>CAVYVC010000044.1:0-102707 GCA_963771845.1 uncultured Alphaproteobacteria bacterium | reverse complement strand
GGAAGCGGAGAGTGATTTTGGGGTGTCGTTCCCGGATTTTCCTGGGCTGGTGACGGCGGGGCGGACGCTGGATGAGGCGCGGGAGATGGCGGCGGAGGCGCTTGCGCTGCACGTCGATGGAATGATCGAGGATGGGGAGGCACTGCCAGCGCCATCGAGCCTGGACGAGGTGATGGCGGATTGTGAGAACCGGGACGGGGCGGTGATTGTGGTGGGGGTCAAGCTGGGGCGTGGTAAGGCGGTGCGGGTAAACGTGACGCTGCCTGAGGACGTGCTGGCCCAGGTTGACCGGTACGCCGGTGCGCATGGCTATACGCGTTCTGGTTTTCTGGCGGAGGCAGTGCGGCGGGCCTTGGCAGCGGAGTAGCCGAGCCTTCCCCCGCAGCCCGCTGCTCCCGGTGCCGTTTTGTTCTAGCTCTTCGCTAGGGGTTGTGCCGACCGGCGAGGCCCACAGAGCGTCGCTGGGGGGTTTCGCGACCGTCCGGGTAACTAGGAGGGTCAATTTTCCACCGGGGCGTGTATGTCGGGTGGTCAGGTTGTAGGCCTATCGCGGCCCTTTCTACATCCATTCGGTGTGTGGATAAGTCCTGGCAACCACCCGTTGCAAATCCGTGTGCGAGGCGTAAATTACGCGGCATGGCAAATCAGGCGAGATTTGAGATTTTGCTGCCCGTACGACGAAGGCAAGCGCTCGAAAGGCTTGCGATCGAGACTGGCTTGTCGGCCAGTGCCCTGGCGAATTTGGGCGTGGCCTGGGTGCTGCGCAGGCCGAAGATTTTGTTCGACCGCGAGGACGATCGCGATCACGAGGAGGCAGCGTGAGCCGGCACCCGAAGCATAGCGACCAGGCTGCGCGTGAACGGCGCATTGAGGAGCGGCTTGCATGGCGCGAGCGGCAAATGGAAGTGGCATTTCGACAGCATGAGGCGAAGCGACTGGCTGCAGCGCAGCAGGTAGATGATCCTGGCGAGGAAGCAGCATGATGACCAGCAGCGACATTGCCGCCTGGGGTCGCCGGCTTCGGAAAGAACAGCCCCCCAATGTGCATTTCATTGATCCGGAGTTGCTTGAGCCGTTGGCAGCGGTAGCGGCGGAACGGGGTTGCACGCTCAACAAGCTGATCAAATCAATCCTAGTCGAGTGGCTCCAGGAGAAAACGCAATGAGCACGAGCGCGGCTGAGGCCGGCAGCGAGCCGGATCGGGCGGCATAGGAGAACGACGATGGCCGATCATTTCGTGAGCATCAATCGTGGCAAAGAAGGCCTCCGGTATTCCGACTTCACCACGAACACGACCTCGACCACCGGCGACGACTGCGAGCTGAGGGTGGCTGACGCCGCCAAGCTGACCAAGAACGACATCCACAACTTCCTCGAAGCCTTTGAGCGGTTCTTCGAGAATGCTCAGCAAGTCTCTGCCGCCGGCTTTGTCATCTCGGATGGAGCCACGTCATGATGGGCCTCAGTCTTCCTCTGCCGCATCGATTGATGATGCCCTGAAGCTGATCGCTGCCGTCTCAAACCCGACCGAAGCGAAGAAGAACCTGGAGCAGCTCGCGGCCGAGTCGTCCGACTCACAAGCTGCAAGCCGAGACGGCAGAAATGCAGCGCAAGGCACAAGCCGATCGTGCTGACGCTGATGCCGCGATGGCGAGGCTTTCAGCTCGTGTGGAGGCATTGAATCTGCACGAGGAGTCGATCGCCGCAAAGGAGCGGAGCTACGAGGCTATCCGCGCCGAAATGAGGCGCAAGCTGCATCCGAGCCGCGGCCCGCGGCGTGAAAATTGGTTTGCCGATTTCTCTCGCAGTGATCGGCAATGCCCCGGCCCGGCGCTTCCTTGCCGGTTGGCGCTGGGTCGGGGTAATCTCTTCAAAATGAAGGACTGTACTGATGGCCAAACCGACCGGCGACAGGCTCGCCGCCGCTAAAGCGGAGCTTGAGGCGACGAACAACAGACCGCCGAGACGGCGGCCAGGCGGAAGGCAAATTGCTTGCCGGCGACACCGCCGCTGCGATCGCAAAGCTTGATGGTGAGTTGGAATCGCTGAGGCAGGCCGCGGGACCGAGAACTACCGGATTCGATTGCTGGAGGTCGAGGCTGCCAAGGAGGGGCGCGAGGCCCTCGCCAAAGCGCGCCGGTCTGATCGATAAGTTCGCCAAGACGCTGGCCGAGTCAGATGCGCTCGCAGACCTGATGCAAAGCGATCTTGCGAAGGTTGAGCAAACATTTCGCCGGATCATCAAACTGCGCGAGCAAGCGTTGGCCATGTGGCCGAGCGGAGATCCTGACAGCGCTGCTGTTGCCCGCACGCCCGAAGGCGCAGCGATGTCGGCCGGTGCGATCGCGACGTTCGTGAAATATGAACTATTTCGGATTGGAGCGCGCCCATATGCCGGCGGGAAGATGGGCGCCCGTGTCGAGCTGAGTTTCCCGGTGGTGCATCTCCGCGGCTCGACTGGCTTATGCTGCCGGAGAGGGTTGTCCCGCTTGCGACTGCGCTCAAGGCCGCTTCGGAGTTTGCGGTCGCGACGATGCGCGATCGTCTCGATCCGCTGAAGGATCGCCCTGCCCCCGATGGCGCACGTTGCGGGAACGTCAAACGAACAAAAACTCTCCCGGTTGTTGCAGGAGCAGTCGCGGCCCGCCGGAGCTATTTCTCCCGAAGGGGAAGCAAAATACCATGCGATCGTCGCGGAGATTGCCGCTTTGGGCGCGGTGAATGATGGAGCACCGGCAAATGGCTGACGCGAACGACACACTCGGCGTTGCCCCAGACATCAGCTCTCTAGCCCGCAACAGGCAACCGAGCTCCTCGAAAACTGACCAAGGACCATCGCGCTGCCAATCCCGCCGATCCGCTCGCCATGTCGGAGGACCAGGCGACGAGGAGCTTGCCTCCATCGCGAAGGCACCGCCGAAACCCGTTGACCCGGTCGCTGCTGCGATTGCGGGTGAGCTGGAGTTCGGCACGATGGCAACGTCGACGATCGATTCACCGACACTCAGCCCGCACAAGCTCGCCGAAACTGTCACGATGTTGCGCGATGACCTTGCCCTTGATGACACCGCCACCGAGTTCATTTTGAGGGATCTGCGCGTGACCGAGGAGAACGTCGCGCAGGCCAGGCTCGACAAGGCGACGCTGCTTGGCGACAAGGACTGGGTCCGGCGATTCCTGGACGGCGATGTGCGGGCTCGAGGCCTGATGGCGAAGCTCGATTACGTGTTGAGTGCCCGGATCGGCAAGAACGTCAAAGAGGACGGGGTTTGGAAGTGAACCCGGTCGGCGCCGTCTCTCGCTCCTGCCGGCTCGGTCACCCTGGCGGCGGCAAGCCGACCGTCGATTTTCTGCTCAGTCTTCTGAACGACAATCGCGTGATGATCGTCGCGAAGTCCTCCGCGGACCTCGGCGAGCTCGCCGAGCGTTTGGCAATCTACGAGATCCGGATTACGTCGTCGGGCTTCTCTGCACTGCCTGCGCGCGCAAGCTCCTGCTGCCGATCATCGATCGGCCATTTGGGTTGCATCGCGAGGGTGGGGCCGAGATGGTCGTGTTGAATAGCATCACGGAGCGCCGCGCGCTGCTCGACTCGCTGATCGTGCACGTTCACTGACGACATTGCCGGGTGGACTTGGCTGAACATGCCGAGAGATCCGCAATGCGGAACATCGAAACTAATGTTTTCAATAGCTTCGCCCTTGCCGTTCTGCGCGCCCGCTCAAGGTGCTTACACCACTGATCAAGAGCGATTTGCAGCATGGCGACGAGGCGTCGGAGCGCGCTGGCATGCCCTATTACCGGGCGGCCGGCGAGAAGATGTGGGAGGCCAAGGACGGGTCATTCCAAGACAGCACCGCCGCTGCTTTCTGGGATTGGATTGATCGGTCATTCGATCTCTCAGCAAAACAAGCCAAAAGATATATGGATTTGGTCGAACATGGACGCGCGCGTCCCATCGAGACTAATGTTTTCAATAGCTTACGAGAGTCCGAAAGAACAATCTATCCAAATCGCAATCATGGTACCGGCAAAACCGCCTGGCATGAGCCGGTCAAACAAGCCATCAGTTCCTTCAATCCCGAATCATACGCACGCGACTTGCAGAACAAGGCCAAGGAGCGCGAACTCGAACGCAAGCTGGCACTCAAGCTGATCGACATCGGCTTCAAGGTGCTTACGCCACTGATTAAGAACGATTTGCAACAGGGCGATGATGCGTCGGAACGGGCTGGCATGCCATATTACCGAGCGGCTGGCGAGAAGATGTTGGAAGCTCGCGAGGGATCGTTCCACGATACGAGCGCAGCAGCCTTTTGGGATTGGGTGGGGCGCTCTTTTGATCTTACACGGCCGCAGGCACAAAAATATATGGATTTGGTCGATCCGAAATTGCAATCATCGATTGCAATCAGAACCAATGTTTTCAACAGCTTCGCCCTTGCCGTTCTGCGTGCTCGTGATCGAGCGCAACGGCGGGCAAGGGTTCGGTCGCTGCTGCGGCCGTTGGCGTTTATTGCGCGCAGCCTCAGCCGCAAGTCAGACCACACCTCGCAGCGCGATCAATCTTTACCTCGATGACCATGCTTGGCGGGCGCGTCCACTGAGCTGGTTCATTCTCTTCGGGCTGCGGGCGGGCCTCGGCCGGATTGTCCTGTTGCTGGTGGGCCTCACTATTCTGCTGATTATCATCGGCTGATAGTATCCTCGGTTCGATTCCCACAGGGCCGAAACTGAGTCCGTGTGGGTAGAACCGTGGGCAATCCTGCATAATCCATCCAAGTGATTGAAATTATTGGTACGGTGGCGGACACTCCCTCCGCCATATCTAATTGAAATTATTTACGTTTTACAGATTTATCTAAAGCAACCCCCGGATTAACCCTCTCACAGCGCACCGACAGACCTAAACCGGGTCGAGATTCAGACTTAATGCAACGGCCTATGAATTTTCATAGCTTCGCTGGATGAGTGCCTTCGCGCGTTCCAAGTCCTCAGGCTTGGACAGCGTAATTTCGAGATCGCCGGTGCCATAGTGCCCGGTCTGAGATACATCGCGAGTAAAACCCGCTTCCAAAGTCACTTCTGATGGATCGACCTTCACATAAATGAGGATCTTCGCAGCACTCGGCCGGAACTCAACGCATGCGAAATTTTTGATGCGCTTGAAAGCCACGTAGAATCGAAGGACCGTTTCCTGTACATCATCACCGAGTGCCGTCAAAAATGTGCGCAGCGCTTCGAAACGTTCAGTCATCTCATCATCAAGTTCAGAGATGACCGTGCTGATGGTTTTGTATTTGTTTACGACGACTCCGCCGTCACCCGATAAAATTGGTTTGGCATCACTGAGACCGACAGCGGTGCTCGCGGAGGCTAAGTCGAGCATCAGCAGATCAGGACCGAAGCGACGATATCGTATCAGTTCGATGTTCCGTTGAATTTGCTTGACGGCGTGGTCATCATATCGGGTGAAGTCGCTTGCTATGCAAATCAGACGCGGTGCCGACCAGTCGACTTCTTCAGCGGCTTCCTTGCCGAGCTTCTCAAGCACCAGCCATTGGAAGTCCTTCTTATGATCCATCAACCAATCTAAGTAAAAGAGTCCCTGGTTGATGACGTTCTCACTTGTGGTGCGCTTGTACTCCAAAATAACCGGACTTCCGTTCTCATCGAGACCAAGCGTATCAATGCGCCCGCCGTGAGTGGTTCTAAACTCAGAAGCAAGAAAGCGGACGCCCATGAGCGCTTCTAAATTCTTCTCGAACAGTAACTGAACCGTCCTTGGTACCCAGGACTGGCTTTATTTGGTTGTTCGCTATGTGGAAGAGCTTAATATCGGCCATACAAGCTAACCTTGGCAAACGACATTGGCGAGTAGCGTGAGCAGAGGAGTATATTGCACATTCTAAAACGAAAAACTCGCCCTCCGCCGCCCGTGAGGCCGCAGCCTGGCGGCGTTTTCGCAGTTGCAGGCCGTTGAGGTGCAGTTGCGTGGTCGCCCCGGCCCCCAGCCCCCAATCTAGCCCCCGCAAACCTGGCGCAGTTGAAGGCCGTTGAATAGATAAGGGTGACCGGCGATCGCGACGCGCACCGCGCCTGTTCCCCTTCCGAACTATATCATTATGGTCATGTGACCATAGAAAATCAAGAGGAGTTAATTTGAATGGCTGAAGTCAGCCCAATGGTGCTTATGCCCGATACCGTCTTTGTGAGTGCAGCCGAGTTGGCCGAAATCATCGGAGCCGACCTAGAAACGGTGAATAATTGGATTCGTCGCGGAATAATCAACCGCACTCCGATTGGACGACGGCCACTTAGGAATCGGCTGTTTTCCAAGGAGGAAGCCTACAAATCGGCTTTGAAGCAAGAACTGGTGCGGCTGGGAATCTCACCCTCGTCGGCCAGTGAAGCTGTGAACGCCTTCTGGAAGGATTGGGATAAAAAAGACCATCCGGGTAACCGGAAGCTTTATGCCGTGATATCGCCAAGCAGCAACGGCAAGTTGACGGTTGCCTTGTGTACACAACAGAAATCAGGAGGATCGCTATACAAGTACAAAGCAGGGGCCAAATCGACGGCAGAAATGGATTTGCCTCAGCAGGCGTTTGCGGTGCTTCCAATTTCTGGCGTCTTAGGCCGGGCCGACAGCAGGCTATCAGAATTGCTATTGGGCACTACGAGGGGTCGGTTTTCGAGGGATTAAGCTAGCGTCCCTAAGTCATCCGCAAGCACCTGCGTGCATTTCCCGCTAAACGCCCGCTCGTCAGACCCGACGAGTTAGTTCTCCTTGCGCTTGAGAATAAACCTATTCGCGCTGATATCTGCTTACATATCGCTGATGATCGGAAATCTTCGGTCCCGTGTGATTCTGCACATCTAAGAAGCGTGAGACTTCCCTCCGTCAGGTATCTCTCCTGTGAGGCTTCCCAGCCAAAATGGGAAATTAGCGGCGAGCCATCCACAGACGCCATATTTCAGTAATTTACCGACAAACAGGGCTAAAAACACTTGCGAAGCAGGCAATGGTAACATCGCTGTCAAAATAAGCGCCGGAGTTTGTGGTAACGGCAGTGCGGCAATGCCAAGCAAAGTCCAAATTCCGAAAGCAGAGACCCATCGTGTCACGTCAGACCATAGCTTCGACTGTGTCAGGTCTGGGTATGCACTGACAATTTGACTCCACCCCAAATAATAAAATACCCAATACAAAATGAGACCGCCGATTGCGCTACCAAGGCTTGATATCAGCACTATCTCTTTGCATCTTTCGTGACGAAGCAGAACTGCACCGACCAAGATCGGGGCGAAAGGAATTGTCATCGATACGGTTATGAGAAGCGCGGTAATCCCAGTCATGAGCAGATATGCTCGTCCAGGTAGCGCTCTCCATACGTACATTTGCATCGTGATCGCCATTACCAGACGCGCACAAGCAATTTTTCCTAAATTCAAGACGCTTTGGTTAGACAGGGCAGCATATGTTTCGTTACTGGAACCACTCCCGCCAATGCGTTGGATGCACGTCCACTCTCACCTTGGTTTTGACGTGTATCCAGCAATCTCCATCTCGGAAGCATGGAAATACGAGAGCGTGAGCACCATCCTCATCGACAACAGCCAAGTGCAGCAGTCGGTCGGACGGCACTGAGTCAGTTGAAGCAATGAAGTGCCACATGAGCCTCTTTAAGCGGCATTCGCAGTCCCCAGCATTGAGGTAGGTCAAAAAGGACAATCAGCTTTTAACGCGCGGACGGTGGTAGAGAGGTTCATACCCAATCGTGCCGCCCAGTTTGCTCAATCGCCTCTACCCACGCGCAATCAAATGAGTTCTTCGAGACCTTGAGTTCACGTATGGCCGCATCACGCAATTCGACTTTGGTCAGGAATTTTGGTTGATCGTCAAGCCGACCACATTTTTCGGCGGCAAGCTATTGACTTCAAATCAAAGCGCCGTCCCAGAGGGACTGGCTATCTGCCGCCGTGGACTGGAAACCAATATCCGTCGCGCCATTTGACCGCTATCTTGAGTTGGCCGTCATCGACGGAAACGGTACTCATGCGCTTGTCTTTCCGTGCCGCCGCATTCTAGGCGGGTGGCTAAAAGTGGAAACCAGGGAGCTAATTGACGTTCGTCCGACACACTGGAGAGCGTGGCCAGACAAACGCTAAGAGCCGAGTTTTTGTCGGGGCGGATTTGCTTCTGGCGATGCCAATTTGGCCCGTTCTTCAGCCAATAGCCGCAGGATGGTTTGCCGCTTGGCTTCGTCCATCTCCTGGGTCAGCAGCTTACGATAGTGCTCGATGTTCAGACGGGCAATCGTTCGCTCCATGAGAACCTCCCGCGCCTACTGTCGGCCATCGACATGATACCCGCAAGACTGACCGCCGGGAAGACGGATTGGGGTATGAGCTTTCATCTGGGAGGAATGGGGAAGGGCTGGATTTGGAAGTCGGTCATCGCAGGCTTATGCGGCACAATGGTCCATTCTTTATTCATGTATTTTAAAACCCGGACTGGCTTGCTTCCCTCGTTTCAGCCGTATCAAGCTTTTCAGTTTGCACTTAGCCAATGGGTTGGTTCAAATGTTCCCGCCATTGTACCTTGGGCGCTTTCGTTCGTGAACGGCATGACGATTTTGGGATTTCTGTTTGCGCAGATTAAGCCATTGCTTCCTGGTCGAAGTGGCGCACTCAAAGGGTTGACCTTCGGTGTACTCGGATGGATTTTCATGAACCTAATTTTCTTTCCTCTAATTGGTCTTGGTCCATTCGCCATGAGAGTTGAACTCGGCATCAAACCTACCCTGTTGTCGCTTTTCATGGTGCTGACATACAGCGTTGTGCTCGGAATGGTGTATATGACTCTCGATAAGTGGAACGTGGGTCAAGATGATGGTCCTTAACGATATGGGGGTTCGCCAATCTATGGCTCAGCTCTGAGCTGGACCGCCTTTCTGACCGAGCACAGCATCAGTGAACGGTGCGGTTCTGGAAAGGAGACAAAAACGGTTGAGGAGCGCCAGACTTTTCGCAGGCTGCCCTCATTTTACCTTTTTCGAGAATTGAGCTTCGCTGTCTCGGTCAAGATTCGGGGTGTGCTATGGCGAAGCCGTTTACGGTTTGCGCTTTGTGCATCATTTCTGCGGCTGTAGGGGCAGGAATTGAGCCCTACTTTGAGAAATCGATTGAGCAAGGTCTGACTGAGCTGATTCGTGGCCATCACTTGCAGCAAGCGGTAAGTCCAAAAACTGCTGTTGCTGCACCAGCGGAGTCGAATATCAAGGTGCTTGGCGATAGGGTTCGATGCGATGTTCGATACCAGGAATTGAAAATTCCTGCCGACGAGTATCAGTCATTCAAACGCAAGTGCATGGGCGAAAAATACTCGGACAACGACTAAGGTCATTCCCCTCCCCTCCGGTGGGACTTGTGCTGAGCTTGCATAGGACGTTGTAATGTCTGCTGAATGAGGAAAAGCAGCCGTCAATGTTGCAGTGCGGTAATCTCGGATTTTGACCCAATCCGGAAGTCGGGCGCCCGATTTTGCTGTGATGCACAACGAACTCCCCTGACGTGCTTGCGTAAGACCGTGGGCCCAGGGAGGCTAGCCATCGACAAAATGAAATTTCGTCCATGTGGCAGATGGCTTGAACGCCCTTTACTGGGCCTATCTACCAACTGACGCCATACTCAGGTCAGGCGGCGCTTGACCATCCTGGCGCGTCGCCCCGAAGATCGGCACGCGAGGAGCGCGCCAATGCCCGACGACCCCGAACCGAAGACCGACCAATCGAGAGCTAAGGTCTTCATCTCCTATTCGCGCAAAGATATCGACTTTGCGGACCAACTTGATGCAGCGCTGAAGGCACGCGGATTCGAGACATTCATCGACCGCAGCGATATCTACGCTTTTGAGAAATGGCGGAAACGCGTGGAAGAACTGATTGCACGCGCGGATACGGTTGTGTTCGTTCTCAGTCCCGGTGCCGTGCGGCCCGGCAGTGTTGCTCTGCAAGAAGTCGGTTTCGCGGCTTCCCTCAGCAAGCGCTTCGCGCCGATCGTATTCCGCCCTGTGGAGGACAAATCCGTCCCAGAGGAACTCTCGGAGCTGAACTTCATCTTCTTCGATGACTCGGCGCAGTTCGAGGAGCATGCCGATCAGCTCGCGGAAGCTCTCAACACCAACATCGGTTGGATCAGGCAGCACACCGACTTTGGCGAGCAGGCGCGTCGGTGGGCTGGGGCGTCAGAGCCGAGCGGCTTGCTGTTGCGCTCGCCTGTGCTGGAGCGGGCGGAGCGCTGGATCGCCGCGCGACCGAGCGGGGCACCGGCGCCAACCGAAGAAACCCAACGCTTCGTTCGGCGTAGCCGCCAAGTCACTACGCGCCGGCGAAATATTCTCACGGGCAGTCTGGCGGCGGGGTTGCTGCTCGCTCTCGGTCTGGCCGGTGTGGCTTATTGGCAGCGTAGCATTGCGGTTAAGCAGACAAGCATCGCCGAAGAGCGCCAGCAGTTCGCGGAGCAGCAACAGGCGATTGCGGTGGAACAGCGGACGATCGCGCAGCAAAACGAGGCGCGGGCAAAAGAGGAGCGCGACAGAGCACTGCTCGCGCAATCGCGCTTCCTCGCCAGTCTGGCTAACCAGGCGATTGATCGTGATGACGCTGAGACAGGCGTGCTTTTGGCTCTTGAAGCATTACCAGACGCGTCCAGCGGTATCGAACGGCCATATGCCCGCGAGGCGGAGATGGCATTATCCCGCGCACTTCAACGTCTGCATGAGATCACGCTGCTGCAGGGTCATACGAATAACTTAACGTGCGGCGTCCTAAGCCCCGACGGCCGATTTGTGGCAACGGCGTCTGAAGACCATACGGCACGCATCTGGGATGCTGAGACGGGTCGCATGCTCAGTATTCTCGAGGGTCATGGGAGCCCTGTGCGAAGCGCCGCGTTCAGCCCCGATGGCCGACGATTAGTAACCGTCTCATTTCATGAAATTCGAACCTGGGATGCTGAGACCGGCCATCAGATCAGCGTGCTATTTAATTTGGAGAGAAACGATAGCGTAGCATTCAGCGCAGACGGCCGGCGTATTGTAATCGGAGGTGGAATGGGCGCCGTCATTCTTGACGCCATAACAGGACAGGAAATCACGACGTTTACCGATGTTGGAAGCCTTTGGTTGGTAGATGGTGCAGTGTTCAGCCCGGATGGCCGGCGCGTGGTGACGGCGTCCTGGGACAACGAAGGCGCCCGCATCTGGGACGTTGCGACCGCGAAGATAATAAAGGTTCTGACTGGTCATTCAGGACCTGTGCTGAGCGCCGCCTTCAGTCCGGATGGGAGGCGCGTGGTGACCGCGTCCAAGGATGCTACTGCCCGTATCTGGAACGTAGAAACCGGTGAAATGTTGACGCTGCTCACCGGACATAGCAACTCGGTGAATAGCGTAACGTTCAGTCCAAATGGCCGACGCGTGCTTACTAATTCTTCAGATAAGACAATGCGATTGTGGGACGCCGAAACCGGCCAGACGCTCAAGGTACTTAATGGGCATGTGGAGGCCGTGAGTAGTGCTGTGTTTAGCTCCGATGGGTAGCGCGTGCTCAGCACATCTCATGACAAAACAGCGCGCCTCTGGGACCTGGAGCGGCATGCAGGGATCACGGTCTTGAACGGCCATACGAGCGGAATTACCAGTGTCGAATTCAGCCGCGATGGTCGACACGTGATCACCGCCTCCCAAGATAACACCGTGAGAATCTGGGACGGGACAAAGGGTAAGGTAACCGCTGTCCTCAAAGTGCTCGGTGTCAGGAGCGCCGGCTTTAGCCCCGATGGACGACACGTAATAACGGCTTCCGATTATAGGCCGGCACAAATCTGGGAGCTCGCAACCGGACGGTCGGTCATTGCGCTCGCTGGTCAAGCTGCGGTCACGGGAGCCGCGTTCAGTCCCGACGGCCGGCGCGTGGTCACGTCGTCGCAAGATAAGACGGCAAGAATCTGGAATGCCGGGACCGGCATGACAATAAAGGTCCTTGAAGGGCATTCGGGAGGCCTGACCAGCGCGTCTTTCAGCCTCGATGGGCGATACATAATTACCGCGTCAACAGACAAAACGGCGCGCATCTGGGACGCCGACGGCGGACAGACGATCACGGTTTATAGCCGCCATGTCGACACAGTGAACAACGCTGCCTTTGCTCCTGACGGAAGGCGCGCGGTCACAGCGTCTAATGACAGAACCGCCCGCATCTGGGATGGTGTGTCCTATCAGACCCTGCATGCGCTGGTCGGCCACCTTGGAGTCGTGGCAGAGGCAAAATTCAGTCCGGATGGCCGACGGGTGGTCACAGCATCGGAGGACAAGAGCGCACGTCTCTGGGACGCCGCAACCGGGAACCCCATCGCGGTTCTTGAGGGACACGCCGGTAAAGTAAGTAGTGCAGCGTTCAGTCCGAACGGGCGCGACGTCGTCACAGCATCGGAGGACAAGACGGCGCGCATTTGGCACAACTATGCGACGACGCAGGGGCTTGTTAATTTCGCAAAGCAAGTTATTCCTCGATGCTTTACGCGCGTCGAGCGTGCAAACGCATACCTTGATCCCCCGCCAGCCGCCTGGTGCATCGAGATGGAAAAATGGCCTTTCAAATCTGAGCAATGGAAATCCTGGCTGGTCCAGAACAAATCCGGGCAGAATCCGCCGCTGCCGAACGACGATTAATTCAATAACCGGTGGATAGTGATCATGCCACTGGCTTTGAGACCGCATGAAATTGGCACGGTGGTGACTTGCCTGGCGATTTTGGACCGTGGCCACATGATCCTCGCGAGCATACCTTCGGAAGCCTGCACTGGCTGAAGATTCTATCGTAGGTGCTTCTGGCTGATCGCAAAATATCACTGCTCGCGCGTGGGACTATTGGAGTGCAAGCGCGTATCGACGAGATGCATTTTGCTGCACTTGCTCAGGTCTCCTCCTGGCACATGGCCGACAAGAATTGATGTCCGCATTCACGGAGAGTTTGGGAGGGTAAGCGGACCATCTGCGGACATTAAAAACACGGCGCGACTCTGTCCGGCTCATCGGTGTCACGCTGGTGGGACAGTCCCCGAATAAAGCCTAATGATTGCATGGGATGATTGGGTGTCCCACTTTCTGATAACCCATTGATTTGATTAAATCGCCGCATCCCCCTAGGGAGCGACATTCGACATTGATTCTCTTGCGTTTTTTGGCATGAGCATCCCACTTTGACGGTCCCGCGCAGAAAGTGCATTTAATCATACCTTTCTTCTCGCTAGCCTTTGCGCGCCCATCACAGCCAGTACATAGTGGGAGGGTGAAATGCGAAGCTATTTGTCAAAAGAATTATTGATACAGATAATACTACTGGCCATTCTGATCCTTTTTCCAATCCTTATAAGGATAAATCGTTCCAGGTTCAGCGAAGCTGACGATCTTCTTACGCTCGTTCGCCGTCAATCAATTGCCGTACATGCAACTGGTCAAAGCATCACACACATAGTCGTTGAGCTACGAAATCTCACTTTTAAATCGTTTAAAAGAGTGCTGATTGCGCCGGGCACTTATTTTATTGCATCTGGACCGTATCAAAATATGGTGCTCTACAAGACACGCCGCTTGTGCCTTTTCCGAAGGTGGAGAAGACGAATAGTTCTTCGTGCTGCCTGTATGAATGCCACTCGACCTATTCCTGGATACAGGGAGGCGTTCATAGATGTTGCCAAAGCAGACGAAAGTTTGATTTTGTTTCTGAAACGCGCTCGACGTAAGAACCCGAAGATCATTCAGGCGGGTGTATGGGCGATCACCGATAATTTTTCCGCCCATGATATTCAGCCGGCCCTCGCTACTACTATTACCTCTTCGGTAGAAGCACGCAGGCAGATTTTTATTTCGCGCAGACAAATTGCTGCTGCCAAGCGCATCTTAGATAAGTTGAAAATCCACAATCGCCTGTAACGGCGTTGCTGGGGCAAGGAGATTGCGTGAGAGAACTGCAGAAAGGCAGACTGGTCATTAGCTTTGAGTGATGTTCGAATCCCATAACAGAATCGAACTCCATCTAAATGCCGGGGGTATCTCTGGGGGTATTTTCTGGCCGGCGGCTACTCAAAGTATCGATAGAATCGGCCTTTTGGAATAGAATATGACTTCCACTCCCTCCGCTCCTGCGCAGAAATTCGCGGCGATACGCACGTTTCGCGGGTAGCGCGCCGGAATTCGTGTCGTTCCCCGGCGGCTTCGATAATCACGCGGCCCGCGGATGAACTCGCGCCTTGATCTTAGCGCCTATTTCATCGCGCGCCATTTCGAGGTCGTAGGTCGTCTGCATGCCCATCCAGAATTCGGCGCTTGTTCCAAAGTAGCGGGCCAGCCTGAGGGCTGTGTCAGGTGTAATTGCGCGCTTGCCATTGACGATCGCGCTGATGCGTATCTGCGGGACACCAATGGCTTTGGCCAGCGCGTATTGCGAGAGATACAGCGGCTTCAAAAAGTCCTCGCGCAGAACGTCGCCTGGATGTGCTGGTGGAAAATCGGCCACTGCTCAGATCTCCTCAATGATAGTCGATGATCTCGACATCGTGGGCGTCGCCGTCACGCCAGCGGAAGCAGATGCGCCACTGGTCATTGATTCGAATACTGTGCTGCCCTTTCCGATCCCCGGCCAACCGCTCCAGCCGATTGCCTGGCGGCGCCCTCAAGTCCTCAAGGCTGCGAGCATTGTGAATCTGCATCAGCTTGCGATTGCCCGCTTTTATGATGTCATTGGGAATGCCTTTTGTGAACCGACGTTGCCATGCAGCTTCGGCGGCGGCATTCCCAAACGATTTGATCAGGGTACGCGATACTAACGCACAGCGTTAGCTAACGCAAGGCATAACCAAGGTGTGCAGCAATGGGTGAGTCGGCGACGAGACGTGTACGTCGACGATGATGAAACGCTCTATTCGCCGCCGATTGCTGATGATTTCGGCGATACGGTTCGGACAGATACCGATGGCGTCCCAGCTTCTTGGATCTTCTTTTGGGGATCACTCGTTGGGATCGCGCGGAAGCCTTCCCGGCAATGGTAATGTATCAGTGATTCGGCGAAGCCTTTTCGATACGCGACCATGCCTCGACGCAAGCAACAGCAGGCGGCCAAACGCCGCGCCCGCAGGGTTCTGAACAAGCCGCCTGTCCTCGGCTGGAAAACCAGCGACGACGACGAACTAAACCTGCGGCGCTGGCGTGGCCGCACCGAGATCGCAAGGATCGAGGCGCTGGAGCCGGGATACGGGCTGTTCGGAACTTTCCGCGTGCGCTCGACTTCGGGCAGCACCTACGAGGTGGAGATCCGTGGTCCTGCGGGGCGCAATAATTCCTGCGGCTGCATCGATCACCGTGTTAACGGGCTTGGTACCTGCAAGCACATCGAAGGGGTTCTGGCGGCGCTCAGCACTAAGAACGCCCGCAGCTTCAAGGCGGCGGCCACTTCAAAGTCGCCGCGCGTGGAGATATTTCTTAACCGCGCAGGGACGGCAGTCCCGGCAATCCTGCACCCGAAGGCCGGACCGGACGCGAAAGCGCGCGCCTTCCTTGCCCCATTCTGCACCCGCGATGGTGCGCTCAAACCAGGCGCGGCCAACATCCAGGCGCTTTTGGACGCCGCGCCGTCCGCACCCAAATCCATCCGTATTTCGCGGCATTTCGGAGCCTGGCTTGAGCGCGAGACGCGCCTAGCCGCGCGCGAAGCCTCGCGCGCGCAATTTCTCGCCGCCGTCGAGGCAGGCCGTGCCTCCTGGGATGTGGTCAAGCTGCCGCTCCTGTCCTACCAGAAGGAAGGCACGGCGCATCTCGCGTTTCACGAGCGCGCGCTGCTTGCCGACGAAATGGGCCTCGGCAAGACCGTGCAGGCGATTGCCGCCTGTGAATTGCTGGCGCGGCAGAAGGGCATCGAACGGGTGCTCGTCGTCTCCCCCACTTCGGTGAAGGCGGAATGGGAGGACCAGATCGCCCGGTTCACCGATCGCGGTGTGCGTTACGTCGCCGGCCTGCGTCCCGAGCGGCTCAAGCTTTATTCCGATCCGGTCTTCTTCACGCTGGTCAACTACGAGCAGGTGGTGAGGGACGCAGACGACATCAACCGCCTGCTCAAGCCGGACGTGGTGATCCTCGATGAAGCCCAGCGCATCAAGAACTGGCACACCAAGACGGCGCGGCAGGTCAAATCACTGCGGTCGCCGTTCGCCTTCGTGCTCACCGGCACCCCGCTGGAGAACCGCATCGATGAAACCTATTCCATTGTGCAATATCTGGACCCCGAGATTTTTGGGCCCTTGTTCCGCTTTAACCGCGATTTCTACGAGCTCGACGAACGCGGCCGCCCGGTCGGCTACCGCAATCTCGATGCGATGCACCGTCGCCTTTGCGGCATCATGCTGCGCCGGCGCAAGCACGACGTGGAAAAGGAGCTCCCCGGCCGCACGGTCAAGACCTTCTTCGTGCCGATGGCGGAGGAGCAGGCCGCGCGTTACGCCGACTACGAGTATTTGGCGCGCCGGCTCGCCGCCATCGCCGAGCGCCGCCCGCTGACCAAGGAGGAGTTCGAGCGCCTGCAGCAATATCTCGCTTGCATGCGCATGATCTGCGACACGCCCGCGATTCTCGATCCCACCTGCCGCGTGTGCCCCAAGCTCGAAGAGCTGGAAGGCGTGATCGAGGAACTGCTCGAAGACGGCGAGCGCAAGATCGTCGTGTTCTCCGAGTGGGTGCGCATGCTGGAATTCGTGCGGGAATTGGCGGCCGAGATGGGCGTCGATTGCGCCTGGCACACCGGCGACGTGCCGCAATTGCGCCGCCGTGCCGAGATTGCCCGCTTTCGGCAAGACCCGGCTTGCCGGTTGTTTCTCACATCGGATGCGGGTGCGACCGGCCTTAATCTGCAGATGGCGAGCTGCGTCATCAATCTCGACCTGCCCTGGAACCCGGCGAAGCTCGAACAACGCATCGGCCGCGTCTGGCGCAAAGGACAGACGCAAGCGGTGCGGGTGGTCAATTTCGTCACCCAGGACTCGATCGAGCATTCCATTCTGCATCTGCTCGCGCACAAGCAGACGCTTGCCGACGGCGTGCTCGACGGCACGGGCGACCTCTCGGCAATCAAAATGCCATCCGGCCGCGCCGCGCTGATCGAGCGCATGCAGGCCATGCTGGGGACGGCCAAGGCCGCTTCGATCAAGGTGCTGTCGCCGGAGGAAGCGCTGGTTGAGGACATGCGCACGCGACATGGAGAACGCTTCGTTCATGCCGAGATGCACGCCGAGCGCCTGCTCGTGGTTTTCGACGGCGATGCGCCGCGCATCGCTGCCGAACGAGCGCGCCTCGCCGCGGAAAGCTCGACCGGCATCCCGCCGGTCGAAATGATCGATCGCCCCGCGTGGGAGATGCTCCAGCGCTTCGCGCAGGCCGGCATCCTCCAGTTCGCGGGCACGCCGGCACGCATTCTGCATCGCGCGGGCGCCGACCCCGCGCTGCAACCGGCTGAGACAGCAGCACGCGCCGCGTGAAAGTCGCGCCCGTTGCAAGACAACTCGGCTGGGGAGATCGCCCAACATCAGACCACGAGTTGAGCCAGAAATCGGCGCTATCGCCAAACGCTCGCGCCAGCACCGTTCATTCGGGTCGAATTCCGGCCGTTGAAAAGCGCCGCAGCCTCCAGGGATGGTGGTTGGCAATTTGCCGCCCATGGCATATTGCCAGCCACTTGGTCCGTCCAAGGAGGATGCCTTTGCCGACACCCCCGCCCGTGATCGAGCGAGTCTTTCGCAAGCTGGGCGGCCATCGCGCCCTGGGTGCGGAGGTGGCATCCGAGGCCGACCTTGCCCGCATCGTTCGCCGCGGCATTCGCTTGGCTGTTCTCGCCCATGTCCAAAAGGCCGGATTTTCCAAGCAGGAGATCGAACATTTCATCATTTCGGCGCGCACATGGCGACATCGCAAGACGAAGCGAGAGCCGCTCTCGATCGAGGAATCCGATCGCGTCGTGAGACTGACCCGCATCCAGGCTCTGGCTGAGGACGTATTCGGCGTCGATAAAGCTAACCGATGGCTGCGCGAACCATTGGGAATTCTCGATGGCAAGTTCCCGCTGGAAGTGGCGCGGACAGAGGCAGGCGCCCGATTGATTGAGCAGTTCCTTGCCAAGATCGACTGGGGTGCGGCAGGGTGCGGCAGCCTGAATGCGCCTGACATCAGGTAAGCCACGCCTGGATCAAATCCTCAATCTCGCCGGCGCAACGGGACCTCGATCGGCTGCCTTTTCTCAACCCGAGGCGGTTTGGGCATCCGGCGCAAGGCAGCTACGGCCTCCTTCAAGCTGTTGCGCGCGGGAAAGATTGTGATGACGTCGCCAAGTCGGGTGATTTCCAGATCGATATCCATATCGGCATAGGCCAGCTCCGCTGGAATGCGAACTGCCTGGCTGTTACCGGATTTGAAGACGCGGGTGCGCGGCACGGTCGAGGTCCTGCTGTATGGGGAGCCTTTCGCCTGCAAATTTAGTTCTGCCACGTGGCGATGTCACTCCGTGTATATAAATGCGAATGCGTTCGTTGCGATTTCATGGCAAAATCCTGCGAGACTGTTTTGCGATATGCACCAACCTGCGGCGGCAGTGAACGTGCGGCGAGCATTCGCAGTCGGCGGTCAATCCATGCTGATGCCGGCCGCTTTGATCACCTTGGCCCAGCGCTCGATGTCGCGCGGCAGCATCTGGGCGAGGTATTCGGGGCTGCGCTGTTCGGGCGGTACGATCTCCAGTCCCAGATCTTCGAGCTTCGTTCGCAACGCCGGCCGTGCAATCATCTCCTGGAGCGCCTTGTTCATCTTCACAATGATCGCTTGCGGTGTTCCCTTCGGAAAGAAGAATGCGTTCCAGACACTGGCTTCGACCCCGGGCAGGCCTTGCTCGCCGGTGGTTGCGAGATCGGCAATGATGGGGACGCGCTTGGGCGCCATCACAGCAATCCCCTTGACGTTGCCGCCCTTGGCCTGCGCCGCTCCGGTCTGAATGGTGTCGCACATGTAGTCGATGCGCCCGGCGATCAGGTCCTGCATGACGGCACCGGCGCCGCGGTAGGGCACGTGGGTCACATTCACGCCGAGCGCGACGTTGAGGAGCGCGCAGGGCAGGTGCGTGCCTGACCCGACCCCTGCCGAGCCATATTGCGCTGTGCCCTCGTTCGCTTTGACGTAGGCGATGAACCCTTGCAGGTTGTCTGCCGGCAGGGTCTTGCGGGCGACCAGGATGCGGGGCGATTCTGAAACGAGACCGACCGGCGCGAAGTCTTCCACCGAGTTATAGGGCAGCTTCTTGTAAAGGGATTGGCTGAAGGCGTGCGTGCCGCTGTTGCCCATGAGCAGCGTGTAGCCGTCGGGGGCTGACTTGGCGGCTTTGGCGCTGCCCACCGTGCCGGATGCGGCGCCGACATTCTCCACCACGACCGGCTGGCCCAGGATCTCACCCAGCGCGAGCGCCTGGAGCCGGCCGCTTGCATCAATTCCGCCGCCGGCGGGAAATGGTACAATCAAAGTAATGGGGCGTGCGGGCCAGTTCAGATTCTTGTGCGAGAGCCCGGCTAAGCGGGCTCGCCAGCATGATGGCGACCGCGAACATCGCTTTGGCGGTGAGTAGCCCGGATTGACGCTTGCGCGAAGCGCAGCGGAAATCCGGGGACAACCTCGTCGTTCGGATCTTACCCATCCGCATTCCCGGATTTCGCGTGTCGGAGCATTTTGCTCCGACACGCTTCAATCCGGGCTACGTGGACTGCCATGGGGTTGTGGTCAATACTGTGCACGATGATCGGCGCCGTGAGCGCTAGAATGGACCGAGCCTGACATGAAGGTCTTGATCACCGGCGGCATGGGGGTCATCGGCGCGGAAACGAGCCGCAAATTCGTGCGCGAAGGCCATCGGCCGGTTGTCTTCGCGCGCCATCGCGACGAGAGCCTGATCGGCGATATCAGCGACAAGATCGATTTCGAGCAGGGCGACGTGCTCGACCTGCCGCGCATCCTGCAGGCGATCAAGAAACATCAGGTCACGCACGTGGTGCATGCGGCCGCCTTTGTCGGCGCAGTCTCGGCCGCCAATCCCGCCTTGAGCATCCAGGTCAATGTCATCGGCCTGGTCAATGTGCTCGAGGCGGCTCGTGCGCTCAACGTCAAACGCGTGGTGTTCACCAGTGCGAAGGGCGTTTATGGACCGGTCACCGGTGATTACGGCGCTCCCACCTGGAAGCCCATGCCGGAAGATCTCCCCGCCAAACCCAAGCGCATCTACGACTCCGCCAAGTTCATGGGCGAGAACGTCTGCGCCTATTACAATGACAACATGGGGATTGAGACGGTGTCGCTGCGCTTTGCCTCCACCTATGGCCCCGGCAAGACGGCACGCCACGGACCCATGGCCGTGATGAGCCGCATTGTCGAAAATCCCGCAAACGGCCTCCCCTTCAAGCTCGAACAGGGCGGCGACGACAAGGATGACTTCATCTATAACAAAGACTCTGCGCTCGGCATCTATCTCGCGACGCTCGCCGGCAAGATCAAGAGCCGGGTCTACAACATCGGGACCGGTGTGGGCGTGACGCTGCGCGACTTCGAGCGCGTGATCAAAAAGCACATTCCGGGCGCGCAGATGGAGATCGGCGGCGGCCTGAACTTCTACGGCTTCGCCTATCCCGCAACCGGCGTGTATGACATCGCGCGAGCGCGCGAGGAGCTGGGCTATAAGCCGCAGTTCGATCTGGAGCGCGGGATCGCCGACTATCTTGCCGCGCTCAAGCAGATGAAAGCCGCCGCGTGACTAGCGCGGCCAGAGCAAGTTTGAATGATGTTCGATCACGACGCGATTGTGCAGGTTGCGATACCTCTCCCCGGAGGGGAGAGGTCGGATCGCGCTTGCGCGATCCGGGTGAGGGGCTCCGCTTCGATATTTGTAACCCCCTCACCCGGAATGGGCGCAAGGCGCCCATTCCGACCTCTCCCCAGTGCAAGCCGGGCTTGCCCGACTTGCGCACTATACTGCGCAACCCGGGCAAGCCCGGGTTGCGGGGAGAGGTGGAGCCGCTCGCTCAGTCTCAGCAAAACACACTTTAAGAGAAATACTCATGCGCTCCACGCTTGAGCTTCCGCGCCTTTCGCTCGCCGAACGTGACCGGCGCTACGCTGCCGTGCGAAAGGAAATGGCGGGGCGCGGGCTCGACGCGCTCGTGCTCTGGGGCTGGCCGATGATGTGGGACTTCTACACCGCCAATGCGCGTTATCTGTCTCCGATCGGAGGCAATGCCGAATTCAATGTCCTGATCTTTCCGGCCCTGGGCGAGCCCACGTCGATCATCCACATGCCGACATTCCTTGAGGGTTGGAGCGCGGCGCAAAATTGGGTAAGCGACATCCGCCCGCGCAGCAAAACCTGGGCCGATTCGGTTGCCAGCCGCATCAAGGAGCTCAAGCTCGATCGCGGCAAGATTGGGATGGACGGTCTCGCCGGTCCGCTCGATCCGGATGGCTGGGTGCCGCATGACGTTTACAAGCGGCTTGTCGCGCTCCTGCCCGATGCAAGCGTCGTCGGGCTTGACGACATGCTGGAGAAGCTGCGCGCGATCAAAAGCGAGGAGGAGCTCACGGTTCTGCGCAAGGCCGCGGCTTTGGGTGACCTGATGCTCGCCACCTGCCGCGATACGGCGCGCCCGGGCGTGAAGGAATGCGAAGTCTATGCCGCCATGCAGGCGACGATGACGGCCAATGGCGGTGAAGAGCCGACGTTATTTTTGTGGAATTGCGATCGTTACCCTTATCCCCATCCGTTCCGGGTGCCGACCACGCGAGCGATGGAAAAAGGCGATCTCATCATCTGTGAAATGCACCCCAAATACGCCGGCTATTTCACCCATGTCGAGCGTACGTACTGTCTCGGCGAGCCCGAGCGGGAGCAGGTCAAGATTTATGAAGGGTGTCTCGCCGCATATCGTTGCGGACTTGAGCATTTTGGTCCGGGCAAGACCATCTCGACTGCGCTGATGGCGGTCAAGGACGAGATCGATGCGCGCGGGCTGGCCATCTGCGAGGCGGGTATCCACGGCCATGGGCTCGCGTCGCTGGAATATCCGCGCTTTCGACACCACGCGATTGCCGCCGACCGCGAGGCGATCAAGGTGATCGGCGATCGCTTCGAGAGCGGCATGGTGTTCGCGTTCAACATCGATCTCGTCGACCCGAGCTGGCGATCGGGAAAGACCGGTTGCGTATTCGCCGAGACCATCGAGATCACGGCCACCGGCGCCCGCCGCATGCACAACTTCCCGCTCGAATTCCAGCGCGTGTCACATTGACCGCACCGCGCAATGGTGACAGAGCAGCCCAAAACGACATAACATCGCGATTGCGCTTTCGTCCTGCTCACCCGGGAGAATGTGTTGCCGGAGCAAGCTCGCGTCCGAACGCCGGTGCTGGACATCGCCTATGAGCACAGCGGTCCGGCGCAAGGGCTGCCGGTCGTTCTGCTGCACGGCTATCCCTATGACGTGCGCGCATTCGATGACGTCGTGCCCGTTCTCAACGACGCGGGGTTGCGCACCATCGTGCCGTACCTGCGCGGCTATGGCGGTACGCGGTTTCTGTCCCCCGACACGCCGCGGTCCGGCGAACAGGCGGCCGTGGGGCAGGATCTGCTGGAATTGCTCGATGCTCTCAACATTGCGCAAGCGGGCCTCGCCGGCTTTGACTGGGGCAGCAGGGCGGCCTGCGTCGTTGCAGCGCTGTGGCCCCAGCGCGTGCGTGGTCTCGTGAGCTGCACCGCTTATCAGATCCAGGACATTACCAATTCCGGCAAGCCCGCCGATCCGGAGCAGGAGCGGCGCTTCTGGTACCAGTATTATTTTCAGACCGAGCGCGGCCGCAACGGGCTTGCCGCGAACCGCGCCGAGCTTGGCCGCTTGCTATGGAAGCTCTGGTCGCCGACCTGGCCCTTCGATGCAGCGGTCTACCAGCGCACCGCGGCATCTTTTGAAAATCCCGACTTCGTCGACGTTGTCATTCATTCCTATCGTCACCGCATGGGCAACGCGCCGGGTGACCCACGCTATGCGGCGATCGAATCACAATTGGCGCGGTTGCCGAAGATCAGTGTTCCGACCATCGCCGTGCATGGCGCGGTGGATGACGTAAATCCTGTTCAAAACACGCAGGCCCACCAGCGATGTTTCACCGGGCCTTACGAGCGCCGCGTGTTCGAGAATATCGGACACAACCCGCCGCAGGAGGCCCCGTTCGCCTTCGCGGATGCGATTTTGGATATTTGCAAGTAGGGCGCCATGCTGACACGCCGGCGCGTGATTGCGCTCTGCGCCGCGACCGCGGCTATGCCCGCTGCTTTCGCTCCCGCCGTGCCGGCTCACGCGCAATCGCGGGAATGGCCCAACCGCGTCGTGCGTTTCATGGTGCCGGTATCGGCCGGAGGACCGACCGATCTTGTCGCGCGCATCCTCGCCGACCAACTCTCCAAAGTCTGGCATCAGCAAGTGGTGGTGGAGAACAAGGGCGGCGCCGGCACCAATCTCGGCAACGAATTCGTCGCGCGCTCCGATCCCGACGGCTACACCGTGCTCTATGCAACCGCATCGCTCGCGGTCAACCGCAGCCTATACCGCTCGCTCGACTATGATGCGATCGCGGACTTTGCGCCGGTCTCTCTCGTCTCCAGATTTCCGCTCTACATGTTCGTGCCGAACTCTTCGCCCGCAAAATCGGTCGCGGAGTTTATCGCCTATGCCAAGGCGCACCCCGGCAAGATGACCATGGCATCGCCCGGTACCGGCAGCGGCCCGCATCTTGCCAGCGAGCTGTTCAAGCAGATGGCCGGGATCGAGATGGCGCATGCGCCGTATCGCGGTGCGGCGCAGGTGCTCAATGACCTCATCCCAGGCCGGGTGGACTGTTATTTTGCAAGTGGAGCGTTGCTGGCGAATATGCGTTCGGGCCAGATCCGGGCGCTCGGAGTAACCAGCGCCAAACCAGATTCGGCCGCGCCCGATGTGCCGGCCATCGCAGACACCGTTCCCGGCTATGAGGCGTCCTCCTGGCACGCCTTGTTTGTGCCGGCCAAAACCCCTTCTGAGATCGTCAAGAAGATGAGCGCCGACACTATCGCCGCGCTTGCCGATCCTGCGGTCAAGGACAAGCTGACGAATGCCGGTGGCTATCCCGCCATGAGCTCTTCCCCCGGCGAACTGGAAGCCTTACTCAAGTCCGACATTGCGAAATGGGCCGCGGTGATCAAAGGCGCCGGCATCAAGATTAATTAGCCGCATATCGTCATTCCGGGGCGCGCGCTTCGCGCGAACCCGGAATCCATAACCACGATCCGTCTGGGATTATGCGATTCCGGGTGCGCGGCCTTTGGCCGCGCCCCGGGATGACGCGTCCCTAAAACCCGCCGCGTACGTTTGCCCGGCGCGGCTTTTGTTTCGGCAGCGGCAGCTGCTTCACCACCTCGTTCTCTTCCGCCTCCTTGACGAGCGACACGGGTCTCGCTTTGGGCAGCGGCACAGGCCCGGTGAAAACCTTGCCAGTCTTCACCGAGCCGGTGCTTTCCAGGTACGCAGCGCTGCCAAGCACCAGTAACGATATCAGCGCCCCGACCGCGAGCACGAAGCTGATGAACCACATGACGCAAGCCTGCAATTGAGCTCGCGCTGCCTAGCACGGCCGTGCGTCTTAAACGCTCGTGATTTGCAGATATGGTTATCTGCGAAAGCTAACCGCTCAATTCGGCTTGCTGGAATTCCAGCAAGCAAAGCCCGCGCCGACCAGCGTCTCGGGACTGGGAAAATAGTCGATCAGCTCGAAGCCCGTGCTCTCCGCCGCGGCATGGGCGATGACCCAATCGCGGATCTCGTGCGCGCCATTGCCTGTTCGCGGCAGCGCGTCGGTAAGGAATTGGGCGAGCCTTTCATCGTCGCCGTCTTCGAAATGCCTGATGCATTTGTGATCGAAATCCTCGTCGATCCAGCCCATGGTGGCTTCGCCGACGGAATGGCTCAAGCCGCCGGTACCAAGAACGGCAATGCGCAAAGGCGACGGAAAGCTTTCGATCGCGTGGCGGATGAGCCGTCCCCAGGCGAGGCAGCGGCGCATGCTCAGCATCGGCTCTTCGAGATCGTTCACCAGAATCGGCACGATCGGAAGCGTGCTCTCGATCCCCATGCGCCAGAGCGGAATGCAAGCGCCGTGATCGAGCTTGAGCCGGTGCGACAGCGCGGGCTCGAAGTCGCGCTCCAGAGCACGCTCGAGGAGGTGGCGGCCAAATGCTTCATGGCCGGGCAGGCGCTCGCGCGGGTACACTTTCTTCATGAACGGCTCAGGCGGGCCGTCGTGCTCCGCGCCGATGCCGATGCACACGGCGGGAAGATTGCTGATGAAGAAATTCACCCAATGATCGGGAGAGATCACGACCAGCAGGTCCGGGCGGCATGCGCGCAGCCGCTGCCCAAGCGCGTCGAAAGCTGTGGTCAGGCGCGCGCGGTGATCCTGCGGCAGCGATTCCCAATTGCGCGCCATGAGCGGCGGGTGGCACGCGGCGAACGCGCCGGCGAAGCTAGCCATTGGCGTTGACCGGCTTGGCCTCGAGCGGCTTCGGCTGGACCGGCTTGGGCTTGAGCGCATGCAGGCGCGCCATGAATTTCTCTTGCGGCATGCCGCGGATCTGAAAGTAAAACCGCAGTAGATAAGCGTTCACCAGTGGAGCAAGCACAGCAACATCATCCGCAAGCAGCGCCTTGCGCACCGCGGGCGCGATCTCATAGCGATCGATCACGCTCGCCATGTTCTGGCGGAAGTCGGCCGCGAGCTTTTCATCGTGCTGCAAGTCGAAAAACAACTTGCTCAGCCAATAGTCGGTCATTGCATGTGCCGTTTCACGAACCGCACGACGCGCTCGAACAGATCGCCCGTTTTCGACAAATCCGGCGCGTGGCCGGCGTGCCGTTCGGCATCGATATATTCCAGCGCGATCTCGCCGCCAGCCTTGCGATAGTTTGCCACGAAGCGCTGGGGCTCGTTGCCGGGGAAGCTTGCCTCGACGTCCTTGTAGTCGTGCAGATTGTCGCCGCGCGGTTGAAACCAGACCGCCGGTGGGGTCGCGAGCTTCTCGCCGCGCTCGAGCGCGAGCATTGGATTGCCCTCGGCCATATGGTCCTCGCTGCGCCAATAGGCGTCATGACGCGCGATGATGGATTTGGGCCATTCGGGGGGATTGGCGCCGGCGAGTGCGCGCTTGGCGTGACGGTAGCGGCTCAAGGGATTGATGACCGGCCACAACATCACGACACAGCGCACGCTTGCGTCGTGGGCGCCCGAGCCGGAGGGAAGCGCGATGGCCGCGTAGCGCGCATCATGGGGCCGCATGGCGACCAGCATGGCAAGGTGACCGCCGCTCGACTGGCCGGTGAGGCCGACGAGATCAGCGCGGGTCTTGAGCGTGCTGGCATTGTGCTTCGTCCATCGCACGGCGTAGTTGATGTCCTGCACCGAGGCGGGGTAGGGCGCTTCGTTGCCTGACCGGAAATCAAGCGCAATCGAAACGACCCCGTGCTTCGCCATCGCCTCGTGGCGCAACCGCTCGGTATTGCGGTCGCTCGCGCACCAGGCGCCGCCATGGCACTCAACCAGGGCCGGGAAGGGGCCCTCGCCACGCGGCCTGAACGCGCGCGCAAGCAAAGGTTTGTCGCCGTGGCGCAGGTATTCGATCTCATCCACGTCGAATTCATGCGTTCGCACGTCAAGGGTTGCAGTCGTCATGGCTAGCCACCTCTTTGAGAGCACTTGCGCAATCATCGCGCAGGGCGGGGGCGACGGCAAGCGGCCCCCTCACCGCGGCCTTGGCCGCCTGATGTTGGCCAAAGACCGTTTCCTTTCCGATCTCCGTCTGAACCGGTACTCTGTCTCGCAGATCGGCTGAAAACCAAGACCGCGGGAGAGCGTGATGGCAAACAGACGTTTTCTCAATCCATCGACAATGTCGAAGCCGATCGGTTTTGCACAGGTTGTCGAAATCACTGGTCCCGGACGAACGATCCACATTGCAGGTCAGCTTGGCATCGATGCCGAGGGAAAGGTGGCAGGATCCCTGCGAGAGCAGATTGCACAAGCTTTTGAGAATGTCAGGCAAGGGCTGTCCGCAGTCGGAGCAAGCTTCAAGGACGTCGTCAAACTGAATGTCTACCTCGTGGATGTCCAGGCAAACATCAGCCTTTTTCGAACTGCGCGCGACGAAATCCTCAAGCTCGAACAGCCGCCAGTGAGCACCGTCGTTGGTGTCCCACAGCTTGCGCGGCCTGGCACTCTGGTCGAAATTGAGGCCACCGCCGTGCTTTAGAGAGCTTGAGCGAATCGCAAGTTTCTCGCAATGGTGGAGCAGGCCTCGTCATGCTTGACGGGCAAGCGACGGACCCAATCCGGTGCTCGATCACGCCACCACCATTCAATGGGCGATGCGCAGCGCCGCCCTTCCGATCACCTCTGCCTTCTCCACCCGCGCATGCACCGCCTCCGCCTCCTCCAGCGGACGCAGCTCGGTCACCAGCGGGAAAACCTCGCCGCGGGCGACAAGCTCGCATGCCTCCAGAATATCGCTGCGCGTGACATAACGGCTGCCGAGCAACTCCTGCTCCTTATTGAGCAGGTCCATGGCGGAGGCCAAAAACGGCTGGCCCGCGCCGCCGAGCGTGACCAGCCGGCCGTGACGGCCGAGCGCTTTTGCACCGGCTTCGAGCGTCGCCGTGGTCGAGACATAGTCGACGACCACGTCCACGCCTTCACCGCCCGTGAGATCGAGCAGCGATTGGACAACGTCGCCGCTGTTCGGATTGACCACCGCATCGGCGCCTGCCCTGCGGCAGGCCTCGAATTTGTTTGCGGCAATCTCAACCGCGATCACCCGCGCTCTTGCCCATTTCGCCATCATCAGCTGATGGATGCCGAGCCCGCCGCCTGCGCCGATGACCGCGACGGTTTCACCTGCTTTGACGCGCGCGCGGCGCAATACCTTGTAAGGTGTTGCCAGCGCGTCGGTGATCACGCCGATTTCGGCGGCATGATTTTTGTAATCGAGGCCATCCGGCAGCTTGATGAAGATATGCGCGGGCAGCTTGATGTATTCGGCATAGCCGCCATCGCAGTGCAGCCCGACATTTCCGCCGCCGTTGCCGCACAAGGGTTCGAAACTCGCGAGGCACCAGCGGCAGTGGCCGCAGTTGAGATAAAAATACGCGGTCACCGCGTCGCCGACGGCAAGCCCGGTCACGCCTGCGCCCAGCTCGACAATCTCGCCGGTGATTTCGTGGCCGATAATGCGCGGGAACGGAATTGCGCGGCGCCCGGCCTTGGCGTGCTGAATGGTCAGCCCCGAGCCGCACGTCAGCACCCGCGCGACCGCCTCGCCGGGCTGCGCGACCGGGTCCGGCCGTTCGACCAGCTCGAACGGCATGTTCGGCCCCCGCAGCAACATCGCTTTCATGTTCTCGACCAATCCCTGCAATCGTGCAAATATGGCTTAACGTATTTCCAACTCCACACAATCAATTCAAGGGGAGGAGCTGCCACAATGAAAACGCTCAGTCGCCAGGAGATGGAAGGGCGCGTCGCGCGCTTCAACAAGCTTGAGACCTATCAGGCGCAAAACTTCGAGGCGCACGGCATCCCGCCGGGGGCGGTGGAGAAGGTGGCGGCGCGCCGCGTCTATCCCGTCATGGCACCTGCCGAGTACCAGGGCCGCAGCGCGGCCGCGCCGGTCAAAGGCCCGCGCGGTCTGATCCTGAGCATCGCCGAGTGCGAGCCCGGCAACGGACCCGGCCTGCACCGCCACCTCAACACGGTCGAGAACTTCTTCTGCCTCTGCGGACGGTTCGAGATTGCCTGGGGCGATCACGGCGAGAACACGCTCGTTCTTGAGCCGCTCGACATGGTTTCGGTGCCGCGGGCAGAGAACCGCAGCTTCCGCAACATCTCGAACGAAACCGGGCGGCTCCTGGTCATGATTGTGCCGGAGACGGACGAACAGGTGGACCCCGTCCTGTTTGCACCCAGCTTGGGCAAGGAGATCGAGAGCGAGTACGGCAAGCCCACCCTCGAAGGCTTACAGAAAATCGGATTCAAGTTCGAGGGCGAACCCGTCGCGTGATACCAGCGCTCGTCATTCTAGATCCGTCATGCGCGGGCTCGACCAGGCTCGACCCGCGCATCGATCGAAAAAACTCTTCCCTGCGGCGTGATCAGCGGAAAATATTCGGAAAGAAGAACGGCAGGCGGAAAGGAGGCTGCTCGGCCGCACCGGTGCGGGGGCGCCGCGCAACAGCCGCGTTGTTGGCTGGCGCGGTCGCGTCGGCCGGTGCCTGCTTTTTCGCCGCAGGGTTATCCGCTGTCGGTGCCGATGCCGGCGTCGGCTCAAGGTTGCTGTCGATATTGACCGTGCTGCGCGGCCAGCTGAAATCGTCGGCTCGTCCGCTCGGTGCTGAAATCGTCTCGCCCTTGGTGAGCACGCGGCTCGTTGAAGCATCGGTGGCCGGCGGCCGGTTTTGGCGGGCGCCGCCGAGGAGCTCATCGGAGCTTACCACCGGCGCGGTGAGCGGCATGACCGGTCCTACGGTCGGACGTTGGGACGAAGCGCCGGGCTTCGTATTCGCCCCCGGCGCAACCGCGTCCGCAGGCGAGGGCAAGGCGACTGGGATTGGGTGGCTCACGAGCTGGCGCTGGATTTCCCGCTCCACATAGAGAGCAAGCTTGCGCGCACCGAATTTGGTGAAATAGACGCCGTCCCCGCTGCGCAGCCGCCGGATCTGGCCTTCGTAGTCGGGCCCCTGGAACGAGAAGCGGCCGCCGTCATCGACGAAGCCGTCCCAGATATCGACGTAAGTAATGCCTGCCTTCTCCGCCCGGCTACGGTAGATCTCGTTGAGATAGGAGGAATCCGCGCTCCCCTTCGCGCCGCGCTGGGACGCCAGCCCGACCCAGATGACCGGAACGCCCGCGCTCTTGAGCGCGGCGATGGTCGCGTCCACGCGCTTGATGTAGGCGATCTCCCATTTCTCGCTGTGGAATTCGAAAGAGTACCAGACCGTGCGAGCTTGCTCCGGCGGCGTGGCATTCGGGTTCGCTTGCTCTGCGGGTGCCGGCTGCTCGGGCCGCTGTTGCTCCGGGTCGGCGGGGAGGGCGGGGGCTGTCGCCTGTGCAGGCGGCTGCTGCTGCTGCGCAGCCACGCCGGGCTTGCCGGCAGTGGGCCGGGCGGGCAGCGGCGCCTTTTCCCGGATTGATTGCCGGTCGTTGTTTCCGATCATCATGATGATGAACTTGGGCTTCTCCGCCGCGATGATTTCGTGCGCGGCCTGCGCCCAGTCGCCGTCGCGCCGGGGGTCATAGCGGATGAGACCCGAATCCGTGCGGTGCCTTCGCACCACGTTGATCTCGGGTTTTTCCGAAAATGCATCTTCAAGTCCGTAGGCGAGCCAATCCGCGTTGGCGTCGCCGAGGACAACGATCGGAATTGTCGCCTCGGCCTTCTTCTGTGCGGGCGCGGGTGCATGGACCGAATCCGCCGGTGCCTCGCGTTCCCCGCTGCGCTCGCGTTCCCCTCCGCGCTCGCGGTCCTGATCGCGCTGCTGGTAGCGCGGAAAGCCGCCAAACCAGTCCCGGAACGGATCGACGCGCTGGATGCGCTGCGGCCGGCCCCAATCCCAGAACTGCGCCTGGGCGGGCACTAGGAGGGCCGCGCTCAGACCGATTCCGGCGAGTGCCGCCAAGCTTTTGGGTGTGAGACGCACAGCCATGGCTACCGCCAATATGACGCCGCCCGCATGCCGGTCGGGCAGGGGTTTCCAGCCTCAAAGCGCTAATATCGCGAAGAAAATGTCAAGTTGAAGATGCCGCGCTGGTTTACTGGGCCCGCTCATGATGCCCGCGCGCCACACATCCGCACGGATTGTAGCCCGCATGAGCCAGCATGAGCGAAGCCGCCTTCGCCGAGGCTTCGGCGGCCTCACCCACATGAGCCCGTCGAAGCTTTCGCGGAGACGGGCGACGTGCGGGGTAATCCCGGATGTCGGCTGCGCCTCATCCGGGGCCACCGGGCGCGCAGCTCGAAGGTTCCGCTCGCCCACCCGCGCGGCATTTGTCCCCGGCGATCCGGAAATATGCTATTCCATGTTGTCAGCGCGGGGAAAAGTACCAGCAGCAAAGTTCGGCAGGACCGGAGAGATCGGTGCGAAAAGCTATCGCACCTCAGGACGCTTCATGAGACCCATTCGAAAAGCTGTGTTCCCGGTTGCCGGGCTGGGGACGCGATTTCTGCCTGCAACCAAGGCGATGCCCAAGGAAATGCTGCCTGTGGTGGACCGGCCGCTGATCCAGCACGTGGTCGATGAAGCGAGAGAGGCCGGCATCGAGCATTTCATCTTCGTCACGGGACGCAACAAAGGCGTGATCGAAGATCATTTCGATCGCCAGTTCGAGCTTGAGCACGCCCTTACCGAACGCCAGCGACAAATCGATCTCGCAATCTTGGCGCGGGACTTGCCGGGGCCGGGCACCGCGAGCTTTACCCGCCAGCAGCTGCCGCTCGGGCTCGGTCACGCGGTCTGGTGCGCGCGCGAGCTGGTCGGACGTGAGCCTTTCGCGCTGCTGCTTCCAGATGTCCTGGTGCAGCATCGGCCCGGCTGTCTGGCCCAGATGATCGAAGCGGCGCGCCATATCGAGCGTCCAAACATTATCGCCGTCGAGCAAGTCCCTTCCGATCGCGTGCACATGTATGGCGTGATCGGGATCGGGGAGCGCAACGGCAGCCTGTTTGCAGTGACCGAGATGGTGGAGAAGCCCGCGCGTGAGCGCGCGCCTTCAAATCTCATCATCACCGGACGCTATATTCTGCAACCGGAAATCTTTGATGTTCTGGCCCAGGAAAAACGCGGAGCCGGGGGCGAAATTCAGATCACCGACGCGATGATCGAGCTTTCCAAAACGCAGCCTTTCCATGCGCTTGAATTTGAAGGCCGCAGCTTCGATTGCGGCTCGAAAGTCGGCTTCCTCGCGGCCAATGTGGCCTATGCGCTCGCGCGCGACGATATCGCGCCGGCGATGCGGGCGGAGCTGCGGCGTCTGCTGAACGAAGGATGAGGCTCAGCGCTGCAATCGCAGGCCCACGAGCCAGATACTCGCTGCATAGTTGGAGCCGGGAATATTGGAGTGCTGCCATTCCTCGCGGAACTCGGCGCGCAGCTGCAATTCGCGGCTCAAGATGTAGGTCATCGCGACCGAGGCGATATAACGATTGTCGGCGCGGATATCGCCGACGTAGATGTCACGTGCATAAGAGTCCGTTTCAAAACTTCATCAAGGGTTACAAAGCTTTCTTAGCATGAGGCGGATGGACGCAAGTTTCAAGAACGCGAGGGCGTTGCGGTTGAGATTTTCCCAGTCCTTGGCGAGACGGCGGCAACGGTTGAGCCAAGCAATCGTGCGTTCGACGATCCAACGCTTGGGCAACTGCACGAACCCTTTCGCGTGATCAGGACGTTTGACGATTTCGGTTTCGAGACGAGGCAGGATTTTGGCGAGCGCGTTCGCAAAAAGAAGCCCTTGATAGGCGCTGTCGGCAAACAGCTTCTCGAGGAATGGAAACAGACCTTTCATCGTGGCCAGCAGTGAGATGCCGCCATCCCGATCCTGAATGCCGGCGGAATGAACGATGGCTTGAAGCAGCAAACCTATCGTGTCGACGAGAATATGGCGCTTCTTGCCCTTGATCTTTTTGCCCGCATCATAGCCGTGCGGATCGATGCTGGCCCCCCTTTTTCGGCGCTTTTCACGCTTTGGCTATCGATGATGGCGGCGGTGGGGCTGGCTTCCCGTTCCGCCTTCTCGCGGCATTCGACGTAGAGCGCGTGATGAATGCGATCCAGCACACCATCGCATTGCCACCAGACGAAGTAGTGGTGGACCGTGCTGTACGGCGGAAAATCCTTCGGAAGGTAGCGCCATTGGCAACCGGTGCTCAGGATATACATCACCCCGTTCATGACGGCGCGCATGTCGGTACGTCGCTTGCCACCGCCGGGCTTCGCCGGCGGGATCAACGGTTCCACATACGCCCATTCGTCTTCTGTCAGGTCGCTCGGGTATCTCAGGTGATCACGATTGTATCTCGGTCGGTTCTCATGCGTCCACATTGGCGGTCCCTCCGCGAATCAGACCACCTCCTTTGAACCCAAATGATTCAGTAGACTCAAGAAGTTTTGAAACGGACACTAAGTAAATCCCGCCGTGCCGATGAGCCAACGGCGAAAGGCATGTTCGACCTGCAAGCCGATTTGACGCGTGAAGGTACCGGATACGCCTGACAAGGGCGACTTATTGATGGTCGTGCTTGCAAGCAACCGAGCCGTGGTGAGCGCCGTTGCAGACCACACCAGCGCCCCGTCCACGGCCAGCCCGCCAACTTTCTGCAGTCGCGGATCTTCGAACGTCTGTGTGAGATATCCGACCGAAATCTCGCCGGTGAGCGTGCGCACGAGATTGACGCTCGTACCCGCCCTGGCGGTCCACCCGTTTGAATCGCGTTCAAACTCGAAACGATCAAATGAGAGATCGTGTACGCGGTGATAGGCCCCGGCTTCGACAAAGGGCCTGATCCCGGGCAGGATTTCATAGCCGATGCGGAACTGCCCACCGTACTGATTGTAATTGCGATCGTCATTGCTTTCGGTCTGCCAATTGACGAACTCGGACCTCTGATATTGCGTGCGGTCGACGCCTCCTTTCACCGTCACTTCAAGCCGGTTGAAGCGTTCGGTGAAGCCAGTGCTCCCGCCGATGGTCGTGTAGATCGGCAGGTGCGCGAGATCGGCCTGGATGTTCGGGCTGCCGGGGCGATCGGTGCCCAACAGGAAGCGGCCCTCGAGATCGATCCGGCTGTCGCGGGTCACGTCGATGCGGCCATTGATCCGGCCGTCGGCTGTCGGGCGGTCAAGCGAATGGTAGGTATCGTAAGTCGCGTAAGTGCCGAGAAAACTGGCCGTGAGCGCGTGGCGATCCCAGTTGGAATTGGCGCGGAACTCGGGCGCGTAAAGGTTGAACCAGGAGCTTGAGGTCGGCCCGGTGCCGATCCGGGCCGGATTGGTGTCATAGCCGCGGGCGTAGGCGATGGCAGGGCGAAAATTGAACGCACCCACCTGCACGCCGGTCGGATCGAACGGCCTCACCTCCGGCCAAGGCCGATAGTACGGTAGCGCGGTGGCAACCGTGGGCGTGGGATCATCGGGATTTGCGGGCGGTGCTCCCGGTCGGAAGGCATTGCGCAGCCGCCCGGGAAGTGGCGCTACCGGCGGCTGCAGCAGCTTGGGCGTGGGCGCAGGATCGCCGGCAGACGCCGTGTTGGCGCCCGCTGCCGTGCTGGCTGTCGTCGTGCCAGTATTGGGCTGCGGCTGCGTGCTGCTCGCAGCGGCCGGGCCGGGCGGTTTGGCGCCCGGCTTGACCTTGGATGCCTTCGCCTTGCGCTTGGCGCCATTGCTGGAATCAAAACCGGTGCTGCCGATCCCGATCCCCTGTTGATAGCTAAACGTCGGCAGTTGGCCGAAACGCGCGGGCGCACTGGGCGTGGGGTTTTGGACCTTGCGGAAGCGAGGCGGGGTGGGCGCACTCCCATCGAGGTCGGGACTGAGCAGGCTTGATTGCGAAGCGTTTCCTTGCTGGGCGCAGGCGGGCGCCGCGGCGAGCACGACCGTTGCTGCGAGTCCGGCGAGCGGCAGGATGCTTCGCAAGCGTGATCGGCGACAGCGCGGCACGTCGAATCTTCGGCTCACGACCGTGCGTCCCCCGCCGGTGCCAATCTCCCCGCGCGCCCGAAATGCGCACCAACTCACGACATGCGCCGCTATCGACGAGCCACGACCGGCGGGTCGCCCAGCCCCGCCGTTGGTTAACGAAGCTAGAACGGATATGGTTAACGAGCCGTTGACTGCGCCTTTGCCTTCGTCCCACGCACGCGGCCTGTGCTATGTAGACCTCCGCGCCGGAACAGGAGCGCCGCATGTCCCAGCCGCTGATGACCGCGCGAACCAAGAGGGCTCGCCACGAGGATTCTGATCGCCTCGGCGCTGCGGACCTTGGAAGCCGAGGCGGGCGGCATCAACACGCTTTCTGCCGCCATTCACGATGGGCTCGGCTCCGCATTCGTGCGCGCGGTCGAGCTGATCTCGGCCGCCCAGGGACGCCTGATCGTGACCGGCATGGGAAAATCGGGCCACGTGGGGCGCAAGGTCGCCGCGACCTTCGCCTCGACCGGCACGCCCGCATTCTTTGTGCATCCCGGCGAAGCAAGCCATGGCGATCTGGGCATGATCACGCCCGATGATGTGATCATGGCGCTCTCGTGGTCGGGCGAGACCGCCGAGCTCAAGGACCTGATCGACTACTCCCGGCGCTTCCGCATCGGACTGATCGCGATCACCGCCGCGCCGGAAAGCACCCTGGCGCAGGCGGCCGACGTGGTGCTTGTGCTGCCGAATGCCCGCGAGGCATGCCCGCACAATCTTGCGCCCACCACCTCCACGCTGATGCAGGCAGCGCTCGGAGATGCGCTCGCGATTGCGCTTCTGGAAAGCCGCGGGTTCACCGCTTTCGATTTCCGCAAACTGCATCCCGGCGGCCGGCTCGGCGCCATGCTCAAATTCGTCGGCAACGTCATGCATCCCGGCGAGGCGGTGCCGCTCGTTTGCTTGGGAACTGCGATGTCCGATGCCGTGGTCGAAATGTCGGCCAAGGGATTTGGATGCGTCGGCATCACCGATGCGAGCGGCTGTCTCACCGGTATCATCACCGATGGCGACCTGCGCCGCCACATGCGTTCTGATCTTCTTAGGGCGCGGGTGGAAGACGTGATGACCCGCTCGCCCAAGACGGTTCGGCCGGACCAGCTCGCGAGCGAGGCGCTCGAAATCATCAACTCCTCACAGATCACCGCGCTGATTGTCGCCGACGCTGGCAAGCCGGTCGGGATTGTGCATTTCCACGATCTGTTGCGGGCGGGAATTGCATAGTAGCCCGGATTGAGCGAAGCGAAATCCGCAGAGTTGCCGAGTTTCGCTGCGCTCAACGCGGGCTACGAAACTGCTCCGTCCTCTGCCTGCACGACCAGCTTTGCCCCATCCGCGCCTGCTACCCTGACCCGGCTGCCGGCGGGACAATCGGGACCGCTGACTTGCCAGATCGTGTCGCCGATGCGCACCCCCCCGACCCCGTCCACGATCGGCTTTTCGAGCGTGAACACACGGCCCACGTAGCCCTCGGTGCGGCGATTGAGAAACGGATTGTCACCGGGGCGCTCGACCTTGCTTGCGAAATGTCGCCAGGCCGGCACCAGCGCAAGCGCAAGCACGCCGAACGAGATCAGCTGCCACTGCCACGCCAGCATCACCACGGCCGCAACGATCCCCATCACAATTGCCGCAAGTCCCAGCCACAGCATGAACATGCCCGGCGCAAGGACTTCCAGAACAAAGAGCACCGCTGCCAGGATGAACCAGTTCCAGGCGCCGAGCGAGCCGATGAGATCCAGCATGGGTGTGCCTCTCAGGAAACGGCTGTGCCCGTTGGCGGGCCGGTCGGCCGGCGCGGCGGTGATCCAGGCGAGCTGCCCCTGCCGTCGAGCCCGAATGTCGCCTTGGCAATCTCGCCGATGCCGGCGAGTGAGCCCAGCACGTTGACCGCCTCGATCGGCAGCATCAGCACTTTTTGATTTGGCGATTCGGCCAATAGGGAAAAAGCCTTGAGGTATTTCTCGGCGACGAAATAGTTGAGCGCGGCGATATCGCCGCGCGCGATGGCGGCGCTCACCAGCTCGGTGGCCTTGGCCTCCGCCTGTGCCGTGCGCTCGCGCGCCTCGGCGTCGCGGAACGCCGCTTCCTTGCGGCCTTCGGCTTCGAGAATGAGCGATTGCTTCTGGCCTTCCGCGCGCAGAATCGCCGATTGCCGCTGGCCCTCGGCCTGCAGGATTTCTGCCCGCTTCTCGCGTTCCGCCTTCATCTGGCGTCCCATCGCCTGGACCAGGTCGGCGGGCGGCACGATATCCTTGATTTCGATGCGATTGACCTTGACCCCCCAGGGCGAAACGGCGGCGTCAACGACGCGCAGGAGACGCTCGTTGATCTCGTCGCGATGCGAGAGCATCTGGTCAAGGTCCATTCCGCCCATGACGGAGCGGATATTGGTCATGGTCAGTTTGACGATGCCCTGGTCGAGATAGGAGATCTCGTAGCTTGCCTTGGCGGCATCGAAGACTTGAAAGAATGCAATGCCATCGACCGTGACGCTCGCATTGTCCTTCGAGATGACGTCCTGCTGCGGGATGTCGATCGCCTGCTCCATCATGTTCATCTTGCGGCCGATGCGGTCGAAATAGGGGACGATGAAGTTGAGGCCGGGCTTGAGGGTGCGGGTGTATCTGCCGAACCGTTCCACCGTCCAGCTGTACCCCTGGGAGACTGTCTTGACGCCGGCGAGCAAGGTCAGGATCGCGAGCACGACAAAAGCGATGACGAAAATATCGAAGCCGGAAAGCATGGGGTTTCTCCCGGGAGGTTGAGGACGGAAGACAGAGGACGGACGACAGATAGCCTTTGCACTTTGGCGCTTCGTTTGTCGTCCGCCGTCCATCCTCGGTTGTCAAATCCAGTTGATCGGGGGTCAAACCGTAGCCCGGATTGAGCCTGTCCGAGCGTGAGCGGGGATAGGCGAAATCCGGCAAGACGCCCCGGATTTACGCTTGCGCTTCGCGGCAAGTTCCAATCCGGGCTACGAATTCTCATCCTCTGTCGTCAAACCCATCCCTTCAATTCGCGCATGGCGAGCTGCCAGATCACCAGCATGCCGGGCGCGCTGTCATTGAGACAGCCAATGGCGGCGAAATTCTCTCCGCCACAACGCTTGAAGACATGGGCGTTCTCGACCGCGATCTCTTCCAGCGTCTCGAGGCAATCGGCGGCAAATCCGGGCGTGATCACGGCGATATGCTTCACTCCCCGCTGGGCGAGGCTTCTGACCGTTGCAATGGTCGCAGGTTCGAGCCATTTGCCGCGCCCGAAGCGAGACTGAAATGTCATGACCAGCTGGGACTCGTCCATCTTCAGCCCATTGCGCAGGAGCCGCATGGTCTCGGCGCAATGGGCATAATAGGGATCGCCGTTCTCGACATAGGCTTTCGGCACGCCGTGAAACGAGGCCAGAATCACGTCCGGCTTGAAGGCAAGGCGAGCAAGCTCGGCGCTGGTCGAGGACGCCAGCGCTTCAATATAGATGGCATCATTGTAATAGGGCGGTGCGACGCGCAAGGCCGGCTGGTGGCGCAGCGGCGCGAGCGCGCGAAAGACTTCATCACACACGGTCGCGGTCGTAGCGGCACAATACTGAGGATAGAGCGGGATCACCAGCAGGCGCTCGCAGCCGTGGGCGAGAAGATGCGCGATGCGTGAGCCAATCGAAGGATTGCCGTAGCGCATCGCCCAATCGACCGCGATGCCGTGCCCCAGCGGCTCGAGCGTCGAGGCGAGCTTTTCCGACTGCGAACGGGTGATGGTCTTGATCGGGGACTCGTTTCTCTCCCGGTTCCAGATCTTCTGGTAGTCGCGCGCTCTGCGGCGCGGGCGAAAACGCAGCACTATGCCGTTGAGGACGAGCTTCCAAACGAGACCCTGGTCCTCGATTACGCGCGGGTCGCTGAGAAACTCTTTGAGATAGCGCCGCACCGATGCCGGGTCGGCCGCGTCAGGCGTGCCGAGATTGACCAGCAGCACGCCGATTTTGCCGGAGGAGGGAGCTTGGCCGCTGGCTGCTTGGGCTTCGAGCGGTGCTGATACCATTTCATTCATGGTCCCAGCATACGCGATAGCGCGCCGCCTTGCATGCGTGCTAAGCCCGCAGGCGTGACCGAAAGAGAGCCAGATGTCCGTGCTTCGCCTGCTTGCGGTTCTGCTGGCGCTCCTCACCACCGGCATTGCGGCTTATGCAGCGACGGCGCGCGTAACGTTTATCCTGGTCAATGACATCTATTTGATGTCGGATCAGATGATGCCGGACGGGCAGCGGCGCGGCGGTTTCGCTCGCCTCGCTGCCGTCGTCAAAGCCGAGCGTGCCAAGGGCGGCCACGTCATTCTTGCGCACGCCGGCGATACCCTCTCGCCGTCCCCGATCTCGAGCATTGATAAGGGCGCGCGCATCATGGCGCTAACCAACATGATCGCTCCCGATATCTTTGTACCCGGCAATCACGAATTCGATTTCGGCAAGGCCGTCTTCCTGCAAAGGATGAGCGAGGCACAGTTTGCGCTGTTTGCAGCCAATCTGCGCGGTGCGCAGGGGGAGGCACTGCCGAAGTTCAAGGATCGGTCGATCATCACGTTTGACGGGGTTCGTGTCGGTCTGACCGGAGCCACCTATGACGATACTGCGCGCGCGTCCAATCCCGATGATTTGCAGTTTTTTTCCACCGTAACAACGGTCGGCGAGCAGGCGCAGACGTTGCGGCGCGAGGGTGCCGACTTCGTCGTCGCTGTGGTGCATGCGCCGCGCGAGCAGGACCACTCGATCTTTGCGGCCCGCAGCGTTGATCTTCTGCTCAGCGGACACAACCACGACCTTTTCCTTGAGTTTGACGGACGCAATGCCATGGTCGAGTCGAGTCATGACGCCCAGTACGTGACTGCGATCGACGTAACCATGGAGGTGACCGAGCGAGGTGGGGCCCGCACCACCGTCTGGCGGCCGCAATTCCGGATCATTGATACCGCTGGCGTCACGCCCGACCTGCAAGTCGCGGCGGTGGTTGCGAAATATGAGCAGGATCTGAGCAGAGAGCTCGACGTCGCGATCGGCACCACGGCCGTCGAGCTCGACAGCCGCGTTGCAACGGTGCGCGGCGGGGAGGCCGCAATCGGAAATCTCATTGCCGATGCCATGCGCATCTCGAGCCGGGCAGACGCGGCGGTAACGAATGGCGGCGGCATCCGCGGAGGCAGGATCTACGCCCCCGGCAGCAGCATCACGCGCAGGGATATCATCGCGGAAATGCCGTTTGCCAATCGCGCCGTGACCATTGCAATCAGCGGCGCCGGCCTCAAGCGCGCTCTCGAGAACGCTTTTGCACGCTGGCCCAATCCCAGCGGCCGCTTTCCTCAGGTCTCGGGTCTCGCCATTGTGGCCGATGCCAGCCGCCCTCGTGGCGAGCGCATTGTGTCGCTCAAGATCGGTAACGCTCCAATCGAGGCCGACAGGATCTATCGCGTCGTGACGAACGACTTCCTGGCGCGCGGCGGCGACGATTACGCGACATTCCGTGACGCGAGCCAACTGCTTCCGATCGGCAACTCGCCCCTGATCGCGAATGAAGTCATCGACTATGTCAAAGACCTTGGCACGGTGCGCACCGCAATCGAGGGCCGCGTCATTGTGAAATAGTGCCGTAGGGCGGATTAGCGCTGATCCGCCGAAGGCGGATGGCGCGTAATCCGCCGCCAACGCCCGGTCGATCAGCAAGCTCCAAATGATTTCTTGTTGCAGATAAGTCACATCAAAACAAGATTTTCGATATTGCGAGACAAGTAACAGAATTTCCGCGCGCGGCGACTATGCTGTTGACATAAATGATTCGGCACGGCGTCTGCGTTTACTGTTCGTTGACGAACTCCGCCGAGAGGGGGGAACGATCATGCGTGAATATAGGCGGTACTGGCTCGACTACAACTCGGTAAGTCTCGCGATCCTGATGATCGGCATAGCCATCGTCGAGTTGCTCGCGTTGAGCCTCTAAATCGGCTGCAAGCTACTCAATGCCATAGCTGCCCAACTCTTCGGCGATCGTTGGCCTGATCACCGCCGCTGCCGCCATGTCGGCCTGCGCACCCTCCTGATCGTTTTTCTTGCGCTTCGCCAGCCCACGACCATATAGCGAATACGCAAATGCCGGATCTATCTCGATCGCTGCATTAAAACTTGCAATGGCATCGTCGTATCGATCCAGTCGCAAATATACGTATCCGAGATTGTCTATTGCGCGGACATCGTCCGGCGCAATGAGCAGCGCCAGCGCCTTGGTGCAGTCTGACAACGCTTCTTGCAGTTCCTTGTTGGCGAGAACACGAGCCCAGCAGCGATTGCTGTAGGCGATGCCGTAGCTCGGATTAAGCTTTATCGCGCGATCGTAGTCGGCGATGGCATCGTCGAAACTCCTCTTTTCCAAGTACGCATTGCCGCGATCCTTGTAGATCACCGGATCCGAGAGATTCGTCACCAGCATCTTGTCATAGCCCTCGATTGCCCGATCAAATATCTTGCGCTGGAGATCGGGCGAGCTGCGCACCTGGGGGTCTTGCCCAAAATCGACCACCAGGGCGTTCGCGAGTAGCTCGGCGGCTTCCAATGTCTTCTTGGCGCGATCCGATTCGGATTGCGCAGTCAGTTTCGCCTCCTCCGCGATAACTCTTTCCCCTCCGCAATCCATCGCTGCCAGAGCGCCGAACCCGCAAGCCCAATTGCTGCAATCAGGCCAGCCGTCAGGCTCCCGATCAGAACATCGCGCTGGCGGGACGCGGCGCGGCGACTTTCTGCAATGAAGGCTTGTGTCTGTGACGTGGGCGCCGGCGCATTACGTGGCCGCGAGGCAATCCAATGCTCGGCCTCCTCAAGGGTGGGCGAGCGGAGTAACAAACCTCCCGGGCGTCCGGCAGCGGACCAGTTATGGGCTTGCTCCCCGAAATCCGTGTGTTTCCTGATCCAGCCGATATCGAGCTGCAGAGCCTCTGCCAGGCGATCAACGTTCTGCTCGAACATCTCGGAATTATCGAACAGCTCGAAGTTGCACCGCTCGAGGGCAGCGGGAATGATTGCGGTATCGACAGGGCGAATCTCGATTGGTGCCAGGCGCTTGTTGCGTGCGGTGGCGAACTCAACCTCTCTCGTGCAGACATGCGACGACACTAAATCCGGGCTCAGCACGAAAACCACGTTATCCGCCTGTACAATCAGGCTCTGGATTCGCTGCCACCAATCCTCGAATACATAGATGTCGGTGCGATCGATCAACGGCTCAAAGCCGCGCTGCTTGAGCGCAACATCGAGCCGATCCGCGAACGCCATATCTTTGCGCGAATACGAGATGAACACCCTTGCTTTGCATTGTTCCTCGGTCTTGTGCGCAGCACGGCGGGAAATGGCTCGTCTGGCCTTTGAGCGGGCACGCCCGCCGCCTGCTCTGGCAAACCCCAACGAGGCTAAAGTGTCGTGAATCGACATGACGGCACCCCCAGCGCGCGAGCAATAACGTGGCGTTCTATTTGGCCGAAATCGACGGGAGACAACGAAAGGGTTTAATTTAGCCGGCTGTGTTGGAACGAGTTCGATCCCCTCATTCACCGAAATCTGACCAGAACGTATTCTCATCAATCGTGCCCCAAGCCGCCGCGTGGTCGCCCAGAGGCGGTACACACTCATCTTGGGCGCGTACGCATAAATCGAGCTTGATCGGTGCGGCTTGATCGATGTCCGCTGCGTCGCGATAGCGATCAAATTCCGCAGTGCAGCGAGATGACGCGATGTGCCAGACTTGTGATCGAATTATTTCTGTTGTGGCGCGCCAAGGATTGACGGCGATTTGGCCATGTCGCTATTGTGTTCCTTAAGGGCGCGACGAGAGCTTTGAGCGTTCATTCGCAGGGGATACTCTATGCGCCCCGCCCCGATCTTGCTCGCATTGACTTGCTTGTTGGCGCCGCCTCCGGCGTCCGCGTTCGCGCTGGCGGTGGAGGAGGACGCTCCGGTCGCCGCGCTCTCTTCGGCCTACGCTGGTGCCGTGTGCGGCCGCGATCTGCCGAAACAGGATGATTCCGCGCCGGCTGCGGACGACGATCGGCGGGCGTCGGCGAAGGACCCGTGCGCCGTCGCCGACAACAATCTCGCGCGCGCGGAGGCAGAGATCTTGAAGGGCAAGCCGCCGGTGCCGGCGGCGCCCTACGAGACGTGGGATCACAACGCCAGGCCTCAATTCCTCGAAGCCATCCTTCGGCGCTTCGAGCTCCAGCCGGCCGAGCTCGCCGTCATCAAGCGCGCCGGGTTTGCCGTGCCCGCCCGGCTCGAGGTCGGCAGCTACACTCACGGCTATCATCGAGATCTTTCAGTCGCAGCTGCCGGTCTACATCACGGCAGACTCGATCTTCCATGCGATCTTTGCGTCGCACCAAACGGTCGTCGAGCGGCTCGAGCGCCTTCGACTCTCGCCGATGCTTTCGCAGGCGCTTGACGAAATGTACTGCGCGCTCGTCGCCGCGGCGCCCGACTATCCGCCGGAGGTCGCGCGCGATCTCGATCTCTATCTCCTGGTGGCGCGCCAGCTGATCGCCGATACCGAGGCGCCGCCGCAAAGCGCGTTCGCCGACGCCACGGTCGAGCGCGAAGCCAACGCGCTGGTCGCCAAAGCGATGGCGGCGAGCGAGCTCGCGACGGTGATGCTGTTCGGCCGGCCGCGGCTCATCGACTTCACGCAATACGTCCCGCGTGGCCACTACGCGAGCCAGGAACCGATGCAGCGCTACTTCCGCGCGGCGATGTGGGCGTCGCGCTTGGAATTCAACCTGGTCTCGCGCTCGTCGAGAAGCTCCGAGCCGGGCCCGGCGCCCGATCCGAGCGAAACGCCGCGCGAGGCGATCGCGGCGCTCGCGCTCGCCGACCTCGCGACTCGAAGCGGTGCCGCCAAGGCCGTCGCCGATCTGGACGCGGCGTGGGCCGCGCTCGCGGGGCGCCGCGAGGACGTCTCGATCGCGCAGCTCGCGGAGCTGCGCGCGCAGGTTGGCTCGCTCACCGATCGCAACGCGTTCGAGAAGCTCAAGCAGACAATTGGTGATCGCTTTCGTCGCACGACGCGCCTCCACCCAATGCCCGCGGGCTCGCGCGAACTGCCCGCAATCGCCACTCTCATCGGGCCGCGGATCGTTGCCGACGCCAATGCGCTGACGCTGCTCGTCAACGGCGCTGTCCCGGATCGCCACCGCGCCGGTATCGCGGACGTCGCCTACACGTTCGGCCTCGATCGCGCGAAGACCTACCTCGCCAAGGACCTGGCGGTATTCCCCACGCTCGAGCGGGAGCTCGAGGTCGCGCGCGCGCAGGTGGCGAGCACCCCGCCCGGCGATGATCTTTACGCCGCTTGGTTGGCGGCGATCCGCGCTCTCGCCCACGCGCCCGAAGGGGCGCTGCCGTCGTTCCTCACCGGACCGGCCGGCGAGGACCTGCGGCTCAACACGATCGCGGCCGCGTATGGCCAGCTCAAGCACAGTTACGTGCTGGTTGCAGGACAGCCCTACGCCGAATTCGGCTGCGAGATCCCCGACGGTTACGTCGAGCCGGCGCCGGCGGCCTACGAAGCGCTCATCGACTACGCGGCGCGCGGCGCCAAGCTCGCCGCGCTCCTTGATCCCGAGGACGACAGCAGGATTCGAGCGCATTTCGAGCGCGCCGGGCAGGTGTTGCGCGTGCTCCGTGCGATCGTCGGCGATGAGCTCGCCGGTCGCCCGCTTACCATGGCCGAGCGCCGCTGGCTCGGCATGGTCGCCGAGCTCAACGTCAACCTCGGCGTCGACACCACCGGCCATCCGCCGATGTACACCGGCTGGTACTTTGATCTGTTCCTCGACCGCGAGGCTGACGGCATGCGCGGCGCCGATTACATCTCCGACTATTTCACATCGCAGGAAGTCGTGGCCTATGCCGGCGCGAGCGCGCCGCGGCTCGGAATCTTCGTGGTCGACGCCGGCGGCCCGCCGCGCGCATTCGTCGGCCCGGTCGCCCGCGCGTATGAAGTGCACGGCCCGCTCGGCGCACGCTACGACGACGAGAGCGCGCGCACGCTCGTCCAGCGGGACGAGCCGTGGGCGGCGGGCTACACCATCGCCGCGCCGCCGCCGCCGTCCTCGCTCCAGCTTCGCTACGACGCCGACGCTCGGCAGCTCGTGCTGAGCTCGGATCGCGCGCTCGGCCCGGCGACGATCAAGGCGCTCGATCATCACCGCGTCGCGGTCGAGATCCTGCGCACGAGCGTGAAAAAAGGCGAGACCCGGATCGCACTCAAGAAAAGGCGCATCGCGGGGGTCTTTGTCCAGGTTGGCAAGTTCCGCGACTTCGTGATGGCAGACGCGTATGGCGAGATCCGAGGTCAGTGGGGGATGCCGCCGCCCGGGCAATAGCGCAGCCCGCGCAATGTGATCGGCGGCCGGCTGTGATGGCTTGTTTCACCCGAGGCCATACGATCGGGACCTGCCCTCGGCCAAGGCTGTTGATGGCCCCCCGTGTCGCCAAGCACACCGAGTAAATTTTTTGTCGCGCATCAAGGCCCATAACATGCGGGGCCTGGAGACATACTGGCCAGCGCGACCGACACGTCCTGATGCGCCATTCTAAGGACAGTCCACATCACGTGGCATAATCGAGCGATGAACAAAACCGGCTTGGGATACGCATTTATTGTTCTCGCCGTCCTGCTCTGGGCGGGCAATGCCGTCGTTGGCCGCGTCGCACAAGACGTAAATGTTCCGCCTCTGGCGCTGAATTTTTGGCGGTGGATGATCGCGCTTATCGTTTTGGCTCCGGTTGCGATGCCCAAACTGTCCGCGCAACGCGATCTGTTCAAGGCGCATTGGCGCCTCTGGACCATATTCGGCATTGTCACGGTCGCCGGTTTTAATTCGGCATACTATATTGGGCTACAGTATACGACGGTCGTTCAGGGCACGCTGATTTGCGCAGTTCTTCCCGTCCTCATACTTTTGGCGGCACGGGTCTTTCTCGCTCAACCAATAACGGCTCGGCAGCTCGCCGGCGTGATTATCTCGATCGTCGGGGTTGCGACCATTGTGGCGCAGGGCGATTTTCGCGTCCTCGGCCAACTTGTGCTGAACATCGGTGATGTGTGGATATTGGCCGCGGTGTGCATGTGGGCCGCCCAAACGATTCTGATTCAATTCGTGCCCAAAGGAATGGACCTCGTCGCGTTTCAGGTCATGGCATTCGTTGCTGGGCTGGTGGTCCTGGCACCCCTTTACGTGTTCGAAACCGTGGGAGGGCGGCCAATGCCGCTAAGCTCGAGCGCTGCTTTGCTTGTTGGATACGCTGCCCTGGCAGCGAGCGTCGTGGGTTTCACGTGCTGGAATCTTGGCGTAATGCGAATCGGCCCAAAGACCGCGGGGTATTTGGGTAATCTGTTCCCGATCTTCGGTGCAGCGCTCGGTATCCTGTTGCTCGGGGAGCCCTTGCGATGGTTCCACGCGGTCGGGGGACTCCTAACGCTCAGCGGCATCTATCTCGCGACCATTGCGCCTGCCAGCCCGCGCCCAACGATGGGCACCCGCTGATCAGTTATTGTATCGCGCTTATATCTCTTGCTCCGACTCAGTAGTGGCCCCCACAATCATTAAAGTCTGTCCAGTTTGGAGGCACGCAAATGCAAACGCATTCACTCCTGGAAAAGCTGATCTATAGCTCTCTTTTATCGATTGTGTTGGCGATCCCGCTCAGCTCGACGATTAAGGCAGAAGATCTGCCGTCCTACATGGCGCCGATTTCCGGTCGCACAGCCACTAGTCCGGCCGAGACCGCAACGAAGAATGTTTTGGCCTTGAACACCGGCATGTTCGAGCTTTATGACAACGCTCACCAAATCTTCGAGCGCAATATTCTTAGCAAACATCCCGTCATTCTTGGGCTTTTCTCGGGAGCGGGGGGCAGGTTTATTCTTTATCAGCCCGGCAAGGCGCCACTCGAGGCGCCCTCGGTGCCAATTGTCTACCAATTGCTCAAATCCATTGACCACAGCACCATGGCGCTCGCCCAGGTCGTGGGGCCGTATCTCGATAATTCCTCCGATCAGTCATGGCGCGCACCGATGCTTGCCTATCGCTCTCGCATGCAGTCCGCCCTGGATGGCCTTGACGAGACACCAATGCCGGCGGAGTGGAGGGACAACGACCGCACAATCCTGCACAACAACATTGCATTCATGGACGATTGTTTGGGCAAGCGTACCGTCTCCTTCGTCGCCTTGGAGACATTCACCAAGAAGCAGGCGCCGCACCTGAAACTGGACATCGAGTGGGCAGCGCAGACCCAGGTCGCCCATTGGATGACAGTGCTCGCAGATTGGAAGAAGCTGCTCGGCGGCGATTGGGAGAAGACCTACGCAGCCAGCAATACGATCTACGCCACGCGTCAAAACAACGTGCTGTTCAGCGTATTGGCGCAATTTTTCGAGCCGCAGGCGATCAACGACCGGCTGATCCTCATCGAGACCATCTCCTTCACCACGTCACCCGATGAGATGATGGACGCTCTCACCCGGATCATCGCCGACCGCTCGGATGGAGCGCTGTTTTTCGGCAATTACTATCAAATGGACTACGAACTGATGGGAGGCGATGCACGCGCCGCAATCATCAGTGAAAGCGCCAAGCTCGGCATCAAACCGTTTCTGCCTCCAGTGGTGCCGTTTGATTCCAGACAATGGCCGATGCGAATCACGCCGGGGCCCGGGCCCGCTTCTCTTTCCGATCTTCCGTGAGCGCGCGCCGGCGCTTCCCTCCTCGACCCGGCCGATGCTCTGCGCCGCTCGGCCTTCAAACCCGCATCTGCCACCCGGCTGTCTTTCCCTTGTAGAGCGATGGGAGCACACCGGCCGCAAGCCCCAAAATGCCGCTCAGTGCCACTATCGCCACCATTGGCGCAGGCGTGCCATTGGCTGCAAAGCCATAGAGCTGTGTGAACAGTGCCGCCCCTATGTTTTGCATGAAGACGCCCACACCTGCGGCGGTGCCGGCCAGCCGCGGAATCGTCCCCATGGCTCCGACCTGCGCGTAGGGCAAGGCGATGCCTTGCGAAAAGGTAAGAAAAAAGCCGGGAACAAACAGGCTCCATGGTGCGACCACGCCGGAAAGGAGCAGCGCTGCCTGCACCAATATTGTTGTTATCGAGAGCACGGAGCCGGCGAGAACCATGCTCTCGTTCGATCGGCGGTTGCTGATGCGGCTGGACAGCCAATTGCCGAAAAAGAAGCCCACCGGAAATACCAGAAAATAGAAGCCGTACTCGGTCGCTGACCGCGCCAGCAATTCCTTCATCAGGGTTGCCGCCGCGCTCGCCGTGGTCATGAACGCAGCGGTATTAAAGCCGCTTTGCAGGACGTATCCGACGAAGGCCGGATTGCGGAACAATTCGAAATACCCGCGCGTGATTGTGGTCTCATCCGCCGCACCAGGAAGCTGCGGGCGCGTTTCAAAAATCCAGGCATAGGCAGCCACGGCTATGAGCGCGCCGACAACGAGCGCGAAGCCGAACACGCTGCGCCAACCCATTGTGTCAATCAGCACGCCGCCGAACAGCGGAGCGATCATGGGGCCGAGCGTGTAGAACATCGTCAGATACGCGATCACGCGTATCAGATGCTCGGCGCGATAAGCGTCGCGCGCGATCGTGCGCACCAGCGTCGTGCTGCAGCCCGCCCCGACTGCCTGCACGATTCGGCCCAACGCAAGCGTCGCCGCGGTCGGCGCGATGGCGCAAACTGCGCTGCCGATGAGGAACAACCCCAGCCCGGACAGGAGCAGAGGCCGCCGGCCGTAGCGGTCGGAGAGGCTGCCATAGGCGAGCGTGGCCACCGCCATCGCAAACAGCCCGATGCTGAAATTGAACTGCGCCGCCGCATCGGAGAGCGAGAGCGCCACTTTCACGGCCGGAATGACCGGAAAAAAAAGATGCACCGCAAGCGGCGCAATGAACGCGACGAGGCCGAGCGCCAAGGCAAAAGCGCGCCCCGGTACCTGCCGGCGCGATTTCTCGACAGTCGTCAAGCGGCTACGCGTCCTGTCCGCACAGCCGACACGAAGCGCGCGACATCTATTTTGCCACGGCGAGAGCTGCTTTCTCGACCAGAGGCTTGGGGGTGGCATAAAGCTCCGCGATCAACCGATCCATGGCCTGCGCAGGTAGCGGATTGATGTCGATGTTCAACTTATTTGCTTCGGCCAGAAGCTGCGGATCGTGCATGGCTTGCTCGAACGCGGAGATCAACGCGCTCCTGCGCTCCGGCGGGATGTCGGGTGGGGCCGCAAAAGGACGCGCCATTTCCTGGGTGCTCAAGAACAGCTTCAGGATCGCAAGCTTTTCCGGATCATTGGTGAGATCGAGCGCCAACGGCACGCCGGCGAGCTCCGGTTGTTTTTTCAGCCCCGCCTGCACAAGGATATTGACCCGCTTCTGATTGAGCCATTGCGGATGCCGGCTTTTGAGAGTGCTCCAGGACAGACCACAGAGGCCATCCACCTCGCCGCGCTCCATTGCCAGTACCGTGTCGTTTGTTCCGGGGTAGCCGCTCACCAGCCGCCATTTGGCGCCGAACACGTTCTTGTACAGGAGCGTATAGACGTCGGGATCGGCTCCCGATCCTTCTCCGCCCAGCGTGACTGGTTTTTCCAGGGCGTCGTTCCAATCCTTGACCGCAGACGTGTGCCAGGTGACGCACAGGCTGACCTCGTTGGTCATGCTCCCCAGCCAGCTGAATTTGGTTGCGTCGAACTGCGCGCCCGCCGGCATCAGCAACGGATTGGTAGCGATGGTGCGCCCGAAGGTGCCAAACACGCTGCCGTCCTTGGGCGCGACGGAATAGAGGAAAGTGGCTGCCCGCAGGCTTCCGGCGCCGGTAAGGTTCTGCGGCACGATGCTGGGATGGCCAGGAACATATTGGCCCATGTGTCGCGCCAGCAATCGTGCGTAGAGGTCATAGCCGCCCCCGACGCTGTACCCGATAATGAGGGAAACGGTCCTGCCTCTGTAAAAGTCTTCCACTCCCGCGCAGCGTGCCGCTTCCGATATCAGGCTCACGAGCAGGGCGATCGCAAGCGCGCACGCGGTCCGCCTCGACGCAAAAACGAGAACCTTCATGTGCAAGCTCGTTTTTTCTCGTTTTGCCAAATCAGCCCGCTGTAGCCCGCATGAGCGCAGCGACATGCGGGGAGAAATAAGTCCCGGATATCGCTTCGCTCATCCGGGCTACTTCCGATTCCTACTCCGCCGCCTCCGCAAACGTGAGCATGTCATCGTGTGAATTGAGGTCGATGATCTCGCCGTCCTTAATGACCCGCGACAGATGCTTTCCGCCCTGCAGCACCGTGATGTCGGCAATCGGATCCTTGTTGAGCACAATAATGTCGGCGAGCCGATCGGCCGCGAGTTCGCCCACCTGCCCTTCGAGGCCAACGGCGTATGCATTATCCCTTGTGGCCGCGACGATCGCTTCCAGCGGAGTATAGCCGCCGTACTTCACGAAGATCTCCAGCTCCTTCGCGTGCAGCTCACCATGCGGCATAAACGAGTTGTTGCCGGTATCGGTCCCGACCAGCAGCTTGATGCCCAGCTTGCGCGCCTTGTGCATGAGCTCGCAGAGAAGATCAAAGTGCCGCTTCATTCTACCGATGTCGAGCTGCACCTGTTCGGCGCCGACTCTTTGCCCAAGCTCCACCACCATCGCGAGGAATGTACTGGTTGGGATTATCGGAATGCCTGCCCGCGCAACCGCATCGAGATCGCGATCGGTCGCAAGATCGGCATGAATGATCCAATCCACCCCGGCCTCGGCAGCCGCGCGGGTTGAGCCGGCGCCACGCGAGTGAATTCCAACGCGCAGATTACGCCGGTGCGCTTCCGCTGCAACTAGCGCAATTTCCTCTTTCGCCAGCATCTGCGATTCGCCCGAGCGGCTGTCGGCCATTTTGATGAAATTGACGCCGTGCTTGCCTTGCCGGCGGACCTCCGTCACCATCTCGGCTGCACTGTTGCAGAGTTTGCCGACGGAATGATCGGGCGTTCCTTCCCACGAGGGCTCGTCGTCCTCGATACAGCCATAGGTCACGATCATTCGACCGGCAACGTACATGCGCGGCCCCGCCATCAGCCCGAGCTTGATCGCATCGCGCACGCCCACGTCCGTGAACCACGTGCCACCCGGCACGGAGATGCTGGTTACCCCAGCGCGCAATACCCTCTGCACGCTGCGCGCCGACTTGAGGGTGGAGAATTCCGGCCGCGTAGTGCCCTTGCCTTTGCCTTCCCCCTTGATCAGCGGGTAGCCATACGAGACGTGGCAGTGCGCATCGATCAGACCTGGCATGATCCACTGTCCCGTTGCATCGATCAGTTCGACGCTGCGCGGGTCTTCGAGTGACATGTCCGGGGGCGACGCGCCAATGCTTGTGATGCGGTTGCCCGCGATCACGATCGTGTCGTTGCGCACCGGCGGCCTGACTGATCCATCGATCAAAGTGCCGTTACGAATAACCAGCGTCTTCTTGGCGCCCATCGTGTCCTCCCATGCGCAGCAGAGTGAGCCTCAGCTCAATTCAATCGTAGCACCTCTGATTGCGCCTGTAAGCTCAGCCCAATCAGGCCGCTCTTGTGTGCCGGAAGGGACATGACCGCGGCTCGCGTGTAGGGTGGGTTAGTGTTACTGCGTCACAACCTGAGACGCATGTTCCTTCTGTATCGGGTTGCACAATAGGGGCATCTTGGCAGCATCCTTGCGATTGCGACGATCAGCTGATGATGGAGCGTAGCGATCGAGTTGGGAACGTGGCGTTGGGGCCGGATTGGCGGCGCCGCGGGGTCGGTAACTATCGGGAATGGCAAGTTTTTTGACTCTCCGGGCGCAATGAGGTCCTGAGGGGGGAATTGTCTCCCTTTCGGAGATCAGGAAGCCGTAAACGGCGATGCAAAGCGTCGCGTGATGGTGGAAGCCCGGCCATCCCCGCCCCTCGTAGTGCCCGAGCCCGATCTCTTGTTTGAGCTCCAGGTAGTCGCGCTCGATCCGCCACCGCATTTTTGCGCGATCGACCAGCGCATGAAATGAAATGTTCTTATCGAGGGTGGCAAGCCAATATTTGGTGGGCTCACGCTCACTCTTGGGCCATTCGATGAGAAGCGTTTCTTCACCTCGTGCCGCGGCACCCCTGATCGGCGCCGTTCGCACTTGAACGCGGGCGAAGCGCGAGCGCAGCTTTTTGTTAGTTCCCTCCCGCCAGGTGATCGTGCACCAAGCTTTTTCTGGCAGCCTGAGTGCCAACTTCTTCACGCTCAAGCGCGGCCCCATCCCGCCATCATCGGTTACTCTACGCACCATAATTGTCGGTATGATGGCTGCCACGTATTCGAGCCCCAGCGCACTGAGGCCCGTGCGAAACCCTGAGTTCGATCCGTAGCTCGCATCTGTGAGCACCACCCCGCGCGGTACCCCCGCCGCTAAGGCTTTCGCAATCTGCTCCAGGGCGATCTGCGGTTTGGTCTTGAACGAGATCTCCTTGGGAATACGCGCTTTCTTGCGGCGCGCAGCGTTTTTAGCCCATTGCTGCGGCAGATAAAGCCGATACGCGATCGGCAGGCTGGCGTGATGATTGGCGATCGACAACGTCACTGCCACCTGACAATTCGCTTGCTTGCCAAGCTGGCCGCAATATTGATGCTGCACGCCGACCGATTTGGAGCCGCACTTTGGAAAAGACGTATCGTCGACAATCCAGGCTTCAATCGGTCCATGCCGCTCGATCACCGGCAAGATCAGCTCGCGCACTTTGGCCAACATTGACGCGTCCGACCACGGCGCATTGGCAACAAAGTGCAGCAATCTTTGATGCTGCACCGAAGTCTCGTGCGGCGCCGTCACCGCCGCGATCGGCTCCACGCTCCTGCGGCCTTCTGAGACCAAAAGGCCGGCACAGTAATCATTCAGCGGCCGCTCCCGGTCGGCGTGGCCGATCACGCTCGTCAGCTGTTCCACAAAACGCGCAAATCGAGATGCACTATCCTCCGTTCTTTCGAGATTCATCGCAGCCCTCCGCCGGCCAGTGAACCTCGACAAATATCTGATTCTCATGCACTATCGACGGAAAATCTTCTGACTCAGTGCGATTAGGCGCGCCCTTTGCGTGCGCCGTAACCCACCGTGGACATGGCCCTTTGCGCCCCAGTGGCAGGGGCGTAGTCTGCGCGTCGCACTCCCATGTTCGCGTTGGATTGACGCGCACACCATCGCGTAGACTATGGAGGAGCGTCATGATTCCCCGCCGAACTTTTCTGCATCTGGCCGCGGGGGCTTGCGCGCTTCCGGCGGCATCGTGCGTCGTTTGGGCGCAAACCTATCCGAACCGGCCGGTGCACTGGATCGTCGGATTCACGCCCGCCGGCGGAAATGACATCATCGCGCGCCTCACGGCGCAGTGGCTATCGGACCGGCTCGGCCAGTCATTCGTCATCGAGAACCGCCCCGGCGCCGGCACGAATATTGCGGCCGAGGCGGTCGTGAATGCGCCTCCTGACGGCTATACGCTCTTCCTGGCCAATATGTCGAACGCCATCAACGCGACCCTCTACGAAAAACTCAATTTCAACTTCATGCGCGACATCGCGCCGGTCGCGGGCATCAGCCGTGCGCCTCTGATCATGGCGGTCAATCTATCGGTTCCGGCCCGGACGGTTCCCGAGTTCATCGCCTATGCCAAGGCCAATCCCGGCAAGGTCAACATGGCGTCGGCCGGGATCGGAAGCGCGGGCCATCTCGCCGGTGAACTGTTCATGTTGATGACTGGGGTGCGGCTGGTTCACGTGCCCTATCGCGGCAACGCGCCCGCGCTGACGGACCTGATCGCAGGACAGGTGGAAGTCCTGTTTCCTTCCTCCGGCTCATCGATCGAGTACGTGCGCACCGGCAAGGTGCGCGCCCTCGCCGTGACCGGCACCACCCGCCTCGACGCGCTGCCCGATCTCCCGACCGTCAGCGATTCCGTCCCCGGCTACGAGGCAAGCTCATTCTATGGGATCGGTGCGCCCAGGAACACGCCGGCCGAGATCGTCGACACGCTCAACCAGGCGGTCAACACGGCTCTCGCCGACCCCAAGATGAAGGCGCGCCTCGCCGATATCGGCAGCACGCCGCTGCCGGGATCGCCGGCTGATTTCGGCAAGCTGATCGCCGACGAAACCGAAAAATGGGGCAAGGTGATCAAGTTTGCCGGCATCAAGGCGCAATGAGTAAAGATTAGCACCGCGGGCACGCTCCACCTCTCCCAGAGGGAGAGGTCGGATCGCGCGCGCTTGCGCGATCCGGGTGAGGGGAGTGATCGTCCGTGCACCCGCCCGCAGCCCCCTCGACGTGGGCGCAACATGCGCTAAGACTCGCGCACGATGCCGTGTTCAGGCCACTCTGCCGACCCGCGCCTTCAGTTGGGGAAACCGATGACTTCAAGATTGAGCGGCAGCTGATTTTTGTGCGGTCCGCTGAGCGCATTGGGATCGATCGCAACAGCGCCGCCGGAGAGCAGCGGCTGCTCGTCAGTGACGCGGCCCTCACCCGTGAAAGATGTAAACGTATACGGCAAGCCGTCGGACAGGAGCGGTGAAGCGCCATCCATGACATGGAAGTGGAGATGCGGCGCGTCGGTATTGCCGGAATTGCCGAGTAGCCCGAGCACCTGGCCTGTTGTCACCTTGTCGCCCGGCTTGACGCGCACGCTGCCCGGCTGCATGTGCGCATAGAAGGCGAAGCGTCCTTCTCCGATATCGATGACGACATAATTGCCCAGCGCCATCTCAAGCGAGATGCCTTGCGGGAGCTTGCCGGGCACTTGCTCGGGTCGGTCGTCCGCCATCGCGACGACGGTACCGCAGGCAACGGAATAGATCTCCTGACCAAAAAAGGCATAACTTGAGAGTTTGTCGATCGGACCGGATGCGATCTTGTTGTTGTCGTCCAGTTGCACAAAATCAATGGCGTAGCGTTCCGCGACGCGGATCGCGCCGTTGATCGGCAGCGTCGCGCCGCGATGATAGGTGATGGTGTCGCAGCATCCACCGGCGACCACCCAGCGCTGGCCTTTGAGCGGAGGCGCGATCACGACTGCCGGCTTGCCAACGTCCAGGGGAACGCCGATGAAGGATTGCGTCTGTGGTGGCTGCGGCGTGGGATCGCGGTCGTTGCCGCTTGCGGGTTTGCCTTGCGGGGCGCTTACGGCAACTTGGAAGCGGTGCTTCAAGGCGCGCGGGACCGTTGCGTCCTCGGCCAAGGTAACATCCATGAACAGGACGCCGGAGCCGCCGGCCGGCAATGCGGTTACATTGCCGGCGCCGGTGAGACGAAGAATTTTCGCCAGCACCTCGCCCTCGATCGTGGCAAGAACGCCGTCGCCGCTGGCATCAAGCACTTGGATCTTCTCGAGCGTAATTGCGCTCCCCCCGATATCCATCAGCACGATCTCGTAGACGAGATGCCTGCGGGCATCAGCGCCGAGCACGGGGTGGGGTGGCGCGATCGGCGTTGCGACCAGCGGCGAGACAATCTCCGGCGCGGGCGATTGTGCCGAGGCCGGCGCGGCCGCCGCGAGCATGACAACGCCTGCGAGAAGCCGTCCGGTGAAGCCCAGTGCAGAGTGCGCTGTCGTTTGCTGTGCCCGCGCACCGAGCGGCCATGTGCACAGAGTACCGCCAAGGACCAATATGAATTCGCGCCGTTTCATTGTCCGACGGAGCCTTCCCTTTCAATTGGAATGGGCAGAAATGGGTGATAGACGGTAACGAATGCCCATCAAATTTCCTCGCACCCTCAAAGCTGGACACCTGCCTGCTTTGCTGATCATCGCCGCGCTTTGCGGTTGCTTGCTGGTCGTCTACCTGATCATCGCGAGCGGTGCGGCGGACGTCGCGCATGCCATGCTGGTCATCGGCTGGTGGCTCATCCCCATCACTGTGTACCATCTTGTTCCTTTGAGCTTCAGCGCTCTCTCATGGCGTGAGCTGCTGCCGCTTTCAAGTCGTCCGGATCCCATCAACATCATGTGGATACGTTGGATCCGCAACTCCATCAACTCGCTGCTGCCGGTCGCCGGTATAGGTGGCGATGTCGCAAGCGTGCGCCTTGTCCGCTTGCGCGGCGTGCCGGGCGCGCAAGCGGCGGCAAGCATGGTCGTGGACATCACCATCGGTGTATCGACCCAATTGATGTTCGTCCTCGCGGGACTGGGATTGCTGCTGATGCGTTCGACCGAACATCGTGTGCTGCTGCTGGCGTGGGCGGTGCTGATCTGTACAGCCGTATTATTTGCGGCGGTCACGGCATTCGTCATATTCCAGCATCGCGGCCTGTTTTTCGGCTCCGCGAAACTCACTCGCCGGCTGTTGCCCGAACGATGGCTGTCCGGATGGATAGCCGGCGCATCGGCGATCGATGATGCAGTTGTCGCAGCTTACCGAAGCGGGCGCCCCATCTTCCGCGCCAGCATTTTGCAGCTCATGGGATGGACCGCCAGCGCGGGCGAAGTCTGGTTGGTGATGCAGGCTTTAGGGCAGCCCCTCGGCGTCATCGATGCATTCATCCTCGAAAGCCTTGGTTCCGGCGTTCGCGCGGCAGCCTTCATGGTGCCTGGGGCATTGGGGGTTCTCGAAACCAGCTTTGTCCTGTTCGGGACGCTGTTCGGGTTATCAGCTGACACGGCACTGGCGATTGCATTGTCGAAACGGGTACGCGAGCTGGCCTTGGGTGTGCCGGGACTGTTGGTCTGGCATTGGATGGAAGGACATTATCTTCTAGGCCGGCGCGCGCGAGCGCACGCCAGCGAGGTCAATTTGAAGTCGTCGCAGTGTCACCGCCGCTGACTGAGCAGCATCAGCCGCGGCGCAACCCAAAGCATCAATTTTCCGTAAAAATATCAACTGGCGGGGACGCAGCCTGCCAGAAACTTTGATTTGCCACGTCGCACGTTTCGCTTTGTAATCATCCCAATGATGGACAACGCAAGAAGCGCTTTATTGCCGCCCGTGACCGGCGTGAGGGAACCCGTAAAGGAAGTCTATTTCGCTCGGAAGACTCGTCTGCCTGCTATCTGGTTCGAAGTAGAGGATTTCCTTCGATACTTTGATCATTTTCGCAACCCGAGCGGCGTACAGCGGGTTTCATTCGAGATTTATCGTGCAGCCAAGACACTCTACGGCCCTTCCGGACGCGTGGGTTTTTGCCGGCTCAGCGTGTACAACCAACGACTCCACCCGATCGGCTTCGACGCAATCCGTTCCGCATACTTGAACCCGCCCGGCAGCAAGGCTCCGTGGAAGACATTTTGGGAGCCGGCAGTATTTTGGGAAAAATTTCCCGGATCTATCCCGGTTGTCATGCGGCATCCGGTTTTTTTCTTTTCAATCCTCAAGGTTGCGACCCGCGATTTCGTCGAGACATGGCTCCAGCAGAATCGGTTTGCGCAGTCCATGCAGCGTGGTGACATGATCGTATCGATTGGAGCCGGTTGGGGTATTCCCGGCTACATCGAGCATATTGCCGAACTGAAGCAACGTTACGGAATAAGATTCTCCATCCTGCTTCACGATCTCATTCCGATTCAATATGAATCTCTTGTCGAGCCACGTCACACGGTTCAATTTCGCAATTGGCTTCGAGATGCCATAGCGGTTGCGGATGTGGTGTTCACCAACTCGAAGTATACGCGGACTGCTCTTATCGAGTTTGCTTCGGAGTTGGGCTGGCGATTGCCTTGCGTCGAGGCTTTGCAGCTGGGGTCTGGCTTGGCGGACCGGTCCGCGGCGAAAGGTCAGGCAACGACAAGCTTTCCTGCACGGTATGTGTTGTTCGTTTCCACCATTGAAGCCAGAAAGAACCATCGGCTGCTTGTTAGAGTATGGCAACGGCTGTTGCAGCGGCACGGTGCCGACCTCGTTCCGAGCTTGATCTTTGCCGGGAAGATTGGCTGGTTGGTCGACGATTTGCTGGCGGATCTCGAGGCGAGCAAATATCTGGATGGCAAGATCATCCTGCTGCGAGGCTTGACCGATGCAGAATTGCAGCGAGCGTATGATTCCTGCTTATTCACGGTCTTTCCGAGTTTCTGCGAGGGTTGGGGATTGCCGATTGCGGAAAGCCTGGCGCACGGCAAGTTCTGCGTAGCCTCCAACCGCACGTCGATCCCGGAAGTGGCTGGCACCCTTATCGATTATTTCGATCCATCGAATGAAGACGATGCGTTGGCAAAGATCGAACGGCCGCTCATTGATCCGGGGTACCTGCCCGCGCGCGAAGCACAACTGCGGGCTCAATATCGTGCGCGAAGCTGGGCCGACTGTGCTCATGCCCTCATTGCAACGGTCGATCAAACAGTAGACCTTGCCTCTTCGGACTGATCGAAAGTGACGTCACGTTGACGCGTCACTGGGCGGCGGCAACCGACTGCCCAGCGTCAGCCGGGTCGTCAAGCTCAGCGGTGGCCGGAGACTCGACGACGTTGGGCAGGCCAAGCGCCTGGCGCAGCTCCGCGCGCCGCATCTGGTAATAACTCGAGCGGATAAAGCTGTAGAAATCGATGGAGGCATCCTCCGCCATCTTCAATTGACCCAGCCGATCCGCCGCATCCAGGCTTGTGGTGCTGGCGCTTACGGCTACTTGCGTGGTTGTCAGGGCTATCTGCGTTGCTATCAGCCAGCCGAGCGGGTTGGCGACCATATCGACCGTAGAGCCGACTGCATCGCGCAGCGTCGAGGGGCCCAGATAGGGTAGCACGACGTACGGGCCCTCGCCGACCCCCCAGACAAACAGAGTCTGGCCGAAGTCCCCGCTCTCCTGCGGAATGCCCTCGCGGCTCGCGACATCGAGAAGGCCGCCGAGACCCACCGTCGAATTCACGACAAAGCGGCCCGCCGTATGTGCCGCTGCTTCCAAACGCAATTGCAGCACGTCGTTTACGAGGATGCGCGGCTCCTTCAGGTTTGAATTGAAATCATGCAAGCGGTCGTGTACCGGCCCGGGAATCACGGCCTGTACGGCCTCTGACACGGGTCGCAAGACGGCCTGGTTCGCGGCCATCACCTCACGATTGGTTTGCTCGTTGGGATCGCTGACTGGCAGCGAGGCGTCTCGATGTGCTGCCGCGCAGGCGCTCAGGAGCAGCGACAATACGCACGCGATCGCCCGTCGGATCCGACCTTGAGCGCAGCGCATGACTCTTTGTTCATCCCCTGTCGCGGTCTCGATGCCGCACGCGCCAATCTACGCCGCAACCCAAGGCTACGGCGTATCGTATCGTGGACCCTAGGCTATCAGTTGTGTATCGCTAGACTGTTACTTTTTTGCCACAGCCGTAAACATCACGCGCGCTTCTGTTGCTGGGTGGCAAGCAGAGCCGGCTGGAAAATGACTGCGGCTGAGAGGGTCGTCACGAGCGACAGGGCCATGAGCTTGCCCATGCTCGATGTTCCGGGGTGGTGTGAGAAACACAAGCTCCCGAATGCGATGGCGGTCGTGGCGGCACTGTAGAACACGGCTCGCGTGAGGCTCGATTGCAGGAAGTTCGTCTCACCGCAACGCCAAGCAACAATATAGTAGATCTTGAAGGCGACGCCGACACCGAGAAGAAGCGGCAGCGCGATGATATTGGCGAAATTCAACTCCAGCCCGATCAGTACGCAGATTTCCAGCGTGACGACAATGGCAACAAGCAGGGGCACCAGAGTCAATGCAACGTCTACCCAACGGCGCAGTGCAACGAACAGGACGAATGCAATCGCCACTGCCGACAAGATGCCGGCCTGGACAAATGCGGAAACGACGCTCGATGCAGCCTCGATGGCGAAGATCGGCTTTCCGGCGGCATCGGGTGTGACAGTCCGGACTGCCATGACGAAGCGTTGCAGGGACGCATTGTCGTTGGCGTCTGCCTTCGGCGCCACCTCGATCCGGGCTCGCCCGTCGGCGGACATCCAGGCCTGCTTCAGGATCGGTGGAAGAGTCTCGATGCTCACGTGCTCGGCGGAAAGCAGATATCTTGCCTGACGAAGCGTCGTGCTCAGCGGCGGGATCAGAGCGTGCCGCACTGCGTCCAGCGCAGCCGCCGGCCCGGTTGCAAGCGGCGCGAGCGCGATTGCGAGGCGGCGCGCCTGTGCCGCGGCAGGACTGTTGAGTTCACCCGCCGAATTGGACAGGTCACGGACCAGGTTCCTGATCGCCTCTGCCGTCTCTGCCGGCGTCGGCTCGGGATCAACCTCGTCGAGGCTAAGTGTGTTCTGAAAGAAAAAACTCGCGTCGTCGATCAGGGCGAGCTTGGCCTCCTCATCCTCGGGAACGAAACTTTGCAGCGTCACCACCCTGCCGACCTCCGGCAATTTCCGCAGCTCCGCTGCAGTCGCCGAGGCGTGGGTGAGGTTGCTTCGGAGCACGTCGACGGTGTCGGGGCTCGTATCGGGAATCTTCATCAAGTCGAGTAATGTCGCGACCGACTCGGTATCCTGCGCGCGCAGATCGAGTGGATTGAAGTCGAAGCGCAAACCAGCAAGGAGCGGCAAACCAAGAATTGTTGCGGCCAGCGTCGTCCCGACTATCCAGTTGCGACGCTTTTCCAGAAAACGGTCCAAAGGCGCCAGTGCGGCATAACCGATCGGCTTCTGCTCAGGGGGTGGTTTGAGCACCGTGAGCAAGGCCGGAAGCAGGGTCAATGTCGTTGCGAGCGCGATGATGATGCCCACTCCGGCGATCAGGCCGAGCTCGGAAAGGCCTCGATATGCGGTCGGCAGGAACGAGCAGAACGCGGTCGCGATCGCCACGGCTGCGAGCACAAGCGGCGCCGCAATTCCGCGTGCCGTCGCCAGAACCGCCTGATTGAGATCGCCGGACCCATGCCGCTCGGAGCGGTAGCGGACGCAGAACTGAATGCCGAAATCAACGCCGAGGCCAACAAAGAGCACGGCAAATGCGACCGAGATAAGGTTCAGCGCTCCTACCATCCATAGGCCGACGGCGGCTGTATAAACCAGTCCGAAGACGAGATTCACAAAAACGGCCAGGATGATGCGTGCCTTTCTCAGTGCGAGCCACAGCACCAGGCCGACAAGAAGCAACGTGATGACGCCGTTGACGACTGCGCCGTCCGCGACCGAGGCAAACTCCTCGTCCGCAAGCGCAACCGGTCCGGTGAGACGCAGCTTCACGCCTTGTTCGGGCGTGAGGCCGAGGCGGGCGGCCGCATCGCGGATCACCGCCGTTGCTTTACGCCCGGGCTGCAAATCACTGAAATCGAGGATCGGCTCGATGTTCACGAAGCGACGAAGCTCCGAGGGCTTCGGCGGCCGGCCAGCGATCAGCGTGCGCCAGGAGAAAGCCGGATTGCTTCCGCTCGCCAGGTGCTCCAATGCGTCAGCAAGCGCTATGACCGCCGGCTGGATGTCCTCCAGTTTCACTTTCCCCAGGCGCACACCTTCGAGCGACTGCGACAATGTGCGAAAAACACCGCGCAACGTCGGATCGGCGGCCAGCGTTCCGAGAAAGGGCTGCGCAGAAATCAGGTCTGCGGTTGTACGTTGTACGTCCTCCAGACCGAGTAAGAGGATGCCATTACGCTCGAAAAACTCGCCGCCATCGGGACGGTCGATGCTGCGGATGACGTCCGACCTGGATGCAAGCCCGTTCACCAGCGCATCGGCGGCGTCATCGGCGGCCTCCGGCGTGGTCGCATCGATTACCGCGATGATCTGGTCAGCCCGGTGCGGAAAGGCAGCATCCAGCATCTTCTCCTGCTCGCGCCATGGCAGCGAGGTCGACAAGAGCTTTTTGCTGTCGGTCGTCATTGCAAAGTGCCGCGTGAAATAGCTCGCCGACACTACTGCGAGGAGCAGAAAACCGAGGATCACCGGCCAGGCATAGCGACTCGACAGCTGCACCAGCCGTGTGATCGCAGCCCACCCTTTATCCCTCCCCCGCAAGCGGGGGAGGGATAAAGGGTGGCGGCTGTGTTGGGGGCTGGCAGTATCACGCGGTTGAACAGCAATTGCGTCAATGGCATCCGGGGCCGCCACCAGGGTGCCAGCCGCTGCACGCGTTGTCATCGGACGGAAATCTTGATGCGAGCTGTTCACGAGTGCATGCGTAGGATACGAGCCCGGATTGACGTGGCATGCCGCCCTCGGGGAAGAGCTCATCGGCCGGCGTCACTCGCCTTCGATATGATGTGCAAATGAAGGCCAGCTTTTGACGCCGCTCGCCATGACGCAGCCTCAATCCAGCCGCAAAATTTGACAGATGCTTTTACGCCTGCGCTTGCGCCCACAATCTGCTCTTGCAAGCGATTGTGAGAGCGAAACGCGACGGCGATTGATCAAACGAAAACCACCTGCAGGCAGTGGTGGAATTGGGTAAATGAGGGATTGCGAGCTCGGCCTGAGGGCCTCGGTCACCTGGCTCATGGCTGTCGCAGTACTGGGCTTTTGCGGCTTGCTCCCAGTGCGCGCGCAAACGCCAAGTGCTGCCGTCGCCAAGATCCAGACTTATTATCAGCAACTCATGCCCACGATCCAACAGGCTGCGCGGCTCAGCGTGCGCGAGCGCGACCGGCGTTTTACGCCTGTGTTCGAGGCGGTGTTCGACATGCCGACGATGACGCGACTGGCGGTGGGGCCCGCCTGGAGAACCTTTTCGCCCGAGCAACAGGCGGCGGTCCGGGACGCGTTTGCGCGGTTCATCGTTGCCGATTATGCGAGTCAGATAAAAGATTATTCCGGCGAAAGCTTCACCGTCGACCCGCAGACGGTTCCAGAATCACGCGGCGGCGGTGAAGTCGTCAAAACAAAGCTGGTGCAGACCAACGGCCGGACCGTGAGCATAAATTACCTGGTCCGCCGCGAGCGTGTGGTCGACATCTATCTCAACGGAACCATCAGCGATCTCGCGACGCGCCGGGATGAATTCGCCTCCATAATCGCCGCAGGCGGCGCCGAAGGCTTGATCAAGCGGTTGCACGAGCGAACTGAAACTTTGCTCGGCAGGTGAGATAATGCCCGTTAGGCGGTTGCGCTTGATGCAGGCCCCTTGTCAGTGCTTGCTGTTTTAAAGAAAACCCTGCTCATTGCCGCGGTGTATGAGGCAGCTTCCGGCAGATATTGTTGTAAACGGCCAAAGCGGCGCGGTAATGCGTGCAATTGCCCCAGCGGTCGTGCAGCGAATTTTATTCAATCAACTCGTCGGCGCGGGCGAGCAGAGTCGGTGAAATTTCGAGGCCAAGCGCCTTGGCGGTGGTCAGATTGAAGACGAGTTCAAATTTGGTAGGCTGCTCGACAGGAAGGTCGCTCGGCTTGGCCCCGCGCAGAATTTTGTCGACATAGTCGGCAGCGCGGCGAAATAAGTCCGCGTTATTTACTCCATAGGATATGAGACCTCCCGATTCGAGAAAATTGCGGCTAGGGTAGATCGTAGGCAGTTTCGCTCCTACGGCCAGGATGTTAATGCGAGTTTGATAGGCGTTTAACAGCGCATCGCCACAAAGGTACAGGGCCTGCGACCCGTTCTTGAACGCCTCGAAGGCCGGGGCGATATCCTCGGCGCGCCGGATTTCGAATTTGTCGACGTCGACGCCGAGCGTGCGGCCCGCTGCCTGAACCCCGCCCATCTCCAGTACCGCGGCGGGATAATTGCCGTTGCCAATGACCGCCAATCGGCGGAGACCGGGGAGAACTTCGCGTAATAATTCCAGTCGCTTGCCGGCAAATTCGGCTGACTGCATCGACAGCCCGGTGACATTACCGCCCGGCCGAGCCAGGCTCGCGACTAAGCCCATCCCAAGCGGGTCCACAGCCGCCGCGAAGACGATGGGAATGACAGATGTTACCTGCTTTGCCGCAACAACTGCGCTTCCTACCGTAACAATGACGTCTACCTTGAGCCGGACGAACTCGGCCGCGATCTCGGTGTAGCGCTCGGGGCTTCCCTCAGCCCAGCGAACCTCCATCGCGACGGTGCGGCCCTCGATCCAGCCGAGTTCCCGCAGGCGCTGCACAAAAGCGGCGACCCAGTCGCTCCAGCCTAAACGCGTGCCCGCGCCCAATAGCCCGATGGTCGGCAGCTTCGAGGTTTGCTGCGCTCGTGCCGCGAGCGGCCACGCCATCGCGCCCCCGAGAAGGGCAATGAGATCGCGTCGTCTCAAAATATCGGACCGCATGCAACCTCAGCTCCGATCCCCGGCACCGTCATCCTACCCTACGCTGCAGAGCCCGGTCAGTGGGCATGCGAGCCAAATTGGTTCACGCGGCGCGGCCGGAGAGCTATGGCGCTTGGCTAATGACCGCCGTGGCACGACTCGGAGTAATGCGGACGGATGCAAGCGGGTCAGATGTACGATGTACTTTTGGCGACCAGAAAGTCCATCCATGGCTGACGCGAAATTCGGCGGGTTTGTACTTGTCGGCAATAGTGAACCGGCTCATGATCCTGTTGGCGTTTCTGCTCGTCAGGAAAAGCTGAAAAAATTCCATGGGGTTCGAGCATGCCACGCAAGGACGGTAAACCTGCGATCTCGCGCCGCGCGTTGCTCGTGGGTGGAGCAGCTCTCAGCGCGCTGCCATCACTGCGAGGATTTTCGCAGGTGTCGGAGCCGCTCAAAATCGGATTTCTCACCGTCAATACCGGCCCGCTTGCTGCCGGCGGCAAGCAACAGGTGGAGGGCGCAGCCTTTTATCTCAAAGAGCGCGGTGGAATGATCGCGGGACGCAAGGTCGAGCTGATCACGCAGGATACTGCCGGCAACCCTGCGCTTGCGAGGACCAAGACCCAGGAGCTGGTCGAACGCTACAAGGTCCCGGTGATGATCGGTCCGTTGGCGACCAACGAGGCCTTGGCGGTCGACAGCTATATTCGCGACACCAAAGTGCCGCTCATCACCACGACCTCGGCAGCAACCGTCGACCTGAAGAGTCACGCGGTGCACCCGTGGGTGTTGCACGCCTTCGGCACAGCGCCGCAAGTGACCTATCCGCTGGGCGATTACGCGGCCAAGACATTGGGCTGCAAGCGAATGGGGATTGTCGCGGAAGATTTTACGTATGGCCACGAGGGCGCCGGTGGGTTCCAGCTTGCTTTCGAAGCGGCCGGCGGCAAGATCGTGCAGAAACTCTGGCCACCGCTCAACGCTCCGGAGTATGCACCGTACCTGGCGCAGATCAAACCAGACCTGGACGGGATTTATATCGGCTTCGCCGGCAGCAATCCGCTGCGCTTCCTCAAGCAATTCAATGAGTACGGGCTAAAAGGGAAAGTCGCCGTACTCGGCAATACAACGAGCACCGACGAGGGCATTCTCAAGCTGATGGGCGACGAGGCGCTCGATACCTTCACCGCTGGTTGGTACGCCGCTGGGCTCGATACAGCGGACAACAAGAAATTCGTCGCCGGCATCAACGCGGACTATCAACACGATCCCGGTTTTTACACTGCTGGTCCTTACACGGCGCTCCTCATCATCGAGGAAGCGCTCAAAGCTACCGGCGGCGACACCGCTGACGCGGCGGCTTTCCTCAAGGCAATGCACGATGTCCGCTTGAGCCATGGACCAATCGGACCCGTGCGGCTTGACGAGTATGCGACGCCTGTTCTCGATATCTACATCCGCAAAGTGACGCGCGTGAATGGAAAGCTCGTTAACACCATCCTCAAAACCTATCCGCAGGTGAGCCAGTTTTGGACGTACGATCCCGCAAAATTCCTCACGCAGCCGGTTTTTTCGCGCGATTTCCCGCCGAGTAAATATCTTGAATAGCGCCGCGGAAAGTCACGCGGAGCCTGCGGTGCAGACAAGTGGCTACGTCGCCGCGCTGCCGGCCCGCGTGATAAAATCGTGCCTCTTCATTCGATCACCTCGTCGGCGCGGGCAAGTACCGTGGGCGGGATCGAGAGGCCGAGCGCCTTCGCGGTCTTCGGCCCCGTTGCCTTCGGCGCCATTGTGCTGACCTGGGCCTAAGCTTAAAATTGATCAGCCGTTGATTGAAGGTGGCAAACTGATAGGTGCCGTCCGAACGCCATGAGACTTTCCCGCCGCAAATTCCTGCATCTCGCAGCGGGCGCTGCCGCACTGCCGGCTGGGTCGCACATCGCGATGGCGCAACCCTATCCGTCGTCACCGGTGAAAATCATCGTCGGCCAGGCGGCCGGCAGCGCGTCCGACATCGTCGCGCGCCTGATCGCGCAATACCTGTCGGAAAAGCTTGGGCAGCAATTCCTCATCGAGGTTCGGCCGGGCGCCGCCGGTAACATCGCGACCGAAGCCGTGACCCGCATGCCGCCCGATGGCTACACGTTGCTGCTTGTGAATTCGCAGAACGCGATCAACGTCGCGCTCTATGAAAAGCTCAGCTTCGACTTTGTCCGCGACATCGCCCCGGTCGGGAAGGTCGAGAGCGTCCCGCTGGTCATGGAGGTCCACCCCTCGGTGCCGGCCAAGACCATCCCCGAGTTCATCGCCTACGCCAAGGCCAATCCCGGCAAGCTCAACATGGCCTCGGCGGGCATCGGCGGTCCGCAGCATATCGCGGGAGAGCTGTTCAAGTTCATGGCTGGCGTGGACCTGACACACATCCCCTACAAGGGCTCGACGCCGGCGGTCACTGATCTCGTCGCGGGCCAGGTGCAGGTGATGTTCGACGTTACGCCGACCTCGCTGCCGCAGATCAAGGCAGGAAAGCTCCGGGCGCTGGGCGTGACGACGACAGAGCGGCTTCCATTCCTGCCGGACGTGCCGACGATCGACAGCTTCCTCAAGGGGTACGAGGCGGCTGGCTGGATCGGTTTCGGCGTCCCTAAGGGCACACCGTCTGAGATAATCGCGACGCTCAACAAGCAGACCAACGCTGCGGTGCTCGATCCGAACATCAAGCAACGGTTCGCCGATCTCGGCGCCGTGGCGGTGCCGCCGAACTCGCCGGACGAGTTCGCCAGGTTCATCGCCGAAAATATCGACAAATGGACCAACGTGATCAAGTTTGCCGGCATCAAGCCGCAGTGATCTGGCCGCACGGGTGAGCGGGCGCCGAGATCGCCGCGCATGACCGAAGAGAAGAGCGAAGCGCATCTCGTCACCGTCGCGGACGGGGTGCATGCCTGGATCGGCGCCGGCGGCAACTCCAACGCGGGTGCGATCGAGAACTCCCGAAGGCGTCATCGTCATCGATACCCAGCAGTATCCGAGGCTCGCCCGCCAATTGCGCGCCGCGGTGCTCGGCAAGACCGGCAAGCCGATGCGCGCCGTTGTCAACACGCATTGTCACCTCGACCACACCTCGGGCAATACGGCGTTCAACGACGTACCAATCCTCGCGCACGAGAAGACGCTCGCCGCCATGAATGCGTGTCTCGGGCCGCGCCACGGGGAGAGTTGGTCGATCCGCGACTTTGCCACCAAACTCCGCTTCCTGTTTGGGCAGAACATCCTGGAGCTTGTGCCCGACGGTGATCCAGCGCGGCGCTGGTTCGAGGATCGCATCAGTTTGCCCGATTACGATACCGTTGTGATCTGTCCGCCGAGCGAGACTTTTGTGGACAGTTTTGCGTTTCATCTGCGGGACGACACGGTGCGCCTGCACTATTTCGGGCCGGCCCACTGTGATGGCGACATCGTGGTCCACCTTGAGAGGCGCAAGGTCGCGTTTCTCGGCGACCTGCTGTTCCACGGTCGCTTTCCCTGGCTGGGCGATTGCGATCTCAACGGCCTGATTGCAGCGCTCGGTCGCGCACTGGCACTCAATGTCTCCGTAGTCATCCCTGGACACGGGCCACCGACCACGCTTGCCGAGGTTGCGCGCTTTCGCGAGATGTTGGTCGAGCTACGCGCCGCCGTTGACCGCTCCATCAAGGCGGGAGCGTCCGAAGCCGCGGCAATGCAGGAGGTCAGCCTGCCGCAATATGCCCATGTCCAACGCTACAAGGAGTGGCTGCCGCTCGACGTGCGGGCGGCGTATCGGTATTTGCGCGGGATGTGAGGAATTTTTGCAACCAAATCTGCCAGGACCGGACTCATGCGCTGAGCAAACAGCCCTTCTCGTTTGGATCGTCATACGAAATCTCGAGCAATAGAGCGGTCCCATTCGCGACGACAGACTTCGTTGGTGCCTTCCCAGGCGCGTAAGCTTCCACGCAGCAGAAAGGCATTGCGCGTGCATGACAGCCGCATTTGCGTCTCGATGCGGATTTGCCATGCGTCCCGCGACATGGTCTGGGTGCGTCGCAGCTCGGCCGTTGCGCTGAGCGGATCATCCTCGTCGACGTGAAGCTGGGATTTACTCTGCGTGCCCAATTCCAGGCCGATGCGGTCGATGCGCTCGATACGCACATCACCGCGACGAATGATCGTCGGCTTCTCAGGTGGCGCCGACTCTGGCCCCGGCAGCGGCGGCACCAGCGCGTCCGTGGCTTGGCGTGGGCGCACCGGCAAATCGAGCGTGCCGCCCAAAATCAGCAGCGTCGCCTGTTCGGGAGAAGGCCAGATCATGGGCCAGTAAGCCGTTGATAGGGCGAGCCTCACCCGGTGGCCGGCCGGGAGCACCGAGCCCGCATCGTTGAGCTGGATATGCACCCGGTAGCGTTCTCCTGGCGCCAGCGGCGCAGGCTTTTCGTGTCCGTCGCGATGCGTGAGGTTGAGTACGCCATAGCTCACCCGCAGCAATTCACCGGACGGGTGCACATCGCATAGCCGAACCGCCAGGTTCGCAATCGACCGGTCGGACGCGACGTCGAGCGTAACAATCGCCGCGCCGAGAATCTCGATTGCCGTATCGAGTGGCGGCGTCTCGAAAACCAGCGAGCGCATGTCGTCTTCTTGCTGATCGCCTGCCTGATCGCGCCCACGACCGAACGGAACCCAGTCTCCTGCGCACTTGCCAACCGTCTGCGGCGAGCACACGGCGCGAGCCGTCAAAGGTGCCGTTGCGTCCCGCAGCCCCGCATCGGTCAAGAACAGCCGCCGCGGTGTTGTTCCCGGCGGTGGCCACGAAGGTTCTGCAATCCACCGGCCCGGCAATACCGCATGATGCGGCGCAGGCTTCACGCTTTCTGTCATCCACGCGCGCAGCATGGGCTCATCCATCACGCCGGTATCGACGCCCTTGAGCCAAAAATCCCACCAACGCAGCATCTCTTGCAGGAACCCGATCTGCGGGCCGGGAAGTGCAAAATGCGGATAACCATGTGCCCACGGCCCGATGAGACCCTTGCGAGGTACCGTCAGTCCCTCAAGCAGCCGTGGAATTGCATTCTTATAGCCATCGGTCCAGCCACCGACGGCGTACACCGGGCATTGGATTGCCGCGTAATCCTCGCATACCGATCCATGCTTCCAATACGCATCCCGTCGTTGGTGCGAAAGCCAAAGTTCGAAGAACAGTGGTATGTTCTCCAGGCGCTCCAACCACATCGCCCGCCAACTATCGCCGACCAGCATCGGGTCGGGCGGAAGGCACATTGAGCCGAAAAAGAACGATGCCCACTCAAGTCCGGCAGTAAGAAGCGTGCCGCCCATGTAGTGTGCATCATCGGCGTACCGATCGTCGGTCGAACAGATGGTCACGATCGCCTTGAGTGCGGAGGGGCGGCGCGCCGCAATCTGAAGCCCATTAAACCCGCCCCAGGAGATTCCCATCATCCCGACAACATCACTGCACCATGGTTACGCCGCCAGCCACGCTATCACCTCCACGCCATCGTCCTGCTCTTGCTTTGCGTACTCGTCGAACAGCAAGCCCCGCAACTCGCCGCAACCTCGAATGTCGACGCGAACGCCCGCGTAGCCATGGCCGGCCAGATAGGGATGAGTCAGCGCGTCCCGCTCATACGTCCCGTCGCGCTTGCGGTAGGGGAGATACTCCAGGATCGCAGGAACTGGGTTCTGTTCGGCATCGTCCGGCAACCAGATGCGGGCCGCCAGCATGGTGCCGTCTTTCAACGGTATCAATGTGTGCTCGATAACACGCACGGTGTTTGGAAAAGTCGTGACGATCATGCCTGCGGCGACACGCTTGACGTCCTGGCTGCAGATTGAAAACTGTCAACCGTTGCTATCCGTAAACGACAGCTCCTGCAATCACGGCACCGTCCAGTGTAATCCAACCCAGGCACGGCAAATAGATATTCCTGTCATGCTGCCGGATTCCGAACCACACCCAGAGAAGGGCGGAAGCAAGGTACGCGCTCCACGATTGGATCGAAACCCCCGCTGCTTGATGACCGACCCATATGGCCCACACCTGGGGAACGGTCATGATCATCGTGAATACGGACATCCCTCCCAACAAGCCACGGAGGCTCGTATCCGAGCGGGATGCAGCAGCCAAAGCGTTCGCCGGATCATGAATCATTTTGGCCTTCCTCCGAGTCTGTCTGTCGCAGCAAAGGATCCCGACCGGTCATGACCGGTTGGGGTCACGGGCGGCCCTAGTAGAGCGAATCCTAGAAAGTGATCACATCATCAAATGACTTCGTCATTCCGGGGCACCGCCGATCTCGGATTTGCCCGAGATCGGCGGTGAGCCCGGAATCCAGCAACCACCGCTGCTTTTAATTAGCCGTGCTGGTGATTACTTGGATTCCCGGCTCCCTCGCTGCGCTCGGTCTCGGGAATGACGTGGCATATGATTCGAATTTTGGAATCGCTGCACTAGCTCTCGCTCGTAACTCTCGAATTGATTAATCGAGCGCGATGTGAGCCTGTTTGATCACGGGCCGCCATTTTTCCATTTCGGCCGTAAGCAGAGCGGCCAGTTCTTCCGGCGTCGAGCCGACGGCCACCATGCCGATGTTGTCGAAGTTTGCCTTGACCGCTGGATCGCGCAGGGCGGTGACCGTATCAATGTGGATTTTGTCGATGATCGCTGGCGATGTCCTTTCCGGAACGAAGAACGCGAACCATCCCGCCACGTCGAAACCGGGCACGCCCCCCTCCGCAACGCTCGGCAGCTCCGGTGCCAATTGGCTGCGCTTGGCGGTAGTCACCGCAAGTCCACGAACCTGGCCGCTCCTTATCTGCTCAAGCATCGCGCTGCCGCCGATCTGCAGGTCGACCCGCCCGGCGATCGTATCCGTGAGCGCGGGAGCATCGCCCCGATAGGGCACGTGCGTCATCTCGATGCCTGCGATTTGCTTGAACAGCTCGCCCGCCAGGTGTGGCACGGTCCCTACCCCGGGCGAGGCGAACGTGACCTTACCTTTCTTGTCTCTGGCGAATGCAATGAATTCCGCGACCGATCTCGCGGGCGATGAGTTGGGGGTCAGAAGCAAGAGAGGAAACGTGCACACCAGCGTGGCCGGCGCAAGATCGCTCAGCGCGTAAGGCAGCGAGCGATAGAGCAGGCGGCTGGTTGCAAGCGACGAGCTCCCGATGAAGATAGTGTAGCCATCGGGGTCGGAGCTGGCGACGGCCGCGGCGCCGATGTTGGTGCCCGCGCCGGGCTTGTTCTCAATCAGTACCTGCTGGCCCCAGATTCGCGACAGCCGGTCGGCAGTGATGCGGGCGACCGTGTCGGTAGATCCGCCCGGCGCATACGGGACGACAATGCGCGCGGGGCGCCCTGGCCAGCCCTGAGCCAGCGCTGGACGGATCACCGCGGGCGCAAGTGCAAGCGCCGCGGCGAGCGGACACGTTGCCGCGCCGCCAAGCATGGCTATGAATTCTCGCCGGTCGATATGGCTTGCCATGTGACCCTCCCGTGGAGGTCATGCCCTTGCAACAGGGAACACTACCACGCTTTGATCTTACGGTCTGCGCGTTATTATTGGGAACCGATGCCGTTGATGTGGTTGTAATAAGCGATCGTGGCCCGCGCGGGTTAGATCGCTGTCGCAACCGAAAACAGCATCGCAGAGCCCGCGCCGTCAACGGCCGAGACGAGCGCGGGCTCGCTCTAAATCGATCTCAACGAAGCGTTCCGCTTATCCGCCGAAACTCTGCGTGAATGCGGACATCCCGGCACGGCGGCCCAGTGCCAATTGCTGACTCGTGCGGCGCAGCAAACGCTGCGCGCGGACTCCATGAATTATTCGATCACCTCGTCGGCAAGCAGCAGGAACGAATCCGAGATCGTTAGCCCGATCGCTTTGGCGGTCTTGAGATTGACGATCAATTCGTATCGAGCCGGCAGCTCGAACGGCAGATCGACCGGGCGGTCGCCTTTGAGAATTTTGACCACCAGTCTGGCCGTCTGCCGATACGCATCGGGAAGGTTGTATCCATAGGACATCAGACCGCCTGCGTCCGCGAACTCGCGAAAGCCATACATAGCCGGTAATCGCAGGCGCGCCACCATCGCCGCAATCGCATCGCGGGCGTAATTGAGAGTCGGCCCATCGCCGACGAACAACGCCCCGACATTCGCGCGCCCGATCACAGCGGCGACGGCTTCGAGCTTGGTCAGATCTCGGACCTCAAACTGCTCCAGCGTTATACCCAAGGCGCGGGTTGCCGCCGACAATCGCGGGATTGTGAGGGCATCGATTGCATCGTCTGGATAGACGATGACCCCAACGCGCCCGAGGGCGGGCACCGCCAGCTTGAGAAACTCCAGCCGCTTACTGACCAGCGCATCGTAGTCGAACCAGGTTCCCGTGATATTGCCGCCGGGCCTGGCGATGCTGTGTGCAACCCCCGATGCAACCGGGTCGTCAGTCGTGATGATAACAACCGGGATCGTACGCGTTGCGGCCTGGCCGGCCAAGACGCCGGACCTCGCGCCTCCTATCATCAGCACGTCGGGCTTGAGCGCAACCAATTCCTGGGCCAGCGGGGCCATGCGTTCAGGCGCCCCGTCGCCATAGCGAAGCGCCAGCGTCACGTCGCGTCCTTCCACATAGCCGAGATCGCGCAGCCCGGATCGAAACCCCGCAAGGTTGCGCGCCGCCAATGCGGCGGAGAGGGGAGAGAGAGCGCCGATCACCGGCAACCGCGGCTGCTGCGCGCGCGCCCCGAGCGGCCAAGCTGCCGCGCCGCCGAGAAGGCTAATGAACTCACGTCGCCGCATATTCGCACCCAAGCTCAGGGACCAGCATTGTATCGGCTCAGACGGGTACTGTGATAGGGCTCAGACCGAGCATCAAAACCATTGCCGCAGTACACAGCCAATGTCGCGGATGGGTCATGAACAGCCGAAAACGATGTGTCCAAGTTGAGTCCGCTGCTCATTCGAGACCAGTCGTAACTGGGTCGAGACGGCACTCACACTTTTGCGATCGACTTCTTCCGCCAGCGGGAACCGTGAAGTTACTTCGGCGGCAATACGGCGATCGCCTCGACCTCGAACAACGCGCCCGGGCGCGCTAGTTGCGGCACGCCAATCGCGGTGCTGGCCGGCGGTGCCGCCTTGTTCACATACTTGTCGCGCACCTCGCGGAAATGCGCGACGTTCGTGCCGATGTCGACGATATAATTGGTGATCTTGACGACGTGCTCGAAGCTGGCGCCGACCGAGGCCAGCGCCGCCTTCAAGTTCTCGAACGCAATCTCCATCTGTTCGCGGGCATTGGCGCCCATTTTGCCAGACTTGTCGATGCCGAGCTGGCCGGCGAAATAGACCGTGCGGCCGGGTCCGGTCACTTCCACCACATGGGTGTAGCCCGGTGGCTTCTGCATGGTGTCGGGGTTCGAAAAACGGATGTTGTCCGGCATGTTTGGGCTCCTGTCGGTTGAATCGGCTAAGGCGGGCGAGGTCGCGCGCGCAACGGTCAGCGTGACCGCGCCGGCTACAACGCGCCTGCTTGAAAGGTCGGCCGAGATTTGCCGCGCTTCGTCGCAGCAAGATGTCTCGACCATATATTATCGCTCCTGCGATCTTAGTCACGCGGATTTTGCTGGGCACCTTTGGGCGAACGGCCGGCCCCTTCAAGTGCCCTCCCAAGCCTGCCCCCAAACGATCCTTGCAGACGATCTTGGGCAGCGGGCCGCGCCGCACCGGGCCGAATTTACCGAGCGGCCAAATCAGGGCTTCTCGGATCGCCACGCGTTTGGCAAACGAGCGGGGATTGCCGCTGATTGGATCTGCCCTCTTTCAGCAACTCTATTTGCCGACCAAGGCCAAGGATTAATATTCGACGAATTCAACAAGGCGCTCGACTGTGCGGTTGGCCAGGAATGAGTTGGTTGGCACGCCAAACCAACTTTATGGACGCCACGCTCGAAATAGAACTGCAATCATGCCAATGTGTGCCGCCGCAGTTGATGAGGATGGCGTTGAACTCACCACACAATCACGCTGATCACGATCATGCCCATCTTCATGATCATGGTCCGAAGCACTTTGGGTTCGCCTTTGCCGCTGGGACCTTCCTTAATATCGGGCTGGTCGCAGCCCAGTTTCTGTACGGCATCCATGCCCACTCGATGGCCCTGATCGCTGATGCGGGCCACAACCTTGGGGACGCGCTCGGCCTCCTGATTGCATGGGGGGCGTATGTCCTCGCGCGGTGGGAACCCACCGACCGGTACACATACGGCTTTCGTTCGGCATCGATCCTCGCTGCGCTCGTGAACGCGGCAATCCTCTTGATCGCCACGGGCGCAATCGTGTGGGAGGCCGCGCGCCGGTTCTCAGAGCCGCCGCCGGTAGCGGCTCCTACTGTGATGGTTGTCGCGGCCATCGCCATAGCCGTCAACCTCATCTCTGCGTGGTTGCTGCGCGGCGGCGAGCACGATCTGAACATTCGCGGCGCATTTGTTCACCTGCTTGCCGACGCCGCGGTTTCGCTTGGCGTCGTTGCGGGTGGGGGAGTTATTCTCCTGTCGGGCTGGTATTGGGTCGATCCGGTCGTGAGCCTGGTTATTTCGGGGATGATCGTCTGGGGTACATGGGGTTTGCTGAAAAACGCAGTGAACCTCTCCCTCCAAGCTGTGCCCCGTGGGATCGAGCCCATGCACGTGCGCGAATATTTGCAAACCCTCCCCGGCGTATCGAAAGTACACGACCTGCATGTATGGGCAATGAGTACGACGGAAACTGCTCTGACCTGCCATCTTGTCATGCCGCGCGGCGCGCCGGGAGACGAATTTCTTAATCAGGTGTGCGAGGAGCTCAATCTGCGTTTTCGGATCGCCCATGCGACTATCCAAGTCGAAACTGGCGACCAAGCCTGTCGGTTGGAACCGGCACATGTTGTCTGACATGGCAATGAAATAGTTCCGCAGTGTGGCATGCATGCCGCACTCCATGCGCAGCTCTCGCTTATAATGAGGCGGGAGCTTCTATCAGCGAACGACCTTCGTGCGAACGATACACAATCTTCGGGCAGTCCTACTGGGGCTCTTTGTGCTCGCGCAGGTCGCGGGGGTCATCCCGTTAATCTACGAGCATACGCTGAATGTGTTTGAGACGGCTCCCGTCAAAGCCCACGGCCATCTTAGTGTCAGACCTGATAATGCCCATCCCGACGCGGATCACCATCACGGCGCGCTCGATCTGCACGACCAATGTTGTGCGCTGCATAATAGTCTGACAGGACCCTTGCCAAACGTGATCGAGGCCGCTCCCGTTGGCTTTATGACGATGCGCGTCGCGTCATACGACTTAGTTGCTCTTACCGGCAGCCATCCTCCTGTCCCTGACCGTCCTCCAAGACTCGTGCCTCTGAACTGAACCACCGCGCACTGGCCTGCGTTTGGCCGTGCGCTTGCATTGGACAGGTCAGGCATGAGGGCGTCATGTTCACGCATGATGGAGGGACGCGCCGCTTCCGAGAGAAGCGACCAATACCTTGGAGGTTGGGAGAATGGCTGCTCGCCGCGATGATTGTCGCGGCCTCTCATGCGGCGCAAGCGCATGGGATTGTGGGTAACCGTGTCTTTCCCGGCACTCTTGCTTTCGACGATCCGGCGGTCATGGACGAGTTGGTCCTGCCCGCAACGAGCCTCAAACATCCCGGTGAAGGCGCTGATGTCACGGATAAGCGCGTCGGCTGGTCATTCGCGCGGCTCCTGGCCTCTACGGTTTCCATTGGGGTCGAGGGCGGATGGATACACCGAAACTGGGGAGTTGCCCAACGCTCGGGGTTCGACACAACTGTGCTAACAGTCAAGGACCTCCTGTATAAGAACGAACTGCACGAGGTGATGATCTCGGCCGGTCTAGCATGGGGCATCGGGCACTCTGGGGCTCAAGGCGTTGGTGCAAACAAACCGGACACGATCCTGCCCGGCGTCTTCTTTGGGAAAGGCTTCGGCGACGCGCCCCAAAGTGTCGCGTGGCTGCGGCCGTTCGCCATCACCGGCGCGGTAACCCTGGAGCACCCGATGACGGGAACATCGATTAACTCCGGTATCGATGAGGAGACCGGCGCGCTAGGTCCAATGCTCCCGCGCAACGTCGATACACTGCATTGGGGTTTCTCCATCCAATACAGCACCTACTATCTCACCAGCCGGTACACGCCCGGCAAGCTGCCGAACAAGGAGCCGGTAAATCAGTTCATCCCGCTCATTGAGTTCGCGTTCGATAGTCCGCGTGGAGAAAAGACGGCCGCCACCATGAACCCGGGCTTGGCGTATGTAGCCGGTGCCTGGCAGGTTGCCGCCGAGGCCATCGTTCCGCTCAACAGCGAGGGCGGGCGGACGATCGGCGCGCGGGCACATTTGTTCCTGTTTCTCGACGATCTCTTCCCTGCGGTATTTGGAAAACCACTCCTGGGTAGATGAATGACTGTTCCGGCGAGTGTGATCGGGTTTCTTAAGAAAACATGCATGCCCAAAAGCTTGGCCGTGCGGTCAGGGGCGCGGCCGAGATCATGCACACCATCGATACCTTGGCTGCGCTGAACTGACGTTACGACATGCGGCCGCGCTCGGTGTCAATGACGGGAACCGTCACCGGACTTGCAGGCAGCAAGTCGGCTGCCCCCACCTCTGCAACTCCGCCGGCGGCTCTGCGCCGGAGCAGCCAGTAGCCGATGAGGACGATGACCGGAAGGCATGCCGCCGTCGCGATCCGGTTCTCGGGACACAGCAGCACGAGCAGGGCGAACGCCGCCAAAATTAGACGGATCGACACATCGGTCGCCGGCCGATCGGCAAAGACCGCCTGAAAGCTGAAGGTGATGCCGATGGTTGCGACCAGCACCAGCAGTGCCGCGCCGAGTTGATTGATGCCGGGCTCGATCACCAGCTCGGGATGGACGAATACGCCTGCCATCAATGTAAAAAGCGAAACGCAGATCTGCAGGGCGCGGTTCAGGGTCGAATAGAACGAGGCGTTGGCAATCTTGGCTGTGACGGCGGCGACCAGCGACGTCGGGGGCGTCAGCTCACCCCAGACACCGAGGAAAAACGCGAAGAAATGCACGACCCACGGATTGACGCCAACCCGGATCATCGGCGGGGCTATCACGATTGCAACCAGGATATAGGTCGGCGCCGGCGGCAGTCCGGTGCCGAGGATCGCGCCGAATACGAACGCGAGCACGACCATGGCGGGGAGGTTCACGCCGGCAAGATCAATCAGGATGGCGCCGAGCTTGGTGGGCACGCCGGTGATGACCAGCGCGCCGGTCATGATTGCGAGCGTGGCCAGCAGCAAGGTGAGATCCGACGTCATCTCGATGTAGGCATCGAGGAACTTTCGCACCGGTGCGATGAACTGTGCGAACGACCAGGCGCCTGGCCGCAGCAAAGCGGCGGTATTGACCGCAAGCAGGAAACCGCCCACCGCGATGAATACGTACAGCGCGGCGAACTGCGGCGCGAGATTCCAGGCGGCCATCATGCCGACCAGGCCGGAAATCACGCTGAGGAAGGCAGCGAGATTGACGATGTCCCGCCACGACAGCTTCTCATAGGTGCCGACAACAAGGCGCATGCGATAGCGCAGCGCCAGGAGATAAACCGATACGGCGACGGTGGCGTAATAGATCAGGGCCGGCACATAGCCGCGCGCGACGACTTCGAAATAGCTCTTCCCCAGGAACTCCGCCATGAGGAACGCAGCGACCCCCATGACTGGCGGCATCAGCTGGCCCCCCAGGGAAGACGCTGCTTCGATTGCCGCCGCGGTTGCCGGCGGCATGCCCGCGCCTATCATGGCAGGGATGGTAGCCGAGCCGATCGTGATGGCGTTGGCCGCACCGCTGCCGCTGACCGTGCCGACGCACATCGATCCGACCACCGCCGACTGCGGCAATGCGTGTGCGGAGCGAATCGCCACCCGCTTGGTGGCGCGCAGCAGCGACTCGATGCAGCCGAATCCGCTGAGCATGCTGAGCACTAAGAGAAACGCCCCGATCACGGTGAGCGCAATCTGCGGCAAGTTGGAAAACACGCCGGTCGCCGTCTCGACGCTCATGGCGGTGACGACGCGCGCCCAGCTCAAGCCCGAATGATAGAACATGCCGGGGATCACGTAGCCGTAAACCGCGTAGAGCATCAGCGCCAGGTTGAGGACAAACAGCGGCATATGGCGCTTGCGCGAATATTCCAGCACCAGCAGAGTCATCAGACCGCCCATGACGAGGTCGTTGGTGTCCCAGTCGCCGGCGCGCACCGTGCCGATGTCGTAGTACTCGGTGTGCATGTACACGGCGACTGCCAGTGCGAGGCTGATGTAGATCGCGGCGATCACATAATTGGCCGCGTGCGGCAGCCGCGGATAAAGATCGTTCTCGCGCAGCCCGTTGAGCACGAACAGCACGTAGGTGATCGGCACCAGTGTCATCGCGAGCAAGGTCGGACCGCCCTCGCTGGTCCACAGATAGATGAAGAGATAAAGGAAGAAGAAGATCGCCGCGGCGTAATAGATGCAGTCGATGAAGAAGCGCGGCCGGCCGGCAATACTCTCAGTCATGATGCTTCAAAGCGTCATGGTTTTGCGATCCTGGGATCCCATTTTGGGTCCCACACCGCCTTCTCGCGCATCCATTTTGCAAGCCCGGGGTGGATGGCAACGAGGTCTACGGAGGATTCCACGCCGCGTTTCTGGAATCCTTTCATGTCTTTGGCGATCTGACTGAAAGTCGGATCGGTCTGAGCCAGCTCGGCTGCGTGCTTCTCGACAATGTTCAGCATCTCATAGACGTCGGCTTCCGGAATATCGAGGCCGACGTTGAAGCTGTAGTAGAACGGCAGCTCGACCACCTTGTCGCCATGGACGTCGCGGTTGAATACCTTCGGGCTCACCTCGACGATGCTCAGCCCGTTGGCCTTGAGCTGAGCAATCTCCTCGGGGCTGGGATTGAGCACTGCCCAATCGGCGGCGAGCGAAGCCTCCGACAACCAGGGTGGCGGCGAGCTTTCCGACCCGGTGTAGATCGACATGGCGTCGAGCGCGCCCGATTCAAGCTGCGATCCGGCGGTCGCGAGGTCGACCTGCACGTAGGTGAACTTCACACCGAGCGCGTTCAAGCCGCGTTCGGTCTGCGCCCGGGTATCGAACGGCAGCGGGCCGGTGAACACGCGCTTGCCCGCAAGATCCGCCCATTTCCTTATCTTGTCCTTGTTGCGCACGTGCACGGCAAGACCGACCTCGATGGTGTTCGACCAGAACGACTGCACCGGCCAGCGTTGAACGCGTTGCTTGAACCCCTTGAACCGATCCGAATCGGTCGCGAGCTCGTGAAATGCGACATCCGAGCCGTAATTGCCGTCGAGCTCCTTGGTGGCGAAGCCTTTGACGGTAGCGATGGCCCCCGCCGTGGGCAGGACCGAGATGCGGTATTTCGGCATCTCTTTGTTCAGTACGTTGGCCAGCGTCACCATCGCCTTGTGGCCGGCGGTGCCGACCGGAGGCGTGCCCCAGCGGATGTCTTGCTGCGTCCAGGCCGCGGAATTCGTCAGGCCGACCAGGACGACCCCTGCGACCAGGGTTGTAAGAGCTCGCTGGAGCATGCTGTTTCCTCGCGGTGATGGCTCAAAGCCAGAGAAGGGTTCCGCAGACGATCCGTCAACCCAAAGGCATTGGCAAATGCAAAAACGCCGCGGGGCGGAAGCGGCCTTTGTTATAACGACGCAGCGGCATTGATGTGGATCAACCGCTGAACGAATTCACCGGTCATTGCCGATCGTTTGACGCTACTGCGGGCTTGGGCGGTTGGTTGGAAGTTGAGTTTTCAAGTCGCGCGGCGCGGCGCTCGTATTCCTTTGCCATGCGTCGCAGCTCGGCGGCGACATCGGCGGCTTTTGCTGCGCGCGCTTGCTCGCGGCAGATGCGGGCCAATTCAATTAAATCCCGGTAGGTCTGCATGGCTTCTCCATTGCCATGCAGATGGCATGAGCACAGACGGGCCGGCTTTGATGTAAATCAAGCGCCGTATTTAGAGAGCGGCTTCAATGCGGTTTCGCGCAAGCGGATCAGACCCCGTTCCCCGGACTGTGCGAGTTCGATAGTGCGTTTGGCGACAAATCGTTACCGCCGGATCCTTGCGGTCGATCAAACGCAAAGGTCGCAGTCCGCTCCGGGAGGACATGTCGTCTGACTTCTTTATTAGGCTTTATTTTTATTGGGCTTCATTGCGCCGATCGGCAGCACATTTTTCGGGCAGTTGCCGAAGGAAAGCCTGCTTTTTCCCTGTTGTTTACAGGCGGGCGCATGGCGGGAGCGGGCGAAGCGGCGGGCGTGCGCCCCCTCCGGATGAAGCCAACTCGATCGAGATCACTCGATCCCAGCAGCTTGCGGAAGGGCTGACCCATTTCGCTGCTGCGGTCTGCCTAGAATTTAGGCTATTGCCTAGATCGAAGGCAGAACCCGCGAACGTTCCCTCGGACGCCCTCCGGAGCCAGCCAAATCAGCCCGCATGTGCAAAGGCGCAAGTCGTCTTTCTAGCTTGGCACGCGGCTTGCGATTCCCGTATCGCGAACAGTTCCCCCCGTTTACTGCGCGTCAACAGAAGGACATCGCGATGCAGGCATTCATTGGCGCGGCCGCCGAGCGGCCGCTCGCCCGCCGTTGGCTTGCTGCCACGGCCGGTTTGGCACTGGGGCTTATCGGGGCGTTCCCCGCGAAAGCCCAGGATACGATCAAGATCGGTATCCTCCATTCGCTCTCCGGCACCATGGCCATCAGCGAGACGACGCTCAAGGACGTCATGCTGATGCTCATCGAGCAGCAGAACAAGAAGGGCGGCGTGCTCGGCAAGAAGCTCGAAGCCGTCGTGGTCGACCCTGCATCCAATTGGCCGTTGTTTGCGGAGAAGGCGCGCGAGCTCATCACCAAGGACAAGGTTGCCGCCGTCTTCGGCTGCTGGACTTCGGTCTCCCGCAAGTCGGTGCTCCCCGTGTTCAAGGAGCTCAACAACATCCTGTTCTATCCGGTCCAGTACGAGGGTGAGGAAAGCGAGCGCAACGTGTTCTACACCGGCGCTGCCCCGAACCAGCAGGCGATCCCCGCCGTCGATTATCTCACGTCGAAGGACGGCGGTGAGGCAAAGCGCTGGGTGCTCGCCGGCACCGACTATGTCTATCCGCGTACCACCAACAAAATCCTCGAAGCCTATCTCAAGCAGAACGGCGTCGCGGATCCCGACATCATGATCAACTACACGCCCTTCGGCCACGCCGACTGGCAAACCATCGTCTCCGACATCAAGAAATTCGGCTCGGCAGGCAAGAAGACCGCGGTCGTGTCTACCATCAACGGCGACGCGAACGTGCCGTTCTACAAGGAGCTCGGCAATCAGGGCGTGCGGGCGACCGATATTCCGGTCGTGGCGTTCTCGGTCGGCGAGGAGGAACTCGCCGGCATCGACACCAAGCCGCTCCTGGGCCATCTCGCCGCCTGGAACTATTTCGAGTCCATCAAGACGCCGATCAACGAGCAGTTCATCAAGGACTGGCATGCGTTCATCAAGAACCCCAAGCGGGTGACCAACGACCCGATGGAAGCTCACTTCATCGGCTTCAACATGTGGGTTAAGGCGGTCGAGAAGGTGGGCTCCACCGATCCGGACAAGGTGATTGATGCGCTCCCCGGCATCCAGGCGCCGAACCTCACCGGCGGCACCTCCACCATGCTGCCGAACCACCACATCACCAAGCCGGTGTTCATCGGCGAGGTACGGGCGGACGGCCAGTTCGACGTGGTGTGGAAGACGCCGGGATTGGTGCCGGGCGACGCGTGGTCCAAATACCTGCCCGGATCGAAAGACCTCATCGCTGACTGGGTGACCCTAAAATGTGGGAATTACAACACGGTCACCAAAAAATGCGGTGGCGCGTCCTGAGCGCTGCGGCATAATCGAGCATCCAGGGCGGCTATACCCCCACCCTTCCCTCCCCCGCGAGCGGGGGAGGGGTAAGGGTGGGGGTGCGCGCCTTCCGCGATGCCGGAGTTCCAGCATGGGTGCCGTCCGCGATCGCCTCACGGCGATCGTTGCTGTGCTTGGCCTTGTTGCGGTCTTGCTGACGCCTGCGCGGGCCGAGCCCTATGCGCAGGCCATCCTGCATTTCACGGCTGACAGCTTCGATGAGACGATCGCGGGGATCAACGCCGTTGCGACCAGCGGCAACCCGCTCGCAGCGCGCGTGATTGCTGCGCTGCAGGAAGGCCGCCTCTTCTTCTCGGCGCAGGAGAAAACGGTCTTCATCCGCGAGGAGCGCGATCAACTCATTGACGCCGCGACCGGCCAGGACGCAACCGGGCCTGCGCCCTCTGATCTTGCGCCCGTGCGCCTCAACAATCGGCTGCGGCGCATCGTGGAGGCTGCGCTCGGCAGCCTCACCTTGATGGCGCCCGATCCCGCAAAGCGCCTCGAAGCCGCGCAAGCCGTCCTCAAGTCGAAGGATGCGGCAGCGCTGCCAGCGCTCGACCAGGCGATTGCGCAAGAGGCCGACGCCCGCGTCAAGCAGGCGCTGATCGAAGCGCGCGCCGCTGTCGTGCTTTACCTCGACAATGCATCCGATGCCGACAAGATCGACGCCATTGCAGTGATCCGGCAGCGCGGGGATCAGGACGCGCTTGCGCTCCTCGGAGGCCTACCGGCAACAGCCTCTCCTGCGGTGGCGAAAGCCGCGGCCGACGCCATCGCCTCCATCCAGAACAATCTCGCGATTTGGACCGCGCTGCAGAATGCGTGGTACGGGTTGTCTCTTGGGTCGGTCCTTCTTCTCGCCGCCATCGGGCTTGCGATCACGTTCGGCGTGATGGGCGTCATCAACATGGCCCATGGCGAGATGGTGATGCTCGGAGCCTATACGACCTTCGTGGTGCAGGAGATCATTCGGGCGAGGAACCCGGCCCTGTTCGATTATTCGCTCGCCATTGCCATCCCGCTCGCTTTCATGGTTGCGGGGACTGTCGGCATTCTTGTCGAGCGCGGCATCATTCGCTTTCTCTACGGCCGGCCGCTGGAAACCCTGCTGGCCACCTGGGGTCTCTCGCTTATTCTGCAACAGGCGGTGCGCACAGCATTCGGTCCGACCAACAAGGACGTCGGTACGCCGTCCTGGATGAGCGGCTCGTTCGATCTCGGGCAGATGACCATCACTTACAACCGGCTGTGGATCATTGTGTTCACGCTGCTGATTTTCCTCGGGCTGCTTGCGATCCTGCGCTTTACGCGCTTTGGGCTTGAAATGCGCGCGGTGACGCAGAACCGGGCGATGGCAGCATCCATGGGCATCAAGACGAGCCGGATTGACGCCCTCACGTTCGGGTTGGGCTCGGGGATTGCGGGGCTCGCCGGGGTTGCGCTTTCGCAGATCGACAACGTCAGCCCCAATCTCGGCCAGGGTTACATCATCGACTCCTTCATGGTGGTCGTGTTCGGCGGCGTCGGCAATCTGTGGGGAACGCTTGTCGGCGCGTTCACGCTTGGAATTGCCAACAAGTTCCTGGAGCCCTATGCCGGCGCGGTGCTGGGCAAGATTGCCATTCTGGTGCTCATCATCCTGTTCATTCAGAAGCGGCCGCGGGGTCTGTTTGCGCTGCGGGGCAGGGCGGTCGAAGCATGAGCGAGCGCATGTTGCGTCCGACCCCCCACCCTTCCCTCCCCGGCGAGCGGGGGAGGGTAAGGGTGGGGGAACTGTTTACGGCTGCGCTCGGAAGCGCGGCCGGACAAGCCGTTCTGCGCGCGCTCGATCGCGGCGCTCTCGCTTTCCTCGCCACGTTGACGACGCTTGCCGTCGTCGTCGTTGTTCTGAGCCTCGCGGTGGGCGCGGACTCGCAATTTCACCTGTCGTCCTACTTTGTCTCGCTGTGGGGCAAATACCTCTGCTACGCGCTTCTCGCGCTCTCCATCGACCTGATCTGGGGCTTTTGCGGGATTCTTTCGCTCGGCCACGGCGCCTTCTTCGCGCTCGGCGGCTATGCCATGGGCATGTACCTCATGCGCCAGATCGGAACGCGCGGCGTCTACGCGCACCCCATCCTGCCGGATTTTATGGTGTTTCTGAACTGGCCCGAATTGCCGGTCTACTGGTACGGCTTTCAGCACTTTGGCTATGCCGCTTTCATGGTGCTGTTCGTGCCGGGATTGCTCGCATTCGTTTTCGGCTGGTTTGCATTTCGCAGCCGGGTCACCGGTGTCTATCTCTCGATCATCACCCAGGCGCTGACCTTTGCGCTGATGCTCGGCTTCTTCCGCAACAATTTCGGGTTTGGCGGCAATAACGGCCTGACTGATTTCAAGGACATCCTCGGCTTCAACGTGCAGGCGCCGGGGACGCGGGCGGCACTGTTTGCGGCCTCCGCAGTCGCCCTGATGACCGGCTTCATCATATGCCGGGTGGTGGTGAGCTCGAAATTCGGCAAGGTCCTGGTGGCGATCCGCGATGCCGAAGCGCGCACGCGCTTTCTGGGCTACCGGGTCGAAGCATACAAGACGTTGGTGTTTACGCTCTCGGCTTGCATGGCTGGCGTGGCCGGCGCGCTCTATGTGCCCCAGGTGGGCATCATCAATCCAAGCGAATTCTCACCGGCCAATTCCATCGAAGCCGTGATCTGGGTCGCGGTCGGCGGGCGCGGCACGCTCACCGGCGCAGTGATCGGTGCCGTGCTCGTGAACTATGCGAAAACCCAGTTCACCAGCGGCATTCTCGCGCCCTATTGGCTGTTCGTGCTGGGCGGTCTGTTCATCGCCGTCACCTTGCTGTTGCCGCGGGGCATCGTGGGCACGCTCCGTTACTGGTCGCAGGAGTGGCGGCAGCGGGGCAGGAACACGGCCGAGAGCGAGCGGGTGAGCGAAGCCGCCGTGCGCGCCGCGGAGTGAGTGATGGACCCTCGCACCACCAGCGCGCTTCTCTATCTCAACGGCGTGAGCGTGTCGTTTGACGGCTTCCGCGCGCTCAACAATCTCTCCTTTACGATTGAGCCCGGCGAAATGCGTGCCGTGATCGGTCCCAACGGCGCGGGGAAAACCACCATGATGGATGTGGTGACCGGGAAGACCCGCCCCGAGACCGGAGAAGTCTTTTTCGACGGCTCCTACGATCTCTCGCGCCTTGACGAGACCGAGATCGCGCTGCTTGGCATCGGCCGCAAGTTTCAGAAGCCCACCGTCTTCGACATGCACACGGTCGAGGACAATATCGCGCTCGCGCTCAAGGACGACCGGCGGGCGCGCAAGACGCTGTTCTGGCGTGAGACGCCCGAGGAGCGGCGCCGTATTGATGAAATTCTCGATGTCATCCGTCTCTCCGCGGTGCGCGGGCGAGTGGCCGGGCTCCTCTCCCACGGGCAGAAACAGTGGCTGGAAATCGGCATGCTGCTTGCGCAGGAACCCAAGCTCCTTCTGGTCGACGAGCCCGCCGCCGGCATGACTGACGCGGAGACCCAGCAGACCGCGCAGCTTCTCAAAGAGATCAATCGCGAGCGCACCGTGGTGGTGGTCGAGCACGACATGACCTTCGTGCGCGAGCTCGGGGTGAAAGTGACCTGCCTGCACGAGGGCTCCGTCCTGGCGGAGGGAACGCTTGACCAGGTCTCACAGAATCAGCGCGTCGTCGAAGTTTATCTGGGAAGATAGAGTGTGCATCATGCTCCGCGTGAATGCCATTGATCTTCACTACGGCGCGGCACAGGCGCTTCGCGGCGTCTCGCTGGCAGCCGATCCGGGCAAGGTGACCTGTGTGCTCGGGCGCAACGGCGTGGGCAAGACCAGCCTGCTTGATGCGGTTGCCGGGCAGCATCCCGTGAGCAAAGGCAGCATTACGCTCGACGGCGCCGATATCACCCGGCTCAATGCCAGCGAGCGTGCGCGCCGAGGCGTCGCTTATGTGCCGCAGGGGCGTGAAATCTTCCCGCTGCTTAGTGTCGAGGAAAATCTCAAGACCGGCTTCGCGCCGCTCCCGCGCGAGGAGCGATCCATTCCGCGCGATGTATTCTCTCTCTTTCCCGTGCTGAGCGGCATGCTGGGACGGCGCGGCGGCGACCTTTCAGGCGGCCAGCAGCAGCAGCTTGCCATCGGCCGCGCTCTCGTGATGCGGCCGCGGCTGTTGCTTCTGGACGAACCCACCGAGGGAATTCAACCGTCCATCATCAAAGACATCGGCCGCGCCATTGCGTATTTGCGCAATCTCGGCAAGATCGCCGTCGTGCTGGTCGAGCAATATCTCGACTTCGCCCGCGAGCTGGGGGACTATTTCGCGGTCATGGATCGCGGCGCCATCGTTTATTCCTGCAGCCGTGACGATATGGACGAGGCGGCGCTGCGGCGCGCCATGGCGCTTTGATCGACATGACCGCTGCACCGGCCATGGAAGTGTTCGCGGCCAATCGGGCCGTCGCCCGGATTGCATTCGAGGCACGGGCGAATTGTGGCATCACGCGGCGCTGGCGCCTGCGCGAAGAAGGTCCATTGCGGCTGCGTTGTCCAGGCGCTCCCTCGCCGGAGTTGGAGGCGGTGATCGTCAACACCGCGGGCGGGGTCGTCGGCGGGGACCGTTTCGAGCTCGATGTGAGAGTTCCCTGCGGCGCACGAGTGATCGTCACCTCGGCCGCGGCCGAGAAAATCTACCGCAGCCTTGGACCCCACGCCGCGCTCGATGTGAAGCTCAAAGTCGCAGCCGGCGGGTCGCTCGCCTGGCTGCCCCAGGAGACGATCCTGTTCAACGGCGCGCGGCTTAAGCGCGACGTTCACATCGATATCGCTGACGGCGCTCGCCTCATCTTCGCTGAGGCTGTGGTCTTCGGCCGGCCGGGGATGGGCGAGGAGATGCAGCAGGGAAGCCTGCTCGAGCGCTGGCGCATTCATCGCGACGGCCGCATTCTTCACGCGGAGGCTATTGCGCTTGATAACGCGATCGCAGCCAAGCTCGCGCAGCCCGCGGTGGGCAAGGGCGCGGGTGCCATCGCAACCGTGCTGGTTGTGAGCGCGGACGAAACGGCGGCAAGCGCAGTGCGTAAAAATACCTTTCACGGCGAGGTTGCAGCTTCCGCCTGGAAAGGTCTCATGATCGTTCGTCTATGCGCTCGCGAGGCAGCGGCTCTGCGCCAGGATCTCATCGCGGTATTGCAGACGGTCCGCGCCGAGCCGCTGCCGCGGCTGCTGTTGAATTGAGTTGCAACATGAATCTCACCCCGCGCGAGAAGGATAAGCTGCTCGTTTCCATGGCTGCGATGGTCGCGCGCCGACGTCTCGAGCGTGGCGTAAAGCTCAACCATCCCGAGAGCGTGGCGCTGATCACCGACTTCATTGTGGAGGGGGCGCGCGATGGCAAGACAGTTGCCGAATTGATGGAGGCGGGCGCCCATGTACTCACGCGCGCGCAGGTGATGGAGGGGATAGCGGAAATGATTTACGAGATTCAAGTGGAAGCGACCTTTCCCGACGGCACCAAGCTCGTCACGGTGCACGAGCCCATCCGATGATCCCGGGCGAAAAGTTCATTCGTGCGGGTGAAATCGAGCTCAACAGCGGCCGCAAGACCGCGCAGCTGACGGTCACGAACACGGGTGACCGCCCCATCCAGGTCGGTTCCCATTACCATTTCTTCGAGACCAATCCCGCGTTGAAATTCGACCGCAAGAAGGCCCGCGGCATGCGGCTCGACATTGCCGCGGGCACGGCGGTGCGCTTCGAGCCGGGTCAGACCCGCGCAGTGACGCTGGTCGCGCTCGCGGGCAAGCGGATGGTTTACGGTTTTCGCCGGGAAATCATGGGCAAGCTGTGAAGGGCCGGCGAGATGACAGTGCGGCGCACAAAAAAGCAGCGGGCAAGCCGAAGCTTGCCCGCCGAGCTCAAAGGTCCGCTGAGGAAAACAAGAGTCTTCGAGAACTTGGCTTCGTCGATTGTTTGCACAACCAACTGGGCCGAGCGTCGCGAGGAAGCTACCTGTTACCGACGTGAACGCTACGAGCTGACTGTAGGATAGCGAAGCTTTAGCGAAAGACAATCCGCCGGCGCCCGGCGAGCCTGTGGAAAGCGGGAATAGTCATGGCAAAAAAAATATCGCGCTCCGTCTATGCCGACATGTTCGGGCCCACGACCGGAGATCGGGTACGGCTTGCCGATACCGACATCATCATCGAGGTGGAGAAGGATTTTTGCAGCTATGGCGAGGAGGTGAAATTCGGCGGCGGCAAGGTGATCCGCGACGGCATGGGGCAAAGCCAGATCAGCAATAAGGCGGGCGCCGTCGACACCGTGATCACCAACGCCTTGATCCTCGATCACTGGGGAATTGTGAAGGCCGATGTAGGCCTTAAGGGCGATCGCATCTCCGCGATCGGCAAGGCCGGCAATCCCGACGTGCAGAGCGGTGTTACGATCATCATCGGGCCCGGCACCGAAGTGATCGCGGGCGAGGGAAAAATCCTCACCGCCGGCGGGTTCGACACGCATATCCACTACATCTGCCCCCAGCAGGTGGAAGAAGCGCTGATGTCCGGCGTGACCTCCATGCTGGGCGGGGGCACCGGCCCCGCGCACGGCACCTTCGCCACGACGTGCACGCCCGGGCCCTGGCATATTGGCCGCATGATCCAGGCCGCGGACGGGTTGCCGGTCAACCTTGGCTTCGCCGGCAAGGGCAATGCTTCGCGGCCGGCCGCGCTCGAGGAGATGATCAAGGCGGGGGCCTGCGCGCTCAAGCTGCACGAGGACTGGGGAACGACGCCGGCGGCAATCGATTGCTGTCTTTCCGTCGCCGATGACTATGACGTGCAGGTGATGATCCATACCGACACGCTCAACGAGTTGGGCTTCGTCGAGGACACCATCGCCGCGTTCAAGGGCCGCACCATTCACGCCTTCCACACCGAAGGGGCGGGCGGCGGTCATGCACCCGACATTATCAAGGTGGCGGGACTCGCGAATGTGCTGCCGTCGTCCACCAATCCGACGCGGCCCTTTACCCGCAATACCATCGACGAGCACCTCGACATGCTCATGGTGTGTCATCATCTCGATCCGTCCATTGCGGAGGACCTGGCATTTGCCGAAAGCCGCATCCGCAAGGAGACCATCGCGGCGGAAGATATCCTGCACGATATCGGTGCCCTTTCCATGATGTCGTCGGACAGCCAGGCGATGGGACGGCTCGGGGAAGTGATCATCCGCACGTGGCAGACCGCTGACAAAATGAAAAAGCAGCGCGGGCGGCTGCGCGAGGAAAACGGCGACAACGACAACGTGCGCGCCAAGCGCTATGTCGCAAAATACACCATCAATCCAGCGATCGCGCACGGCCTTTCCAAGCACATCGGATCGGTCGAGAAAGGAAAGCTCGCCGATCTCGTCCTGTGGTCGCCGGCTTTCTTCGGCGTCAAGCCCGATTGCATCATCAAAGGCGGCAGCATCGTTGCGGCGCAGATGGGCGATCCGAACGCGTCAATCCCGACCCCGCAGCCCGTCCATTACCGGCCGATGTTCGGCGCCTTCGGCAAGGCGCTCACGGCTTCCTCGGTGGTGTTTGTCTCGCAGGCGGCGGTGAAGGCGGGATTGCGCGGCAAGCTTGGGGTCGAGAAGGAATTCATCGGCGTCCACAATACGCGCGACGGGATCTCCAAGCGGAGCATGGTGCACAACAGCGCCACGCCACACATCGAAGTCGACCCGGAGACCTACGAGGTGCGTGCCGATGGCGAGCTTCTGACCTGCGCACCGGCCGAGGTGCTGCCGATGGCACAACGCTACTTTTTGTTCTAGATCGATGGCCGCAGCCTTGAACAAACATTTACGGCGCGTGTCATCGGTGTCCCGCGCAAAGTCGTTTGACGATGCTCGCGTCATAGATTGCGTTGAGCTCGCCGCCGACGAACGCCATCTTCGCCGCGTCGTGTTGACGGGGAGGGGCGGCACCCGGTTCCTGCTCGATCTGCCGCAGGCCACCGCGCTGCATGATGGCGATGGTCTCCTGCTCGATGACGGCTCAATCGTGGGCGTCGCCGGAAAGCGCGAGTCGCTCGTTGAGATCACGACAGAGAGCCCGCAACAGCTCGCCCGGTTCGCCTGGCAAATCGGAAATCGCCACAGCGATATTCAAGTGATCGGCGATCGGCTGCGCATTCGGCGCGACCATGTGCTGGAGGAGATGCTGCGCGGCCTCGGCGCGAAGCTCAATCCGGTCGAAGCGGTATTCGAACCGGAGCCCGGCGCCTATGCACACCAGCACCATCACCACGGCGATGCGTCCTAAGCTGCGCGGGAAGCAGGCCGCGGATCCCGCCGGCGCAGAAAGCCTTGAACCGGCCGCCCTCTATCGTTTGATGAGCTGGTTCTCTTCTTCCTATCCCATCGGTGCGTTCTCATATTCCAGTGGGATCGAGTGGGCGGTTGAAGCAGGCGACATCAGCGATGCAACGACGCTCCAGTCGTGGCTCGCCGTCATGATCGGCGAAGGCGGCGGATTCTGCGACGCGGTTTTTTTCGCGCATGCCTATCGTGCCGCGGCCAATGGTGACGACGTTGCGCTGCGCGAGGTCGCCGAACTTGCGGTCGCGTTTGCGCCTTCGAAGGAGAGGCACCTCGAAACGACCGCGCAGGGCGGCGCCTTTCTTGCAGTCACGCGCGCGGCTTGGCCCTCGCCCATGCTTGACCGGCTTGACGCGCTTGCTGGCGACGGCGCAGCCTTGCCGGTTGCGGCGGCGGTGGCGTGCGCCGGACACGGCGTTGCGCTGCGTCCGGCAATTCATTGCTATGTTCAAGGCTTCGCGGCCAATCTCATTTCGGCCGGCGTGCGCCTGATCCCGCTCGGCCAGTCCGATGGCCAGCGTGTGCTCGCCGCGCTCGAACGCGACCATCGTGAAAACGCTCGCACGGGCGCTGGCAACGCCGCTCGACGAAATCGGTGGCGCGGCGATGCGCGCCGATCTCGCCAGCATGCATCACGAGACGCAATATACCAGGCTGTTTCGATCATGATCGCTTGTTCGCGTTTTCAGCGCGCCAGCGGCCGCCTGCCATGAGGAGCCCAAACGGTCCACTGCGGGTGGGCATCGGCGGGCCGGTCGGCTCGGGCAAGACCGCGCTCATGGATGCGCTATGCAAGCAGCTACGCTCGCGCTACGAGATCGCCGCCATTACCAACGACATCTACACCAAATGGGATGCCGAATATCTCGTGCGCTCAGGCGCATTGCCGCCCGAGCGGATCGTTGGCGTGGAAACGGGCGGCTGCCCGCATACTGCAATTCGCGAGGACGCCTCCATCAATCTCGCGGCGGTTGCGCAAATGCAGAAGAAATTTCCCGCGCTTGATCTCGTGCTGATCGAGTCCGGCGGCGACAATCTCGCGGCGACCTTTTCACCGGAGCTCGCGGATCTCACGATCTATGTCATCGACGTTGCAGCCGGCGACAAGATCCCGTCCAAAGGCGGTCCGGGCATTACACGTTCCGACCTTCTGGTCATTAACAAGATTGACCTTGCCCCGCACGTCGGCGCCTCCCTTGCAGTGATGGAGCGCGATACCAGGCGCATGCGGGGCGAGCGGCCATTCGTGTTCAGCAATCTGCGCACCGGCAATGGCGTAGACACCATCGCTCGAATTCATCGAGCACAAGGGCGGGCTGGGGTGAGGTGAGCCGATGGATCGCTGCTTTTTCCGCAACACCGCGCGTCTCGTAATATTTCTCGCGGCACTGCTTTCATCAGAACTGCTGGCCGCCGATGCGGTCTCGATCGGAAGTCAGACATTCATCAACAAAGGGCTGGTTGGGGTTGGGCGCATTCCCGCCGATCTGCGCGACAAGCTTGGCGAGACGTTCGGCTCCGGCTCGGGACTTGCCGCTGATTTGAAGACCTGGAGCCGAGCGGATGCTGGCTACCGCGGCGAGTTCTTTCTGCTTCCCGATCGCGGCTATAACGTCGCCGGTACGGCTGACTATCGCGCGCGTCTCCAGAAGCTTTCGATCGCGTTCAAGCCGGAGATAGACCCGGCCGGGTTCCCGATCGCGCAGCGCCAGCACGGCGTTACCGCAACTCTGATCGATACCATTGTGCTGACCGATGCAGCCGGGGAGCCGATGACCGGGCTTGATCCGGCGGAGGGCGGGATTCGCCGTGCGGCAGACGGCTTTCCTGACTTGCCTGAGGCTTCGAATGGCCGCGTTAGCATCGATGCGGAGTCATTGGTCATGATGCCGGACGGAAGCTTTTTCGTCGCCGACGAATATGGTCCCTACATCTACCGGTTTTCACCGGCCGGCCGGATGCTCTCGGCAATCCGGCCGCCCGATGCATTCATTCCAAAGCGCAACGGAAATGAGCACTTCTCCTCCAACAATCCCGGCCCGGGCGCGCCAGCGCCCAACCCGCAAAATCCGCAGACCGGGCGGCAGAACAATCAGGGCTTCGAAGGGTTGGTGCTCACCCCGGGCGGAAAATTCCTCGTCGCAGCGCTCCAGAGCGCCACACGTCAGGACGGCGCCACATCACTGGAAACGCGACGCTATACGCGTCTCCTCTATTACGATGTCCCGGGCCCCGGGCGCCCGCTGCTGGTGCGGGAGCACGTCGTGCCGCTGCCGGTCTATGAGGACGAACGCGGGCGCACCCGAGTAGCGGCGCAGAGCGAGATCTACGCGCTCGGTGAGGGGCTATTCCTGCTGCTATGCCGCGACAGCGACAATGGCTATGGCACGCGTGGCAGCACGTCGCGATATCGGGACATCGAGATTCTGGACACGTCACAGGCAACCAACATCGCGAATACGAAATATGACGGCGACGTGCCGGTCGCGCCACGCGGCCAGCTCGAGAGCGGCGTCGTTCCGGCGACGCTCACCCCTTTCATCGACATCAACGACAACGCTCAACTCGGTCGTTTCGGCCTGCATAACGGCGAGCCGAACGACCGCAACAATCTTTCGGAAAAATGGGAAGGCATGACAATCGTGCCGGCACTCGATACGGACAATCCGCGCGACGTTTTCCTGTTCGTAACCAACGACAATGATTACATCACCCAGAACGGTTACCAGGCCGGTGCGCCCTACAAAGATAAGAGCGGCACCAACGTGGATACGATGATCTTGGTCTATCGGCTGACACTGCCATAGGCTCTTTAACAATGAACGGAGCTCGACAAGATCAAGCGATCTCGCGGCCTCTGATGGAGCGCCTTCTCGCGCACTGCGTCAACTCGCTCCGGCGTCATCTGTGTCCACCCCTTGAGGTGATATTTTGTCACAGCGGCGCGCCACGTTGCGAACAGCGCTGGATCGGTGGACGCCAAGACTGCCGGAGCGTCTTGCTGCGCAAGGCTGGCGATTTCCCGCAGCAGTTCCCAGTCGCGCGCTACTGCGACCTCCGCCATGCGTCCCTTGAGAAGGGCATTGAGTGCTTCGACATGCAGCGTGCGCGCCGAGCGGGTCATTTGCGATCCTCTGCTACGATCAATTGGGCTAGGACGATGTTTTCACCTCAAACAAATCGTCGCTGGCTGCGTAAGCTTCTCACCCAGGGCTTCGAAGATGGCAACAAGACGCGCCCGGTCGATTGTCATTCAAATCCCCGGTTGACGTCGCACAATGGAGATTAGGCTCCGTCTGGTCTCGCCTACGCTTCTGCCGCTTTAAGCTTCAGCAGCCGATCCGCATTCTCGTGCGTGAGCTTGGCCATATCGGCGGGCGAAAGCGAGATGCGATTGAGAAACTCGCGGCCCTTCGCATTCGGGGCATAGGGATAATCGACCGAGAACATGATCCGGTCGATGCCGAAGGTCAGCAGCGCAGGCAGCAGCGGCGGCTCGGTGAAAATTCCGCTGGTCGTGATCCAGACCTGGTCGAGAATGGTGCGGCTGATCGAGCGCTTGAGGTGGTCGGTTTCGAGCGCGGATACCGCGTCGATCCGGGCCAGCATCACGGGCAGCATCTCACCCATGTGGCCGATGATGATCTTGAGCTTGGGTGTCGGTCGAAGCTGCCCGCAAGCACCATGCGAAGCACGTGGATCGCGACCTCGGAGTGCCAGCCCCAGGCGGCGCTCTGCAGCACGCGCCCCGCTCCCGGTGAGAGGCCGGAATAATACGCCTGGCGCACAGGTTCCGGCGGAAGATGCGGGTGGATGTAGATCGGCACGTCAAACCCCACCGCCGCTGCAAGCAGACCGTCGTAGCTCGGATGATCGAGGAAGCGGCCTTCAGTGGTGCCGTTGATGAGGGCGCCGCGGAAGTGCAGCTCTTTCACCGCGCGCGACAGCTCGGCCGGGCAGGCGTCAGGACTTTGCATCGGCAGCGTGGCAAAGCCTGCAAAACGCTCGGGATGACGCGCAATCGCCGCCGCAAGATGATCATTCGTTTCCCGTGCCATTGCGACGCCGTCGGCGCCTGGCACGAGGTCGGGGCCGGGTCCGCTGCCCGAGAGCACCTGCACGGTAATGCCGGCTTCGTCCATCGCCTTGAGGCGCAGCTCTCCGATCTCGGGAAGGAGCTCGACTGGATTGGGACCTTTGGGCGGCGCCTTGCGCGGCTGATAGCCGCGCCGGCTGATGGCGCCCGGATCGATGCGGCGAACCACGGCCGGAACCGAGAAATGCTCCTCAAGCGCAACGACACGCATGGACGATTTCCTTTCAGTTGCTCATTGTGGATTTGTCGCATCCCTTGCGCATTGATCCAAGTGGGGTAGTGGGGTAGTGGGCACGACTGTAGCCTGGATTGAGCGAAGCGAAATCCGGTAGCGTCAGGAGAGCAGGAAAGGAGGATGATCGTCAAAGCGAACTGAAACCTTTCGTAGCGATCCAGAGGGTTCAATTCCCTCCCGGCAAAGGCGCAGCCCGCCAGCCGGAAGCAAGCCTTGCATGTGTGGTGGCAACACCACGCATGAAGCGTATGGCAGCGGGTGCCAAAGCTGCGGGTTAGCCCCGAAATCAGCCAATGCCGAAGCCTTCGCCGTCCGGATCGCGGGGGCAGCACTGGCGTGACCGTCATGGCGAGGACACGTCGGTTCGACCGGGGTCCTGGAACGGAGCAAAGGCACAGGAAGGATCGCCTGAAGACCTGAGAGATCCCATTCGCGTCCACGCGAAAGCAACCGGAGCAGGGCAGCCGGAACAAGAAAGGCCCCGGTCTGGAAGGGACCTTCGACCTTCCGGGAGCGCTTAGGCGAGACACGAACGCAGAAGGATCGCGTGGGCGGCGGAAGCGAAACAATAAGCGACCGCTGATACGCGGGTGGGAAGTCGTAGCGCCTTCATAGTACTGCTGAGAGCGGGGAACCGGGCTCGCCGGGACCCGAAGGAGGGAAGGGAGGCGTCGCGACAAGAGAACCATTGGCGGGAAACACGGGAAGGGGCGATGAACCCAACAAACCTGTCCACGAAACGACAATGGATAGCCGAACTGGCGAGACGCAAGCCCGGAGAGGTGCTGTTCTCGCTGCATCACGTCATCGATCTGGAATGGATGCGGGAGGCCTACGAGCTCACGCGCAAGGATGGAGCGACTGGGATCGACGGTGTCACGGCGGACGAATATGAGGCGAACCTTGAGAGCAATCTTGTGGACCTCCTGGGTCGCATCAAGTCTGGCCGCTACAAGGCGCCGCCGGTGCGCAGGACGTACATTCCCAAGGCGGATGGCTCGCAGCGGCCGCTCGGCATTCCGACCTTCGAAGACAAGGTGGCGCAGCGGGCGATCGTCATGGTTTTGGAAGCGGTCTACGAGCAGGACTTTCGCTCTTGCTCCTACGGCTTCCGGCCGCGACGCTCGTGCCATCAAGCGCTGCGTGAACTGTACAGCGTCATCACGCGGCAGGGGCAGTACTGGGTGCTGGATGTCGATATACGCAAGTATTTCGATTTCAATCCCGCACCAGCAGCTGCGGGCGTTTCTCGACCAGCGAGTGACGGACGGCGTTATCCGACGGATGATCGACAAATGGCTGAAGGCGGGAGTCCTGGAACAGGGGCTCCTGCAACGCGCGGACGAGGGAACCCCGCAAGGCGGTGTCATCTCACCAATGCTCTCGAACATCTTCCTGCATCATGTGCTGGACGAGTGGTTCGAGAACGAAGTGAAGCCCCGGCTTGCGGGATGCTGTACGCTCGTGCGCTATGCTGATGACTTTGTGATGACCTTCAAGCAGCACCGCGATGCCGAGCGGGCTCTGGAAGTCTTGGGCAAGCGGCTTGGACGGTATGGGCTTATGCTTCATCCGGATAAGACGCGCTTCATCGACTTCCGCCCAGGAGGCGGCGAGGTGCAACCAGGATGCAAGGCGCCACCATTCGACTTTCTCGGCTTCACCCATACCTGGGGGAAGTCGCGCAAGGGCAAGAATGTGGTGCGGCAAACAACGGCCAAGAGCCGGCTTGCCCGCGCACTGGTCGCAGTCAATCAGTGGTGTCGGACCAACCGCCATCACCTGCTGCGCTGGCAGCATGCTCGACTGTCTGCGAAGCTTATAGGTCACTATGCCTACTACGGCATCACCGGGAACATGCAGCAGCTCGGGCGCTACAGCACCCAAGTCCGGCGACTGTGGCGAAAGTGGTTGGAACGGCGAACGCGCAGCAAGCAACTCTCTTGGGCTCGTTACTGCGCGCTTCTCGAGCGCTACCCGCTGCCTTCACCGCGCATCATTCATCGTTACGCCAGCGTCAGCGAATCTCTTGCGTGAAGAACCGGAAGCGGGAAATCTGCACGTCCGGATCCGTGGGGGGTGAGGGTGGCAACATCCTCACCTACCCGGCGGTTCTGGCTCGGCGGAGACGCCATCCCGCGTTTCGCTTTCCGCTCAACGCGGGCTACTTCAAGGACTCTCCCCACTTGTCCTCGATCTTTCTTGCTTCTTCCATCGTCAGCGCAGAGGTCGGAGGAAATTTGTCCAGCCACGAAAACGGCCGGCACGCTTCGATGATGAGCTTGGAATGCGCGGTCACTCCGGCAAGCTTGTGCTCGGGTGAAATGCGGGGATCCAGGGCGGAGCTCCAGGCGTTGCGGACGACATCGATCTGCTCCGAGGGCTCGCAGCGCGTGGTCACCGCCCACATGACGTCGCCGAGGTTGGAAGGATCGACATCGTCGTCCACCACCACAACAACTCTCGCCATGTAGCTGTGGGCAGCAGCAACGAGCGCGGCGCGCTTGGCGTGCCCGTCGTAGCGCTGTGTGAGCGCAACGACGGTCATCAGCTGCGACACATGCTGCCACGCGCCGGCCACGTCGGTGACGCCGGCAGCTTCCAGATTCTGCCAGATCGTCGCAGCGCGCAACGGCAGCCCGAAATGAAAGCGTGGCGGCTTCATAGGCGGCGAGCCGAGCAGAATTGGATCGTCGCGATGGTACGTTGCGCTCACCTGCATGACCGGCGCCGGCCGCGCCTCTGACGCGTAATAGCCCGTGAACTCGCCGAATGGTCCTTCCGGCAGCGTCACTTCGCTCATCGCGAGAAGCTCGCCCTCGAACACGATCTCGGCGTGTGCCGGGACGGGCAAACCCGTGCGCGGCGCGGGATAAACCTCGATGGGCGTGCCTTTGATCGCGCCCGCAAACTCGTATTCCGACTGCCCTGCCGGCAAGTATTCGAACCCCGCAATGAACAACGCAGGATCCGCTCCGCTGACGACGGCAATGGGGCAGGTCTTCCCGCGCTCCCAGTATTTCCTGGCGATGATCGCGCCGTGCCTGCCGGCGTGATCGAATTGCACGGTGACCTTGTCCCTGCCGTGCACCTGGATGCGGTAGATTGACGCGTTGATCCAACCGTCATCGGGATCGCGCATTACGACGATCGAACCCGAACCGATGAAAGGTCCGCCGTCGTGCCGGTGCCACACCGGCGCTGGGAATTGGGCAAGATCGACCTGGTCGCCTGAGCGCATGTTCTGCAGAAACGAAGCGCTCTTCACAGTGGCGGGCGGATAGGGTTTGAGCGTCTTGCGCTTTTCCATCCAGGCTTTCAGCGCATCAAGCGGCCGCAGGCCGGGATCAAGGCCAAGCGCCAGCGCGGCGCGTTGCGCGCTGGTCACGGCGTTGGTGAAGATGCGAAATCCGCGCGCGCAGCCTTTGATCTCATCGAACAGCAGAGCGGGTCCGCCGGGCAGGCCTGCCGCCACTTCGGTGATGGCGCCGATCTCGAAATAAGGATCAGCGCCCTCGATCCGCCGCAGCGCGTGGAGCTTGTCGACGAGATCAATGAATTCGCGCAAGTCCTTGTACATTCGATTGCCGGTCCAATCGTACGAGCTACCCCAGGTTCAATACCATAATCTTGGTGGTCATCATCGGCGCAGGACGAAGGAGGTTCGGTCGAGCTTGCGAGAATCCAGCCCCTTGGAGCGAGCGCGTTGGGTCTCGCGCACAGCTCGACCCAAGCAGCGCCCACACTTGTGGTGAGACGCTGTTGGCCGCTATTGTGCGTGATCACTTTCATTCAAGGACAGACACTCATGGCCAAGCTTCGCCACATCGCGCTCATCGTGCCGGACCCGGAGAAGGCGGCGAAATTCTTTGCGGAAGCCTTCGACATGAAGGTTGCGGGAAAGGCGCGCCGCGGAGTGTACGTGTCGGACGGCGTAATGAATGTGGCCCTCCTCAAGCAGGAGGGGAACGAGAAGGTCGGCATCTACCATTACGGCATGTGGGTGGACGATCTTGATGAGGCCGAGAAGAAGGTGGTTGGGGCGGGCGGTTCCTATCTCGCCGGTCGCCCCGACACGCCACAATCCTATTACGAGGCCAAGTACAAGGATCCTCTCGGCATTGTCTTTGACCTCACCCACACTGGCTGGATCGGCGCCGTCAAGGACGTGGTGGCGAAGACTTGAAGGTATCAGAACGTGTCATTGTCGTCGGTGCCGGACCGGTTGGTCTTTGCCTGTCACTGGCGCTCGCGCAAGCAGGCGTTCAAGTCACACTGATCGAGGCCTTGGGCGAGGATAATTTCCTCGAACAGGTTCCGCGCGCTGGCACCAACCATCCCGCCACCCTCGAACTGCTCGACCGCATCGGTCTCTATCCCAGGCTTGAGCCGCGCGGGATCATTGCTCCGCTGTTTCATTATTGGGACCGGCGCGAACGCAAGCTGATTGCGCAATTCGACCACGCTCACCTCAAGAACGACACCCGGTTTCCCTATGTCTTGCAATGCGAGCGCATCAAGATCGTGGAAGAGGCGCTCAAGCTTGCAAAGGCTCACCCCGGCATCGATCTGCGGCTTGCCACGTCCTTCACCCGCTGCACGCAGGATAGCGACGGCGTCACCGTATGGATGACCGATCCGGCGGGCGAAATCCAGAGCATGCGGGGAGCCTATCTCGTCTCATGCGAAGGCGCCCGCAGCATTGTGCGCAGCGAGCTTGGCATCGAGTTCGAAGGCTTCACATATCCCGACCGGACCTTGAGCATCGAGGTCGCCTACGATTTTCGCAAGCACGGCTATACCGAGCGCAACTACATTTCCGATCCCGATGAATGGTCAAACCTGTTCCACTGGAAAGGGCCGCCGGACCGCTGGCGCGTTCATTTCCCCACCGAGCCGCACCAGGACGAGGAGGCGCTCACGCGCGAAGAGGAGCTACAGGCGCGACTGCAGGCTTTTTTGCCGACCGGCAGACCGTTCGAGATCGTCGCCAGCAATCTTTATGTGGTCCACCAACGGGTGGCGAAAAAATTTCGGATCGGGCGAATAATCCTGGCGGGCAACTCCGCCCATGTGAACAGTCCCATCGGGGCCATGGGGATGAACAGCGGCATCCATGACGCCTTCAATCTGGCGGACAAGCTTGTCGCGATCCGGTATGGAAAAGCCGACGAGGACGTCCTCGATCGCTACGAACGCCAGCGCAGGCACGTCGCCCTTGCGCATACCCAGGCACAGACCATCCGCAACCGGCGCCTGCTCGAGGAGAAGGACCCGGCGATACGCCGTAATAACCACGATGAGCTGCGCCGTAGCGCTGAAGATCCGAAGCTTGCCCGCGGCTTTCTGTTGCGTACCTCCTTGATCGAAAGTTTGCGCGAGGCGGAGCAGATTCCGTAGCCCGGATTGACCGCAGCGAAAACCGGGAATCCGCGTTTCGCTGCGCTCAACGCGGGCTACGACACCACAAAACAGATCGCGCGCCTTGACAGACGCTACACCGTCGCGAGAGGAAACCTCATGAGCAAGCTGCATCTGACATTCGCCTGCGGGCCCTATGATCGCACGCTGGCGCTGCGCGACGGCACCATCCAGCCTGAGGGCATCGATCTCAATTACATCGCCTCCCAGCCGCCCGACATTTTCTGGCGGATGCTGCAGTTCAAGGAGTTCGAAATCTCCGAGATGTCGCTGTCCAACCATGCGACCCTGGTCAGCACCGGAGAGGCACCATTCGTTGCAATCCCGGTTTTTCCCTCGCGCGTGTTTCGGCACGGCTACTTCTTCATCAACACCGATAAGGCAATCAAGGGGCCGGCAGACCTCAAGGGCAAGCGCGGCGGCGTGCCCGAATACACCATGACGGCCGCGGTCTATATGCGCGGCCTTCTGCAGCACGAATACGGGGTCAAGCCGAGCGATATCGAATGGGTGCAGGGCCGCGCCGACCGGCTCGGTCGAAAGCTGCCTGCGGACATTCGACTGACCCAGGCGCCAGCCGGTATTGAGCTCGGCGATCTCCTTGAACGTGGCGAGATCGATTTCATGATGACCGCCAACAATCCGCTCGCATTCCGCCGCGGCTCGCCCAAGGTGAAGCGGCTGTTTCCGAATTATGCCGAGCTGGAAAAGGATTATTACCGCCGCACCAAGATCTATCCCATCATGCACACGGTGGTGATCCGGCGCGATATCCACGAGCGCAATCCCTGGGTCGCGCTGAGCATGTACAAGGCGCTCTGCCGCGCGAAAGAGCACGCCTACCATCTGCTCGCCGATATGGGCTCGCCCAAGGTCTCCTCGGCGTGGCTGGCGCCGCTGATCGAGGAGGAGAAGGCGATCATCGGCTCCGACTGGTACCCCTATGGCATCGAGGCGAACCGGCCGAGCATCGAGGCGCTGCTGCAATATGCGCACGAGCACGGGTTGACCGACCGGCGCGTCAAACTAGAGGAGTTGTTCGCTCCGAGCACGCTGCGCGATATTCCGCTCAGCGAAGGCCAGCAACTGTAGCGTTCAGGAGGAGGCGCCCATGACCGTACCCCAGCTCATGCCCTGGATCGGGGGAGCCACCAAGTTCGAGGCAGATTTTTCAGAATCTGATTTGTCCGATCAATCCCCCACCCTACCCTCCCCCGCTCGCGGGGGAGGGTAGGGTGGGGGTGTGCTCGTGAGAACAGTTGGCTTCATTGGTTACGGCGGCATCGCGCAGGATGCGGTTGCAGCTTTGCGCAGCGAGAGCACGAGCGGCATTCGAATCATGGGGGTGCTCGCGCGCCCGGGACGGGCGGATACGGCGCGGGAGAGATTGTGTGGCATCGAGATTGTGGAAACGCTTGAGGAGCTTCTCGCGCGCCGTCCCGATATAATTGCGGAGGTCGCGGGCCAGGATGCGGTGGCGCAATACGGCGAAACGGTCCTGCGCAGAGGCTGTGACTTGCTTGTGATCTCGGTCGGGGCGCTCGCGCAAGCCGCCCTGCTCGATCGGCTTAAGGCAGCAGCACAGGCCGGCGGCAGCCGAATCGTGCTGCCGGCCGGAGCCATCGGCGGCATCGACGCGCTCGCCGCCATGAGGCTCGGGGGGCTTTCATCCGTGCGCTACCGGTCGCGCAAACCGCCGGCAGCGTGGCGAGGATCGCCCGCCGAAAAAGTTGTTGACCTCGACAAGCTCACCAAGGCAGCGGTGCTCTATGCCGGAAATGCCCGGGAAGCGGCGTTGCTCTATCCGCAGAATGCGAACGTCGCGGCCGCGGTCGCGCTCGCCGGTCTCGGCTTCGAGCAGACACAGGTCGAGCTTGTTGCGGACCCCGGTGCCCCCGGCAACGTGCACGAGATCGAGGGCGAAGGCACTGCCGGGCGGTTCGCCATAGAGCTCACGGGAAAGCCGTCGCGCAGCAATCCGAAAACCTCCGCTTTGGCCGCTCTGAGCGTCGCGCGCGCGTTGCGCAACGAGCACGCCACCATTGTGATCTGAGATCATTCCGGTTCGTGCAACCAACGCGCTCATCGGCAGCCCGATTGAACGCATCGAGGACATGCGCTTTCTGCGCGGGCGCGGACAATACGTCGACGATCTCGCCTTCGACCGAATGATCCACGCCGTCATCTTGCGCAGTTCCGTTGCGCACGGACGCATTCGCTCCATCGACAAGAGCGCGGCGCTGCGGCTGCCGGGGATCCATGGCGTGATCACCGCCGCGGACATCGGATCATCGATCCCGGTCGTTCCTTTGCGCCAGGATGGATCAGACGAGCTCAAGCCGTTTCTGCAACCCGTCATTGCCGATCGCAAGGT
>CAVYVC010000043.1:0-84815 GCA_963771845.1 uncultured Alphaproteobacteria bacterium | reverse complement strand
CTGGTATCAAAAGACAGTGGCGCTCTTTGTCTTTGTCACGAATCCCACGATCTCGTTTCGATACGCTGCATATATAGGAGAAAGCACAATGAGAGCGTCAGGGGGCTCCTTGCGGCGGCTGTCAGCGCGCCGGCCAGTTCGTTTGAGCTGACTGCTGGGATTGTTCGAAGCTCTATCGCAAGCTTCGGTACCGCGGCCTGTATCGCGTTTAGTCTAATGATCATGCCCTGATTTTCGGATCGAAAATCATCGCTACTCGCTTGGGTTTCGGTAGCATCTGCTTCAGAAATTCCAGGGTTTTTCTGATCTGTCTCGGGGGCAAGGAGAGACAAGCCGGTGACATTGCCGCCGGGATGTCCAAGACTTGCGACCAATCCAGCCCCCACTGGATCAGCAGAGACCGCAATAACAATCGGAATCTTGCCGGTTGCTTGTTTGGCGGCTTGAGTGGGCGGCGTGTCCACCGTGACGATGACGTCCACATTGAGCGTGACGAGCTCGGCAGCGAGCCCACGGAGACGGTCAGCTTGACCCTCCGCATCTCGATACTCGATGCTGATGTTGTTTCCTTCGACCCATCCAAGGTCCCGGAGACCTTGTCGGAATGCATCTATTTGAGCCGAAACCGAGGCGTCGATCTTGCGTGTTAAAAAGCCTATTCGAGCGGCCTTTTTCAATTCCTGTCGAGCGAATAACGTTTGTGGCGAGACGCACCCCCGTTCGAGCGCAAATAGTAGTTTGCGACGCGTGTTCATGTAATTTTTCCCTGGTGCCGCGCCGCCGAGAAGCGTGATGATCTCGCGCCGTCTCATTCAATCACCTCGTCGGCGCGGCCGAGCAGCGAGAGCGGGACGGTGAGACCCAGCGCCTTGGCGGTCTTGAGGTTGATGATCAGCTCGACTTTCGTGGCCTGCTGGACCGGCAGGTCGGCGGGCTTCTCGCCCTTGAGAATCCGGCCGCTGTAGACGCCGGCCAGACGGTACGCGTCCGTAAGACTGGCTCCATAGCTCGCCAGGCCACCGGCCGCGGCGAACGTGCGCAACTGGTAGACCGTGGGCACGGCGTGACGCATCGTCAGCTCGCCGAGCTGTTCGCTCCGGCTATTGAAGAATGGCTCACCGCCGATCACGAGCCCGCCTGCTCGCAGTTGGACCAAGCTTGCAAAGACCGTGTCAAAGTCACGCTCAGTGCTGGCGTGCAGGATATGGAGCTGCTGCAGTCCGAGGCTGTGAGCCGCCGCCTGCAGTCCTTTCGATGTGGTCTCGGCACGAGCGGGATCGGTCGGATTGACGAGGACGGCAATCACGGTCACCGTGGGGACCAGCTCATGCAGCAGCTCCAGCCGCTTCGGCCCTAGCTCCACGTCCAAGATGCTATGCCAGTAATGTTGCCGCCTGGCTGGTTCAGGCTGGCGACAAGTCCAACCTCGACCGGGTCAAACCCTGCCGCGAAGACGATCGGGATCGTCGCGGTTGCTGCTTTCGCCGCCTGTGCCGCAGGGCCATTCGCGGCAATCACGGCCACCTGACGCCGAACGAGATCGGCTGCCAGCGCTGGCAGCCGATCGTATTGATTCTCCGCGAAGCGGTATTCGATCGTCACGTTCTGGCCCTCGATATAGCCGGCTTCTTTCAGGCCCTGACGGAACGCGGCCACAAGATGTAGGTCATCCCGGGTGCCCTGCTGCCGAGAAACCCGATCACCGGCATCGCCGGCTGCTGCGCGCGCGCCGCGACCGGCCATGCCGTGCGCCGCCGAGAAGGGTGATGAACGTGCGTCGCTTCATGCCAACTCCTCGCGCGCTAAAGCCCATATTTTCAATATTTGAAACGATAGCACGCCAGGGTCCCCGCGGTCTGGGATGATGGTTCCTTTCGCCCGACAACGGGCCAGCAAAACAGGTTCACCCTGGCTCGGGTGCCTAGCAGTCTGAAAGGCAGGAGTTTGAAAATTGGCCGGGTCGCTTTGCGACAGCGGCTCGATCGCGTACAGTCATGCGCCTATTATCCGCAAGAGTCGAGGGAAAACGACCAAACTATGCAGCCGGCCTATCTTCGGTGACCCCAAATAGCCTTGCCGATTTCGGATTGACGAGCTGAACCTTCGGCCGTGCCGGCATCAGCATTTGGCAAGTCCGCAGTTTGAGGTGAAGTGGCTGTGCGCCCAACGAAACGAAATTCTCTTTGGATGGTCCGAACTGATGATTGATCAGCATTCTTGTCCGATCATGGTCACTGCAGCCTGATGTTTGCTGCGCCAGGATTACCTTCTCCACTTAGAATGTGAGCCGCTCAAAGCGGCTGTTCCAGCGTGTGCGCGTGCCGCCCTCTTCCAATTTGGCTTGAATACCATTGCATCCTCATAATGCGGTTGATTGATTTCGTACTTAACACTCCTACATATGTATATGTTCGAGGTTTCGTACGTGTCCTTGTTATTGGCGCGCTAGGGCTTTGCAAGACACCGCTGAATTCGGACGCAAGGCTGCGCTGCTCTCGATGTGCGGCTTATCGATCGTTGAACAAAAACAGGAGACGGACAATGGCTCGAAAACCGGCAACGCGAGCTGAATTCACCCTATTCGACGTGGTCTACGAAGACGGCTCTCAACGCTCCAATCGCAGAGTACCAAGTGGAGTCCTCGGTGGCCCTGACGGTGACGCCCCCGCGCGCGCCGTGATTGAAGAACAGGATCGGCTGATCGCCGAGAAGTCAGGTAGTCCTACCCTAGCCGTGAAAAGCATATATCGATCCGGCGCCAAAAAGGCCGACGAAGCGATGCGATTGCTGCGGTCCGCTTCAGCATCGAATTGATGACGGCGCTGGTAATCGGCACGGCAATGGCACGTGGCAGCAGCGCATCAGCGCTTTCATTCATGGAGGCGATCCACCGGCCGACCAGCCACTTGAGCTCCTTTGCGAGGATCATATCGGCACTTATGTAATTCCATTCCTATGTCGATTGAGTAGCGGGGTTTGGCAAAGCGTGGATACGGGCAGCCGCATCGAAGCAACCGTGATTGGCTGGCGTGTGCGTTGACCTTGCCAGAATCAGGGTGTGATGATTATTTAGTAACATCGAGCTTCGGCCGAACGACTTGGCCTCGCCGCGAATAGCGCGCTTGACTGACGACCTTCTCCCCCAAATCTCGAACTAACTGGCTGCGTTACGGCGCGGCTTCATTACACACGTACCTAAAGGAATAACTCCCATGAACAAGGGAACTGTAAAGTGGTTTAACAGCCAAAAAGGCTTCGGCTTCATCGAGCTGGAGAGCGGTGGCAAAGACGTCTTCGTTCATATCAGCGCGGTCGAACGCTCCGGCATGAGTGGCCTCAATGAGGGGCAGAAGGTCTCTTTCGACGTCGTCGCAGACCGCCGGAACGGCAAGTCTGCCGCTGAGAATCTGCGCACCGTCTAACTGACAGCACCGATGGCCATACCGCTTTGACCACGGATGTACTGGCAAAGCTTGTGGGTTACGGTCCCCGCGTCTGGTTCGCCAGTCGGGGGTTTTTGCCACGCAATTTCATTGGAAGGGAATGAATTGTGTCGGCCGACGCGCGCAAGACCGCACTGACGCATCCGTAAACTGAGGAATTCTCCATGGCGACAATGTTGAAGACTGCCCAACAACGGGCGGCAATGACCGCGAAGGAGGAACGCGCGCGTGATGCGGTACTGGCTATGCAAGAGTACGAGGCTGAAAAGCTTGCCGTTCGCACCAATACCGCACGACTTCGAGCCCTCCGATTGGCAAGAGAAGCCGAGAACAAGCAATACACGAACACGAAGGAAGCGGTGAAAGCGGGTCGCCGCTAATCTTTTTACGGCGGGGCCCATAAACAGCCATCAATCTCACCACCGCCAAGGCGCTTGGGCTGACGGTCCCGGTGACAGTGCTTGCCCGCGCCGACGAGGTGAGCGAGTAAGACCACCACTTCCGTGCGGCCATAATCCGAGTGTGGCAATGAGCAAATTTAAGATCAAAGTAGCACGCATCGAGGCAGCCCGGCGAGGCAAGCAGGATGGACAAGTTTGTATCACGTTTAAGATTGACCGGGCGCCCATCAATTTTCGGGTCACGATGCATCTGAGCATCAAGGACTTCGATGATACCGAAATGATTCGAGCAGCACGAAGTGCCCTACATCGGATGTTTGTTGAACTCGCATCTCAAAGTCAAAATTGGAAGCTAACTGCGAAAGACCTGCGCCAGCTTTCGAGTATGAGCGTGCGTCCAAAGCGATGATCCTCACTACGGAGGGGCTCGGGTGAGCCCGCCGAACGTCAAGGCGGAATAAATTGGCCCACACCGGCCGGCAGGCTTGTTTTGCCGTCGATGTCTCCTCCTGGCACAAAGTGTGAGTGCCGCCTCGTCTCGACTATGGCTGCTTCCAAATGAACTGCGGACGAGTGCTGTGAGACTTTCTGCCCCTGATCTCAGGCGACATGCCACGAACCGAGCCATCGCTCCTGTGCGACTGATGGGCGCTGCTCGGTGAATTCCTCATATCAATGATACATTCCAACGTGATATGCCCGTGCGGGTGTTGCATCCGATGCAGCGAACATAAACAGATGAGGAGATCCGAGTGGGGTTGTTCAGCGGGAGCGGAGCGGTAACGAAAAATGTCAGCCTTATTCGACATCACTTTTTGCATGGCGTCGAAGGTAAGTTACAAGTCTTCGCGTGCATGTCTGAATTTATCCTGTTCCTCGGCCAACAACTTGAATATCAGCCGACGCTCCGGTTCGTCGGTGGATTTATCGGGCAGCTTCCGGTAACGTTGAATGTTCAGCTGACTGAAGAACCGTTCCAAGGGAAAGCCCCGCGTGATTCGGATTGCACCCTCCAAGTTAGCCTGCGCCGTTTATATCCCTGCGTCTGTATAAAACTGCTCACTGCAGTTCTCGGAACAAAACGCGACCTTATCCGTTATTCCCTCAAGTGATGAATGGAACCGGAGTGCTCCGGCAATTTGTCCCAAGGGCCGCTCGGCATAGCTCCCGGGCGGCCTTTGGCTATTGGCCTTTGGCTGATGCGCGATGCCGGGGACATCCAAGGATAGCGCGGGGACGTTGCCCGCCAGACTAACGATATTGATCGGAGCCGTCATAGCTCAGATGCCGTTTTTTCGTAGGGTGAGCTATTTTATACAGACGCGGGGAACGGATAAGCCCATATTTCTTCTGGGGCTAACTTAGAATGGCTGCAAGATGTGGCCTTATCTCCAAACGTTGGTCCCTTTATGCACGGTCGCGTTAGCAAGTGCGATCTGTGTTGGCGTCGTGTCATTCATCGCAGGACACTCAAAACCTCAGGCATGAGCTCATGGTATTCATCCCAAACAAATCTACTGCGGACCATTTGTTCGAAAAGGCAGAACGGTATTTTCAGCGCTCCCGAACCGATTCTAATGGGCGAGTCAGGCTTAACGCCCTAGGCAATGTGTTCATGGCAAGAGCAATCGAGCTCGATGTAAAACTTCAGAATCTTGCCAAAGGCACATTCATCCTTTCTTTCCTCGCTCGGGCGTGATGGCTATGGGCAAATCGTATTTTGACCGCACCGACTATTCCGCTGTTGTGAAGAACAGGTTACCGCATCCGAGTTCCTGGAAGGGGGAAAGTGTCCGACAAACTTCATTGCGTTCGCCGTAATTCCGCAATCGGCGACCGAGGCTAAATGCGTGATCGAGCAAATGCGCGATTCGGCGCTATCCCTTGGTCGGAGCAAAGGACCCGGTGCCCCGCGCCGGGTTTTTTTGCTGTCCTTGAACGACACGTTAAAGGGATGCAGCCACCAGCCATTGACCTAGCAAGTGAGCAATTTTGCTCAGACTCCGGACGGACAAAAGCGTAATGACAACAAGTACGTCATTGGTGCTGTCTTGCTTCTCGCAATTTCATGTTTAGCTCTTGATTGATGTCGCGCGCTCGTCCCCCGACTCGCGTAGGAATAAATGAGGCCCCCGCCACGTACCTGTCGCTGGGGCTTTCATCTTGCTTGCCGGTCTCTTATCGACGTGTTCAATGTATAAATCGATTGGCTAACGAGCAAAGCCTGGAGTGCGATCGAGCCGTCAGCAGTGATCGGAGAGTTGCTATGCTGTCCGCACATATCACGAGTTTTTTAAATCTCATCAGGGCTCAGCTTGAGGAGACAGCTCGCGGGGTAATGAGAGCTGGTCCGAGAAATCTGCACAGGGCGATAAGTGGAGTTTCTGCCTGACAGCGGGCACGCTGTGCCTGCCGAATCAGGAGAGACCATGAGCAGACGACCCCGCCGGAACCACACACCGGCCTTCAAGGCGAAGGTGGCGCTTGCAGCCATCAAAGGCGATCGCACACTGGCTCAGCTGGCGGAGCAGTTCGACGTCCACCCCAATCAGATCACATCATGGAAAGCGCAGCTCGAGGGCGGGGCTGCCGATGTATTTGGCCCCGGCGGCCATAATGGAGCGACGCAGCCGGCCATTGACGTGAAGTCACTGCACGCAAAGATCGGCGAACTGACGTTGGAGAACGATTTTTTAGAGGGGGCGCTCACCAAGGCGGGTTTGCTGAGCGCAAGGCGATGATCGACCGCGAACACGATCTTCCGATCACGAAGCAGGCGGAGGTTCTGCGTATCAGCCGTGGCAGCGTCTACTACCTGCCGCGGCCGGTTCCGGAAGCCGACCTTGCGATCATGCGGCGTCTCGACCGACTGCACCTGGAGTTCCCTTTCGCCGGCTCGCGGATGTTGCGAGGCCTGCTGGCGGCCGAGGGGTGCAAGATCGGACGTCGTCACGTGAAGACGCTGATGCGGCGGATGGGGATAGAGGCGCTCTATCGCCGTCCCCGCACCACGAAGCCGGAGCCGGGCCACAAAATCTACCCGTATCTGCTGCGTGGGATGGAGATTGTCCGGCCGAACCAGGTGTGGGCGATGGACATCACGTACATCCCGATGGCACGCGGCTTTGTCTATCTGGCCGTTGTGCTCGACTGGTTCAGCCGTCGCGTGCTGTCGTGGGGCGTATCGATCACCATGGAGGCGGCGTTCTGCGTCGAGACGCTGGAGGATGCTTTGGCTCGTCACGGCAAGCCGGGTATCTTCAATACCGACCAGGGTTCGCAGTTCACTGGCTCGGCCTTCACCGGCGTGCTCGCCACCAACGGCATTGCGATCAGCATGGACGGTAAAGGCGCTTGGCGGGACAATGTGTTCGTCGAGCGCCTGTGGCGCAGCGTCAAATACGAGGAGGTGTATCTGCGGGCCTACGAAAGCGTATCCGAGGCCCGCGCTTCGATCGGCCGCTACTTGGACTTTTATAATGGCCGGCGTCCACACTCGAGCCTTGACGGCAGCACGCCCGATCAAGCCTACTTCATCCCGCTGCCACTCCGCTTGGCAGCCTAACCCCGGCAGAGGCTCCACTTATCGACGCGGAAAATCTGTTCAGACAACCGGGACCAGCTCTATGAGCATTCATCACTTCCACAATGTGCAATGTGGAATTGAGAACATTTTGTGCCTGCTCGAATACAACAATGATGTTGTTGAAAAAGCGGATCAACTCTCACGCAGAGCCTCCAGCTATATCACACGCCACGATTCGATTTCATCGAAGATCAGTGATGGGGACATCGACGATGATGCTGATCGCCAGCGCGCGGTCCATGAGGCGCTTGCCGGTTTCCGTTTCGCGGTAGAGCACAGTAAGCCGAATTCTAGGGTTGGCAGACTCGGACTGGCGTGACTGTCCTTCATGCGCCCCTCTGGGAGTTCGAGCGAAGGTAGTCCGATGAAACAAATCTGCGCGAAAAGGAATCATGATTCCGTCCGGCAGGAAGACTAGGTTGCCGGCGAACAAGAACATTTTCCGGCACCAACTCGTGACCAGGCCGACCGCTACTACGCGTGCTCTGTGAGAGGCCGGGGTGAAATTCCCCGGACCTACTCGGCATCAACAGACAATCGGCCGCGTCAGTATCGCAAGGGGTTATCGCAACCTAAGTCGACTGACCTCAGTGTTTTGGCTTGCTTCGCTGCACCAGGAATTCGCTAACTTTCTGCTCGAAGTCGGGTGACGAAGCATGTGGACCTATCCGCTTGAGAGCGCCCTGCAACCTGGAGATCTCCGCTTTCACTGCTTCGAAGGGCGGATCGAGCCCGCGTAGCCGCAATTCCGCTGCAAGGTCATCCATTTCGAGTCCTTGCTGTCGGGTGTGATCAGCAAGGTAGACCTTGAAAACCACAACCCATTTTTCGTTTAGTTGGGTGACATCGAGCTTTTCAAAACGCCGACCACGATCGAAATAGGCTTTCGTTTCATTCATAAGAGCATGTTGGAGGTATTCCTCCGCATCGATGAACTCTCCTTCTTCTTCGTCGTGGTCAGTCGACTTGCCCATCGCGTCACCCTGATTTTGGCCGTTACATCAGTTTGCTTTTTGAACCTCGCCGCGCGCGCAAGTCTTTTTAGAGACGCATGCATTGGATCTCGGGCGCCGGTCTACCCTGGATCTCGACGTGTTGTTGCAAAAATGTCTGACGAGCATTGATGAAGTCTTCCAAGCGGGAACAACGGGCGAGAAATGGTCGATGTCAGCACGACGACAGTTCATCCCGACCTGTCCTGCCGCGGACGCCGCTTTCGCCGTAGCCGGTCATTTGGTTGTGGCTGCATGGGATTTAAGCATACTTTCTTCTCGGCCGTCTATCTGCCAGACGTTCCAAATGAATCGTACGTGCTTCGTTTCCGGAGGCTCTGGCCGCTTCTTCTGATAAGTAAACAGGCACGGAAAACTTCACGGGCTGAAAATGGCCATCGCGGTGACGCTCCCAAGCGTATTTATCCCCGCGCCGTTGGGCTCGAACTGTTAGGCTACTGGCGTCCATGTGAATAGAACCCACTACCGGACGCCAATCACCGAAATCGCCGCGCGTCAGTCGCTCAAACTTCTTTATTTCCCGGCCATCGTAAATTGCCCCTTGCAACCCCATATACAAGAAAATTGATCTTGCAGCGATTGTAGGAGAATGACCATGCCTACGGGTTATGTTCTCGGTGATATAGTAACCAAATCAGCCTATTTTTTCCTGGCGGCAGCGGCATTTATCTTTGTCGCGATGACATTGTTGCCCGGTCTTCATTTCTAAGCTTTCAGTCGAGTTCGGGCTGCTGCACTTTTCGATTGCGGAACCAACCCTCTCGCCCGCCTGTTGTCCGGAGAAACGAATGCCGAAATCTTTGCAATTTGCTCTCGCAGCCGGATCGATGCTCATTTTTGCTTCGACAGCAATGGCCCAACACGTGACAGTAAGAGTTAATCCGTTATTCGAGGTCCAGCCGCAGATTAGCCAAGATTACCCGTACTCAATATTACCCTCGATGACGTGGCGCGCGCCCGTTATGCCACTCACATGGGACACGCAAACAGTTGTACCGTTCACATTGGAGGACAAGCGCCCTCTTGACCGCGCCTCCAAGCCTAACTGAGCGCAGTCTTCGCTTGTCCGCTCCATCTGCCCGCCGCCACCTCCACAACACTTAATCGCCTGTAATGTTAATTTGAATCGACTCGCCCTTTAGCCATCACCGCCGTCTACACTGTACGTTTGACTATGGCCACAGTCGGCACACACGTAGGTACGAAACTCCAACGCGCTATCGCTTGGGTTCGGCACCACGAGCTTGACGACATGCTTCAGCCCTTGCTTCCGCTTCTACTTTCTTGATCTCATATTCAGTCATCCGCATTCTGATCTGATGTTTGATGGCGATTGTCGCAGGAAGCTTGATTTTTCGTCCGAACCGATGAGTGCGCATTGGCGCTCCCGTATCTCAATTGAGCGCGGCTGACTTTGGCGCAAACAACAGCGTGTAACACGCGTCCACAAGAGCGGAACTCGGGTACGATTCCCCCGGGAGCGTCACGAACTCCTTCGGGAATTCGTCCCGGCGCGTCCACGAGTTGACCTTCGAAAGCACGACTTTCTTCGCGTCGGCGTCAGGCAGTGCGCGGAACTTGTCGGCGCACACGGGTGCCAGCGCCGCGACGACCGCCAGCTCCGACCGCTCTTTTGCTATCTTGTCAGCGGTGCTGCCGAGCGACCACCCGCCCCAGTAAAATCCGATAAACATCGTTGCGACGGCACCGGCGGCGGCGCCTTGAAGCAGACGCTTCAGAGATTCTCCTTGCAGAATTGAAGGTACTTGCATGGTATTTCCTTTCGCGAGACATATTTCGGAGCAGGGCCGCGCACACCGGGATGGGTTCCGGTGCCTGAGTTGAATTGAAGACCGAACGCTTTGCGATGACGTTCGATTACTATGGATTTGCGCCTTTGTCCGTCCGGAGTTTGAGCAAAATTGCTCACTTGGCTGAATCTAATGGGTTGTTGGCGCCTGGGTTCGAGCGCGCCGAGGCCTTGTCTGTCCCATGATGAATGACGCTACGCTGAAGCAGATCACAGTAGTCAAAGCGATTGTCAGGCGTCTGTATAAAACTGCTCACCCCTACGAAAGGACAGTATCCGATCAACGTTTTCTCCCTGCATATTTCAATATCGTTGTCTCGTATGGGAACGTGGAACCAGCGATATCCGGTAACTATTCTGTTTGATCTATTGCAAAGGCCTCGAAGCACGCCCAAATACGAAACGCGCAGGCCATGAGGCTGCGTGATACGGAAGGTTCGGCCCTGAGGGCGGACCGTTCGCATGTCGCTCAAACGAAAGAGGTCATGCTATGCGTACATTCGATTTTGCTCCCCTCTACCGTTCAACCGTCGGCTTCGACCGGATGTTCTCCATGCTCGACCAGCTCGGCGGCACGGAGGGCTCAGTGCCCAGTTATCCGCCCTACAATATTGAGCGGAGCGGCGAGAATGCTTTTCGCATCTCGGTCGCAGTCGCCGGGTTCACCGACGCTGATCTTTCGATCGAAGTGAAGGAAAACACGCTGACGATCCGTGGCGAGAAACAGGCCAACGACGCGGAGAAGACCGGCGACGTGCTCTACAAGGGCATCGCCGAGCGGACCTTCGAACGTAGCTTTCCAGCTTGCCGACCATGTCGTGGTCAAGGGCGCAAGGCTGGAGAACGGGCTCCTGCACGTTGACCTCGTACGCGAAATCCCGGAGGCAATGAAGCCCCGGGCGATCCCGATCGCGAGCTCCGGCAAGGTTCTGGAGGTGCAGCCGGCCAAGGCCGCCGCCTGACCTTCTGACCGGTTGAAATCTGGGAGTGCCCCGGTTTTCCGGGGCGCTTCTGGCTAGGCACAAAGTTGCGGGGACATATGTACGACGATGATCAGCGATAGCCCGGTCTTGACAAAGCGTCAGGAAAGATGATGGCCAGCGACGACAAGAAAATTAAAACCAACTCCGCTCCAGAAAATGAGGCCGCACCGGAGAATAACAGCACTTCCGGCGCAGAGCCATCCAAGGCTGGCGGCGGAGAATTAGCTGCCGCCTCACCTTCTGGCTATAGTAGGGGCGAAGGCCAGAAACCCGTTTCTAAAGCTTATAGGGACAACTGGAACGTGATTTTCGCGAAGAAAAAGAAGCGATAATTCGCTCGTTCGGCGGAGAGAAATATCTTCCGCTGTGTAGTGACCTACGGTACGGACAAGCCGGTTCTTCATTTGCGCAGTGGAAATGGTATAATCCCCCGCCTCGCCCTGCCTTTGTCGGGGGAAAGGGCAGCCCTTGTGAAAAAGCAAAAGGGAGCCTTAGTGAGGAAGAGAGTTAAAGCCTCGTTTGATCCCAAAATGTTTCTCGCCAAGGTGGGCGAGGGAAAAACAATATCCAAATATCGGAAGGATCAAATTATCTTCTCACAGGGACAGGTCGCGGACGCGGTTTTTTACATCCAGCACGGCAAGATCAAACTCACGGTCGTTTCCGAGCAAGGCAAGGAAGCCGTAGTCGCAATCCTGGGCCCCGGGCATTTTTTTGGCGAAGGGTGTCTGAATGGCCATCCGCTGCGCATCGCTACGACGAAGACGATGGATGAGTGCGTGGTTACCCGCATAGAGAAGGTGACCATGATCGCCACCATTCATAATGAACCAGAGTTTTCTGAACTGTTCATGTCGTATCTGTTGTCTCGTAACAGTCGAATAGAAGAGGACTTAGTCGACCAATTATTTAATTCGAGCGAAAAGCGCCTTGCTCGACTTCTCCTTTTGCTTGCAAATTTCGGTAAGGAAGGCAAGCCGGAGCCGATCGTGGGAACGTTCAGTCAGGAAACGCTGGCGGAGATGATTGGCACGACCCGATCGCGTGTGAGCTTTTTCATGAACAAATTCCGCAAATTGGGTTTCATCGAATACAACGGAAAAATCGAGGTTCATAATTCCTTGTTGAACGTGGTTTTGTACGACCAGCCTGCGATCAAAACGGGGGATGAGAGCACTCCCGCGTAGTGTCTTTCATTCGGATGATCATGCTGGAGTTTTCCGGCACCTTGGTGTTGCTGACAGCAAGTTACTGAGGCGTTCCCCTGGAATGACCCGGGCAGGCAGGTACCGTCAATCCGACCGATGCCAGAAATACCGAGGCGACATTGCGCAACGTGGAAACCGGCGCCCGCGCCATGAGGCTACAGGTTCAGGTTCTCAACGCCGACACCGGAGACGAGATCGATTCGGCGTTCGAGACGATCGGGCGCGATCGGCCCGATGCTTTGTTCGTCGAGGCCTCTCCCTACCTGAACGGCCGGCGCGTGCAATTGGCCCAGCTGGCCGCATTCCACCGGGTCCCCGCGAGCTATGCGTTGCGTGAATGTGCCGCGGTCGGCGGCCTGATGAGCTACGGTGCCAATATTGCCGATGCGTATCGTCAAATCGGCGTCTATGCCGGCCGCATCCTCAAGGGTGAAAAGCCAGCAGACTTGCCAGTGGTGCAGGCCGCGAAATTCGAGTTCGTCATCAACCATCGCACCGCCCGCATGCTTGGCCTCACGGTGCCGCCGACGCTGCTCGCGCGCGCCGACGAGGTGATCGAGTGAGAAGGCGAGAGTTCATTACGCTTCTTGGCGGCGCGGCTGCAGCGTGGCCGCTCGCAGCGCGGGCGCGCAGCGGCTCTCGATGCCAGTAGTGAGGCACTCACAGATGAACTGACCGGCGGGGACCGGCATCAACCCGCACAGCGCCGGATTGATCTGCGTCAAGGCGTAGCAGCACTTCTCACGGAAAACTGCCCATCTGCAATCCTGCAATCAGGGGGCAAGAACGGAAGGCGAAGGGATGGTAGTTCGTCCAGGGCAAACAACTGCCCCGCGGCGCGAGCAAAAGATTGCGTCGTGGGCGTTAGGGTAGTCAGCGCGATGCAAAGACACTGAGCTGACCTCAAGCGTGCACAAGAAAGGACATTCAAATGCCACCGCAGAACGGCAACGGCGGCCGTAGCGGCCCCTGGGGTAGCGGGGTCAAACCCGGTTCCGATATTGAGGTTCTGGTCCAGCAGGGGCGGGATCGACTCAAGCAGATCATGCCGAGCGGTGGCCCGCGCCTAGTAATCGTCCTTGCCGCCCTCGCTCTGGTCGGCCTAGGCGCATGGACCGCCTATTTCACTGTGCCGAGCGACTCTGTTGCTGTCGTGCAACGTTTTGGTAAGTATCTCAAGGACGTTCCACCGGGACTGCATTTCAAGCTGCCGCTGGGTATTGATGTCGCGACAATCGTTCCCGACAAACGGCAGTTGAAGCAGGAATTCGGGTTCGCGACTCCAGGCGCCACCGATCCGTATCAGACTTCTCGCGACGGAAAGCGGGAAACGCAGATGGTGACGGGTGACCTGAACGCCGCATTGGTGGAATGGGTGGTTCAATACCGCATTTCGGATCCCGTTAAATTCCTTTTCGACGTTCGGGAACCGAGGGCAACCCTCCGCGATGTTTCGGAATCCGTAATGCGGGAAGTTGTCGGTGATCGCACCGTGGACGAGGTGATTACCATCGGCCGACAGGAGATCGAAACGGAAGCGCTGACCAAGATGCAGGCGCTCTCGACCAAATATGCCATGGGGATCAGCATCGATCAGGTGCAATTGAAGAACATCAATCCGCCCGAACCGGTGCAGGGGTCATTCAACGAGGTCAACCAGGCCCAGCAGGAGAAAGAGAAGCTGATCAACGAAGCCCGGCGCGATTACAACAAGGTGATCCCGCTGGCCGAGGGCGAGAAGGATCAGCGGATCCGGGAAGCCGACGGCTACCGGCTCAAGAGGATCAATGAAGCAGAAGGCGATGTTGCTCGGTTCAGCGCGTTATTGGCGGAATACATCAAGGCCCCAGTGGTTACCCGCCGCCGCATCTACATCGAGACCCTGCAGGATGTCATGCCGGGCATACGCTCCAAGATCATTGTCGACGAACAGACGCGCAGCATTCTGCCATTACTGAATCTCGACTCCCAGAAGGGAGAACGGCCATGAATAGGATCAAGCTACTAGCTATCTTAGCGGTTTTGGGCATCGGGACGTACGTTTTGATGAGTTCGATCTATACGGTGAGCGAAGTCGAGCAAGCGATTATCACTCAGTTCGGCAAGCCTGTCGGCGCTCCCGTGACTACCGCCGGTCTGAAGGTCAAGGTGCCCTTCATCCAGGACGTCAACCTGATCGACAAGCGAGTTCTCGAGTGGGACGGCAGTCCGTCCGATATGCCAACCAAGGACAAGCTCTACGTCTCGGTCGACCTCTTCGCCCGCTGGCGGATCGTAGATCCTCTCCAGTACTTTCTGCGGCTGCACGATGAACGCAGTGCTCAGTCCCGCCTGGACGATGTTCTAGGCAGCGAGACCCGTAATGCCGTCGCCAAGCATGAGCTGATCGAGATCATCCGCACCACCAAGGATCGCGTGCCGCTGCGCGACACTCTCGTGACGGACGCGGGACGGGAGCTGGATGTGGGGAGACTGGTGCCGATCCAGAAGGGACGCAAACTGGTTGAGCAAGAGATCTTTGCCGAGGCTGCCGAGAAGGTTCGAGTGTTTGGTATCGAATTGCTCGATATCCGGTTCAAGCGGATCAACTACAATGAAAGCGTGCGCCCGAAGATCTACGATCGAATGATCAGCGAACGGCGGCAGATCGCGGAACGCTTTCTGTCGGAAGGTAACGGCGAGGCCGCCAGAATCCGCGGCAATCGTGTGCGCGACTTGAATAAGATCCAGTCTGAAGCCTACCGGCAGGTCGAGGAGATCCGCGGCGCGGCGGACGCGAAAGCCACCGAAATCTACGCGGGGGCTTACAATCAGAGCCCTGAAGCGGTGGCGTTCTATGAATTCACACGGACCATGCAGTCCTACAAGTCCATCATCGCCGAAAACACGACCCTTGTCCTTTCCACGGGCAGTGATCTCTTCAAATTTCTGAAGGGTCTGACTCCGGATGGCGACGTCGTTCCGGCCCCACGTTCCGGCGACAACCGATGAGAACGCGCGTACGTAGTAGACGGCTGACCTTTTCGGCCCTTCGTACCAGAGGGACTGGAGGGAATGCAGTCATCTATCAGCGCTCGGCCCGGGGTCGGCCGATCACAGTGCATGGACGCCTTGCAGCATGCACAGGCGCTAACAATGATGCGCCGCTGCGCGCGTCCTCATCAATGCCGCGGATGCCGGGCGGCTGTCAGTTGCCGAGCGATCTCGTTTCAAACAGCTCCAGTCGTGGCACGGGGCCATGGAGTGCGGTCATGAAGTCTGAGTTCTTTTACGTTTTGACTAAAAGGGGCCGCGCTTACATAGCAGCTTACAAGGGAGAAACCGAGCCGTGACCGCCGCGCACGAGGACAGGATCCTAGACGCGCTCAAGGCTGCACCTAAAGACGGACTGTCGGGTGCCGAGTTGGCAAAGGCGACGGGATTGTGGAGTGATCCTTTGTATGTCGCGCTCGCACGAATGGAGCACGATGGCCGACTTCGCAGCGAATGGGTCAACGATCCACTTCCGGGACGCCGCCGGTATCACCTAACGGGCCTTTAGAGCCAGTTGACCGGGCCGAGGAATTCCCGCTTTCCGAGCGGTACGCCGCGATGACGCAGGATGTTGTATGCCGTCGTTACAAAGAAGAAGAAATTCGGCAAGGCGAACTGTTGCAGATAGTCGTTGCCCTTCATTTTCCGGTCGTTGCCGCCGCCGGTCCAGGCGATAACCTTGCCCTCCGCGCCGTCGACCTGTGCGCGCGTCAGGGACTTCACGAAGGTTAGGGCGGTTTCGACGCGGCTTTTGGCGGCGGCGAAGCTGGTGTCGTCCACAGCCGGCATGGCGGGGGGAGTAACGCCAGCCAGGCGACCGCCGGTGTTCATGGCGAAATCCGCTGACTGACGGATCTGGCGGGCGAGGCAGAACATGTCGGGATACAATCGGTCCTGCAGCAGAGCCGATTCCTCAATCTTGTTGGTGGCACAATGTGCGGCGGCCTTGTCGATGATGCCGACCAGTGCGCCAAGCTGCTGGGCGCAGGTGGTTACAGCCGCGTCGTACAACGAATATGCCATTTGGGTTTCTCCTTCGGGTGGGATTTTACGGGAGAGACCTATAGGGGAAGCCCGGTCCTCCTGCCAACAGGTCTATCCTTACCGAATACTCCATTCACGATATAAGCTGGTGTTGTCGCGTGTCCTTTCGCTGCTCCGCTGCTCCTTGCGAAGCCTCGCTAGCGTCACTGCAACAAAACGTTACTTGCGTTTAGGAAACATTTCTGATAGTAAAAAATACTATCCTCCAAAAGTATGTGAGGCCCGGACGCACAGCGTGCCGGGTTTTTTCATGCGCGCATCTCAGCCTGCGTCGCAGTTGCGAGCTTGCATCTGCGCGTTGTTTCAATGAAGGAACACAACTCCGCGAGGGCCGATTTTACCAAACTTACCAAACTACCAAACGAACCCAACAGGTGAAATGCCTTGTCAATTAACGAGTTATCTGTGAGGCTCCTGCACATAGCGCTTGCGCGACACGTATGGTCAGAAGATTACGCTATCGTCGCAGCGTCGCAGTCTCCAAACACTGGAAGCAAGCCATGCAATTTTTGGAGATCAAAATGGCAGCGGGCCGGCTTGGAATCTCCTGTGGCTTGCCTGTTATTCCTCTGTTATTGCCGCAATCGCGCTGTTCCCGCCTCTGTTCTTTTTTTGGCAAGTCCGCGTTTTACGGGCGCTTCTTGCGCGCCCCATTGTATTTTCCCTGTTATTTACAATGAACGAGGCGTCGGCATGGCCACACGGAGCGTTTGCGCCCTGCACCGAATGCATAGCTTTCGACAACTGCGCAATGTCAAACAATAGCAACGCAATCATCTTTGGCGTTTGCCAACCGGCAAAACGAACCCAACGGGTGATTAGGTTGTCATTCCGAAGGATTGGCTAACGCCAAGAATTGCGCGCCGGCCTCCCGGCCGCGAATTCGTACGCCGTCGTCTGCTACCCGATCTGCTGCAATATCCGGCCAACCATCCGGCGTCCGGGATAGTTCGCGAACCGATGGGCAACCCTCGGATAGCGGCGCCGCATGAGTTCGAGCCCTTCGCGCTCGACCCAGACCGCCGTCACCAGCAATGTGAGCAGCCAGGTGAGGTAATAATAACGCCCCGCGGTCGCGTAGAAGATGCCCACACATTGCTGGGCGAGCGTTGCCCATGCGGTCAGGCGCAGCCACGGGTCGATCCTGTTCCATAACGCCATCCGCGCCACGATCACGAGTGCCGCGGCATTGAGCGGCGCCATGAAAACGGATTCCGATGGCCCGGCGAGCCAGCCGCCGAGCTGATGCAGCGCCGCGACGACATGCTCACCGTGAAGATGGAAATGGGCGAGCTCGCCTGCGGCGGCGAGATAAGCTGACGGCGGCATGACCAGCGCGCCAGGATGCGCGGCGGTTGCGGTGAACAGCACAAAAGCACCGCCATAGAACCAGTTATGGAATGCCATTCCCAGCACCGGCACAAAACCGATCATCAGACCTGCCACACGCCGATATTGCCGTTGCCATAGCGCCGCTACACCGCTTGCGCCGAGAAGGACGCCCGCGGCCGGAGCAATGTTCGGCCGCACGAACAGCGCAAGCGCAAACAACAGCCCCGCGGCGCTTGCTACCGCGAAGCCGTTCTGCGGACCGTCTGCATTGCGGCCGACAAGCAGAACAAAACCTGCGAGAAAGAGAATATAGGCAGCGGGATCAGCGAAGCCGCGGGACGCCCATTTGACGTATTGCACGAGGCTCGACCCGAACAGCACGCCCACGGGTATGGCAACGAACACGAACGTCAGCGCGAGCGCCAATTCCGCCGGCAAAAAGCGCCGGAACATCGCGAGCACCAGGAAGGGCAGCAGGAGGATCAAGGAGAGATAACCGAGATAAGTCTCGCCAAAGACCACGTGCTCGGCCACACGCAGATATCGCATGCCGGGCGTGAAATAGAACACCTTCTCTCCGCCCTCCAACGCCGCGCTGATGTTGCCCTGCACGAGTTGCCGCAACATCTCGCGGGCCAAACCGTCATAAACGAGGCCGTCATCGCCGGAATTGAACGGCCGTACTCCGCCGATGAAGCTCGCATCATTGAGGAAGACAACGATGAGCGTGAGCGAAATGAGTCCGAGCGCGATTGCAGTACGGCGCGCTCGCCAGCGCGCAAGCGCAGCCAGCACCACCCCGACGGCGACAATACCTGTTGCCCGCTCCAACAGTTGAGCAGTCCTGATCTTGCCGGTCGGCCGAAGCTCCATGGCGAGCGGCGGCTCCTGCCTGATGGCGACGCCGAAGATTCGCCGCCCGGCATCTTCATCTCTCAGCACCCGACATTGCATGGAAGAATGCGAGACAAGCTCGAACTGCTCGCTCGCGTGTTCCCACAGCACCTCGCCACGCCAACAGAGCTCGCTGCCGGCGTAATCTGCGGGAAAGCGATACATGACGAACCACGGCATTTCGAGGCGCCAGCGGTGCTGGAATGCCCAAAAACCACTGTTGCGTGCGGCACGCTCGACATCGCTGACGAGGGAATTCCAGTTGTATCCAATCTCGTTAATGAAACCGAGGCGAAGCCACATTGGATCGGCGAATGCTATGTCGCTTACGCGCCGCGATTGCGCGGGCCATTCGAAGATGCCGTCGGCAGAGAAAGCGTACGGCTCGCGCGGAAAACCGTCACCACGCCAGCAACCGTAGACGGCGGGGCTGCAGCGGCGTTGCGGGGGATACCTGGCATCGAACTCCGCGGCCATGGCCTGGAAAGCCGCGTGCGGCAATCCGGCTTCGAGCGCACCGCCGGGGCCGTCTACCAGAAAGATATTATGGCCTTCCTCGATCCGGGGAGCGCGCAAGTAGGTTTGCCCAATGGCGCAGACCACAACTGCCAGCACGGCCGCGAACCATGCAAGCCGGCGCCGCGAAATTGAGCCAAAGCAAACAATGACGGTGGCGAAGACGAGGAGCGCGTAATTAACAAGACCATTGATGGGCAGGCCGAGGGCGGCCAGCACCAGAAAAAGAGTGCCGAGCTTTGCCCACGAGCAGTGCTCCGGCGGCTTTGCCGCGCGAGAACTTGCTTCGCTCAATGCTCAGAGGCTCGCTGCGCGAAAGGCATGTCTGCAAGGGAGCAGTGTCAGGCTCACGGTTGGACCCCGTCGTAGCCCTCGATGATCACGAGGTCGGCATCCGACTTGCCGACGCGCAGCTTGAGTGCCTTCTGATATTCCGGAGAGCGATAGCATTCGACGGCGGTCGCAAAATCGGGAAACTCAATGACCACGATCCGGGAGCGAAGCTTACCTTCGACGCTTTCCGACTTTCCGCCGCGGATCAGAAATCGTCCGCCGTATTTGCGTAATGGTTCCGCGTTCGCAGCCACATAAGCCTTGTAGCCTTCCGGATCCGTGATATCGACATTCGCGATCCAATATCCTTTTGCCATGTTCTCATCCCGGTGGCGGTCGTTTATGCCGCGGTCGATGCCGCGGCGATCTCGGCGACGATTGCATCGGCAGCAGCGCTCGGATTGGGCGCCGCGATAATCGGCCGTCCGACGACCAGGTAGTCGGCACCCGCGGCGATGGCGAGCGCGGGGGTGACCACACGCTTCTGGTCGCCTGCTTGCGCGCCGGCGGGCCGAATGCCAGGCGTGACGAGCAGCATATCCGGGCCCACGATGGGGCGCAGCATCGCCGATTCCTGTCCTGAGCACACGAGCCCGTCGATGCCGATGTCGCGCGCCTGTGCGGCGCGCTCGCGCGCGAGCTCCGGCACCGTGAAATCGTAGCCGGCCGCCGCCAGATCCGCATCATCATAGGACGTCAGCACGGTCACGGCGAGAAGCCGAAGATCGGATCCGGCGCGGGCGTCGACTGCCGCATGCATGGTCTGAGGGTAGGCGTGGACCGTAACGAAGGAGGCTCCGAGCCGCGCCAGGCTCTCGATTCCGCTTGCCACGGTGCGGCCGATATCATGCAGCTTAAGATCAAGAAAGATGCGCTTGCCTGCCCCGGCGAGCGCGCGCGCAAAGTCGATGCCGCCCGCGAACGCCAACTGGTAACCGATTTTGTAGAAGGACACGGTCTCGCCGAGCCGCGCAACGAGCGCCTCGGCGGCGGCGACTGAAGGCACGTCCAGCGCCACGATCAACCGGTCCCGGGGCTCAGGTTTCACATGCATCCTCGCCGCGTGCGGCTCCCTCATTCACTCGCCGGCCAAAAGGCTCGCCGCCTCGACCAATCTTCGCACCACGAGGCGAAGCTCGTCGACCGCTTGCGAATCCTTGAGTTCGTCCATCTCGTCGAAAGCCTGAGCGGCATTCGGCACGCTCACCTGTTCTGCCAAAACAAGTGCCCGGCAGCCGACCGAGAGCACCTGGCGCAACGACAATAATGACGCCGTCGCCCCGGAGCGTCCAGCTGATGCTCCAGCTAAGGCAAAAACACGATTCGCAAAGGCAGCCAGCGGCGGCTCTCCGTGCTCGCGCACGATCGAGATCCAGTCGATCGTATTCTTCATCAGCGGCGCGATGGAGGCGTTGTATTCAGGACTCGCCAGGAAGACGCCGTGATGGGCACACATCAATTGCTTGAGCCGCACCGCATTCTGCGGCGGTTCGGATTGCGCTGCGAAATCGGCGTCATAGATCGGCAATGGATAATCAATCAGCGAGATGCGCGTGACGTCGGCATCCACTATTGTCAGTTCCTTGGTCGCCAACGCGGCAAGCCGCACATTGTAGGATTGTGCGCCGAACGAGCCCGGGATGACCAAGATTTTCGGGGCAGGCATGAAAGTCTAGACGACAGAGGACCCACGACAGACGACAAGAGCATATTCCGCCGCTGTCCTTCCGTCTTCCGTCCTCCGTCGTCAATCTCTGCGGTAGACCCACACCCGCGCTGGCGGAATATTCATCCATACCCGCTCCGAGGCCTGCACTCGAACGCGATCGAGTCTGGTCGGGATTGGCGCGACGGCATTGTACGTGAACTGCACGAACGGCGCGCCCGGCAACATCAGGCCGAAGGCCTCAAACAGCAGCCGCAAACGCACCCGCAGCGGCTTGGTGAAGAGCGGAAGCCCGGACACTACCGCCGCTGCCGGCTCACGGAGAAAATTTCCGAGAATGCGTTTGAGCCCATAAGCATCGCCCTGAACCACGGTCGCAGACGGATAGCGCGCCCGCAACATTCGGCAGAACGTTGCGTCGAATTCGACCAGCACGAGCCGCCCAGGATCAATCCCCTGTGCGACCAGAGCTTCCGTGATGGGACCAGTGCCCGGCCCGAGCTCAATGATCGGTCCGGGCGCCGCGGGATCGATATAGGCAGCCATGGTGCGCGCGAGCGCCTTGCTCGAAGGCGTGACCGCGCCCACCCGCAACGGCTTCTCGAACCATGTGCGGAAAAAGCGCATGTCGTCATCCAGAGATTCGAAACTCTCTTCGAACTTCCGTTTGCGATTCTTAATTTGCCGCTCGATTTTTCTTTCGAAGGCGTCCTTTCGCTCCTCGAACAACGCAATGTGCTGCTCGATCTTCCGCTCCAGCGCACCCTTCTTCAGCTCGAACATGCGTTTCTGCTGTTCAAATTTTATTTCAAGAAGTTGCAACGCTGGGAGTGCCATTGGCGCGGGCGATACTGAGAAATACAAGCCTGAGCTAACCGGTAAGACGCGCCGACGCAGGGGTCAAGCGGCAAGTTGTCAGGAGGAGGCGGAGCGCGCCAGGAAGTCCTTCACCTTGCCGAAGAATCCAGCCGATTCCGGCTGCGTATCCTTGGACGACAATCGCTCGAATTCGGCGAGTAACTCGCGCTGACGCTTGGTGAGCTTCTGCGGTGTTTCGACGACGACCTGAACGTACATATCGCCACACTGCTTGCTGCGCAGCACCGGCATGCCCTTGCTGTGAATGCGGAAGCGCCGGCCGGACTGGGTGCCCTCCGGCACCTTCACGCGCGTATTAGTCCCGTCGATCGCCGGCACCTCGAATTCGCCTCCCAGCGCGGCCGTCACCATCGAGATCGGCACGCGGCAATGGAGATCGGCTCCTTCCCGCTGGAAAAACGGGTGTGCTCCAATGGAAAGAAAAATGTAGAGGTCCCCCGCCGGACCACCGCGTACACCGGCTTCCCCTTCGCCCGCGAGGCGAATGCGGGTGCCGTCCTCCACCCCGGGAGGAATATTGACCGAGAGAGTGCGCTCGCGCGTTACTCTGCCCGAACCCGAGCAGGATGGACAGGGGCTTTCGATCACCTGCCCGCGGCCCTGACAGTTCGGACAGGTCCTCTCCAGGGTGAAAAAACCCTGGGCATGACGCACGCGGCCTTGGCCGGCACAGGTTGGACAGGTTTTCGGTCGCGTGCCGGTCTTTGCGCCCGAACCCGAGCATGCCTCGCACGTCACCGAGGTGGGAATACGGACTTGTGCGGTTTTGCCGGAATAGGCTTCCTCTAGCCGGATCTCCATGTTGTAGCGCAGGTCCGCACCGCGCTCGCGGCCGGAGCGGGCACGCGCGCCGCCCATGCCGAAGATGCCTTCGAACAGGTCGGAAAACGCGGAGGTAAAATCCGGGCCAAAGCCGCCCGGCCCGCCCGCCGGGCGATTCTCGAACGCGGCATGGCCAAAGCGATCATACGCGGCGCGCTTGTCCGGATCTTTGAGGACCTCGTAGGCTTCGTTGATTTCCTTGAAGCGCGGCTCGCAACTTTTGTCGCCGGGATTGCGATCGGGGTGCCATTTCATGGCCAGCTTGCGAAAGGCCGATTTCAATTCCCCCTCACCGGCAGTGCGGTCGACCTCAAGAACTTCGTAATAGCAGCGCTTGGCCATGCGCGCGTCCATGTTCATCGTGTCCGTCACTGAGTTGTCCCCAATCCTACCTGTTCACTTGCCCGCTTCAAAAAGTAAACCCCCGGCTCGAACTCCGGGGGTGTCGAGTTGCTGCAAGCAGGCATGCAAACACCCGCCGCTCACGGCGTCATGCCGACTTCTTGTTCTTCTTGTCGTCGTCGACTTCGGTGAACTCGGCGTCGACGACGTCGTCTTTACTGCCGCCCGCGCCCTCTCCGCCCGGCCCCGCGCCCGTTGCGCCGGAGGCTGCGCTCTCCTGGGACTGCTTGTACATTGCTTCGCCAAGCTTCATTGAAGCCTGAGCCAGCACCTGCGATTTCGCGGAGATTGCGCCCGCATCATCGCCCTTGAGTGCCTCCTTGAGATCGGCCATCGCATTTTCAATCGATCGCCGCTCGCCCTCGCTGACCTTGGAGCCGTGCTCTGAAAGCGCCCTTTCCGTCGTGTGGATCAGGGCTTCGGCCTGGTTCTTGGCCTCGACCTGCGCCTTGCGCTTCTTGTCTTCCTCCGCGTGAGCCTCGGCATCCTTGACCATGCGCTCAATGTCAGCCTCGGTGAGGCCGCCCGATGCCTGGATACGGATCTGCTGCTCCTTCCCAGTGCCCTTGTCCTTCGCGTGGACGTTCACGATGCCGTTTGCATCGATGTCGAAGGTAACTTCGATCTGCGGCACCCCTCGAGGCGCCGGCGGGAGACCCACCAGATCGAACTGGCCGAGCATTTTGTTGTCAGCCGCCATTTCACGCTCGCCCTGGAACACGCGGATCGTGACCGCGCCCTGATTGTCCTCGGCGGTGGAGAAGATGTTGCTCTTCTTCGTGGGGATCGTCGTGTTGCGCTCGATCAGCCGCGTGAACACGCCACCAAGCGTCTCGATACCGAGCGAGAGCGGCGTGACGTCGAGCAACAACACATCCTTGACGTCGCCCTGCAGCACGCCGGCTTGAATCGCTGCGCCCACGGCCACGACCTCGTCGGGGTTGACCCCCTTGTGCGGCTCCTTGCCGAAGAGTTGTTTGACGACCTCCTGTACTTTCGGCATTCGGGTCATGCCGCCAACCAGGACCACCTCGTTGATCTCGGCCGCGGAGAGCCCTGCGTCCTTGAGCGCCAGCCGGCAAGGCTCGACCGTTTTCTGCACGAGATCATCCACCAGCGCCTCGAACTTGGCGCGGGTGAGCTTCATGGTGAGATGCTTGGGACCGGACGCGTCTGCCGTAATGAACGGCAGGTTGATCTCCGTCTGGGTTGTTGAGGAGAGCTCGATCTTGGCTTTCTCGGCGGCTTCCTTGAGCCGCTGCAGCGCAAGCTTGTCCCGGCGCAGATCGATGCCCTGCTCCTTCTGGAATTCATCGGCGAGATAATTGACCAGGCGCATGTCGAAGTCCTCGCCGCCGAGGAAGGTATCCCCGTTCGTCGACTTCACCTCGAAGACGCCGTCACCGATCTCCAGGATTGAAATATCGAAAGTGCCGCCGCCCAGGTCGTAGACCGCAATGGTCCCTGTCTTCTGCTTGTCGAGCCCGTAGGAGAGCGCGGCGGCGGTCGGCTCGTTGATGATGCGCAGCACTTCGAGCCCGGAGATCTTGCCGGCATCCTTGGTTGCCTGGCGCTGAGCATCGTTGAAATAGGCCGGAACGGTAATGACGGCCTGTTCGACCTTCTGGCCAAGATATGCCTCTGCCGTCTCCTTCATCTTTTGCAGGACGAACGCCGATATCTGGGACGGGGAATAGGTCTTCCCCTCGATGTCGACCCAGGCGTCCCCGTTCGAGGCCCGCACGATCTTGTACGGGACAAGCTTCTTGTCCTTGTCCACCATAGGATCGTCATAGCGGCGGCCAATGAGGCGTTTCACCGCAAAAATGGTACGCTCGGGATTGGTGACTGCCTGGCGTTTGGCCGGCTGTCCAACAAGTCGCTCGCCATCATCCGTAAAAGCGACGATGGAGGGCGTGGTGCGCATGCCTTCCGAGTTCTCGATGACCTTCGGCGTCTTGCCTTCCATGACGGCGACGCACGAATTCGTGGTGCCGAGGTCGATACCAATGACCTTGCCCATTGTTTTCACATCCTCTCTCTGCGGCAGGTCGGCTGGGCCCTCTCGGCATCCCCGACGGAGATCCCGGTTCTTGGCGCCCCTCTGCCAACCCCCTTTTTTACATCCGGTGCCGCCAGCCGGCGGCTCCTCGCTCATATAGGCGGGCGCGATTTGCCCGCAAGACATGTGATCGCGGAATCGCGAGCCAAGCCACGGGTTTGGAAGGCACCGCGCACCTTGGCGACCGCAGTTTGCACTCCAACCGGAGGGAGCTCTCCCGTGCAGGCCCATGCGGCTCGGCTCCTGGTCTGGCCGCCGTGAGAGGCTGCCGTATTTTTGCGCGTTGTTGCGCTAAGATCGTACCTCATGGCCTTCCTGCCCCCGCTTTTGGTCGTGCTTGCGCTCGCCGCTGCTGCGCCGCCCGCGCAGGCGGCCGAAGTGGTCTATCCCCCGGGGTCGCGCCTGGGGCTCGCACCCCCAGCGGGCATGGCGACCAGCACGAATTTCTTCGGCTTTGAGGATTTCAACGCGAGCGCCGCGATCATTCTCTCCGCGCTCCCCGCCGAGGCTTACCCGGAGCTCGAAAGAACCATGACCGCGGACGCGCTTAAAACCCAGGGCCTCCTTTTCGAGAAGCGCGAACCAATGTCGCTTGCGTCGGGGAAAGCGTTTCTCGTCATTGGGCATCAGCAGGTCGAAAAAACAAAAATCCGCAAATGGATCTTGATCGCCTCCTCCCCTGCCCTCACCGCGCTGGTGACGGCCCAGATTCCCGATCCTGCGAGGATCGTATATTCCGACAGCGCGGTCCGCGCGGCACTCGCAACGCTCGCGATCAGATCCAACGTTCCTGTCGACGAGCAGCTTGGTTTGCTGCCGTTCAAGATCAACGATCTCGCCGGTTTTGAGATTGGAGGCATCCTCCCGGGACGAGCGGTCGTGCTCGGCGATCCGCCGGTGCCAGCGACGGCGCAGCCCCTGCCTCACATTTTTGTTTCCATCGGTGCGGGCGGGCCGTCACAGACCAGCGATCGCGACGCCTTCGCGCGCGACGTATTTGCGACCATTCCCAACGTCCGGGATGTCCGGGTGACCAGCTCTGAACCGCTGCGCATCATCGGTCAGCCCGGTCATCAGATTATGGCGCAGGCACGCGATCCCGCCGGCATGATGGATTTGACCGTCGTGCAATGGCTGCGCTTCGGGGGAGGCGGCTATCTGCAGGTGGTGGGAATCGCGCGCGTGGATGCCTGGCAGGCGGCTTATCCTCGCTTTAGAGCCGTCCGGGACAGCATCGAACCGCGCTGAAAGCTTTCCTGGGCGGAGTTACTGCCAGAACCGCCGGGAGGCTATTCGCGCTCCTTCCACCATCGCGCCAAGCTTGGCCCACACCACGTCAGGATCGACCGCAGCCTGTCCCACCCAGGTCCCGTAGCCGCAGTCACTGCCGGCAATGACGTTCTCGCGGCCGACGAGCTTGGCGTATCGGCCAAGGCGCTGCGCAACCAGCTCGGGATGCTCGATGAAATTCGATTTGGACTCGATGACTCCGGGAATGAGCACCTTGCCGGCCGGCAGCTTGACCCGTTCGAAGAGCGTCCACTCGTGTCCATGGCGGGGATTGGCGGCCTCGAACGAGATGGCGCTGGGGCGAGCCGTAAAAACAAGATCGATGATATCGGCGAGCGGGACGTCGCAATGATGGGGCCCCTCGTAGTTTCCCCAGCACACATGCATTCGCAACTGCTCGGGCGGGATATTTGCAACCGCATGGTTGAGCGCCGCGATGTGCATGGCGGCGCGCTTGCGAAACTCAGAAAGACTAAGCGCGGCATATTGAATGTGCCGGCCCATGGCGAGATCGGGACAATCGATCTGCAGCACGATCCCGGCAGCCGCCACGGCCTCGTACTCGTGCCTCATGGCGTCCGCGATCGCAAACAGATAAGCCTCCTGGCTGGGGTAATGATCATTGCGAAAGAATAGTGAAACGACACCGGGAGACGCCGCGCTCAGGAAAGCACGCGTTGCGTTCGCCGCAGCGAGCGCCCTCTTGAGGTTTTCGACATCGACCTTCGCTGCGTTTTCATCGCGCACGCGAATCGGGGCGTTGCAAGCGGGCGTCTTGCGTCGGGATCGCCCGGGATCGCCGAACACGCGCTTGGCGAGATCAGGAAAATCAACCAGGTCCTGATAGACGAAGGTGTTTCCGGTCCCGCCAAAGCCATCGAGCCGGTCCTTGACATAGGTCGCGTAGCTCGGCTTCGAGGTCTCTCCGTCGTTGACGATATCGATGCCGACATCGACCTGCTTTTTGACGACCTCGGCGACTGCCGCGCGTACTCGCACTGCGAGCGCTTGCCCTTCGACCGGCACGCCCTCTTCCTTGGCATACATCATCCGGATGAGATCGTCGGGGCGGGGCAGGCTGCCGGTATGCGTCGTGAGAAACCGCTCCGTGCTGCGGATCATGTGAGGATAATCTGCTGTTCAGGCCGAGCGCTGGGGATCTTCCGATACCGCCCCCGCGTTGTCATTTGCCGGCGCTTCAGCGGCCGGTTTTGGGCCGCCCTTCGCCACCGCAACCAGGGCGGGCCGCAAAATCCGCTCCCCGATCATGTAGCCCGGCTGTATCACCTGAGCGACGGTTCCGGCCGGCCGCGACTCATCCGGCAGTTCGAACATGGCTTGATGGAGGTTCGGATCGAACTTTTCTCCGAGCGGAGCGAACTTTTTCACGCCGTGCTTCTCGAGCACCTTGTGCAGCTCACGTTCGGTCAGTTCAACTCCGTCCAGCAGCGCCTTGACGCTGGCATCCGCATTCTCCCGTATCTCTGCGTCAAGCGCCTGCAGAGCCCGATCCATATTATCGGCAACCGCAAGGATATCGCGCGCAAAAGACGAAACCCCGTATGTCCGCGCGTCTGCGATCTCGCGTTCTGTTCGCCGCCGCAGGTTCTCCATTTCCGCAAGCACGCGCAGGAGCTTGTCCTTGTACTCGGCCGCAACACGCTCGTGGTCGGCAGGATCAATCGTCTCCGATGCCGCCGCGGGCGCACTCTCAGTTGGAACAGCCGTATCGACGTTGCGGTCGTCGGTATCCGCCATCAGCTTCCCATTCGCAGTGCCGCACTAACCTCTGCGGATATCAGCGTTCGCAGCGAAAAAATCAAGCGCCGCGAGGCAAATCGGAGCCGATCACCTTGCTCACGACCTGTGCGGTGTAGTCGACCATTGGAATTACGCGGGCATAATTGAGCCGGGTCGGGCCGATGACCCCGATCACGCCGATAATGCGCCCGGCGCCGTCACGATAGGGCGCGACAATGGTGGAAGAGCCCGAAAGCGAGAAAAGCTTGTTCTCCGACCCAATAAAGATGCGCGCGCCTTGCGCCTGCTCGGCCCGGCCCAGCAGATCGACGACGCCGCGTTTGGTCTCCAGATCATCGAAGAGAAGCCGCACCCGCTCCAGATCCTCTGCCACCTTGAGGTCGTCAAGCAGGTGGGCAGCGCCGCGAACGATCAGCTTGCGTTCCTCGCTTCCCCCTCCCGACCAACTCGCAAGGCCGGCTGAAACGATCTTCTGCGTGAGTTGATCGAGTTCGGCCTGGCCCGCTGCCAGGGATTGTTCGAGCTCGCCCCTGGCTTCGGCCAGGGTCCGCCCGCGGACATGGGAGTTGAGGAAGTTCGACGCCTCAGTGAGTGCGGATGGCGGCAAGCCCGTGGGAACGGCGACGACGCGGTTCTCGACCTGGCCATCCTCCGAGACCAGAATGACCAGGGCACGTTCGGGCTCGAGCCGCACGAACTCAATGTGCTTCAATCGTACATTTGATTTGGCGGCCAACACGACCCCGGCTGCTCGCGTGAGGCCCGAGAGCATCCCGGAGGCTTCGTTGAGGACCGCGTCAATAGATTTTCCGGCCGCAGCGACCTTCGCCTCCATTTCGCGGCGATCCGCTTCGCCGAGATCGCCAATTTCCATCAGCGCGTCGACAAAAAACCGCAGCCCGAACTCGGTCGGCAGCCGGCCGGCGGAGATGTGCGGAGCATAGATCAGCCCGAGTTGCTCGAGGTCGGACATGACGTTGCGAACGGAGGCCGGCGACAGCGGGGTCGTGATCAAGCGAGAGATGTTGCGCGAGCCAACCGGCTCTCCGGTTGCAAGATAGCTCTCGACGATTTGTCGAAAAATGTCGCGCGAGCGCTCATTGAGCTGAGCAAGACTCACTTGCGTTGTGCCAATCGGGACGTCGTGGGACAATCATGCCTCCATCAACTCGCCTGAGAATTGTCCATTCGGGCAGGCAAGCGCAAGACACATGCGCAGTGCTGGCGCGCGCCGGTTTTAACACACCGCAAAGTCCGGCACGCGACCTGCCGGGTTCCAAGCTGCCGCCGCCTCTTGTCGCCGCCCGCGGGGACACCTAAAAGCTTGCGCTTGCAAATCCTTCCGCTGCGGGAGAACACGATGCGGCCGAGCCGCCGACAACCCGACGAGCTGCGTGCCGTCTCGCTCGAACGCGGCGTGGTGAAATATGCGGAGGGATCCTGCTTCGTGAAATTCGGCGACACCCACGTGCTGGTCACGGCGAGCCTCGAAGATCGGCTTCCGCCCTGGCTCAAAGGGCAAGCGCGCGGCTGGGTGACCGCTGAATATGGCATGCTGCCGAGGGCAACCTCGGAGCGCACACGGCGTGAGGCGTCAACCGGCAAGCAGACCGGCCGCACCATCGAGATCCAGCGTCTGATCGGGCGCAGCCTGCGTGCGGTGCTCGATTTGCCGGCGCTCGGGGAGCGGCAGATCACGCTCGATTGCGACGTCATTCAAGCCGACGGCGGGACTCGGACGGCGGCGATCACCGGCGCCTGGGTTGCGCTCTACGACTGCGTGAGCTGGATGAAGGCTCGCGATATGCTCAAGGGAGAGCCGCTGCGTGACCATGTTGCTGCAATCTCATGCGGAATTTGCGCCGGCACGTGCGTGCTCGATCTGGATTACGCCGAGGATTCATCGGCCGACACTGATGCAAATTTTGTGATGACCGGCCAAGGCCGGCTCGTCGAGGTGCAAGGCACCGCTGAGAAGATTCCCTTCAGCGAAGAACAATTTCTCGAATTGCTGGCGCTGGCGAGGAAGGGGCTGATGAAGCTCGTCGATCTGCAGAAGCTGGCGGTGATGTGAGTTCACTTTCATCCAGGACGAGATCGGCCGGTTGCGGTCATCGAACGGTCACTGGCCGGCTTGTGCTTGCCACGCACAATCCCGGAAAGCTGCGGGAGATGCGCGAATTGCTCGTGTCCTTCGGTATCGAGACGGTATCAGTGGGCGAACTTGGCTTGACCGAGCCGGACGAAAGCGGGACGACATTTGCCGCGAATGCTCGTGCCAAGGCGGTGAGCGCGGCTATTGCCTCGGGAATGGCGGCCTTTGCCGATGATTCCGGGCTCGCGGTCGATGCGCTCGGCGGCGAGCCCGGAATCTATTCGGCGCGCTGGGCTGGACCGGAAAAAGATTTCCGCCGCGCAATGGAAATGGTGGAAGAAAAACTGCGCCAGCGCGGCGCGTTGGCGCCCGCTCAACGCAGGGCGCATTTCATTTCCGCGCTATGCCTGGCGTGGCCCGATAGGCATACGGAAGAATTCGAAGCAAGTGTCGATGGCACCCTGCTCTGGCCTCCGCGCGGCGATCAGGGATTCGGTTACGATTCCATATTTCTGCCGGACGGCCATACCAGGACGTTCGGCGAGATGACGAGCGAGGAAAAGCATGCTCTGCCGCCGCGCGGGCAAGGCTTGTCCCATCGTGCCCGTGCCTTTCTCAAGCTGGCGGAGGCCTGCTTTGGAAAACACTGATCGCATCGATACCGCGGCCTTCGGCGTCTACATTCATTGGCCGTTCTGCCTCTCGAAGTGCCCCTATTGCGATTTCAACAGCCATGTGCGCCATGCCGGACCGGATGAGTTGCGTTTCGTGCGCGCTTTCACGTCCGAGATCGCGGCGACGGCGGCGCGCGTTCCTGATCGAATCGTCTCCACCATCTTTTTCGGCGGCGGCACGCCGTCGCTCATGCAGCCCGCAACAGTTGAGGCAATTCTTGATGCCATTGCGCAGCACTGGCCGATGGCAGCCGATGCGGAAGTCACACTCGAAGCCAATCCAACCAGTGTCGAAGCGAGTTGCTTCCGCGGATACCGGCTCGCCGGCGTCAATCGCGTCTCCATCGGCTTGCAGGCACTGGACGATGCCGCGCTTCGCGAGCTTGGCCGTTTGCATTCCGCGCGCGAGGCACTCGATGCTGTGGCCGTCGCACGCTCGGTATTCGATCGATACTCGTTCGATCTCATCTACGCCCGTCCGGGGCAAGCTGTCGAAGCTTGGGCCAGCGAGCTTAAACGTGCGCTTTCGGAAGCAGGCGAGCACCTGTCGCTATACCAGCTCACAATTGAGGAAGGCACGCCTTTTCATCTGCTGCATAGGTCGGGCAAGCTGACGACGCCCGACGAGGATACCGCGCGCGCGCTCTTCGACATCACGCAATGCTTGTGCGCGGATGCCGGGCTACCCGCCTACGAAGTCTCCAATCACGCTCGTCCAGGCGCGCAATGCCGCCACAACCTCATCTATTGGAGAGGCCATGAATATGCCGGTATCGGTCCGGGCGCGCATGGCCGTCTCGTCATCGGCGGCGCCCGGCATGCGACCGCGACGGAACGGGAGCCGCAGGCCTGGCTCACGCGAGTCGAAGAACGCGGGCATGGAATGACCAGCGATGAAACGCTCACGCAGGAGGAGATTGGCGATGAGTTTCTGCTCATGGGCCTTCGCCTCACCGAGGGTGTCGATCCGCTGCGCTTTGCGCGGATTTCCGGCCGGCCTCTCGATTCGCGCCGGATCAAGCTGTTGCGCGACCAAGGGGCGGTGGAATTGACTCCGCGCGGGAGATTGCGCGCCACCCAGGCGGGCTTTCCTATTCTCGATGCGGTCGTAGCTGATCTCGCCGCCTAGCCGCGAATTGCACACGCATTGCCGCTCGATTGCCTGCTCGATATCGTTTCGCGCTGTTTCCGGCGCTGACTTTGCAAGGGGTTCTCCAATGAGCGAACCACGCCAATTGCGGCTTGCTGCTTTCATGCGGCCAGCAAGCATCCATACCGGAGCCTGGCGTTACCCTGGCGCTTTTCCAGACGCGAATTTCAATTTCGCTCACCTCAAGCGCTTTGCGCAGACGCTGGAGCGCGCCAAATTCGACGCGTTCTTCATGGCCGACCATATGGCAGTGCTCAATATGCCGATCGACGCATTGAAGCGCAGCCACACGGTGACCTCGTTCGAGCCCTTCACCCTGCTCTCCGCGTTGTCTCAGGTCACCGAGCGCATCGGCCTTGTGGCCACGGGCTCAACGACCTTCGATGCGCCTTACCACATCGCGCGGCGCTTCGCCTCGCTGGATCACCTCAGCGCCGGGCGCGCCGGCTGGAACATCGTGACCACGTCCAACCCCGACGCAGCGCTCAATTTCGGCATGGAAGAGCATATGGAGCACGGCGATCGTTATACTCGCGCGCGTGAATTCTACGACGTGGTCACGGGTCTGTGGGACAGCTGGGCAGATGATGCCTTCGTTCGCGACGTCGACAATGGGATTTATTTCGATCCGGACAAGCTGCACGTGCTCAACCACGAGGGCAAGTATCTCTCCGTCCGCGGCCCTCTCAACATCGCGCGCCCAGTCCAGGGCTGGCCGGTGATCGTCCAGGCTGGCGCCTCCGATGCCGGACGCCAGCTTGCCGCCGAGACGGCCGAGGCTGTTTTCACGGCGCAGGCGAACCTGGCCGCAGGCCGCGAGTTCTATGCCGATGTGAAAAGCCGGGCGGAAAAGGTTGGCCGCTCGCGCGACCATCTGAAGATCCTCCCCGGTTGCTTCGTGGTGGTCGGGGATACAATCGAGGAGGCGCGCGCGAAACGCGCCAAGCTCGACAGCCTCGTGCATTACGCCAATGCCATCGGCTCGCTCTCGATCGCACTTGGCCACGACGCATCGAAATTCGATCCGGATGGGCCATTGCCCGAGATTCCCGAAAGCAATGCGTCAAAGAGTGGCCGGCAGCGGGCGATCGATCTCGCCAGAAGCGAGAACCTCACCGTGCGGCAGCTCGCGCAACGGCTCGGCGGTCATGCCGGGCTCGCCATGGTTGGCACGCCCGCGAGCATTGCGGACGAGATGGAAGAATGGCTGACGAGCGAGGGCTCGGACGGCTTCACCATCCAGTTTCCCTATCTTCCCGGCGGCCTCGATGATTTTGTTGAACGGGTGATCCCGGAGTTGTGGCGGCGCGGAATTTTCCGGCGCCAATATGAGGGCAAGACGCTGCGCGAGAATCTCGGACTGCCGCGCCCGAAGAACCGATTCCTTGTTTAATCGGGCCGCGACGGAGGAGGGGGAAGCGTTACGTCCCAGAGCCGCCGAAAGCCTTGGGCGGGGGACTGACGATTTGGCCACCTGTCGGCGAGACGCGCAGCACGGCAAGTCCGCGTTGATTGGTGCCATCCGGCCGGAACCGAAACAGGCCGTCGATTCCGGCAAACCCGGACGCATTCGTCAACACCTCATCGGTGAAGCGCTGCTTGCCCTGGGTTTTCACCAGAGCGGCAACAAGCGCCACGGCGTCATAGGAAAGCGAAGCCGTCCGCACGGGGTCCTGCCCATAACGGGAGCGGTAGCGCGCGGAAAAATTGCGGAAGCCCGAGGAGTCCGGCCCTGCATACCAGCCGCCATTGAGCTGTGGATTGGAGAAAACCTGGGCGTCTTCCCACAGTCCGGTACCGAGAAGCTGCACGCGCTTGGTATCGACGCCGCCTGCAATCAGCGTCTGCACGGCGGTCCCGACCGCCTCGGCACCGTCCGGGATGAAAATGGCGTCCGCGCGAGCCGCCGCTTGCGCCACGTTGCGTATCGGTCCCTGCATCTGCGCCTTGTCGAGGGGATAGCGCTCGAGCGCCACGATCTGGCCGCCGCGCCGCGGCACGACTTGTTTGAACGCCGCTTCGATCACGGTGCCATACGCGTTGTCCGGCACGAGCGCCGCATACGAGCGACGGCCTTGGCTCGCAGCATAGGTAATGATCCGATCCACGTCCGATTCCGGAAGGAAGCTCAAGAGATAGACGCCGTGGGCCGCCACGTTCGCGTCGGTCGAGAATGCAATGACAGGCACGTTGCGCGCGCGGGCAATCTGGCCCACCGGCGTAACCGTGAGCGCAAATAGCGGTCCCAGGATGATCTCCGCGCCTTCGTCGAGGACCTGTTGCGCGGCTTGCTGTGCTCCTGGCGCCCGGCCGCCGTCATCCTTGACCAGGAGCTGGATATCGGGACTGTTGAACTCCGACAGCGCCATCTCGGCTGCATTGCGCATGGACTGCGCCGCCACGCCTGCGTTCCCGCTGCCCGATAGCGGCAAGATGAGACCAACCTTCACTTGGCCAGTGCCAATGCTGGTCGTGGGTTGCGATGGCGCAGTGGGCGAAGAGTTCGGCAACAGGTCGCCAAGCGAGAAGTTGCCCGAGCAACCGGCCAGCAGCACCGCCCATCCCACCAAGACGAGCGAGCGCAAGGCGCGCGACAGGGGAGAGGCCTGCAATACTCGCAACATCAGTGCCGGTCTCCTCTACGGCAGCCCCCCACGATGTCACCGTCAGTCCGCGCCTGCAACCGGCATTTTGCCCGCAAAAGCTTAACCAAGTGAAAAGGATAATGATTTCAGCCGGCCAGGCTGATCCCTCGACCGGACGAGCTCTGTTGCGGGGCCCTTAACCTCCGCACAGAGCGCCAATAGAGTATCCGGGTATGGCAACAGAACGGCCAGCGAGTTCTCGTCGGGAGCGCGCCGCACGGCAATACGTGGTCAATGGGCAGGCTTTCCTTGCGCCGCCTCTTGCTTCCGGTCTGCACCTCGTGGCCACCCCGATCGGCAATTTGCGCGATATAACGTTGCGCGCGCTGGAGGTCTTGGCCGCGGCGGATCTGATTGCCTGCGAGGACACCCGCAGGAGCCGCACGCTGCTCGACCATTACGGGATTTCGACGCCCACCACCCCCTATCATGAACATAATGCTGCCCTCGCCCGCCCCAAGCTCATCGCTCGCCTCGCGAAAGGAGCCACAATCGCCGTCATCAGCGATGCCGGAACTCCGTTGATTTCCGATCCGGGCTTCAAGCTCGTGCGCGAGACCGTCATTGCGGGGCGCAGCGTGACGGCAGTGCCCGGACCTTCTGCGGTGCTCGCAGCGTTGTCGGTAAGCGGCATAGCGACCGACCGTTTTTTCTTCCAAGGCTTCCTGCCGCCCAAAGAAAACCAGCGGCAGGCCCGGATCAAAGAGATCAAGTCCATTCCGGCGAGCTTGATCGTGTTTGAGTCCGGTCCTCGCATCAGCGCGACCCTCAATGATCTTGCCGCTGAGCTTGGCCGGCGCGAGGCGGCCATATGCCGCGAGCTGACCAAGTTGCACGAAGAGGTTCGGCGTGGGGAGCTTCCAACTCTGGCCGGCGATTACGCCGGCGGCGCCACGGCGCGTGGTGAAATCGTGATTGTCATCTCACCGCCGCAAGAGGATGAGACCTCGATGGTGGATCACGATGCGCTGTTACATGACGCTCTGCGGCGGCTGTCCCTCAAGGACGCTGTTGCCGAGATCGCCGCCCGTACCGGAGCGCCGAGACGCATGATCTACCAGCGCGCGCTCGCGCTACAACAGGAGCGCCAGCATGGACGATGAATTTCCGCGCACCCGCGCGCGTCCGACAGAAACCGATGCGCGAGCGCGCCAACAGGTTGCATTTCGTACCGGCATCTCGGCCGAGAGCCGGGCGGCGGTTTTTCTGATCGCGAAGGGATTCCGGATCGTGGCACGCCGCTGGAAGTGCCCCCTCGGCGAGATCGATATCATCGCAAGGCGGCGAGCGCTGCTGGTCTTCGTTGAAGTCAAGGCGCGTCCAAGCCTTGAGGAAGCAGCGTGGTCCGTAACCGAACACCAGCGCGCTCGCATTGTCGGGGCGGCCGAGGCCTGGCTTGCCCGCTATGGCGACGACCGCATCCGCGATATTCGTTTCGACGCCATGTTGGTCGCGCCCGGCCGTATGCCGCGCCACGTCGCGGGGGCATTTGAAGCCGGCCGATGACGGCAGGCTGGTGAAATCGCGTCAGGCGGCGTTTAGCTTGGCAAAGAACTGATCGACCTGCGCACGAACTCTCCCGGCAACCGCACCAAGATCATCGGCCACCGTTTTGACTGCCATGGCGCTTTCGCGCGTCGCGGCGGTCGCCTCACCCACCCGCACGACCTCTTCTGCAGTCTCCATGGTCCGCTTCGCCGCCGTTTCCACACTGCGCGCAATTTCCTGGGTGGCAGCGCCCTGCTCCGTCACGGCGGCGGCAATCGCGCCGCTGATGTCGCCGATATTGCGGATTGTGCGCTCAATGGCTCCGAGCGCTTCGATCGAGCGCGCGGTTGCCTGCTGCATGCCTGAGATCTGTCCACTGATTTCTTCGGTGGCTTTGGCGGTTTGCCCGGCGAGCGCTTTGACCTCGCTCGCCACGACAGCAAAGCCGCGACCAGCCTCGCCGGCACGCGCCGCTTCTATTGTGGCGTTGAGCGCAAGCAGGTTGGTCTGCTCGGCAATATCGTTGATCAGACGGACGACATGGCTGATCCGCCCAGCGGCTTCATCGAGCTCCTTGACCATCGCATTTGTCCACTCGGCCTCGCTGACTGCTTTACCGGCGATCGAGTTTGATTGCGCGACCTGGCGGTCGATCTCCGTCACCGACGCGGCAAGCTCATCGGCTGCTGAAGCGATATCGCGAACATTAGCCGATGCGTCCGCGGAGGCCGAGGCCGCGCTATTCGTCCGCGTTGAGGCATTGTCCGCGGCTCCGGTCAGGCGGCCCGAGGCTGCGAGCATCTGATCGGAAATGCGGCCGAGCTCGGCGAGTGTCGCTTCGACCTCCGCGCCGAAGCGGCTGATCTCACGCGACATTTCCTCCTGGCGGCGCGCGCGCGCCTCGGCATCGGCAAGGACCGTGCGGTTGAGGTCCTTATTCTTGCGCATGGTCTCCTGGAACACCCCGATCGAGCGGGCGAGCGCACCGATCTCGTCGCTGCGCTCGCGATGAACCACGGCACCATCGAGATCGCCCGCGGCTACAGCTTGGGTCAGCGCGGTTATCTTGGCCAGCGGGCGCGCAACCGCCCGGCTGATGATGACGGCTCCGAGCGCCGCCAATAGCACCGCGAAGCCCGCAATGATTCCGATCAGCCAAGCGGTCGCGGAGATGCCATCATCGATCTCGTTATAGACGCGCTCAGAGCGCTTGGCATAAAGTTCGCCGAGCTTGGTGAGGTCCCTGTTGAGCGCCTTGCGCACGCTCCGGTTGGCATCGTTGTCCCCCCATTCGCGACCTGCCGCCGGGGAAATCTCCACGCCGCGGCGCACCAGCTCGCGCCGGAACTCCTGAAACTGGTGGATGCGCTTTGCGAAGGCGTCGAACAACGCCTGATCCTCCGGGCGCACGGAGCGCTGCCACTCGCGCACGACCTCGCCGATGCGCTCATTGAACACCAGTAGCCCTTCGCCATACACCTTGGCGGTGGGAATATCGGAGGACATGTAGATGCCGCGCGACTCCATCACCACCGCGTAGATGAGGCCATTCACCAGCTCGACATTCATCGCGCCGATGAATGACGATCGAAATTCATCCGTAAGGGCGGCGTGACGGCGCGCGTTCGAGACGGCTACGGCGGCAAGCGCGACCGTCACAGTGGCGAGCAGCGTGAAGATCAGGTAGAGCTTCTTCGCAATCGATAAATTCGGCAGTTTCACGTCGTTTCTCCGCCCTGAAAGTACGCATGAGCTTGGGGGATAAGTTCTTAATGTCCCATTTGCGTTACCGAACCGTTGCGGGGTGTAAATGCGCCTGAGAGTCGCCGTTCAGATGGATCCGATCGAACGGATCAACATTCGCGGCGATTCCACGTTTGCCCTCCTGCTGGAGGCGCAGAGGAGAAATCACGAAATCTCGTATTACACGCCCGATCGCCTGGCGTTGCGCGGGGCGCGTCTGTTTGCGGCGGTGCAGGCGCTGCACGTGCGCGACAAGGAAGGGGACCATTTCAACCTGGGCGGGCCTGCAAGCGTAAGCCTTGATGAGTTCGACGTCGTCCTGTTGCGTCAGGACCCCCCATTCGACCTCGCTTATATCACCACCACCTATTTGCTTGAGCGCCTGCATCCGAGGACACTCGTGGTGAACGAGCCCTCGGCGGTACGCAACGCCCCGGAAAAGATGCTGGTGATGGAGTTTCCCGACCTGATGCCGCCCACTCTGATCACCCGCGACCTTGCGGAGATCAAGGCGTTTCGGGCCGAGCATGGCGACATCGTCATGAAGCCGCTTTACGGGAAGGGCGGCGAGGCGGTCTTTCACCTCGGCCGGGAGGACCTCAACTTCGGGTCCCTTTACGATCTCTTCACCGTCACGTTTCGCGAACAATGGGTGGTGCAGAAATTCCTTCCCGCGGTGAAGAACGGCGATAAACGCATCATTTTGGTGGATGGGGAATTTGCGGGCGCCGTCAACCGCGTCCCTGCACCCGATGATTTGCGCTCAAACATGGTGCGCGGGGGCACGCCCACAAAGACCGATCTTACGGACCGGGAGCGCACAATTTGTGAGGTGATTGGGCCGCCACTGCGCGAGCGCGGGCTGCTTTTCGCGGGCATTGATGTCATCGACGGCTATCTGACCGAAATCAACGTGACCTCGCCCACAGGTATCCGGGCGGTGAAGAACTTCGACGGCCCTGACATCGCGGCCATGATCTGGGATTGCATTGAGGCAAAGCGGCGGTAGCGAACCTCCGATCGCGCCCGCGACCTCTTGTTCTCGTATTGTTCTTGCGCGCAGTGCGGGACTGCGCTAATCTCGTGCGGCGAGGCAGGGGCAGCCATGGTACAGCGAGTTGCAACGGTTGCGTTCGAGGGCATCGAAGCCCGCGCCGTTGACGTCCAGGTCCAGATCGCTCCGGGGCTGCCGCGCTTCAATGTGGTCGGGTTACCGGACAAGGCGGTGTCCGAGGCGCGCGAGCGGGTCCGCGCTGCGTTGGTTGCTTCGGGGCTTGCCCTTCCGGCGCGGCGAATTACCGTCAATCTCGCGCCGGCGGACCTGCCCAAGGAGGGCAGCCACTACGATTTGCCCATCGCGCTCGGATTGATGGCGGCGATGGGGGCGATTCCCGCCGACGCGCTTTCCGGTTTCACCGTGCTGGGGGAGTTGGGTCTCGACGGCTCCATCACCGCGGTTGCCGGCGTGCTGCCGGCGGCAATTGCAGCCAACGGCAGAAGCGAGGGCCTCATTTGCCCGTCTGCCTGTGGGCCCGAGGCCGCTTGGGCAAGCCCGGAGATGGAGATCACCGCGGCCGCTTCCCTCATCCAGCTCGCCAACCACTTTCGCGGCACGCAGGTGCTCTCCCGTCCCCAGCCGAAAATCCGCGAATTCGAAGAGCGGCTCGTAGACCTCAAGGACATCAAGGGCCAGGAAAGCGCCAAGCGCGCTCTCGAACTGGCAGCGGCCGGAGGCCACAACCTGCTCATGGTCGGCCCGCCCGGGGCCGGCAAGTCGATGCTGGCCGCGCGCCTTCCCGGCATTCTTCCGCCACTCACACCGGCAGAGTTGCTCGAAGTGTCAATGATTGCTTCGGTCGCGGGTGAGATCGAGGGTGGAGCGCTCACCAATCGACGGCCGTTTCGAGCGCCTCACCATTCCGCCAGCATGGCGGCATTGGTGGGTGGCGGCCTGCGCGCCCGGCCCGGCGAAGCGTCGCTTGCTCATCATGGGGTCCTCTTCCTGGACGAACTGCCGGAATTCCACCCGCACGCACTCGACTCGCTGCGGCAGCCGCTTGAGAACGGAGAGGTCGCAATCGCGCGGGCAAATCATCGCGTGACCTATCCCGCGCGGTTCATGCTGGTTGCCGCCATGAACCCGTGCCGCTGCGGGCGGGCGAACGAACCGGGCTTCGCCTGCAAGCGCGGTCCGAGCGCACGCTGCGCGGCCGAGTATCAGATGCGGCTCTCCGGTCCATTGCTCGACCGCATCGATCTCAACATCGAAGTGCCGGCGGTGACGGCGGCCGACCTGATCTTGCCACCGCCCGCGGAAGGAAGCCGCGAAGTGGCAGACCGCGTTGCCCGCGCTCGCGAGCGGCAGGCTGCGCGTTATGCGGCAATCGGGCTCCCCCACATCCGCACCAACGCAGTGGTACAGGGCTCCATCCTGGAGGACGTCGCACGACCCGATGCCGCAGGCTTGGCGCTGCTGCGCGACGCAACCGATGCCATGCGGCTCTCCGCTCGCGGCTATCATCGCGTTCTGCGGGTGGCACGCACGCTTGCCGACCTCGATGGCGTCGATAAGGTCGGCCGCGTGCACCTCGCCGAGGCGATCTCGTACCGCACCCTTGCTGACGAGATCAGGCGGGCGGCGTGACCTTAAAACGCATGCACCCTTTATTAAGGTTAATATTTCCGTAAGCACTTGTCGCTAACCTCTCCTGCGGTCGGTCTCGACTGCAGGCACCCGCATGGATCATCTGCAAAAGGTTTTGATTCTGCTCCTGGTCGCTGGCATCCCGGCAGCAGCACCGCCCTTCACCGCTTCCGCGCCACCTCTATGCTTCACCGCCGGAGCAATAACGTATCAGGTGGCGCCCGGCCTCGTAGCCGCAGATCTGCGCGTGAAGATCGTGGCACCTCTCGCCAATCCTGATCTGCGCATTCAAGTCATCCCAGACGTGCAGAACGCGGATTTTGCCGTGGTTGATGATTTCGGAGCCGGCGATGGAAATGCCTGCGCATCGGCGGGCGCGATCAAGAGGGTACGCGTGGTAGCCGATACCCAGCCCTCCGACATCACCATTGCTTTATCCAACGAACCAAGCGCCGGCGATTTGAAACTCTACGTGCATTCGGCGCGATTTGGCCATCGCGATGCGGCGGCGCTGTTCGCGGCGGTGAAGCACGACGAGGGCAAGGCTCTACTCCGCGGCGGCGAAGTCGCCGATTCCTGGTAATCGTTAGCCTTGCATTAACATTGTCGGCGAGAGCCGCTCTGGCGTGGCGCCACACGCAAGGGAATTGCAAACACTCCAAGCCGAGAGTCGCTCGCTAAGAACAGCGGGAAGACCGCGACCAGGCGCCAAAAAACGGCGCCGCGGGGATGGCGAGCGAAATGCGGCAGTTCTTCAACAGGGGGGGCAAGCCCCAGCGGCTGGCCGTCGTGCGCGCGGTTTCGACCCTGCTGCGCGCGCTTGCTCTCCTTTCCATGTCGTTTGCAGCAGGGTTCGGGTTTCTGGCCGCGATCAAAAACCCGCAATTGCATTACAATCCGCATACCTTTGCGGTTGGGGCGGCGGCACTCTTCGGCGCCGCCTGCGGCGTCATCGGACTGCTTGCTTCCAGCTTGCGCTCGATGCGCGTGCGGATGCGTGGTCTGTCGCGCCGCGTGGAAGACCTCTGTGACCAGAATTGGGAACTCAAGGAAGGCGAGGAGCGCGCGCGCAGCCTGCTGGAGGCGCAAGGCGATCTGATTGTCAGGAGGGACGATGCAAACATCGTGAGCTACGCCAACGATACCTTTTGCCGGGCCAGCGGGCGTGCTCGCGAGGAGCTTGTGGGCAGCGCGTTCGCCCTACCCGTCATCGCGCAAGGCGAGCCGAGGCTGCTCTGCGATGGCACGCGCATCCATGATCAGAAGATCGCGACGCCCGAAGGCGAGCGATGGATCGCCTGGCGTGAAGTCATCGTTCGGGCGGGTCAATCGGCGCAGGTGCAAAGCGTGGGACGCGATATCACCGAGCGGGTGGAAGCGGAGCGCGCTTTGTCCCAGGCGCGCAATCAGGCGGAAGCAGCCAATCGCGCGAAGTCGCGCTTCCTCGCGATGATCTCGCACGAGATCAGAACACCACTCAACGGCATTCTGGGGATGTCCGACCTTCTGCTCGACACCGGTCTCACGCCTGAGCAGACCACGTATGCCAGGGCGGTGAAGGATTGCGGAGAGCTGCTGCTTTCATTGATCGACGAGATTCTCGATTTTTCCAAAGTCGAGGCTGGACGCCTTGTGACGCAGATGCGTCCATTCGACCTGCGTGCCATGGTCGAGGAAACCGTCGAGCTTATCGCGCCCAGGGCACATGAGAAGAATCTCGAGATCGGCTCGTATGTGGAGGACAGCCTGCCGGCGAACGTCCTCGGTGACGCAGCTCGACTGCGTCAGATTTTGCTCAATCTTGCCGGCAATGCGATCAAGTTCACTGACACGGGCGGCATCACGCTCACGGTTGAACAAGGAGAGCTTGAGCAGGTCCGATTTGCTGTGCGCGATACCGGCATCGGCATTCCGGCGCAAGAACAGAGCCGGATTTTTCTGGAATTCGAGCAAGCCGACGCGGTCGCGAGCCGCAAGTTCGGGGGAACCGGCCTCGGTCTTGCAATCTCCAAGCGCGTCGTTGAGCACATGGGCGGCAAGATCGGCGTCGAGAGCATGCCAGGCGCCGGTTCGACTTTTCATATTTCGCTGCCGTTGCCGGCTGCGGCGGAGCAAGAGCAAGTGTCGCTGCAGCGTCCCGACCTATCGGGCGTGGACGTGCTGATCGTCTCCCCTTGGGTGTTGAACGCCTCGCTCATTGCGCGCCGGCTGTGCGATTGGGGCGCCCGCACATGTGTTGCTCCCGACGAGGTGAGTGCGCGTTCGCTCCTCTCCGAGCGCACCTGGAGCGCCGTCCTCCTCGATTATGCGCTCGGCAGGGATACCTGCACGCGGCTGGGGCACGTGATTTCGATGCGACCGCCGATTGGTCTTGATCAGGCCCGCGGAGCGTCGCGATCTTGCGCCTCTCAAGCAGGCGGGCTTCACCGGATATCTCGTAAAGCCGATCCGCACGGCCTCACTCGCGGCGCAGATGACGGCCGGGGAAAGCGGCTTCGAATGCGCCGAGCACGAAGCGACGCATCTTTCGACGTCACAAAAAGGAACAGCCGACGCGCCGCAGGGGCTTGCAATCCTGGTCGCCGAGGACAACGAGATCAACGCGCTGCTTGCGAGAGCGCTGCTGATCAGGCTCGGCCATCGGCCCACCGTGGTGGCGAGCGGCGATGCGACCGTCGAGGCATGGCATACATGCGAGGCGGCCGGCGCTCATTACGATCTTCTGCTCATGGATCTGCATATGCCCGGCAAGAACGGGATTGAGGCGACACGAGCAATTCGCGCCTTGGAGGCGGAGCACGGCGCAGGCCGCGTTCCCATATTTGCGCTGACTGCCAACGCGTTCGAGGAAGACCGCGCAACAAGTCTCGCCGCCGGAATGGATGGGTTCCTCACCAAGCCGCTCGAGCGGCGGCAGCTGATGGAGATTCTGGCGAGGGTTTCCGAACAAGCCGAGCTCGCGGCGTAATCGGTTATAGCTTTCGCAGCGCGACCTCCTCCACCAGATGACTTTCGGCTTTCTTCAAGATGAGGTCAGCGCGCTGGCGGGTCGGCAGAATGTTCTCGTGCAGATTGAGGAGATTGATCCGACGCCAGATGGAGGTCGCCGTCTCCACCGCGTCCTCGTCGCTCAGCGTCGCGTAGCGATGGAAGAATGACTTGGGATCGCTGAATGCCGTGCCGCGGAGCGTAAGAAACCTGTCCACGTACCAGTTGAGCAGCACGTTGTCGTCTGCATCGAGATAGACCGAGAAATCGAAGAAGTCCGAGACGTAGGGGATCATCTTGCCGCCTTTGGGAGGATGCCCCGTCTGCAGGACGTTGAGCCCCTCGACGATGAGAATATCCGGACGATCGATCTCCACCCACTGGTTCGCGATGACGTCATAGACCAGGTGAGAGTAGACGGGCGCGCGGGTCGGCCGCCGGCCGGCCTTCACGCCGGAAAGAAACCGCAGCAAGGCCGGAAGATCATAGCTTTCAGGGAAACCCTTCCTCTCCATGAGGCCTTCGCGCGCGAGAACGGCATTGGGATAAAGGAACCCGTCGGTGGTGACGAGATCAACCTTGGGAACGTTCGGCCAGCGCGCCAAAAGGGCTTGCAATACACGGGCTGTCGTCGACTTGCCCACCGCGACCGAGCCGCCGATTCCGATGGTGTAGGGCATCTTGCTGTCTTCAGTGCCCAGGAAGCTCTGCTGGGCCCGGAACAGGCGCTGGGTCGCCGCCACATACATGGAGAGCAGGCGGGAGAGCGGGAGGTAGATGTCCTCGACCTCCCGGATGTCGAGGCGATCGTGCAGCGATCGCAGGCGGCTCACCTCGTCCTGGGTGAGCGTCATGGGTGTATCCGCGCGCCGTTCCGCCCATTCCGCCCGCGAGAAGACGCGGTAGGGAGACAGACCGTCCTGCGTTCTTTGCTCCATAAGCTTGCTCAACTGCGCGACATTTTTTCCTGGAGGCCCGTTTGCCCAGTCCGCCCGGCGAGCGCTTTCTCCACCTCCGCAAGGGCGATGCCGCGCGCCTTGAGCAGCACCAATAAATGGTAAATGAGATCAGCGGCTTCCGCGATCAACCGCTCGCGATCCTCGTTGCCGGCGGCGATCACGGTCTCAATCGCCTCCTCGCCGAGCTTTCTGGCGCAGTGTTCGGCCCCCCGGTCCAGGAGCTGGCGCGTATAGGAGACCTCGGCGCTCGCCTGAGCTCGCTCCGCAATGCGCTTTTCCAGGTCGTACAGGCTGAAATCGGCCATGGCTTTAGCGCGCTGCGGCATAGGGTCTCACGCCGGTTCCAGCTATGTTCGTCGGTTCTGCCATGTTTTGCATTTCTCAAAAGCCGTTGTAGTGTTGCCTGACGGGGATCGGGGTACGAAGTCCATGGAGAGCATTCTCGATGTATCCGCCCGAGGAATTCCTAAAGCATGCAGCCGAATGCAAGCAAATGGCAAAGCTGACCCGCGATCCGGCGAGCCGGGCCACATGGAGTCAAATGGCGGAGAGATGGGTGCAGTGTGCCGACATCGCTAAGGTTCAAAGCTCGGCGCTCCGTTTGAGCACGCCGGCCCGACGCAACCGACGAGCTGCGTCGAACCTAGGTCATCTCGAATAGCAACGGCTCATAGCCCGCACATCGCGGCTGTCGAGCCCTCCTCCCAAGCATTCCGGCCGATCTCGCCGCGGCTTCGCTTCCGCGCGGGGGCCTGCCATGCGCTCTATTCGAGTGCGTTTGCCGGGAAAACCCCAGCGACCACTGCTGGAGTGCACCCCTTTCTTGTTTTTGTGTCTCATTTTCGGGGTGCACTCCAACATGCACTCCATTGTAAATAACAGGGAAAATACAGGCCGGCGCGTAAGAAGTGCCCGTAAAATACGGAGTCGCCAAGAAGCTATCAGAACGAGAACAGGGGGAATAACAGGGCCATATCAGGAGAACAACAGACAAGAACAGGAGGTGCGCGGAACGTGTGATCACACGTCATGACGCGGTCACGCCTGCGCCCGTCCCAACGAAAAACCCGGCGCGGTGCACCAGCCGGGCCACGTAGTTGTAGAGGATAGGCTTTCTTACCACAGCTTCGTTTCGTAGTCAATACCCTTTTTCGTACCCTTTTTCGTGCTTCGCGCAAGAACCGCGGCCCGCGTTCATGGTACAGTTGGGGCAAATGCTCACGCCCATCTGGGCCAGGTGCGCGTTTCTCATCGCGGACACGGATCGCCTGCTCACCGTGGTGCGAAGGATCGGCCTTTCCTAGCACTCGCAAAGTCCTGGTATGACACCACCGGGCCCGATCCTGCTTTATTCGATCTATGATTCAGATCTTCCTCGATTCGAGCGCCTGCTCGTTCGCGCGCTGCCCGATATCCCAATCTATTCTGCGAGCACTCCCGAGGAGGCGGCGCGCTATTTCGAGAGCACTGCCGTTCTTTATGGATGGGGTTTCCCGCCGGAAATGCTGGAGCAGATGCCGAGCCTGCGGTGGGTACAGAAGATCGGAGCAGGCGTCGATGAGATCATCGAAAGATGGCCGTTCGGCCGCGATGTCCTTTTGACCCGTACCGACGGCAGATTGATCGCGCCCCGCATGGCCGAATATGTGCTCGGCGCCATTCTCGATAAAACATTGCGGTTTGATAGAGCGCGAAGACAGCAACAGCAACGCATTTGGGAGTTCTTTGAGATCGACACGATCAGAAATCTCACCATTGGCATCGCTGGTCTGGGCGAGATCGGCTCCGTCGTGGCCGATACGCTGCGCAGTCGCGCCGCTCGTACGCTTGGCTGGCGCCGATCACCGGCTCCTTCATCTGCTGTTGATGAGCTATTCACCGGCGAGGATGCGTTGCCGCAATTTGTCGGCCTCTGCGACGTGCTCGTTCTGGTATTGCCGTTGACAAAGGAGACCAAGCGTCTGTTTGGGGCGGATATCTTCACCCACTGCCGGCGCGGAATGCACCTCATCAATATCGGCAGGGGCGCCCTCATCGATGAGCATGCCCTCCTGAGCGCCATTGGCGCAAACGTCGTTGCCCATGCCACGCTGGATGTGTTCACGACCGAGCCGCTGCCGGCCGATCACCCTTTCTGGTCCAATCCCCATGTCACCATCACTCCGCATGTTTGCGGACCGTTAGTGGCGGAGGAAGTCGTTCCGCATTTTATCGCCAATTATGAAGCCTTTTCTCGCGGACAGCCGCTCAAAAACGTCGTCGATCTGGAGAAGCAATACTGATGCCGGTGGCGCATGATCTGGGATCGATGACGGCAAGCGAGCTCGTGCACCTCTTCCGCACTGGCGCGGCCTCTCCGGTTGAAGCGGCGCGCGCAGCGCTCGACCGGATCGACAAATTGAACTCCCGCTATAACGCGTTTTGCCTGATCGACGATGAACGCGCCATGGATGCCGCGCGCGGGGCGGAGATGCGTTGGCGCAAGGGAGAACCCCTGAGCTATATCGACGGTGTCTCCACCACCATCAAGGACGTCATTCTCACCAATAGCTGGCCGACACTGCGTGGTTCGCAGACAATCGATCCCGCGCACGATTGGAGCGAGGATGCGCCTGCGGTCGCGCGCCTGCGAGAAGCAGGCGCCGTGCTGCTCGGCAAGACGACGACGCCCGAATTCGGATGGAAGGCGATCTGCGATTCGCCGTTGACTGGTATCACCCGCAACCCGTGGGACGAACGCCGGACCTCGGGCGGTTCGAGCGGGGGCGCAGCGGTTGCAGCGGCCTTGCGCATGGGCTGCCTGCATCTTGGAACCGACGGTGGCGGTTCTATCCGCATTCCTTGCGGTTTTACCGGCGTATTCGGAATAAAGCCGACGTTCGGCCTGGTGCCGGCTTATCCACTGAGCCCGTTTGGAACCATCGCCCATCTCGGTCCTATAACGGCATCGGTCGAGGACGCCGCGCGCATGCTCACCGTGATCGCGCGACCGGACCATCGCGATTGGTATTCGCTCCCGCACCAGCCGCGTGATTTTACGATCGGGATCAAACAAGGCGTGCGCGGTTTACGCATGGCGCTGAGCCTTGATCTCGGCTACGCAAGCGTTGATCCGGAAATTCGCGCGCTCGTCGAATCGGCAGCGGAAAAGCTCGTGGAGGCGGGCGCGATCGTGCAGCGGCGTGATCCGGGCTTTGCCGACCCGATTGAACTATTCAATGTGCTTTGGTTTAGCGGCGCGGCAAGCATTCGTTCTGCAATAGCGCGCGAGAAATGGGCTCTGCTCGATCCGGGCTTCGATCGGATCGCATCGCTCGGCGAGGCCATCGACCACATGGAATACGTTCGCTGCGTGAACGCGCGGGCCGATCTCGGGCTGCGCATGGCCCGTTTTTACGGTGAATTCGATGTTCTGCTCACTCCGACGTTGCCGATACCGGCGTTCGAAACGGGCCATTTGGCGCCGCAAGGAACCGATCAAACAAACTGGACGCACTGGACGCCTTTCAGCTTCCCATTCAATCTCACCCAACAGCCCGCAGCCTCAATTCCTTGTGGCTTCACGTCCGCCGGCCTGCCGGTCGGGATGCAGGTCGTCGCCGCAAAGTATCAGGAGGATATTGTGCTGCGCGTCGCGCGCGCCTTCGAGGAGCTTTGCCCGATAACGCTGCCGGCGATTTGAACCAGCCATGTTGTCCGATGCCGAGCGGAAATTCCTGGCGCAGCAGCGTGTCGCCCATCTCGCCACGGCCGATGCTCTCGCCCACCCGCATGTCATACCGGTATGTTTCGCCATCGAAAGCGTAACGCTCTACATCACCATCGACGAAAAACCCAAAGCCCGCTCGCCGACGGCGCTCAAGCGGCTGAGAAATATTGCGGTGAATCCTGCCGTCGCGGTTGTGGTCGACCAGTATGATGAGGATTGGTCGCGTCTCGGCTGGGTCCTCATCCGCGGGCGCGCTGAAATCCTTACCGGTGGCGAGGAGCACGGCCATGCCCAGTCGCTGCTGCGCTCACGTTACCCGCAGCTCAAAGCCATGCAAATCGCACACTATCCTGTGATCGCGGTTCGGATCGAGCGAACCAGCAGCTGGGGCCACCTGTCGGCGCGGGGCACATGATAAGGAGGCGGGCAACGCATCGGTTGGGCAATCCGCCAAATTGTGCTTAGCTCTCCGCGCGTGAAAACAAGCTGATCAGGGAAACCCATGCTCGTCGGCGCATTCCATTTCCCGACCGATTACGGCATCGAGATCGGAGAGCTTGCGCGCGCGCTCGAAGCGCGCGGCTTCGAGTCGCTGTTCGTGTGCGAGCATACCCATATACCGGTCAGCCGGCGCACGCCCTTTCCAAGCGGCGGTGAGCTGCCCAAGCGCTACTCCCATACCCATGACCCGTTCGTCGCGCTGTCGTTCGCGGCCACAACAACGCGTAACCTCAAACTCGGCACCGGCATTGCGCTCCTTCCTCAGCGCGACCCGATCATCACCGCCAAGTCCGTGGCGAGCCTCGATCAGCTTTGCGGCGGACGGTTCATGTTCGCCGTCGGCGGGGGCTGGAACGTCGAGGAAATGGAGAATCATGGCGCGCGCTACGACACGCGTTTCAAGCTGCTGCGCGAGCGCGTGCTCGCCATGAAGGCGCTATGGACGCAGGAGGAAGCGCAATTCCACGGTCAGTTCGTCAACTTCGATCCGGTATGGCTCTATCCCAAACCGAAGCAGAAGCCGCATCCGCCCGTGCTGCTCGGAGGCGAAAGCGATCATACGGTGCGCAGGGTGATCGAGTTTTGCGACGGCTGGTTCCCGCGCGCCCGCGGCGCGTTCGAGCCAAAAAGCGCGGCGGAACGGCTCCGCCGGGCCGCCGGCGCGGCCGGGCGCGATCCATCTACCCTCTCGATCACCGTGTTTAATGCGCCCGCGGACAAGGCGGCGCTCGCGCCTTACCGCGACGCCGGCATTACCCGCGTGCTCATCGAAGTGCCGGATCGCGGCCGCGACGAGGTCCTGCGGTTGCTGGACGACAAGGCCTCGCTCTGCGCAGGCGAATTGCGAATGGCGAGTAGCGAATGGGGGTTACCCCCATAGCACATCGCGCCCGGCGCCCATTTTCAATTTGCAAAAACACAGCCTTAACTTGCATCCGGGAGCCGTCCGGGGAGCCGTTCCCGCATGTCGCTTCGCTCATGCGGGCTACGAACTACGAACTGAGTTTCCACGGGGCGCAAATGCTCAGTCTATGTTCCCTTTTTGTTTTATCACAGCTGGCCTGGCGATTACAAGCAGAAAATGCGCGCTGATGGATCGCGCCCACGCAGCCGGCAACGCTCGTACATCTTTCGGCTCCGCGGTGTGGCGCGCGGCCCACGTTTGCCTGTCATCGACGGCGGTGGGCCGCGGGTCAGAAGACCGTCTGCAACCGAGAACGCAGCAAATCAATTAACCTTGAGGCCAAGGGTCCTAATCAATTGCTCCATGTCCTTGACCGCGTCAGCCACAAGCCTACCCATCTCTTGCGGTGTGCTGCTGGCTACAATGTTTCCGTTTTCGGTCAACTTCGCGATCAACTCGGGAGTGTGGGCGGCAATCACAAATTCCCGATTTAGCCTGTCAACGATGGCGGTGGGTGTTGCTGCCGGCGCCAAGACACCGGCCCAGTCGGCGACCCTTTGCGCGCCGAGCCCAGCCTCGATCAAGGTCGGAATGCCGGGCAGCGCGGGAAGCCGCTTCTCGGCATCGACCGCGAGCGCTCGAAGCTTGTTGGCGTCCATATTCGAGCGGGCGCTGTTGAAGGAGGCGAGGCTGAAATCCACCCGTCCGGCAATGAGATCGGCCATCAGTGGCGCGCCGCCACGATAGTGGATGTATTGAATCGGCGTATTGGTGGCGAGCGCAATTTTGGCGGCAAGCAGATGGCCGGGGGTGCCGACACCAGGAGAACCAAGCAGCAGGCCGCCAGGCTTTGTTTTTCCCCAGGCGAGCAATTCGGCCATGGTCTTTGCTGGGCTATCCATGGGCACGACGAGGAGAGTCGGAAGACGAAACGTCAAGCTAATCGGAGCAAAGCCATTCACCGGATCGTAGGGAGCAGGCCCGATGGCCGGGACCGAGCAAAACTGCGAGCCGACGACCGACAGCAGTGTATATCCGTCCGGAGCTGCATTCTGAACGGCAGCAGCGGCAACCGCGCCGCCGGCGACCGGCCGATTTTCGACGATTATGTTCTGGTTCATATTTTTTGACACCACCGCCGCGTATTGCCGCGTGGTGACGTCGGTGATACCGCCGGCTGCAATACCGACCATGATGGTAATTTGACGGTTCGGGTAGTCCTGCGCCCAAGCGGAGCCGGACACAGTTAGGGCGACCGCGAGGCCGTACCAGATCAAGGAATGCCAGATCATAGCTTCCTCTCCACAAATGATTTTGGAGGTCCTGGAAGTTTTGAGCAGGTTGCGTTCCCAAACGGGTGTCGGAACCCGCGCGGCCGTTGCTAAGATTAAGTCAGCTTTACCTCAACAAACAGATGTCACATCGCTGGCGTCACGTCGCGGCCGACGTACATCACCTTCGCCAGCACTGAGCCGTCAGGTTGCTTGTCCCAGCCGAAAATAATGATCTGAGCCCCGATTTTGAGATCCTCTTTCGCACCCGGCGCAACGGCGGCGATCACCGTCTGCGGCGTCACGATGATTTTTTTATCGCCATCCTTGTATTTCACTGTCAATGTCTCGCCATCCTTGCCAGTAACGATGTTTTGCACATAAGCGTTAGTCATGGTGCTGTCCGGTCGCGCATCCCAAGGGCCATGCCGATCGGGAACTACGCCGCGTTGCGCCGGCAGGAAAATGTGTATCGAGAATGCCTGGATGCTGCCATCCGGCTGCGGCATGCCGGCGATACCGATAAATGAGTCGTTCTTGATGTCGGCAAGCGAAGCCTTGACCAAGGCTGAAATTCGAGCGTCGTCGGCTACTTTCACGCTAACCGTGGCGCCGTCGCGCGTCTTGACGGAGAGTCTGGTGCCGTCGATCTTGTCGATTTGACCGCGTATACGTCCCGGCTGCTGTGCGAAGCCAGCAGTGGCGAAATTCAACGCAACAGCCGCGGCGGCGACTGCCCGCGTTATCTTCATCTTGTACATATGTCCTCCCAAATGGTGCCGACACAGGGCCAGTGTCGATAACTGCAGGTTCGCGTCTGCGCAGTTGAGTTCACACTTCCGCGAGCCGCACGGCTGCAGCCTACCCGATGGCGAGGATCAAGTCAGTCACTTGTTGCAATGCAGGATTTCGATCAGCAAACAGATCTATCTACCTTGTCCGGTCGTCGAGGGCGCCTGGGCCGGAGGCACGGACCTTGAAATGGTTCCACAGAAAGGGGCACAAACAATCGGTGGTTCTGTGGTAAGCGGCGCCGTGCCGCCTGGAGCCATACCGGTCGTGGCGGGTGGAACAGTCTCGTTGCTCGCGATTCTCGTGTTGTTTCCAGTGCTGAAGACGAGCACCAACACCCCAATAATGAACAGGGCGCCAGCGATCCATCCCCAAGGGGTTGGAGTGCCTGTCCTTGCATCCATTTCCATCTGCCGGTCCAATTTCCGGTCAAAATCGCGGGGGTCTGTCATGGCACGGTCTCCCATTTCGTGCCCCAATAACCCGCACGATGGTTCTCGAGTTCCGCAAGCCGCCGGGATTGCCCTTTGAACCGTGTGTCTTGAAATGCGGCTGATAGCGCGCGCTGACTGAAAAGGGCGCTCCATCGGAACCCACCGCCGCTTGTGACCGTCGGCGATGCCGGTTAGTGACGGATCAGAAAAGCCTGCGTTAGGATTGTGCCGGTCTCAACCAGCGCTCGCCTCAATCGCTCTCATGTCCTCGTCGGACAAGCCGAAATGATGACCGATCTCATGCACCAGCACGTGGGTTATGATTGCTCCCAGGGTCTCCTCGTGCTCGGCCCAATAGTCGAGAATCGGACGGCGATAGAGCCAGATCATGTTGGGCATTTGCAAAGGCGCGCCTTCGGACCGAAACGGCAGGCCAACACCCTGGAACAGTCCCAGCAGGTCGAACTCGCTTTCCGCTCCCAACTCGTCCAGCACCTTCTCCTCGGGAAAATCCTCGACCCGAATAACCAAGCCCTCACAGAGGGCCCGGAATTTCTGCGGCAGCCGCCTGAATGCGAAATCCGCGAGCAGCTCAAATTCAGCAAGCGACGGCGCCCTGAGGTTGCGCCACGCACGGGGATCGGAAGAGCCGGGGTCATCCATCCCCTATTTCTAGGCGAGGCGCAGACTGCGGGCCAAGTTATGGATAGGCCAAAAGGCAACGAGTAAGCGCCGCTGAAGCTTAGGAACCACGCCTGCGGCCTATTTGCGCGGCCATATCGTGTGCGCGACGAACACCCCGGCCGCCGCGCAGAGCGCAACCACAATATGCGGCCAGTAACCGGTGAGGTGTGTTACATCGCCAATCACAACACCAATAACCGCGCCGATAGCGGCGCCAAGTGCGATCTGGATGGCACTTATATAATCTTCCGCTGTCGCGTATTTGACTCGCTCGATCGTCTCACGGTATATCCGCAGCACCTCCAATACCGGCCGTAAAGCTGACCCCAAACCACTGCTGCTATGTGCCGATATTGTTGCAAAAGTCCAAAATTGCCCGGTGATATTTTTCTCGCCATAAGACAATCCGACCGACGACAGGCGATCTGTGTGGCCTCAATCACGTTACCGAGGTCGCCCGTGAGTTTATCGTCAGGCGATGAGGCCCCCCACATCTTTACACGAAAGTCGCGCCCACGGCCCGGAGAATTTTTCATCACCAGTGCAAAAAGACTTTTGCAACAAAATCTGCCACTTCCGGACTCATGCAGTGCAGCAAAAATCCTAGTGGTGTTTTAGCGTCGCCTCCACTGTGTGGGCGGGATCGGTAGCAACCACATCCTTCGGAGCGTCCACAATTCTCGGGAGTCGGATCGTGAAGGTCGAGCCGCGATCGACCTCGCTCTCGACGGTGATGTCGCCACCCATCATCTGACAAAATCGGCGGCTGATCACGAGACCAAGGCCGGTGCCGCCGTATTTGCTCGCCGTGGTGGAGGAGGCCTGCGAAAACTCCTGGAACAGTTTGCCCATCTGCTCCGGTGTCATGCCGATGCCAGTGTCGGTCACGGCGAGCGTGACCCAATCGCGACCGTTCTCCTGTGCTTGCAGAGCGGCGATGGTGATGGTGCCTTTCTCAGTGAATTTGTTGGCATTGCTCATGAGATTGAGCAGGGCCTGCCGCAGACGCATCTGGTCAGCATGCATCGTCCCGATCGCGGCGTCGCAATGGGCCACAACCTGGTTCCCATTCTTCGCCGCCAGCGGTTCGATCGTCTTGATGACACCGTCGATCAGCGGTGCAAGAGCGAAGGAATCGAGCTGCAGCTCCATCCGCCCGGCCTCGATCTTGGACAGGTCGAGAATGTCGTTGATCAAGGCCAGCAGATGCCGGCCGGCGCCGAGCACGCGATCGAGCGGCTCCACGTCCTGCTGCAATGCTTCCGCATCCTCCCGCAGCATCTCGCTCACCCCGATGATGGCGTTGAGGGGCGTGCGCAGCTCGTGGCTCATGTTGGCAAGGAACTGCGACTTGTGCTGGCTCGCCGCTGCCAACTGGCGGCTCTTGTCCTGGATTTCGTCGAACAGGCGGACGTTCTCGATGGCGATCACCGCCTGGTCGGCAAAGTCTGGACCAGCTCGATCTGCTTGTCGGTGAACGGCCGCACGGTCTGCCGAGTTAGGATTAGTACACCAATGGGAATCCCTTCACGCAGCAACGGCACGCCGAGGACAGTGCGTACATCCGCGAACTCGGTTCTGTGTGTAAGTGTGTATTCCGGATCGCTCTGCGTATCCACGACGTGAACAGTCTTGCCCTCGAGCACGCGCCCGGTGGCCGATCCGCGATCCGGCTGTAACGGATGACGTTCCATGAACTCATCTTGTTCAGCCGAGAAACCGTAGCTTCCGAGTTGGTAGTAGGAACCACCCCTCGCGAGCCTGATTGCTGCTCTGTCTGCTTGGCAGAGCCGCCCTGCCGACTCGACGAGAGTAGTAAGCACTGCTCGCAGATCGAAGGTTGAGCGGCTGATGACCTTGAGCACGTCGGCAGTCGCGGTTTGCTGCTGCAGCGATTCGCGCAATTCGTTGAGCAGGCGAGTGTTCTCCACGGCGATGACGGCCGGCGCCGCGAAGTTCTGTACCAGCTCGATCTGCTTGTCGGTGAACGGTCGCACTTCCTGACGGTAGATCACGATAGCGCCGACCAGTTCTTGCTCCTTCAGCATCGGAACCGCGATAACGGTACGCGCGCCACCATACTTGGCAGCAGGGCCCGGGTTTGGTTCTGCCAACTCATCGGCGACGTGGACTACTGCTCGATCCCGCAAGACGCGACCGAGGAGCCCGGTCGCATCCGGCTTGAAGGGGCCGCGCTCCTTCTGGAATTCAACAAGTGCAGCCGGCGTACCGGTGCGGGCGACGCGGTGGAACAATTCGCCGTCGTATCGATGCAGCGTGCCGAACTTGGCGTCGCAGATGCGGGTTGCGTTCCTCAGCATCGCCTGGAATACCGGCTCCAATTCGCCCGGCGACGAGCTGATGACCTGCAGGACCTCCGAGGTCGCGGTCTGCTGCCGCAGCGATTCGCGCAGCTCATTGAGCAGTCGTGTGTTCTCGATGGCGATCACGGCCTGCGCGGCGAAGTTAGTGACCAGCTCGATCTGCTTGTTCGTGAAGGGACGAACCTCGAGGCGGTAGATGCCGATGATGCCGACCAGCTCATTCTCCTTGAGCATCGGGACGAGCAAGAGAGTTCGGATGCCTGCCTCAGCGCCAGCGACCACGAATGGATCGCGATTTGCATAGGCTTCTAGCTCTCTGACATCATGGACATGCGCGGTTTGCTTAGTTCGGACAATGCGTGCGAGACCGCTTCCGGGGGCTGGCTGAACCGGACCCTGTCGGATAAAAGCCTCGAAGGCTGTCGGTGTGTTGACGAATGAAGCGGCGTGGAAGGCTTTATTCGCATATCGGAGCAAATTCCCGAATTCGGCCTCGCAAAGCCGCAGGGCGTTCTGCAGCATTGCGGAGAACACCGGCTCCAACTCACCGGGCGAGCTTGAGATGACGCGCAGGACCTCGGCGGTCGCAGTCTGCTGTTCCAGCGATTTGGTCAGCTCACGCGTGCGTTGCTGCTCGGCTTCGAACAGCCGCACGTTCTCGATCGCGATCACCGCCTGGTCGGCGAAGGTGGTGGCGAGCTCGATCTGCTTATCGGTGAATGGGCGCGCTTGGAATCGCGACAGTATAATCACGCCGATCGGCATGCCTTCCCGCAGCAATGGGACGCCGAGCACCGTAACAGCGCCTCCTATTTTCCTCTGCTCGGCGAGATCCGAATCGGCAAAATCGGGATCGGTCTGCACATCGGCAACATGGACAATTCTGCCTTGTTGTGCTGTACGCCAAAGCACGGACCCCCGGCTCGGCTTCATCGGATGGTCGCGCATGTACTGGTCGTATTCGGCCGAGTATCCGTAGCTCGCCACATAAGGATAGGCATCGCCGCGCGGGCGGTGGATGGCCGCGCTATCGGCCTCGCACAGCCGCGCCGCCGATTGCACCAGCGTATCGAGCACGGCCTGCAGATCGAAGGTCGAGCGGCTGATGACCTTGAGCACGTCAGCGGTGGCGGTCTGCTGCTGCAGGGATTCGATAGATCGTCGGTGCGCTGGCGCAGTTCATTGAGCAGGCGCGTATTCTCGATGGCGATGACCGCTTGGGCAGCGAAGTTCTTGACCAGCTCGACCTGCTTGTCGGTGAACGGACGGACTTCCTGCCGGTAGACTGTGATCGTGCCAATCAGCGCATCGTCTTTGAGCATTGGCACAGAAACGATAGATCGCGCCCCACCGAGTGTTGCCGCTCTGCCGCCGGATTCATCGGCCGTGTGGCCCACTTGCTTTGCTCGTATAACGCGATCGATCAGGCTGCCTGGAATTGGTTGATATCCGCCAGCTCGGGCTTGCAGAAATTGGGCAAAGGCCGGTGGTACGTTGTGCATGGCACCCATGCGCAGGGTCCCATCCTCATGCAAGTTCAATACGCCGAATTTGGCCTCGCAGAGCCGCACTGCATTCGCCAGCATGGCTTCGAACACCGGCGCAAGCTCGCCCGGCGAGCTGGAGATCACCTGCAGCACCTCGGAGGTCGCCGTCTGCTGTTCCAACGCCTCGGTCAGATCGGCCGTGCGCTGGCGCAGCTCGTTGAGCAGGCGCGCGTTCTCTATGGCGATCACTGCCTGGGCGGCGAAGTTTTTGGACCAGTTCGATCTGCTTGTCGCTGAACGGGCGAACCTCCTGGCGAAAGATGATGATGGCGCCGATCAGCTCGCTTTCCTTGAGCATCGGCACAGCGAGGATGGTCCGATAGCCAGCAAGGTCGTCGGCGAGGAGCCATGGATGGCGCTCAATATAGGATCGTGTCGTTTTGATATCGACGATGTGGACCACCTGCTTCGTAATGGCCACACGTCCGAGGGGCGCGTCCGGCGGCGGTCGGAGCAGTGGGTCGCGTCGTGCCTCGACATAGGCGGGCGGGGCATTGTGCGTAGCAACCGCGCGGAAGCCATCTGCGTCGCGGAGGTACAGCGTGCCGAACTTGGCCTCGCAGAGGCGCGTCGCGTTCTCCAGCACGGCCCGGAAGATCGGTTCTAGCTCGCTGGGCGAGCTTGAAATTACGTGCAGCACCTCGGAGGTTGCCGTCTGCTGCTCGTGCGCCTCAGCCAGGTTCTTTTGCGCCTCGGCAAGCTCGCGGGTTCGCTGGTCGAGTTGCTTTTGGAGATTGACCGCCGAGGGAGCGTAGCGACGCGCAGCCGTCGGCTCCTTGCGGCGTTTCGGCTTCGTCGTCCTGGGGTGCCGAGCTTTCATTGCCACGCCACCAGCGCAATCGACGTGACGAGTGACCGCCCTCTCATGAAGCCATCCCACGACGCTCAGAACCGTGCCAGCGCAGCGAAAGGGTACCACACCCGTCCCGACGTTGAGAGGGGGCTTGGACCGGGGTCAGAAGGCGTGCAGGCGAGAGCGCAATGCACCATTTTGCGCTGCTTATGTCCGAGTTGGGTCAATACCCGAGATTACCGCACTGCAAAACCGTCGGCCGCTACTCCTCGCATTGCAGACATACCGTCGTGTCATTTCGCCCGGTGCGGCAAGGCAGCGCAATCACTTCAGCCTCATCGTAAGCTAGACTGGCGAAGCGAACGCAACTGGTTTGCGGCAACCGGTTTGTTGGACAACAAAAGCCGCATCCAAGGGAGGACCGCCGTGCAACGTTTTGCCTTTTTGGCCTTGACCCTGGCGATGACCACTTTTGCCGCCGTCCCGAAGGGGAACGCCGACAACTATCCATCGCGGCCTATTCGACTGATCATCGGCTTCCCGCCGGGGTCGGCGGCCGACATCACCGCACGGCTGGTCGGCGATGCCATGAGCAGGACGCTCGGCCAGCAGGTGGTCGTGGAAGCGAGGCCGGGCGCCGGCTCAAGCATCGCCGCCGAATTCGTCGCGCGTTCCCCGGCGGACGGCTACACCCTGTTCATTGGCACGTTATCGAACGTCACCAATGCCGTCACCAGCTCCAATCTGCACTTTGACTTCGCCAGGGATTTCGCCCCGATCGCGCCGCTCACCGGCCTGCCGCTCATCCTTGCGGTACATCCTTCGCTCGGCGTGTCGAGCGTCGATGAACTCATCGCGCTCGCGAAATCCAAGCCTGGTGAACTTACCTACGGGTCGGTTGGGCCAGGCACGGTCGGGCATCTCGCCATGGAATTGATCAGCGTGCGCACGAACATCAAGCTCGTTCACGTGCCGTATCCGGGCAGCCCGCCGCAGGTCACCGACCTGGTTGCTGGCCGACTGTCAATGGTGTTGGCCGTAGCTTCGACGGTCATGCCGCACGTCGAAGTCGGCCGCCTCACAGCGCTTGCCTCGTGTTCGGCCAAGCGCCCGCGCATTGCGCCGAATATCCCGACCATCGCGGAGGTCTTACTGCCCGGTTTCGAGTGCACGGTCTGGTTCGGCCTGATGGCACCCGCCGGCACACCGCGCGCAGTGATCGAGACGCTCGCTGTCGCCGCCAACGCTGCGCTCAAGTCAGAGAACGTGGTCGCCAAGCTCGCGGTGTCGGGGTTCGAGCCGCTCGACGGCTCGCCCGAGGAGTTTGCCCAATTGATTGCGCGCGGAATGATCACATGGGCGGCCGCTGCCGAAGCCGCCGGACTGAGGAAGTAGGAAGCGCCTGCGGCACCGCTTCCACAGTGCTACGAAGTCTGACGTTCCTTATTCCTTGGAAAGTGATCACATCATCAAATGACTTCGTCATTCCGGGTTCCCTCGCTGCGCTCGGTCCCGGGAATGACGTGGCATAACATGCCCGTTAGGTCCCGCTAGGTTAGGACGCCCAGCCCGGTGTCGCGGCGCGATGCTGCGCCGCCAGTGCATCCCAGCGCGCCATGTCGGCAGCCACCAGCGTGCTTTGCGACGCCGGCATGCGCGGCCACTCCGGCACGTTGATCCATAGCCGGTAGAGATGACGCCGCTGATCCTTCGCCCCATGATCCTCGAAGTCGGCTCGGCCGTGCAGGATCGTGCGGTTGTTGATGAACTGGAAGTCGCCCGGCTTGAGCATCATCTTCAGCATAACGTCGGGATGGTTAGAGATGGCCATGAAGGCACCGAGCGCGGCTTCCTGTTTCGGACTGATGGCCGTGTCGCCGAGCTCAGCGGCGCGGCGCATATAGGCATGCTGGAAGTCGCAGTTGAGCCAGCCGTTTTCGTAGCAGAAGCTCGGGACGTTGCCGATCAGCGCCGGCCGGCCCATGCGCTCGGCGTCGGAGTCGGGACGGCGCAAGACGAAGCCCTTGTAGAACTCCTCGAGCAGATCGGGGCACCAGTCCAGCAGCATGTTATGGACGGTGTGGGCGCTGGCGATCAGGCTTTCGCCGCCCGACATCGCCATCTTCAGGCTGAGCATGGCGACGATGCCTACCTCCCCGCTCGGGTCGGTGTGCGCGGTCTGGAAGCCGCCTGACTGATAGCCGCGCCGCCTGCTGCGGTCGACCAGAATATCGCTGATGTCGCGGATGTCGCCCAGGCGGTCGCCGAACGCGCTTTGCGTCAGCTCGAGGCCAAAATGGGCGCCAAATCCGCGGAAGATGAGGCCAAGCTCATTGTCAGAATAGCGGTCCCTGTCGAGACCGCGGAACACGAAGAACCCGCGGCCGGTCGCGATCTCCCGCCGCATCCGCGCGAGGTCGTCGGCCATCGTGGTGAGCGGGAATTCGTCCCGCGTAACCGGCGTGTCATAGGCGTTGCGGCCACGGAAGCGGCTCACCGAGGCGTCGATCTCCGCGAGTGCCGCCGGCGACAACCGGACGATCCAGTCCTCGGTCTGGACGAGCTCCTTGCCAAGCCAGACGGACCTTCCACTCGAATGATACGGTGGTCGGAATATCATTAGCATCTCCTCCAATCATGTCGGCGCAGCTTCCTTGACGATCCGCTGGGCGATTGCGCGATCCTGCGCGATGAATTTTCCGAAATCGCCGCCAGCCCCGTGTGCAGCGCCACTTGGCCCGCGACCGCGATTGATGTGGCCTTGGCATCCTTGTCACCTATACTCTCGGACCTCGCACGACGGGAGATCCCCATGCCCCGATGGTTTGCCGCCTTCGCCTTCATCTTCATCCTGTCGATGGTTCCTGCGCCAGGCTTCGACAAGACGTTTGCGCAGGACGGGTATCCAACAAGGCCTGTAAAATTTCTCATTCCGTATCCCGGCGGTGGCACCAATGACGTGCTTGCCCGAATCGTGGGCGACAAGTTGCAGGCGAAGTGGGGCCAGCCGGTCATCGTAGAGAACCGCAGCGGCGGCAGCGGCAACATCGGTGCTGCTGCGGTGGCGCAGGCGGAGCCCGATGGCTACACCCTGCTGGTCTCGGCAACGCCGCCGCTCGCCACCAACCAGAGCCTCTACAAGGAGTTGTCCTACAAGCCGGAAGAATTCGTGCCGATCACAAATTTCGGATCAGTGCCCAACCTCGTGATCGTGCGCAAAGGGCTGCCGGTGAATTCGGTGAGCGAGCTGATTGCGCACGCAAAGGCGAATCCGGGCAGGCTCGTGTATGGCAGCCAAGGGGCCGGCAACACTCCCCACCTTACCGCCAACATGTTCATGAACATGACCGGCACCAGCATGGTGCATGTACCATATCGCGGCGAGACACTGGTCTACAACGATATGCTGGGGGAGCGCGTCGATGTCTTCTTCGGCAACATAGCGGGGGCGTTCGCTCTTTATCGGGACGGCAAGCTCAAAGTCTTAGCCGTGACCGACAAGGCGCGCGCCGCGGCGATACCGGATGTGCCGACCAGCGCCGAGGTCGGGCTCCCCGACCTTCTCTCGGGCGTCTGGTACGCGATGGTCGGACCGCCCAAGCTCAAGCCGGAACTGCAGGATCAGATCGCCAAGGCTACCATCGAGGCGCTCAAGATGCCCGACGTGCAGCAGCGCTTCCGCGCGCTCCATGTCGAGCCGGACGGCAGGACGCCGGCCGAAACGGCTGCCTTCATTAAAGACGAAGTCCGGCGCTGGGGCGAGGTGATACGCGTAAACAATATCATGCTGGAGTGAGCGGTAGCGAATATCCCGCACGCCAACCAGTGCTTGAGCCCGTGGAGCAGGAGGCCGCGTTGAGGGATTTTGATGGCACTCGTTATTTCAAGCGCGAGTTCATCAATGCATGCAAAGGTCATCTAGCGTCTGATGGCGGCCACGCCGCCCAAGATGCGCGCGAGATGGGCAGTGACTCTCCTTCGCTCGCGCTGCGCAACCGCACCTATCCGCTCGGCGTCACGAGCTTCGATTGTTGCGATCTTGGCGCAGCGGATCACGGAAGGTGCAGGCAGTCCTGCGAGGTTGAGATTAGCCACCAGGACATCATCCGCCCACCTGCGATTTTCTGCGCTGGTGATCATCAAAACCCACAGCAGTCCATGGCCGGCCTGAATCGATCCGGCGGCAACGACCAACGCCGGCCGGTGCTGTCGCGCCGGACGATCCGTATAGGGGAACGGAACTTTGACAACATCCCACGGATCAAAGGTCGCCATAGGCGCGGCCGTCATTCTCCGAAGCCCATTCGACGAACGTCGCAAACGGATCATCGGACGGTTTGCGAGTCGCTTTGGTTACAATGACGCGACCCCTCTCAATCTCGTATGCGAGCTCATCCCCCTTTCGTACCCGCAGCGCTTTACGCACGGCCTGCGGGATAGTGGTTTGCGCCTTGCTGGTAATCTTACTGGTGATCATTGCTGCGACACGCTGTGGTAAGAATAATCCTTACAGTAAGGAAGTTCCTTTCGGCAGTCAATTTTTGGGTTGATTAAGGGTCGTCCAACCCCCAAATCGCTATTCGCCAATCGCTACTCGCCCCTCACGGATCAAGCCGCATGGGTAGCCCGGCAGCCGCCATGTAGGCCTTCGCTTCGCGGATGGAATACTCGCCGAAATGGAAGATCGAGGCCGCGAGCACGGCGGTGGCGTGGCCGTCGCGAATGCCCTCGACCAGATGGTCAAGCGTGCCGGCACCGCCGGAAGCGATCACCGGCACCGGCACGGCATCCGCAATCGCGCGGGTGAGAGGAATATCGAAGCCCTGCTTTGTGCCGTCGCGATCCATGGAGGTGAGCAGGATCTCGCCGGCGCCGAGCGCGACCACTTCGCGTGCGTAATCGAGCGCATCAAGCCCGGTCGCATTGCGGCCGCCATGGGTAAAGATTTCCCAGCGGTCGGTCTCACCTGGCCGCGACACCTTTTTCGCATCGATCGCCACCACAATGCACTGGTCGCCGAATTTTTCTGCCGCCTGCCTGACGAAATCGCGGTGCGCGACCGCGGCGGTGTTGATGGAAACCTTATCCGCGCCAGAGGCCAACAGCGTGCGAATGTCTTCGAGCGTGCGCACGCCGCCGCCCACGGTGAGCGGCATAAAGCAGGCCTCTGCCGTGCGCCGCACCACGTCGAAAATAATGTCGCGGTTCTCGTGACTCGCGGTGATGTCGAGAAACGTCAGTTCGTCCGCGCCGGCGGCATCATAGGCGATGGCCGCCGCCACCGGATCGCCGGCATCGCGCAACTCGACGAACTTCACTCCTTTGACGACGCGCCCGTCCTTTACATCGAGACAGGGAATGACGCGGACCTTGAACATGCAGTTCAGGCCGCACGGGCGGAGCGGATCAGCCGCAACGCTTCCCGTCCATCAAGGCGGCCATCGTAGAGCGCGCGGCCGGCGATTGCGCCGGCAAGCTTGCTTGCACGCGGCTCGAGCAACGACTTGATATCCTCGATGGAAGCAAGCCCTCCGGACACGATGACCGGTGTCTTCACCGCTTGCGCAAGGAGAAGCGCAGCGTCGAGATTGAGTCCCGTGAGCAGCCCGTCGCGCGCGATGTCGGTGTAGATAATCGCGGCGACGCCCGCGTCCTCGAACCGTTTGGCGAGATCGACGGCGGCGAGGTCCGATGTCTTTGACCACCCTTCCACCGCGACCCTGCCATCACGGGCATCGAGGGCAACAGCGATTCTCTGCGGAAACGTTCGCGCGGCGGACTTCACCAGATCAGGATCGCGTACCGCAGCCGTCCCAATGACCACGCGGTCCACCCCCTTGCCGAGCCACGCTTCGAGGGTGGCTGCGTCGCGAATTCCGCCGCCGAGCTGGATGGGCATGCTCACCGCTGCGCGGATGCGCTCAACGGCCGCCCGGTTGACTGGCTGGCCTTCGATTGCGCCGTCGAGGTCGACGATGTGGAGATATTCGAAACCCTGCTCCGCGAAAACGCGCGCCTGCGCCGACGGATCAGTGTGGAAGACCGTGGCGCGGGACATATCGCCCTGTTCGAGCCGCACGCACAGGCCGCCTTTGAGATCTATCGCGGGAAACAAGATCATTTCAGCCTGAACAGGCCATCACGGTTTCCAGTTCAGGAAATTGGCAATCAGCCGCAGACCCAAGCGCTGGCTTTTTTCCGGATGGAATTGCGTGCCCACCGCAGTCTCATGGGCAACAACGGCAGTAACGGGTCCGCCATAATCGGCTTGCGCCACAAGGTCGCAATCCTGCGATGGCCGCAGCTCAAACGAATGCACGAAATAAGCATGCAGGCCGCCGGCTCCAAGCGGGATGTCCGCAAGAAGCGGATGCGCCCGCTGCGGATTGAGCGTGTTCCAACCCATGTGCGGGATTTTGAGATCAGGATCCGCCGGCGTGATCCGATCGACCTCGCCCGCAATCCAACCCAGACCTTCGGTCACCTCGTATTCCCGGCCGCGTTGCGCCATCAACTGCATGCCAACGCAGATGCCAAGGAAGGGCCGGCCGCGTTGACGCACGCTCTCGTTGAGGGCTTCCACCATTCCGCCGACGGCATCCAACCCGCGCCGGCAGTCGGCGAAGGCACCCACCCCCGGCAGCACAATGTGGTCCGCGCGCCGCACGAGATCGGGGTCGCGCGTGACCATAATGGCCGCGGCGCATTGCGCTTCGCGTCCGGCGCGCTCGAACGCTTTGGCAGCCGAATGCAGATTACCCGAGCCGTAATCGACGATTGCAACCGTCACCGTGAAGCTCCAGGTTGCGGAAACAACCCGATGATCTCCGGTCCCGCCGTACCCTTCACGTTGGAGGCTGGCGGTGTTGAAGCGGCCGGTACCGACTTGGCGAATGAAGACCTGGGCGGTGCCGGCGCGCGCTGCTCCCCGTGCGCCCAGGCATCGAAAAACCGCCGCTCCGCCGATTCAAGATCGTCACCGACCACGATCCCGACATTCTTCCAGCGGCGCCGCGCGAGCGGCAGCCGCCGTAGCGTGGCGGCCTCGAACCCGACCAGTAGCGCCAGAAACGCGCCAGCCGCAAAGGCCAAGCCGGATTGCGCGCCGGCCGCGCGCAAGACGAATTGCAGCGCGGCGGCGAGAACGAGATAGCCTACGAGGACGAGCCACAGTCCGTGCCACAGCATCCACAGTGGTCCCAGCAGAAAGGCCCAGAAGGAAAAGCCGTCGCGAACGAAGACAAACCGCTCCGGATCCGGCGCGGATTGATCCACCTTCGCAGGTGGCGCGTGCACTGTATAGATCGACATCTTGCTCGTTTCCTGAACTTAAGGCCTCGAAGCCGCAAACAAGATGGGCGGGACCCGACCGCAAGCCGGACTACAGGATCACCCGCCCAAGGACCCTTTGGTTGACGGAATTTCGTTTGCAGCCGCAAGGTCGATGGCGACGGCCGCCCGCACGGCGCGCGCCAATCCTTTGAAGCAGGATTCGGCGATATGATGGTCGTTGGTGCCGTAGAGCGTAGCGACGTGCAGCGTCATCCCGCTGTTCATGGCAAAAGCCTGGAACCATTCCTGCACCAGTTCGGTATCGAAGCTGCCGACCTTGTCGCGCACGAACTCTGTCTTGAACACCAGCAAGGGGCGACCGGAAATGTCGACGGCCACGCGCGTGAGTGCCTCGTCCATGGGCACGTGCACATCGGCATAACGGGTGATGCCTTTCATGTCTCCCAGCGCCTGCTTCACGGCTTGGCCGAGCGCGATCCCGACATCTTCGGTGGTGTGGTGGTGATCAATGTGGAGATCGCCCGTGGCCTTCACCGTGATGTCCATGCGGGAATGGCGTGCCAGCAGATCGAGCATATGATCGAGGAAGCCGATTCCGGTCGCGATGGTCGAGTCACCGCGGCCGTCGAGCTCGACCTCGACCGCGATGTCGGTCTCCTTGGTGACGCGTTTGATGAAGCCCTTGCGCATGCATTTTCCGGCCTTGGTGGGCGCCTTTTATCAAGGGTACACGCCTTTCGCCACTGCCGGGCAATTTGCGCCTTCGCTCCACAGTGCTTAGATCACGTGCTCGCACGCAAGGCGCCCATGCAGTCTCCCCTTTCCGATAGCTGGCACGGCACCACCATTCTCACCGTTCGCAAGAACGGCAGCGCGGTGATCGGCGGCGATGGCCAGGTCACGATTGGCCAGACCATCGTCAAGGCCAATGCCAAAAAGGTGCGCCGACTCGGAAAAGGCGACGTCATTGGCGGTTTTGCCGGCGCCACCGCCGATGCATTCACGCTGTTCGAACGGCTGGAAGCCAAGCTCGAACAATATCCGGGGCAGCTTACCCGCGCCGCGGTCGAACTGGCGAAGGACTGGCGAACCGATCGCTATCTGCGCCGGCTCGAAGCCATGATGATCGTTGCGGATACCCAGGTCTCGCTCGTCCTCACCGGTACCGGTGACGTGCTGGAGCCTGAAGCCGGCATCATGGGCATCGGCTCCGGCGGCAATTATGCGCTCGCGGCAGCCCGCGCCATGATCGACGGGCCGCTCGATGCTGAGGCCATTGTGCGCAAGGCCATGGACATCGCCGCGGAAATCTGCGTCTACACCAACCGCAACATCACGGTGGAGAAGCTCTGAGCATTGGCCGCCAATACCGCGAGCCGGCTATTGCGGTTGCACTCCTGCGAGGCCAAATACAGCGGCCATGACCGATTTTTCACCCCGCGAAATCGTCTCCGAACTGGATCGTTTCATCATCGGGCAAGCTGATGCCAAGCGCGCGGTGGCGGTTGCGCTGCGCAACCGCTGGCGCCGATTGCAGCTCGACGAGAAGCTGCGCGAGGAGGTGCTGCCGAAGAACATTCTGCTGATTGGGCCGACCGGTGTCGGCAAGACCGAGATTTCCCGCCGCCTCGCCCGGCTTGCCGGCGCTCCGTTCATCAAGGTCGAGGCCACCAAATTCACCGAGGTCGGCTATGTCGGGCGCGATGTCGAGCAAATCGTGCGCGACCTCGTGGAAGTTGCCATCCTGCAGACGCGCGAGCGCAAGCGCAAGGACGTGCATGCGCGGGCACAGCTCGCCGCCGAGGAGCGCGTCGTCAACGCGCTGGTGGGAGAGAATGCAAGCGCCGCGACCAAGGAGGCGTTCCGGCGCAAGTTGCGCGCAGGCGAGCTCAATGACAAGGAAATCGAAATCGAGGTTCAGGCGAGCGGCGGCGGCTTGCCGCTGTTTGAAATTCCCGGAATGCCGGGCGCGCAGATGGGCGCCATCTCGATCGGCGATATTTTCGGCAAGCTCGGCGGAGGCCGTACCAAAACGCGCCGCGTCACGGTTTCGGAGTCCCATGACATCCTGCTCAATGAGGAGTCCGACAAGCTCTTGGACAACGATCAACTGGTGGCGGAATCCATTCATGCGGTGGAGCAGAACGGCATCGTTTTTCTCGACGAGATCGACAAGATCGCCGGCCGCGAGGGGCGCATCGGCGCCGATGTTTCGCGCGAAGGCGTCCAGCGCGACCTGCTGCCGCTGATCGAGGGCACGACGGTCTCGACCAAGCACGGCGCGGTGAAGACGGACCATATCCTGTTCATTGCGTCAGGGGCCTTCCACCTCTCGAAGCCATCGGATCTCCTCCCGGAGCTGCAAGGGCGCTTGCCGATCCGGGTCGAGCTTCGCGCGCTCACGCGCGACGATTTCCGGCGCATTCTTACGGAGACTGAGGTCTCGCTGATCAAGCAATACGTTGCGCTGTTGAACACCGAAGGCGTGAAGCTTGATTTCACCGCGGACGCGATCGATGCCATCGCGGACGTCGCGGTCGCGGTCAATTCCAGCGTGGAGAATATCGGCGCGCGGCGTTTGCAGACCGTGATGGAGCGCGTGCTCGACGACATTTCGTTTACGGCGCCGGACCGTTCCGGCGAAACCGTCTCAATCGACGCCGCGTATGTGGACAAGCATATCGGCGACCTCGCCAAGAATGCGGATTTGAGCCGGTTTATTTTATGAGGACCGGCAGCTCAGGCGTCCTTCTCGCATTTGCCCATGAAGCTCTTCTTGGCGGCGCCGGCCAGCGGCTTGCCCTCTGAGCTGACCGCCTTGGGCTCGCATGCTTCGCGCTTGCATTTCTTCAGAAAGCTGTTGAGCGCGGCGCCGACCAGCGCCTTCCCATTCTTGTCGATCGCCTTGCTCGCGCAGGTTGCTTCCTCCGCGAGCGCCGGACCCGCCGCGAGCGCGACAAGGATGGCCGCAAAGAGAATTCGCTTCATCGTTTTCCTCCTCATCAACCCGACACCTGACCAGTTTGCCTATTGTAACAGTAAACACAGAAGCAGCAAAAGAGCCGGCGGGAGGTATGTCGCCGGGCCGGCTGCAGCCTCTTGCCGTGATTGGTACTTGCAGCGCAACCCTTTCACGTCGCCGGAGTGGAGCGCTGCCGCATGGCGGTGACTGCGCGGTTCCGGCGCCAGCTAGCCTCGATCAGGCCTGCGATGCCGCGCGGCATGAAGATGACGAACAGAATGAGCAGGATGCCGTAGATGGTATTCGCCGCTCCGACGAAGTTTGCGCCGAACCACACGCGCAAGCCTTCGGTCAGAGCGAGCGTGAAGAACGCCCCGACGGTGGGGCCCAGCATGGCGTACATCCCGCCGGCGATGGCAGCGAACACGATCTGGAGCGAAACGCCAATGCCGGACACGGTCTCGGGATTGAGATACATCAGGTATTGCCCGAAAAAAGCGCCGCCCAGCCCTGTGAGCGCCGCGCTGATCAGCGTCACGCGCAGCTTCTCGCGCGTCACGTCAATTCCGATCGCGGCGGCCGCCTCCTCGTCCTCCGAAATGGCTTCGAGCGCCTCCCGGCCGATGCCGGTATCAATCCAGCGCCAGACCAAAAGACCGCCGAGCCAGAGCAAAAGCGCGATGATGTAGAAGTAAGCTTTTTCCGGAAATTGCAGCGCGTACCAGGAATGGCCGACCGCCTTCTGCGTCATTCCCAATGAGCCGCCGGTGATGTCGCGCGCCGCCACGATGGTGAGCAGCACCACCTGGCCGAGCGCGAGCGTCACCAGCGCGAAATAGTGCCCCACCACTCTGAGCCGGAAACAGGGATAACCAACGACGACCGCGAGCAGCACCGAGAGCGCCACAGCGAGCGGGATTCCGATCCAGGGCGTGAGCCCCTCATAATTCCAGAGCAGCGCCGGCACATATGCGCCCACCCCCATGAAGGCGCCGTGCCCGAGCGAGACAAAGCCGAACCGTCCCATCAGCGCCCAGGCGGTATAGATGAAGCCCCACAGCAGCGCCTGAATTAGGAGATGCAGGAAATATCCGGGAGTGACGAGGGGCAGCGCAGCGAGAGCCGCGATGCCGAGCAAGGCAGCGCGCGCGTTCATGGCGCGAGAATCCCGCGCGGGCGGATAAACATCAGCACGATGAAGAGCGTGAACGCCATCACATAGGACAACTCCACCGACGAATAATAGCCGCCAATCGAGATGATCTGGCTCACGATGAAGGAGGCGACAAAGCCGCCGATCATGTTGCCGAGCCCGCCCAGCACGCAGACCATGAAGATGAGCGGACCGAATGTGTTACCGATGAAGGGATGCACATCGTACTGCAGCGCGAGCAGGCATGCGCCGAGACCTGCGAGCGCGCCGCCGATCGCCGAAGTCACGAGATAGATCCGGCGCTGATCGACTCCCATGAGGCCCATGATGTCACGGTCCTGGGCGATGGCACGGATCGCTGTCCCGATATAGGTCCGCCGCAGAAAAAAGTAGAGCGCGACCGCGCCGACGAGCGCGACCACAAAGGCGATCAGCCGGGCAAAGCTGATGAAAAGGTCGCCCACCTCGATGATCGGCAGCCGCACACCGATGTTGCGGAAATCGGTGCCGAAGACGAGGGTCGCAAAGCTTTGCAGAAAATAAAGCAAGCCCCCGGTCGCCAGCAGCTGGTTGATCGGCGCCGAGCCCAGAATTGGCGCAATGATCAGAACATGCACCAGCACTCCGAGCACGGCGACAATCGCAATCGCTGCCAGAAACGCGAGCGGAAGCGGCCAGCCAAGCTCGCTATAAAGCCAAAAGACCGCGTACATGCCGCACATGACGAGGTCGGCATAGGCGATCCACACAACGTCAATCACGCCGAAGATGAGATTGAGACCGAGCGCCAGCAGCGCCAGCACCCCGCCGAGGAGGAGCCCGTTGATCACCGCCTCGACCAGAAAGATGTCCATTAGAGCCCCATATACGCTTTGCGGATGAGCTCGTTGTGCTTGAGCTGCGCGGATGTTCCTGAGAGTTTTATGCTGCCGACTTCGAGCAGATAGGCGCGGTCGACGACATCGAGAATCTGCTGCACATTCTGCTCGACAATGAGAACGGTAAACCCTTCGGCGCGGATGCGGCCGACCAGATCAAACACCTGCTGGACCAGGAGCGGCGCGAGCCCGGCGGACGGCTCATCCATCAGCAGGAGCTTGGGACGCGACATCAGCGCACGCCCGATGGCGCACATCTGCTGCTCGCCGCCCGACAGCGTGCCGGCGGGCTGGCTGCGGCGTTCTTTCAGCCGCGGAAAGAAGTCGTACACCCATGCCAGCCGGTCGGCGAAATGGCGGCGCGCCTGCGGGATGAAGGCGCCGATGCGCAGGTTTTCCTCGACGGTCAGCCGCGGAAACAGCCGCCGGTTTTCCGGAATATGCGCAATCCCGTGCGTGACAATGCGATGGGCCGGGAGACCCGGGAGCGAGACGCCGTCGAACGTCATCTCGCCCTGCGAGAGCGGGATCAGCCCCGATATGACCCGCATGAGGGTGGTCTTGCCCGCACCGTTTGGACCGATGACGCCGACCGCCTCGCGCTCTTTGACCTCAAGCGAGACATCGAACAGGGCGCGCAACGAGCCGTAACCAGCGCAAACTCCGGCAAGCGACAGCATCTCAGCTCGCGTGCGCGCCGAGATAGACTTGCGCGACCTTCGGATCGCGGGCCGCATGCGCTGGCAGCCCTTCGAATATTTTTTCGCCGTGGTCGAGCACAATGACGCGGTCCACAACGCCCATGAGCACGCCCATGATATGCTCCACCCAGACGATGGTCATGCCGAGACGACGGCGAATGTCGAGCAGCAGATCCGCCGCTCGTTCCATTTCGACGGCGTCAAGCCCGCCCAGGCTTTCATCGAGCAGCAATATGCTGGGATGGGTCGCGAGCGCCCGCGCGAGCTCGAGCTTCTTGAGCGCGGCGGCCCCAAGGCCGTCCGTTGTCGCGGCCGGTTCAAGCGGCAGACCCACCATGGCCAACGCTTCCTGCGCGCGTTCGCGCGCTTGCGCACGATCGAGCGCGCCGGCTTTGCCGTAAAACGCCGCGAGCGCCACATTCTCGACGAGCGAGAGCTTGCGAAACGGTCGCGGGATTTGAAACGTGCGGCCAATGCCGCGTCGGCAGATCTCATGCGCCGGCAGTCCTGCAATCTCGGAATCGGCGAAGCGAACGGAGCCTTCGCTCGGCCGCAACGTGCCCGAGATCAAGTTGAAGATCGTGCTCTTGCCCGATCCGTTCGGCCCGATGAGGCCAAGGATCTCACCTTTGGTAACCTCGAAGCTCACGCGGTTGACGGCCAGAAACCCGCCAAACCGCTTGGTGAGACCACTGACCGCCAGCATCGATCAGTGCTCCGTCATTGCCGGATGGTGGGTTCACCGCATCGCATAGATCGATGAGGCGGGCAGCGGCAGAACAGGGTCCTTGGTCTTGATGTTGGCCGGCCAGACCACCGCGATGTGCTCACCGGCATATTGCATGACTGCCGGCGTCGAGCGCTCGTTCTGCCCCGCAAGCTGCGTACCGGGCGGATAGAATTTCACGCCGTAGCCCTGGATCGTGCCGCCCGGCGGGATGTCCACGTCAAGCGCCGCCTTGCGGATCGCCTCGGCGTCAAACCCGCCATATTTCTCCTTCGCGGCCGGCAGCACGTTGTTGAGCAGCACCCAGGTCTGATTGAAGCCCATGGACGCGTGCGGCGGCACGTCGGTTACCTTGGTCTTGGCCTTGTAGCGCTCGACCATGACCTTGACGAGATCGCCGATGCCGGGCGCGAGCGTCTTGGGATCGAGCAGCTGAGCGGAGACCGGATCGATGTTGCAGAAATTGTCGATGTCGGCGCCGAAGGTCGCGCGCAGCTTGTCGAGCTGCGAATAACCCGCGCCGTTGCCGATCAGCATCTTGAAGCGCAATCCGCTCTCGCGCGCCTGCCGCAGGAACAGCGTGATATCCGGATTATAACCGACGTGGGAAATAATGTCGGCGCGTGCGCGTTTGAGCTTGGTCACCAGCGATGAAAGATCGGGCGCGCTCGCGGAGTAACCCTCGCGCATCACCACCTCGAAGCCTTTCTCCCTTGCGAAGCGCTCGCCGGCTTCGCCCACGCCCACGCCGTAGGGTCCGTCCTCGTGGATGATGGCGACCTTGATGGCTTTCGGGTCCGCTCCGAGCTTTGCCTTCGCATTCTCGGCGAGAAAACCAGCCGCCGCCTCGCCGTACTGATCGGAATGGATTTGGCCGCGGAAGACGTAACGATAATTGCGGTCCTTGAGGACCGAGGTCGCGACTGCCGTGGTGATCCAGAGGATTTTCTTCTGCTCCTCGACCTTGGCGGCGAGCGGCACCGCGTGGGCGCTGGAATAAACGCCCAGCACAACCTCGACCTTTTCCTGATTGATCAGGCGTTCCACCTCGTTGATGGCGGCGTCGGCCTTGCTCTGCGAATTGGCGTTGATCGGATCCACCTTATATTTGCCGGCGACCCCGCCGCGCTCGTTGACGAGATCAATGGCGATCTGGGCTCCGATGGCGCAGGGAACCGAGCCGGCGGCGGCAAACGGCCCGGAGAGATCATAGATCACGCCAACGCGAATTGGCTGCTCCGCTCCGGCGGCGAATCGCTGTCCGAGGCTCAAGGCGGCGAGGCTGACGGCGGAATTCTTCAGCACCGATCGGCGCGATATTGTCATGGCGTTCTCCCTGGCGGGGTTTCTCTCAAACCGCACCCTCATTGCATGATCGGAAACCAAATCGCGGGTCTTTGCAAGCACGGCCTCCCGCCGGAGGGATGAGCGAAATCCGCCGGCGCGGCGAGCAGCAGAGGACAGACGACGGACGGCGGAGGCCGCGAAGCGGCACTCCGCTGGTGGTTCTTGTAGGGACGGGTCCCGGGTGTTCAAACCCGCCCTCGTTCGGCGTTCACGGTGTGTGAGGTTGATCCGAGCTTAGCCGTGCGAACTTCGATTCAGCAGCTGATGACGGCAATTCTCTCGCAGCGAGCCTGTGGCACAAGGGCGGGTTTAAAACCCGCCCCTACAAGCTTCGCGACCGCGAACCCGCCCGATATGCCCGATCAGAAATTCACCACCCGCTTGGGGGCTGCGGCCGGGGCAGCGGTGCCCGCGGGCAGATTGAACATTCCGCTGGGGAGACTGTCGAGATAGGCCAATACCTCCGACGTCTTCACCACGTCGGCATATTTTGCGTTCATGTCGCACAAGTTGATGGCATGGCTCGCCTGCGAGCGGTCGAAGCAGCCTTCTTCCGCAAGCGCAACCCGGTAGTTGAGGCTGAACGCATCGATCACGGTCGCGCGCACACAGCCGGACGTGGTGGTGCCGGTGACAATCACGCTGTCGCAGCCAAGCAAGGTCAGATAGCTCGCCATGTTGGTGCCGAAGAAGCCCGACGGCTTCTGCTTGAGCACCACGATATCCTGTGGCGCGGGCGCGATCTCGGCAACGATGTCGTTGCCGTCGACGTTGGTGGCAGGCTTGCTGAACTTGTCCTCGTCGGAGCGCCCGTTCTTCCAGATCCAGCTGCCGCTGTCCCAATTATCCTCGCGCCGCACGCCGGTGGTGTACATCACCGGCACGCCCTTCTCGTGACACTTGTCGATCAGGGTTTTGAGATAAGGCATCGCAATCCAGGCATCCTCGCCGCAGGAATTGCGCCAGCGTTTGATCGATTCAAGGATCGGCATGGGACGCTCGTCACAGAACGCGTAGTTGACGTCAATGACGAGCAGCGCCGGCCGCTTGCCGAACCCGCCGCGCGCGCCATAGCCGGAGGTTGCGAACACCGTCTTGTCACGCTCGGTGAGGAATTTGTTCCAGATGGGCTCTGACATGATTGCGTTCTCCCTTTCTACTGGCTCGCGCGAATGCTTTCGACAAAGCTCATATCGATGATCTCGTCGTAGCCAACGTCTGATTTGAGAATGCCGGCGCCGCGAACCACCGCGCTCGCGGTTTTCCAGGCCTCTCTGCTGATCATGCCGTCCTTGCTCCACAACTGGTCCGCAAAGGAGCGGTCAAGCGTCGCCTTGAGGTCCTCGATGGGCATGGTCGGGAACTGCTTCTTGGCGATTTCGGCGCTCTCGTCTCTGTTGGCATAGAGAAATTTCAGGCCCTTGACCATGCCGCGCACAAAGCCGCGCACCAGCTCGGGTTCCTTTTGAACGGTCTCGAGCCGCACATTGAAGGTGGAATAGGCATAGGGTCCTAATTCCTGCGGGATGTTGAGAAACGGCTCCCCCCAGATCGATTGCCGCACGCCCTGAGTGACGTAGGGCTCGGTCGTCTCGCCGATCTGCGCCTGCTTGCCGCGCACCGCGGCAATCACCGCCGAGCTCGCGGTCTCAATGAGCGTGACGTCGCTTTTCGCATCGAGCCCCCACTGCTTGAGCAGGTATCGCATGATGGAATTGGGAGTGCCGCCGTAGGGACCGGGGGCGATCGCCTTGCCCTTGAAATAGCCCGGCCAGTTCTTGTCCGCGGGCTCGAACCCTTTCGCGGCCATGAAATAGACGTTGCCGCGATCGACGCAGTTCACGACAGCACGCAGCTCGGCACCCTTCGCCTTGGCGAACGCGTCATGCTCGGGCCCGCCGATGAAGGCAAAAGCCTGGCCCGAGAGCACCGCATTGGTATGGCCGCCGCCGGTCTCGATGGTGACGATGTTCACGGTCACATCCTCGAAGAAGCCTTTGGCCATGGCGATGTAGAGCGGCAGATAGCCGGTGCTGTGGACAGGCTCTGCGACCAGCACCTCCTTCGCCGCGGCTCGACTGATGAATGGCCGCCCGATCAATGCCGCGCCCGCCGATACCGTCGTTGCAAGGAATGTCCGCCTGTTCATGACGCCCTCAATCGCTGTTTGGGATTATTGCCGCACTCCTTTGCGCAGCATGCTTTCAAGCCACGAAACCGTCGCATACATGACCACGGCCAGGGTGGAGAGCACAAGCACCGCCACCCAGACCAGCGCGATGTCGTAGGTCTGGCCGGCATAGAGGATGGCCCGGCCGAGGCCGTGCTGGGAAGCGATGAACTCTCCGACGATCGCCCCAGTGAGCGCAAGCCCGATATTCACCCGCAGCACGGATATGATCCACGGCAGGCAGAATGGAACAACGAGCTTGCGAAACACCTGCATTCGGGTCGCGCCCAGCGAGTAGAACAGTTTTTCCCCGTCGGGATCGAGCGCCTTCACCCCGGCATAGGCCGTCAGTGTCGAGACCACGATGGTAAGCGCCATCGCGATTGCGACCTTGGACGAGAGCCCAATCCCGAACACCAGGATAATGAGCGGAGCGAGCGCGAGCTTCGGAATGGATTCGAAGCAGATGATGTAGGGTTGCACGATAGCGGCATAGTTGCGCGACCACCAGAACGAGAGGCCGAACAGCGAGCCTAGCGTGGTTCCCAGCAGAAAGCCGAAGATGGTCGATCTAAATGTGAAGCCGATATCGGTCCAGGCATCTCCGGTGGTGAAAAAGATCGTGAGCGTGTGGAAAATAGCGCTCGGCTGCGACCAGAAGAACGCATCAATGAAGCCAGTGCGCGCGCCGAGCTCCCAGCCCGCGATTGCCGCAACGAGGATGCTGGCCTGGGCGAGAACGAGAGCCCACACCGGCCAGTCCTTCTGAACAGGCAGGCGGCGTGCCGTTGCCGGTTTCGCGCTCTCACCCGAACGCGCCGGTCGCAGGGCTGCTATATCACCGAGCGATGGAGTGTCCTGAACCGTCATCCTTGTGGTCCTTGCCAGCGTCAGGCCGCCGCATTCACGGGCGCCGATGGCGCGAGATTTCACGTCGAGCAGCTCAAGGCAGCGCTCCTTGATGGTCAGGAACTCTGGTGCCAGCGCGCTGGTGCGCAGGCGCGGGCGAGGCAGATGCACCGGGATGCTTGCGATGATGCGGCCCGGCCGCGTGCCCATCACATGCACCTCGTCCGAAAGGTAGATTGCTTCCTCGACGTCATGGGTCACGAACAGCACGGTCTTTCCGAAATCGCTCCACAACTGCATGAGCCATTCCTGCATCTGCAATTTGGTCTGCGCATCGAGCGCGCCGAAGGGCTCGTCCAGCAGGATGACGTCGGTGTCGAAAAGGAGCGTGCGTAACAGCGCGGCGCGCTGGCGCATGCCGCCGGAAAGCGAGTTCGGATAGAGATATTCGAACCCGGACAGGCCGTAGCGATGAAGCAGCGGCAGCGCGCGCTCGCGCGCGGCGCGCAGCGGTACGGACTGGATCTCCATGCCGAGCACGACGTTGTCGAGAACCGTGCGCCAGGGCAGCAGCAGATCTTTCTGCAGCATGTAGCCCACGCGCCCGATGGTGCCGGTGGCGTCCACGCCGTCGATCAACACGCGTCCGCTGGTCGGTTCGAGCAGGCCCGCGATGATGTTGAAGATGGTGCTCTTGCCGCAGCCGGACGGCCCAATAAGGCTCACAAAGCGGCCCTGCGGGATGGAAAGCGTAATGGGTGCGAGTGCGGCGAAACCGCCCGAAGGCGTGGGGAACGTCATGCTGACGTTCTCAGCGTGAAGCTTCGCGACAGAAAATGACATGCGCGCTCCGCACTCGGCCCGCGGTTACCGCGATTATAACGCAAATGTCATGCCAAGCGGTAGGTTGGCGCAGAGGGGCAAACCTGCGTCAATTCGCACCGGAGCAGCGTCGCGAAGGCGAATGCCTTGAGCTCTTGCTTCACTCCGCCGCGATCTTGTGCGCGGCCGAGACGCCGCGCGCTTTCACCACCACTTTGATCGCATCGTCCACCCGGTCCTTGGCGTAGCGGATTGCGGTCGGCAGGTCCGCGAGCGGGAAGGTCTGATGCGTTCCGGCTTTTGATGATGCGGGTGGTCGCGGATAAGGCGCTGCCCTTCGAACCTCTGGTGCCGAACAAAAAGACTATTGAAGCAATCAAGGCCGCTCGGCGGGGTGAACTCACGACGGTCGGGCGCCCTGATCATCTGCCGAAGCGCTTGAATGCGAACGATTAGGTACTCCAACCAATTCAAGCGCGATTTCAAACGTGAGAAAGCCGGCAGATCGCTGCAGTACGGCGAAGTGTCACACCGCCCGCAGGTGTGCGTCGCGGTGCTTGTAGAGCTCATCGTCCGCGTAGCCCATGGTCTCGGGCTTGCCCCGCCCCAGCATGACCTGGAAATAGACCGGCCCGAGGCTGTCGTTCTGATAACCGTGGATCACGCCCGCGGGGCATGAAATGCATTCCCAAGGGCCTAACCGGGTGGTCAGCCGCCTGCCGCTCTCGTCCTCGACGAAGACATCGAGGAAGCCTTGGAGCACAAAGAAGCACTCTTCCACTTCGTGGGTATGCGCGGCATTGCCCTGACCCGGTTCCACATACATGATCGAGAGCGTGAAATTTCCCGCCGGAATGACGGTCGGATCGCCGTGCTTGCCGGAGCCGCCGGCACCGATGAAACGGTGCTGCGCGCGCTTGTAGCCTTCGATCTTGGCATCCTCAAACGCCGCCCAATCCGGCTTTTTCTCGCGAAAGCGTCCGACATATTTCTGCATGATGTCTTCGAGCGGCGCATTGACGAGCTCGGGGGGGCGCGGATGGCGTGCAACACTCATGGGACACTCCTCTCAGGATGAGAATGCCGGCTTTGAATTTATGCTTGCCTCGCGCAGGCCGTCAACGAGCCGCAAACCGACGCATCACTCGATCTGCGCGCCGGAGGCTTTGATGATGGGAGCCCATTTTGCGAGCTCGGCCTTCATGAATTCGGCGGCGCGCGCAGGATTGGAATCCGGCGTGGGGTCAATACCGACCTCTTGCAGCCGATTGAGCACCGCAGAATCGGCAAGTGCCTTGCCCATGGCCGCGCTGAGCCGGTCGATGACCGGCTGCGGCGTACCTGCTGGTGCAAGGATCGCGTTCCAGGTGTAGCATTCAAAACCCTTCACGCCCTGCTCCTGCAACGTCGGCAGTTCCGGCATGGCGCGCAAGCGCGTCGCCATCCCGGCGCCGAGCGCGCGGATTGCGCCCGACTGCACCTGCGGCAGCGCGCTTGGAGTTGCGTCAAAAGCCATCGAGATTTGGCCGGAGATCAAATCCGACATCATGGGCGCCGAGCCGCGATAGGGTACATGGGCGATGTTGAGCCCACCCGCGAGCGTTTTGAACTGCTCCCCGCACAGATGCAGGATCGAGCCGAGACCGGAGGAGCCATAGGTGAATTTCCCCGGCTGCTCCTTGACGCGAGCAATGAGGCTCTTGACGTCGGTCACAGGCAGCGACGGGTGCACGCTAAGGAGCGTCGGCGTCACTCCGACCTGTCCGATCGGCGCGAAATCCCGGATCGGATCGTAAGGGATCTTCTTGTACAGTCCGGGATTGATGGCGTGGGTCGATACCGTCGCCACCAGCAGCGTGTATCCATCGGGGGCGGCCTTTGCCACAAGATCGGCCCCGATATTGCCGCCTGCCCCGACCTTGTTCTCCACCAGGAACTGCTGCCCAAGCAGCTCTCCCATCTTCGCGCCCATGACGCGCCCGACAATGTCGGTCGGGCCACCAGCGGAGAAAGAAACGACCATACGGACCGGTCTCGAGGGATAAGCCTCGTCGGCTTGTGCGCCCGCGCAGATCAGTGCAAGCGCGCCGGCCATGGCAGCACGCATGAGCAGCGAGGCGGAAATGGGCCGGCCTAGCCAATGCGATATTGCACTCATCGTCATGACGGGCGAGTTTGCCTTCATTGTTGTTGTCATTTGAACTCCCCTTGGGCGCTCCAGCTTTACGCCACTTGCACCAGAGCGAGCAATCCTGCGAGCAACTGCGCCGGCCGTGGCGGGCAGCCACGGATGTGGAGGTCGACGGGAATGACACGCTCGACCGCGCCGATCACCGCATAGCTGTCGGCAAATATGCCGCCGTCGAAGGCGCAATCGCCCACTGCAACCACCCATTTGGGGTCGGGCGTCGCGTCATAGGTGCGACGCAGCGCTTCGCGCATGTTCTTCGTCACCGGCCCCGTCACCAGCAACACGTCGGCGTGCCGGGGCGAAGCCACAAAGCGCAGCCCGAACCGCTCCAGGTCGTAAAACGCATTATTCAGCGCATGGATTTCCAGCTCGCAACCGTTGCATGAGCCGGCATCGACCTCGCGAATGGAGAGGCTGCGCCCAAGACGCCGCCGCGCGGCATGGTCGAGCCGCCGGGCAAGCTCGGCCAAGGCCGCGTCATCGGCCGCGGGCGGTGTTTCCGTCACGGGCCGGCGCAGGAGGCCCTCAAACAAAATTCGCCGCATGGCAAGCACCCGTCAAAGGTCGTGGCCGGAATAGGAGCAATTGAATGATTTATTGCAGAGCGGAAAATCGGCAACGATATTGCCTTCAATGACGGCTTCGAGCAGCGGCCACTGGAACCAGGATGGATCGCGCAGATGACAACGCGATACGCGTGCGCCGTCTGTGCGCAGCCACACCAGCACATCGCCGCGGAAGCCTTCCACCAACCCCAACCCTTCCCTTATGCCTGATGCTGGCGGCAGCTCGTTTCTAATCGAGCTTGCGGGCATACGCCGCATGATCTGCTCGATCAGGCGCAGGCTCTGCTCGACTTCGCGGATGCGAATCCAGACGCGGGAATTGACATCTCCGTTGTCGAGCACGGGAACATCGAATTCGAGCCCGTCATAGGGTGGATAGGCCAGTGCTTTGCGCGCATCGAACGCGCGGCCACTCGCGCGTCCGACATACCCGCCCGCGCCGATCGACGCGCCAGCTCGGGCGAGAGAACGCCGGTCGTGGCAGTGCGGTCCTGGAGCGAGGCCGTGTTGTCATAAAGCTCGATCAGCTTGGGAAAGGTCCGTTCAATCTCATCCAGCAACGAAAGAATGGCCGCATCAAATCCACCGGGGACATCATGGGCAACCCCGCCCGGGACGACGCAATCCATCATCAGCCGGTGCCCGAAACAGGCATCAGCCGTTCGCAGGACCCGCTCGCGCAGGATGCCGCATTGCGCATGCATGAGGGAGAATGACGCATCGTTGCAGATCGCACCGATGTCCCCGAAATGATTGGCCAGCCGCTCGACCTCGGCCATCAACGCGCGCAGATGGCGAGCGCGCGGCGGCACGTCCATCTCCCATGCCGCTTCGAGCGCGTGAGCAAAAGCGAGCGTATAGGCGACGGTGCTGTCGCCCGATGTGCGGCCCGCGAGCCGTGCCGCCCGCTCGAGGGTGGCCCCCGCCATGAGCGCCTCAATTCCCTTGTGCACGTAACCGAGGCGTTGTTCCAGCCGTACCACCGTCTCGCCATTCGCGGTAAAGCGAAAATGTCCGGGCTCGATAATTCCCGCATGCACCGGTCCCACTGGAATCTGATGCAGGCCCTCGCCTTCGACCGGCAAGAAGTCGTACGGGGCAGAGCCCCCCCGCCCTATGCCTCCCCCGCTTGCAGCGGAGGGTAAGCGTGGGGGAGCCGCGAGCGGATGCGCGACATCCCAAAAACCGAGATCAAGCCACGGCCGTCGATCCGATAATCCCACTGGCTCCGAGCGAACATGCTGCGGATCGCCCGTTCGAGCCGGATGGCCGCTGGATTGAGCGCGCCGACCGAAGGGAAGCGGCCGGCGGGACAGTCGAGGCTCACGACCGCCGTTTGCGCGGGGCTCGGCGCTTCGTCGAGCACTGCCATGTGCACGGCGCCGGTATCGCCCCACAACCCGAGCAGACACCACTGGCGCTCAGCAAGTCGAGCAGAGACAGAACGCCAGCCCTCCTCGTCGACAACGAAACGCGGACAAGGGCGATGCGCGTCAACTTTGCGCCCCGCGATCGTATCGATCAGCGCTGGCATCGTCAGCCCAACGCTTTCGCGACGTTCTGAAACCATCCCACCAGCGCCGGCGGCAGATAGATGCCGGCAGCCAGAACAAGGGCGAGATGGGCGAACATGGGAATGTAGGATGCGTGGGTCTCGCCGCGCTCGCCGCGCGGTTCGCCGAACGCAATGGTATTGAGCCGCTGGAACAGCGCCGCAAATCCCACCAGTAATCCGAATACGAGAATGAGCGCGAGGTACGGCGAGCGCGCGAACGTGGAGGTCACGACCAGAAACTCGCTGGTAAAGATTCCGAGCGGCGGCAAGCCCGCAATCGCAACCACCCCCAAGACCAGGCCCCATCCGAGCACGGGGTGCGTTTCGGTCAGGCCGCCCATGTCTGCGATGCGTTGCGTGCCTTTGACCTGCGCGATGTGACCGACGGCGAAGAAGATTGCCGATTTCGTCAGGGAATGCATGGTCATGTGCAGGAGGCCGGCAAAGTTGGCGAGCGCTCCGCCCATGCCGAAGGCGAACGTGATGATGCCCATATGCTCGATGGAGGAATAGGCAAACATGCGTTTGATGTCGCGCCGGCGGTAGAGCATGAACGCCGCGAACACCAATGAGATGAGGCCCATGGTCACCATCAGGGGCCCCGGCGCAAGCGCGGCAGGATTGGCGGCAAGCAGCATCTTGAAGCGCAGCAGCGCATAGAGCGCGACATTGAGGAGGAGACCCGAGAGCACCGCCGAAATCGGCGTGGGGCCTTCCGAATGGGCGTCGGGCAGCCAGGCATGCAGCGGTGCAAGCCCGACCTTGGTCCCATAGCCGAGGAGCAAAAAGACAAATGCCAGGTTGAGCAGCGCGGGATCGAATTCGGCCGCGCGCGCAACCAGGCTTGTCCAAACCATAGCGTCGGCACCCTCTCCAATCACGGGCCTGCCCGCCATGTAGATGAGGATGGTACCGAACAGGGCGAGCGCGATGCCGACGCTGCCAAGAATGAAGTATTTCCACGCTGCTTCGAGCGCCTCGTGGGTGCGGTAGATGCCGACCATGAGCACGGTGGTGAGCGTCGCGAGCTCGATTGCGACCCACATCAACCCGATATTGTTGGCGACGAGCGCGAGGTTCATGGCAAACATCAGGACCTGATACATCGCGTGATAGAAGCGCAGGAACGTCGGGGTGAGCCGTCCGATCTCAAGCTCGTGCCCGATATAGCTCGCACTGAACACGCTGGTCGTGCAGCCTACGAACGTGGTGAGCACGATGAAAACATTGTTGAGATCGTCGACGTGAAAATATGAAGTCGGGCTCGGGCGGCCGAAGAACAGCGACAAGGCGACAAGGAAGGTGGCAAGCGTTGCGATCACGTTGATCCTGGCGGTCAAGCGGTAGCCCGGCAACGCAGCGAGCAGCACCGCGGCAACTACGGGTATGAGCAGCACCGCGGCGATCGGACCGAGTGTCATGGTCGCTCTCCGCGAAAGCGATCGAGCGCCTGCAGATCCACGGTGTCAAAGCGTTCGCGGATGCGGAACAGGAAAATGCCGATCACGATGAAAGCGATCAGAACCGAGAACGCGATACTGATCTCGACCACCAGCGGCATTCCTTTCGCTCCTGTTGCCGCCAGCACCAGCCCGTTCTCGAGCGACATGAAACCGACCACCTGTCCCACGGCGTTGCGCCGTGTCACCATCATGAGCAGGCCGAGCAGGACCACTGAAAGCGCAAACGCCAGGTCTTCCCGCGCGAGCGGATCGGCTTCCATGGTGACCCGCAGCATGACCACCATCGAAAGCGCCACCAGCCCCATTCCGAGCAGCATCGCCGGCCCGACACCGACAACCTTTTCGATCTCGCGATGGATGCCGAGACGCACAATGATCCGGTGCAGTACGACCGGGATGATGATCGCTTTGAAAAGCAGCGCGATTGCCGCGGTCACGTAGAGATGTGGCGCCTGCTGAACGTAGGCCTGCCAGGCAACCGATAGCGCCAGCACCAACGCATGCAGGGCGTAGATGTTGAGTAGCGCGTAGAGGCGGTCCTGATACAGCTGCAGAAAGCTCACCAGCACGAGAGAGCCTGCAAGCATGTGAGCGATGTCAAAGGTGATGCCGTGCATCAGAGGCTCCGCGACACGAACAGGAGAAGCGTCGCCAAAAGTCCGAGCATCAGCGCGGCGCCGAGAAACTCCGGAACGCGGAACACTCGCATCTTGGCAATCGATGTTTCAAACAGTGCGAGCAGGATGCCGCCGCCGGCGAGCTTGCCGGTATATGCCAGCGCACCCACCGCAACGGCCGCGAAGCCGGTGCCGGGAGCCGATAAGCCCCATGGCACAAACAGGCAAGCAATGAGCGAGACATACAGAAGAAGCTTGAGCGAGGCTGAAAGCTCGATGAGCGCGAGATGACGCCCCGAATATTCCAGCACCATGGCCTCATGCACCATGGTGAGCTCGAGATGCGTTGCCGGATTATCGACCGGGATGCGCGCGTTCTCCGCAATGGCGACCATGATCAGCGCGATCAGAGCAAGGCCGAGCGAGACGCGAAGACCCACCGCCGGCGACAGCAGGAAACCCGCCATGGTCGAGAGCTGGGTCGATCCGGCGACAAGCGCGAGCGTGAATACGATCATGATCATGGCCGGCTCGGCCAGCGAGGCGATCATCACCTCGCGGCTTGCGCCGATGCCGCCGAAGCTGGTGCCCACATCGAGTCCGGCGAGAGCGAGAAAAAAACGAGCGCTCCCCAGCAAGGCGATGATGGCGATGAGGTCGGCCGACCAGGAGAACAGTAGCCCGGCGCGAAAGGTCGGAACGAGCGATGCCGCCACCCAGGTCGCGGCGAAAATGAAGTATGGAATGACCCGAAACAGCCACGATGCAGTTTCGGCCAGCACGACTTCCTTGCGCATGAGGCGCACGAGGTCGCGATAGGGCTGCACCACCGATGCACCCCGCCGCCGGAGAAGCCGCGCCTTGGTCTTGCGTACAACTCCGGTGAGCAGCGGCGCCAACAACAACACAATGAGCATCTGCGCGCCCTGGACTGCGAAGTCTGCGATCAGGGCCATAGCGCGAGCACCAGGAGCAGGATGACGAGGGCAGCGAAGACGAGGCTCAGGAATTGGCAAATCGTCGGAACTGCAGGTGGTTCAGGCGCTCCGCCGTCAAGGTGATGGCGTGCGTTATGGGCGCATAATGCGTCCCAGATCGGATCATGCAGCGCGACGCGAAGCCTCGCCGGGCGCGGATCGCCGGGCGGAGGCATTTTAACCGTCTCGCGCGCGCGAAACACCACGGTCCCGAACACACGCCGGATTGGTTGGGCGAAGCTCCCGGCCGTGTACTGCGTGAGCGGACTTGCGTCGGGATAACCGCAATCCCATGCCGGACCACGTCGCAATTTGTCCGAGGCAAAACGGTGTATGGCAATCGCCGCAATCGCCCCGGAGATGATCATGAATAGAAAGACCAGGAGCCCGTTGTAGGAGCTGCGGCCTTCGGCAATCGGGACGATCGAGAGCCATGCGACCCCGGTTTGCACCGGCATGCGATCGCCGATCAGGCTTTGCACGACAGGCGCGAGTGCGTCGATAAAGAGACCCGGGAGAATGCCGGCAACCAGGCAGAGCGTCGCGAAAAAAAACATGGCGGTGAGCGAGAACCAATCCGTTCATGCGCGGCACCCGCGGCGGCGCCGCGGGCGCGCCCGAGAAACGTCACGCCGAAAGCCTTGACGAAGCACGCCGCGGCCAGCGCCGCCGAGAGCGCGAGCAAGGCACCGACCGCCGGCACCAGGAACTTCAATCCCCA
>CAVYVC010000042.1:0-130506 GCA_963771845.1 uncultured Alphaproteobacteria bacterium | reverse complement strand
GTATCAGCTTTCGCCAGCTGCGGACATGCCACCGCATTGGCTCTGGACAGACTGTGTGCACAGGAGCCGACATCACGGCACGGTGTTCCCAAAGCGCTGTCGCCGGCGCCGCCCGTAACGCCGATGCTGCCAATGGCGACAGGAAAAAGCGCACGATCCGGCCTCGGCACCAGCCGATCCCGGAATTCCCCTGATTGCTGCGAAGTTCCGCCGGACGTTCATGTTGCCCCAAAAGGCAATACACTTTGGCGATCGGGGGGTGTCATACTGAATTCCCAATATTGTAAGATTGTTGGGCAGCTATTGCCCGACCGAACGGCGTGCGCAGCCGGTCGATACCGGTTTTGGTGCATCATCAAAAAATGGAGCAAGTCATGAGCAAGTCTGGCAAGTGGATCGCTTCGACGCTGGCGCTGTCGTTCGCGTGCAGCGTGACATCCGCCGCTTGGGCGCAGACCAGGAAGGCGCAGGCCGCCTCGGTAAAGTTCACTCCCGAACAAACGAAGACGCTGGACGGTTGGTCCCACGCCGTGGCCCTTAACGCCGCCACGTGGGGTGGCCCGCTCGTCATCATGTACTCGCTGCGCTACAACGACGCGGTGGGGCCAAAGGCGAAGGCGGCGCCGAACAGCCTGTGGCGAATGGAAAACATCACAACTCCTTCGATCGCTGAGGAGGAGGGGTACGTGTTGCCCAACGACAGCGTCCTCTACGGCTTTGGATTTCTGGATCTCCGGCGGGAGCCGGTCATCCTGACTCTGCCTGATTCCGGCGGCCGCTACTACATGGTGGAAACCGTGGACATGTACACCAATGCCTTCGCGTACCCGGCTGGCGTGACCAATGGGTACAAGGGAGGTAAGTACGCCATGGTGGCCCCGGGCTGGAAAGGCAACCTGCCAGCGGGCCTCAAGCGCATCGATGCTCCGACGCCGTGGATCCTGATCCAGCCTCGCGTACACATGCCGAATGCGGGCGAGTTGACTGCGGCCAGAAAGGTCCTCGCCGGCATCACCTTGCAGGGCTTGTCCGAGTACATGGGCAAGTCGGCGTTGCCCGCGCCCAAGTATGACTACGCCGCGCCGCAGCTCGTGAACCCGAAGCTCCCGGTCAGTGACCTGGATTTCAAGGACCCGCTACAATTCTGGGACATCCTGTCCGCGGCGATGAACGAAAATCCGCCGCCCGCCAACGAGATTTCCGCCCTGCTGCCGATGTTCAAGCCGCTCGGCCTCGAACTCGGCAAGCAGTGGGACCGGTCCAAGGTGGATCCCATTGTTCTCGAGGCGATGGCACGCGCGGCCAAGGACATTCAGCCAATGATGAACTCTTTGCCGTTTGGCCGATTGACCAACGGCTGGTTCATTCCACCACCCACGATCGGCGATCCGAAAACGGACTATAAGATTCGCGCCATCGTTGCGCGCGTCGGCCTGACCGCCAACACGCCGAAGGAAGCGGTATACCTGGACGGGATGTTGGGTTCAGACGGGGAGCCGCTCACCGGCGCCAAGCGCTACACGATGACTTTCCAGAAGACGCCGCCCTACATCAAACCCGCTTTCTGGGCTCTGAGGATGTTCGACGCGACGAACTCCTACCCCGTCCCGAATGCGCTCAACCGCTACGTTCTAGGGAGCGATTACCCGGACATGAAGCATAACGCGGATGGCTCGCTAACCATCTATTTGCAAGCCGACAGCCCGGGCAAGGACAAGGAAGCGAACTGGCTGCCCGCTCCTCGGGGGCCATTCCTCGTGATCCTGGGCACCTACGCTCCGGGCGAGGCGCTGATCGAAACATTGTCGAACCCGAACGCCTACGTTCCTCCGCCTGCGGCGGTGGTCCAATAGCCTCGAAGCACCCGTCGTGAGCTGCGCTCCGAACTGGGGCGCAGGTCACGGCGGACCGACCTGCCCGTTAACGAGTACACGAGGGCTCAATCGAAAACCGGTTTGGGTCCGATAGCGGACACGGCCGGATCGCCTCATTGCAGGAGCCGAACGCGCCCCGCTCCATCCTACGATCAGCCGATCATTTCAATATCCGGCAATCTCCAACTCTTGTCTAAAATCGCTTTTTCCGGGCCATACACCCGGAACCACGTAAACCATTTCTCGCCCGGTTTGGTGTACAGCCAATTTGACGCCTGCCCCGCGGGCGGCTTCGGCCCAAAGTAGATGTCCACGGTGCCGTCAGCGTTCTTGCGCAAGTCCTTGTCGAGCGATCCCAGGGTGAGGCGTTCGGCGTTGAGAAAGAAGCTCGACGTTTTCAGGCTGTAGACGGTTGCGGACCAGAATTCGCGCACCGGCACGTTCGCCGGAACGTGAAGTCGGTAAGTTTTCTGGCCTTCCAGCGGCTTGCCGCTGTGGTCATGAAAGGTTCCGAAATAGAAACTGCCGGTGCCCAGCTTTTCCGTTGGACAGAAATACTGCGACAGAGCAATGCCGCGCGCATCCACACCAAAATAATTCGGCATCTCCCACTTGAAACCAGTCGGCACGGTAATTGGTGGAGTGGGAACGCACCAATGACTATCAGGCCACCACGGAGTGGTGTCCGTCGCGGCCTTATCCATCAACCAAGCGAGCGCCTCCGCAGCCGCTGTTTTCAACAGCCTTACGGTCGCGGCGTCGGGTTTGAACTCTTTACTCCTCTCGATGCCGAGCGGCAGGAGCATACCCATCATTTCGCGGTCGCGGGGTTGCACCGGTTCTTCGTTCAGCACACGGGCGAGACTGGCGAAAAAGGTTTCGTCGTACTTGATGAGACCGTTGTACAGGACGTCCGTCATGTCGAGAAAACGCTGCGCGGGCGGGTTGGCAGCCTTGGACAAGGGGTAGATTTTCACCTGCTGTACAAGTCCATCGCCCGCCTTCACATCCTTTTCAGAGAGGGACGCGAGGATGGATCGCAGCAGCGTCATGGTATTGTAGGTCGCTGGACGCACCGCGATGTAACCGTCCGGCACGTCGCCCTTGTAGTCGGGTGGCAGCACCAAATATTTGCCGCCCTTGCCTTCGAAGCCGATGTCCGTGAGCGGTACATACCAAGCATCTTCGATGGTGCCGTAGAAGCTGGCTCCAGGCACAGCCGAAGGCAGTTCCACCACGACTGGCCCGTCCTGCCGGGTGTTTATGAAGAAATACATATAGCGCGTGTTGACGTTGGGTGTGGGCGACTGGTTCTTCCAGCCACCGCCTTTGGGCCACCAGACGATGTCGTTGTAGTTTGCCTTGCCATCGCGGAAAGCGGCTTGCTTCACGGTGTCTTCGCCCACGAGCGGAAGACCCCAGATCACGGCGTCCACGGCGCGGCGATAGACGGTCCTGTTGGCCAATTCCTTGGGTGTTAGGCGCTCGGCATTACGGACCTCCTCCCGCCCTTCCACGTCTTCAACGGCGCGTTTCAGTGGCCTTTCCCGTTGCGCCTGCGCCAACGTGCCCATCGAAGTACCAGCAAGCAGGGTCGCGCCACCAATCGTTGCTTGTCGGCGAGAAAGCTTCATTGTCTATCTCCAGAGACGACTACAAGCCGGATCGACGCCTGCCGACGATCTTCGCGCCTAGGCGCAGCCCAGCAGCGGATGTTTCAGAGGTTACTTCCGACACGTCGATCAGGGTCCAATAACCGGCATGTGACTCACGCCCAAAATCGCACTCGGAGTTGCATTGGACAAACGGGCGACCCTCTTGGGCCGCCCGCTCAGTTATCGCAAACCGTGTCCTGCTCCTCGGAAGGTCATCTGCTCGGGTGCCGGTCCCCCATCTTCTTTACCTGTTGCAGGACCTGCACGAGGTTGTAGCTTTCCGGATCCTGCAGCGGCGGGAACGCAATGTAAGACTTGAGTTCCTTCAGCCACAGTTGCTGCCCGACGGGCAGCATGTTCCAGTTGTAGATGTATGCGGTACTCGGTGAGGCAAGTGCACCGCCGACGGAAAACACGGACTTCTGCTCTTCGCCCACGGCCTGCTCGAAGGGATCGCGCCTGATGTTCTGGACCTGGGCCCAACCATAGGTCTGGGGACCCATGAGCGCGGAGGCACCAGTCGAGCCCTCCATCGTGAAGTAGATTTTCCAGTTCTTGTACCGCACCGCCGACGGTGTCGCCCCGGTGTAGTAGAAGAAGGTGTCGCGTGCCGACTTTTCCGACTTGCCTTCGAGATAGTCGCGCTGGTTCACACCATCGAGCGTCGTCTTGACGATACCGGGGTAACTGCCGGCCTCGATCCGCGCCTTCAGCTCGTTGCCCTTGGCTCCGCCGGCGATGTCGACGAAGGTTGGCAACCAGTCGAGTGAAGCGAAGATGTCGGTCTTCAGCGTGCCCGGCCTGATGTGGCCAGGCCAGCGGATGACCAGCGGGACGCGCATGCCGCCTTCCCAGGTGGTGAGCTTGTTAGCCTTGAAGGGCGTCATGCCGCCATCCGGGAAGGTCTGGCTCTGCCCGCCGTTGTCGGTGGTGAAGACGATGATGGTGTTGTCGAGCTGGCCCATGGCCTCCAGCTTCTTCATCACTTCGCCGATGTTGTCGTCCAACTGCTTCATCCCGGCTTCCTGGATGCCCCAGTCCTTGCCGCCTTCCTCACCCAGCATCGCCAGGTACTTCGGCGACAGCACTGTTGTGACGTGCATGCGCGCCGGGTTGTACCAAACGAAGAACGGCTTGTTGGTCCGCCGAGGGTCGTTGCGGTCTAGGAAGTCGATCACCTTCGCCGAGATTTCCTCGTCCACCGTCTTCGAACGTTCAAGCGTCAGGGGACCCTCGTCGCTGCACCTCTGGTTCCGCGCCGTACCGTCCGAGGACTTGCACCAAAGGACCGGACGTGGCGGCGTCAGGCAGGTCGTCGTCTTCGGATCCACGGCGCCGGGCACCTCGGGAATACCAGGGATCGGCGTGTTCTTGCATGGCGGCGCGAAACCCTGCACCGTTGGACTCTTGTTGATGTCGGGGAAGCTCACCTGCTGCATCGCGTCCAGGTGGTAGAGGTAACCCCAGTACTCCTGAAAGCCATGCGCGGTCGGCAGCGCATCGGTGTGGTCGCCAAGGTGGTTCTTGCCGAACTCGCCGGTGTTGTAGCCGAGATCGATCAGGAACTTGGCGAGCGCCGGTGTGCCGGGCCGAAGATAGGACGGGCTGCCGGGCAGTTGCGGCGGGATCATGCCGGTACGCAGCGGGTTCATCCCGGTGAAGAAGGCGTTTCGCCCGGCCGTGCAGCTCTGCTCGGCGTAGTAATGCATGAACCTGGCACCCTCATTGGCGAGGCGGTCAATGTTCGGCGTTTCGGCGAGCCCCAGACCTTGCTGGTAGCTGCCCACCTGCATCCAGCCGATGTCGTCACCCATGATGAATAGGATGTTGGGCTTCTGTTGTTGCTGCGCGACCGCCTGCGGGCTCGCAGCCGTTATTCCGGCAAACGCCGCAAGCAGTCCGACGCAGAGGATACTGGTTCTGCGCATGGTTCGCTCCTCAGTGTGATGCCCGAGATCGTGGCAGTGTGCCGCAAGTAGAATTGCTGCGCTATGCAAATTGAGCAGGTGCGCTAGACCAAACGCGAAAGTCGGCGCTTCCCGCTATGTGACAGGAGTGTGACAAATCACGGAATTAAATTAAATTAGAAGACCGCGCAAAATGCGCGATATTCATTTAGTCCGGTTCGGTCAAAAGCGGCGCCCTAGCCAGCCGCGCCATGTCTCCTTCCGCCGGCTGCGGACATTGGTCCGCGCTAGGCATCCGTTGGTCAAGCCGTCCAACTCTGCTTAGCGCGGCATTCGATGATCTCGCCGGCTCGTTCAAGGTGCGGGATGCTAAACTATGGCCCGGCGCCTCAAGCTCGCTCGACTTTTTCCACTCGCTCCAGGGGCTTGAGCGCCCCCCAATCGGGATATGCGCCGGTGGCAAAACCGATACCCGCGAGCGAGCCGATCGCGAGGCGTCCATTTTCGATTTTCACCCGGACGGCGCCGTGGCTGTGCTCGTAAAGGTCGGGATGCGCCGCGAGAAAGGCATCCTGCTCGCCTTCCGGCAATCCCGCCATGCCATTGACGTAATGATGGCCATTGCGCTCGACATGGGTCAGGCCGAGCAGGTTCACGAGGGCAACATCCTGCTGCAGAGCCAAGCCCGCCTGCGTAGTCAGATCTTCGCCCGACATGAAATATCGCTCGCCGCCGACTTCGGCATTCCATAGCCGGCAGCGGGCGGCATTGAGGATGGATTTGTACAAGCCCTTGCAGCACTTGCTGGATACGCCGGCGTAGCCGAGCGCGCGGGCAGACGCAAACGCGGCAAGGTCGGCATCGAACTCATCGATGATCACCGGTTTGATGCGCGACAGCGACGAGATGTTCTTGTCCAATGCGTGATTGCGATTGATCGGCTGCTCGATGAACAGAATGCTGGCGACCAGACGCTTGAGTTGCGGCGACGCCGCCATGCGCTGCCAGAGGTCCAATAGGGTGTCGAGATCATCGTACTGCTCATTGCCGTCGAGCGAGACGTGGTACGGGCCATCGATACGGTCGAGCACCGCCGCGATTTCGCCTAAGCGACGCAGGTCGGCGTCGGCTTCGCCACCGACTTTGAGCTTGAAAAAAGTGTGGCCATAGGTCGCGACGACTTCTTCGAGAGATTCGGGCAGGCCGTCATTGACGTTGTTGGGATGACCCGCGATGGGATCAATCAGGCCGACCGTGTGGCGCGCGGCGATGTTGGCTGCTGGCGTCAGAGCCGCGAGAAATCGCAGCATGTCGAAGGGAGCCAGTTCCGGTACATGCGCCGGCAGCAGCGCTGGATCAAGTCCGGCCAGATTGGTCCGGATTGCGTCGTAAAATGAGCAGCTCGCGCTCCGGCAAAGGGCGTCGAGGATCGCGCGGTCGATCTGAGCCGGACCAAAGCTTGCAACCAGGGGATTGAGGCCGTGCGCGGCTCCATCTGTAATTTGCCGCTCGTAATTGGCGGCGAAATGGCCAAACGCGGTGCGTGGTTCAACCGAGTCCGTGTAAGCGGTGGCGGCAAGAGCGAGCGCGAGGCGCAGCTGCTCAAAATTTGCCTCGTTGGACAGCGCGAGATTCTTATCGAACCATTTGGGCACGAGCATCTCCGCTGCCGCGCCCCAATACGAGCGGCCATCAGCACGCTCGATGCGCGCGCGCACGAACACTTGTGGCGCCTCGGTGAGCGTGACCACACCGAACCGAAATGGCAGGCGCAGGTGAACGTCTCTCTCGTAGAGGTGAACGTCTCGAACCGTGAATGCGGGCGCCGTCATGTGCAGGGTTTAGTTTAATGCCGCGGCGTGGAAAAATCCCGCGCAAGCGCGCACGCCGCAACACGCACCTTGCGCATTGTAGGTGGGGTGTTGCGGCTGCGCCCCACGAAGCGCGGCTCGCCGTTTGAGATGACTGCGCCGATCGCAGCGATATCACCGTGTTTGATGGCGGCAAGCGCGTTGGTCTGCGTCCCGCCTTCGGGCGCATCGATCAGCACCAGATCAGCATCCTTTTCCGCTGCCAGGAGGCCGCATTGCAGCTGGTAAACGCCGGCATTGTTCCCGGTCGCAGCGCAGATCGAGCGTTCCGGGGCCATGTCTGTGAGACTTGCGAGATGTGCAATGGTGTAGAGCATGCCGAGCGGCATGATGCCTGATCCCGTTGGCGTGTCCGTCCCGATGATGAAACGATCGAAAGCATCATGTTGTTGTGCAAGCCGCGCACACAGGAGTGTCGTTCGCAGGTTGCCCGCGGTGCATACCTGCAGCGCGATCTCGCTTTCAGCGATGACCCGCTCAAAATCGCGATCGGCCATGGCCGTCGGCCCGCCGTTGATGTGAAAGGACACGTGCGGCCGCATGGCCAGAAGATGGTCGGCGGTAATTGCGCTCGATCCTGGGATCGAGGCGCCGCCGGTGTGACACGTGGTAACGAGCCCTGCGCCTTTGGCCGCTGCGACGAGCGGCACATAGTCGTACGGCGTCTCGACGGCGCCAAAGCCCGCCTTGGCGAGCCACACGCCACTCGCGGCGAGGTCCGCAAAGTCCGCCTGGTTCAATCCCGGCTCGAGGATCACGGACCCTGCATGCACGTGCATTCCGCCGGGCCGGTAATGCTGGAAGCATTTGCTTGCCGCGATCGCAAGCGCCTTGACGCCTGCGGGATCGTTGGGACGGCCAGGCACGTGGACTTCAGACGCCGAGATCACCGTCGTTGTTCCGCCCTGAACGTAGCTCTCCAGAAAGCCGATGGTGTGCTGGCGCGGCGTATAGTCGCCGAATGTGACATGGACGTGGGAATCGATGAGACCGGGGATCGCCGTGGTGCCGCCGGCATCGATCACGACATCGCAGCTCTCGACGTCGCCAGCGGAGGCAGTGCCGACGGATGTCAGCTTGCCGTCCTGCATGATCACCGTATCGCCCCGCACGAACGGATCCCGCCAGTCGCCGGATACAATGACGCCAATATTGCTGACCGCGACGCGCATGTGGCTTCTCTTCTACGATCTGCTGCGCAGCGCGACGAGGGCATCGAACACCAGCCGATCGATCGCAAGGCCCTCATGCAGCGCACGCTTGCGGGAGCGAAACGCCCGCTCGGACGGAATGCGGATCTCATCTACGCCGCCCTGTCGCGGTGTCGCTTTGACACGATCGATCAACTGCGTCACCTCACGTTCGAACGCGTCGGCGGACCCGAACAGGTCGGGGCGAAACGCAACGAAGAGGTAACCGTATTCGCTTGCCCCGTCCGAGCCGGGGCCGGCGAGCAGTGCCAGCGCCTGCATCATGAGCGCAAGTCCGAAGCCTTTGTAGCCGCCGAACGGCAGCAAGGCGCCGCGGCGTGCTTCTCCCGGATCGCTGGTTGGCTCGCCCTCGGGACCAAGCGCGACCCCGTGGGGCAGCTTCTCGCCAAGCCGTTCGCGCAGCCTCACCTCGGTCATCATGTAAGCCGACGTGCCCATGTCAAATACAATGGGTCCGCGGGCGGAGGGCACCGCGATCGCAATCGGATTGGTGCCGAGCACCGCCGCTCTTCCGCCCGGCGGGGCAACCAGGGGCGAGCTTGCCGCGGTATGGATCGCGACCAGGCGATGTTTGGCGATCATCTCGACATAGTAGGCACTGCGGCCGCTCATCCAGGCGTTCGTCATCGAGACGAGCGCAACCCCGTGCGCCGCGGTTTTCTTGATCGCCGCCTGTGCCGCATGAAAGAGTGCAAGCATGCCGACATTGTTGCCCCCGTCAAAGGCAAGCGAAACCTCCGTTTCCCGCAAGACGGTCATGGCTCGGCGCGGCAGATGGAAGTGTTCGCTGTCCGCGACGTTGAGGATCTTCGCGAGTCCGGAATATTCGTAGCCGCACATGGCGGCATCGATTACGTGGTCGGCGATGATGCGCGCCTCGTCGGGATGATATCCAAGCGCGCGCAGCGCTCCCTCCGCCAGCTCGCGTGCATCCGCGACGCTCAGGCGAACTCGGGTATCAGGCATCGACATCACGGCATAACCCGCGCAGTCTGTGAGGGCTTGCTAGAGGAAAACTTACGCCATGGACTTCGTCGCGGCACGGATATTTTCAATGAAAAGCTGTGCGAGTGGGGTGAGCATCCGATTTTTCAAGGTGACGATCCCGATCGGCATTCGTTTGTTCGGCAGAGTTACGGCCAGAGCCTTAGGAGGAGATATCTTCCTGGTACCTTCAGCATGAAAGCGATGGGAGAGCAACGTGCCGTCTGAACGTTTCGATTTCTCCAATGCCGCGGGCGAGCGGCTCGCCGCCTTGCTTGATTCTCCGATCGGGGAGCCACGGGCTTATGCGCTGTTTGCCCATTGCTTCACCTGCGGCAAGGACGTGCGCGCGGCCAAGCGCATTGTCGAGGCTCTCACCGCGCTTGGCATTGCGGTGTTGCGCTTCGATTTCACCGGCCTGGGTTCAAGCGAGGGCGAATTTGCCAACACAACCTTTTCCTCGAATGTTGCCGATCTCCTTGCCGCTGCCGACGCGTTGCGGCGCACCAAGCGCGCGCCGGCAATTTTGATCGGCCATAGTCTTGGCGGCGCGGCCGTGCTTGCCGCCGCCGCGGAGGTGCCGGAAGCGCGCGCAGTCGTGACCATCGCTGCGCCCTGCGATCCAGCCCACTTTGCTGGATTGTTGAAGCATCGGGGCGATGTGGATGCAGCCGGCGATATCAATGTGACGCTCGCAGGACGGTCATTCCGAGTGAGCCGCGCGTTCCTCGACGATGTCGCGCAGCAGAGGCTGCGTGACCGAATTGGCGCCTTGCACAAGGCCTTGCTGCTATTCCATTCCCCCACCGACGACATCGTTGGTATCGAAAATGCGAGCTTCATCTTTACCGCCGCGAAACATCCCAAGAGCTTCGTCTCGCTGGCCGGAGCCGATCACCTTTTGAGCCGGCGCAGCGACGCGACCTATGTCGCGAGCGTCATCCGCGCTTGGGCCGAACGCTACCTGGATGCGACCGATGTCGCGGCCGATACGCCGAGTGATCCTGGTGTCATTGTGCGGGAAACCGGAACCGGACGGTTCCAGCAGGAAATAAGGTCGGGCAGGCACCGGCTTTTCGCCGACGAGCCGGTCGAAGCGGGCGGTATCGACAGTGGGCTTGGGCCCTATGACCTCGTGCTAGCCGGACTTGGGGCGTGCACGTCCATGACCTTGCGCCTTTATGCTGAGCGCAAGGCGCTACCGCTCGAGCGCGTAACGGTACGCCTTCGTCACTCCCGGATTTCATGCGCAGGATTGCGCGAATTGCGAGACGAAGGAAGGAATGCTCGATCGCATCGATCGCGCTATTAGTCTTGAGGGCGTGCTGAGCGAAGAACAGCGCAAGCGGCTCCTTGAAATCGCCGACAAATGCCCCGTCGACCGCACGCTTACGTCTGAAATCGAGATCAGGACCGTGGAGGAGCCTACGTAGGCTGTAGGCTGGTCGAGTTCTTCACGAGACCCGGCCACAGGGCCAAGCGGTGGACGTTTCGGGTGATTGCAGCCCGCATAAGCGAAGCGATATGCGGCGAACGAGTTCCCCGGTATTCGCCCTCGCGCAATAAGCGCGACGGGCTCATCCGGACTACAAGATACGGAACCACGATCACATTGCGAACAAATACGCAGAATAAAGCCAAATACCGGCTCCCGGCGATCTTCAGGAGGACTCCGATGCGACTTGCAGCAATCGCGTTGATGGTGGCGAGCGTGGCAACAGGACAGGCAGGGATCTCTGTGCTTGCGCAGGACGCCCCGAAACCGAAGACTGATGCGGATCTGATTGCGAGCGCCACGTCTGCGGCCCCTGCCGCTGTGGCAAAAGATGCCACCGTTGTGATCGTGGGCGCCGATGGCAAGCTGCGGACCTTGCGGTCGGGGCAGGGCGCCTTCACGTGCTTGCCGGATGATCCAAACACGCCCGGGCACGATCCGATTTGCCTCGACCGAAACGGCTTGGAATGGCTCAAATCCTTGCTGGCGCGCGGCAAACCGCCGGAGGGAAAAATATGGCTTGGCTACATGTTGAAGGGGGGCGCGGATGCAAGCATCGACGACCCGTTTGCGACTGAGCCTCCGGAGGGAAAGAAATGGGTGCAAACGGGGCCGCACGTGATGATCGGCGGACCGGGAATCACCAAGATGCTGGAGGGCTATGCGAAGTCCGCAGACGAGGCGCACAAGCCCTATATCATGTTTGGCGGAACTCCTTACGAGTATCTGATGGTGCCCGTGGAGTAGATGGGCCCGGGCTGCGGCAGGTCGCGGGACTTTCGAACGCGGGCCGCCGCAAGGCGGGCGAGGGCTTGCCCTATTTCTTTGCGGCCTTGACCGGGTCCTTGACATTCTCCACGGTCGCAAACTCGATATTCCAGAGCTCGCCGTTCACTTTTTCGACTCTGCGCATGTAGATATTGCTGATGACGTCGCGGGTTTCCGGATCGATGGTCATCGGTCCGCGCGGGCTCTCCCAGGACATTCCTTTCACGGCACCAATAAAACTGTCGCCGTCGGTCTTGCCGCCTGTTTTTCTGATCGTTTCATAGATCACATGCATGCCGTCGTAGCCTGAAACACCGAAGAAATTCGCGCGCATGCCGTTGTTCGCCCGCTTCATGCCCTCGACGAATGTCTTGTTTTTCTCCGAAGGATGGGCTGCCGAATAAAAGTAGGCGGTCTCGATGCCCAGCGCGACGTCGCCCATGCTGTTGAGCAGGTCGTCGTCGGTGATGTCGCCCGCTCCGAAAAGGCGGATGCCGGACTTGTCGAGCCCACGCTCGACAAACTGGCGCATCATGGTCGCGGCCTGGCCGGCCGGAATGAAGACGAAAACGCCATTGGGGGAAGCGTCACGCACGCGCTGCAGGAAAGGCGCGAAATCCGGATTGAGCAATGGCACCCGCAATGATAATGGCACCTCGCCGCCGGCGCGGGTGAAAGTTTGCTTGAAATACGTTTCTGAATCATGGCCCGGTGCGAAGTCGGAAACGAGCGTCGCCACCTTCTTGAGGCCATGTTTGGACTCCCAGTCTGCAATGATCACGACCGGGGCGGCCTGGGGAAAGCTCGATCGCACAATATAGGGCGAGCTCTCGGTGACGATCGCGGTCGCCGCCGCCATCACCACCATCGGTGTCTTGGTTTCGGTTGCAAGCGGCGCGATGGCGAGTGCGATTGGGGTGAGCCCAAATCCGGCAATAATATTCACCTTGTCGCGGGCCAGAAGCTCCTGGGCAATGCGCCTGCTGTTGTCGGCAATTCCGGCGTCGTCGCGCAGGATCAGCTCAATTTTCCTGCCGTCGACGGTCGCGCCATTCTGTTGCATGTAGAAGCGCGCGCCAGCTTCGACCTGCTTGCCCGTCGTCGTAAACGCGCCGGTCATCGGAAGAATGAGACCGACCTTGACCGTCTCTTCTGCCATGGCGCTGGCCGCAGCCAACGCAATGATTGCCGCAGTGATCAGTCTGCACCACATGGATCGGTCTCTCCCGTTTAAATCGAGCAGTTGAATTTACCCGTGGCCAATATAGTCCATGCGCCCGCCGTCCACCGTGAGCATCTGCGCCGTGATCCAGCCGCTCGCCGGTGAGGCTAGAAAGACGACGGCATTGGCGATATCCTGCGGCTCACCGATGCGGCCCATAATGGCGCGGGCAGCAAAATTTTTCTCGGTCGCCGGCCAGTCAGCAGCGCCGCGGCCGCCCTGGGTCATGTCGGTGCGGACGAAACCGGGCGCCACCGCATTCACGGTTATCCCGTGCGGGCCCAACTCCAGGGCAAAGCGCCGCGTCAGGATTGCGACTTCGGCTTTTGTCGCGGCGTAGAAGGCATTGCCGGAGAGCGCGGTGCCAATCGCCGCAACCGAGCTCAGATTGACAATTCGTCCGTAACGTCGCGCCCGCATGCCTCCTGCCACTGCACGTGTCGCATGGATTACACCCTCCACGTTGATGGCGCGCATGTGGGCAACCTTTTCCCAATCATAGGTATCCAGCGTAGCCTGCCACGAAACGCCGGCATTGTTCACCAGGATGGTCACCGGTCCAAGCTCGCTTTCAGTGCGCGCGATCATTGCTTCGACCGCGGCTGCGTCGGCGACGTCTGCCAAGACCGCAATCGCGCGTCCTCCGGCTGTGCTGATCTCGGCGACCAGTTCCTGGGCCGCTTGCGCGTGCTGGGCATAGTTGACGCATAGCGCGGCGCCGCGCTCGGCAAAGAGCCTCGCCGTCGCTCGCCCCAGTCCGCGCGCGCCGCCCGTCACCACAGCCACCTGGTTGCGCCAGTCCGTGAGATCGCCTGTCATGGTCGGGGGTCCCTGCGTCTGTCGCCTCGGCGCGCGAAAAGACGTGGTTGCAGTACGCGCGCGTACACTTTAAACCGGCCTCATGTCCGAGCACAAAGCGACCATCAAATGGGAACGCGGCGGCGCCGAGTTTTCCTATCAAAAGTATCCGCGCGATCACACCTGGAGCTTTGACGGCGGCCATACCATGACCGCATCCGCCGTCCCGGCCTACCTCGGCAATCCTGCCAATGTCGACCCGGAGGAGGCATTCGTCGCCTCATTGTCGAGCTGTCACATGCTGACATTCCTGGCGATTGCGTGCCGGCAGAAGTTCGTGCTCGATGCGTACGAGGATCACGCCGTCGGCCATATGGAGAAGAATGCCCAGGGCAAAATGGCCATCACGCGGGTGGAGTTACAGCCGAGGATCGTGTGGAGTGGCGATCGAACGCCCAGCGCCGAAGAGCTCGACAAGATGCATCATGCGGCGCACGAGAATTGCTTCATTGCCAATTCGGTCAAGACCGAGATAACGGTGGTAAAAGCGTAGCGCCGCCGCGAACGGCTTCAGCTTCGAATCATATCCAGCGTCATTCGCGGACCAAGCGCAGCGCGGCAACCGGGGAGCCGGTCATCACAGCAGCTAATTGCAAGTCGCGGTGGGCGGGTTTCGGCCGCGACGTCGATCTCGTGTGAATCCGGGACCGTTACCGCTGGGGTCACGGGTTGGGCTCGACCGGCTTGGGTGCCGGCAGGGGCTCGACCGTGAACAGGCCGAGAGCAATGACACGACAATTGCGGTCCTGCCTGCCGCAATCGGTCAGTGCGCCTTCGATCGCAGCATCTTCGTCAGCGGCATTGAGCACAAGCCCGGGTCTTCCGTTGGCGCCGACGGCGATTGCGTTCCAGGCGTTCGTCGCATTGCCGAGCCGCCGCGTGAGACTGTCTCGCTGCTCGGGTGCGATCGCGACATTGCTGCCGGAAAAAAAGAAACCTGTCGCTTTCATCTTGAGTGGAACGGGAACAACAAACAAATCATCGACGGCAACGATCATGCAGGCAACGCCTGCGTTATGGCCGCACGCTTCCAAAGCCCTGCGGATGGCTTCCTCGGCGGAAGCGACATTACGATAGTAAAATCCGTTTCCATCCGGGGCCAATGCCAAGGCCTTCGATTTTGCGCCGGGAGGATAGAACTTTTCGATGGACGCGCGCTGGGAATCAGACGCCAGCGGTATATCCTTGCTCGCAAAGGGCCGTTCAATTGAAGGATTGCGAATCAGCCAAGGCGGTGGCGGCATTGGCGGGTTGCCCCCGGTAAAAACGACGTTGTTGCCCACCGCATAAATTTCGCACCGATTTTTTGATCCATTCGCTTCGGTGGCTTTGGTGCAGTTGGCCAGTGCCGCTCGCTTGGCCGTTTCATCATCCTGTTGACCGGTAATGAAGCCCATTCGATTGAAGCTGATGGCGAGCGCCTTGTGCTCCGGGGCGGACAGGTACTCTGAGCGAATCGCGGCACGGTCCCGATCCCGGATGAACGGGATCGCCTCGGGCACGAGCTGCTGTGGCTGCCTTTGCTCGGGTTGACTGGCTTGCGCGGCCGGCGCATTTGTGGGAGCCGGCACGCGAGTTTGATAAATCCAAAGTCCGCCCGCCACCAAAAAGATAGCAGCCGCGATGGCGCTCGCGCCTATCACCCAGCCTGCTCGGGTTTCGGAGCGGGCATCTGCCTTGGGTTGATCGCTGGCAGGGAACTGCGCCGCTCTCGCGCCCACCGCGACCGCGCTTTTGTCGAGCGGCGCGAGATTGTCGGCCCTGGCTTGTGCAGCGGCATCGACCTGGAGGATCGCTTTCACCGTCTCGGCAAGCTTTTGCAAATGCCCCTCGAGCGGGGGCGTGAGCGCGTCGAGCCAGTGGATTGCACCGAGAAAATATTCCATGCTTTTGGTCGGCATGACGTCCTCGATGCGTACGGGGACAATCGGAATTCCTTTGCTGACCACCCGCTCGATCTCGCGGTGGATTTGGCGTGATTCATTTGCGCTCGATGAAAAAATGAGGACCATGACGCGGCATCGCTCGATGGCATCGATGATGGCAGTGCCATATTCCACGCCGGGCCTGATATCACGCGGAGCAATCCAGCAGCGAACTCCCGTACTTTCGAGCACTGCACAGGCCGCGTCGGCGGCGGTCTTGTCCCTGCTCGAGTAACTGATGAATGCATCAAATTCCATCATGTTAATGCATTCCAGAATCTCGCCTGTTGCAGTGTTAAGCGGCCCGAGGAAACGGCTCAACGGCCGCCAACCGATCCTAATCGTTTGTTTTGCAATCAGCTACCATGATCCACATGCGGCATGGTCTTTTGCTGATGGTGCGTTTCTGCCCGGACCGTGCTAAATCCAGCAAACGCACGCCCGTTTGCGCCGATCCGAGCTTCCTGCCAGGTTCGAAACATGGATCACGATCACGCACATTCGCTCGGCCTGGAGCGAACCCATTCCCCACGGCCGCTTCGGCGCCGCCTGCCGATGCCGGCCTGCGAGCCTCCCCCGAAATATTCGGAATTCCTGCAGCGAATGCTGGTGCGAGCGCGGGAATCGCTCAAGGAGGAATTCCGCGGCATTACGCCCGACGGCGCGGTTGCGCCGGGATTATTCCCGGTGCGCAAGACCGGCGTATCGCTGCAACCCATTGTGCGGGCCGCGCGCGATTTTCTGGCAATGCTCGATCCGCAAAAGCGGCGTCAGGTCTCCTTCGGCGTTGAAAGCGACGCATGGCGCTCGTGGTCCAATGTGCACCCGTTTCTGATGCGGCATGGTGTCGGTCTGTGCGAGCTTCTTCCCGCGCAGCGCGAGGCTGCCCTTGCGCTAGTGAGCAGCGCACTCAGCGCGAGCGGCTTCGAGACCGCACGCAATGTGATGAAGCTCAACGAGCATGCTTGCGAGATCACCGGACAGACCCAGGAATACAGCGAATGGTACTACTGGCTCAGCATTTTCGGCACACCCTCGCCGGATGAGCCTTGGGGCTGGCAGTTCGACGGCCATCACCTGATCATCAACTGCTTCATCCTCGGCGATCAGATGGTGCTTACTCCACAGTTCATGGGCTCCGAGCCGGTGCTCGCGCAATTCGGCAAGTACGTCGGGACCCGTGTCTTCCAAGCGGAGGAAAGCGTCGGCCTCGTCATGATGCGGCGGCTGACCCCCGAGCAGCAGGCCAAGGCCATTATCGGTACCAACCTGCCGGGCGAGTTGCTCACCGCCGCCTACAAAGACAACGTTCGTATGCCCTACGAAGGCATCCGCTACGATGAGCTCACCTCGGATCAGCAGGGCATGCTACGCGATCTCATCCGCCTCTATCTCAATCGCACGCGGCCTGGCCATGCGGAAATCTTGCTCGATGAGGCATTCGATCACCTGCGCGAGACGCATTTTTCCTGGATTGGCGCGCATGATGATCACGGGCCGTTCTACTATCGCATCTATAGCCCGGTCGTGCTCATCGAATTCGACCATCAGCCCGGGATCGTCTATGCCAACGACGAGCCCACGCGCGACCATATCCACACCATCGTGCGCACCCCAAACGGAAACGATTACGGCAAGGACCTGCTGCGCCAGCATTATGCCCGGCATGATCATTCGCACGCACGCACCGCCCACCGGCTGGGCAAAGAGTAACGATAACGCTTCCGGCTCTGTTCAACCCATCAGCACTCCGCAGGTCCGCAAAATGAAGGTCGACTACGAGAGCTACAAGTTTCTCAGGATCATGCGCCCCGCGCCCCATATCCTTGAGGTCGTCATGAGCAATCCCGGGAAGCTCAACGCGCTCGACCGCCAGGGGCATGGGGAACTCGCCGAAATCTGGCGCGATATTGACGCCGATCCCGATGTGTCGTGCGCTCTGCTGCGTGGCGAGGGTGGTAACTATTCGGCAGGCGGCGACCTCGGACTGATTGAAGAGATGGCCGCCGATTGGAATGTGCGTATTCGTGCTTGGCGCGAGGCTCGCGATATCGTCTATAACGTTATCAATTGCTCGAAGCCGATCGTCGCGGCGATCGAAGGACCAGCGGTCGGCGCGGGCTTATCGGCAGCGATGGTGTCGGATATCGTCATCGTCGGCCGCACCGCCCGCATCATCGATGGCCACACCCGCCTTGGCGTCGCGGCCGGGGATCACTCCGCCATCGTCTGGCCGCTCCTCTGCGGGATGGCGAAGGCCAAATACTATCTGCTCCTGTGCGAGACGGTAACTGGCGAAGAGGCCGAACGCATTGGTCTCGCGAGCCTATGCGTTGACGACGATAAAGTGCTCGAAGTCGCGCGAGGAGTGTGCGAGCGGTTGGTGCGGTTGTCGCCGACATCAGTACGCTGGACCAAGTATGCCCTCAATAATTGGCTACGCGCTGCAGGGCCGACGTTCGATGCCTCACTCGCGCTCGAATTTATGGGTTTTTCCGGACCGGACATCTCCGAAGGCGTGGCGGCTCTGCGGAACAAACGCCGGCCGGACTTCAAACCGCGATCGCCTTATTGAGACAGAGAAAGCATGGGCGATTTCTCAGGTCGCGCCGCGTTCGTTACCGGGGGTAGCCGAGGCGTGGGTCGAGCCATCGCGCTCGAATTTGCGGGACGCGGCGCCAACGTCGCAATCGTCTACAAGTCGAGCCGTGAGAGCGCGGATCAGGTCGCAGCCGAAATCGCATCGCACGGTGGGAGGGCCTTGGCTCTGCAGGCCGACGTCGGCGATTGCGATGCCATAACGAGGGCATTCGCTCACGCCCTCGATACGTTCGGCAGCATCGATATTCTCGCCCATTCCGCGGGCGCGCCGGTCGAATGGAAGAACGTTCGGGAGCAGGATCCAAAGACGTGGGCAGCTTTCCTGCGCAACGACCTTATCGGTGCGTTCAACATCATTCATGCGGCAGTCCTTCACATGCACGATCGCGGGCGAGGGGTCATCGTCGCGATCTCGTCGATTGCCGCGCAGATGTGCCAATCGCGCAATTCGCAGGGGGCTGCGGCCAAGGCCGGGGTCGAGGCACTGATCCGCGTGGTGGCTCGCGAAGAGGGTCACTACGGCATCCGCGCCAACGTAATTTCCATCGGTTTAACCGACACTGATCAGGCGCGCGCAGCCTTCAAAAGCTGGGGCGATGCAGCATCCCAAAAGGTAATCGGCGGCATTCCGCTCGGGCGGATCGCCAGGCCCGAGGAAATCGCGCGCATGGCCGGGTACCTCGCCAGCGAGGACGGTTCCTATATCACCGGAAAGGTCATACAAGTCGATGGAGGCCAGTTGATCGCCGGCTGACCTGCAAAGAAAATGAAAGCCGCCTTTAGCATCAGAACAATCGGGAGGAAGCGATGAAGGAATTGACCCAGACGAGGCTGAGCCGCAGGACCCTTGTTCGGGCAGCAAGCGCCGCGACTGCAATGCTTGCATCGCCCAAGTTGCTGCGCATTGCCGCGGCGGCAACACCGATCAAGATCGGCATTCCCACCGTCATCACCGGCGGCTACGCGGTTCTCGGCTCGCACGTCATGCGCACGTGCAAGCTGGTTGAGAAGATGATGGGCGCCAAAGGCGTACTCGGCCGGCCGATTGAGTTCCTGTACCGCGATACCCAGGGCAACGCGGCTGACTGCGTGCGCAAAAGCCAGGAACTGGTGGAACGTGACGATTGCCGTCTCATCGCGGGGGTCGTCGTTTCCTCGGAGGCGCGGGCCATCATGCCGAAACTGGCGGAGTGGAAGGCGTTTTTCATCTCGCACGGCTGCGGCGACGGCCTGCTGACGACGAAAGAATTCCTGGTCCCGAACTTCTTCCGCGCCAACACGTCGGCCCCGATGGGAGCGCGAACGCTTGCCCTCTACCTGAAGGATGCGCCGGAGCAGAACTTCATTGCGCTTGGCTCCGACTATGCCTGGGGCCGTTCGAGCGTGGGCGCGTTCGAGGAGCAGATCAAGGCGGTGGGAAAGAAGCTGGTCGACAAGGTCTTCACGCCGGTCGGCAACAAGGACTATTCGACCTACATTACCAAGCTCATCCAGTCCGGCGCGCAAGGCTGCTATCTCGCGCTCCAGGGCGACGAAGCGCGCTCCTTCTACCTGCAGGCGACCCAGTACGAGCTGACCAAGCGCCTCCAGCTGTTCACGGAGATCGTCGCGCAGGCGGACATCCGAACGTTCGGCAAGGATGCGATCGGGATGCTCGGATCCTCGCGCTACGCCTTCACCTACGACGTGCCGGAGAACAAGAAGTTCACGGAAGCGTTCCTCGCAGAATACAAGGAAGTCCCGGATTGGACCGATGGCGAGATGTACCAGGCCCTGCACATCCTGTTCGCGGCGATCGAGAAGGCGGATTTGATCGAGGCCGGCAAACTGGTGCCGGCAATGGAAAATCTGGAGGTGAGCAGCGTGAAAGGCCCGATCCTGATGCGTCAGTGCGATCATCAGGGCGAGAATCAAGGCTTCGTCGTGAAGGTGGCAGCCTCGAGCAAGTATCCCGAACCGATTCCGGAAATCGTCAAAATCTATCCGCGCGAGATGATCACACCCGATTGCCTGTCGACGAGCTACAAGACGACCGGATAGCAATAGCCGGGGGGACCAGCTGCAAGGCTTCGCCGTCGTTTTTGTCCTTCCGAGGCCGCAATTGGTCCGCTAGAGCGAATGAATGTTGCCGGGTTTTTGGCCGCACAGAGCTTGAACGCGCTGTCGCAGGCCGCGATTCTGTTCTTCATCGCCTGCGGGCTCACACTCATCTTCGGCATCATGCGCATCATCAACTTCGCGCATGGTGGCCTGTTCATGCTGGGGGCCTACGTCGGCTACAGCACGGTTGCATGGACCGGCTCGTTCTGGGCGTCGCTGCTCTTTGCTCCGCTCGTCGTCGGCGTGGTCGGTGGGATCTTTGAAAAAGTCCTGCTGGCGAGACTCTACGCGCGCCAGGATAGCGGCGCCTATTTGATGGTGACGTTCGGCCTCGCCATCATCCTGGCCGAATTAATTCGATTGATCTGGGGACCGCAGCCGCTAAGTGTCCCCATCCCGGATCGGCTGCGCGGAATTGTTCTCATAAGCAATCAGCCTTTCCCAATCTACCGGCTGTTCCTCATCGCAATGGGCAGCGCCGCCGCGCTGCTCACCTGGCAGTTTCTCGAGCGAACCCGCGCCGGCCTGCTCGTGCGCGCAGTCGCGCAGAACGCCGAGATGGTCCATGCGCTCGGTACCGACGTGAATGCGGTGCGCACCGGCGTCTTTGCGCTCGGCTGCGCCATGGCGGCGCTCGGCGGCGTCCTCTCCGCGCCGCTGCTGACCGCCTTCCTCGGCATGGGAACCAACGTGATCATTGATGCCTTCGTTATCGTCATCATCGGCGGGATGGGAAGTTTTCTCGGGTCCATTTTCGGGAGCCTGCTGGTCGCGTTCGTCCAGGTCTTCGGCTCCTACTATTTCGAGGATCTGGCGCTGGCCATGATGTACCTGCTGATGCTCGCAATCCTGATCGTCCGTCCGGGTGGCATGCTCGGCAAGGAAGAGTGAGATGCGGGGCCGCATTGTTCTCGCGGTTATCGTCGCGCTGATATGCGCGACAGCGCCGATCTTGCCGGCGTTCACGCTCACCTTGGTCACCGAGGCCCTCATCTTCGGCCTCTTCGCCATGAGTCTCGACCTTATAGTCGGCTACACACGCCTCTACTCTTTCGGCCATGCCGCGGCTTACGGTCTTGGTGCGTATTCCACCGCTTTGATCCTGATTCATTTCGGCTTGCCGCTGCCGATCGGGATCCTTGCCGGCGTTGCCGTGTCGGTTGTGATTGCGGTTCCAATCGCCTGGGTATGCACCAGGTCGACCGGCGTGTCGTTCGCCATGCTGACCCTTGCATTCGCGCAGCTTGGCTACGCCATGCTCTATCGTTTCAAGGAATTCACCGGTGGCTCGGATGGAATTGGTGGCATCCCGCGCCCGGCAGGTCCGTTCGGGCTCGACTTCTTTCAGGGCAAGGTCGGTTATTTCTACGTCGTCATGTTCTGCCTGGCTGCGTCGTTTGTTCTGTGCACCATCCTCGTCACGTCGCCGTTTGGCGCCGTGCTGGCCGGCATCCGCGAAAACGAGGCCAAAACGCGCGCGCTTGGTTACAACACGCGCGCATACAAGATCGCCGTGGTCGTCGTCGCCTACGCCCTGGGATCGCTGGCTGGTGCGCTCTATACGGCGTTCGCCGGCTTCGTCGCGCCCGAGCTGTTCTTCTGGCTGGTCTCTGGCCGCGTCCTGATCATGGTGGTGGTGGGCGGCGCCGGGACGCTGATCGGACCGATCATCGGCGGCGTGTTCTTTGTCATGCTGGAGCACCAGTTATCGGAGGTGACCGAGCTTTGGCCCCTTGCCTTCGGCGCGATCTTTATCGCTTTCGTAATCCTGGCGCCCGAGGGCATCTGGGGATTGTTGACGAGATACCTTCGAACGGCGCAGCCGGAGCCGCGCGATGCGGGACAGGAGGCGAACAGTGCCGCTTCTTGAATGCCGCGGGGTGTGCCGCCGCTTTGGTGGCCTTGCCGCCGTTGATACGGTCGACTTGACGGTCGAGCCGGGCGAAGTTCGCGCCCTCATTGGGCCAAACGGAGCCGGCAAGTCAACGCTGTTTAATGTCATCACCGGAGTGCTGCCCCCTACTGATGGGCAGATCTTCTTCAATGGTGAGATGATCACTGGACTGCCGGTACACCGGATCATCCAGAAAGGCGTCGCGCGCACCTTTCAGCTCACCCATCTATTTCCGGCACTGACGGCGCGCGAGAACGTCCGGATTGCGGCGCAGGCGCGTCGAACCGATCGTTGGCGTCCAATGGCGGGCGAGCGGGTCTTTGCGGCTACCCGCAGGATCGCCGACGACGCGCTCGAACAGATGCGGCTGTCGCGCTTCGCCGGGGTCAAAGCCGGTATGCTGTCGCACGGCAATCAGCGGCTACTCGAAGTTGCCATGGCGATCGCGCAAGAACCTCGCCTGCTTCTGCTCGACGAGCCGACCCAGGGCCTCTCCGTCGAGGAGACGGATCAAGCCATCCAGATCCTGCGCGACTTGCTGGCGAAGGGCGGTCTGACGGTGATTCTGGTCGAGCACGACATGGAGGTGGTGTTCGGCCTGGCCGACAAGATAGTCGTGCTGCACCGGGGGCGCGTCATTGCAAATGGCCTGCCCGTGGAGGTGAAGGCCAACGAGGAAGTGCAGAGAGCCTACCTCGGGGGATTGGAGTGATGCTGCGGGTAGAGGAATTGCACGCCTACCATGGTTCCAGCCACATACTACACGGAGTCAGTCTCGCCATTCCGAAGGCCAAGGTCGGCGCGGTACTTGGCCGCAATGGAGTCGGCAAGACAACGACGGTGCGGGCAATCATGGGTCTCGTGCAGTCACGGACGGGGCATATCTGGTTGGGTGAGCAAGACATTGTCGACTGGCCACCCCACAGAATTGCCCGCGCCGGCGTCGCCTATGTGCCAGAAGGTCGTCTGGTCTTTCCCGATTTGACTGTGATCGAGAATATCCGCGTGGCGCAACGCGTCCCCGCGAGCAAATGGACGCTGCAGCGGCTGTTCGACTTGTTCCCAAGCTTGGCTGCTCGTTCGCGTCATAACGGGTCGCAGCTCTCGGGTGGCGAGCAGCAGATGCTGGCGGTTGCACGAGCATTGGCGACCGACCCGAAGGTCATGCTGCTCGACGAGCCGAGCCAGGGGCTTGCGCCGCTTGTCGTGCGCGAACTCGCGCGCGTGATCGGTCAACTGCGCGACGAAGGGGTCACCATATTGCTCGTTGAACAGAACCTGAAGTTTGCCGAAGCCGTTGCCGACCACGTTTGCATGCTGGTCAAGGGCCGAACCGTCTATCAGGCCCCGCTGCCGGCATTCCAAGCCGAGCGGGACATGGTCAACGCCCGCTATCTTACGCTGTGACGGTTCCGTTCCCCAATCATTGACTGCCCACATGTCCATCATCGGACGCGTCGCACAGCCGCCTCTGCGCCTCCCGGTCGCGCGTTTCTATCTCTTTCTGCAGCAGAAAGCGTTGAATCTTCCCTGTCGGGGTGAAGGGCAGCTCGCTGAAAATTTCAAGCCTCTCCGGCAGCTTGTAGGTCGCAACCTGGTCGCGTAAGAAGCCGTTGAGCTCCTCCAAAGTCACTCGCGCGCCATCCTTTGGCACGATGCACAGGCAGTTGCGCTCCCCAAGGCGGGCATCTGCCACGCCCACCATGGCGGCGTGCAGGACCTTCGGATGCGTGTACAGGATCTCCTCAACCTCGCGCGGAAAGAACTTCTTTCCACCTCGATTGATGATCTCTTTTGATCGCCCGACGATGCGGACGTTCCCCGCGTCGTCCGCAATCACTCCGAGATCGCCGGTGCGGAACCAGCCGTCGGCGGTAAACGCCTCGGCGTTGGCCTGTGGATTGTTGTAGTAGCCAAGGTGGACGCTTGGCCCATCGCAGGCAATCTCTCCCTCTTCGCCGCGTTGGACATCATTCCCGGCAGGGTCAAGCAAGCGCAGACCCATCCCTTCGACGCAGCGCCCAATCGTGCCATTGACCTTTTCCGGATCGTCGGTCAAGCGCGTGTAGGTATGGTAGCCTGTTTCCAGCATTCCGTAGAGCTCGATCAAGTGGCCCGACATTCGTCGTTGGAAATCACGCAGCGTTTCCACTGGAGAGGATGCGCCGCCCGTGATGACGAGGCGCAGCGAGGATAGATCGTATCGTTCGAGGTCGGGCTCGTTGAGCATGGCAATGATTGACGCCGGCGCGCTACAGACGAACGTGACCTTTTCCCGTTCTATCAGCTCAAGCGCAGCACGCCCTGAGAAGCGATCGAGCAGTACAACGCGAGCACCCAGGATAAGCGCCTGCACGAGCAGCAGGTAGCCCCAATTTAATCCGACCGGCAGGTAGATCAGGAAGACGTCCCCGGCAGCTACATTCATGTCGCGCGTAAGCGCCCGGCAGGCCGGCAGCGTTGTGTTGAACGAGTGGAGTACGCATTTCGGGTTGCCCGTCGTGCCCGAGGTGAAGGCCATGCGAAACACTTCGTTGGCGTCCATCGCTACCCGTTCGCTCGGTGGAAGCGGCGCAGTATTGTGAAGGCCAGCCGCCAGCGACACCGTGCTCGTCTTGCCATCGCTTGCACCATCGACAACGCAAATAAATCGCAGATGCGGCAGGTCCGGCATGAGGGCACGGACCATGCCAGGGTAGTCGAAGCCTTTAAAGCTCTGCGAGCACACGTAGCCTCGACTCATCGAGAACCGCAGGATGTAGCCGACTTCCCGACTGCGAAAATCCGGGCTGATTTTGTTGGCGACCGCGCCGAGCAACTCGAGCGCAAGGAACACGAAGGCAAACTCGATCCAGTTCGGAAGCTGAATAGTCACCACGTCGCCGCGACCGATGCCCTGCGCCTGAAGAAAGGCGGCAGTGCGATCGATACCGTCCTTGAGCTCCCGATATGTTATGCGTCGCCTGACATCGACGATGGCTTCGCGGTCGGGGTGCTCGGCAGCGCGCGCACTGAGGAGTCCATAGATGGTTTGGGTGCCCCACCAGCCGCCAGTTACGTAGCGCTCGATCATCCGCGACGTGAGCCGGGTCTCGAATGCCATTGCGCAGACCTCATCCGATTTAGTGGGCCGGATTGCTGCCTAGCCGGAATCTCCGCATGCGATCTTTGCGCAGCAATTAAAGCTTGGATCGTTGATGGCATACAAGCAGAGATTGCTGGGGCCCAGGCTGGCGCATGCCGCATCCATCCCTACGACTGCGCAACGCCGATGAGATCGATCTCGACGAGCGTATCCCGCACCAGCAGACCTGTCGTTCCAACGGTCGTGCGCGCCGGTGGAACCTCGAAATATTCCTTCCAGACCTCATCGAAGCCGTTGAAGTTATTGAGATCCGTGAGGAAGACCTGCGCCTTGACGACTTCTCGAAGCGAGCCGCCCGCGGCTTCGAACGTGCGCTTGAGATTGTCGAGCACAAACCGGGTTTGCAGCTTGATATCAGAGTTGTAGTACGGGAAACTCGGATGCCGCCGTGCTTGCGCCGGCACGCCGGATTTGAAATCGCTGGCAAGTTGGCCGGCGGCCAAGACCAGCCCGCCGACCTTGAAGGCTTCGGTGTAGTTGGCAAGTGGTTGCGGCGCCGTGGACTTGATCGCCTGCTTGTTGACGTTGCTGCCCGGCACGAACCCGATCAAGTCGATCTCGACTAGCGTATCCTTGACCAACAGGCCAGTTGTGCCCACCGTCGTGCGTGCGGGCGGCACCTTGAAATATTCCTTCCACACTTCGTCGAAGGCATTGAAGTTGTCGAGGTCGGTGAGAAAGATCTGCGCCTTGATCACGTTGTCGAGAGAGCTTCCCGCCGCTCCGAAGGTCTTGCTGAGATTGTCGAGGATGTAGCGGGTCTGCAGCTTGATGTCGGAATTGTAGTAGGGAAAGCTCGGGCCGCGCCTCGCTTCGGCCGGAACCCCCGTCTTGTAGTCGCTGGCGATCTGGCCCGCGGCATAAATGAAATCGCCGACTCTAAAGGCCTCGTTGTAATGGGCGAGCGGCTGTGGAGCGGCCGAATTGATGGCCTGCTTCTCGACCCCCCGGCCCGGCACGAAACCGATCAGGTCGATCTCAACCAGGGTATCCTTGACCAGCAGGCCAGTTGTGCCGACCGTCGTGCGCGCGGGCGGCACATTGAAATACTCCTTCCACACTTCGTCGAAGGCGCAGAAATCGTTAAGGTCGGTGAGGAAAACCTGCGCCTTGAAGACATTCTCCAGGGAGCTTCCCGCCGCTTCAAACGTGCGCTTGAGATTGTCGAGCACGAAGCGGGTCTGTAGCTTGATGTCCGAGCCATAGAACGGAAAATTGGGGTGCTTGCGGGCTTCCGGCGCCACCCCGTTCTTGAAGTCGCTCGCGAGCTGACCCGCCGCGAAGATCCAGGGACCGGCGACCATCGCTTCGGAATAATTGGCAAGCGCACGCGGTGCCCCCGATCTGATGGCTTCGACTTTCATTGCCCATTCTCCCTATCTTAATTGGCAAGGCCGGTCCAATGTGCCTGTTCGACAAGGGTGGCGTGGAGATACGCAACTGCGACCCGGTTTAAGCGTTAAAGAACGGTCATGGGCAAAAAGCGCATCGGTATCCTTACGGGTGGTGGTGACGTCCCTGGCCTCAACGCGGTCATAAAGACCATTACCTACCGCAGCAGTGAGAACAATATCGAGACCATTGGTCTTCGTCGTGGCTGGGAGGCGCTCACGCACCTCGACCTTGCGGATCCAGCCAGTAGACGCCGGTACGTTATTGCGCTCGACCGTGAGAACACGCGCACTATTGACCGGCGCGGTGGGACGATGCTGCACTCCAGCCGAACTAACCCATCCAAAATGAAGAAGCTGCCGGCTCACCTCGCCGCCGAGGACTTTTCAGTCTCGCCGAGCACATCGGATAGTATTGCCGCCAAGACCTGGGACGTCTCCAAGAAAGTTCTGAGCAACCTTTCGGCCCTCGGCATTGAGCACCTTGTTGTCGTCGGCGGTGATGACACGCTCGGCTACGCGGCTAAGCTCAATGAACTTGGCATCAAGGTCGTCGCTATTCCGAAGACCATGGATAACGACGTTCACAACACCGAGTACTGCATCGGCTTCTCGACGGCAATCACCCGTGCGTCCGATGCCATCCAGCGCCAGCGGACAACCGTTGCGTCGCACGAGCGGATCGGCATTTTCCGGATCTTCGGCCGCGATGCGGGATTTACTGCGCTCTTTACCGCGTACGCCACCTCGATCCGCTGCGTCATCCCCGAATACGAGGTCAATCTCGACAAGCTCATTCGTCTGCTCATCGAGGAGAAACGTGCAAATCCGAGCAACTATGCGCTGGTCGTGCTCAGCGAAGGGGCTCGCTGGGAAGGCTACGAAGTGCAAGAATATGGCGACCCTGATGCATACGGCCACCGTAAGAAAGCGAGCGTGGCCGAGACGCTAGCCGACGAGATCAAGCGGCGCACCGGCGAGGAGACAATCACGTCGGACCTCACCTACGACCTGCGCTCGGGCGACCCGGACTTCGTCGACAAGCTTGTAGGATTGACCTTTGGCAACATGGCATACGACGCCATCCTGGATGGCAAAACCGGCCTCATGGCGGCGCTGGTGGAGGGGCGCTACGCGCTGGTGTCAATCCCTGACCCCAAGTTGGGGCCGCGCACGGTGGACGTCGCAACCGCGTACAACACCGAGCGATACCGTCCCATGTATGCGAATAAGCTGGGGATGCCGGTCTTTCTTAACCGCGCGTCTTAGGCTGGACATCGTCTACCGCGGTGCCATGATGATTGTGAAAGCTAATTGCCCATGACGAGGCCGCCGTCCACATTGACGGCCTGGCCCGTCATATAGTCGGCATCACGGCTGGCGAGAAAGCTCACGACACCTGCCACGTCCTCGGCGGTTTCGGGACGGCCGAGCGGGATCAGGGAAGTCCGCCGTTTCCAGGCTTCACCGATCTCCCAGCCCTCGGATTTGCTCCACTCCCTGTCAATCTTCCGCCACATCGGGGTGTCGACCGCCCCGGGACAGATGCAATTCGAAGTAATTTTGTCGCGCGCCAGCACTTGCGCTGCCGTGCGCGTGATGCTGACAACGCCCGCTTTGCTCGCCGCGTAATGGGCTTGGTTGGCGAGACCGCCCCGGTAGGCCGCGATTGAAGCCGTCTGGATCAGCTTTCCGCGCAGCTCAGAACCCGCGATCGGGGCTTGCTGGCGCATGCGCTTGGCCGCGCCTTGCAACACGAAAAACACGGCGCGCAAGTTTACCGCCAGCATGCGGTCCCAGTCGTTCTCGGTGATTTCGAGCAGCTGGCGGACTTCGGCGATGCCCGCGTTGTTGAATAGCACGTCGAGCCGCCCCCAGCGCCGGTAGGCGACATCGAGCATGCGCTCGATGTCCGCTGCGCCGGTCACGTCCGCCTGGACGGAAGTTTGCCCAAGCTCGTTGGCCAGCGCCTTTGCGGCGTCCCCATTAATGTCGGCCAGGAGCAATTGCGCGCCTTCCCGCGCCATGCGCCGCGCGCAGGCGGCACCGATGCCGCTTGCGGCTCCCGTGATAAGCGCATGAATACCGTCCAGACCGGCCATCGAGCGGATGTTTACAGGGCCGCAATTCGGATGTGGAGTCCGCAGCCAAGCGTTATCGTTGGTCTATTGCAAGCGCTAAAGGCGATCTTAACGTGGCGTTGGTGTCGCGCCATGAGTGTGAATTGCGAGGATATCGAGGTGATCGGATGCGGCCAATAACAAAAACTGTGTCACTGTTCTTGCGTCGGGAATGGGGACGGGGCGCGCATGACTGTGCGCGAGGCGCAAGGCAGCCCAAATACATCAGCGCCGGTCGTTTCCGACGCGCTCTTGCATATTGCGCAGGCGGGGCACCTGCTTTCGTTGGTTTCTGATCGCGCCCAAAGAGTGAAACTAATGAAGGCCATGACGGAGCAAGGCCTGACCGTGTGGAACAAGGCGGGCGCGAAATATGAGCTCACAGCCTTCGGGCGCCGCTGTCTCGCCCACTCCCGCCAGAACGAAAGCGGCGATGCGTTGAAGGCGGGCTAGGCAAAGCTAGCTGGGATCGCTTTGTGCCGGATCGCTACGGTCGGGCCACTCATCAAGCTGCGAACCGTTCTCAACGATCCAGTCCACTGCCTCGCTCCTGCTGGCAAAACCATCGATTCGCCGTTCGTGGCCATGCGGGTATCTGATGACCACATGCCAGCCGGTTCCTTCCTTGTCCGGGAAGGGCTCGATTACGGGTTTGTCGTCAGAATCTGCCATGTACAAGATATCCGCTTGAGCCCGCTGAGCTTCACCAGGTGCGGGCAACCCTATGCGGCACTTGGGCGCCGGTCGAGCTTCAATCGCTTATCGAGATAGGTGCCGATCGATTGCATCAGCGGCTCAACCTTGCCGTCAAAGAAATGATTGGCGCCGGAAATGATCTTCTGCTCGATCACAATGCCTTTCTGGGTCTTGAGCTTCTCGACCAGGGTGGTCACATCCCGGTGCGGAACCACTGCATCCTTGTCACCGTGAATGATGAGGCCGGACGACGGACAGGGAGCGAGGAAGGAGAAATCGTATAGATTTGCCGGCGGCGCAATTGAGATGAAGCCCTCGATTTCCGGCCGGCGCATCAGCAGCTGCATGCCGATCCAGGCGCCGAACGAAAAGCCCGCGATCCAACAGCTGCGTGCCTCGGGATTGATCGACTGCGCCCAATCGAGCGCTGAGGCCGCGTCGGAGAGCTCGCCCTGACCGTGATCAAACGCGCCCTGACTGCGGCCTACGCCTCGGAAATTGAAGCGCAGCACGGAAAAATTGCGATGCACGAAGGCATAATAGAGCTGATAAATGATCTGATAATTCATTGTGCCCCCGAACTGGGGATGGGGATGAAGCACAATCCCGATGGGGGCATTCTTTTGCTTGGCCGAATGGTATCTGCCTTCGATGCGGCCGGCAGCGCCGGCAAAAATGACTTCAGGCATGCGTCAACCTCACTTGCGTTCTCGCTCCGAGCTAAAGGGGCAAGACCCAGTGCTCATACCCGAAGCGCGCTTGACGGCCACGGAGGGTGCACGTAACTAGCTAGAACAACTCCAGATTTTGCCGAGCCGCAGTGGAAGCGCTTAGGCTCAGGCGGCGAGGTTTTAGCACGGGTAGAGGGGCGAAAAGCAAGCGTTTCGAAAGGATTGCTTACTCCCGCCCGCTGCCGCGAAGCCCGATCCGAGATCATGCAGGAACGTCTTTATTTCGACTGGAATGCCAGTGCGCCGCTGCGTCCCGAGGCGCGCTCTGCAATGCTTGCTGCCCTCGATGCGACGGGCAACCCATCTTCCGTTCACGCGCAGGGCCGGGCGGCGCGTCGGCTTATTGAGGAGGCGCGCGAGCATGTTGCGATGCTTGTCGGCGCCGAACCGCGCAACGTGGCCTTCACGTCCGGTGGCACCGAAGCCAACATGCTTGCGCTCACGCCGCTGATGGAGGACGGGGCGAGGCGCTACCTCAAGCTTCTTATTTCTGCCGCCGAGCATTCCTCGGTGCTTGCCGGGGGGCGCTTTGCGGCGGCCGATATTGAAACTCTTCCAGTGGATCGAAACGGCGTCATTGAACTGGCCACGCTGGAGCGCAGGCTGGGCGAGTACCCGCGTCCGGTGCTGGTCTCGGTCATGCTCGCCAACAACGAGACCGGCGTTATTCAACCGATACCGCAATTGGCCTCGCTGGTGCACGCGGCGGGCGGAATTCTGCACGTCGATGCCGTTCAGGCGCCAGGAAGAATTCCATGCAATATCAATGATCTCGGCGCGGATCTTCTGACTCTTTCTGGGCACAAGATCGGGGCTCCAAAGGGAACCGGTGCGCTCATCCGGCGCAATGCAACCGTGCCGTTCCCGGCTCCTCTCATCAAAGGAGGCGGCCAGGAGCGCCGCCTTCGGGCGGGAACCGAGAACGTGCCCGGCATTGCCGGCTTTGGCGCTGCGGCGGCGGCAACCGCGCGGGAATTCGAGGCGGAACGCGTGCATCTATTGGCCCTGCGCGGGCGGCTCGAAGCGGGGCTCAAGAGCTCCTCCCCGGAGCTCGTCATTTTTGGCGCGGGCGCGGAACGCCTGCCCAACACGACCCTTTTCACCGTCCCGGGCATGAAGGCGGAGACTGCCGTGATCGCATTCGATCTCGAAGGGGTCGCCGTATCCTCTGGCGCGGCCTGTTCCTCCGGAAAGGTTGGGCCATCCCACGTGCTCGCCGCCATGGGTGTTCCTCGGGAACTTGCCCGCGGTGCCGTTCGCCTGAGTTTTGGGCCAGGCACGCGCAAATCCGATGTCGATCGGCTGATCGAAGCTTGGATTAGGGTCGCGGAACGATTACTTAGAAAGAGGAATATGGTAGCCGCTTGAGGGAGTGCGCGCGCAGCAGCAGACCACGATCATAACCGACTGATCCAACCCGCGGTCCTTGAAACCGCAGCGGAGGGAAGAATGCCGGCCGTGCAAGAGACCGTCGAGAAGGTCCGCCTGATCGACGTCGACCAGTATAAGTATGGCTTCGTTACGGATATCGAGTCCGAAAAAGCCCCAAAGGGGCTTTCCGAGGACATTGTCCGCTTCATCTCAGGGAAGAAAAACGAACCCGAGTGGATGCTGCGGTGGCGGCTCGATGCTTATCGCCGCTGGCTCACCATGCGCGAGCCAACCTGGTCACGCGTCCATTACGGACCCATCGATTACCAGGACCTCTATTACTACGCCGCGCCCATAAAAAAGGCGGGCCCCAAGTCACTGGATGAGATCGATCCCGAGATTCTGAAGACATACGAGAAGCTCGGCATCCCGCTGCGCGAGCGCGAGATCCTGCTCGGCGTGCAAAAGCCTGCGGATGATGAGGGCGGCAGCGCCTATAACCGTGTCGCGGTCGACGCCGTGTTCGATTCCGTGTCGGTAGCCACCACCTTCAAGGAAGAGCTTGCCAAAGCCGGCGTCCTGTTCATGCCGATCTCGGAGGCTCTGCAGAAGCACCCCGACCTGGTGAAGAAATATCTCGGCACGGTGGTGCCGATCTCGGACAATTTCTTTGCCACGCTCAATTCGGCTGTGTTTTCCGATGGCTCATTCGTCTATGTGCCGCCCGGGGTGCGCTGCCCCATGGAGCTGTCGACCTATTTCCGCATCAACGAGCGCAATACCGGCCAGTTCGAGCGCACGCTCATCATCGCGGACCGGGGCTCATATGTCAGCTACCTCGAAGGCTGCACGGCGCCGTCGCGCGACGAGAACCAGCTGCATGCCGCGGTGGTCGAGCTCGTCGCGCTCGATGACGCCGAGATCAAGTATTCGACCATCCAGAACTGGTATCCCGGCGACCAGCAGGGACGCGGCGGCGTCTACAATTTTGTCACCAAGCGCGGTGACTGTCGCGGCATGAACTCGAAAATCTCCTGGACGCAGCTTGAGACCGGCTCGGCTATTACCTGGAAATATCCGAGCTGCATTCTGCGCGGCGACAACTCGCGCGGCGAGTTCTACTCCATCGCCATTTCAAACGGGCACCAGCAGGTGGATTCCGGCACCAAGATGCTGCATCTCGGCAAGAACACCACGAGCCGGATCATTTCGAAGGGTATCGCCGCCGGCCATTCGCAGAATACCTATCGCGGGCTGGTGACCTGCCATCGCAGGGCAAAGGGTGCCCGCAATTTCACCAACTGCGACTCGCTTCTGATCGGGGACAAGTGCGGCGCCCATACCACCCCGTACATCGAAACGAAGAACTCCTCGACCGTCTTTGAGCACGAGGCGACCACATCCAAAATCTCGGAAGATACGCTGTTCTATTGCATGCAGCGCGGGCTTTCGGCGGAAGACGCGGTCGCCCTGGTGGTCAACGGTTTCGTCAAGGACGTGCTCCAGCAGCTGCCTATGGAGTTTGCGGTCGAGGCGCAGAAGCTGATCTCGATCAGCCTGGAAGGAAGCGTGGGCTGACATGCATCTCCTGGAAGTGAAAAACCTGCACGTCGAGGTGGACGGCAACAAAATCCTCAACGGCCTCGAGCTTTCGGTGGGGAAGGGGAGCGTGCATGCGATCATGGGGCCCAATGGGTCGGGTAAGTCGACACTCGCCCATGTGCTCGCCGGCAAGCAGGAATATGTGGTCACGCAGGGCGAGGTTCTGCTCGACGGCGACGACATTCTGGCGCTGGATGCGCACGAGCGCGCGGCCAAGGGCCTTTTTCTTGCATTCCAGTATCCGCTCGAAATTCCCGGCGTCGCTACCATGACGTTCCTGCGCACCGCCATGAATGCGCAGCGCAAGCAACGCGGCGAGCCGGAGATCTCCACGCCGGATTTTCTCAAGCGCGTGCGCCAAATGGCGGGAAAGCTCGGCATCGACCAGGAGATGCTGCGCCGGGGGGTCAATGTCGGGTTCTCCGGTGGCGAGAAGAAGCGCAATGAGATCCTGCAAATGGCCGTGCTGGAGCCGCGCCTTTGCGTGCTGGACGAGACCAATTCCGGGCTCGATATCGATGCGCTGAAGGTCGTTGCCGAGGGCGTTAATCGTCTGCGGGCGCCCGAACGCTCGTTCGTCGTCATCACCCACTATCAGCGGCTTCTCAATTACATCGTGCCTGATGTTGTGCACGTGCTTTCCAAAGGCCGCATTGTCCGCACCGGAGGCAAGGAGCTCGCGCTCGAGCTCGAAGCGAGCGGCTACGCGCAATACCAGGACGCGGCGGCGTAGGGTGCGATGAGCACTGAGGTTCGAGCCAGCAAGACTGACGCCGAGAGCGCGCTCGAGACGCATTTCGCGGCCGCGAGGCGCAGCCTGCCGGGAGCGCCTGCGGTAGCGAGTTTGCGCGAGAATGCCTTCCGGCGCTTTGCGGCTGATGGGCTCCCGCATCGGCGTATCGAGGAGTGGAAATATACCGATTTGCGCGCGCTCATGCCCGCGGCAAAGCCGCTCGCGCCGCTGCCGGATGCAGCTGCCAAGCTGCGCGCAAAAGAGGCGGGGGCGATGCATCTCGCAATCGATGCGCGTCGCCTTGTTTTTGTCGATGGCAGCTTCGTGCCGGAACTCTCCGATCTCGCCGCGCTCGAGGGCGGCCTGACCATCCGTTCCATGGCCGCGCTCCTTGTCTCGGGCGACGTCGGGGAGATCGGGCGCATTGTGCCGACGGACGACATTGCTGTTGCCCTCAATACCGCTTTCATGGGTGACGGCGTGATGATCGATGTTGCGCCTGGCGTTGCGCTATCGCGGCCAATCCATCTGATCTTTGTCAATACGGGGGAGCACGGCGGCGCCGTGTTCATGCGGTCCCTTATTACGATCGGAAATGGCGCCCGCGCCATGCTGGTTGAAAGTCATGAGGGCTCGGATGAATTCCAGGTGAACACAGCCCTCGAGCTTGATGTCCGCGCCAATGCTCACGTGGACCACGTCAAAATCACGCGCGCAGGCGCGCTTCATGTCTCGACCCTGATGGCCTGCGTCGGCGCGCAGGCGCGCTTCAACGAATTTCTGTTCACGGCCGGCGGCGCCGTTGTCCGCAACCAGCTGTTCGTGCGCTTCGCGGGGGAGGGCACGGTCGCGGGCATTCGCGGCGCATGCCTCGCCAAGCATCGCCAGCACGTGGACACAACACTGGTCGCAGAGCACGTTGCCGGGGGGTGTACCAGCCGCGAAATGTTCAAGTCCGTGCTTGACGGCGAAAGTCATGGCATCTTCCAGGGCAAGATCATTGTGCGGCCACACGCGCAGAAGACTGACGCCAAAATGGCCACGCATGCGCTCCTTCTATCGGACAGCGCGGAGGCGGCCAACAAGCCCGAGCTTGAAATCTTCGCCGATGACGTACAGTGCGGCCACGGCGCAACGTCAGGTGCTCTCAATGCAGAGCTCCTGTTCTATCTCAAGGCGCGCGGCATCTCGCAAAACGAAGCGGAAGCCCTGCTGATCCAGGCCTTCGTGGGCGAAGCTGTCGAGGGGATCGAGCACGCGGGCCTGCGCGACACGTTGATGGGCGACGTTGCGGCATGGCTCGCAGGGCGGAAATAACAGGCGTGACATGCATGAGGCGCTGAGCAACGGTGCTTATGACGTTTCGCGCATCCGGGAGGACTTTCCGATCCTGGCGCTGCAAGTCTATGGCAAGCCGCTCGTTTACCTCGATAACGCCGCCTCGGCGCAGAAGCCGAAAGCCGTTCTCGATCGCATGCAGCATGCCTACACCGCCGAATACGCCAATGTTCATCGCGGATTGCATTATCTTGCCAACGCCGCGACCGAGGCCTACGAGGATGCCCGCGAAAAAGTGCGCGCTTTCATCAACGCCGCGCGCAAGGAAGAAATCGTCTTCACCCGCAACGCGACCGAGGCAATCAATCTTGTTGCCTACACGTTCGGCCGCGAGCGCATCAAAACGGGCGATGAGATTGTGCTCTCCATTATGGAGCACCATTCAAACATCGTGCCCTGGCATTTTTTGCGGGAACGTCAGGGCGCCGTAATCAAATGGGCTCCCGTCGATGATGACGGCAATCTTCTGCTTGATGAGTTCGAGAAGCTTCTGACCCCACGCACCAGAATGGTCGCACTGACCCACATGTCCAACATGCTGGGCACTGTTGTTCCGGTGAAAGAAGTGGTCGCCCGCGCCCATGCCCGCGGCATTCCCGTGCTGCTCGACGGCGCGCAGTCGGCCGTTCATCTCGATGTCGATGTGCAGGATATCGACTGCGACTTTTACGCGCTTACGGGGCACAAGCTTTATGGTCCGAGCGGCATTGGTGTACTCTATGGCAAGCAGGCTCATCTCGAAACCATGCCGCCGTTCAATGGCGGTGGCGAGATGATTCGCGAAGTTTTCGAGGACCGCATCCTTTACGGTGAGCCGCCTCACAAGTTCGAAGCCGGCACGCCTCCCATCGTCCAGGCGATCGGGCTCGGCGCTGCCATCGACTACGTCAATTCCATTGGCAAACCGCGCATCAGGAAACATGAGCAGGGGCTGATCAAATATGCGACCGAGCGGCTGCGGGAAATCAACTCGTTGCGGATTTTCGGCGCAGCCGAGGACAAGGGCCCTATCCTCTCGTTCGAGGTCAAGGGAGCGCATCCGCACGATGTCGCAACCATCATCGACCGTTCCGGAGTGGCGGTGCGCGCGGGCACGCATTGCGTAATGCCGTTGCTCGCGCGCTTCGGCGTGACGGCCACCTGCCGCGCATCATTTGCGCTCTACAATACGCACGAGGAGGTGGACGGTCTGACAGAGGCTCTGATCAAGGCACAGGGGTTCTTCGCATGACGCAAGAGGCAGCGGACGTCTCCAACGTGGAGACCGGCAAGACGGAAGAAACCGGTGCAGGCAGTCCCACCGCCACGGTCGATGGCAACGCCGGCAATCAGTCTGGCTTGGGCGAAACGGAGATCGCGCGGTTGACGGATGAGATCATCTGCGCGCTTAAAACGGTCTATGATCCGGAGATCCCGGCTGACATTTATGAGCTTGGCCTGATCTACCGGATTGATATTGCCGACGATCGCGCCGTGAGTGTCGATATGACCCTGACCACGCCCAACTGCCCATCCGCGCAGGAATTGCCGGTCATGGTGGAGAACGCGGTTGCCAGCGTTGCCGGGGTGGGCGCGGTGAAGGTGAACATCGTATGGGATCCCCCGTGGGATCCCAGCCGGATGTCGGAGGAAGCGCGCGCGGTGCTCAATATGTGGTGATGGGAGGGTGTCAGGAACGAGTGGTCAATCATCAGACCCGCTGACCCCCGATTACCGTCATCTTCAAAATGGCCAATTCGTTGTTATTTTAAGGGACGATGCCCCCGGCGGCCCCGGCTCTGAGCGCAGGAGGAAGACGGATATGGCCAGCCCACGGCCAAGACCCCAGGTGATCAAGCTCACGGACGCCGCCGCTGAGCGCATCAAATACGTGATGGCGAACGCGGCAGAGCCGGTTTTGGGGGTGCGCGTCGGTGTGAAGAACGGCGGCTGCGCCGGCATGGCCTACACCATGGAATATGCGCATCAGATCGACAAAGCCGACGAGGTGGTAGAGGACAAGGGCGTGCGCGTGCTCATCGACCCGAAGGCGGTGCTCTTCCTGCTCGGCACGGAAATGGACTACAAGACCGACAAGCTGTCCGCCCAATTTGTGTTCAACAACCCCAATCAGACCTCAGCCTGCGGCTGCGGTAAATCGGTAGAGCTCAAGCCGGCCGCCGAAGTCCTGTAGGTTGGATCCGGCCTGTCCGGCAGCATTCGAGGCTCCAGTTTCGGAGCTTGAAATCATGTCCATAGCCGTATCATCAACCTGCAACGGCCCGTCCGGAAGCCGCTGATGCTCTGAAAATTACGCATTCGGGGCATAGCGGACATGGCTAGACTTGCTACTGGCTCGATCCCGTGGCGAATGACCCATTTCTGCTATTCGACGATCAATTTTGCCGTGATGCACAAGAGCGTTTCTCACGCAGCCGTGTGGTAACGTGCAGCCCTAGCCTGAGGAGGGCAGCGTAATGAAACGGCGGGAGTTCATGTCGCTTCTAGCCGGTGCGGCTGCGGCGCATCGGCATGCTCATGAGCCTAAGCGCGGACGATCCTGATGCGCGAGCCCACATGGCGGCCTTCCTGCAGGGGCTGGCGCAATTGGGTTGGACCGACGGCCGTAACCTGCGGATCGACACCCGCTGGGCCGCAGGCGACCCCGACCGCGGTCGCAAATACGCGGTCGAGTTGGTCGCGCTCGCGCCGGACGCTATTTTGGCCTCTGGCAGCTCGATCTTAGAACCGTTGCTCAAGGCAACCCGAACCGTGCCTGTCGTGTTCACGATCGTCGCCGACCCGGTCGGCGGAGGCTTCGTCGATAGCCTGGCCGAGCCCGGCGGCAACGTCACAGGTTTCATGAATTTCGAGTACAGCATCAGCGGGAAATGGCTGGAGCTGCTCAAACAGATCGCGCCAGGCGTGACGCGAGCGGCGGTCCTTCGGGATCCCGCTATCACCGGCGGGATTGGCCAGTTCGCGGTAATCCAGTCCGCGGCTCCTTCGTTCGGGGTGGATGTCAGGCCAGTCAACGTACGCGATCCCGCTGAGATCGAGCGCGTACTCGCAGCATTCGCACGCCGGTCAAATAGCGGACTGATCGTGACAGGAAGCGCGTTGGCCACGGTTCGTCGCGATCTGATCATCACGCTTGCAGCCCAGCACCGATTGCCCGCGGTCTACCCCGTCCGCCTCTTCGCCACCAGCGGCGGCCTGATCTCCTACGGACCTAATTTTGTCGACCAGCACCGGCAAGCGGCCGGCTATGTCGACCGCATCCTCAAGGGCGAAAAGCCGGCCGATCTGCCGGTGCAAGCGCCGACCAAGTACGAGCTGGTGATCAATCTCAAGACCGCTAGAGCGCTCGGCCTGGACGTGCCGGCGACGCTGCTCGCCCGCGCCGACGAGGTGGTCGAGTGATAAGGCGGCGTGAGTTCATCACTCTGCTGGGCGGCGCGTCGGCGTTATGGCCGATCGCGGCGCGTGCGCAGCAGCCGGCTATGCCAGTGATTGGCTTCCTCGACAGCCAATCGCGCACTTTCGCGGACGTCGTGCTGCCCGCATTTCGCCAGAGCCTGAAGGATAATGGCTATGTCGAGGGCGAGAACGTCGCGATCGAATACCGTTGGGCCGAGAATCAAATCGATCGATTGCCGGCGCTGGCGGCGGATCTGGTTCGGAGGCGTGTCGCCCTAATCGTTGCTGCCGCCCCTCCAGCGGCGTTGGCTGCCAAGGCAGCAACCACAACGATCCCCATCGTCTTCGGCGTCGGCGATGACCCGGTCAAAATTGGTCTGGTCACCAGTCTCGCCCGGCCGGGCGGCAACCTGACCGGGATCAACTTTTTTTCGAGTGAGTTGGCGGCAAAGCGGGTGGAACTGCTGCGTGAGATGGTGCCCGCGGCCGATCGTGTTGCCGTGCTGGGCGATCCAACCTTTACACTTACTGAGTCCCAGGTGAGAGACGCCGAAACGGCTGCTCGCGCCATGGGGTTACAAATCCAAGTCCTCAATGCCAGCACCAGCGGCGAGATCAACGCGGCCTTCGCAAACTTTCTACGCGAGCGGCCCGACGCCCTCTACGTCGGCACCGGTCCCTTTTTCGCCAGCCGACGTGTCCAATTGGCCCTCCTGGCGGGGCACTACGGGGTGCCGGCGATATATGGGACGCGTCTATTCACTGAGGCCGGCGGGCTGATGAGTTACGGAACCAGCCTGACGGATGCGTATCGTCAAATGGGCGTCTATACCGGCCATATCCTCAAGGGCGCGAAGCCCGCGGACCTGCCAGTCATACAGTCTACGAAGTTCGAGCTGAGCATCAACGCCGAGACCGCCAGGATGCTCGGCCTCAGCGTGCCCGATAAGCTGCTCGTGGCCGCCGACGAGGTGATCGAATAAAGAGGTTGTTTGCTGCAACCGCTCACAACCGCTCCTGGCACATCGCGTCATCTCGCCGCGCTGCGGAAATTTGGGCGCTATCGGGGCATAGCGGAAATCGATCAAGTTCGATTTGTGAATGCGTAATCGGCCAAAGACGACGCTCGGTCGTCGACGATTTCTCCATTTCGTCGCTGCTGTCTTCGCAGGACTTTCACGCTCACGGCCGGTGTGAGCACAAAGCGCGCAGTCTCAACCGGCGCTGCAAGGAAGCCACGCCATGACAAATGATGCCGTTTCTTACGGGTCGTGGAGTTCTCCCATCACCGCCGATGTCGTTACCGCGGATTTGCTTGCGCTCTCGGAGCCGCGCATTGACGGCGATGATATCTACTGGATCGAAGGGCGCCCGCCCAATGGACGGGGCGTCATCGTGCGTTGGACGAACGGTACGCAGAGCGATGTGACGCCCGACCCATTCGACGCGCGCTCGGATGTGCACTGCTACGGCGGCGGCGCCTACATCGTGCGTGATCGCGTCGTATATTTTATCCACTACAAGGACAACCAGATCTACAAACAGACGCCTAATCGAATTGCCGGGTTGCAGATTGATTGGAACGCGCCCGTCAGGCTCACAGCTTCGCCGGCATCTCTGTTCGCTGATCTGTGCGTGGATTCCGCTCGCAGGCGGCTGATTGCCATTCGTGAGGAGCGGCCGAACGGCAGCGCGACGAACGCGATCAACACGCTGGTCGCGATTGATACCGACACGGGCGCGGAGACTACGCTCGATGCGGGCTGGGACTTCTATTCCTCGCCGGTTCTCAGTCCCGATGGCTCAGAGTTGGCGTGGCTGAGCTGGCGGCATCCCAACATGCCGTGGACATCCACGTACCTCCACATCGCGGAATTCGATCAGGCCGGCGCCCTCAAGAACAAGCAGACGGTCGCGGGCAGCGATACTGAGTCGATATTTCAGCCGCAGTGGTCTCCCGATGGCACGCTTTATTTCGTTTCCGACCGTACCCAGTTCTGGAACCTCTACCGCTGGACCGGTTCAGGCGTGCAATCGGTGCTGTCGCGCCGGGCCGAATTCGGAATTCCGCAGTGGCAATTCGGGCACTCGACTTATGCCTTCGCCTCGGCGAGCACGATCATCTATTCCTGTAACGAGAATGGAGAATGGCGGCTCGGTCGACTGGACCTGGGCACCGGAGTGGCTGCCGATTATCAGAAGGAATTCTCGATCCTGTTCGGCGTGCGTGCAACGGCAGAAACAATCGTGGTGGGCTGCTCCGCTCACAAGCAGCCGACGGCCATTGCCACCGTCGACATCAATAGTGGGACGCCGTCGCCGATTAAATATTCCGTTCCTCCCGCGGTATTCGGAAAATTTCAGGAACACCACTTCTCGGAGCCCAAAAGCATTCAATTCAAGACCGGCAAGGGCGAGACCGCCTATGCCTTCTTCTATCCCCCCAAGAATGACGATTGGAAGCCGCCCAATGGCGAAAAACCGCCGTTGCTGGTGATGAGCCATGGCGGGCCCACATCCGCGACCAGCTCGGGTCTCAGTCTCGCAGTACAATTTTGGACCAGCCGGGGATTTGCGGTCGTGGACGTCAATTATCGCGGAAGCACCGGATACGGCAGGAGCTATCGCGAAAAGCTCAATGGGCAATGGGGTGTCTATGACGTCGACGACTGTGTTGCAGCGGCGAAACATCTCGCAGCGAGCGGCGATGTCGACGGCAGCAAGCTCGCGATTACCGGCGGCAGCGCGGGCGGATATACCACCTTGTGTGCGCTGACCTTTCGCAATGAGTTCAAGGCGGGTGCGAGTTATTACGGGATCAGCGATCTCAGCGCGCTTGCGCAAGGCACGCACAAATTCGAGAGCCGTTATATGGACTCGCTGATCGGGCCTCCGGGCAGCCCGCTCTATTTCCAACGCTCGCCGATCAACTTCGCGGATAAGCTCTCCGCGCCGATCATATTCCTGCACGGCGAGAAAGATCCGGTCGTTCCGCCGGATCAAGCGTTCAAAATGTATTCTTCGCTGCTTGCCAGAAAAATCCCGACCTGCCTGTTGATCTTCGAACGGGAAAGGCACGGTTTCAAGGAAGCGGCGCACAAGCGCCGCGCGCTTGAATCCGAGCTCCTGTTCTACGGCATGAACCTGTTGCGCAAGCCACAGTACTCGTGACGCCGTCGGGGACCAGTATCGGGGACCAATAAAAGTGAAGCTTCAGTTTGTACGCGTAGCTGATACTGCTCGAATGCCGGCCGCGGCTGCGACGCCCGCGCACGCAATGACGAAGAACAGCGCGGGCGCGCTCGACCATCCGAAGCTCTCGACGCTGAGCCCCAGCGCCGGTGGACCGAGGACGTGACCCAAATGGCTGGCTTGCACGACCATTCCCACAGTCAACGCAAGCATTGCCGGCTTCGGAGCAAACCTCGGTGCGGCTGCATAGATCGACGCCGCCAACACCCCGGTGATGCCGAGGCTTGCCGTGGCGAGTGCCGCAACCGCGGCAGCGGGCATGGATTGATGGAAGATTCCGAAGCTTGCTGCGCCCATACAGCCGAAGCCGGCGCTGATCACGGCCCAAAGCGCGATGCCCTTGCGTAGCAGGAATCCGGCCGCTGCAGCCCCCAGCCCGTTCGCGACGATGGTGCCGGCGCTGATGGTACCTGCTTGCGAGATGGAGAGGCCGAGCCGCTCGACGAGCAGGGTCGGCAACAAGCCCGTGAGGGCATGGTATTGAACGGAATAGAGGCCGAAGGCGAGCGCAAGCAGAACCGGGCCCGGCGAGCGTATGATATGGCGCAGCTGCGCGAATGCGCGCCCGCCCATGATCTGTGATCTGCCGGCAACGGGAGCTGCCCACCAGATGACGCCGGCGTAGCCAAGCGCAGTGACGCCCGTGATGAGCCAAAGGCTCTGCCAGCCGAATGCAAGCAGCGGCGGCCCGGCCAGCATCACGATCACCGAGCCGGTCGCGAAATAGACCGTCCAGAAACCGAATACGAGCTGCTGATCCTTGTCTGCTGTGATCGTGCCGAGCAGGGTCGGTGTAGCGATGGCCACCATGAGAAAGCCCGCGCCTTCGAACACGCGGGAGACAAGGAGAATTGTTCCGCTTTCCGCAAACGCACCCGCGCATGAGGCTGCGCCGGTTACGAGCAGGCCAATGACGAGCGAACGCCGCGCCCCAAGAGCATTGATAACGAGGCCCGCCGGCAGCCCGGCGATGCCACCAACCACCGCGTAGATGCCAACCACCCAGGAAGCGAATGCAAGGCTGAGCCCCAAATCCTGGCGTAAAAGCGGGATTGCGATCGGTGCCTTTCCGATCTGAAATGCAGCGACCACGCCCGCAAGGATCAGCGTCCAGACCAGGCGCCATTGCGTCGCGGGGCCGTCGTGTTGACCGTCGCCGCCCTTCGAGTATGAACGGTGCATGCACGGTTCCTGACTGATACGATCCATCATCGCAGGGGGGACAATCATGCGCATGGCTGCGGTGTTTGCGGCGGGAGGGCTTATGGGTGCCTGCACTTTGTCGCAGCCTCCACCGATCGCGCCGCCGGAGCCGATCATTTGCATGGCTGGTCCTGACTGCGATGCAAAATGGTCGCGGGCAGCGTCCTGGCTCGCAGCAAATTCAGCTCTGAAAATTCAGACCAGGACCGACAGCATCATTCAAACAACTGCGCCGGTGCAAGCCGAGGCAACCCCTGCCTTTACGGTGACAAAGGTTGCTCGCGGCGAGGGCCGGTATGAAATCACGTTTAATGCTGCCTGCGGGACCGGAGCGCGCTGCCTTCCGCAGATTACCGAAGCGCGGGCGCGGTTCACCCAGGCCGTGCTCGGTGCGGAAGGATCTCGCGTTCCTTCGCAATGATCCTGTAGGCATGATCGCGAGGCTCTCCTCCCTTCCGCTAGGGCTGGTTTATGGGCCCTGAAACTCTCTTGCCGGAGAGACAAATCCATACCATTCTTCCTCTACGGCTTGTTCCCTGCGGCCGGCTGGCCGGTTGATGGACAAGGAAGGAAGGGGCACGCTGATGCGGGTGAAAGGGGGTCTATCGGCCGCTGTCGGTTTACTGTCACCGCTGTTGATAGGCACCGGTCAAGCGTGGAGCCAGACGGTTCTAGTGACACTTTGTAATGACGCGAGCGTCCCTGTGCAGGCCGCGGTTGTCGGGAATCCTTCGCCCGGCGACAATCGCTTAATCATATCAGGCTGGTACATTGTGGAATCGGGCGGATGTACGAACACGAAATATGTGGCGGCCGGATTTTTTTACTTTTACGCAGAAGCGCCAGCGTATGACATGTACTGGTTGGGGACGGATCAGAAGTTTTGCGTGGATTACCCCGGTCCGTTCAACAGAACTCTCGTAGCCAGTTGCCCCATTAATAACTCCAAGGGCTTTATCAAACGTCAGTCAGGGGGTGGACAATATACCTTTCGGTTTCTGTAAGCCTTCGTCCAATCGTTTCTCTCGATTACTCACGCGCATGCAGTGCGCGTATTTAGTCTCTTGTACCCGGAAACCGCAACCCGGTTCTGATTTCCTGTTCGATCAGGAACTTTACTTCAAACTCGCCGCGGGAGGTGTCAACTGCGCTTTCCCGCCGGTCGGATCAATTGCCGAGCTTTCGACGGAGAACGGCCGCACAATCGGACCTGAGGGGGCCTGCGTTGCGCGGTGGGATGGTGTCGATTGCGACTTTGCCTGCGGGGCTGCTGTCGCGGCCGAGCTCTTCTCCTGCGATTGCGCATAGCTTGGCACGGCGCAAGCCGCGCTCGACGCAAGCAACAGAGACGCAATAACGATACGGGGGCTCATCACGCGCTCCTCGTCTGGTGACCTGAAAGTATCCTGGCTCGGATCAAGGTGTGTCACCTGCTATCCGCTCATATCGTAAAGGGTCGGACGTAATTGTGGCGGGATAGCCGTAGGCCGAGCTACAAATTCCAGTGAAGATCGACGCCGACCCAATTAGGCCTTCGCGGGCACCGGGCGCAACAGAAACGCTGGCAGGTGTCCGTTATCCGCCTGTGCCGCCGGCTTGGCGACGCGCCGGGAGCGGTTCTCATCGGTTCGTCGTGATGCCGTTTGGTCGCGGCGGGGGGCCTTCTCGCGCGAGTGGCGGCGCTGGCCGTTCTGGCGACTTCGATGGGAGGAGGGGGGTTGCTCACCCTCGGACGGGGGACGGGACGGCTGGCCCATCCATGGGATACTCTGGCCAATGAGCTTTTCGATGGCGGTGACGTTCTTCTGCTCGGCCGGGGCTACGACGGTGATGGCGGTGCCTGCTCTCCCCGCGCGGCCGGTGCGGCCGATGCGGTGGACGTAATCATCGGCGTGATGCGGCACGTCGAAATTGAAGATGTGGCTGACGGCTGGAATATCGAGCCCGCGCGCCGCCACATCGGATGCAACCAGCAAAGTCACTTCGTTTTTGCGGAATTGGTCGAGGGCCGCCATTCGCGAAGGCTGATCCATATCCCCATGCAACGCGATGGCGGAGAAGCCGTGGCGCACCAATGAGCGCTGAAGCGACGCGACCTCGCGCTTGCGATTGCAGAAAATGATGGCGTTGGTCAGCCCCTCGGCGGATCGGATCAGCGAGCGCAGCGTATCGCGTTTTTCGTGCGGCTCGCGACCGGTCTTGACCAGGAGCTGAGTGGTGGTCGCAACCGTGGTCGCCGGCGGTGAAACCTCCACCCTGACGGGATTATGCAGAAATTGCTCGGTAATGCGCCTGATTTCCGGCGGCATGGTAGCTGTAAAAAATAACGTCTGTCTGGTGAACGGGACGAGCTTGCAGATGCGTTCAATATCGGGAATGAAGCCCATATCGAGCATGCGATCGGCCTCATCGATCACCAGCAGCTCAACTCCTGTCATCAGCAGCCGCCCGCGCTCGAAATGATCAAGCAGGCGACCCGGAGTTGCGATCAACACGTCGACGCCGCGCGTGAGCTTGGTGTCCTGATCCTCAAACGAGACGCCGCCAATGAGGAGCGCTACCGTGAGCTTCTGGCCGGCGCCATATTTTTCGAAGCTTTCCTGCACCTGAGCTGCGAGCTCGCGGGTGGGTTCGAGAATCAACGTGCGAGGCATTCTGGCGCGTGCGCGGCCGTGCTCGAGCATGGTCAGCATCGGCAATGTGAATGCGGCGGTCTTGCCGGTCCCGGTCTGGGCGATGCCAAGCACATCGCGCCGTGCCAGAACGTGCGGAATGGCTTGCTCTTGAATGGGGGTAGGGGCGGGATAACCGGCCGCTTTGACCGCGGCGAGAACTTTGGCCGATAGGCCGAGTTGGGAAAAGGGCATATAACCTCAAGTCGGGACCGGTCCAGAGCCTAACCGCGCCGAACAACAAACCGATGACGGACATACGCGGGGGATAGACGGTCGAGCGTCACGGTCGAACCGTTTGCACGGAACATAGTGCTCCAAAGCCGAAAGTCAATCCTGCTGCACTGCAATAAGTCGAATTCCTGCCTGATTTTTTTGCCCCAACCAGGCTCCACGAAGCCATGGCGTCAGTCCTCGATCTCATCGGCTCGACCCCCCTCATTGAGGTAAGCCGCATCGACACCGGCCCGTGCCGGCTGTTTCTCAAGCTCGAAAGTGCCAATCCCTCCGGTTCGATCAAGGATCGTCCCGCGCGCACCATGATCGAAACTGCAGAGGCAGAGGGGAGCTTGCGCCCCGGTGGGACGATCGTGGAGGCGACCGCTGGAAATACCGGGCTTGGTCTTGCCTTGGTTGGCGCCCGCAAAGGCTATCGCACGCTGCTCGTCGTGCCGGACAAGATGGCGCGCGAGAAGGTGTTGCACGCCAAGGCGATGGGCGCCGAAGTGGTCATCACCCGTTCGGATGTGGGCAAGGGCAACCCGGACTATTATCAGGACCTCGCCGCAGCGATTACGCGGCGCACGCCGAATGCATTTTTCATCAACCAGTTTGCGAACCCTGCCAATCCACGCGCCCATGAATTGACCACCGGTCCGGAAATCCTTCGACAGATGGACGGCGATGTGGATGCGATCGTGGTTGGCGTTGGCTCCGGCGGGACGCTTACCGGAGTAGGGCGCTGCATGCGAGAGGCTTCCCCAAAGACCGAAATGATTCTCGCCGATCCGGAAGGATCAGTGCTTGCGCCATTGGTGCAGACGGGCAGGATGCCGCCGGTTGGGAGCTGGGCGGTGGAGGGCATCGGCGAAGATTTCGTACCCCCCAACGCGGAACTTGATCTGGTGCGCCACGCCTTCAGCATTGCGGATTCCGACAGCTTTGCAAACGCGCGCGAGCTCCTGCTGCAGGAGGGCGTGCTCGCCGGCTCCTCGAGCGGCACTTTGCTCGCGGCGGCGCTGCGCTACTGCCGTGCCCAGAACGGGCGCAAGCGGGTCGTGACGTTTGTCTGCGATTCCGGTGCCAAATATCTGTCCAAGGTCTTCAATCCCACATTCCTCGCTCAGGAGGGATTCACCCATCACTATCGGCACGGAACCGTGCGTGACGTGGTGGTGAGCAGCTATCCCGAGGGCTCCGCCATTGTGGTGCGCCCGCAGGACAACCTGCGCGCCGTATTTGCGCGCATGCGCTCGGCCGATGTCTCTCAACTGCCCGTCCTCGATGCACACGGACATGTGGTAGGACTGATCGACGAGAGCGATGTGCTTGCTGCACTGCTGACCGAGCCCGACACGAACAAGGCGTTTGCGCGCCCGGTCAGAGACGTAATGGTCGCGCGGCTGGAGACGATCTCGGCCAACGCGCCCATCGCCGATCTCATTCCACTCTTTCGCCAGGACTATGTCGGCATCGTCATGGACGGCGATCAGTTTCTCGGGCTTGCGACGCGTCTTGATCTCATCAACTATTTTCGGATTGCGCGCTCATGACGCAGAAGAACCAGCTCAAATTTGCGACCCGATGCGTGCACGCGGGACAAGAACCCGATCCCACCACCGGCGCCGTCATGATGCCGATCTACACCACCTCCACCTATGTCCAGCAGTCGCCCGGCGTACACAAGGGCTACGATTACGCTCGCACGAAGAACCCCACCCGTATGGCCTTTGAGCGCTGCATCGCCGACCTTGAAGGCGGCAATGCGGGCTTCGCCTTTGCCTCGGGCATCGCTGCCATTGCGACCACGCTCGACTGTCTGGATGCCGGCTCTCACATCATCGCCGTCGATGATCTCTATGGCGGATCACGTCGGCTGTTCGAGCGGGTCCGGCGCCGATCCGCCGGTCTTGACGTGAGCTATGTCGACCTCGTCGACGTCACCAGGCTCGAAACGGCGATCCAGCCGAATACCCGCTTGATCTGGATCGAATCACCGACCAATCCGCTGCTCAAGCTCGTCGATCTCGAACGCGTTGCGGCGCTCGCGAGCAAGCACGGTATCTGGGCAGTCGCTGATAACACTTTCGCCAGTCCGTATGTGCAGCGGCCGCTCGAATACGGTTTTGATCTTGTGGTCCACTCCACCACCAAATATCTCAACGGCCATTCCGACATGGTTGGAGGCGTTGCCGTGGCGGGCTCGAACAACGAGCTGCGCGAGCGACTGACGTTCCTGCAGAATGCAGTGGGAGCGATTCAAGGCCCGTTCGATTCCTTCCTGGCACTGCGCGGCCTCAAGACGCTGGCGCTGCGCATGGAGCGCCACTGCGCCTCCGCTATCCAAATTGCGCACTGGCTCGAACGCCAGCCCAAGGTGCGCCGCGTCTTCTATCCCGGCCTCGCCAGCCATCCTCAGCATGCGCTTGCCAAAAGGCAGATGCGTGCTTTTGGCGGCATGATCTCGGCCGAGCTTGCGGGCAGCCTGGACGATGCGCGCTGTTTTCTCGAACGCTGTCGTTTGTTCGCGCTCGCCGAAAGTCTCGGTGGGGTCGAAAGCCTCATTGAGCATCCCGCGCTGATGACGCATGCCTCCGTGCCGCCCGAGGTGCGCGCTGGGCTTGGGATAAGCGACACGCTGGTGCGACTGTCGGTCGGAATCGAGGCTGCTGACGACTTGATAGCGGATCTGGCGGGCGCATTGGGATAAAGGCGCCGCGCTGTCGAAGCGCGGCGCGCCAGGCTTAAGCATCTTCTTCGAGCGGCTCAAAATGCGGGTGAAACCAAATCTGTGCAATCAGCGTGGGCACGACGGCGCTGCCGATCACTGCCGTGACAAGGACTGTATATTGCTCCTGGTTGATGATGTGATTGGTCAGGCCGAACAAGGCTGAGATCGACCCGAAGGTGAGACCGGTAGACATCATCAGGGTAGTGTACATGCCCTCGCGCCGGTCGAACTTGAAATACCGTGTCAGCGGCAAGATGCCAGCAAACTTGGTAATCATCTTCATCGCGAGAAACAGCGCAATCAGCCCCGCGCCGGCGACGAGCGCATGCGCCTCGATAAGTGAGCCAGCCTTGAGGAAGTAAAATGGTGTAAGGAAAGCAAAGCAGATAGCTCGCATTCTGAGTTGGAGTTCCTTCTGCTTAAGGAAGAAGGGAGCCAATGCCATTCCGATCAAATACGCGGGCAGTACAGCCTCGCTCTTTCCCAAATTGGCGAGTCCACCAAGAAAAAACAGCACGAGAAAGATGAACTTGATCTCCGGCTCACTTGCTCTGCCCCCGATGCGCTTAAACAGCCACGGCACGATGCGAGGAAGCGCTGCCATGAAGATGATCGTCGCGACGGCAAACGAGACGAGGTAGAGGTTATAGTTGGCGAACACGAGACCGAGCGCGAGCACCGTGCCGATGTCGTTGATGAAGCACGCTGCCAAAATGATTTTGCCGAGTTCAGTTCGGTTGTAGCCGGTCTCAACCATTACCGCGTACACGACGGCAACAGATGTCGTGGAGAGCGCGATGCCCGCGATCTGTGCCTCGGGCCAGGGCCAGCCGAGCCCGTAGCGGGCCAAGAGCAAACAGCCGAGATAAGGGGCAAAGAACCCCATCAACCCGATCGTGATGCTTGAGGCAAGGTTCCTCTTCACAACGTGCGGATCGATATCCGTGCCCGCAAGGAACGTCAGCACAATCGCTCCAAAGCTCGCGATGTAATCAATCCAGGGCGTCAGCGGCAAGCCGACCGTGTTGCCTGCGAGAGCGCCGACGACAATCTCGAACAGCGCCGCTGAAATTGTGACAAAGAGCGAACCCACAGCGGCCACGAGAGCCAGGGCCATCCACAACGCAGACTGAAACCAGACATTCTCCACCGGGTGATCTCCTCTTTGTGGCAGGCACAAAAAAAACCGCGGCGCGGCGGGTCTCGTAGAACAGGGTTTGCCCTACCGCCGCAGTTTGCGAACGCAGTAGGGGTCATCAGCTCAGAGGAGCGGTTTTAGGGGAACCCCATCCCCTTCAGATGAGCCTTGGTACAGCTACCCGTGCTGTTACTTCAAGGGGGGAGGCTGCAACGGACTCGCTTCGCTCAGCGCATCATCGCACGGCCGGCGATCGCCCGCTGGATGAGCTTGACGCGACGCGCGTCATCGTCCGCTGACTTCCCAACCTTGGCTTTGAAGGTATGAAAGCCCTCTTTCAGGCGCTGCTCGACTTCGCTACCCCCCTCAATGGATCCGTTCATTGCCCTTGATCTGGCTGCGGTGCATGACGCGCCGGGTCTTGGGATCAAACGGGTCGCGCCGGTGCAGTACGGAAAGATTGTTCCACATCAAGAGATCTCCGACCTTCCACCGGTGGCATAAGGTGAATCGCGGCTGCGTCGCATGCGCCCACAGTGCATCGAGCAGCGCCTCGCTCGCGGACCCCGCAAGGCCAAGCACGTAAGCGTTCGGACGACGCCCAAGAAAGAGCGCCTTGCGTCCGCTGGTCGGCTCGGTGCGGATTAGCGGATGGTGAGCCCCGACCGTTTCTCGAACGTCTATCACTGCCTTGTATCCCTTACGCAGCATTCCGGCGCTGTTGGTGGATGCGTCATGCACCGCGATCTTGTCCTTGGCAGCCGCCTTCAACTCCGCGGGCAGAGCTTCGTAGGCCGCGAACATATTGGCAAAATAAGTGTTGCCGCCTGCCTCCGGCGGAGGAACCTCGAGCGAGTGCAGCATCGCGGCCTTGGGCGGCACCTCTACGTACGTCATGTCAGCGTGCCACACCGCCTCGCCATCGCCGAGATTTCCGATCGGCTTGCCGTTTTCGACAACATTCGAGATGACGTTGAGTTCGGGGTGATCCTTGAGAAACGGCGCGCCATAGGGATTGGGACCCGGCGGATCGAGCTCGCCAAAATTCTTGCTGAAGGTGATCAGCTGCGGATCCGAGAGTTTTTGGTCGTGGAAGACGACGACCAGCCGCTCGCGCCATACTTCCTCAATTGTCCTGACCTCGTCTGGCGCGATGGGCTTTCCCAGATCGAGTCCGGAAATTTCTGCACCCAGGGGCGCGTCGAGGTTTTTGATCGCGAGCGACATGACTATTCCTCCCTACGATCGACGAGTCTCCCGGATCCTGAAGCTCCCCACCTGCCGCCAAACCGCGGTAAGCCCGAGTTCGTCGATCTCGCGCATAGCGCGTCGCACGCCGTGAGTGGGCAAATACGCAAGCAGGGATACGTAAATCGCATGCGGTCGACCTCGATCAGAATGAAACTCCACTCGCCTTGATCGGGCCTTCCCATTTCTTGATTTCGGCGGCAAGAAATTGTCCGAGATATTCCGGAGAGCGGCGTTCCGATGCAATCACGTCGCCTCCAACCTGCTTGAGACGCTGCTGCAAGGACGGCATCTCCAGCGCTGCGACCGTAGCACGGTTGAGTCTCTGGATGATCGGCTGCGGAGCCTTTGCGGGCAGGAAGAGTGCATACCAGCTCGGCAGATCGAAGTTGGTCAGTCCCTGTTCATGCGCGGAGGGGAGATCCGGCAGGTTCGACGAGCGCCTCTTACTCAGGATCGCGATTGGCTTTACGGTCTTGCCCGCAATTTGCGGCAGCGCCAGGGGGAGACTCACGCAGTCGTAATCTATCCGGCCGGCCATTACTTCCTGCAAGCCTTGCACGACGTTGCGATACGGAACGTGCGTAACTTCGATACCGATGGTGGAATTGAGCAGCATGCATGCCAGGTGATTGGAGCCGCCTGCTCCCGATGAGCTGTAGTGCAACTTCTCCTGGTTTGCTTTCGTGTAGGCGATAAACTGCTGCAAGTTGTCGGCAGGGAAATCGTTACGCGCGACCAACACCAGGGATTCATCCGTAAGCAGCGCCACCGGCGCGAAATCCGTCGCGGCATTGTAAAGCGGCGCTTTGTAGAGCCACTGGCTCTGGGCGAAGGTCCCGACGTTTCCGATGATGAATTGATAACCGTCAGGCGTGGCCTTGGCCACACGGCTTCCGCCGAGCATGCCGCCCGCCCCGGCGACATTCTCCACAATGACGGGCTGCCGAAGGTTGCTGCTCATTCCATCAGCGATGATGCGTCCTATGGTGTCGCTCGAGCCGCCGGCTGAAAAGGGCACGACCAGCGTCAATGCATGCGTCGGCCAATCCTCCGCCTGGGCTCGAGCCGAATGGGCGCACAGGTTGGCCGCGATCACACTTACGATGGCTGCAGCAGTTGTCCCGAACGCGACGAGGGAATGGCAAACTCGTTTCATGCGATCATCACCCATTGTGTGCTGTCGATGTCCATGATCGCTAAGTTCTAAATTAAGAACCGTCTCAAGAATTCGGTGCTTGCATGGTATTCACTTCGTCTCGCGTCGGGACTTCCAACCTATGTTGGTACTGGTCTATCAGCATCAATCATTCGTAACGTAATGCTTCAATAGGGTCGAGGCCGGCAGCCTTGCGGGCGGGGTAAAACCCGAAAAAAATGCCCACCGCCGCGGCAAACAAGAAGCCGCCGAGAATTGCACTGAAGGAAATGGGCGTTGACCATTGTGTCAGCAGCGGGACCGCAAGGCAGAATGCGAGCCCCATGACAATGCCGCAAACACCGCCGCTGACACTGAGAAATACCGCTTCGGTCAAAAATTGAAACAGGACGTGCGCGCGACGGGCACCGATTGCCATGCGCAGTCCGATTTCGCGGGTGCGTTCGGTCACCGAGACCAGCAGGATATTCATGATACCGATGCCGCCCACGACCAGAGATATTGATGCAACGGCGGCCAGCAGGATCGCCATGATCTGGCTGCTGCCCTCGGCGGTCTGGGCGATTGGCTGAGATTGCGAATGGAGAAGTCGCTGATGCCGCCCGGCGCAATGCGATGCCGGCGGGTGAGGATTTCGGTCGCCTGTGCGACCGCAGCGCCAACAGTTGCGGCAGCGCTGGCCTGAACATAAATCTGGTTCACGTAGCCGGTCAGCCGTGCCTGGAGATTGTATGGGTTGGGCCAGGGCGGATAGACCCAGTTCAGCGGGAGCTGCTGCTGGGTCGGCGCCGCGACACCGAGAACCTTTCGCTCCGCCGTGGAAAACGGAACCATGACGAGGTCGTCCTGGTCGGTGCCATACGTGGACTGGCCGTGTGCGGCCAGAATCCCGATGATGCTGAGCGCCGCCCCCTTGACTTCGATCGTCGCCCCGATCGGATTCTCATACGGTTTGAAAAGCTGACGATAGACTGTTTGCCCAATCAGCGCGACAAGGCCCGCCTTGTTGTCATCATCAGCGGAAATTGCCCGGCCTGCGGCAATCTGCCAGTTGGTCGCGGAAGGATAGTTGACGCTGACCCCCTGGACATTGGTGGTCCAATTCTGATTGCCGTATTGCACTTGACCGAGCTGACGAATGAGATAGCTCACGCTGGCGACGGCCGAGGCTTCGCGCTGGATTGCCTGCGCATCTTGAACGGTCAGTGTGGAGGCACTGCCGGCGCCCGCGCGAATTCCACTGGTTGTCGTGGCTCCCGGCAAAACCACAACGAGATTGGTGCCGAGGCTTTCAATCTGCTTGCGCACAGCTTCGTTCGCGCCCTGGCCAACGGCAACCATGACGATAAGCGCGGCAACGCCAATAAAGACCCCGAGCATGGTCAGCGCGGAGCGCATTTTGTTCCGCCAGATCGCCTGTGCCGCCGCCGACATGATCATGCGACCGAAGCTCCAATACCCGGCAGAGGGGCGCAAAGCCGCGCGTGCATCAGGCACCAGCGCGGTTGTCCCCGCCTCGGGCGCTCCACGCACACTGCCTTTCGGCGCTTCACTCGGCTTGACGGCCTCATCGGACAGAATCAAGCCGTCGCGCACGGTCACAATGCGATCCGCACAGGCGGCGATATCCAGCTCATGCGTAACGAGAACAATGGTGACCCCTTGCTCTCGATTGAGAGAACGGAACGTATTCATGATCTCGTGCGAAGTCGGCGTGTCGAGATTGCCGGTCGGTTCGTCGGCAAACAGCACGCTCGGTGAGTTGATCAGCGCGCGAGCGATTGCCACGCGCTGCTGCTGTCCGCCGGACAGCTGACCCGGAGTGTTGCGTTCCCGCTCAGCAAGTCCGACCCGCGCCAGCGCTGCGCGCGCACGCTCGAGGCGAAGATCACGGCGCGTTGGGCCGGAAGCCGCATAAAATAGCGGCAGCGCCACGTTCTCCAACGCGCTGGTCCGTGGCAACAGATTGAAATTCTGGAACACGAAGCCCAGGCGTTCGCTGCGCATGCGCGCGAGTTCGGGCTCCGTCAGACCGGCGACATCGACCCCCTCAAAATAGTACTGGCCGCTGGACGGTCGATCGAGGCAGCCGAGTATGGACATCAACGTGGACTTGCCCGACCCGGAGGAGCCCACGATCGCGACAAACTCGCCGTGATTGATGGACAGACTAACACCGCGCAGCGCATGCACGTCGACATCGCCGACGTGATAGGTCCGGGTCACATTCTGGATGCTGATAACCGGGTCCCGCATGTGGTAGGCATCAGATGTCGGGGGCCGCTGCGCGGCGGATTGGCCGTCAACCGCCGGTTTCACCCTGCTCTCCGATGATCACCTGATCGCCCGGCTTGATGTCGCCCGCCACGATCTCGACGAAGGAGTCGTCGTCGAGTCCGAGGGCAACGGAGAATGGTACCGGCTTCCCGTCGCGCAGCACCCAGATCTGCACCTGGTCGCTGTTCGCCGCCGTGGCCGCGCCGCCCGGCGCGATGCCGCGCGGTGAATAGCGCAATGCTTGAACAGGCACACGCACCACATCAGTGCGTTGATCGACGATGATCCGGCTCTGGGCGGTCATTCCTGGTTTAAGTGCAAGGTCTGAATTGCCGGCGCTGATCACGACGTCGTAAGTGATGACGTTTTGCACGGTTTGCGGCGACTGCCGAATTTGCCGCACGACGCCCGCGAAGGTGCGCTTGGGATAGGCATCCACCGCGAAACTTGCCATGCCGCCCTCCTTTAAGCCGCCGATGTCGCTTTCGCTCACATTGGTGTCGACCTGCATCTTCGTGAGATCCGTGCCGATGAGAAACAGCGTCGGTGTCTGAAAGCTCGCTGCCACCGTCTGACCGACGGTCACATTCCGGGAAACGACGGTACCGTCCACCGGAGACACGATATCGGTATAGTCGAGGTTCACCTGAGCAGTATCGAGCTCGGCCTGACGTTGCTGGATAGTTGCCTCGTCCAGCGTGATTTGTGCCTGCGCCTGGTCATAGAGGCTCTTCGCATTGTCCACCGTGTCCTGCGAAACTGCATTAGTTGGCAGGAGACGCGCATTGCGTTCGTAGTTCAGCTTCGCGTAGGCCGCGGCGGCCTGGTCCTTGACGAGCTGCGCCTTCGCAATCGCGAGATTGGCCTTGCTCTGGTCGACCAAGGCCTGATACGGACGCGGATCTATCTTCGCGCAGACTTGGCCTTTTTTGACCACCGTATTGTAGTCGCAGTAAAGCTGTTGGATCACGCCTGAAACATAGGTCCCGACGATGATCGTGAGTTCCGGGTTGACAGTGCCCGTGGCGCTGACGGTCCGCGTGATGGGACCACGCGTCACCTCAGCCGTTGTGTAAGTAATATTGTTGCTTGGCCCCATTAGTCGCCAGCTCACGCCGGCGGTTGCGAGGAGGAAAATGACAAGGCCAGCGCCAAGTGCATATCGTTTAATTCGGGCCTGCGACTTTAGATTTTTCGATTTAGGCAACGCCTCCACGTTCGTGGACGGGTGTGTGGGGGAGACAACGGGAGCAACGGGCTGATCCATGGAAATTTCAACGTTATGCGGTCATATGGGCCGTAACAAGTGCTCCCGGAGCAGCGTTTTGAGCTGGGGTAAAACGAGGCCCTTCGCATCTTCAAAAAATGGTTCAAGAGGAGATGCAGCGGCGCATTCACCAGCCGATCCCCGATCAGCTGCACGCGAACTCCGCCGCCACTCAGAAATTCTCATGGGGATGCGGCGATAAGCCACCCTTGCGAGCGCAGCCGTATTGTTCGCATAGATAAGAAAGATCGCCTTCGCACGGATGGCCGGTAATTGGGCAAAGCAATGTAAACTTTAACTCGGGATTGTCCTTAGGTCGTTGCTGGTTGTCGCCAAAACACTTCCCAACAGAGGATTCCGTCATGTGTTGTACTCCAGCCTCGTTAGAAACGCCGCTTGGTAGCGGTAATTGTTTCGATCGCCCAAGAACGGGGTGAGAGACGTGGGGCGAGCATCAAACCGAAGCGGCATCACATGTTCTGACAAACCTCGCTCCTGGTGCGAGTTGCGAGCATCACACGTCAATTAAGCCTACGGCACGCAAACAGCACTCCGTTTCTTGCTGTGGAACTAAGTCTGCAGTGGGTAGCTTGAGGGATGGACTCCGATCACCTTGGCGGGCTGTCATGAGTCCAGTTATGGGGCATTTGGGAAGATTGCTGCGCCTCGGCCCCCATCCCGCCTGGCTCGAGGGAAGTGACGGGCTTGACCCTATTTTGCGACTGTGGGAGCAACGAAAGGGGGCCTCGAAAATGTCAAACGTGCAGAACGTAAGCGTCGCTTTCACACCCGAATTTATGAACCTTTGATTTCACGTTGGAAAATCGGATGCACACGCAGGTTGCAATCGTTGGCGCTGGTCCGGCGGGGTTGATGCTCTCCCATCTCCTCCACCTGGAAGGCATCGATTCCATCATCTTGGAAAACCGCAGCCGCGAGCACATCGAAGGCCGCATCCGTGCCGGGCTGATCGAGCAATGGGCGAGCGATTTGCTTGTGGAAACCGGCGTCGGCGAGCGCATGCAACGCGAGGGTATGTTTCACAACGGCGTCTATTTCGCCTTTGCGGGCGCTCTGCACTACATCAATTTCCGCGAGCTCGTGGGCAAGGGTGTCACCATCTATGGGCAGCAGGAGGTGATCAAGGATCTGGTGGCGCGGCGGCTCGCTGATGGCGGACAGATCCTGTTCGAGGTCGCCGATGTCAGCGTGCATGATTTAGGCGGCAAGGCGCCAAAGATCCGTTTTCTGCATGCCGGGAAGGGGCACGAGATCGTCTGTGACTTCATCGGTGGTTGTGACGGCTTCCACGGTATCTGCCGCCCCAGCATTCCGGCAAGCGCGCTCACGGCCTATGACCGCGAATATCCGTTCAATTGGGTGGGCATTCTTTCCGAATCGCCGCCACCGGAGCATGAGCTGATCTATTCCTACCACGATCGCGGGTTTGCGCTTTACACAATGCGCTCGCCGACGCTGGCGCGTCTCTACGTGCAATGCCCGCCCGACGATGACATCGAGAACTGGCCCGACACGCGCATCTGGCAGGAGCTGCATGCCCGGCTGGGTGGCACGCGACCCCTCGCCGAGGGAAGCATGCTGCAGAAGGGCATCACGACCATGCGCAGCTTCGTGCTCGAGCCGATGCAGTATGGCCGGCTGTTTCTCGCCGGCAACTCCGCGCACATCCAGCCGCCCACGGGGGCAAAAGGAATGAATCTGGCCTTGGCCGACGTCCTGGTCCTGTGCCGTGCGATTACAAGATACTATCGCTCAGGCAACACCGATCTGTTGGACCGTTATTCCGCAACCTGTCTGCGGCGGGTGTGGAAGGCGCAGCGGTTTTCGTGGTGGATGACTCAGCTGTTCCACCTCGATCCCAATCACAACGCCTTCGATCGCAAGCGCCAGCTCGCTGAGCTCGATTATGTGACGAGCTCGCAGGCTGCCGCCCGGTCCATGGCCGAGAACTATGCCGGTCTGCCGGTCGAGGCGTGAGCGAGGCAGCGAGCATGCAGGTGCTGGTGGTCGGGGCCGGCGTGGTCGGTCTCGCCGTCGCGCGCGCCATGGCGCAGCGCGGCCATGAGGTCATCGTCGCGGAGGCCGAAAGCGGCATCGGCACCGGCATCTCTTCACGCAACAGCGAGGTCATTCACGGCGGACTCTATTATCCGACCGGCTCGTTGCGCGCCTATCACTGCCCGCGCGGCCGCCGCATGCTCTATGATTTCTGCGCCACCCATGGCGTGCCCCATCGCAAGTACGGCAAGCTCGTCGTCGCCACGAATGAGAGCGAGGTCACCCGCCTCGAAACAATCTTCAAGCAGGCGCAGGCCAATGGGGTGGAAGGCGTCGAAATCATCGATGGTGCCGCGGCGAAGCGGCTCGAGCCACAGCTTGCCTGCGTCGCGGCGATGAGCTCGCCGGAAACCGGCATTATCGACAGCCATAGTTTCATGCTGGCGCTGCGCGGCGATTTTGAGGACCGCCGCGGCGATGTTGCCTTCAACACGCGCATTGATCGCCTCGCTCAAGTCCGTGGCGGGTGGCAGGCTCATTTTGGTGGAGAATCGATCGTCTTTGATGCGGTGGTCAATTGCGCCGGCCTCGGTGCGCAAAAGCTCGCGCGCGCCACGCAAGGTTATCCGCCCGAGCGCGTACCACGCCTCGTTCTCGCGAAGGGAAATTATTTCAGCTATTGCGGCCGCCCCGCCTTTTCGCGCTTGATCTATCCCGCGCCAGTGCCCGGGGGGCTTGGCGTCCACGTGACGCTTGATCTTGCCGGCCGGATGCGGTTTGGGCCCGATGTCGAATGGATCGAGAGCGAGAACTATGACGTCGAGCCGCGCCGGGCGAAAGATTTCTACGCGCGCATCCGCGACTACTGGCCGAACCTGCCGGACGATTCGCTCGCGCCGGACTATGCCGGGATTCGGCCCAAGCTGACGGGAGCCGGCGAGCCCGCCGCCGATTTCATGATCGAGGGGCCGCGCCAGCACGGACTTCCCCGAATGGTGCACCTGTTCGGGATCGAATCGCCGGGGCTGACCTGCGCGCTGTCGCTTGCCGAAGACGTCGCGGACTACCTGTCGGCCTGAACCCGCTTGTTCTTGCTGCCGCGCGGGCTCGCCTGCGCCTGCTTGACCGGAGCTGCGGGCTTTTCCGTTACGGGTGTCACTTTGGTCTCCGCGAGCGTGCGTCGCAGGTCCGGCGACAGCGCGCTATAGGCCTGGATGGGCGTGAAATTGGGCTGGTTGCTGCCGCCGTTATACGCCATCAGGCCGGTATTGGTCGCAACGATGTCGCCGGGGTGAAGGGTCGTATCGTCGGCAATTTTAGTGTTGACCAATCCGAACGCGTCCTTGCCGTTGCACGTGCAGCCCGGCACGATCTTCGCTCGATACACAAAGGCAGTATCGAGCTCCGAATATCGCTTTCCGTCCGAGCCGACGGCGTGTTCGATGCTGCCGCCGCTGTAGATCTTGGTTGCGCTTGCGGGACAGAAGGAGCTGCAAGCCTGCGCGGTCGTGATGTTCGCATGGCGTTGGATGGGGAAATAACGGCCGTCGCACAAGCGAACGCAGTAAGCCGTCCCGCCCGCATCCAGGTGTTCTCCGAACGGGTTGAGCTGCCCGGAAGGATCGGCATAGGCGGTCGGCGGCGTTTTCCACAGGCTTCCGAACAGCGCTTCAAAAAAATTCTGGGCGCAAGCCGATCCGCTCGTCACCACAAGCGTCAGGACGACAATGCCGGAACAGATAATATGCTTGGCGCCGCACCCTGAGCCCATCGGGCGACGAATAGACAAAGCGAGAATCCCCCCAAACACGCCCAGCGACTTTCCGGGCGCATGCGAGAAAATGCCAGTGCGTCCGGGCGGAAGTGTGTCCCCTCCGGTACCGGCGTAAGGCGCGAGCAAGGGGACACGATGTTGCGTTCTTGTCGCTATGTCACAATCGTAAACAGGCATTACCACGGAAGGTAATCGAACCGTTAACAAACATCCGGCGCGGCAGAAACGTGATATGTTTCAGGCCGCACGCAAACAGGAGGAGCCCGTGAGTCAAATCCGTTTCATCAATCCGCAGGGACTGTCCAAACCGCCGGGTTATACCCACGTCGTCGAGGTCACCGCTCCGGCCCGGCTCGTCTACATCGCCGGCCAGCTCGGCAACGATCGCGAAGGCAAGCTTAGCAGCGAATTTCGCCTCCAGGCGGTGCAGACTTTCGAAAATCTCAAGACTGCGCTCGCCGCCGTTGGCGGACAGTTCCAGCACGTGGTGAAGTTCAACAACTATCTCGTCGACGTGAAATATCTTCCGGTCTTTCGCCAGGTGCGCGACAGCTATCTCGCCGACCAGAATCGGCCCGCGAGCACCACCATTGCCATATCCGGTCTTGCGCGTGAGGGCGCTTTGCTGGAGATCGAGGCGGTTGCGGTATTGCCGGTGACCGCCCGAAAGAAGGCGGCGCGCAGCACGGGCGCCAACCGTTCTGCTACCAAGGTGGCGCGACGAAAACGAAAGTAACGAGCGCGAGGACGGGCAGCATGATCGTGCTCGACCAGATCATGAAGCCAAGGAAGCTTGGCATCTTGATGCCGCGCTCGACGGCGATGGCATAGATCATCAGATTGGGCGCATTGCCGAGATAGCTCATGGCGCCCATGTAGACGGCGCCCATTGAGATCGCCGCAAGGGCGGGGGCAAGCGGTCCCATGAGCTCGCCTGCGTTGCCGCCGGCAAGCTCGAAGAAAACAAGGTATGTCGGCGCGTTGTCGAGGACGGCGGAGAGAATTCCCGACAACCAGAAATAAGCCGCCGCATGCGGGCTTCCTTCGTCCGTAGTGACAGCGTCAAGCAGCCAGGAAAAGGCACCCTGATTGCCCGCTTCGAGCACGGCAATGACCGGGATGATGCAGGTGAAGATGCCGGCAAACAAGATGGCAACTTCCACGATCGGGTCCCAGGTAAAGCCGTTCGCTTCCCGGTGCTCGTTGGGCGTAAGGGCAAGCGAGATGAGCGCGATCAACACCAACGCACCGTCGCGAACGACATCTTGGAGCTCAAGAACGGTGCCGTAGACCTCGAAGCGCATGCCCGGTTGCCAGATCGCCGAGGCGAGAATGGCGCCCACAATCCCCGCAATCAGGACGAGATTAATGCCGCCGCTGATGCCGAGCTGGGTCGGGGGGACGTTTTCGCCAACAGTCGTGATCCTGCGATCTGCCCGGTAATGCCAAAGATCGAGGGCGACGAACGCTGTCAGGACGAGACCTGCAACGAACGCGGTCTGCTGCCAGAGATTGCGGGTGGTCCAGAAGAAATCAACGCCACGCAGGAAACCGACGAAAAGCGGCGGATCGCCGAGGGGAGACAGTGCGCCGCCGATATTGCCGACCAGAAGAATGAAAAAAACAATGACGTGGATATTGTGCAGGCGCGCGGCATTGGCGCGAATGAGAGGACGAATGAGAATCATCGCCGCGCCCGTGGTGCCGACAACGCTCGCAATCAGCGTGCCGAACGCCAGAATGACGGTATTGGTGACCGGCGTTCCGCGCAGATGGCCGGTCAGAAGAATTCCACCCGCTACAACATAAAGCGCGAACAGGAGCACGATGAAGCTCAAATATTCCGCCAGCATGGCGTGCACGAACGCGCCGGCCGCAATCGGCACGCCAAAAACAGCGGCGAGCGGCGCGACTGTAAGCGTGCCCCAGACGAAAGCGAGCTTGCCGTAATGGCGATGCCAGATTTTGGGGAACAGCAACGGTCCGCTTGCAATGGTGAGCAGGATACCGATAAACGGTAGCGCCCACGGCCAGCGCAGGGTCGAGCCATCGAGGACGGGAGCCGCCCACGCGTTCTGCGGCGCGAGCAGCGCCAGGCCAGTGCTCAGAAGAACTGTCGCTCGCCGCGGCATGCGATTGAGCAGGTGGTCTGTGCTTATCCGCGGCCGGTCAGATTGCGGGGAAGCGCGTGCCAGCGAGCGCGCTGCCGGCCAAGGACCGAACGCTTCGTCGGATGGCCCGGTGCAAGACAAGCTCACGGCCGCGTGATTGTCCACCGGGGCGGTTTGCAAGTTTTTGCGAGAGCACGCGATTGAGCTCCCCTGGCGTCATTACTTGAGAACCGTATTTGGGCGGTTTTCCTCATGATATTGCAGAGTCCGATTTTCGGTATGCACAATAGGCGAAGGACGCTGGCCACAATTATGTCTCAGCAGGCCCTTAGGGTCATCCCCAAGGCTATGGTCGCGTCTATAAACGATGGCTCGGCTGCAGCCGCAGGGCGACACTCGAGCAACACCTGCCGGTCCAGAAAGGACTTGAGCAATTCGGAGAGGTAACTTGAAATGAACTCCCGTATCGTCATCGCAGCATTGTCTGCCGCAGTGATGGGTATCGCTTGTCTAGCCCCCGTCGCCAGCCAGGCGCAAACGTCTCAGCCGAGCGGCTTTGCACAGAGCGTTCCCAATACGCTCTCGGAGGGGACTGCTCTCCCCGCTCCCAAAGTGGACCCATCGAAGGTGAAGAAATCTTCGATTGCCCCGTCTGCACAGCAAACCGCCAGCAAAACAGGCGAGCTAGTGCTGCAGCCCGCGCCGAAGCGATAGCCGGCTTTCGTCCCTGCGGTAACTACGCTGTCCTAGATGCGGCCCGGCCGAGAACGTTCTGCCGGGCGCGAAGCCGCCGTGCACCCACGACTTGAACCACTCTCATGGGTTTAAGGTCCAAGTAACAACGGAGGTGCCGGAAGTATAATACCGATTGAATCCGACGATAAAGAGGCCGGGCGGACAACCAGGCGAGGGGTCAACCCATCTCGAAAAGGCCTGATCGGTAACACAAAATCGCGTATCATTTCCGCTCCAAACCCCGCCTTGGTCGCCATCTGCGTAGAGGTAAAAATCACCCCACGGTATAAAGATATTGAACATGTTGCAGGAGTCGGGGCCCACGTTGTACCAGCCCGAAAGGATAAGGCGCGGATCGTTGAAGCCAGCGTGCCGGGCGACTGCCACATATGCTGTCTGATTAGATTGGTTGCAAACCTGAAGCTGCGCCGCCTGGCTCCTTGCCTCGCCGACCCCGATCAGCAGCGTTGCCAATGAGACAAAAACTACTGACAGGCCCCATCTCGTACCCAGCATGAGCGTGCTCCCTGCGTTTGTCGAAGCGGCAAGAATGGTATGATTTTTCCGATCCAGCAAGACCATTTTCATCGTTATTGGCCGGATATTCAGAGGCGAAAAGGCTGCCCATTTGCGGGCGGTGTAATCGACCAAACCCGTGAAGATCAACGTGTTCGACATATGCTCTGAGGCTTTTCACGGTCCTTCAAACGCCATGGCCCGTGAACTGCGGATATTCATCTCCTCACAGCGTTTCCATCGGAACTATTTCTTTCACGCTCGCGTGCAGCAAGAGTGCGTGCAAGCTGCGCGCGCGGCTGCGACAGCGACGCCGCGGCCTCGTCGCGGATTGCTTCTTCCTGCACGCTGTCAAGCAAGAACAGTAGTTGATTGCGTTCCACTCGCTGATGAGAATATGCTCCTCATTCTTTGGAAGCAATCACGCAGAAACCGTTCGTAGCGGTGGAACATAGGTATGACCGCCACGGACTCTCTTGCGACGCGCAGCAAGCCGATCTCAGATGCCGGAACCGGAATGGATGCGGGCAGCCCGCCAGCGCTGCGTCACACGCTTGGCGTCTGGTCGCGGCTTGCACTGCTGAGCTTCGGCAGCCCTGCCGTACAACTCGCTGCCATGCACCGCACCCTGGTGGAGGAAAAGCGCTGGATTTCCGAAGCGAGGTTTCTCAACGCGCTCAACTACTCCATCGCGCTACCGGGGCCTGAAACGCAGCTGCTTGCGACCTATGTCGGCTGGCTCATGCATCGCGTGCCCGGCGGTATTGTCGCCGGCGGTTTGTTCATCCTGCCCGGAATGATCTGCATGATGGCGGTGAGCTATGGATATGTCGCCGGGGCCAACTCGCGGCTCGGCGAAGCGTTGTTGTTTGGCGTGAAACCTGCGGTTCTTGTCATCGTATTGCAATCGATGCTTCGCATCGCAAGGCGCTTCCTGCGGACCCGCCTCATGACTGCGCTGGCGGCTTTGGCATTCATCGGTACATTCTTCTTCAATCTCTCATTCGCGATTGTCGTCATTGGCGCGATATTGCTCGGACTCTCTGCCGGATTGCTTGAGATCGGCAAAATAATTGGCAAGGTAAAACCGGTACAGCCGTTTCGGCAGCCTGGCTTTGCGAAGCCGCCTGATGAAAAAAATCTGCTCGACCACACGCGCCCCTCCGCTGCTCGACTATTGTGGACCTTGATCTTATGGCTTGCGCTCTGGTTCGCCCCACTGATCACGCTCATCGTCACCTTGGGTTGGCAGAACATCTACAGCCGCATCGCGATTTTGCTGAGCGAGATGGCGGCCTTGTCTGTTGGTGGTCCCTATGCCGTCAATACTTATGTCGCCACTCAGGCGGTGGCATACGGGTGGCTCACCTACGGCGAAGCGCTCGATGGCCTTGCGCTCGCCGAGCTTGTTCCCGGACCTGTCATACAGTTTCTGCAATTCGTCGGCTTTACGGCCGCCTATCGCCATCCCGGCGCCGTCAATCCCGTCCGCAGGAGCGGCCTTGGCCGGACTGCTCACGGTATGGTTCACGTTTATTCCAACCTTCTTATGGATTTTTCTCATTGCGCCCTTCATTGAAGTCTTTCGCAATAACAAGATCATCAATGCCATGCTGTCCGCGGTCACGGGCGGGCTGCTTGGGGTCTTTCTGACTTTTGCACTGCGATTCGGCAATCGCACGCTGTTCGCGGACTTCGCGTAATTTTATGGACTCGACTTGAGCCTACCGAGGCTCGCAAGCGTTGAGCCGTGGGCGCTTGCCATCACGATCGCTGCCGCAATTGCCACGTTTCGCTTCAAGCTGGGCATCGTTCCAACGCTGGCTGGCGCCTGCATAGCGGGGATCGCTCCTTATGTGCTGGCTGCCCTCGAAACAGGCAGTTTGTACAGCGGCCTGCTTGGCTTTGCAGCCGGTGCTGCAATTGGCTTTCCGGTCGGTCCAGTTGCCGTTTGGTGCCTGCATCTGCGCGCCCAGCAACGCCGCTCAATGGTATCTGCAATCATTGCAGGAAGCGTCATTGGTGACGTCGTTGTCGCGGCGGGGTTCTTTATCGTTATTGATGTGTTCGGCGGTGTTTTCGCTTCGCTGCAGATTCTTCACAGTCCCGTAATCCAGGGCCCGATCCTGATCCTGAGCGGGATCGCGCTTCTCTACGTCGTAAACCGCAGTGCCGTATTGGGATTGCCGCGGCAAAACGGGAGGGGCGAGCAGAAATGGTTCTACGTCGGCACGGGCCTGGCGTTTGTAATAGCGCTCTCGGCGAGCGTAACTCATCCCGAGAATCTGCTCGCAATAGGCTCGGTATTTGCGATTCTCGGCATCGGATCCGATAGCGGCTTGATAGTTCTCGCCGGCTTTTTTCTGGGAACTCTGACCACGTGGTTCAGCGCGATTGAACTGTTGTATCGATTGGGTGAGAGCCAAGGCCGCCGGATTATGCGATACGTCATGCAGGCGCTGTGCGTGATGTGCATTGTGGCAGGTCTTGTTCAGTTGAGCCGCGGGCTTGGGCTGCTTTAATCTTCTTCGTATCGGCGGGCAGCGACTATACCCCAACTCGAGGCTTTGGAATTTGGTCGTTCGGGCATTTACTGCTGATTGAGATTCACGCCGAAATTATCAGCAAAGCCGCGCCGGCCTTTTGGGGTAATGGTCAAGGCGCGCGTACCTTGCGCGCGTTCGATCCAATGCAGATCGATGCAGCGTTTGCAGAGCGCTGCACCGACCGCGCCGGCAAGGTGCCAACGCCGTTCGCTCCAATCGAGACAGGGCCGGCAAAAGACGCGCCGCAGACCCTTGCGGCTGAGCGCTGCGCCGAAAGCTGCGAGGAAGCCCGCGCCGGCCGGCGTGACCTCGCCGCCGTCGTCGGCGAGGAGGACGTAACCGCGCGTAACGAGCGTGTCGGCAATAGCCACACCGAGACGACCGGCGATATGGTCGTAGCAGGTTCGTGCCGTCCGCATCCCCTCGTCAAGCCGGGACGAGGGCGCGCGGCGGGGCGGTAATTGCATGGCGGCAACCGACATTACGCTTTCGAGCATGCTGGCGACCAGTGGCGATGCGACCCGGTAATAGCGGTGCCTTCCCTGCTTCTGGAGGTCGAGCAGATTGGCCGCGGTGAGCTTGGCGAGATGCCCGCTCGCGGTCTGCGGCGCGACACCGGCAACCCCTGCGAGCTCCGTCGCGGTGAGCGCGCGGCCGTCGATGAGTGCCGTGAGAATGCTCGCGCGCGCCGGATCGCCCAGAAGCGCGCCGAGTTCTGCCATGTCCAAATGCGCAGTGCTCATGCGGCGCAATATACAAGCAAGCCCGGCAGTCTTGCTACGGCCGGCGCCGTAGCATTGATGCCAAAACAAGAACGCCGCAATTAATCACGCAACGCCGGAAGCGGCTGCGCCTTCCGGGCGCGGAGCATCCTTCACATCGCTTGCCTTTCCAAGTCGCGACAGGAACAGCTCTTCTATTTCGCAAGCGGGCCGCGCGCGGCTGAACAGGTATCCCTGCATTTCCGTGCAGCCGATGGACTGAAGCTGTTCCAGCTGCTGTTGTGTTTCAACGCCTTCCGCGGTCGATACCATGTTGAGGCACTTGGCAAGACCAGCCACCGCATTCACGATCGCCAGCGGCTCGGCTCCATTCGAGAGGTCGTCGATAAAAGACCGATCGATCTTTATTTTGTCGAACGGAAAGCTGCGAAGATAGCTCAGCGAGGAGTAGCCGGTTCCAAAATCGTCCATTGCGATCTGGATGCCGAGCTTGCGCAGCTCATGCAGCGTTGCGAGCGTGGCGAACGTGTTCTGCATGAGAACGGTTTCGGTAATTTCAAGCTGGAGCCTGTTTCCGGCCATGCCCGACTCCTCCAGCGCGCTTTTGACCATTCGCACCACATTCCTGTTCTTCAGCTGGGCAGGCGACAGGTTCACTGCAACCTTGACGTGATCGGGCCAGTTCACCGTCTGCTGGCAGGCCTTTCTGAGCACCCATTCGCCCAGCGGAATGATGAGGCCGGTCTCTTCCGCGACCGGAATGAACTCGGCCGGCGAGATCATTCCGCGCGTGGGATGGTGCCAGCGCAGGAGTGCTTCGTATACGCTGATTTCATTGGTTTGAAGGTTGACAAGCGGTTGATAGTACAATTCGAACTCTTCATCATGCAGCGCCTTGCGCAGATCCATTTCCAGCGCGCGGCGCGCCTGCATGCGCGCATCCATCTCCGCCTCGAAAAATCGAAATGTGCCCCGTCCGTCGGCCTTGGCTCCGTAGAGGGCCATGTCCGCGTTTTTCAACAGCTGATCCGGCTCGATCGCGTCAATCGGAGCGATGGAAATGCCGATGCTTATATCCACCACGATTTGATGGCCCTCGATGAGGTAAGGCTGGGCGATTGAGTCCCGCACTCTTTTGGCGAGGGCCGCGGCATCGGTCGGCTGCCGCAACGCAGTCATGATGATTGCAAATTCGTCGCCGCCAAGCCGCGCGATCGTATCAAGCTCTCTGACGCAACCACGCAACCGGTCGGCAACGACCTTCAGGAGCTCGTCCCCGACCGGATGCCCAAGCGTATCATTGACGCCCTTGAAATAATCAAGGTCGAGGCAGAGCACGGCCAGGCACTCTCCGCGTTTGACCCGCTTGAGCTCGTATTCCAGTTGCGTGCGCAAGAGCGTGCGATTGGGCAGATCGGTGAGCGCATCGTGGCCGGCCAGATGTGCTATTCGTTCCTCCGCGCGTTGCCGTTCGGTGATATCTTCGTGGGTTGCAATCCAGCCGCCACCCGCCATCGGTTTGTTTACGATCGAAAATACGCGGCCATCGGCCAGCTTGCAGGTGTCGTATGAAGTCTTGCCTCCGACGACGCGTTTGAGCAACGTAGCGATGTATTCTTCCGGATCGCCCGAAAAGGTGCCGGCTCCTATTCGTTGATGAAGAAGATCGCGGAGAGCGCATCCGGGTTTCGCGAGTTTCGATGACAAGCGGTACATCTCGAGATACCGCTGATTGCAGAAGACCAGTCTGGTATCTGCGCCAAACATCAACACGCCCTGGGCCATGTTGTTGAGGACCACGTTGAGCAACATCTGCGTGTTGACGCGGTCCGCTTTAGCGTTTAGTCGCGCGTTGCTATTTTGATTGGGTAATCTCCCGTCACGTTGCAGCAATTGCGGGTTCTTCAAGGTCATGGCCTGCTCTCGTGAACGCGTTCTTACGGGAGAACCCCTGCGCGCGCCGCACGACGATTACGGGTGAGATATTGGGAAGGGTTCAATGCAGCGCAGAGTGTTTTATTTAAAAAACCGCGGGAACAACCGTCAGTTTGTTGGAATATAAGCTTAACGAAAGGCTGCGGGCGGATTTGCCGGACGCCCCGCTGGCGCTGCGACCCGTCATTTCGGTGTTATGTGGCACAGCTCGGAAGCGCTAATCTCGCATCACGTATAAATCCACATACTCGTGGACCGGCATTCGCTCGAGCCTCGCCTGGTCCAACGAAACGGACAGGATGCGGGCCTGCTGGTTGTCAGGCAAGCGCCGTGCAAGGTTGACGCGGAACTTGGCCTCGAGCAGCGCAAGACCCTCCGACCGTCGCCGCTTGTGGCCGATCGGATATTCCACCAGCACCTCGTCAAGCCTCCGCCCGTCGTTGAGCTGTACCGACACCGCGTTGGCAATCGATCGCTTTGCTGGATCATAGTAGTCGCGCGTGAATACCGGATCCTCGACGCAAATCATCTTGGCGCGCAGGCGATCGATGCGCGGATCGGCGGCGGCCACATCCTCGTAGTCCTCGGCAGTGAGCCGGCCAAAGATCAGCGCCACCGCGACCATATATTGGATGCAATGGTCGCGATCGGCGGGATTATGGAGCGGGCCGCTCTTGTCGATAATCTCGATGCAGGACCGCTGGGTTCGGATAATCACGTTGGCGATGTCGTGTGACGTCTTGCCCATCGCTTCGAGACTGCGGCGCAGAATGAAGGCCGCTTCCACCGCCGTCTGCGCATGGAACTCGGCCGGAAAAGAAATTTTGAACAATACGTTTTCCATCACGTAAGAGGCGTAAGGCTGCTTCAACACGATTGGCTGGCCATTGAAAAGCGTGTCATGGAAGCCCCAGCGCTTCGCCGTCAGCGCAGACGGGCACCCCATTTCGCCGGTCTTTGCAATCAAGGCGAGACGAACGGCGCGGCTTGTCGCGTCGCCCGCGGCCCAGCTCTTGCGCGATCCGGTATTGGGCGCGTGGCGATAGGTGCGCAGGCTATGCCCGTCAATCCAGGCGTGGGATAAGGCATTGATGATTTGGTCACGGCTCAGATCAAGAACAGCGCCGGCGACCGCCGTCGAGGCGACTTTCACCAGCACGACGTGATCGAGCCCGACCTTGTTGAAGGCATTTTCGAGCGCGAGGCAGCCTTGAATTTCGTGCGCCTTGATCATGGCCGTGAGCACGTCGCGCATGGTCAGCGGCGCCTTGCCCGCGGCGATGGCGTTGCGCGAGCGCCAATCGGCGGCAGCAAGAATGGCACCGATGTTGTCGGAAGGGTGCCCCCACTCCGCCGCCAGCCAGCAGTCGTTGAAATCGAGCCATCGGATGATGGTGCCGATATTGAAGGCGGCCTGCACGGGATCGAGCTCAAACTGCGTGCCCGGCACCCTGGCGCCATTCGCCACGACCGTTCCCGGCACGACGGGTCCCAGGAGCTTCTGGCAGGCGGGATAGTCCAGCGCCGCAAGGGCGCAGCCGAGCGCATCGATGAGGCAATGGCGTGCCGTCTCAAAGGCGAGCGCGCTCGTGATCTCATATCCGAGCACATAATCGGCGATATCGGTAAGAAGGCGATCCGGTTGCGGTCTGATATTGCTGGTCCCTGCTGATGCCATGGAAAATCGCTCTTCTTGACGCGCGCCGCCGCAGCCGTAATATACGACACATATATCACACGGTTGTGCCTCACCGACATGCCCGCGCGCAGCGCTGCGATAACGAGACGGGTGGCCCGGCAGCCTCGTCCGCGTGGCTCGCCGCGCGCCGCAAGCTTGACCGAGCAAGCCTACCGCTTGATCGAGGAGCAGATCGTCACGCTCCGGCTCAAGCCGGGCGACATCCTGTCCGAGCAGATGCTCTCGGCCAGCTTCAAGATCGGCCGCACGCCGATCCGGGAGGCTCTGCAGCGGCTCGCGCGGGAAGGGCTGGTCACCATCCTGCCGCGCAAAGGCATTCTCGTCTCCGACATCAATCCGCGCCATCAGCTCCTGCTGCTCGAAGTCCGCCGCGAGCTCGAGCGTTTGCTCTGTCGCGCCGGTGCCGAGCGCGCAACCGGGCTCCAGCGGGAGAGCATGCTCGCCATCGCGCAAGGCATGGATCGGGCAGCGAAAACCAATGACGATATCGCGTTCATGCGGCTCGATCGCGAGCTGAATGCGTTGATGATCGAAGCGGCGCACAACGATTACGCCGCGCGTTCGATGAAACTGCTGCAAGGCCTGTCGCGCCGGTTCTGGTACATGCACTACCGCGAGGCCGCCGACCTGCCGCTGTGCGCCCGGCTGCACGCCAACGAGGCGCGCGCAATCGCCAACGGCAATGGCGAAGCCGCCGCGCGCGCCAGCGACAAGCTGATGGACTATGTGGAAAGCTTCACGCGGGCAACCGTATCGATGTGAGCCATGAAGACGTACGAAGGCAAGCGAACGATCGACGGTCTCGTGGTAACGGTCGACGGGCGGCCGCTCGATGAGCATTACGAGGTCAAACGTTTCACCCAGTTCGGCTTCGAATGGACCTATGAGGGGGGAAGTCCGCAGCAACTCGCGCTTGCCATCCTGTTCGATTACCTGGACGACAAGGATCGTGCCATCCGCTGGGCGGAACCGTTCATGCAGGAGCTGATTGCCAATCTCGACAATGACTGGACGATGACGTCCGATCAAATTGACGCCTTCTTGCAGCGAAAAGAGCAACGCGGAGCATGATGTCGCACCCCGCTTTTGTCGCAGCCAAGAAATGCGTCTGATATATCCCGCGAACCGGCAATGAAAGCGAAAGAATTACAAGGGAGGACACCATGGCCTTTTCTCGTCGCACCGTCCTGAAATCGGCAACCGCCGCCGCGGCGCTTGCGGTCGCGGGGCGCATTGGTGCGCCCGCGATTGCGCAGAACAAGCCGGTGCGCGTCGGAATTCTGGCGCCGAGATCCGGAATTGCCGCAGCGCCGGGAGAGAACGGCATCCGTGCCGCTCAGTGGGCAGCGGATCGATTCAACGCCAACGGAGGCATCGCCGGGCGCAAGATCGAGCTCGTCCTCGAGGAGGAGTCCTCGCCCAAGGACACCATCGAGCGTTTCAGCAAGCTCGTGCAGCAGGAGAAGGTCGATTGCGTGCAGGGCATCATCTCCACCGGCGTGGGGCTTGCGCTCGGCCCGATGGTGGAAGAGGCGCGCGCGCTGACCATCTACTGGGACGGCACGACCCAGGACGGCGTGGACGAGAAGATCCCCAATCCCCGCTACCTGTTCCGCAGCACCGATAATGAATGCGAGGCGGTCATGTCCTCGCTGCTGACAATCAAATACTGGAAAGGAAAATTTGTCACCGTCGCCGGCATCAATCCCGATTATTCCTACGGACGCAACAACATGGCCGCGTTCGTTGCAATCCTCAAGCGCTTCAACATCGAGCACAACGTCGTCACTGAGCAATGGCCGAAGGTCGGGACCATGGATCTGACCAGTCATGTCGCGGCGCTCAAGGCTGCAAAGCCTGACCTGATCTTCTCATCGCTGCTCTTTGCCGATCTGCCGGTCTTCATGAAGCAGGCGCATGCGGCCGAGCTGACCAAGAACACCAAGCTCGTGTTTCCAGCCGCCGGCTGGCAGCACACCTTGATGAAGAAGGAGTTCACGCCGGAGGGCATGCTGTTCGGGCACAATACGCTCTATTTTGCCAACCCGAATGCATCTGCGCTCGCCAAGGAGTTCGTGGCCTGGTACGCCAGGACCTACAACGATTACCCGGAATGGGAGGCGGACCGCGCCTATTTCGCGCTCGCCTCCTACAAGGCAGCGGTCGAAGCTGCGTCCAGGGCGAAGAACGGCAGCTGGCCCTCCCAGGACGAAGTCATCGATGCGTTGGCGGGCCTTTCAATCGAAAGCCTCGGTGGCAAGAGCTCGTGGCGCAAGGACCACATCGCCGAGCAGACCTTCGTGCAAGGGTTCACCACGCATAATAATAGCTACGACTTTGTGACGCTCGGTAGTTTCGAGACCATGTTTGCGTCCGATTTGCAAAAGCCGCCGGGAGCAAATTTCTGGGAGTGGATCAAGACCGCCCAATTCAAGGTTTGACCGCGTCGCAGTGTCGGCATTCGCCAACATTCTTATCGGCGGCGTCTTTCACGCCGCCGTTTTGTTCCTGGTAGCGGCCGGCTTGCAGCTTGTATTTGGCGTCCAGAAAATCATCAATTTGGCCTGTGGATCATTCTATGCGCTTGGCGCCTATTTCGGCGTCACCTTCATAACCTATGCGACACAGTTTGGCCTGTCCCCCTGGCTGATCTTTCCGGGGCTCGTTATTGCCGGCCTGTTGCTGGGCGTCGTCGGGCCGCCGATCGAGCGAATGCTCCGCAGCGTTTATGGGCGGGACGAAAGCTTTGCGCTTTTGCTCACCTTTGCGCTCGTCCTCATGTTCCAGGATGTTTTTCGCTTCTTTTGGGGTGCCAACCCACGCTCGCTCGATAATGCCTACCTGATTTATGGAACGATCAATACGCGCGATTTCGGCGTTCCGGTCTATAATCTGCTTGTGATCGGCGCCGCGATCACGACCGCGGCGGCGCTCGGGGCGCTGCTGGGGCGCACCAATTTCGGCCGCATCGTGCGTGCCACAGCGGAAAATCGCGCCATGGCCGAGGCGCTCGGCGTCGATGTCCGGCGCATCTATTCGGTGGTGTTCACGCTCGGCGCTGCGCTCGGCACGACGGCCGGCGCGTTGATCGTACCTACCGCAGCCGCCTCTCTCGACATGGCCATCGAGTTTGTTGTGGAAGCCTTTGCAGTCGTGGTGATCGGCGGTCTAGGCTCGATGCCGGGTGCGCTTGTCGGCTCCCTCATCGTCGGCCTGATGCGGGCCTTTGCCATCGTGCTCTACCCCGAGTTCGAGGTGCTGGCCATCTACGTGATCGTCATCGCCGTTCTGCTGTTGCGCCCCGCCGGCCTGTTCGGAAAGCCGGTTGCATGAAGGGCGCCGCCGTGCTCGTAGCGGCAGCGGCTGCCGCGCTGGCATTGCTGCCGGTGTTCGCCCCGGCCTATTACGCCACTTTGATGATCCCGTTCTTTGGCTATGCCATCGCGCTCCTCGGCTTCAATCTGCTGTTCGGCTACACCGGGCTGCTTTCATTCGGGCATGCCATGTTTCTCGGTATCGGAGCCTATGGGTCGGCGCTGCTTGCGGGCGTGTTCGGCTTGCAGTCTTTCGAGCTGGTGCTGCTTGGGGTGATGTGCATCAGCATGGCAGCAGCATTGCCGATTGGGTTGCTGTGCGTGCGTCATACCGGGATATTCTTTGGAATGCTCACCCTTGCCTTCGGCATGCTGTTTTATTCCTTCCTGTTCAAATTCTATCACTTGACCGGTGGCGACAGCGGCATGCGCATTCCGCGGATGAACATTCTTGGGCTTGCGCTTGCGCGGTACAACAAGATCGAGCTCCTGGCAGGTCCGTTCTATTACTACTGTCTCGCGCTCCTGATCATCGCCACGTTTTTGATGTGGCGCATTGTTCATTCGCCGTTCGGGCTGCATCTGCGCGCTGTTCGCGATAACGCGAGGAAAGCCGAATATCTCGGCGTGCATGTGCATCGATTTCGGCTGGCCGCCTTCGTGATCTCTGCGGCATTCGGCGCCGCCGGCGGCGCCATCGTGGGATTTCGCATTGGGCTTGCCGATCCCGAGCTCGTCTATTGGACCCATTCCGGCCAGTTGGTGTTCATGACGGTGCTGGGCGGCTTTTCCAATTTTTTCGGCCCCATCGTCGGCGCACTCGCTTTCACGCTGTTGCAGGATCAGCTCCAGTCGCTCACCCAGTATTGGCGTTTCATCCTGGGCGCGATTCTCGCAGTCGTGGTCATCGGTTTTCCTGCCGGCATCGCCGGAATTCTTGATTTATGCCCGCGGGCATCGGCGCGAGCGCGAACATGAGCGTGCTGCTAGAAACGCGCCAGTTGAGCAAGGATTTCGGCGAGTTTCGCGCGCTTGATGATGTGAGCATCACCGTTTCCGAAGGCGAGCTGGTCTCCATTATCGGCCCAAACGGCGCAGGCAAGACGACGTTGGTTAACCTTCTCACCGGGCTCCTGCGACCCACCGCGGGCGAGGTTTTGTTCATGGGCAGGAGCATCGCCGGCATGGGCCCGGTCAAGCTTGCCGACCGCGGCTTGGCCCGTTCGTTTCAGCTGATTGCAGTTTTCCCGCAGCTCACCGTGCATGACACCATCGCGACCGCGCTCATCTCGCGCCAAGGCAAACGCTGGCAGCTGTTCGGGCGCCTCGCCGCGGACGCAGCGATTGCCGCGCGCGCGCGCGAGGTGGCCGAAATGTTCGGGCTCAATGCTCGGCTCGCCACCGCCGCGGCGGCGCTCTCGCAAGGAGAAAAAAAACTGCTCGATGTCGCGTCGGCCTTCGCGCTCAACCCGCAGGTCATTCTTCTCGATGAGCCTACCTCGGGCGTATCCACTGCGGATAAGCACGCCATCATGCAGATCCTGATCGCCGCAGGCCGCAAGGCCGGCGTCAAGGCGATCGTCCTGGTCGAACATGACATGGACCTGGTGGCGGCCTATTCGAGCCGCATCGTTGCGCTTACCGCCGGAAAGAGGCTTGCCGATCTGCCGCCGAAGGAATTCTTCGCGGACGCTCATCTCATTTCCGCGGTCGTGGGCAAGCGCAGGCAGCACTGATGCTGATGGTCCGAGCGCTTGCGGTGGATATCATGGGCAGCCCGGTGTTGCGCGGGGTAAGCTTTGACGTCAATGCCGGGGAGCTCGTTTGCCTGGTGGGCCGCAACGGCGCCGGCAAAACGACCTGCCTGCGCAGCATCATGGGATTTCGCAAGCCCGTCGCCGGCTCGATCGAATTTGCCGGCCGCAATATAGCCGGCTTGCGGCCGTTTGAGATTGCGCGCGCCGGAATAGGCTTTGCTCCCGAGGAAAGCGAGATATTCGGCGAGCTCACGGTGGCGGAGAACATTGCGCTGCCGACCTGGACTTGTCCGGGCAGGCGCAGTGCCAAGGAGCGGCTCGATGAGGCGTATCGTGTGTTCCCCCAGCTTGAGCCCTACCGCAGCCGTGGTGGTCACGCGCTTTCCGGCGGCGAACGCAAGATGGTCTCCATCGCGCGTGCGCTGGCGCTTGATCCGCGCCTGTTGCTGCTCGATGAGCCGACCGAGGGGCTTTCGCCCGTGATCGTGCCCTCGATCCTGAATGCGCTCGGCAAAATCCGCGCCCTGCGGGCCGCCGTGTTCCTGGCGGAATCGAACATCTACCATGTGCCCGAATTCACCGACCGCCTCTATGTGATCGAACGCGGCGAGATCATCTTCGCCGGCTCCCCGGATGAGGCGCGCAAGGACGCTGCTGTCGTGCGGGTGATCGAGGGGACCGGGCGCCCTTCCGGCGTGATTGAAAACGGCCATGGCGCGTGATAGATGTGTGATATATCAGGCCATCTGGCCGGCCGCAGCACAGGAGAAGACCATGATCAGCCAGCGGCAAATCGCGTTTCGACAGGAATATCGCTCCCGCATCCTGGGATGGTACGACGGCTATTTTCATGTCGTGATCATCTATGCCATGGGGGCGGCGGCATTCTACATCTATATCCGGCACATTCACGACGTGACGCCGTTGGAATGGCTCACGGTCCCGCTCACCTTCCTGTTCACCAACATATTCGAGTGGGCGGTGCACAGATACGTCATGCACCGGCCGGTCAACATCAAGGGGCTGCGTGCGATCTACGAGCGGCACACGCTCAATCATCATCAGTTCTTCACCGATGACGAGATGCGCTTCCGCGATCATAAGGACTGGCGCGTCACCGTGTTTCCACCCTACGCGCTGGTCGTGTTCATCCTGATGTCGCTGCCCATGGCCGTCATCCTCGGGTTGGTTTTCACGCCCAATGTGGGCTGGCTGTTTATGTGCGTGACCACGGGCATGTATCTCGTCTACGAGTTCATGCACTTCTGCTGCCATGTCGAGGAGAACTGGTTCGTGCGCAGTTGTCCGTTTGTGAATACGCTGCGCCGCCATCACACCGCGCACCACAACGCGCGGCTGATGATGGAGGTGAACATGAATCTCACCTTTCCGATTGCGGACTGGCTGTTTGGCACGTCCGACCTCGACCGCGGCTGCCTGGGCCACCTGTTCAACGGCTATGAGACCCGTTTCCTGAAGAAGAAGCTGCGCGGGTCGCCGCGCCGGCCGGACGAAGCTGCGGCCGTGCCGGTTGGCTCCCATTGAGCCCGCGCAATGAGGGCGCGCCAAATGCGCGGCCAGCAAAGAGCATGATCCATCAGCGGCAAATCGCATTCCGGCAGGAATATCGCTCGCGCATGCTGGGCTGGTACGACGGCTATTTGCACCTCACTGTCATGTATGTCATGGGAGCGGCGGCATTCTACGTCTACGTCCAGCACATTCACGACGTGACGCTCCTGGAATTGCTTACGGTCCCGATCACCTTCCTCTTCACCAATATCTTCGAGTGGGCGGTGCACAAGCACCTCATGCACCGGCCGGTCAACATCAAGGGACTGCGCGCGGTGTACGAGCGGCACACGCTCAATCACCATCAGTTCTTCACCGATGAGGAGATGCGCTTCCGCGATCACAAGGATTGGCGCGTCACCCTCTTTCCGCCCCAGGCTCTGGTCGTATTCATTCTGGCGGCGCTGCCTGTGGGGGTGATCCTTGGGCTGATTTTCAGTCCCAATGTGGGTTGGCTCTTCATGTGCGTGACCACCGGCATGTATCTCGTCTATGAGTTCATGCATTTCTGCTGCCATGTCGAGGAGAACTGGTTCGTGCGCAACTGTCCGTTTGTCAACACGCTGCGCCGCCATCACACCGCGCACCACAACGCGCGGCTGATGATGGAGGTGAACATGAATGTGACCTTTCCCATTGCCGACTGGCTGTTCGGCACCTCCGATCTCGACCGCGGCCTGCTGGGTCATCTGCTCAACGGCTATGAGACGCGCTTTATGAAAAAGAATCTGCGCGCATCGCCGCACCGTCCCGATGAAGCCGCGGCCGTGCCGGTTGAACTCGTATTAAGAGGCGAGAGCTGCGATGCCCAATGACGTCAAGACAATCCTTTCCATCCTGGTTCTGATCGTTGCGGCAATCCTCGCCTATTGGCGCGGTTCGCCGGTGCGGCCTGACTTTTCCACCTTTGTGATGGTCACCGCGGTTTTCATGGTTGTGGCCATGTGGATCTTCCCCGAAGCCGGCGTGAAAAAAGGTCAGCTGAAGAAGTGACGCTCAACTATGAGGCGGCCGTGCTGCATCGCCCGGGCACGCCGCTCGCCATCGAGCGGGTCAGCGCGGCTGCGTTGCAACCCACCGATGTCCTCGTTTCGGTGCGCGCCGCGGGGCTCTGCCATACCGACCTCGAAGTGATCGAAGGCTCGCTGCGCTATCCCATGCCGATGGTGCTTGGGCACGAGGCCGCCGGCATCGTGGCGGACATAGGAGGCGCCGTCACGAGCGTGCGCAAGGGGGATCATGTGATCTTGTCCTGGAATCCCCATTGCGGACATTGTTTCTACTGCGACCGGGGATTGCCGATCCTGTGCGAGGATTATTTGGCGAAGGGTCCGCGCGCCGTCCAATTCGACGGACAGAGCAAAGCGCGGCTTGCGGACGGACGCGAGCTCAAACACCTGATGTTTCTCGGGGCGTTCGGCGAGTACTGCATTGTTGCGGACCAGCAGGCGATCCCGGTCCCCAAGGAGATTCCGTTCGACCGTGCGTGCCTGATCGGCTGCGGCGTCATGACCGGAGTTGGGGCCGCCTTCAATCTCGCCCGCGTCTCGCGCGCCGATTGCGTCATGATCATCGGCTGTGGGGCGGTCGGGCTTTCGGCGGTGCAGGGGGCGCGCCTTGCCGGCGCCGCAGGGATCATTGCGTGTGACATCGATGACGGGAAGCTTGCATTGGCGCAGCGGATGGGTGCGACCTCGTGCGTGAACGTTGCCAAGGAAGATGCGGCCGCGCTTGCGAAGAAACAAACCTCGGGCCGCGGCGCCGATATCGTCATCGAAGCCGCCGGCAACGCGGTTGCCTTTCGTACCAGCGTCGAAGCCGTGCGGCCGGGCGGAGAGGTCGTCTGGCTTGGCAAGATCGATGTTGCAGCGGACGTCGCCTTTCGCTGGGGCGCGCTCATGCAGGAGAAGCGGATCAGGCGGTCGAGCTATGGGGACGCTCGCCCCGCGCGCGATTTTCCGTTATTGGCGCGCGCCTATCTCGACGGGCGCCTGATGCTGGACGAGCTCATCACGCAGCGCATCCGGCTTGCCGGGATCAACGAAGGCTTCGCCGCGTTGAAGAGTGGACGCGCGATACGCAGCGTGATTACTTTTCATTAAACGGAGATTGCAATGATCGCTGTCATCAACGACCGTGCCAAGGCTCCCGTCGACTCACGCGCGGCCCATGCGGGGCAAGCGGCAATCTGATAAACGCGTGCTGCCTGCACATGACGCGACAGGATTGCGTTAAGCGGGCAATAACCACATTCGCGAATGACCGAGCCGTGGCGTCAAATTGTTGAGAGCTGGCCGTTAATGAATAAGCCCGATTCGCGCTCGGGGACCGGGCAATGGACGCCGTGGCAAGGGATCGATCTTCGCTCTTTCGGCTTGCGCTCATCGCGCTGGCGATTTCGCTGTTTGTGGCAGGAGCCTGGGTCACGGTCGAGCTGACCGTCGATGCGCTCTTGCACAGTGAGGCGGAATCCAATGCACGCACGGCAGCCGCCTTCGTCGCGCGCAATGTGAGCGACTGGGAAGAGATCGCCGCCGGAAAGCCCCCAGCAGCCTCGACCGTTGCCGTCTTCGAGCAGGCACGCCAGGCGAGCCGCATGTTCCGCTATCGCGTCTTCGACCCGCAGGGAAACCTGCGTTGGGAGTCGGACGGGAGTGGCGGCGGGCCCGATCCGTCCAGCCTCGATCGCCACAACCCGCGGGCGGCGCAGGCCGTTCGCGCCGGACACATGCTTGTCGAGATGAGAGAACGGGATCCCAGCCGGGGCCCGACGACGTCGTTCTCCGAGATTTATTTTCCGATTATTCAAAATGGCCGCGCCGTGGCCCTCATGGAGGCGCACCTTGACCTGAGCGAAGAGCGCGCGCGCTTCAATGAAATCCTCTACCGGGCGGGATGGACAATCGGGCTCCTCGTTGCGTTGGCATTCGGCATCCCGGCGTTGGCGTGGTATCGGGAGCACGCGTTGCTGCGCCGCACAACGCAGGCGTTGCGGGAGCAGAACCTTCGCCTCGACGGAGCGATCAACAATATCACTCAGGCCCTGCTGATGTTCGATCCGCACGGGCGGCTGTTGCTATGCAATGAGCGCTACCGTGAAATGTACGGTCTGGCAGCGGATATGGCGAAACCCGGTACATCGCTGCGCAGCCTGCTTGCGCACCGCAAGCAGATGGGAACATTTGCCGGCGATCCCGAACGCTACTGTGCGGATCTCGTCGCCAGCATCGCAACCGGTAAAACAACGAGCGCGATGATCGAACCGGGCGACGGCCGGGTCATCGCGGTGACCAACCGGCCGCTTCCCGGCGGAGGTTGGGTGTCCACCCACCAGGACATTACCGAACTGCACCACGCGCGGCATGATGCCCAACAGGCGCACGCGCGGCTCATGGCGGTGATCGACGCGATGCCGGCGGGGCTGATCTTTTATGACGAGCAGGATCGTCTCGTTCTCGCCAACAAATACTACACCGAGATGCATGCGGCGACGGCAGACGTCCGCGTAAAGGGCGCTCGCTTCGAGGATATTCTGCGCGCCGTTGTGGCGCGCGAGACGCCGGCGGCGGCGGTTGGGCGCGAGGAGGAATGGATCGCGGGGCGCCTTGCCGAACACGCTGCATCCCAGGGTGCCTCGGAGCACCGCTATCTCGATGGCCGCTGGTTGCGTCTTCTGACCTGCCGCACGTCCGATGTCGGCTCCATCGGGGTTCACCTCGACGTGACCGAGCTCAAGCACCGCGAAGAGGAGATCAGGGTCCAGAACATGCGCTTCGAGGCAGCGCTCGAAAACATGTCCCACGGCTTGGCCATGTTCGATCGCGACCGGCGGCTCGTGATCTGCAACAAGCGCTTTGGTGAGCTCTATGCGCTTCCGCCGGAGCTGGTGCAGCCGGGGGTGCGGCTCGAGCAAATTCTGGAATATCGCGTGAAAAGCGGCGTTCATGTTGGCAGCAGTGGCGACGACTTCATTGCGAGCCGGCTCGCGCAAGTCACCCGGGGCGTGCCCTCCGATTCGATCCTTGAGCTCAAGAATGGCCGTATGGTTGCTGTCGGCCATCGGCCCATGGCGGACGGTGGTTGGGTCTCAACCCATGAGGACGTGACGGAACGCAGGCGCTCCGAGGAACGAATTTCCCATCTGGCGCGCCATGACGCGCTCACCGGTTTGCCCAACCGCCTGCGGTTCCGGGAATTCATGGACTGTGCGCTGGCGCGGGTGAGCCGCGGAGAGCGCATCGCTTTGCATTGCATTGATCTCGACCAGTTCAAGGGCATCAATGATGTGCTGGGACATGCGGTCGGGGACGTGCTGCTGATGCAGGTGGCCGCGCGCATCAAGAGCTGCGCGGGGCAGGGCGATCTCGTTGCCCGTTTCGGCGGTGATGAGTTTGCAGTCGTCCAGCTTGGCGTCGACCATCCTGCGGCCGCGGGCAACCTTGCCACCTGCATCGTGCGGGCACTGAGCGAGCCCTACGACTGCGAAGGCAGGCCCGCCTCCATCAGTGCCAGCATCGGCATTGCGATCGCGCCTGGAGATGGCAGGGATGCCGATGAATTGTTGCGCAAGGCCGATATCGCAATGTATCGCGCCAAGACGGAAGGACGCCGCACGTTTCGCGTGTTCGAGTCCGAAATGGATGTGGTGCTCAAGGCGCGCCAGCGGCTTGCGCTCGACCTCGAGACCGCCGCTGAAAGCGGCGGACTGGATCTCTTCTATCAGCCAGTCGTCAACATCAGGACCGGAGAGGTGACCGGATTTGAAGCCTTGATGCGCTGGCACCATCCGGAGCGGGGATGGGTATCCCCTTCTGAATTCATTCCCATTGCCGAAGAGAAGGGATTTATCCTCGAACTGGGGGAATGGGCATTGCGCCGGGCATGCCGCGAAGCAGCCGGGTGGCCGGGCAATTTTACCGTCGCGGTCAATCTTTCGCCCCTGCAACTGCGCAGCCGCAAGCTCGTGCGCACCGTCGTCCACGCGCTCGCCGAATCAGGGCTCGCGGTCGGCCGGCTGGAGCTCGAGATCACCGAGAGCGTGCTGCTGCACGAGGACCGGGAAAGCCAGGCCAACCTCGGCCAACTAAAAAATCTCGGCGTCGCCATTGCAATGGACGACTTCGGCACTGGCTATTCGAGCTTGAGCTCGTTACATCGTTTTTCGTTCGACAAGATCAAGATCGATCGCTCTTTCATCGGCGATCTGTCCGAAGACTCTGGCGCCATCGCAATCGTGCGTGCGGTGACAAGTCTTGCGAGCAGTCTGGGAATGGTGGTTACCGCCGAGGGTGTGGAGACGCAGGATCAGCTTGAGCGGCTGCGGGCGGAAGGCTGCGATGAGGTGCAGGGCTATCTCTTCAGCCCGCCGCGGCCGGCAAGCGAGATCGCTCAGATGCTCGCCCGCTGCCGGCAATTTCTGGCGAAGGCGGCGTGACCACTAAAGTACGCAAGTCGGGCAGGCCCGACTTGCGTTCTCTTCATCGGGTAGCGCGCGCTACCGCTCCGACGGCCTTGCAACCGAATACCTGCTTCCTTGCGTGAGCGCAGCTGCCGCAGATTGCTGGTCGCACGCAATGAGCCGGTAGTCGCATTGTATTTTGCAGAAGCCGCTATTGCCGTTCACGTGGCGGTCGCAACCGCCGTTGCAGATTTTGTAGCTTTTGCTGCACTCATCGGCAGCGCCGGAGCTGGCCATACCGGCTGCGAGGAGCAGGCCCGCACAGGCCAGCGTCGTGCACGCCTGGAGTAGCAAGCGAGGCATGGTAGGCATGGTCATTCTCCTTGCCTGGAGGGGAGACCCCGCGATGCCGAGACCCTAGCGCAATTGCGTCGACGCGAATGTGATCCCGCTCACAGTGCGGCATGCGCAGCTTGAACCTGGAACAGGTTTCCAAAATTCTTTATCAAACGTCATTCCCGCCAGCGAGCGCAGCGGCTCACGATCCCTCCCAGTTGGGCGCGCGCTTTTGCGTAAACGCGCGAATTCCCTCCTGCGCCTCATCGGTGGTGGCGATGTTGCAGAAGATTTCGGCGGCCTCGCCGATCGCGCGTCGGTAATCGTTGATGCGCATGAAAGCGGCGCGTCCGAGCCGTACCGCGTTCGGGGATTTGCTCGCAAACGCGCGTGCCAGTCCGCGCGCTTCCTCAAGCACCTTTTCGTCCGGCACGACCCGGCTCACGAGACCGAGCGAGCAAGCTTCATCGGCACCGAAAGCGCGCCCGCTGAACAAGAGCTCAAAGGCGCGGTGACGCCCCACGATGTGCGGCAGATGCGCAAAATGGATCGCCGGAACGAGGCCAAGATCGATTTCGGGGTAGCCAAAACTCGCGCTCTCGCCGGCGATGAGAACGTCGCAGGAAATGGCGAGTGTCATGCCGCCCCCGCGTGCCGCGCCGGCGACGGCGGCAATCGACGGTTTGTTGAGATGATATTGCGCGTCGCTCAATTCCAGATAGAGCTTGTCCAGGAGCGCGCGCACCTGCGTCGTGGATTTGCCCAGCACGAGATTGAGGTCGAGCCCCGCGCTGAAACGGCGAGGTACCGCGCTCGCCAGCACGACCGCGCGAATATTGTCATCGGCGGCCGCCCGCCGCAGTGTCGCAATGAGCTCCGCGAGCACCGAAAGGTTGAGCGCATTGACCGGCGGGCGCTCGATGCTGATCTGTACGATCCGGTCATGCGCTTCGTAGCGAATGAAATCTTTCATCACGGGGCCCCCTCCACGAGGTCGGCACTCGTCAGGCACGCAAAATCATAGCAGACTTGCACTCCAATTCTCGTATGATGCCGCAGCGCCGAGGGATACCGAAATGCCCGCCAGAATCATCGGAATGATCGGGGTCGCGCCGCCTGCGGGCGAGGCGACCTTGCATGTCATCGAAGGTGGGCTCTCGCCGCAATACCTGGTCGATTTTGCTCGTGCTCATGACGAAGCCGGCTTTGACCTGGCGCTCGTAGGCTATTCTTCCTCTTCTGCCGAGGGATTTCTGGTCGCACTCCATGCAGCCGCCCATACCAAACGGCTCGGCTATCTCGTTGCGCACCGGCCGGGTTTCGTTGCGCCGACCCTCATGGCGCGCAAGATTGCCACCTTCGATCATGTCAGCGACGGGCGATTGGCCGTGCACATCATCACCGGCAAGAGCGATGACGAGCAGCAGGGCGACGGCGATTTCAGCCCCAAGGACGAGCGCTATCTACGCGCTGCCGAATATCTCGAATTGATGCAGCTCAGCTGGTCGAGCGAGCAGCCGTTCGATTTCTCCGGGCAATTCTATCGGGTCAAAGGTGCGGCCTCTGATATTCGCCCGCTGCAGAAACCGCACCCGCTCCTGTTCTTCGGCGGCGCCTCGCCGGGCGCGCTCGCCATGGGCGCGCGATGGTGCGACGTCTATGCCATCTATGCCGAGCCGCTCGCCGCCACGCGCGAGCGCATCGCGCAGTTTCGCGCTCTGGCGGCGAAATGCGGACGCGTGCCCGGATTCAATGTTTCGGTGCGTCCCATCATTGCGGCGACCGAAGCGATTGCCTGGGACAAGGCAAACCGTATCCTGGCGGCGATGACGGGCAAGAAGGGTTGGAGCCGGCAGGAAGAGGCGAGCGGGCCCGTGGACAACGCGGGAAAGCGGTTGATGAGTTTTGCGCTTGCGGCTGATGTGCACGACGAGCGGCTCTGGATGCCCATTGCGCGTGTAACCGGCGCGCTCGGCAATACGTCATGTCTGGTGGGCACGCCCGAGCAGGTTGCCGACGCGCTTCTCGAATACTACCGGCTTGGCGTGCACTCGTTTCTCATCCGCGGCTTCGCTCCGCTCGACGATGCCGTCGAGTTCGGCCGTGAGCTCATTCCGCGCATCAAGGCCGGCGCGATCGCGATCGATCGTGAATGCGCTCCTGCCGCGCCTGCGAAATCGGAACAAGCACTCTCTTCAAGGTGATGCAATGCCTGCGCTGCCACGTGCATTGACTGCCCTGATCGTTTCACTCGCGGTCATATTGTCGGCCACCGGCAGCGGGCACAGCCAGGGCTGGCCGTCGAATCCCATCCGCATCATCGTGCCTTTCCCGCCCGGCGGGACAACCGACCAGATTGCGCGGCGCATTCAGCCATTTATGCAATCGGCGTTGAAAACGCCGGTCGTAATCGAGAATCGCGGCGGTGCTTCGGGGTCGATCGGCACCCAGGCGGCTGCCACTTCGGCACCCGACGGCACCACCTTCCTGCTCGTGTTCGACACCCACGCAGTCAACCCGAGTTTGTTGCCCAATCTGCCGTTCGATACGCTGCGCGACCTTGCTCCCGTGATGTTGATCGGCACGTCACCCATGGTGATCACGGCGCACCCGGCGAGTGGATACAAGACCTTTGCCGATGTGATTGCCGCGGCAAGGATAAAAGCAGGCGGAGTCGGCTACGGGACGATCGGCGTGGGCAGTGTCGCCCATCTCGCCATGAGCCAGATTGCAAACGAGCTCAAGGTGACCATGACGCACATTCCCTATAAGGGCGGTGGACCGCTCACGACTGATGCCCTTGGCGGGCACGTGCAGGTGGCGATCGGATCCGTGGCATTGTTCTCGCCGCATATATCGGCGGGTGCGCTGCGTCCCTTGGCGGTGACCTCGGCAAGGCGGTACACGGGCTTGCCGGACGCACCGACGGTGGGAGAATTGGGCGTCTCCGGTGTCGCAGCCGATACCTGGTGGGGAATGCTCGCGCCCGCAAAGACGCCGCGCGAGATCATTGCGCGTGTGCACGCTGTCCTGGTCGAGGCGCTCGAGGATCCCGCGGTCAAGCAGAGTCTGTCCGGGCAGGGTCTTGTTTATCGTTTGTCGAGCCCGCAAGAATTCGGTGCGTTCCTGGAAACCGAGATTGCGCGCTGGGCGAAGGTGATCAAGGACAACAAGATCGTATTGGCCGACTAGCGGCTTCGTTCGGACTGAAAAGACCCAGGAGGACTGTTATGTCGATCATCCGCCTCATTCACATCAAAATCGATCCGTCGGAGACCGAGACGGCGGAGCGCATTTGGAAGACTGAATGCGCCACGTTGATGATTTCGCAGAAGGGCTGCATCTCGGAGAAGTTGTTGCGTGCGCGGGACCGCGGCGAATTCATCTCTTATTCAGAATGGGAGACTGAGGCAGACATAGAGCGCTATATGAAGAGCCCGGCCCATAAGGAGATCGTTGGCCACACACGTGGCGTGCGGGGTGCCAGTGCCGTTGTGAAGCTGTATGATCTGGTGAATTGAGGATCCCAGAGACGCCGCCGCCCGCTTACCACTTTGTGACGGATGGTTTCCGCTAAAGATTAGCGCCGCGGGCACGCTCCACCTCTCCCGGAGGGAGAGATCGGATCGCGCGCTTGCGCGATCCGGGTGAGGGGATCAAATTTATCATGGGTGTAGGAGCTTTCGATGCAGGTGTGGATAGGATTGAAACAAGCGGATGAGTACGTCTCCGAATGGACCGGCGAGATTGCCGATGAGGAAGAGATTGCGACCGCCATAGGGCAAAGACTTGCTGATTATCGCAAAAACAGTGGTCAAGCCATTTGGGGATTGACTATTATGATCGACAAAGCGGCATCTCAGCGATAACTATGTCCGTTCCATCGCCGCTTCCTCCGTGAGGTTCTCGACGTCGCGGAAGATCGAGGCAACCGCCAGTACCTTCCCCTTGCGCCGATAACGCACGAGGCAATCGCGCCCTCTGATGTCGCCCTCGATATCGAGATCATCCCATTTCTCTGCATGCCCGATATAGTTGATTGGCACGTCGTAGTGCTGGCTCCAGAAGAACGGGACATCGGAAAAGCGTTGCCGCTGTCCCAGAATATTGCGGGCGGCGGTCTGGCCTTGCCGCTCCGCCACCACCCAATGCTCGAAGCGCAGACTTTCTCCGGTGTGCAGGTCAGGCCAGCGCGCGATGTCGCCGGCGGCGAAGATTCCCGGCGCGCTGGTCTCGAGCCATTCGTTCACGACGACGCCTCGCTCGATCTTAAGACCCGCGCGCCCGGCCAGCTCAGTTCTCGGACGCACGCCGATACCGATAACGACGAGGTCGGCCGGCAGAATTGCGCCGCCTTTGAGCTTGACGTTCTTCGCTTCGATTGTGGTTACGGTCTCGCCGAGATGGAATACGACCCCATGCTCCTCGTGGATTGCACGAATGAAATCGCCATATTCGCGGCCGAGTACGCGCTCGAGCGGCCGCTGCTCGGGCGCGACGACATGCACCTCGATCTCGCGCGCCCGTAATGAGGCCGCGACTTCGAGCCCGATGAAGCTCGCACCGATGACGACCGCGCGGCGTGCCTGTTTCGCCGCGGCAATGATGGCGCGCGAGTCGGCAAGCGAGCGCAAAACGTGGACATGCGGCAGATTTGCCCCAGCGACGTCGAGGCGGACAGGCTCAGCCCCCGTCGCAAGCAGCAGGCTGTCGAACTGGACAGCCTGTCCATTCGCCAGCATCACTTGCCGCGCTTTGGGATCGATTGCGCTTACTTGCGTGCCGAGTCGAAGGTCGATCTTCTCGTTCTTGAAGTAGTCGGCTGGTCGCAGCGGCATCCAATCTTCCGGCGCCTTTCCGGCAAGATAATCCTTAGAGCAGTTGGGACGGTCGTAAGGCGCGGCATTGTCGGAACTGAGCATGGTCAGGCTGCCGGCGAACCCCTCGCGACGAATCATCTCGGTGGCGGCGAACCCTGCCGCGCCGCCGCCGACGATAACGACGCGCTCCGGATGCCGCGGCGCTGCCCTTCTCAGGGCGGGCTTGCGCTCAGTTCCCCGATCGATCTTCTCCCGCACGAAGGCCTTCCCATTGCGCGTCTCGACTCGCCAGCACGGCATTGGATTGAACGCGGGCGCCGCTACGGCTTCCCCAGTGCGCAGACTGAAACAGGCGTGGTGCCACGGACACCGCACGGTTTCGCCGGCGATCAGGCCTTCCGCCAGTGGTCCGCCGTAATGGGAGCAGGTCGCGCCGATCGCAAATATTTCCTGGCCGCGCCGCGCAAGCAGCACGGCATCGTCACCGACATGTCCGCCGATCATGCCTCCGTCGGGAATGTCAGTAAGCGTGACGCCCTTCGTGAGATCGGGCCCCTTCGGGCTTGATTGCTCGGCAGCCATCGGGGCTCTCCTTCTGCTTGGCGTCGGCTTACGCCCATCGCCGCAGGAGCTGCTTAGGGCCATCGATCGGCATGGCAATCAGCGGCATTCTCGCCAAGATTGGTATTAGACAACCATGGCGATGGATGGTTTGTTCCGTCTTTGTGCATTGCGGTAGCGACCAAGACAGCGCGGCCAGGGGATTTGGTTGAGAGCTGACATATGAGTTGACACGGCTTAACCCGCGAATTCCACCCGGGGTTTTTCGTTATTCTTCATAAAAACTGTCAGCGTGGGCGGTAACGTTTTTGCTGTTTCCGTTACCCGTGTCTCTGGCCGAAGCGGAACAGCGGCGGCCAGAGTCCCACGCTGGGGGATCATTCCGCTGAGTGTGCAACGGTGAACGCCCGTGCTCTTTGGAATCGAACTCCCGCCAGACTGTAAGCAGATTTATGAGTACGCGCCCTTAATCACACGTGCACGAATTCGACCCCGATCTGGCCGTCAAAGCGGCGCACCACCCGGCAGCGGCGGCGTAACAGCAATGTGAAATGGTCGGGAAGCTCTAGCTCGCCTGCGATGGTCAGCTTTGCGCCGCTCGCCGAGATGTCGGAGATGATGCAGCTGATCGGAGCCGATCGGCCACCGAGATCGATCTGCGCGAGGGAATGAATCTCGAAACGCGGTGTCTTGCGCAGTTCGCGAAACGGATCCCGGCTCCGAAATAGTCCCATTGCTGCTCCCCATGCTGGTGAGAAACGTCCGGACAATGAGCGGGAGGCGTAAACATTTCGTCCCGCCGGCCGTTAAATGTAGAGTGTGTTTTGACGGCAAAATGCGCGCGATAACGACATTTCAATCGTAGGCCGGATGATCGCCGTTGCGCAGCAGGCGCAACGGCGACATCCGGGGCGCCTGCCAGGACGACGCCAACGCAAATGCAAGAAGAGAGCACCGACATCGTCGATCCGGAAAGCCTGGAGCGCGAGCTCGACGTGGCGCGCGCGGCGGCGGCAGACCCCAACGCAGGTCTGCTCGGCCCTCACTCCATCACCTGGCAGGTCGACCGTGAGGCCGCAGTTTTTCTCGGTGCCGGCCGCGCGCTGCTCATGCAGCTTGCTCATCCTTGGGTTGCTGCTGCCATCGATGAGCATTCCGAGACTTTCGCGCATCCGATCCGACGCTTCCATCGCACCTTCAACGTTGCGCTCACCATGGTGTTCGGCAGCCTGGAGCAAAGTCTCGCCGCGGCGCGGCGCCTGCACGCGCGCCACGCCGCCATCACCGGCACGCTCCCATCGACTGCAGGCATGTCAGCCGCCGGATCGTCTTATCATGCGAACGCAGTACCGGCCTTGCGCTGGGTCCATGCGACCCTCGTCGAAACCGCACCGCTCGCCTATGACCTCGTCCTGCCGCCACTCAGCGCGGACGAACGGGCGCGCTATTATGCCGAAAGCCGCTTGCGCGCTTGCCTGTTCGGTATCCCGCAAGCAGCCCTGCCGGCGGACTGGGCGGCCTTTTGTGCCTATACGCAAAAGACGATCGCTTCCGATACGCTCGCGGTCAGTCCTGCCGCGCGGCAGATGGCGCGGCGTCTGCTGTCGAGCGCCGGCACTTGGCTTCCGGTTCCCGGCTCGTATCGCGCCTTGACGGCGCAACTCCTTCCACCCGTGTTGCGCGAGCAATTTGAGCTGCCCTTTGGCGCCGCCGAAGCGCGCGCGGCGCGGCGTCTCATCGCCTGGGCGCGCCGCATCTATCCGCATTTGCCCGCTCGCCTGCGCTATGTCGGACCCTACCACGAGGCCCAGCAGCGACTTGCCGGTCGGCGGCATCCCGACCTCCTTGCGCGCCTCTCAAATCGGTTGTGGATCGGGCAGAGCAGTCTGCCGGGCTAGCGTGCAAGCATCGAGACAAGTTTAGCCGCGCATGAGGCCGCGTGCCACGGCGCACCGCGCCGAGCCATGGCGCGGACATGCGAGGCTCATTGTCCTCGGCATGCGCGCCTTTCCCACCTTGTCAAACACCATCACCTTGGCGATGAAGGCATTCATGTTGCGGATGTGGACCAGCCCGCACGCTTTTGCGAGCGCGGCAATATCTTCTTTCAGATAGCTGCTGTAATAAGGCTCGTGGAAATTGTGCGGAAAGCGCTCAAGCGCGAAGTCGTAATCGGGCTCATCGCCGAGTTGGAGCGAATTGACGAGAACAAGCCGGCCGCCGCGTTTGAGGACGCGGGCGAATTCGGCCAGCACGGCGCGGCGCACCTTCGGCGGCAATTCATGGAACAGGAAGACGCTCGCCGCCGCGTCCTGGCTTTCGCTGGCGACCGGCATGTCCTCGCCTTTGGCAACGGCGAGATCGAGCCAGCCCCAGTCTTTGAGATGGTGTCTCGCCTCCTCGATATAGGTCTCCGACATGTCGATGCCGAGTGCCGGCAGCCGCGGCCAGCTCTGTTTGAAGAAATTGAGCAAGCGGCCGGTGCCGCAGCCCACGTCGAGGAATCGCAAGGCGCGCTGATCGCGCCCGGCCAGCACTTCATGCAGCGGCGGCAAGGCCTGGCGGCGGATGGCGTTGGCGGTGCCCCGGAACAGGATTTCGACCTGAGTGTCGTAGCGCTGCGCTGAATCCCGCGTCATCCAGCCGCCTGATTGAAAGTGGAAGTTTTGCAGATAGTAGTCGGGCCGTTTGCCCGCATTCTCCTGCGTCGCGACCTCGCGCGTGCTCCCGCGCTCGCGCCGGCGATTCACGGCCGGCAGATCCGCGAAGAAGAGCCGCGAGCGCGCCAGCAGCGTGCGCAACGAGCCGTCGTGATCGGCCGGCAATGGATAGATGCCGGCTTCCACATTGGCGAGATCCTGGCGCAACAGCCGAGCGATCTTGGCATAGAGCGCTCTATCTCCGAGGCTGGACGCCGCGGGCGGCGGCGGCTTGCGCGAGCGCTCGGGTGCCTGCCGGCGCGCAAGTTCGCGCATGATCATGCCTTGGCCCACATACCAGGCAAGGCGCGGCAACTGGGTCGCTCCATAGGCGATGCGGGTCGCGGCAAGCGAGACGGGATTGGCCATGATCTCTACTCCACAGCGCTGTCCCTCAATATGGGGAGCAAACGCAAGCCGCGCGAGGTCGGTTCAGGCGCGTGCGCGGCAGGTTGGGTCGAGCGCTTTGCCCGAGACCCGACGTCCTGTGCCGACCGCGATCGCTGTATAAGGCGGAGCCTGATATTACAGGCGTTTACAGGCGTATCACAACTCGAAAAGACGCGACGGCCGCATATGATTCGAACTGTGGAAACACTGGACTTGTGCGCAGGGCTTGCGCACAGCAACGCGTGCTCGCCGCTCCGTGCGGCGCATCGCTTGCGCTGCACTTGCGCCCGGAACGCGCCAGCAAAGCAAGGGAAAGTCAATGCATCGCGATAAACTCGGACGTTTTGCGCGCGGTCGGCCGCAGTTTCTCTTGACATCGGGGTGCATTGAGCTAGATGTACTACATGATCTACAATATCGGATTTTCCCGTGAAAACCGTCAGCGCTCGTGATGCCAATCAAGGTTTTTCCACGCTTCTCTCGCAGGTCGAGCATGGAGAAGAAATTCTGATCACACGACGCGGGCGGCCGATCGCTGTCCTCGCCCCTTACCGCCCGTCCGTCATGACGCCAGAGCGGCAAAAGGCCATTGAGCGAGCAATCAAGCTTATGGAAAAGGGGTTGCCCTGGGGCGGCGCGTTACGACGGTTTACGCGAGATGAAATGCATGAGCGATGAATATAGCTTTCGATACCAATATCTTGGTGTACGCCACCGCACCTGATCCTGCTGCAAAGACAATACGGGCGCGTGAGCTGATCACGCGCGGAATGCGATCTGGATCGGCCGTCTTGCTCCTCCAGACCCTGGCGGAGTTCAGTAATGTGGCGATCCGCAAAGCCGCTATCGCTCCGGATACAGTAAAAATGATCATCGACGGCTGGCGCGCTGTGCTGCCGGTCAGACCTGCGGCGGAAGAAGATCTTGGCGCTGCGCTTCATGCAGTCAAAAGCCATCGCTTGGCATTCTGGGATGCCATGCTGTGGGCGACGGCGCACCGGGTCGGCATTGCTCACCTGATCACTGAGGATCTGCAGGACGGATTTACCTTGGAGGGCGTCAAATTTAGCAATCCGTTCAATTCCGCAAACGATGAGCTGATTGATCGCATCCTTCGACCCTGACGGGTGCTGTCAGAAGGAATCTATGGTAGCCCGCATGAGGTCGCGGGCGGCGCACCGCGCCGGACCCGGCCGGCACGCGCGGTCCCGGATATCGCCGTCGCGCCCAGGCGCAACGGCTGATCCGGGCTACAGACGGCCTGACATATTCCATCCGCAAAATGTGGTCGGAGAAGAAAAAATTATGTTGACATTTACTACATTTTGAATTATATAAGAGTGCAAAACGAGTTGCTAGGAACGAGGCCCTCATGACCGAAGACTCCGCCCCCGAGACCGCCAATCCGCTTGCTGCCAGCCGGATGGTTGGCCCGCTGCCCCTGATAGATGCCGAAAATCCCAAGAGCTATCAGGAGCTTCTCGACCGTATGTCGAGCACGCTCAAGCCTGGGGATATTTTCGAGGAAATCTGGACCCGCGAAGTCGCCGAGCTCACCTGGGACGCCTTCCGGCTGCGGCGTATGAAGGCGAACGGCCTGAGCAGGGCGGCCCATCGCGCCTTGCAATCGGCTTTTGAGCCGTTGTTCGGGGAGGAAGCCGAGAACACCGTCTGCAACTGGTTGGCAGGCAACCAGGCAACCATCGAAAGTGTCGATGCGGCGTTTGCTTCCGCAGGCGTGTCAATGGATGTGGCCGTGGCGCGAAATATCTCGCCTTTTCCCTACGAGATCGAACGCGCCGATCGTATCGACCGCATGGTCGCGAGACTGGAAGGGCGCCGCAAGGCGGTTCTGCAGGAGTTCGAGCGCCATCGCGAGAACCTTGCCCCCAAGCTGCGGCGCGGGTCCGAGCGGGGCGGCTCCGAGTGAGCGCGCGCAAGCGCTACACCAACCGGATCAATGCCCGCAGGAGCACCGGCCCCAAGACCCGCGAAGGCAAGGCGCGCGTCGCGCGCAATGCCCGCCGGCATGGTTTGGGCGCCTCTACCGTGCGCGATCCTGTTGTCGCCGGCGAGGTCTGCGTTTTGGCGCGGGCGATCGCCGGAGCGAATGCGGACGCAGCGCTAATCGCGCAGGCATGGCCGGTTGCCGCTGCCCAGGTTGCGCTGCGGCGCGCGTCAATCGCTCGACATGAGATCCTCTGCGATCCTTCGCGCGAGCCCACGGCAGCGTTCGCCGCAATAGCCGCGATCGAGCGGTATGAGGCCAAGGCACGAAGGCATCGCAAGCTTGTGCTGGCTGCATTTCAAGCCACGCGAGGGGATGCGGTACAGCGTGAGCGTTGCCCCAACGCTAGCTTTGGTTGCAGCGGCGCTGATTTGCAAGTCGACGGGCCGCGTTTTTACCAAACAGAGCCAACGAGCAAAAACATTGATCAAACAGCACGTTATGTGTGAAGGGGGGGTCACACAGGAATCCAGCAACCTACCGCTACCGCCGCTTAATCTCCGCGCGGCCGGTTCGGCAGGGTTTCGCGTTCGGGGCATAGCGGACATGGCCAGACTTGCTGCTGGCTCGACCCCGTCGCGAATGACCCACAAGCGACATTGGATGTGCACTGCAGCAATGGTTTTGATGTCGGTTTCAGCCCCTATCAAAGTGCTCGTTTGAGCCGATACAATGATGGCCCCTGACCTTGGGTTCGGATATGCGGCGACGTGAGTTCATTAGCCTTCTCGGTGGCGCGGCGACAGCGTGGCCGCTAGATGCGCGGGCACAGCAGGCCGACGGAGTGCGGCGCATCGGCGTGCTGATGGGGTATGCCGAGAGCGACCGGGAAGGACAGGCCTTCGTCGCCGCATTCCGGGAGGGACTCCAGAAGCTCGGGTGGACGGAGGGCCGCAACATCCGGATCGAAACGCGCTGGGCGGCACCCGCCGACGCGGAGTCCAGGCAACGTTTCGCGAAGGAACTCGTCGCCCTGCAACCCGACCTCATTTTTTCGAATAATACACCAACCACTGCGGCGCTGCTGCGACATACGCGTACCATTCCCATCGTTTTTGCAAGCGTTTCCGATCCCGTCGGCAGCGGCTTCGTCGCGAGCTTTGCGCGGCCGGGCGGCAACGTCACCGGTTTCACCAATATTGAGCCAACGATGGCCGGCAAATGGCTGGAGCTGCTCAAGGAGATTGCGCCGCGCGTCGCCAGGGTCGCCTTCTTGTTCAACCCGGAGTCGGCCCCCTATACCGATAATTACCTGAAACCCTTCAAAGCCGCCGCTGCGTCCTTCGCCGTGGAGGCGATCGCAGCCCCTGTTCGCAGCACGTCCGAGCTCGAATCCGTCGTTGCCGCACTGGCACGCGAGCCAAATGGTGGCCTCGTCCTGGTGACGGATTCCTTCCTCACCGCCCATCGCGCGGAGATTACATCGCTGGCTGCTCGCTACCGCCTCCCGGCCGTCTATCCGTACCGTTTCTTCACTGAGGTTGGCGGCCTGCTGTCCTACGGAAATGACCAACCAGATAGTTATCGGCGCGCCGCGACCTATGTCGATCGCATCCTCAAGGGCGCGAAGCCGAGCGAGCTTCCCGTCCAGGCCCCGGTCAAGTTCGAGCTGGTGATCAACCTCAAGACCGCCAAGGCGCTCGGCCTCGATGTGCCGTTCCAACTCCAGCAGCGCGCCGACGAGGTGATCGAGTAACCGTGCAATCGGGCACATCATTTGTTGCAGTGCACGAGTCCGGTTATGATGTGGTGGACGGCGCCCGCTCCCGGCGACGAATTGCCGTAAGGTGATCGTTGCTACAAACCACATCAGGGAGCCGTCCACATGCAGATTACCACAATCGGTTTGGATATCGCCAAGAACGTGTTTCAGGTCCACGGCATCGATGCCGCCGAGAAGGTCGTCGTCAGGAAGCAGCTTCGCCGCGGCCAGGTACTGAAGTTTTTTGCGTCACTGCAGCCTTGCCTGGTCGGCATGGAGGCCTGTGCCACGGCGCACCACTGGACCCGTGAGTTGACGAAGCTCGGTCACGAGGTTCGGCTGATGCCAGCGAAGGACGTGAAGGCCTACGTCAAGCGTAACAAGAATGATGCGGCCGACGCGGAGGCGATCTGCGAGGCGGTTCGCCGGCCGACGATGCGATTTGTGCGGGTGAAGTCGGCCGAGCAGCAGGGCCGTCTGATGCAGCACCGCACACGCGATCTTCTGCTGCGGCAACAGACGCAGGTGATCAATGCGCTGAGGGCGCATTTGGCTGAGCTCGGTATTGTGGCAGCGCAGGGACGCGAGGGGCTCAAGCAGTTGTTGACGATCATTGCGGACGAAAAGGATGCCGGTCTGCCCATTGATGCGCGTGCGAGCCTGATCGTGTTGGCCGCTCAGCTCCAAGCACTGCATACGATGATTGGCTCGATCGAGAAGCGGATCGTTGTGCAGCATCGTGCGAATGAGGCGAGCAAGCGACTGGAGTGCATCCACGGGATCGGGGTCATTGGCGCGAGCGCCATCACCGCTACGGTCACAGATCCGAGCGCATTCCGGTCGGGTCGTGATTTTGCCGCCTGGGTTGGGCTCGTCCCGCGGCAGGATTCGACCGGGGGTAAACAGAAACTTGGGCCGATCTCGAAGCAAGGCGACCGCTACCTGCGGCGTATTCTTGTGGTCGGGGCGATTTCCGTGCTGCGGCGGGCCAAGCTAAACCCGGAGAAATATCCGTGGCTGACGCAGCTTCTGGCGCGGCGACCATTCAAGGTGGTGGCCATAGCGCTGGCGAACAAGATGGCCCGCATCGCCTGGGCATTGTTGGCCAACGGCAGCCATTACCGGCCACGGCTTGCGACGACGTAAGAAGAGGCTATCCGATGGGAAAATGAGGTTGCGTCCGCGCGTTTCATGAACTGCAAGGGGTGATGAAGACGTTGATGCGAAACGGTCGAGACCGTCGATCGGAAAACCCGCTATGTGCCACGCGAGGAAAGAACGCGTGCTTATGATTGGGACCGATCAGCGGATCACATCAGGGCCCGCAGCCAGAACGGCTGCATCTAGAGGCCGGATACATGGCTGCACCCGTATCGTTTCGCGAAAGGTCAGATTCTTTTCCCTTGCACCGCGGGCGCCGTCCATACATGGCACATCGCGTCATTTCGCTGCGCTGCGACATTTTGTCGCTATCGGTGCATAGCGGACATCGATCAAGCCGCATCGATCAAGCTCGATTTATGAGTACGCGCCCCTAATGCGCCTCGTCCCAGTTGTGGGCGGCGCGGGCATCGACCTGGATCGGCACCGCCAGCGCAAGCGCCGGCAGCGGCGCCTCCTCCATGACTTTCTTCACCACCGGCAGCGTGTTTTCGACTTCGCCTTCCGGCACCTCGAACACCAGCTCGTCGTGCACCTGCAAGAGCATCTGCGCCTTGAGCTTGTGTTTTAAGAGCGCGGCATCCATGCGCACCATGGCGCGGCGAATGATGTCGGCCGCGGTGCCCTGCAGCCGCGCATTGATCGCGGCGCGCTCGTTGAACGCGCGGATCGACGGATTGGAGTTGACGATGTCGGGATAGTGGCATTTGCGCCCGAACAGCGTGAGCACATAGCCCTGCTCGCGCGCGAATTTCTTGGTCTCCTCCATGTAATCGCGGATGCCAGGGAATCGCTCGAAATATTTCCTGATGTAGAGGCCAGCCTCCTCGCGCTCGATGCCGAGCTGATTGGCCAGCCCGAACGCCGAGATGCCGTAGATGATGCCGAAATTGATCGCCTTGGCGCGCCGGCGCACGTCCGCCGGCATGCCCTTGATCGGCACGCCGAACATTTCCGATGCGGTCATGGCGTGAATGTCGAGATTATCGCGAAACGCTTTGCGCAGCTGCTCGATATGGGCGATCTCGGCAAGCAGCCGCAGCTCGATCTGCGAATAATCGGCAGAGACGAGCTTGTGTCCGTCGACGGCGACGAAGGCGCGCCGCACCTTGCGCCCTTCCTCGTTGCGGATCGGGATGTTCTGGAGGTTCGGCTCGGAAGAGGAGAGGCGCCCGGTCGGCGTCGAAGCAAGGGCGTAGCAGGTGTGGACGCGGTGCGTCGTCGCATTGACGTAGCCGGGCAGCGCCTCGGTATAGGTCGAGCGCAGCTTCGCCACCTGGCGCCAATCGAGAATTCTTGCGCGGCAGCTCGTGGCCCTGCTCGGCGAGATCATCGAGCGTGCGCGCGCCCGTCGACCACGCTCCGGTCTTGGTCTTCACGCCTCCCGGCAGGCCGAGCCTTCCGAACAGAATGTCTCCCAGCTGCTTGGGACTGCCGGGATTGAGCGGCTCGCCCGCGATCTTCTGAATCTCCGCTTCGAGCGCGACCGCCTTCTTACCGAACTCGCTCGAGAGCTCGAAGAGCGCCTGGCGGTCGATGGAAATGCCGCGCCGCTCCATGCGCGCGAGCACCGCGACCAGCGGCCGCTCGAGGGTTTCGTAGACCCCCGTCACATGCTCGGCCGCAAGCCGCGGCTTGAGCACGCGCCACAACCGCAACGTAACGTCGGCATCCTCGGCCGCGTATTCGCCCGCCTTCTCCATCGGCACGCAATCGAAAGCGGTCCTGGATTTTCCCGATCCGGTAACCGCGTTGTAATCGATCGTGGCGTGATCAAGATATCGCTTCGACAGCGCCGCAATGCCGTGATCGGCGCGGCCTGCGTCGAGCACGTAGGACATCAGCATGGTGTCGTCATAAGACGCAAGCTCGCTGCCGCGCAGCGCAAACATCTGCAGCGCGAATTTGCAGTTGTGCCCGATCTTGAGCACGCCCGAATGTTCGAGCAGCGGCTTCATGGCGGCGAGCGCCGCGCTCTCTTCGATCTGTCCCGAGACGATTTCGCCCGCGAACAGGCCTTTGCCGTCGCCGCCCTGCCGGTGCGCAAGCGGCACATAGCAGGCCTCGTTCTGCGCAACCGCAAGCGAAAAGCCGCACAGCGTTGCCTGCATGGGGTCGAGGCTCGAGGTCTGCGCGTCGATTGCGACGGTGCCGAGCTCGCGCGCGCGCCCAATCCATTGATTGAGCCGCTCGAGACTGCGCACGATCTCATAGCGCGAGCGATCGATCTTCGCGTTGCGCGCCGCCTGCGCCCGCGCATCGGCAAGCGCTTTCGGCGTCAGCGTGACCAGATTGTCTTCCCCGGCGGGTACGGATCTTCTTTGCTGTTTCGGGACAATCTTCCCGCCGCTGAGCGGGAGCTGCGGGGCAGGGGAGGGGGCCTGCTCCGTCTCCGATCGCGCCCCCCCACGCGCGGCGCTGGCGGCCATGATCTTGGGATCGGGCTCGATCTCGGCGGCATCCACTCCGGAAAACTCCGCCACCCGCCGCGTGAGCGCCACGAACTCCATCGCCTTGAGAAACGCGATCAGCCGCTTGTAGTCGGGCTCGTGCACGGCGAGGTCCGCAAGCGGCACTGCAAGCTTCACGTGGTCGTCGAGGGTGACGAGCTTCTTCGAGAGGCGAGCTTTCTGCGCATTCTCGATCAGCGCCTGGCGGCGCTTCTCCTGCTTGATCTCGCCCGCGCGGGCGAGCAGCGTTTCGAGATCGCCGTATTCGCCGATGAGCTGCGCCGCGGTTTTGACCCCGATGCCGGGAACGCCGGGAATATTGTCGACGGAGTCGCCGATCAGCGCCTGCACCTCGATAACCTTCTCCGGCGGCACGCCGAATTTCTCCATCACTTCGGGAATGCCGATGCGCCGGTCCTTCATGGTGTCGTACATGATGACGCAGTCGCGCACGAGCTGCATGAGGTCCTTGTCGGAGGCAACGATCATGGCGGTGGCCTGCGCCTCGCACGCCTCGCGCACATAGGTCGCGATCAGGTCGTCGGCCTCGAAGCCCGCCTGTTCGAGGCAGGGCAGATCGAAGGCGCGCACCGCTTCGCGGATGAGCGGGAATTGCGGGCGCAGATCGTCCGGCGGGTCGGGCCGGTGCGCCTTGTAGTCCGAATACATCTCGCTGCGGAACGTGCGCTCGGATTGGTCGAACACCACGGCGAGATGGCTGGGCCGCTCCTCGGGCCGCATGTCGCGCAGCAGCTTCCAGAGCATGTTGCAGAAGCCGAGCACCGCGTTGACCTGCAGCCCGTCCGACTTGCGGGTGAGCGGAGGGAGCGCATGATAGGCGCGAAAAATGTAGGAGGAGCCATCGATGAGAAAGACGTGGTCGCCCTTTTTTGGCGGTCGGCCCGGTGCGGGCGCCGCGGCGGCGGCTTGCGCGCCCGGTCTGGTCTTGCTGGCAGGTGCTGGCATGCTGGCGTTGTAGGGCGGATTAGTGACATCCGCCAGCGCAACCCGGGCCTGCCCGGGTTGCGCAAAATATATTAGTGCGCAGCAAGCCCGACTTGCCTTGGCGGATGGCGCGTAACCCGCCCTACTGACGGCTAAAACCCGATATGAAACCGCCGCTGCCGATTGATTGCGTTCTCCCGCAGCTGACCGACGCGCTGCGCCGCTCGAACAACGTCGTTCTGGTGGCGCCGCCGGGTGCCGGCAAAACGACGCGCGTGCCGCTCGTGCTCGCGAACGAGGACTGGGCGAAAGGCCGCAAAATCATTGTGCTCGAGCCCCGCCGCATCGCGGCACGCGCCGCGGCTGCCCGCATGGCGGCCACGCTCGGCGAAAGCGTCGGCGCGACCGTTGGCTATCGCGTGCGCTTCGGCTCGCAGGTGTCGCAATCAACCCGCATCGAAGTCGTCACCGAAGGCATCTTCACGCGTCTCCTCCTGGAGGCGCCCGCCTTGGACGGTATTGCGGCCGTTCTGTTTGATGAATTCCATGAGCGCTCCCTTGATGCCGATCTCGGCCTCGCGCTGGCGCGCGACGTGCAGCAGGGATTGCGGGACGATCTCAAGCTTCTCGTCATGTCGGCCACTCTGGACGGCGGCGCGGTTGCCAAAGCTCTCGGGGACGCTCCCGTGATCGAGAGCGCCGGACGCGCTTTCCCGGTTGCGACGCGCTATCTCGGCCGCGATGCGCGCATTGCGATCGAGCGCCAGGTCGCCGATGCGGTCGGTCGTGCAGTGCGCATGGAGGCCGGATCGCTGCTGGTCTTTCTGCCGGGCGCCGGCGAAATAGGCCGCACCGAAGCGCTATTGCGCGAGCGCATTTGCGAATCCGCCATCGCTATTGTCTCGCTGCACGGATCGCTTGACGCGCAGGCACAGGACCGCGCGATCGCACCGCCGGCGCCCGGCGCCCGCAAGATCGTGCTCGCGACATCAATTGCGGAAACATCGCTCACCATCGAGGGCGTGCGGGTAGTCGTCGATTGCGGGCTCGCGCGGGTGCCGCGCTACGAGCCCGACGTGGGACTGACGCGGCTCGAGACCGTGCGCGTGTCGCGTGCGTCGGCCGATCAGCGCCGCGGCCGCGCCGGCCGCACCGAGCCGGGCGTGTGCTACAGGCTCTGGGATGAGCCGCAGACGGCGACGCTCGAGCCTGCGAACCGGCCGGAAATCCTCGCTGCCGATCTGAGCGGCTTTGTTCTCGATCTTGCCGCTTGGGGTGTCAGCGATCCGGCCGCGCTCGCCTTCATTGATCCTCCGCCCGCGCCGCCATTGGCGCAGGCGCGGCTGTTGTTGAACGAGTTGGGCGCGCTCGATGGTGATGGCCGTATCACCCTCACAGGCAAAGCGTTGCGGGCGCTTCCGCTGCCGCCACGGCTTGCACGCATGGTGATCCATGCTCCGAGCCTCGCAGAGACCGGGCTGGCAAGCGAGATCGCCGTCGTGCTCAGCGAGCGCGGTCTCGGCGGCAACGACGTCGACCTCGCTCACCGCATCGACATGCTGCGCCTTGACCGCTCGCCCCGTGCCCGCGACGCGCGCGCCATGGCGAAGCGCTGGGCCGAGACGGCGCGGAAGTCCTCGCACGCCCCGACAGGAGATGCAGTCCTTTCGGTCGGCGCGCTCCTCGCACTCGCTTATCCCGACCGCATCGCCAGGAACCGCGGTTCCGACGGATCCTTCCTGCTCGCCAATGGCCGCGGCGCTCGCCTCGATATGACATCCCCGCTCTCGCGCGAGCCGTTCCTGGCGGTGGCCGAGCTCGCGGGCTCCGCCGCGCAGGGCCGCATCGTTCTGGCCGCCCCGCTTTCGCTCGCCGAGATCGAAGCGTTGTTTGCCGAGCGGATCGACGACCGCGAGGAGGTCGTGTTCGACGAAGCAAGCGCAAGCCTGCGCGCGCGCCGCATCCGCCGGCTCGGCGCCATCGTCCTTGCGTCGCAGCCCGTTGCGGTTGAGCCCGGCGAACAGAATGCGCGCCTCCTGAGCGAGGGCATCGCACGGCTTGGTATCGAGCGCCTGCCGTGGACCAAGCCGCTGCGGCAATGGCGCGGCCGGACCATGTTCCTGCGGCGGGCGGAAGGCAACGAATGGCCCGATCTCTCGGACGCCGCGCTTACGAGGAGTGCTGCCGATTGGCTCGCTGCGGCGCTTGCGGGCAAGACGGCGCTTGCCGGGTTAAGTGCCCAGGAGTTTACGCAGTCGCTGCATGCTTTATTGCCGTGGCCGTTGCGCCACCGCCTCGAAGCCGAGGCCCCGACGCATTTCGTGGCGCCCTCCGGCTCCCCCGTGCCGATCGACTATGGAGCCGAAGAGGGACCGAAGATCTCAGTGCGCGTACAGGAGCTGTTCGGCCTCGACCGTCATCCGGCGATTGCCGGCGGACGCATTGCGCTTGTGGTGGAGCTGTTGTCGCCTGCTGGGCGGCCGGTGCAGGTCACGCGCGATCTGCCGGGTTTCTGGCGCGGCAGCTATGCGGCCGTGCGGTCCGAGATGCGAGGCCGCTACCCGCGCCATCCCTGGCCCGACGATCCGCTCTCCGCCGTTGCCACCACCCGCGCCAAGCGCCGCGGGTAGGCCGCGTTCGGTGGCGGGAAATTTAAAATTACATCAACCCGATTAGCCCTTCGCTGACCTTGTGATGCAATGGGCTTCGCCTCGCGCATTCCATTAACAAGACATTGTCGTCCGGCGTGCTCTCTCAAGCCCATTCGCGGGGATGATGGCCGCCATGGGAAAGCTTTTATCGTTCGCCGTAACACTGATGGTTGCCGGCGTGCTGGTTGCGCGCTGGGCCGACCGGACCAACCCCGTGCCGTCCACGTCCGCCATGGCGGCGGCGCCGGTGAGTCCTTCCCCGTCGAACTCGCGCGCCATCACGCTCGCGCGCGGCGACGACGGTCACTTCAGGGTGGAGGCGAGAATCGACGGGCGCCGGATGGAGCTCGTCGTCGATACCGGCGCTTCCCAGATCGCGTTACGTGAAAGCGATGCTGCGCGGCTCGGCATTCATCCCACCGCGCGCGACTATCGCATCAAGGTCGCAACCGCCAACGGCTTCACGCGCGCTGCCCTTGTGCAGCTCCAGATGGTCGAAGTCGGCGACATCATCGTGCGCGACGTTCCAGCGCTGGTGCACCCCGACGAGACCCTTGGCGTCAACCTGCTCGGCATGTCGTTTCTCTCCCGCGTGCGCTGGACGCACGATCGCGGCAAGCTCATCCTGGAACAGTAGCCGCCCCTCTCCTTGACATCGAACTGGGCATGCGCCCACTTGCCTGTGCGGCGGAACAAGCGCACTGCGCCACGCGTTCCAGCGCATCGACGCCATTCCAGGGTGGACATGTTTCCGAAACCCAAGCCCGCGCTCAAACCCAACACCTACGAGTATGAATCCGAGCCGCTGGTAAAGCCCACCGGTTTTCGCGAATACGACGCACGCTGGCTGCTGGGGAGCGAAATCAATCTCATGGGCGTAGAGGCGCTCGGCCTTGGGCTCGGCACGCTCATTCACGAGCTTGGCGTAACGCCCGAGATCGTCACCGGCCATGACTTCCGCGCCTATTCCGCTTCCGTCAAAACCGCGCTCGTCTGCGGCCTCATGGCATCAGGCTGCAAGGTGCATGACATCGGGCTTGCGCTTACGCCGATGGCGTATTTCGCACAGTTCGAGCTCGACGTGCCTTGCGTCGCGATGGTCACCGCCTCGCACAACGACAACGGCTGGACCGGCGTGAAGATGGGTACCGATCGCCCGCTCACCTTCGGACCCGACGAAATGACAGAGACTCAAGGAGATCGTGCTTGCGGCGCGTTTCCAGATCCGGGGTGGCGGCGCCTATGCGTTCGTGGAGAATTTTCCCGCCCGCTACATCGCCGATCTCACCAACCGGCGCAAGCTCAAGCGCCGACTCAAAGTGGTATGCGCGTGCGGCAATGGCACGGCAGGAGCCTTCGCGCCGCAGGTGCTGCAAGCGGTGGGCTGCGAAGTGGTACCGCTTGACTGCGATCTCGATCACAGCTTTCCCAGATACAATCCCAACACCGAAGACATGAAGATGCTGCACGCCATGCGCGACGAGGTCTTGCGCGTGAACGCCGATGTGGCGCTCGGTTTTGACGGTGATGGTGATCGCTGCGGCGTCGTCGACGACACGGGTGAGGAGATTTTCGCGGACAAGGTGGGCGTCATGCTCGCGCGCGATATTTCGGCCCAGCACGGCAACTCAACCTTCGTCGCCGACGTGAAGTCCACCGGGCTGTTCATGACCGACCCCGTCTTGCGGGCGAACAATGCAAGGACCGAATACTGGAAGACCGGGCACTCCTACATGAAGCGGCGCGTCAACGAGATCGGCGCGATCGCCGGATTTGAGAAGTCCGGCCACTTCTTCTTCAACAAGCCGCTTGGCCGCGGATATGACGACGGTCTCATCTTCGCGCTCGCGGTCTGCGACATGCTCGATCGCAATCCCGCAAAGCGCATGTCCGACCTCAAGAATGCGCTACCGAAGACCTGGTCGTCACCGACGATGGCTCCCCACTGCGCCGACGAGATCAAATACCGGGTGGTCGACGACGTGGTGAAGCACTTCGAGCGGGCAAAGCAGGCGGGCGAGAAGGTCGCGGGCGAGCCGATCCGCGACCTTGTCACGGTCAACGGCGTGCGCGTCACCGTCGCGGACGGCACTTGGGGGCTGGTGCGCGCGTCGTCGAACAAGCCCGAGCTGGTGGTCGTCGTGGAAAGCCCGGCGTCCGAGGCGCGCATGCGCGATATGTTCAAGGCGGTTGATGCGGTCCTGCGCACCCATCCCGAGGTCGGCGAGTACAACCAGACGATCTGAATCCCGTGAAAGCGGTAGCCCGGATTGAGCCACCGGGTCGGCGCGAAGCGCCGCCCGATGACAGCGTCTCCACGAAATCCGGGGCTACGGCGCTTCCCGCAGCGCCCTCCTACACCGTCTCCTGGAAACTCGCGCGGAAAGAGTGCGCGGGATAGACGCCGAGGATCTTCATCTCCTTCGAATAGAACGCGAGCTCCTCGAACGCAAAGACCAGCTTGCGTTCGTCCGGATGCCCTTCGACATCGGCATAGAACTGGGTGGCGAAGAAATTGCCCTCGATCATGTAGCTTTCGAGCTTCGTCATATTGACGCCGTTGGTCGCGAAGCCGCCGAGCGCCTTGTAGAGCGCGGCCGGCACATTGCGCACGCGGAAGAGAAATGTGGTGATCACCGGCCCGCCGTTATTCTTCGCCCACCTGGCCTCGCGCGAGAGCACGATGAAGCGCGTGGTGTTGTGATCCTCGTCCTCGATGTCCTGCGCCAGAATGTCGAGGCCGTAAATCTCGGCCGCGAGCCGGCTTGCAATGGCCGCGCGGCTCTTGTCGCCGGCCTCGGCGACCTCGCGCGCCGAGCCCGCGGTATCCGCGGCCACGACCGGTTTGAGCCCCAGGCGGCGGATGGCCTTGCGGCATTGGCCGAGCGCGTGGACATGGCTTTCGACCGTCTTGATATCGGGCAGCACGGCGCCGCGCGGGCCCATGAGCTGGTGCCGGACCGGCATGAAATGCTCGGCGACGATGTGCAAGCCCGAATCCGGCATCAAATGATGGATGTCGGCGACGCGGCCCGCGACTGAGTTCTCGACCGGAATCATGCCGAGATCGGCCTCGCCCGAGCTGATTGCTGCGAAAGCATCCTCAAAGGTGGGCGCCGGCATCGCCTCGTAATCGGGATAGACTTCCCGCGAAGCAAGGTGGGAGTTTGATCCCGGCTCGCCCTGGAACACGATATTTTTTGTTGCACTCATGCCGATTCCGGTAGGCACGGCGAGGCGTCAAGTCAACGGTCAATGCCGGTGCGCGGACGAGCGCAGCATCTCGCGTGCCCGCGCCAGATCCTCCGGCGTGTCCACGCCAAGCGGCACGCTGTCGACGATGCTCACGTCAATGCGCATGCCGGCTTCGAGCGCCCGCAATTGCTCGAGCTGCTCGCGCCGTTCAAGCGGGGAGGGGGGAAGATGGACGAAGCGCGCCAGCGCTTCGCGCCGGTACGCATAGACGCCGATGTGATGGAATAACGGCCCGGGACCGGATGGCGCAGCCGCGCGGGTAAAATAAAGCGCGCGCAGCCTCGTGTCTGACAGCGGTGTGCCGACCACTTTGACGACGTTGGGGTCGGTGCGTTCCTCCGGCCGGCGAATCGGCGCGGCAAGCGTTGCGATGTCCACCTCGCCATCGGCAAGGGGCTCGACTGCGTGCGCGAGATCGCGCGGTGGGAGCGTCGGAAGATCGCCTTGCAGGTTGATGATGATGTGAGCGCGTTTTTGCGGGTCGGCGGCCTGCAAGGCTTCAAAGATCCGGTCGCTGCCGCTGATATGGTCTGCCCGCGTCATGATGGCGCGCCCGCCCGCTTTCTCGACGCAGGCCGCAATCACCTCCGAATCGGTGGCGACCACCACCGGCCCGATATGTGCGGACTGAGCACGGCGCATGACGTGAACGATCATGGGCTCCCCCGCAATATCGGCGAGTGGTTTGCCTGGCAGCCTGCTTGAGGCCATGCGGGCGGGAATCAGAATGAGCGTATCGGCCATCGCCCTGCCGCTGTCGTTAGCGGCGTCAATTCAATCGGATAGACCGCGGACGCATAGCTTACATGGGTTGCCAGAACGCAGGCAAACCGGCTATTTGTGCGCCGCCGCACCTACGCGGGCCCCATGGCCGCCCAACCGTCCCGCAGCTATGTCGCTGGAGCTTCAAGGCGATGGACTCCTTTGAGCTGAATAAAGTCCTTGGCGCCATCCTCGGCACCTGTCTCGGCATCCTCGCCATCAATATTGCGGCCGGCGCTATCTTTGCGCCGACGATTCCGGCTAAGCCCGGTTACGAGATTACTGTGCCGGAGCACAAGGAGGGCGGAGCGACAAAGCCCGAGGAAGAAAAGCAGCCCCCCATCGAGCAGCTTCTCGCCAGCGCCGATGTTCACCGGGGCGAAAATTCCGCCAAGAAATGCCAGGCCTGCCACACCTTCAACAAGGGCGGCCGTCCGCTGGTCGGACCGAACCTCTGGGGCGTGGTGGGCCGTCCGAAGGCCTCAGAGGCAGACTTCAAATACTCCGCCGCGCTCAAAGCCAAGGGCGGAAACTGGACCATCGACGACATCAACCAGTTCATTACAAATCCGAAAGCTGCGGTCCCCGGCACCAACATGACCTTCGCCGGTATAACCAAGCCCAGCGAGCGCGCGGACATCATTGCCTATCTCAACAGCCTTTCCGACAATCCGGCACCGCTTCCCAAGGCGGCCGAGGCTACGGACACGTCCAAATCGCAGTGAATTTTTCCGGTCGGGTAGGTTGGATAGGTTGGGTCGAGCGCTCTTCGCGAGACCTAACGCTCTTTCGCGGTTACCCGATGTTGGGTCTCGTAAGAACTCGACCCTACTGCCATCGCGTTGGGTCTCTTAAGAGGCTCGTTGTTCATATCCAAAAAGTGATTGCGGCCTCCCTTACATCGACAAGTTGGGCTGCGCCTGCATTCCTAAATTAAGCTAATCTTGCCATCCATGCGGAATCGGGCGTCTGCCCTCCGGAGGTCCCCTTGCAGCTCAATCGCAGAACCCTGCTCGGTCGCGGCACGCTCGCAACTCTTCTCCCCATTCTCAAGGGGCTTGGAATATACACCCTCGCCGCTCCCGCGGCGGCTCAGATATCAGAGCAGGATCGCAATTGGCGTCACGGCTTATCGTTGTTCGGCGAGCTCAAATATCCGCCGGAGTTCAAGCGCTTTGATTACGTCAATCCGAATGCGCCGAAGCTTGGCAGCGCGCGCATGATTGCGTTCGGTACCTTCGATAATTTCAACGAGGTGGTGGCGGGGCTGAAGGGATCGATTGCCGCAGGCGCGAGCATGATCTCCGACACCTTGCTGGTATCCGCGCTCGATGAAGTTTCCACCGATTATGGTCTGATCGCCGAGGCCGTGACCCATCCGGCGGATTTCTCCTCGGCGACCTTTCGGCTGCGCGCGGCCGCGCGCCATCATGACGGCAAGCCGGTCACCGTCGAGGATGTCATATTCTCCATGGAAGCTTTTAAAAAGCACAGTCCCGGCCATGCTGCCTACTATCGCCATGTTGCGAAGATGGAGCAGACCGGCGAGCGCGAGGTCACCTTCATCTTCGATTCTCCCGGGAACCGGGAAATGCCCCTCATTGTCGGCCAGCTCAATGTTTTGCCGAAGCACTGGTGGGAGAGCTCCGATGAGGCAGGCAAGAAGCGTGATGTCGGCGCCACCACGCTCGAGCCGCCATTGGGCAACGGCCCCTATCGCATCAAGGATTTCGTTGCCGGCCGCACCATCGTGTACGAGCGGGTAAAGGACTATTGGGGCAAGGATCTCAACGTCAATATCGGGCGCGACAATTTCGACGAGCTGCGCTTTGAATATTTTCGCGATGCAACGGTCGCGCTCGAAGCATTCAAGGCCGACCATATCGACTGGCGCATGGAAAACATCGCCAAGAATTGGGCAACCGCCTACGACTTTCCTGCGGTGAAGGAAAACCGGGTCGTGCTGGAGCAGTTTCCTCAGCGCAACCGGGGAATCATGCAGGCTTTTGCCTTCAACACGCGGCGAGACAAATTCAAGGATCCGCGGGTGCGGCTCGCGTTCAATTATGCCTTCGATTTCGAAGAGATGAACAAGCAGCTGTTCTTTGGCCAGTACAAGCGCATCACGAGCTATTTCGATGGCACCGAGCTCGCCTGCTCAGGCCTGCCGCAGGGTCAGGAGCTGGAAATTCTGGACGCGGTGCGCGACAAGGTGCCGCCGGAAGTTTTCACAACATCCTATACAAATCCGGTTGGCGGCTCGAGCGAGAAAGTGCGCGCCAACCTGCGCGAAGCAATGCGGCTGCTCAAAGAGGCGGGCTACGAAGTCCGCAATCAGAAGCTGTTCGAGGCCAAGGCCGCCGAGGCTTTCACCGTCGAAATGCTCACCCAGGAGCCGAGCGTCGAGCGCATTATTCTGTTCTACAAGCCATCCCTGGAGCGGCTCGGCATCACGGTCAATGTGCGCACCGTCGACGATCCACAATATGAGAATCGGCTGCGCAACTGGGATTTCGATATCATTGTCGCGAGCTGGCCCGAATCGCTCTCGCCCGGAAACGAGCAGCGCGACTATTGGGGCTCGCACGCGGCGGATAGGCCGGGCTCGCGCAACTACATCGGCATAAGGAATCCGGCCGTCGACGCACTGATCGATCGCATCGTTTTTGCCAGGGACCGAGCGGGGTTGGTCGCGGCAACACGGGCGCTTGATCGCGTGCTATTGTGGAATCACTACGTCGTGCCGCAGTTCACGACCGACAAAGTCCGCACCGCCCGGTGGGATCGCTTCGGCCACCCGGACCCGCTGCCCAAATATGCGGAGCCCGGCTTTCCCACGGTGTGGTGGTGGGATGCCGAGAGGGCGGCCAGAATCGGAAACCGCCGCGCATGAAAGTCTGCGTTCTCACGCGGCGCGACGCGCTTCGTCTTGGCGGGGCCGGTTTTGCGGCGGCCCTTTCAAAGCGTGCCCGCGCGCAGGAGAGTGAGGAACGGCACGGAATATCAGCCTTCGGCGATCTTAAATATCCCGCTGACTTCAAGCATTTCGATTATGTGGATCCGGGCGCGCCAAAAGGCGGTACGTTCTCCCATGTCGGCTCGACGAGCGCGTTCAACCAGAACTTTCTCACGTTCAATTCACTCAATACCTTCATTCTAAAGGGCGATGCGGCCCAGGGGATGGAACTTACGTTTGCGAGCTTGATGGTACGTGCCGAAGACGAGCCGGATGCACTCTATGGCCTTGCCGCCCGCGCCGTTGCGGTTTCGCCTGATGGGCTCACTTATCGTTTTTTGTTACGACCTGGCCTTAAATTCCAGGACGCAAGCGCGCTGACCGCGCACGATGTGGCCTATTCGCTCCAGGTGCTCAAGGAAAAAGGTCATCCCATCGCGCAGCAGCTTCTGCGCGACTTTGCCGGCGCGCAGGCGCTCGATGATACAACGGTCCTGGTGACCTTTGCCCCCAAGCGCGCGCGCGACGTTCCGCTCTTTCTGGCCACGCTGCCCATTTTTTCCCGCGCCTATTATGGCAGCCATGCCTTCGACGAGACCACGCTTGAGGCGCCGCTCGGTTGCGGCCCTTACAAGGTCGGGCGGTTTGAGCCGGGCCGCTTTATCGAATACGAGCGGGTCGCCGACTGGTGGGGCGCCGACCTGCCGGTCTCCCGTGGGCTGAACAATTTCGACGTTATCCGCTACGAATACTACCGCGACCGCGACGTCGCGTTCGAAGGCTTCACCAGCAAGAGCTACCTCTTCCGCGAGGAGTTCACGTCGCGCATCTGGGCAACCCGCTATGACTTTCCGGCAATCCGGGATGGGCGGGCCAAGCGCGACGTCATTCCCGATGACACCCCTTCAGGGGCGCAGGGCTGGTTCTTCAACACCCGGCGGGAGAAGTTGAAGGACAGGCGGCTGCGCGAAGCTTTTGTCTATGCGTTCGATTTCGAATGGACCAACAAGGCGATCATGTACGGCTCGTATGAGCGCACCCATTCCGTTTTCCAGAATTCGCCGATGATGGCGGCCGGCAAGCCGTCGGCGGAAGAGCTTGCGCTGCTTGAACCCTTCCGTGGCAAAGTCGATGAGGAAGTGTTCGGAGAGCCTTTCGTTCCTCCTGTTTCCGACGGTTCCGGACAGGATCGCGCGCTCTTGCGCAAGGCGAGCGCGTTGTTGCAGGCGGCCGGATTTCCCATCAAGAATGGCAGGCGGACGACGCCGCAAGGCGCGCGGGTTAGCGTCGAAATCCTGATCGACGAGCCCTCGTTTCAGCCGCATCACAGCTCGTTCATCAAAAATCTGGGAACGCTGGGGATCGAAGCGAGTTTGCGCATTGTGGATCCCGTGCAATACCGCAAGCGCGTCGACGATTTCGATTTCGATCTCATCATTCAGCGTTTCGCATTTTCCAGCACGCCCGGCGATTCGCTGCGCAGTTATTTTTCATCCCAGGCGGCGGCGCTCAAAGGCTCGCAGAATCTCGCCGGCATAGCCGACCCCGTCATCGACGCCCTGATTGAGCGCATCATCGCGGCCACAACCCGCCCGGATCTGACGACCGCCTGCAAGGCGCTCGATCGGGTTATCCGCAGCGGGCGTTATTGGATCCCGCACTGGTACAAGCCTTCGCACTGGCTGGCCTATTGGGACGTGTTCGGCCGGCCGGCAACGAAGCCGCGCTTTGCGCGAGGCATTCCGGAAACCTGGTGGTATGATCGGGAAAAAGCAGCAAAGCTGGAGCAACAGCGGGGATAGCGGCTAGAAATACGCTCAGATGACCGCGTACATTATCCGGCGTTTGCTGCTCATGGTCCCAACCCTGTTCGGGATCATGTTGGTCTCGTTCACCGTGGTCCAGTTCGCGCCCGGCGGGCCGGTCGAGCGGGTGATTGCGCAGCTCTCCGGCGCGGATACCGGCGCGACTTCGCGCGTCTCGGGGTCACCGGGAGGCGATCTCGGCGGCCGCGGAATGCCAGGCGCCGGCGGCATGGATGCCGGGAACTCGAAATACCGCGGCGCTCAGGGACTAGACCCCGAATTTATCAAGAGCCTCGAGAAGCAGTTCGGATTCGACAAGCCCGCCTACCAGCGCTTCTTTTTGATGCTCTGGAATTACCTGCGGTTTGATTTCGGCAAGAGTTATTTCCGCGATACCAGCGTGCTGCAGCTGATCAAGGAGAAGCTGCCGGTCTCGATCTCGCTCGGACTCTGGCTCACCCTGCTCACTTATCTGATTTCGATTCCTCTCGGGGTGCGCAAGGCGGTCAAGGACGGCTCGCAGTTCGACGTTTGGACCTCGGGTGCGATTATTGTAGGCTACGCGGTTCCGGGATTTCTGGTTGGGATCCTTCTGATCATTCTCTTTGCCGGCGGGTCGTTCTTCAACATTTTCCCGCTGCGCGGCCTTACGTCCGACTATTGGGCGCAACTGTCGGTTCCGGGAAAGATCGTCGATTATCTTTGGCATCTGGTGCTGCCCCTCACCGCAATGGGGCTTGGTGCATTCGCGACCATGACATTGCTCACCAAGAACTCGTTCCTGGACGAGATCAGAAAGCAATATGTGCTCACGGCGCGGGCCAAGGGGTGCGCCGAGCGCCAGGTGCTCTACGGCCACGTGTTTCGCAATGCCATGCTGATCGTAATTGCCGGGTTTCCCGGCGCGTTTGTGCACGCATTCTTTTCCGGCTCGCTTCTTATCGAAACCATCTTCTCGCTCGACGGGATCGGGCTGCTCGGATTCGAGAGCGTGCTCAACCGCGATTACGCCGTGGTCTTTGCGACGCTTTACATTCTTTCGCTGGTAGGGCTTGGGGTGAACCTGTTGTCCGATCTCACCTATACCTGGGTGGATCCGCGTATCGACTTCGAGACGCGGGAGGTGTGAGATGGACGACCGCACCAGCATCGAGGTCCCCGAAACCACGGCACAAACGCCGATGGGCCTCGCGGTTCTGCCGGAGGGTCACCGGGTCGCTTTGTCGCCGCTCGGCCGCCGCCGCTGGAACAGCTTCAAAGCGAACCGTCGCGGCTATGCATCATTCTGGATTTTTCTTTTCCTTTTTGTGGTCTCGCTGTTTGCCGAGTTCATCGCCAACGATAAGCCGTTCTATGTGTCCTATGACGGCAAGTCCTATTTCCCGGTCTTTGTGACCTATCCGGAAACTGCGTTCGGCGGCGAGTTTGAGACAGCGGCCGATTACCGCGATCCCTACCTGCAAAAGCTCATCGCTGAAAAGGGCGGCTACATGCTTTGGCCGCCGATCCGGTATTCCTACAACACGCAAAATCTCGATCTTCCGACGCCGGCGCCATCCAAGCCCACCTGGCTTCTGACCGAGGAGGAATGCAAGGCCGTGGTCATGCGCAAAGGCCTCTCGAGCTGCCGTGATCTCGAATACAATTGGCTTGGCACGGATGATCAGGGCCGTGACGTGGTGGCGCGGCTGATCTATGGCTTCCGAATTTCCGTGCTGTTCGGGCTGGCGCTGACGGTCGTTTCATCCATCATCGGGGTTGCCGCCGGCGCGGTGCAGGGCTATTTCGGCGGCTGGACGGATCTCCTGTTCCAGCGCTTCATCGAAGTCTGGACCGCCGTGCCGGCGCTTTATCTCCTCCTGATCATCTCCTCTGTGCTGGTGCCCGGGTTTTTCGTGCTGCTCGGGATTCTCCTGCTGTTCTCCTGGGTCTCGCTGGTCGGGCTGGTTCGCGCGGAATTTCTGCGCGGCCGCAATTTCGAATATATCCAGGCGGCACGCGCGCTTGGCGTGTCCAACCGCACCATCATGTTCCGCCATCTTCTGCCCAATGCCATGGTGGCGACCATGACGTTTCTTCCGTTCATCCTGTCGTCATCGGTGAGCGCGCTGACCTCGCTCGACTTTCTCGGCTTCGGCCTGCCGCCGGGCTCACCCTCGCTGGGCGAGATGCTCTCGCAGGCCAAGGCCAACGTGCAGGCTCCTTGGCTCGGCATTTCGGGATTCCTCACGCTTGCAACCATGCTGTCGCTCCTCATCTTCATCGGCGAAGCCGTGCGCGATGCGTTTGATCCGAGGAAGACCATGGGCTAAGCAGATGATTGAACGAAAATTAGTCAGGACTGTTTTTTCGGTATGTTAGCCGAAGGGCCGCTTCTGGTTGTCCGCGATTTGTCGGTTGCCTTCCGGCAGGGGCAGAGGGAGACGCTCGCCGTCGATCGTATCTCCTTTTCCGTGAAAAAGGGAGAGACCGTCGCGCTCGTCGGTGAGTCGGGATCGGGCAAGTCCGTCACCGCGCTTTCCATCCTGAAGCTCCTGCCATACCCGGCCGCGCACCATCCTTCCGGGGCGATCCTGTTCAAGGGGCAGGATCTGCTGCCAATGCGCGAGCCGCAGATCCGTCACGTGCGCGGAGATGACATCAGCATCATCTTCCAGGAGCCGATGACCTCGCTCAATCCGCTGCATACCGTCGAGAAACAGATCGACGAGGCGTTGCTCCTCCATCGTGGACTGGTCGGGGAACCGGCGCATGCGCGCACGCTTGAGCTTCTCACGCAGGTTGGCATCCCGGACCCGAAGACGCGCCTCAAAAGCTATCCTCATCAGCTTTCCGGCGGCCAACGCCAGCGGGTCATGATTGCGATGGCGCTTGCGAACGAGCCTGATCTGTTGATCGCGGATGAGCCTACCACCGCGCTCGACGTCACCGTGCAGGCGCAGATCCTTAACCTTTTAAAGGAGCTACAGACCCGCCTCGGGATGGCGATGCTGTTCATTACCCACGATCTCGGCATTGTGCGCAAGATTGCCGACAGCGTCTGCGTCATGAAGCAGGGTAGCATTGTCGAGCATGGACCCGTGGCTCGCGTCTTTAGCGCTCCCAAGCACAGTTATACCTGCGCATTGCTCGCCGCCGAGCCCAAACCTGATCCTGCGCCGGTCTGCGCCGGCGCGCCCATCGTGGTCGAGACCAAAGATCTCAAGGTGTGGTTTCCGATCAAACGCGGGGTCATGCGCCGGGTCGTGGGGCACATCAAGGCGGTCGATGGCGTGAACATTGCGGTGCGCCAGGGCGAGACGCTCGGCATTGTGGGCGAATCCGGTTCCGGCAAGACGACGCTCGGTCTAGCCATCTTGCGGCTTATTTCCTCGGACGGCCCGATCGTCTTTTTCGGCAGTGCGATCCATGGGCTCACGTTCCGGAAAATGCGTCCGTTCCGCCGGCATATGCAGATCGTGTTCCAGGATCCCTACGGCTCGCTGTCGCCCCGCATGTCGGTGGCCGACATCATCGAGGAAGGCCTCTGGGTTCATCACCCAAAGATGGGCAAACCGCAGCGCGAGCAGCGCGTCATTGCGGCCTTGGGCGACGTTGGGCTCGATCCGGAATTGCGCTTCCGCTATCCCCACGAGTTCTCCGGCGGCCAGCGCCAGCGCATCGCAGTTGCCCGCGCGGCCGTGCTCGAACCCACTTTCGTGGTGCTGGACGAGCCGACGAGTGCCCTCGACATGCTCATCCAGGCGCAGATCGTCGATCTCCTGCGCACGCTCCAGAAACGGCGCAATCTCACCTACATGTTCATCTCCCATGATCTACGCGTCGTGGCGGCGCTGGCGAGTCATGTCGTGGTCATGCGTCACGGCAAGGTGATGGAGGAGGGGCCTGCGGCGCAACTCTTCGCCGGACCCAAGAGCGATTACACGCGCGCGCTGTTCGCTGCCGCCTTTAATCTGGAGACGGCTCCGGAAGGCGTCGTTGCGCAGTGAGCGCGCCTGTCAACGCACAAGCTCAGAGCACGAATCTCCCAGGTCGCATGGAAGAGCTTGATCCGTCGCAGCGGATAGCCGCGACGACGGCGGCAAACGTTCAGCTCGTTCTGGCTGGTCCGGGCTCCGGCAAGACCACTACGTTGACTGGACGCTTTATTTATCTTGTCCAGCAGGGGATCGATCGTCGGCGGATTCTTGCGCTGACCTTCACCAAAAAAGCGGCGGACGAGATGAAGGCGCGCATTGTCCAGGCGCTCAATCTTCCCGCAGGCAAGGATCTTACGGTCGCAACCTTTCACGGTTTTGCATTCAGGCATCTGCGCCGTGATCCGGCGGCAGCCGGACTATCCGAGCATTTCCAGCTCTGGGATACGCCGCAGCAGCGGCATGTGTTCAACTCACGCCGGATGTGGTGGAACGAAGAGATTGATATTCTCGACATCATTGGCGGTGCGAAGGAGCGCCTGCTCAACGCGGAGACCTTTGCCGGTCAGATTAGTGATGACATTGAAGATGACAATATCCTGCGCAAGGCGGTGGAGTTCTTCAAAGTATATGAGAACTCGCTCCGCGCCGCGGATGCTATCGATTTTGCGGATATGGTGCCTCTGCTTGTGCAGGCCATGGTGCGCTTGCCCGATTATTCAGCAGCAGTAACCGACGCGTATGATCATCTGCTTGTCGATGAATACCAGGACGTCAATCCTGGCCAGGTCGAGCTGATCGATCGCTTCGTTCAGGCCGGGGTCAAGCTGTGGGTGGTTGGGGACGACGATCAGACGCTGTATGCGTTCCGTGCGGCTGATGTACGCTTCATCTTGGACTTTCCGCAAAAGTACGAAGATGTGCGCGTCCACGTTCTGGATCATAACTATCGCTCGGCGGGACAGATAGTCTCCGCGGGAAAGCGCTTGATTGCGAACAATCGCGCACGGCGGAACAAAAACCAGCGCCCCGCGGTTGCCGACTCAGGCGAAATAGTGATTCGCGGCTACAGCACGGCGGTCCTGGAAGCGCGGCAGGTCGCCAGAGGGGTGGCCAAACTGCTCAAGCACTATCCGCCGCAGAAGATTGCCGTACTTTACCGCATTGGATCGGTCAGCCTTCTTCTTCAGCCGGAGCTGCAGAGGATGCAGATCCCGTATGAGGTCCGAGGCGCAGGTGATTTATGGCAAGGAGTGGCGGCAAGGCTGGTCGTGGGTGCTCTCTATTACCTGCAAGAAGGAGATTCAGCGGCAGCCATGAGCCGGATGGGGGGCGGCAGGCGTGCTGATATTGTCCGCCGCCAGCTCGACGAGGCGGCGGCGGCCGAGAAGCAACCTTTTCGCGCAGCCTGCCGGCTCGTGCGCAAAGTGGTTACAACGGCTGTCCCCGGCAGGGCATCCGAACGGGATCGAGGAGAATGGACGACCATCGTTGAATCGGTGATCGCAGTCGCTTCCACGTGCCAATCATTGGAGCAGCTGGAGGAGAGGATAGCCGAACAGTCGGCGGCGCTGCGGAACCCGCCCCAGAACGCCGTCGTGCTGTCGACCATCCATTCAGCCAAGGGCCTGGAATGGGAGGCGGTGCTTCTCATGGGGATGGAAGAAGGCGTGCTGCCGCATGCGAGTACTGATGACCTGGAAGAAGAGCGCAGGGTCGCCTATGTCGGTATTACGCGCGCCAAGCGAATACTTGGACTGACATACGCCGAAAAGCGCTTCAGGCAGAGTGCGATGCCATCGCGTTTTCTAGAGGAGCTTGCGGGCGGACAGCGGCGCCTGTGCATCTGGACAAGCTCGCACAATCAAGGAGACGACGAACGCCTGCCGCTGCTATCAGAGCGGGAGCGCCAGCTGATCGAAGGATCGCGAGGACATGAAGAGGCACCAAAGCGCTCAACGGACGAGCCCAAGCGACGTAGCGGCAGAAGGGCCGATCTGCCGGTGCGCCATGGCAAGGCATGGAGCCCCGAGGAAGATGACAGATTGCGCACCATGTTTTTGCAAGCCGAGCCCATCAGCGCAATGGCCGCGGCTCACCAGCGCCGGAAAGGTGCCATCAGATCTCAACTCGTGAAACTCGGGCTGATCGACGACGTAGTGTGAACCCGCATGATATAAGTGACGCTTTGCACTGGCCGAAGAGATAGCCTGCGGGGAGAGGTGCCGCTGCTGGCTCGATCTCAGCGTTGGCGCGGCTTATCGTGCCGCGCTTGTTTGGTCGATTTCAAGCCGCCGGATGCTGCTGGTGTCGATGCCCGTAGCCCGGATACGTGCAATCGCCTCGGCAATCGCTTCGACGACGACGGCCATATGATGAGCGCTGGCATGCAGCAGCATCGCAGCGTCGCGTACGATGGCAACATGACCGTTCCAGAATATCAGGTCACCGCGCCGGACTCTGGTCGCTGGCGTGATTGGCTCGCCAAGCGCTTTCTCCTGCATATCGCTGTCGCGCGGGCAGGCAATACCACAGGCAGTGAGTGCGATCTGAACGAGGCCCGAGCAATCGATGCCCTGACAAGTCTTCCCGCCCCACAGATAGGGCGTTGCGGCAAAGCGTTCCGCCACGGCAACAAAATCATCCTCAGTGGCGGTGCACGCTACAAGATGCCGAGCGGGAATATAGCTCCCTGACGCAGTCAGCGCCCACGCTTCTTCCATCCGCGTGATTGCAACGCGAGCGCCTAAACAGAACGTCGCGAGCGGCGGGGCCTTGGTTGACGGTCCTGGAAAAACCAGCGTGCGCACCGCCGCGACCTTGTGCGTGCAGGCGGGCCCCGGGAGTTGCAGAGCATTTGCCGGGATATAGCCGACATATCCATCGGTTGTGAGCTGGCCCCAGGCCCAGCCTTCGTCAGTTATCTCATAGACAATGACGCGCTCGCCCTTGAGCGTCTCGGTTGCAAGCGCTGCATCGGGAGAGGGCGCGAGCCGCACGGGTGCCTGTGGATCGGCGACTTCGTATTGCCGGCCCTCCACGAATCGCTTCGCACTGACTTTGCCCAGGAGATGTGCTGCCGCGAGATCAGGACGTACCGGCGTGATGCGGGGATCAAATACAGACGCCGGCGTTTCAGCCATATCGTGACACTAACAGCGCATAGAGGGCGCGTGCTCCCTGGCACTCCGCGCCTTCAGGCCGGCCGGGCCTGCCAGTCTGGTTCCAGGCGTAGATGTCGCAATGCAGCCATGCCTTCGCCTGGGACACGAATCGGCGCAGGAACAGGGCAGCTGTGATTGAGCCGCCCATGCCTGACGAGGAGACGTTGTTGATATCGGCAACTTTTGAATCGAGCAATTGATCATACGGACGCCAGAGCGGCATGCGCCAGAGCGGATCGCTCTCGCCCGTGGCGCAGCGGGCTAGCTCGGCAGCGAGGTCATCATCATCGGTATAGAACGGCGGCACCTCGGTCCCCAGCGCCACCCTGGCCGCGCCGGTCAATGTTGCCATGTCGGCGATCAATTCCGGCTGCTCCTCGTCGGCGAGCGCAATGGCGTCGGCGAGAATCAAGCGGCCTTCGGCATCCGTGTTGCCGATCTCGACGGTGAGCCCCTTGCGCGAGCGGTAGATGTCGCGCGGCCGGAAGGCAGCACCGGAAATTGCATTCTCGACGGCAGGGATGAGGACGCGCAGCCTGATCTTTGTTCCGCGATCCATGAGCATGTGAGCGAGCCCCAGCATAGCGGCGGCCCCGCCCATATCCTTCTTCATGTTGAGCATGCCCGCCTCGCCCTTGATGTCGAGGCCGCCGGTGTCGAAGCACACTCCCTTTCCGATCAGCGTGATCTTGGGATGATCCGGTTCACCCCAGGTGAGATCGATGAGCCGCGGCGGACGTGTTGACGCGCGGCCCACCGCATGAATAAGGGGAAAATTGTCGGTGAGGAGATCATCTGCGGTAATCGATCGCACCAAGGCGCGGCAACGCTCGGCGAGCGCGCGGGCGGCATTTTCAAGCTCGGCCGGGCCCATGTCATTGGCCGGCGTGTTGATGAGGTCGCGCGCAAGAAAGACGCCCTCAACAATGCGACCAAGCTCTTGTCCGTCGACGTTGCCCGGCAGCTCCAGCGCGAGCTCCTTGTCGTCCCGCTTGCGATAGCGGCCAAATTGGTATGAGCCCAGCGCAAAGGCCAGCGTTGCCAGCCTGGAGTTGTGCGCCGCATTGGCGAACCGGTAGTTTCCGGCGGGAAGCAGCCCCCAAAGCGCGCCCGGACGAAACAGATCCTTGTTCGGATCGTCATCGGCTTCAAGCCCAAACAAGACGCCTGCGAGTTGACCGTCGGCGGATGGCAGCAACAGGTGCCGGCCGGGCAGAGGCTCGAATCCGCAGGCGTCCGCAAAAGCACGGGTGCGCGGATCAAATCCATCCCGGGCGCTAGACCACGTGGTCTTCTTCACGAACGTGATCGGGACGGTCGAGGCGGCCTGTCCACGCGCAAGAAAGATCGGGTTCATTTGGAACTTGGGTTCGGAAGCCGGCGGGGTTTGGCCCGAGGGGGACCCCCTCTAGCATGGGCGACGCGGGGCCGTGAAGCCACGCCCGATCAAGGCGTTAACTCCCTATTAAGGTTAACACTTTATTGCCCAGACCTCGTGGGGGCCGAACGAGGCCGAAATGCTTTCTTGCTTGTATCCCGACGCCGCCAATTTTATCCGGCGCTTCGCTCCGGTTGCTCTGGCAGCCGTCCTGTCGCTGAGCGCGACCAGTTGTCAAACGACATCCGAGACGACGGGGGCGCTCGCCATGGCCACGCCTGGGCAGGGCGAGGCCGACTGGCGGCGCTCGGCCGAGGGCTGGGGCGAGCGCTACCGCGCTAATCCGGCGGATCCGGAGGCAGCGATCAATTTTGCCCAGGCGCTGCGCGCCAACGGGCAGCGCTCCCAGGCCGTCGCCGTGCTCGAACAGGCGGCGATGCACAACCCCAAGCATATGGCGGTCCTTGGAGCCTATGGCCGGGCGCTCGCCGACGTCGGCAATTACAAACAGGCGTTGGAGATCCTCAACGGCGCCCATAGTCCGGACCAGCCGGATTGGCGCATTCTTTCCGTTCAGGGAGCGGTGCTCGACCAGATGGGCCGCCATGAGGATGCCCAACGCTATTATGGCACGGCCTTGAGGATTGTGCCTGACGAGCCGTCGGTCCTGTCAAATCTCGGTCTTTCCTATGCGCTCGCCAAGGACCTCGTGCGGGCGGAGGCGACGCTGCGCCGGGCGGCAGTGCAATCTCGTGTCGATCCGCGGGTGCGGCAAAATCTTGCGTTGGTTGTGGGCCTGCAAGGGCGCTTCGCTGAAGCAGAAAGCATTGCGCAAGCCGACCTGCCTTCGGACGAAGCGGCGGCGAACGTCGCTTATCTGCGCCAGATGCTTGCCCAGCAAAACGGCTGGAAGCAGGAGCTCACGAAGCCGCCGGGCCGCGCGCAGGGAAGTTGAGCCGATCGCCTGGCAGGCTTGCAATAAAGCGCGTCTCCTGGCTGGACGCCTAGGACGTTGCTATGGTGATGCCCGCGAAATCGACACGCTGCTGCGCGGGCTGGCATAGAGATTGTCGGAAAGATGGATGCCCCCTTTTCCGAAGTAGCCGAACAGCGGCGTGTAGTTGTAGGAGACCTCGCCGAAAATCAGGTAGGTGTTCGGCGTGGCCAGTGCTGCCGGGATGGTAATCGCGGAGCCCTTCGTGCGCGCCGTGCCGTTGAGCGAGTCGCTCCAGCTGATCGTGGCGGCGCCGCCGCTGTTGATGGCGATCTGTGAGACGATGACGACCACGGGTGGGCTCGGATAAGGCTCCAGTACGACGGAGGTCGCCCCCAGAATCTGCTGCATGTCGGGGTCGTGGATCGTTGAGTACTGATTTGCGATCGCATCGAGCGTGTACGTCGCCGATCGCACCTTCATGTACACCGCTATCGCTCGTCCGGCATCAATCGTCGCGAGTAAGACGATGAGCAGCATCGGCAGGATGACCGCGAACTCGACTGCGGCGATGCCGCGTGTCGAGTCCGCAAATCGCCGAATGACGCCTCCCGCAGCGCGCACGATCAATAGGGCTCCACGCGGTACGCGGTGACGCCCATCAGCTCTGCCATGCCGTTCGGGAGTTTGGCGAGCGTGAACCCGAGCGGGCCGCCGACCGTCTGCCATTGATAGATGAGACGCACGACGACGACCTGGCCCGGGCTGCCGGGGCTGTACTGCCAATTGTTCGAGACCTGTCCCTGCGCGTTGTAGGTCAAATTCGGTTTTGACGCGTCAGCGCCGGAAAAGGACGAATAGCTCTGGACATCGACCATCAGCGCGGAGCAATTGAGCAGCGGCTTAATCATCGGGCAGACGATGTTGACGAACTGCGACTGCGTCATATTGCTGTTCTGAGCCTGGCCAGTCATGAACTGACGGCCGGCTTCGACGGCCGCATTCTGCAGCGCTTGCTGAGCGAACAAAAAGGTGGTCGTCGCGAAGATGGCGATCAGCACTCCCAGAAACGCCGGAGCGATTAGGGCGAACTCGACCGCTGTCGCTCCACCACAGGAGGAGCGAAAACGGGCCAAAAGCGCTCTAGAACGTTCAATTGGTGACATGGGCCGTGCTCACGGCTTGCTGGAACATGGTGATCAGCGCATTCGTAATGTCGGTTGGCGTGTTCGCGGTGTAGAAGAAGTTGGGCGACGCGCAGCTCTGCAACGCGCCTGGAATATTCGGGATGTTGTTGTTGGCGTAGATGTCCTCGCTGTTAGCGAAATTGGTGGCGTTCTGGATGGTCTGATAGGGGATGTAGAGGATCGCGACCGTGATGCCCCGATTCTTCAACGTTGTGCAATTTGACGTGTTGATAGTGGTCGACGAGTTGTAGTACGGGCTACACCCCGAGGTTGTCCCCGACCATGAGCCGTTCCAGTAGGTCTGGCAGTCCTGCGAGCCGTCGGTGACGAGGAACACGTAGGGCAGCGTGTTGGAGCTGGTGGTCCCGGTTCCGACCGACGTGATCAGATTGTTCATGCTGGTCAGCGCATTCTCGAAATGCGTGCCGCCCGAGCCGAGTGAGACGTTGGTGCCGGTGTCGAGGAGGGTAGCGAGCTGCGTTGCCGCATAGTTGATCGTGCCGGACTGGCTCGGTGATCCGTTCAGGCTGGTGGTCAGCGGGAAGTAGGAATAGAGATTGACGATGAACGGATAGAGGCCGACCCGAAACTGGTTCGTGACCTGCTGGGTGCTGTACGCGAATTGCAACAACTGGTTCACGGCGTATCCGACAGCGTCGGCGCGCAATTGGATGCAGGAGCTCGTTCCGGGAGTTGGGTAGGTCGTGACCTGAGGATTGGTCCAGTTCACGTTGTTCGGCGTGAGCGCTCCCGAGGCGGGCGTGGTCCCCAGCCGTGAGATGATGAACCCTTGGCAGTATCCGCCGGGGCTCGGATTGGTCGCGGAGCCGACCGCAGGAGGGGTCCGTTGCTCGTACTGTGGGCAAGCCCCTTGCGCCGTGAAATGGCAGGCGAACGTGCAGCCGCCCGGATAGAGGCTGTAGTTGTCAGGATTGACCGACTGCAATCGGGTTTGCTCGCTCTGTATCGAGGGGAAGGACATCGAACCGGACACGTCGAGCATCAGGTAGAAGTCGATGTAGGTGGGCAGGGTGTAGGTCGAGGTCGAGCTGCCATTCACCGGGATGGTCGTCTTGCCCATGATTCCCAGGAAGGAGGTAGCAACCTGCGCCGTGTAGGACACCGTGGCGGTGATCACCATTCCAGTCTTCTTGACCGTGGCTGTCGGGGTGACGTTCGTGACGCCCTGCGTCTGGGCCACATTGGCATTGAAGAAATTCTTCACGTAGGTCGCGCCGCCCGATACGCTGCCATTGCCCGACATGGATTTGGCTTTTGCGAGGACCGATGAGCTCACCGAGACGGCGGCCAGCGTCGCGGCGTCGGCGCCCGCTTGCAGTTTCGTTCGACACATGGACGCCATCGTGTAATCGACGACGCAGCCGACAGCCATCACCATCGGAACAACCGCAAGTCCAGTGATAATCGCGACGTTGCCGCGTCTGCTCACACGGAAATCGGAAATCAATTTCCGCAGTCGGATCAATTGAACGCGGGGTCGATGCGCTTTAAGCCGAAGCACTGGGACACTCCCCATCACATGATGTGGCCACGGCAAAGTATTGGAAAAAATTTAAAGGAAAATTTAGATGGTTTACGATTTGAGACTGCCGAGAGAAAGATTTTCTTAAGATTACCTGATCTGACGAACCTGGCGTGCTCGGCCCGGTCGTCGGAGTGATGCAGGCGTTCTCCGCTTTAATATCGTGACCAGCATACGATATCGCATCCTCTTGCAAGCCCGAAGGGACTGCTTAAAACTCCATAAAAGAGATGCTCGAAAAGTTCTCCGTTGTCTTGACGTTTGCAAAGCAGGAGCGAATGCTCCCCAATCGTCCTAGCCATGGCGCCACCGCATCGTCTCCATTACCCGGATAGCGGCCGGGCCCAGAATGACAACAAACAATACCGGCAGAAAGAACAGAATCATGGGCACCGTCAGCTTGGGGGGAAGCGCGGCGGCCTTTTTTTCCGCTTCCGACATGCGCATGTCCCGATTTTCCTGCGCCATCACGCGCAGTGTTTGCGCGAGCGGCGTGCCATAGCGCTCAGCCTGCTGCAGCGCCATGCATACTGATTTCACGCCGTCGAGATTGGTACGCTTGGCCAGGTTCTCGTAGGCTTGGCGGCGATCTTGAAGAAACGACAATTCGGCATTGGTGAGGGTAAGCTCTTCCGTCAGCGGGATGGATTGCGAGCCGATCTCCTCGGCCACCCGCTTGAATCCCGCCTCGATCGACATCCCCGATTCCACGCAGATCAACAACAGATCGAGGGCGTCCGGAAACGCCCGTTTGATCGAGAGCTGCCGCTTCGTGATCTTATTATTGATGTACAACTTGGGCAAATGCATCCCGAGATAAGTCGCTCCGATGCAGAGCCCGATTTTGACCATGGCAGGCTGGTCGAGTTCGATCACGACAAAAACGTAGAGCAGCGAAGCAACCAGCATCACGGCCGGCACGACCAGCCGGAAGAACAGAAACGTGATGTAGGGCGCCTGGCCGCGATATCCGGCCTGTACCAGGAGAGTGCGCGCCTCCTCCTGGCCCACCCATTTGTTCAGGTTGAACTGATCGACGATCGTTTGCATGTACTGCTTGGGCGATCGGCGCAGACTTATTTTCTCGCCCCGCGCAAGCCGTTCCCGCTCGCGCTGGCGGATTTTCTCGCGTTCGATCGCCACCGACCGCATGCGCTTGCCCAGCGTATCCGTCGCGATCAACGGCATGGCAAGCGTGAGAACGGTCGCGATCGCGCCGATTGCCGCGAACACCATCGCAAGCAGGCGGGTATCGAGCGCATTTGCGAGGAACATGTCGATCACGGCACGGCCTCAGAAATCGAAATTGATCATCTTGCGCATCACGAAGACGCCAACGGTCATCCAGCATGCGCAACACACCAGCATGATGCGGCCCATGGAGTGGGTCCAGAGCAGCTCGATATATTGCGGGCTCGTGATATAGACGAGCGTCATCACCGCAATCGGCAACGAGCCGATGATCGTGGCCGAGGCCTTGGCCTCCATGGACATGGCCTGGATTTTTCCCTTCATCTTCTTTCGGTCGCGCAGCACGCGGGAGAGGTTACCGAGCGCTTCCGACAGGTTGCCGCCAGCCCTCTGTTGAATGGCGATGACGATGGCGAAAAAATTCGCTTCCTGCACCGGGATGCGCTCGTACAGTTTTCCGCACGCTTCCCCCAGCGGGATGCCGACTGCCTGGGTTTCTATAATCGACCGAATTTCGCTTTTGAGCGGCTCGGGAGCCTCGGTGGTGATCATGCGCAGGCTTTCAAGAAGAGGCAGGCCGGCCTTGACGCCGCGGACGATAATGTCGACTGCGTCTGGGAATGCGTTGAGGAATTTCGCTTCACGGCGTTTCTTGAGATACTTGAGCATCCAAAACGGCACGCCGCAGCCGGCGGCAAAGCCAAGCCCCAGCGCCGTCAGCCATCCCCCGTCAAGTAACAGTCCGATCAGAAGCCCGAACACCGTCAATGCGGCACCAGTGATGAAGAAGCGCTGCTTCGACCACGAAAGTCCGGCTTGTGTAATGCGCATGTTGAGGGAAGCGGACTTGGCGCGACGTTCTTCCACCTGCTTGAGGGTCGCCTCGATCTGCTCGCGACGCGGCTTCTGCGGACCCCGAGCGGCGCGTGCGGGCACGGCCGGTTGCGCTCGCACCACGCTCTGTTTGCGTTGTTGTGCCTTTTTTTCTCCGGATAGGATCGGCAAAAGGAAGACCCACGCGACTCCGCCGATCGCGACCGCAACGAGAATAAATATTGGCATGTTCTGCATGCGAAGATCTCGTCAGGTCCGACCTGTTTCGTTGGCGTGTTCAGCGGCATCAAGGGCGGCGGCGAGCCGTTGCTCCTCGCCATAGTAGCGCGCGCGCTCCCAGAAGTGCGGCCGGCCGATCCCGGTAGACCGATGGTGCCCGACGAGGTTGCCGTGCGCATCCTCGCCGAGGAGATCGTAGACGAACAGATCCTGGGTGGTGATGACGTCACCTTCCATGCCGACTACTTCGGTAATGTGGGTGATCCGGCGTGATCCGTCATCTCAGACGCGCGCTCTGAATGACAACATCGATCGAGCCGCAGATCATCTCGCGAATGGTGCGCGAAGGCAGAGAATACCCGCCCATGGTGATCATCGATTTAATGCGGGAGAGTGCCTCGCGCGGGCTATTGGCATGGAGCGTGCCCATGGAGCCGTCATGGCCAGTATTCATGGCTTGGAGCAGATCGAATGCTTCAGGTCCGCGCACCTCACCGACAATGATCCTTTCCGGCCGCATGCGCAGACAGTTTCTTACCAGATCGCGCATGGTGATCTGCCCTTCGCCTTCGAGGTTGGGCGGGCGCGTCTCGAGCCGGACCGCATGCGGCTGTTGCAACTGCAGCTCGGCGGCGTCCTCGCAGGTGATGATTTGCTCGTCGTCGTCGATATAGCGGGTGAGGCAGTTGAGCAGCGTTGTCTTGCCCGAACCGGTTCCGCCGGACACGATGGTGTTCACCCGGCAACGGCCGATCACCTTGAGAATGTCGGCACCTTCCGGCGTTATGGTCCCGTAACGAACCAGCTGTTCGAGCGTGAGCTTGTCTTTCTTGAACTTGCGGATTGTGAGTGCGGGGCCGTCAAGTGCAAGCGGCGGTACGATGACGTTGACGCGTGAGCCGTCCGGCAGGCGAGCGTCGCAAATGGGGGAGGACTCGTCGACCCGGCGGCCGATCTGGCTCACGATTTGCTGGCAGATATTCAGGAGCTGCTGATTATCGCGGAAGCGAATCCCGGTCTTCCGGATCTTCCCTGCACTTCGATATACGTCGTGCCCGATCCGTTCACCATGATATCGGCGATGTCATCGCGCGCAAGCAGCGGCTCGAGCGGGCCATAACCGAGAACATCATTGCAGATGTCGTCGAGCAGCTCTTCCTGCTCGGAAATCGACATCACAATGGCCTTGATCGCAATGATCTCGTTGACAATGTCGCGGATTTCCTCGCGCGCGGAGTTAGTGTCCAGTTTGGCAAGCTGAGCGAGATCGATCGCTTCGATCAATGCTCCGAACACCATTCCCTTGGTTTCGTAATACTCTTCGGTGTGCCGGGAATTGGTGGCGGTCGGGGCAAGCGGCGGTGAGGGGGCGTTGCCGAGGCCGTGGCCACGTTTATTGGGCGCGGGCGCTGGAACGAGCGGCGCACCCAAACCGGCGGACGGAATGGGCGCGCGACCGCCATCCACTGTTCCGCCTGTGGTAGCGCCGCTGTCGCGGCGCGGCTCTGGCGCGGGCGGCGCCGGTGAGGAAGGCCGTGCTGCCGGTACTGCCGCAGCTGCATTCCCGCCGGGAATCAGAGTTGAACGCCTACCGAACACGCTACACTACTCCAAATATCGTCACGCCGACCGCTTCATCAGCTTGCCGATCAGGGGGCTCAGGAAGCTTGACTTGGGTTTCTTCGTGTCCGCTCGTCCCGTGAGCAGTTGTGCCAACTGGCGGAACAATTCAGCCGTGCGGTGCGAAGAAGACAGTTCCGCAATCATCTGCCCGTTGTTTGCCGCCGTTCCGAAGATCTGCGGCTCAAACGAAATAATGGCTACCGGCTCGGCATCGAGTGCCTTGGCGAAATCGCCCGATTTGATTTCGGGCCGCTTGGGCACACCGACACCGTTGAGACAATAAGAGGGAGCGCGGTCGTGCGGCCGTGCCGTGCGCAACAAGTCGAGCAGGTTTTTGGTATTCCGCAGGTTTGCCAGATCGGGTGCCGCAACGATGAGGATATCGTCGGCGGCAATCAGACTGCGCTTAGTCCAGCCGGTCCACTGGTGGGGAACATCGAGCACGGTGCACGGAATGCTGGCGCGCAGTGAGTTATAAAGAGAGTCAAATGCCTCCGTTGCGAAATCGTAGAGCCGATCGAGTGTTGCCGGTGCCGCCAGCAAGCTCAGATGATCGGTACACTTCGAGAGCAGGCGATCGACGAAGCCAGTATCGATCCGGTCGGGCGAGAACACCGCGTCCGCAATGCCCTGTGGAGGATCCTGATTGAAATCGAGCCCCGCGGTCCCAAAGCCTAAGTCGAGGTCGGCGACCACCGTGTCGAGTTGAACATCGCGCGCAATCGACCAGGCGATGTTATGAGCAATGGTTGAGGCACCCACACCGCCTTTGGCGCCGAGGACGGCGATGACCCGTCCAACCGGCTTGGCGTCAGGCGCGGAGAACAGGCCACAGATCGAGCGCACAACGTCGAGCGCGCCGGCCGGCATCATCAGATAATCGCTCACGCCCCGCCGCAGCAGCTCGCGGTAGAGCACGACATCGTTGTGACGGCCGATGACGATGACACGCGTGCCGCTGTCGCAGACCTCCGCAAGCGAATCGAGACCTCGCAGCAAGTCATCGCCCCGGCTTCCCGATTCGATCAGGATGACGTTTGGGGTCGGCGCGCTCTTGTAGGCTTCGAGCGCGGCGGTCATTCCACCCATTTGCACTTTGACATGGGCCTTGGCCAAGCGCCGGTCTTCGCCGGCGGCTTGCACCGTGCCGGCGATCTCTACTGTCTCGCAGAACGCCTGCACCGACACGCGCGGCGCCGGTGCGATATGGTCGCTTGGCGGCAGTGAGGTGGGTTGGATGGAGCTGGTCATCACTTGCCAAGATCGCTGATCTTGCCCTGGTCCTTGTCGGGATTGAGGGTGTGGGTGACCTCGCCACGGTGGTACTTGTCGAGCACCGTGGTACGTCGTCCGGTATAGGGCGGCACCTCGCCGCGCGGCTGCACCAGATCAGCCTTGTTCTCGGCCATGGCGGCAAGATTGCGCTGCGTGGCGCAGCCGAGGTTCCAATACTCCGCGTTTTCGTTGTGCTCGCGGTCGACTGTGGGCCCAAGGTCGTCGGGCCAAAGCCCGCAGGGGCCGGCCTGCGCGACGAGTGTCGGATAATGCAATTTGAGCGTCGCGAGCTTGCCGGGATCGGCCGGCCGGTACGGACGCACGCCCACCGCTGTAGGCGGCACGCCCGCGGCAGACAGAATGGCGCGGACTTCGTGCACCGCATTGGCCGCGGCGGCCGCGTTGCGCGTCCCGGAAGGCAGGTCAATGATGATCCCGCCGGTTGCCTCGCGGCGCCAATTGTTTGCAAACGCGAGCACATCGGCGCGCTGCTCGCCGTTGAGCCCGCCGCGACTTGTGCCGATGAACAGCTCGATGGTGTGCGGCCCCTCCGTGATCGCAATGTTATGGCGAAGGCGGTAGTCAAAATCAGCCGGAATAACCGGCTCGCGCACGCTGTAGCAGCCGGCGAGTGTCGCGGCACAGACGCAAACCCTCGACACGCGAGCGACGGTGATGCCGCAGTGGCGCAGCTTCTCGACCCCGAAATAAGCATGCGGCATCGATGATCTCCGTTTGGGTTCTCAGTCGAGAATAAAGCCGGGCTTGCCGTAATACGTCACCCTGGGATCCGGCTTGCCGGCGCTGCCATAGATGCGGTTGAATTTTCCAAGCAGTACCGTCGCGGGATCGCTTGCATCGGCATATCCATCGTCGGGACGCGACAAATCCTTCTGCGCGACAGCATGCACAACATAGGGCGTGACCAGGACCATGAGCTCGGTTTGCTTGTTGAGGTAGTCCCGGCTCTTGAACAACGCTCCCAGGATAGGCAGCTGCATTAGACCCGGGATGCCGTTGATCTGCTGCTTCGTCTGCTCCTGAATCATTCCCGCCATGGCGAGCGAGCCTCCCGAGGGGATTTCAACCATGGTCTCCGCCCGGCGGGTCTTGATCGAAGGAATTGTCAATGAAGTACCGGCTGCCTGTATAAGCGTGAGCTGATTCTCGGTAGAGAGCTCGGATACTTCAGTAAGGACCTTGAGGCTGATGCGTCCTCCGGCCATGACGACGGGCGTGAAATTAAGCCCGACCCCGAACTTCTTCCATTGGATCGAATACTGACAGGTGGTGGCCAGGCCCACGGTCGGGGCGGCGCAGGTGTAGCCGGCCGGGATCGGAAACTCGCCGCCGGCCAGAAAATTTGCGCTCTCGCCCGAGATCGCAGTCGAGTTCGGTTCTGCAAGCTGCGGATCACGCCGGCGCGTTCCATTGCCTGCAGTGTCGCAGTGATCGACTTCCATGTCCCGGAGATGCTGGAAGGAAACAATGGCTGGCCATACACCGGAAACGGAGGCACGTTGTTCAAATTAACCACCGCGGAACCAAAACCGGGACCGTCGCTGAGGCCGCCATTGGCGGTGTTCAGATTGACTCGAGCTGCTTGATAACGTCGCGCTGGATTCCGCCACGGTCACCTTCAGCATGACCTGGTCACGGCCGTGCACGATGATGCCGTTGACCACCTTGTGGCCGTCGTCGACAAGGCGGGACGCAATGTCGAAAGCCTGTTGAGCCTCAATCGGGGTTGCAACGTTCCCGGTCAACACGAGACCATCGCCCAGGCCCTCGACGTGAATGTCGAGTCCGGGCAAAGCCTGCTTGATTGCGGCGCGCAGTCCGTTGAGATCGCGGGTAACCGCGATATCAAATCCGCCGATCTGCTGGCCCTCGCTGTCGAAGAAATAAACGCTGGTCTGGCCCACGGCCGCGCCGATGATATAGGCCCGGCGTGTTGAGCGAATGACCGCATTGGCAATCTTGGGGTCACCAACCAGCACGTCCTTGATGTCGCGCGGGAAATCAACGACCACCGATTTGCGAACCCAAGCGGAACGAATTGCGAGGCGGCCTCGCTCGCGACCACCCTGATCGCGGGTGCGCGGGGGTCACCGAACATCGGCGGCTCGGCGGCGGGTGCCCAGCCGGTGAGCGCTAGACCAATCGCGGCAATCAAGCCAAAAAGCAGTGCTGTGCGAATCAGCGAACTATTCCCCATAACCGGCCCCTCACGTCATTTCATCTCATCGTGCTGCTCGTGCTCACACCGAAACGCACAATATTCACGCTGCCACGACGCGGCTCTTCATCCGTTGCCTCGGGCTTGTCCTTGTTGGAATTGACGATGCTGCGCAGGGCAAGGAAGAGTGTCCCCAGCTGTCGCGATACCGCGAGCGTTTCCGCCTGGCGCGGTGCCAGCTCAAGCGTAGCCGTCTTGCCGACGACCACACGTTGGCCGTTCTTCTCCTCGACCGTCTGATCGATCGCGAGGACTCGGACGTTCGACAAGATGACCTCGCTGGTGTGAATCTCCACGCCTGCGCTCTTCTCCGCCAGCCTGTCCCGGTGCGAGAGAATGACGTCGA
>CAVYVC010000041.1:0-133665 GCA_963771845.1 uncultured Alphaproteobacteria bacterium | reverse complement strand
CATGGAGCGGCGTTAAATGCGGCTACTGCTTACCAGGAAGTGTATGAAGATGAACCTATTTCGTGGCATCAACCTTATTGGATTACTGCTCAGCCTAGCCGTCCTGATTCCGAACCACGCCCATGCCGGGCTGATTGGGGTGGGGGAACGGTGCAGGCGTTCTATTATAACGGCGTGTTCGCCAGTCCCGAGGGGCAACTTAACATGGCCACGGGTACATCGGACCCAGCGCCGCTGACCGCACCAGTGGACTTCCTACAGGGCGCGGCTAGCGGATCGACGATCCACGTCGGCGACACCCAGATCGTGATCACGGACTTACTTGATGGTTTTCCGTTCTGCGTTGCGAACACCCCCGGGACCGCGTGCGTCGATGTGATCGACGGGTTCGACTTTAAGTTTACCGGTGAAAACATCCTTGGCGTGTCGGTCGACGCCGCCTCGGCCGCTGACTTTCAGCCAGTCACCGGCACGTTCCAGGGTAACACTCACATGGGTCTGCAACTGCTCAGCAACAATGAGATCCAAGTCGATGTCACGGGCGAACTTCCGGCCTTTAACGATCAGCTTGTCCTCGACCTTTCGTTCACGACCGCTAGCGTCCCCGGCCCCATCGTCGGCGCCGGACTGCCGGGCCTGATCTTAGCGAGTGGTGGCTTGCTCGCTTGGTGGCGAAGGCGACGTGAGAAGTCCGCCGCGGGGTAGGATGCCAAATGCCAAGAGCATCGGCTGGGCGATTTACGCAGCAGGCTTTGCGATTTGGCTTTTCGGCTACTTGAGCCCAGGCCACGTTCCACTATTTGATTGGGCCGCGGCCACGCCGTGGTGGATTTCTAGCTTCATTCCCAACCTCGAAGCAGAACTCGGGCTTGCGCTCATGTTCGCGAGCATGATCCCGACTTTACCTTTATCTTGGGCTCGCTTATCCGCATCCGCGGCCGTTCTAGCCTTTGGGGCCGTGATCCTCGCGTGGTGGGGGTTTTTAGGGTGGTTGGTCTGGCATGTGATTTAGGCACAGGCGCGTGCCAAATCTTTCGTAGGGTCGGGCTGATCGGTGGCTAGGGCCGTGGTGACTCAACCTGCGCATCACCCGCGGCTCATAGTGCGCGAGCGGGCCTGACGCTTCTTCACAGGGGCGGCACAACGGCAACCTTGGCGAGGATCAGGAGCAGGATGCGCAGCCCTTGCGCAATGCCAAGCAGGCCAACTCCAATTCCTATCATTCCGACCACGATTGCATAATCTCTCAGAGGGACCGGCGTATTCGCTCTGTCAGCCACTAAGAACACACCGCCCGAAGCCCCAGCAATAATGAGGCCGAGACCCACAAAACCGATCACTACGGCAAGAATACCCGTGAGCAAGGCTCACCTCCGTGGCTTGCTTGCCGGTTCCCTGTCGGTGGCCCAGGCGGAGCGCGCTATCTCGGATGACAATGCTATTTGCAGCTTCAAATTGCAATTCCGCAATTGATTGTGTTGCGGCAATTCCAATTCAGACTGCAATTCGGGGCGGGCCAATTCATCTCCATGCCCATCCCATTGGCTCGCCGACATTCGTCATTCCTTCTCGCAAACGACGTAATGGCCAAATGTTGGCGTATCGGTCCACTCTCGCGCCGTGTCTTCGCTCGGAAACGGCCCGGTAAAGATGTCGTCCTTGTGGACAATGAAGAACTTTCTGGAGGATTGCTTGCGTTCCTCGGCGAGGTGTTCACGGAACATCTTTCGCTCGCGCATTCCGATCCGGGCGATTGCCTCCAGCTCGTCTCCCTGGCTGATGTGATCTTCCTTTTCGTCCATCGTCGTCATCCTCTATTGTGCCGCCCGGACCATTCCGAGACGGCGGTTCAGCTAAACTCTTTGTGCGATCTTGGCGTTGTGCCTATCCCATGCGGCCCGGTAGGCGGCATCCTCTTTTCTGATTTGCTCCGCTTCGGCATCGAAGCACTTGAAGCAGCGGACGCGCTTTGTCTTGATGCTGTACCAGACCAGATTGATGCGCTCGCCGTTGCAGATTTCGCACGGGCCACCCTTGAAGGTCTTGTTCATCAGATTGCGAATGCGAATCCACTCACCGTCATTACAGTAGCCAACTCTTGCTCATTTTTCGTTCTGTCCTTCACGATGATGCGAGACTTCACGCTGCACATGATGGCAGCGACGGCCGCGTTCTTGCTCTCGAACGTTCCGAGCGAGTGCTCGCCACATGCGCCCACAACGGCCTCGATCCCTTTGCGTGCGAGCGGACGAAGCCAAGGCGCTCGCGCCCGTCCATGACGGACAACAAGGGAAAGGTGCCAGTCATGCGGATTTGCGCAGTTTTTGGATCTCCGCATCGATCTCCGCATCGATCTCCGATCGATCTTGGCGATCTGCGATTGGATCGGAACCGATCCTTGTCGGCGCCCAACCGCGAGCGCAGCCATTTCAGATCCTTTTCGGGTTTGATCCAGATCCACTTATGGCGGCTCACGTCGACGCCATTCCGGATCCACCCAACGCCGTTCCAGTAGGGTCTCATATGACCTATCTCCGTGCGCGCGATAGCCGCGTTTGCTGTCTCACGAAGGCACCTTGAGGGATGATTTCAACGCGTTCCTTCAGGTCGCACCATTTGCGATATCGTCCTGGGTCGCCGCTGATCTTGAGATCGCCGCTGTTGATATTTGCGATGGTGAAGCGGACGAAGTCGCGCAGCGCGCTCAGTTCCGCACCAGATGTCCCGGCCAAGTCGAGGGTCCGTTCCTGAAGCCTTTTGGACATCCGCACATCGGTTGTGACGTACACCTGTTGTGGGGGCTGTGGCCGCGCTCTCGACCGTGACGTGCATCTGTACCGATGGGGAGGCGGTGGCTTCGGCCTCGATGCCGGTTGCAAGCGGCCTGCGCTGTCGGTCCGCCTTGCGACGTGAGGAATTTCCTCACGTTTCTCCTTTTCCCGCCGTACCGCCGCGACAGTCTTATTGTCCGACTTCGTTTCCCTGGCGACCTGTCGATCCGATTTTGTCGGATCGGCCTTGAGTAATTTCCCGATTAGGTCACGCTTCTGCTCGGCGGTGAGATGGCGGCGGTGGATGTTGGCCGATATGACGTAAGCGGTCAGGTCTTTGATCTGATCACAGTACGGTTCGCAGGCAAAGCTTGCCTCGATGCCGAGCTTGCGACAAGCGCGATACCGATTGCGACCATCGAGAATTCATTCCATCTTTGAGAACGATTCGCGCATGCTGGCCGTGCCGGCGGATATCCTCGACCAACTCATCGAACTCGGCGCCCTCCATCAGCGGGAACATGTCCGCCAGCGGGTGGAACGGCAGTGATTTGACCTTGTTCATTTCATGGGCCTCCGTTCATGATGATGCACAGATCGCGCTGACGCGGCGCTCACGCGGACGCGGACGTTGCTGCTGGGTCCGGCGGTGCTCAACCGCAGCGAGCCATTTGTCAGCCCGGTCTGGAATGTCGTGTTCATATCTCACGTCGAGGCTGCGCTTGCCGTACAGCTTCCCCTGTCGCCACCAATTGAGTTTGCTCATCGCGCTGTCCCCCTGCGATGGCACCGCCGACAGTGGCCATTGCAACAGGCAGGCAATGCGGCGAGCAGCCGCCGCTCGGCCCCGATCTCATCTTCGGACGGATATGCGGTCGATGGGGCGGTCACCCTCTGCCGCGCCACAATGTTCCAGAACGCCGTCTGCAAGCCGGATGCATGCCACACCAACCGAGCGCAATAGCTCTCCCCTCCCGGAGCCCAGGCGCGGCCGACGTAAGCCTCCAATTCGGCCACGGTCTGAGGGGCGCTGGCGGAACTCCAGCTGCTCATGCGCCGCCCCCATACCCATTGAGCCGAGCGGTGGCGCGCGGGACAGCTAGCGGTGCAAGAGAGGGGAAAGAGGGTGAAGAGGGGGGCTCTTCCTTTGGAAGGCTTGCTTCCCTTGCTTGGCTTGCTTCCTTGTTCGGAAGACTCCTTCCTTCGCTTTCTGTTTCGTTTGGGAGGCTTCGGCTCCGCTGTTTGGTGGGTTCGCAATACTTATAAGAATCAAATTCAACAGTTATGTACTCACTGGGACACCTACCGTGTTCCACTGGGACACCTACCCCCACGGCTCTCCAGCCTTCGCTTTTCAATAAGGGTGTGTAGACGTTCGCAGCGTGGCTTCTGTCCGGATTCCTCCTGCGATTGATGCTCAGGTGATGCCGGGCTTCGGCGGCCAAAATTGCCCGCCAGACAGTGGCCCGCGATAACCCAGTCAGTTTCTGTAAGGTTGAGATGCTTGGCCAGGCGATAAAGGTTTTATTGTTGAAAAACCCCTCCAACGCCCAGAGAACGACCTTGTGATTGCTGCGAAGCCCTCGGTCGGCCTGAACCTGCCGCGCCCATGCGAGACGGTTTTTCCAGTACGACATCACTCGCCCTCCTTCTTCGGGGCGGCGATGGCATCGATGGCAGCGCCGAGCGGCGTCGAAGGGCGATCATGCGCATCCCGCAGGAGCGCCTTCCGAAGGGTTTCAATTGGGCACCCGTATTGCAATGCTAATGACGCGGCTATTGCCGAATCACGCGCATTGGCGTCCGATTGGCTGCCGGGCTTATGATTTTGTAGAGAGAACTTCAAGAATTTGGCCGCTGGAATTACGGCCAATTGTGCAGGTGTATCGCAACCCGTTTATTGCGAAATTGAATGTCTCTGCGCTGCGTCTATTCGCAAGATGCTTGCGTGAAGGGGGGATATTGGAGTAATTCACTCAAGTCGTCCTTCGGTTGCCCCCGCTGGATGATCTCATGATGCTCAACTTCCCCCGGCCGCGCCCCGCAAGTGCGGCCGGGTTTGCTTTTAGGAAGCCGTGATTTCAGCGGCGCGCCAGGCGAGCGCGATATTCGGCAGTATTGGAAACAGTGCCCTGGGCAATCCATTTTTCCAGAGCCTCGCGCGGATAAACAACCCGCCCGCCAATCTTTGTGAAATCGGGCCGCCGCCCACGCTGCGATACTTGGCAAGTGTGCAGGGCCGCAGCCTCAAATACTCGGCCGCTTCCGCTGCGGTCAAAAGGGGTGTGGACATAAAAAACCTCCGTGAGACGAGAAATTCGTCAACGGAGATAACAAAAAAACCGAACGCTATACAGGGTTCAAAAAATCGCTATTTTTGCCCGGATTGCTTCTTTTTGGACCCTAGCGTCCGCTTCACTGTGCTGAGGGACGCGGAAAAACCGGGCGGCAAGTGCGGCTTGAGGCAATCGAGCGCGCGGATAAGTGAACCGTTTTCGCCAAGGGTAAGCTTGCCGCCGGACTAGTCGGCATCGCGCATAAGCTGGTCGATAAAAAAGTTCTTGAACAACAACGGCTTTTTCAGTTGTCTGACTTGGCCAGCTGTGGTTGCGAGCCTTCTGACGGCCATATGGAGCTCGTCGAGAGCTTTGGGAAAGCGCGGCGAGAACTTTATTTGGACGGCTTCCCTGGTTTGCTCACTGGCTGAGCCCATAGCCTCGTCCAAGGCCTGTGCTGCTCGTGCAATTCGCCCAGTTGATACCTTCAGGTCGCTTGCCGTGTTCAAGGCTTGATAGTTCTGCTCCACGCGCCAAATGCGCTCCACCAAATCGTGGATGCAGCAAGAGAAATGTTCTGTATCGGACACCTTTGCGATGGCGCAGAGTTGCGCCATTACCTTGTAGTCGAGATACCGTCGTTCCCGGTCACCGCCCACGGCGTCGGCCTTGACGCTTTAACGCAACCACATTCGGCTGCGGGCTTACGATCCGCGCTATTTGCGCGGCGAGAGCCTCATAGGCGCGCAACATTTCGTCGCGGTAGCGATGGCGGTCATAGATGCCTTTCACGCCGCCGATGATGTGTCCCAAACAGCGTTCGGCATGGTTATCGCTGACGCCGGCCCGGCTCATGAGAGAGCGCGCGGAACGCCGGCAATCGTGCAAGGTCCAGCCGCTCACGCCGCACTGTTTGTCAAAGGCGCGCTTGAACTTACTGAAGCCGCCAAGCGCTCGGCGGCCATCGCTGGTGAACACGTAGGTGCCGTTCTCGAACCGTGGCAGGCTGGCGAGAACCTCACGTGCCGCCTTGCTCAATGGCCGCACAAGCTCTTGTTTTGTCTTGTTGCGCGAAGCTGGCAGCACCCAATCGCCGCCCTCAATCTCACTGAAAGTCATGCGGGCGGCCTCGGATCTGCGCGCCGCGGTGAGCAGAAGAAACTTGATAAAGGCGGGAAAGACCCCCCTGCCCTCGCCTGCCGCCTCCCACACGCGCTTAAGTTCATCATCGGCGAGGATGCGCGAGCGTGCGTTTTCCTTTGGCTTTACGCGCCCCATCGCGCGCACGACGGGCGATTTGAAATCGTCGTCCCTGATCGCGTGCCAATTCATGATGCGGCGCAACGTTGCCAACGTGCGGTCTGCCATGACAGGCCCGGACGAATCCTCAATTTTGTCGAGCAGCGCGACGATGTCGCTCCGTTTGATGGAGTCGATGGGTCGTTGCTCCCAGCGTTGGTGAAATCAGGCGCTTGAACGCTGCGCGCCTCTGGTCAGCCGTGCGCAGTTTCTTGCCTTCGCGGGCGAAGTATTGTTCTGCGATGTGCTCAAGCGTATTGGCCGCAGACGCTTCAGCCTTGCGGTGCTCGGTGACCGGATCTTGGCCTCGGGCAACATCGCCAAAAATCGACCGCGCTTCCGCCCGTGCTTGGTCGAGCGTGAGCACGCCATAAGCCCCGACAGTTACGAATCGCTTGGGTGAGCGCCGTCCTAGCCCCCGCAGCCGGTAGCGCAGGAAAAATGATTTGCTGCCGTCAGGCTGCACACGCAGCCCGAAATTGGGCAGCTCGCTGTCCCACACATCGAACCGCTTTTGGCCCGGCTTAATCGCGTCGATGGCGCGTTTCGTGAGCCTCATTCGCATTTGTCACGTGCTCTCTGGGTGACCACCGGGTGACCACCAGGAATACAACTCAGTCAAAGCGGGTACAAGTCTGTAGAAGGGTTCCCCTTGCAAAATCGGGGTTTTTCCACCTAGATAGAAGCCAGTCGAAAAGGATAAAAAGGCGGCTCTTTCCCTTTTAATCATGGGGTCGCGGGTTCGAGTTCCGCCGGGCTCGCCAGTCGCACAGATTTATCAAAGCGTCCGCATATCTAGGCAAGCTCCTGCGCAATTGCCTTCTTCACGGCAGGCCGCTCCAGCATGCGGCGCCGGTGGTCGAGCACGCGCGGGATCCGCTTGGGGTCAACGCCGTCGGCCTCGATCCATTGCGCAAGGGTGAAGAGGTAAGGATCGGCAATGGTGTAGGCATCACCCATCACCCACGGGGCCCGCAGGAAGCCATGCTCAATCAGATCGAAAGCGGCGGCGACGCTGTGCGGCACTTTTTTCTGCATGGCGATGATCGCGGCGGGATCGTCGGCCCAGCGATGCCCGCGCATGCGGTGGGCGTGGGCGACGTGCACCGTTGAGCAGAGATAGCTGTTGAAGGCTTGCACCTCGCCAAATGCAAACGGGTCGTCAATCGGAGCAAGCTTCGCGGCGGGATAGGTCTGGGCGATGAAGGCGAGCATGGCCGGCGTCTCGGTCAGGATGCCGCGCTGCGTCACCATGGCCGGCACCCGCGCCTTCGCGTTGATGGCGAGATAGTCCTGCCGGTGGTGCTCCTTCTTGTCGATGTCGAGGCGCTTGAGCTCATAGGCAGCGCCGGCCTCCTCAAGCGCGATGTGTGAAGCCAATGAGCAGGTGTGCGGCGCGTAGTATAAGGTGAGCATAGGCTATTCCCGCATCCGAGACCGGCATCAGTTGAGGCGCAGCTCGGTAATGTGCCGTGGATCGGGCTTGAGTTCGCCGCGCTCGACCCGCTGCACGAGGTCGGTGAGCACCGCGTTGGCGCGGCACGGCAGCCCCGCCTTTTCGCCCTCGCGCACAACGAGACCGTTGAGGAATTCGATCTCGGTGCGCCGGCCCTTCTGCATGTCCTGTCCCATGGAGGGACGCTGCTCGGCGGCGGTGCGCTTGCTCTGGCGCAGTCGCTCGGCATCGCATGTGCGCATCGCCACCTCATCGCCCTCCCCGGCGCGCGCGATTGTCTCGGGCGCAAGATGATAAATGTCCTCGAGCTGATAGCCGAGCGCCTGGCCGATGCGGATTGCTTCGCTGCCGACACGGGTGGAGAAGTGCCGGATCGGATCATTGTGCAGGATCTCGCTGCTGGCGAGCCCGGTGCAGGCGGAGATACCATTGGCCATGGCGTTGGTGACCAGTTTCGACCAGCGCTCGCCCCAAAGGTTCGACGTGACCTTCGCACTGTCGGCGTAGGCGACCAGGCGGCAGACCTCCTGCGCCCGCTCCGTGATGCGGCCGTGCACTTCGCCGGCGCGAAAGACAGTATGCGCTGTTCCGCCCTTGCCGGCGCCGCGGTGGATATGGCCGGGCTCCGGCAGGTTGACGGTGATGCTGCTTGCGATGCAGCCCAGTGTCTTGCCCCACCCAACAACACCGGCGATGGTTTCCTCATTCATGCAATTTTGCAGCGAGACCACGTAGCCGTCCGGCGCGAGATATTGTCGGATCAGCATGGTCGCCCAGCCGGTGTCGTAGGACTTCATGCACACAAACGCGATGTCGACCGGCGTCTCCTTGGCGAGGCGCTGCGCGTCGGTGACGTGGAGCGCGCGTACCGCGACCTGGAATTCCGGCACGTCGATGGCGTGGGTGACGCGCAAGCCGTGCTGTTGCATATGATCGACGTGCGCGGGCCAGGGATCGATGAAGGTCACGTCCTCGCCGGCCTTGACCATGTGGGCGCCGGTATATCCGCCCACCGCACCCGCTCCGACAATGGCAATCTTGCGGCCCATGTTTTCCTCCCGTTGTGCGATCGCATATAGCTTGATCCAAAGTCGCACAGCCAAGCAAAGGAATCGACCTCCCCTTTCAGGAGGAGGTATGCCCGTGCGGCAGATGCACGGACCAAGCCAAACGCGATTGATCGAGGATAGCGGGATGGAGAGGGAGCGCGGACAGCTCTACCTTGAAGATTTCAAGCAGGGTCAAAAATTCCCGGGCGTGGCAAGAAAGATAACCGAAGCGGACGTGCTTGCATTTGCCGCACTCACCGGTGACGCGCATCCGCTGCACTATGACGATGCGTACGCGAGAACCACGCGGTTCGGTCGGCCGATCGTGCATGGTTTGCACCTTATGGCGCTCACCGCGCTCGGAGCCGCGCCGCTCTCTCAGCAGCTCGAGGATTCGATGATCGCGCTCCTGGAGCAACAGGCTTCGTTCAAGCAGCCCGTGTTCAAGGATGATACTGTGCGACCAGAATTCGAGATCGAACGAACCGAGCAGCGGCCCGGCAGAGAATGGGGAAAGCTCACGGTCAAGGTGCGCCTCATCAATCAGCGCAACGAAATCGTTCTCGAAGGCCGGCACCTGTATCGCATTCGAGGTCGCGCCAGTGCCAGCGCGCCCGACAAGCCGTGACCGTGCGCAAGCCCAGCTATAGCGATGCCGTGCGCAGCTTCGAGTGGGGCTCGGTGCTGCGCGAGCTGGGATGGCAGGATGGCTCGCACATCAATCTCGGACACACGATCATCGATCGCCACGCGAGCGGTCCCGGCACGGCACTGCGCTGGCTTGGCAAGGACGGCACACGGGTGAACATGTCCTACCGGGAGATGCGCGCAATGAGCAACCAGGTTGCCAATCTCATGCGCGCTCTCGGCGTGCGCAAGGGCGACCGCGTCGCCGGCATTCTGCCGCGCGTGCCGGAAACCATTGCGATCATGATTGGCACCTGGAAGGCAGGCGCGATCTATGTCCCGATCTTCACCGGGTTCGGACCGGAGGCGATTGCGTTCCGTCTGCGCAATTGTGAAGCCTCGCTCGCCTTTACGCATGAAGCATATCGTGAGCGCGTGCCCGGCGTTGCAAACGTCGAGGTGGTGACCGTTGCCGGCGCTGCCGGCGAAGGTGTCCGCCAGAGAGATCGTAATTTCCGGGAGGCGATTAGCGCAGAGGACGAAACATTCGATCCGCAACCATGCAGCCGCAACGATCCGGCCGTCATCCTGTACACGTCAGGCTCCACCGGCGAGCCGAAAGGCGTGCCCATCGCCAGCAATTTTCTTGCTGCCATCAGGCCCTACATGCAATTCGGCGTGGACCTTGCGCCAACCGACTTGTTCTGGCCCACGGGCGATCCGGGCTGGGGCTACGGTTTTGTCTGCTATCACGTCGCCCTGTCCGCGGGCGTCCCGGTCGTGAGCTGCGAGGCCGCGCCGACGCCGGAAAGCCTGCTCGGATTTCTGGAGGAAGAGCGTGTCACCAATCTCGCGACGGTGCCGACGCTGCTGCGCGGCGTTATGGCGCTCGGGGCGGACAAAGTTGCGCAATACGCTCTCCAGTTGCGCTGCATCAGCAGTTGCGGCGAGCCGCTCAATCCCGAGGTCATCCGCTTCTTCCAGGAGAGCCTCGCGATCACGCCGAAGGATCACTTCGGTTCGAGTGAAAACGGCCTGCCCTTGGGCAATTTCAATGCGCTCGATGTCGAGGTGAAGCCAGGCTCGATGGGGTTGCCTATGCCGGGCTTCGCGATGTCCATCATCGATGATGACGGACGGCAGTTGCCGCCCGGACAGGTGGGCCATCTGGCCCAGCGCCCGAGCGAGGAGGGCTACTACGCGCTCGGTTACTGGAAAGATCCGCAGCGCACGCGCCAGCTCTTCCGGCACGGCTGGATCACCGCGGGTGATCTGGCCTACCGCGACGAGGCCGGATATTTCTGGTTCAAGGGCCGCGCCGATGACGTGATCAAGAGCTCCGCTTACCGGATCGGACCATTTGAGGTCGAAAGCGCAATCCTGCATCACCCGGCGATTGCGGAAGCAGCCGTTGTCGGCAAGCCCGATCCGCTCAAGGGCAGCATCGTAAAGGCCTATGTGACCCTGCGGCCGGGGCACGCACCGGGTCCCCGACTGCTTTCAGAAATTCAGGAGATTGCCCGGCGCAAGGTCGGCGATCATGCCTATCCGCAAGAACTCGAGGTGATCGATACCCTGCCGAAGACAGAGTCAGGCAAGATCCAGCGCTTCAAATTGCGTGCGAGCAGTTGAGTTGGGCCCAAACAGCTGTGTTTGCCGCAACCTGTGGAGAGAACACTCGCGCTTACGCTTTAGTAACCTATCCTATTCAATTCGCTAAAATTTTAATGACCGTGTTCAGAACGCCGCAAGGTTTGATTTCTAGAATTCGCATTAAATGAAGCGCGGAGTTGATCCACATGCGAAAGATCATCGGCTTCTTCAACGACCAGTCGGGTGCAACCTCAATTGAATACGCGATCATCGCGTCGGGGGTTGCGGCAATCATCGTGGCGGCGGTGAATAATCTTGGATCGGCAATAAAGGCCGACTACACGTCCGTGAGCGCCGCGCTGAAATAAACAGAGCGCCACGATTGAGGAGAGGGAGTCGATGTCCGTGTCTCTGGTGATGGCTTTGGCAATGGGCGGCTTGGCCGCAAGCTTTTTGTGGATGATCGACGCCGTTTTCAAGACCCGGCGCACTTCACACCCGGAATAATTCGCCGCATAAGACTTTGCAGCCGCCGGACCGTGCGCGCGCGACATGATCGCGGTGCAAGGGGGATCAAGCATGCGGGCCAATCGCATTGTCATCACCCATCCGGGGCCGCCATCGGTTCTGCGTTACGAGCAGTATGACGTCGCCGCACCGGGCCGCGGCGAGGTGCTGATCCGCCAAACAGCGATCGGGCTCAACTACATCGACATCCAGCACCGGACCGGGCGCTATCCGAGTATCGCGCGTCGCTATCCGCTCAACGCGGCAGTGCAGGCGCACGAAGACTTGCAGGCGCGCCGCACCACCGGCGTGAGCGTTCTTGTGCCGGCCGAGTGTTCGTAGCTACTTCATTGCCCAGCGCGCTTTGGCGCTGCCCGCGCCTTGCGGATAGACCGTGACCGGGACGCTGTTCTGCCACTGGAAGATCACGAGCGGCGCATCCACGCGGCGGCCTTTCTCGTCGAACTTGATGTGGTTGCCGGCAAAATATTTGGCCGCGCCCTCGCTCGTATCCATGGCACGGATGGCGTCTGCCACCTTGTGGCGCTCGGCAGCGCCGGCTTTTTCCGCGGCCTCCTTGAGAATCCACACGTGACCGTAGGCGCTCAGGCTGTCCTGAGTGAGCCACGGTTCGCCGGTGCGCTTCTTGAACTGGTCAATGAGCTCTCGCTGACCGTCATTGCTCCAGTTGGCGACCGTGATCAGCGTTCCTTCGAGCGAATCCGCACCCGCGACCTTGAGCAGCTCCGGGGTACCAAAATGCGCGCCGTTGCCGACGATCGGTAGCTTGCTGGGGCCGATACCCATCTCGGAAAATTTCTGCACCAGGAGCGAATTGTCGGGAATGCTGGTCGAGATCACCCACATGAAATCAGGCCGTGCCGTGCGGACCTTGGAGACAAGCGGCGTCGCGTCGGAGAGCGGGGGCGTGTAGGTCTCGTCAACCACCACCTTGAGCCCAGCCTTTTCGAAGCCTCCCGCACGCATGGGCTTCATGAAGCTCACGGGAGCCGCCGTATTGTCCTGAATAACGCCGGTCGTAGCCGGCTTCTTTCCGGTCACGCTCTGGGCAAGCTCCATGATTGTGGGCAAGGCAAGCTCGGACTGGCGGTCACCGGTCGCCGAAGTCTGAAAGACGTAATGGAAACCACGTCCTGTGATCACGTCGGAATAGGATAGCGTCAGCCAGGGGAGCTCGGCGCGCTCGGTGACCTCGGTGACGGCGAGCGTAAACGAGCTCAACCAAGCGCCAATGCCGCCAATCACATCCGGGTTCTGCGCCACCAGCCGCTGCGCCGCGTTCTTCGCCTTCTCGGCGGAATCACCGCTGTCGGAGACGATGAGCTTCATCTTCGCGCCCCCCAGCGACCTGATGCCCCCCGCCTTGTTGATGTCGTCGACCGCCATCTCGGCACCCATGCGCTCGAGCTGGCCCTGGCGCGCCCATGGGCCGGAGAGCGGAACGATCAAGGCGATTTCGACGTCCTTTTGCTGCGCCGATGCGGGAGCGGGTGCCACCGCGGCAACAATTGCGGTTGCGAGCGTCAGCAGAGACGAGGTGAGCCATTTTGCCAACATTGTTTCCTCCACGAGTTCCTTCACAGTCCGAGATAAACGCTCCTGATGCGGTCATCCGCCAGCAAGGTCTGGTGCGTTCCTTCAAGCACGACGCGCCCAGCCTCCATAACATAGCCGAAATCGCACGATTGCACCGCCTCGGCCACCCGCTGCTCGACCAGGAGGATCGCCAGCCCTTCGCGATGCAGCTCGCCGATACGCTCAAAGATCAGATCGGCAACGACCGGGGCAAGACCCATGGACGGCTCGTCCAGCATGAGAAGTTGCGGCGAGGAAGCAATTCCCCGGCCGATCGCAAGCATCTGCTGCTCACCGCCCGAAAGCGTGCCGGCAGCCTGGCTGCGGCGTTCCGCAAGCACGGGAAAGAGTGCAAAGATGCGCTCAAGATTGCGTTTCCAATCCGCGCGGCCGGTTTGCGGATAGGCGCCCATTTCGAGATTTTCCAGCACGGTCATCGATGCGAATACCTGACGGCCTTCCGGCACATGGGCAATGCCGAGATGGGCGCGCTCGGACGGTGCGACCGCGATCAAATCCTTGTCCTCGAAAAGAATGCGGCCGGCGCTCGGTTGCACGGTGCCCGAAATGGCCTTGAAAAGGGTGGTCTTGCCGGCGCCGTTGGGACCGACAATGGAGACGAACTGCGCTGCCCGCACGGTGAGTGAAATTGCGCACAGCGCGGTGAGGCCGCCATAGGCGACACTGAGTGATTTAACCGTGAGCACGGATGGCAGCCCATTTGTGGCCGAGATAGGCTTCAATGACGCTCGCGTCCTTGATGATCGCGCTCGGGTGGCCGGTCGTCAGAATACGGCCGTGGTCGAGGACGACGAAGCGCTCGGCGAGCCGCATCATGGCGCGCATGGTGTGCTCGATAATGACGATGGTGATGCCCTCATTGGCGAGCGAGCGGATGACGTCGAGCAGGTTTTCGATTTCGGGACCGGCAAGTCCGGCGAGCGGCTCATCCATCAGAAGAAGACGCGGCCGCCCGGCCAAGGCGCGCGCCAGCTCCATCAGGCGCAGTTCCCGGTTGGTGAGGGAGGCCGCGAGGATATCGGCGCGCTCGCTCAAAGCAACCTGGGCCAAGGCCTTATGCGCCGCCGCGAATGCGTCCGCATCAGTTGCCGTGCTCGCGTAGGCTCCGATGATGACATTGTTGAGGACCGACAGGCGTGGAAACGCGCGCACCACCTGGAATGTCCGGCCAATGCCGAGCCGGCAGATGCGGTTGGGCTTGAGCCCGGTGAGCCTTTGGCCGGCGAATGCGACTTCGCCGGCATCCGGCTGCACAAAGCCGTTGAGCATATTGAACAGTGTCGTCTTGCCGGCGCCGTTCGGCCCAATGATCCCGAGAATCTCCCCGCCCGCAACCTCGAAGCTCGCGTCGCTCACCGCCCGCAGCCCGCCGAACGATTTGGAGAGCTTGCTCACGGTGAGGATCGGTGCGCGTTTCGCCGCTGTTGCGGGCTGCGGCTTTTGCGGCGCATTGCAAGCCGTTGCCGGCGTCCCCCCACCCTTCCCTTCCACGCGAGCGGGGAAGGGAAAGGGTGGGGGCTTCGGATGAGCCTGGCGAAAGTGGTCGCGCACGCGCCAGAAAATGCCTTCCGGTGCCAGCAGCACCACCAGGATGATGGCAATGCCGAAGACGACGCCCTGAATTCCCGGGATCACGTCTCCGAGCTCTGCCTGCAGCATTTCGCTCAACGGAATAAGGATTACCGCCCCGATGGGCGCTCCCCAGAGCGTGCCGGCACCGCCGAACAGCGCCACGATGAGCGCCTGTGCCGAAGTCAGCATCCCGAACACGCTCCCAGGCGTCACCACCAGAAGAACGACGGCATAGAGTCCTCCCGCCGCCGCGGCGATGGCGCCGCTGAGCATGATCGCGCGCATCTTCCAGACCAGCGTGTCGATACCGGCGGCTTCGGCGGCCGGCTCGTTCTGCTTGATGGCGAGGAGCGACATGCCGAAGCGCGAGCGTTCGATCGCAAGCGAGATGATGAGCGAGATGACCATGAGGGCGACCGCAAGCGCGATGTACACCCGGTAATCGGAAAACTGCATGTAGAAGGCCGGCGCTTCCCGTTTCATGGGCAGCGGCACTTCCTGATACCCGAGCCACTCGAACACGTAGAGGAGCGCCATGGGGTAGGCGAGCATGGAGAGCGCAAAATAGTGGCCGCGCAAGCGGAAGGTCGGATAGCCAATGATGATACCCGCCACGGCGCCCACCAAGGTTCCGAGCGGAATGCCGAGCCAGGGCGTGAGGTCATAATTCACAAGCGCGATCGTGACGGTGTAGGCGCCGAGCCCGAAGAACGCCGCGTGCCCGAACGAGATGAGACCGGTGTAGCCGCTGAGCAAATTCCAGGAGAGTCCCATGACCGCCCAGATCGGCACGAGCGTGAGCATCAACTGGTAATACGAGTTGGTCACGATCATGCCGACCGCAATCCACGCGATCGCGATGATCGCAATCACGGCAAGCGGCGCGATCAGCTTTTGCCGGGCACCCATGGTCAGATCCGCTCGGTCGCGCGGCCGAACAGGCCTTGCGGCCGAAGAAGAACGATCAACAGAAAGACCACGAAGATCGCGGCGTTCTGCAGCTGGGTGGGCAGTACGAGCGTTGAGAGTTGCTGGACGAGGCCGATGGTCATTCCCCCCCAGAAGGCGCCGAGAATGCTCCCCATCCCGCCAAGCACGACACCCGCATACATGATGATGACGAAGTCGAGCCCGATATAGGGCTGGAACGGATTGTAGGTGGCCACAAGACCGCCGGCGATCGCCGTGATGCCGATGCCGATGCCGAACGCGATTCGATAGGCGCGATCGACATCGATGCCCATGTAGACCGCGGCGGCCGCGTTATCGGCGGCGGCGCGCAAGGTCTTGCCAAGCCGGGAGCGGTTGATGAGCCAATAAAGCGCAACCGCGACCAGGACGGAGATGATCCCAGCAATGGTGCGCGCCTTGTTCAAAAACAGGGCGGCATTCGCGTCATAGAGCAGCGGGATTTCCCAGGCGCGTGCGGAGAGCGGCGTGCGCACCGACTGGGGGGTCGAGCCAAACAGGATGAGGCCGCCGTTTTGCAGGACGAGCGAAACGCCGAGGGTGAGAATGAGCTGCGCGTAATGGCCCTCACCCTCGGTGCCTGCCACGCTGATGCCGGTCACGCGCGAAATGAGAAAGCGGTGGAGCGCGTAGCCGATGAGAAAGAGCGCGGGCCCGGCGAGGAGCGCGCCGGTATAGGGGCCGGCGGCCGGCCCAAGGAACGCCAGCAGATTGAACTGGGCCACCAGGTAGAAGGTGAAATACATGCCCAGCATCAGGAATTCGCCCTGCGCGAAATTGATCACCCGCATGACGCCGAAGATGATACCGAGCCCGACACACATCAGGCCGTAGATCGCGCCGAGCAGAATGCCGGCGGTGAGCGCCTGCAGAAAAATCTCAATGAAATTGCCAAATGAGGTCACGTTATTTTTCTTGCGCTATGCGTAACGCGGCACCGACCGCCTGTGAGTCTCGGCGGGCCGCAGGGCACCTCCCCCTGAAAGGGGGAGGCAATCGCATATGACAAGCGTCCCACAAACCCCGGATGGGAAGCACATCGCGGTCGCAAAGCTTGTAGGGTCGGGTTTTAAACCCGCCCTTGTGCCACAGGCTCGCTGCGAGAGAATTGCCGTCATCAGCTGCGCAATCGAAGTTCGTACGGCTAAGCTCAAATCAACCTCACACACCGTGAATGCTGAACGAAGGCGGGTTTAAAACCCGCCCCTACAAGAACCACCAGCGTAGTGCCGCTTTGCGGCCTCGGTTTGAGGTACGGCTTGCTCATATGCGATTGCCCTGCTTTCAGAGGGAGCGGGCTGCGGCCCGGCCCGGCGCTCGCTCACTTGATGCTCTCCTGAGGCCCTAAGTACTCCTGATTGTCCTTGCTTCGCGCAAGGAAGCAAGGACAATCGAGCCTGGAGCAAGTCCGGAGCGGTCCCCCTTTTTCAAAAGAGAAAGATGGTCGGAGTTCGCTAGACCCATGAACCAAAGCGTTGCAGTCGTGGGGGTGGGCAACACGCGTTACGGCAAGCTGCCGCAATACGATTCCTACGAACTCGGCTTGTGGGCCCTGACTGAAGCGCTCGCAGATTGCGGTCTTGCCTTCGAAGACATCGACGGTCTGATTGTCAATCGAATTCCCGATTATCAGCGCTTCTGCGAGATCGCAGGTCTCAATCCCTGCTATGTGAGCATTACGCCTGGCCAGGGCCGGTTCTCCGGCATTTGCATCGAGACAGCCGCAGCCCTCATTCGCGACGGCATCGCCACCACCGTCGCTCTCGTCTACGGCAACAACGGCCGCTCCGGGGGCGATCGTTACGGCGGTGCCGGCGACACCTACGGCAGCGGCGGTGGCGGCCTGTGGTTTGCCTACGGCATGACCTCCCCCGGCGCTTTTCACGCGCTCATGGCCCGCCGGCACATGGAGCTTTACGGCACCACCGTGGAGGAGCTCGGTACGGTCGCGAAGACGTTTCGCGATCACGCGGCACTTAATCCCGCGGCCGTGATGCGCACCCCTTTCACGCTCGCCGATTATCATGCTTCGCGTTACATCTGCGAGCCGCTGCATCTGCTCGATTATTGTCTCATCAACGATGGCGGCGTGGCGCTTATTCTGACCGCGGGCGAGCGGGCACGCGATCTCATTCAACCGCCGGTTTATTTGCGCGGCTATGGCATGGCCACTGCGCTCGCGGGATCGAGTTTCCCGCCGGATGATTTCTGGCGCGCGCCCATGCGCAAAGCCGCCGAAAAGAGTTTCGCCGACGCGGGAGTAAACCATGCCGAGATTTCAGCGCTCATGATCTACGACAACTTTACCCCCACTGTGCTGTTTGCGCTCGAAGGCTTTGGTTATTGTGGTGAAGGCGAGAGCGGGGCTTTTGTGGCCAAAGGTCATCTTGCCCTCGGCGCCCGCTATCCGACCAACACGTCGGGCGGCCATCTCTCCGAATCCTACATGCAGGGTTGGGCGCTCAACGCCGAGGCGGTGCGGCAGATACGAGGCGCGTGCGGCGAGCGGCAGGTGAAGGACTGCGCCCTGGTGCACTACATGGCGGCCGCACCGGTCGTGACTTCCATCATCTATGGCAAGGATCCATCGTGAGACCGTTGCCCGTCATTGCGGGACCGGACCAGCCGTTCTGGGAGGCACTGCGGGCGGGTGAGGTGCGCGTCCAGCGCTGCGGAAATTGTGGCGGGTACCGGTTTCCTGCGGCGCGCTTCTGCGCACACTGCCGCTCGGAGAACTTCGATTGGCGCGCGGTTGCGCCGACCGGCACGGTCGAAAGCTGGTGTGTTTTTCATCGCGCTTATTTCGAGGATCTCGATGTGCCGTACACTGTGATCCAGGTCCGGCTCGACTGCGGTGTGCGGTTGTTCTCAAATCCGGTCGGCGTTGAGCCCCGTGCGCTTCGCATCGGGTTGCCCGTCGAGGCCGTGTTCGAGGATATCACGCCGGAAATAACGCTGCTGAAATTCAAGCCGCGTGAGCCAACGCAATGAAAGAGCATTTCATATGAAAGCCATGGTGGTGCGCGCTCCGGGCGGCACCGATGTCCTCAAGATCGAGCAAGTTGCCGACCCGGCGCCGGGACCGAAAGATGTGATCATCAAGGTCGACGCCTGCGGGGTGTGCTTTCACGATATCGTCACCCGCAACGGGACGCTCAAATACGGCGTGCACATGCCGTGCATCCTCGGTCACGAGATTTCCGGCACCGTGATCGAGGTCGGACGCGATGTGCGCGGCTTTCGCAAGGATGATCGCGTCGCCACCGTCCAGCGCTATCATATCTGCGGCAGCTGCCGTTATTGCCGGACCGGGCGGGAGCCGCTCTGTCCTGACCGCAAATTCGCCGGCGACTGGGGCCTCGTCGGCGGTTATGCGCAATACGTTGCAATCGAAGACGACAATGTCGCGCTCGTTCCCGAAGGGGTGGCACTGCAGGACGCCTCCATCGTCGCCTGCGCTCTGGGTACCATCCTCAATGCCATCCGCGAGGTCGGCCGCCTCTCGCCCGGTGAAAGCGTGCTGGTCACCGGCGCGGGTGGCGGGCTTGGCATGCACGCAGTCCAGCTCGCGCGGCTGGCCGGCGCCTGCGTGGTTGCGCAGACGACATCACCGGAGAAGGCCGATCGCATCCGCGCACTCGGAGCGCACGCGGTGATCGTGCATGGGCGCGGCGAGGATTTCTCCGGCGCCGTCAAGCAGGCAACCGGCGGAGCGGGTGTCGACGTCGCCATCGACAATGTCGGTAGTCAGTTGTTCGGTCCCATTCGCCGCAGCATGGCGATCGGCGGCCGCTGGCTCATGATCGGCCAACTGACGGGGCAGTTCGTGCCGTTCAATCCCGCGCAGCTTTTTCTCAAGAACGTGTCCATGCTCAGCGCCACCAGCACCACCCGCAAGCAGCTTGAAGACTGCCTCGATCTGGTTGCGCGCGGCGCCGTCAAGCCGATCATTTCGCTTGCGTTGCCGCTCGAGCGCGCGGCGCAGGCGCATGAGATGATCGAGGCCGGCAAGGCTGCTGGGCGGATCGTCCTGCGCCCGAACGGGTGACCGGCGTGAAGCTCGACGCCGCAATTGTCGGCATCGGTTGCAGCGCATTCGGCCGCGGATTTGCGCAGAGCCAGCTGCGTCTTGCCGCAACCGCATTCAAGCATGCGCTCGCCGATGCCGGACTGCAGCGCGCCGACGTGGATGGCCTTTCGATCCACCTCGGCTGGCCGCTCGGCGTGGACTACGACCGCGTTGCGGAAGCATTCGGGCTCGAAATCCGCTACGTCAATCAGTCATGGCTGCACGGACGCTTCGTCACCAACGCGCTCCAGCACGCAGCATTGGCGGTGTCCGCGGGACTCGCGAACGTGGTCGCCTGCGTCACGGCGGTGAGCTTTACCCGCGAGCGCGGGTTCCTGGGCGGGCCGGGCGACATCGAAGGCAACCGGGAAGAAGGCGGCACGCATGGAGAGGCGCCACCCTATGGCCTGACCGCGCCTGCGGGCGGAGCGGCGCTCGCCATGCAGCGCTACATGCATCTTTATGGCGCGACCAGCACGCAGCTTGCGGCGGTGCCGATTGCGATGCGCAAGCATGCGCTCAACAATCCGCAGGCAATCATGCAGGAGCCGCTTACGCTTGCGGCACATCAGGCGGCGCGAATGGTGGTCGATCCGTTGCGGCTGTTTGATTGCTGCCTCATCAGCGATGGCGCCGCCGTCGTGCTCATCGCAGCTAAGCAGCGCGCGCGGGATCTGCGCCAGAAGCCCGTCGCTGTCATTGGCATGCAGGGAACGCGTTGCGGTCGGGACGAGTTCATTTTCGCCCCACGCGGTCTTGGCATCAATCAGCAGTCCTGCGCTTCCTCGGCGGCGCGCCCGATCGATCTTGCAGTGTTCGCGCAAGCCGGTGTAACCCGCGAGAAGGTGCAGGGATTCTACACCTACGATGCGTTCTCGCCTTTGGTGCTGTTTGCCCTCGAACGGTTCGGATATTGCGGACCGGGCGAGGCGGCGCAATGGGTGCAGGGCGGACGCATTGAGCCTGGCGGCGCATTGCCGGTCAACACCTCGGGCGGCCTTCTCTCCGAGGCTCATGTTGCCGGATGGAATTCGATTTGCGAAATGGTGCGGCAATTGCGCGCCAGCGCGGGCAAGAGCCAGATCGCCAATGCGTCCGTCCTGCAATGGGGCACCACTTGGGGCGATTTAGTCATTCTCGCTGTGTAATCCAATGACACCTTACGCAAAGCCACGACCGCGCATTGGTCCTGACAACGCTGCGTTTTGGAAGGGCTGCCGTGCCCACCGCTTGATGCTGCCGACGTGCCGTGCGTGCGGCAAGGCACATCTGCCGGCGGGACCGGTCTGTCCATTCTGCTTCTCCGACGAGATCGCATGGAAGCAAGCATCAGGCCGCGGGCGGATCAGCACGTGGACACGCGTGCACAAGGCCTGGTTTCCGGCATTCAAGGATGAGACGCCATATAACGTCGTTCAGGTCGAACTGGACGAGGGTCCGCGGCTCACGTCGCAGATCGTCGGCAGTGCTGATCAAGCAATTCAAATCGGCCAGCAGGTCGAAGTCGTGTTCACCGACATCGACGAAGAGTTAACGCTGCACGGCTTTCGCGTGATCAGTGCTCAGGGGCAATAGAGCGGCTCGGGCAATCCTTTCACGCCGACATCCAGCGCCAGCAGACTGCCTGCGAGGGGTTGCACCGCGAGCTTGTCCGGCGCAAGGCGAAACCGCGCCGTCGTTACATAAAGAATGGCGAGGTCGGCACCGCCGAAGGTACAGGCCGTGGGCCGGGTCACCGGCAAAGGGAGCGTCCGCCTGATCCGCCCGTCGGGCGCGTAGCACACGAGACACCCACCATCGAACACGGCGTTCCAGATACATCCTTCGGCGTCCACGCAGGATCCATCGGGCACGCCGGGCCGATCGTGCGTGCGCGCGAATACGCGGCGCGGACCGATGGTTCCGGCAGCGAGATCGAAATCATAGGCAAAGATGGTCTTGACGTGGCTGTCGGCGAGATACATCGCCCGGTCGTCCGGACTCCAGCACACGCCATTCGCGATCCAGATGTCGCGATCGACCTGGCTCAGATTGCCGCGCTCTAGCCGATAGAGAACGCCGCTTGCGCGCTCCATGGTCCTGCTCATCGAGCCGACCCAAAAACGCCCGCGCCGGTCACAGCGGCCGTCGTTGAGGATATTCACCGTCGCGCCGGCCTCGGGGTCTACGATGCGATCGAGTTTTCCCGTTCCCGGATCGTAGAGTGCGAGCCCTGCCCTTCCGGCAATCAGCAAGCCGCCGCCTGCGCACGGGGCAAACGAGCCAAGCTTTTCCGGCGGCGTCGAGCTCTCGACTTTTCCGGTTTCCGGATCGAGACGATGAACCGCCGGTTTGAAGGCATCGATCCAATAGAGCGCCTGCTCGACCGGATGCCAGCGCGGCACTTCGCCGAGAACGTCCTCTGTCTGCGCGACGCAAACGGCTTCAAGCATGGTGTTCAAGCATTGCGCGTGAAGAATTCCGATAGACGATTCTTCTGTAGCTTGCCCGTGACCGTGAGCGGCAGATCGGCCTCGCTGATGAATTTCATCAGCCGGGGCACTTTGTAGGCCGCGAGCTCGCGGCGGCAATGGGCCAGGAGATCGGCCAGGAGATCGGCCTGCTCCACGGTCTGTCCCGGCCGGCACACAATGAGGGCAGCGACAATCTCATCGCGCTCCGCGTCGGGAACGCCGGTCACGCAGGCAAGCTTGACGGCCGGGTGCGCCATGAGCGTCTCCTCGACCTCCACCGGCGCCACGTTGATACCGCCGGTCTTGATCATTTCCTTGATGCGTCCGCGAAAATAGAGCCGCCCTTCCGGGTCGAGCATCCCAAGGTCGCCGGTCATGAAATAACCGTTCGTGTCGAAGGCGGCCCGGTTCTTGTCCGCATCCTTGTAATAGCCGACGGTCACGTAGCCCTTGACCCGAATCTCGCCCACCTCGCCCGGCGGCAGCACCTTGCCGGTTGCCGGTTCCACAATGCGCAGTTCGACGCCGGGAAGCGCACGACCAACGCTTGCAATACGAATGCTCAACGGCTCGGCCGCGTCCGTGACCGTGCAATTGCCGTAGGTCTCGGTCAGCCCGTAGATGTTGCAGATCTCCCGCGCACCCAGATCGGCCACCCGTTTGACCTGCTCCGGCGTGCCGACAGTGCCGCCCGAGCGCAGGCTCGACAAATCGTGCTTGTGCCGATCGGGATGGTCGCACAGCGCCTGCGCCATGTTGGGCGTGCCGTAAAACAGCGTGCACCGCTCCGCCGCGATGAGGCGCAAAGCCTCGCCCGGCTCGAAGCTTTCCTGCAGCACCACGCAGCCGCCGTGGGTAAGGAGATTGAATAATGCATTCTCGCATCCAAGCCCCCAGAACAACGACACGGCCAGCCAGAGCCGGTCCTGCTCCGTGACATGCATTCGCTCGCCGATGTGCCACATGTTTTCGATCAATGCGTAATGCTGAAGCTGCACGCCCTTTGGCGTCGAGGTCGAGCCCGACGTGTAAAGCAGATAGGCGATGTCGTTCGGCTCGACGGCTCGCTTGGCGCAATCGATGTCGGCATCCGGCACGCTGCCGCCGCGCGCGTAAACATCGTCGAACGCGATTGAATCGCGGTACGGCCGCGCTCCCACATGAATGATCGAGCCGAGCCGCGGGAGTGAACGCGAGAGCGGTTCAAGCATCTCGAGCATGCTGAAATAATCGTTTTTGAGGAAATGGTCGCTGGCGATGAGCATGCGCGCATCGGAATGGGCAAGAACGTAGCCAAGCTCCCGGCTCGTGACCCACGTGTTGATCGCAACCATGATGGCGCCGAGCGAGCAGATCGCGAGGTCTGCGATAATCCATTCGGGCTTGTTGCCCATCAGAATTGCGACCATGTCGCCCTTTCGGATGCCGAGCGCGTGGAGCCCTTTTGCAAAGGCCCGCACCTCATCGCGCAGCGCAGCGTAGGCGTAGCGTCGTCCCGCTCCGACCAGCGCCTCGCGCGCCGGCAAGCGCGCGGCGAGCTCGTCAAGCAGTCCTGGTATCGTGCGGCTCGCCGGCATCGCAGGCATGGGCACGCGCTCCGCGCTGGTGGCACTCAATTTAAGTCATGATAAGGTCGCGCTGGGAGACCCTATAGCATGCACACCCTCAAGATCGGCGACGTCACCATTACCAGCATCATCGAACGCGACGGACCATGGCGCCGGCCCGAAGATATGTTCCCCGCTTACGACCCGGAAATCGGAAAGCGGCATCTGGCGCAGCTCGATCCCTTCGTATTCGATGCTGCATCAGGACGCATGGTGATCACCTATCAGACGTTCGTCGTGCGCACGCCCAAGCGCACCATTCTGGTGGACACCTGCACCGGCGAAGACAAAGGCTACCCGCCGCCCATGGATTTTCCGAAGCAGCCGTGGCTCGACGGGTTTCGGGCCGCCGGCCTGCGGTTCGAGGACATCGACTATGTTTTCTGCACGCATCTGCACATCGACCACTGCGGCTGGAACACGCAGCTGCGCAACGGGCGCTGGGTCCCGACCTTCCCGAAGGCCAAATATGTCTTCCACCGGCGCGAATATGCCGCCTGGGAGGAAGCCACCAAGCGTGGCGACAACCCGCCGGGAAATGTCTGGCGGTTCAACTGCGAGCCGGTGGTCGCGGCGGGACAGGCGCTCCTGGTCGACGATGACTTCGAGCTCGACGACACGATTTGGCTCACCCCGACGCCGGGCCATTCTCCCTGCCATTGCTGCGTGAATATCCGCTCGGGCGGACAGCGCGCGGTCGTGATCGGCGATCTCATGCATCATGCGCTGCAGTGCCGCGAGCCGGATTGGTCGACGATCTTCGACTGGGACCGCAAGCAGGCGGCGGCCTCGCGCCGGCGCTTTCTGGGGGAAATTGCCGGCACTGGCACTTTCGTGATGCCGGTCCATTTTCCGCATCCAACGACAGGCCTCCTTGAGCCGGATGGCGATCGGTTTTTCTACAAATTCCTGCGCTAGCGCCGCTTCCGGTGAAGTTGATGCGAGATCGCGCTGCAGAACTCGATCGCCCCCTCTCCCCGCCTCTTTAGGCGGGGAGAGGGGGGGGTGAGGGGCCAGCCGCATCGATATTGGTGTTTGCCCCTCACCCCACCCCTCTCCCCGTTAAGAACGGGGAGAGGGAGCGCACCGAGGCTGCGGTCAGCTCCGATCCCACCTGACCCGAAACATGCTCAAGTGTTCGCAGAAGTAAATCGCGACAAGATTGCGCGCTGCGAGAAGCTTATTCGCCGCCATACCCGCTGCACGCCGGTGATGGAGGTCGATGGGGCCGATATGGGCTTCGAGACCATCCGGCTCTTTCTTAAGCTCGAACTCTTTCAGCATTCCGGTTCGTTCAAGGCGCGGGGCGCGTTCGCAAATCTGCTGACGCGCAAAGTGCCGCCGGCGGGTGTGGTGGCAGCCTCAGGTGGAAATCACGGTGCCGCCGTCGCTTATGCGGCCATGAAGCTCGAGGTCCCTGCGAAAATCTTCGTCCCAACCGTTTCGTCACCGGCCAAGGTGCAGCGCATCCGGGACTACGGCGCCCAATTGGTGATCGAGGGGAATCGCTACGACGATGCGCTTGCCGCAAGCCAAGCGTGGGCACAGCAATCGGGTGCCATGCCCGTTCACGCGTTTGATCAGGTGGAGACGCTGCTCGGACAGGGCACGCTTGGCATGGAATTGGACCAACAGGCGCCGCACATCGATACGTTGCTCGTGTCCGTGGGGGGTGGCGGTCTCATCGGCGGCATCGCCGCCTGGTATGAGCGACGCGTCAAGATAATCGGCGTTGAGCCATATGCCTCGCCAACGCTGACACGGGCATTGGCGGCTGGACACCCTGTTGACGCCGAAGCCGGAGGGCTGGCGGCCGATTCGCTTGCGCCACGGCGGGTGGGTGAACTTGTTTTTCCACTCGCCAAGAAGAGTGTGCATAGCGTCGTCCTCGTTGACGATGACGCCATCAGACAAGCGCAGAAGAGGTTGTGGCAAGATCTGCGGATCGTCGCCGAGCCGGGTGGTGCAACCGCCTTTTCGGCACTCCTGTCGGGCGCCTATAAACCAGCAATGCGCGAGCGCGTCGGCGTCATTGTCAGTGGCGGCAATACGACCGCCGTTGCGTTTGAAGGTTAAGTCAACTGGAAGGAAGACGCCCGTGATCGCTCGAATTTGCGCAACGATGGTGGTCGTACTCACGACCTATTTCATGGCGAGCAGCAATGCCCGCGCCGAGGACAATTACCCGAGCCGGCCGGTGCGCATCATTGTGCCGACCCCGCCGGGCGGCCCGGTCGACGTGGTTGCGCGGCTCGTCGCCCATTATCTTTCTGGCGCTCTCGGCGAGAGCGCCTTCGTCGATAATCGGCCGGGTGCCGGTAATACCATTGGCTCGCGTGAAGCCGCGCGCGCGGCGCCTGACGGCTATAACCTGCATTATTCCAGCATCAGCGGCCTCGTGCTGGCGCCGATGCTGCACAAGGAGGCGGGCTACGATGCGCTCGGGAGCTTCGCGCCGATCGCCGCGGTGGCCACCACCGCAATCATCTTGGTGGTGCATCCTTCGTTTCCGGCACATTCGGTGGCCGAGCTGGTTGCCTACGCCAAATCTCATCCCGGCGCGGTGAACTTTTCGTCCGGCGGCATTGGCGTGCTCCCGCATCTCGTCGGGGAGATGTTTAGGAGCAGGGCGGCAATCGACATCGTGCATGTGCCTTACAAGGGCGGTGGTCCTTCGATTCAGGACGTGGTTGCCGGGAACATCCAGATGACATTTGAAGGCAGCGGCGTGCTGTTGCCTTTGATCGAAAGCGGCAAGTTGCGCGCGCTCGCGGTAGCGAGCACGCAGCGCAATCCGGCGCTGCCCGGCGTCCCCACCATGATCGAAAGCGGCTATCCCGGGTTCGTAACCAGCGGCTGGACCGGGCTGCTGGCCCCCGCAGGAACCCCGGCCCCAATCATCAACAAGCTCAATGGGGCTATCAACACCGGCCTGCAGTCCGAAGAGCTCAAGGCGGGCCTCGCCAAACTGCGCGCCGAAACGCTCGGCGGCACCCCGCAGGACTTTGCCGAGCTGATCAGAAGCGACATCGCGCGCTGGGAGCCAATCGTGCGGTCGCTCAATCTGAAAGTGGATTAGACGGCAACGTCACAGATCACCGAGGCCGTATTCCGACCAGCGCTCCCGCACGCGCGCCTCGTCTTCCGCGGCAGGCCGCACGGTCGCCGGAAAGCGCCCCTCGCGGGGGTTTTAGCTGCTTATGACGGTGAGGTGACTTGAATTGAGTGCACGCTGATGTCGGTCGTTCGATGCAGTGGCTTGCTGCGCTTCTCAGTCGTTACGAACTCTTCGGCACCAGCGCTTATCGCTGCGGCGACATGCAGCGCATCGAGTGCTGCCAGTCCAAACTTCACGCCTATCTCGTAGGCCTGCCGTACGACAGCATCCGTATTGGCCGGCCAGTGGGAAACCGCCCGAAAAAATTCAATGTAGAATTCCGCTTCGGCGGATTTCCGATTGAAGAGCGCTTTCGGCAGTACTTCGAGGCGGATAAAATCGCTTGAGGCGAAGGAGCGGTCTGGATCGTCCAGGATTGCCATTGCAGGCGCGGACACGTCGGTTGTCCCGCGGGCAGCGGCAATTAGCACGCCAGCATCAACAAATGTGATGATCATCAGCCGCGCTACTCGGCCTCGCCGCGGCGCTCCGCAATCTCACGTTCAATCTCAGCCCAAGACAAGAGCGGCTCGGGCGATGCGATGATCCGCTGCCGGATTTGCATAAGGCGCTCACCCAGTTCGGTGCGGGCCTGCATCGGCTGCATCACCTCCTGCGGGTTGTGCTTTAGCGGCTCGTTCATGGGCCATTCCGATTCGAAATCTTTGAAGATGATATAGGTGCAAGCCGGTAGAATAGAATGAATACTATTGATTGCCGATCAAAACCGGCGCTGGTTTCAAAATGCGACGGCGGCGCAACGGCGGCTTCTGGAAAGACCATGAGGCAACTCGCGTAAGAGATTGATTTTGAAAGAAATTGCCGCGCCGTCTGCGGCGCTCGCCCGGCTTTACAATTCCGCCGCAAACGCCTTGATTTAGCTCCTGCTTGGCGGGGCCCCGCCTGAATTTGCGGTTGGTCTGGGAGCAGCGGCCGGAGACGCAGCAAGCGGCTCCGCCTTGTGAGCCCAAGCGGTCAATCTGGCGCAACCCGTACGCCGCTCCGAAGACCGCGCCGTTGGACAGCAACGTCACAGATCACCGAGGCCGTATTCCGACCAGCGCTCCCGCACGCGCGCCTCGTCTTCCGGGGCAGGCCGCACCGTCGGCGGAAAACGCTCACCGCCCCATTCCGGACGGCGCGCGTTCTTCCAGGAGCGCGTCGCGTCGATCAGCATCCGATTCCATAGCCCGGTGCCCAGTTGAGCCACATCGCGGTCTTCAAGCGGCGTGCTGGGATCGATGGGCGAGCCGAAAATCTCCGGAAAGATCACGATCCCCCCTCTCCCGGCGTTCACCCGATGCGCGAACGCCCACTCCACCTGCTCGTCGTCGGCCGGGTTGATATCCTCCTCAACGACGATCACATGCTTGTAACGGTACTGGGCGGCGCTGTTGCCCCAGAGGGCGGCGGCGATCTGCTTGGGCTGGCCCTGGTAGTGCTTCTTGATCTGGACGCGGATGTTGACGCCATTGGTAATCGGCGGCACGTAAACATCGAGAATGCCCGGGATGCCCGCACTGTTCAAAACGTTCCACGCAATGGCCGCTCGCTGCACCGAGGACATGACGCTGTTCTCGCTGTAGGAGCCTGGCAGCGTGCCTTCAAGCGAGCCGCAGAAGATCGGGTCGCGCCGGTGCGTGATGCAGCTGACTTTCATGGTCGGCCGCGGGGTCGGGAGATCGGACACGTAGCCGGTGAATTCACCGAACGGCCCCTCGATCTCATAGCTTGCCGGGTCGTCACTGATAAATCCTTCGATGACGATTTCCGCGCTTGCCGGCACTTCGAGATCGATGGTTTCGCAGCGCACCAGCTCGATCGGCGCTTCACGATATGCGCCCATCACGTCCCATTCGCATATGCCGGCCGAGACCGGCGAGCCCGCAAGAAACGGCATGATCGGGTCCCATCCGATAACGCAGGCGACCGGCATGGGCTCCCTGCGCGCCGCCCACTTGGCAAAATGCGCGCCCCAATGCTGACCGCCTTTGATCAGGAGAAATGGCGCGGTGTCCTTCTTCCCGATCATGCCCCGGTAAATGCCCACGTTCATGACGCGGGTCTCCGGGTCCCTGGTGACGATCCCCGAGAAGGTATGGATGTAACGCCCGCCCTCGAGGTACTGCCAGCGCGGGACCGGGAATTCGCTTTGATCAATGGCATTACCGCGCAGGATGACCTCCTTGACCGGCCCTGTCTGCACAACCGTGGGAGCGAGCGTCTCCCGGTTCTTTTTCATAACGTACTGGATGAGCTCGCGGTTTGTTACTTCGCGCGCAAACCCGAGTGCGAGCGCCAGCCGCGATCGCGCTCCCAGCCCGCTCACAAATACCTTCGTGCAGCGGCCGCCCGCATAGCCTTTGATGTTCTCGAACAGCAGCGCGGGCCCCTTTTTCTCGAGCACGCGCCGCGCGACAGCGCCGATCTCGCGATCCCAGTCCACCTGCGCGGTAATGCGGCGCAACTCGCCCGCTTTTTCAAGAAGGGCAATCCATTGCCGGGTGTCCATGAATTTCATGGTGGGACTTACAGCGCATTCCAGTGAAGTTGATGCACGGCAGTGCCGCACACTCGATCGCCCCCTCTCCCCGCTTGCGGGGAGAGGGTGGGGGTGAGGGGCAAAACGCGTCGATATTGGTGTTTACCCCTCACCCCACCCCTCTCCCCGTTAAGAACGGGGAGAGGGAGCAGACTGAGTTCGCCCCCAGCTCTGATCCCACCTGACCGGAACATGGGCTAGTCCGCCTTCGCTCCCGAGAATTTCACGACCTGAGCCCATTTCTCCGTCTGCTCGGCAATGAGTTTCGCAAAGTCGGCAGACGAGCCGCCGAGCGGCGTCTCCCCCAGATCGGCGAACCGTGCTTTCATGCCGGCATCCGCGAGCCCCGCGTTGATCTCGCCGTTGAGCTTCGCGACGATCTCGGCCGGCGTGTTGCGGGGAGCGCCAATACCGTACCACTGACTTGCTTCGTAGCCGGCTACAAATTCCGCTACGGTTGGAATATCGGGCAGCGCCGGCGAGCGCTGTTCGGTCGTCACCGCCAAGGCGCGCAATTTGCCCGCTCTGATGTGCGCGATCGCCGCCGACATCGGCGTGAAATAGACTTGCACCTGCCCTCCCAGCAGATCGGTGATTGCGGGCCCTGCCCCGCGATAGGGCACGTGCACCATATCGATGCCGGTCATCATCTTGAACAGCTCACCAGAGACGTGGGATGGAGCGCCGATACCGCCGGATGCCATGGTGATCCGTCCGGGATTGGCCTTGGCATAGGCGATGAAATCCGAAATCGTTTTCGCCGGCACGGAAGGGTGCACCACCATCACGCCGGGTTCCCGGCTGATGACCGCAACCGGCGCGATGTCGTGCATGAAATTGAAAGGCAGTTTTTCGTACAGCGTTGCATTGATGAAATTCGCTGCGGTCACAAAAAGCAGCGTGTATCCGTCGGGCGGCGCTTCTATCACGGCCGCGGTGGCAATGTTGGTTCCGGCGCCGGGCCGGTTTTCAATCAGGAACTGCTGGTGCAGCCGTTCCGAGAGCCATTGTCCGATCAGACGGCCGGTGATGTCAGCCGAGCCACCGGGAGCAAAGCCCACCATTACGCGCACTGGTCGCGTGGGGTAAGTCTCGGCACAAGCCAGCGGCGAAGCAAGCGCAACGGCGGCACTTGCCAGGGCGAAATGCAATAAAGCTCTGCGCCGAGGCTTCATCGCGGTCGTCGCTCTCGACCCGCCCCTGAGCGCCTCCACTCAGGTCGGTTTCACTCCGGGCAAGGCGATGCCATGGGGATAGTAGGTCCAGAACACATACATCGCGGCAAACAGGACCGCAGCCAGAATTGCGCCGACGAGGCGGCTGCGGAATGACAGAAGATTTCCGATGAGGCTCCCCAGAAACGCGAAACCGGACAAAAGCGCGACATACACCCAATTCACTGCGGCCCAATCAATAGGCATATTGCCCTCCTCGTTTCAAATGCTCGCGCCACGCGCGCTGATCGGCCAGAGCGCCTCGACGCGACCGTCTCGAATCCCGACATACCAATCATGCAGATTGACGGTCGGGTCGCAATGGCCGGGAATGAGCTGCACCTTCTCGCCCATCGACAAAGGCTGCGCATCGGGCGTCAGCTTGAGTTTGCCGTGCTCGTCGGACACGCCGGTAACCTCGATTCCGGGCCGGCCGTGCACCCATGGAGGGCCGCGCTCCGCGCTGTAGGACTTGAGCCCGGCATCCACGATGGCGCGGTCGGCGGCGGGAACGCTGATTATGCTGGCGAGCACGAACAGGCTGTGCTCGAATTCGCTGTAGCGGCCGCCCTCGCGCGCGGTGATGCTTGCATATTCGGTATCCATGAAAACATATGAGCCGACCTGAAGCTCGTTATACACGCCGCTTGCCGCCTCGATCGCAAACGTCCCAGTTCCCGCTCCGCCGATGATCTCACAATCGAGATTTTCGGCGGCAAGCGCCGCCACCGTCTCGCGCACCGCATCAATGGCGTACGCGATGGCTTGCGCCCGCTCCTGATAGCTCGGCAAGTGCTGGGCGCGGCCATGATAGGCCTGCAAGCCGCGGAATTTGAGGTTCGGCGCGTCCGCGATGCGGCGCGCGAGCACGGCCGCCGCGCGGCCGGGCGCAACGCCGCACCGCTCCATGCCGACTTCGATCTCCACCAATGCGCCAAGCTCGACGCCGAAATCGCGCGCAACGCGCGACGCCGCATCCACCTGCGCGGGGGCGTCAAAGCACAGTGCAATGGTCGCGTCGCGGGCGAGCGCGGCAAGCCTCCGCAACTTGCGTTCGCCGACCACCTGATTGCTGACCAGAACGTCGCTTATACCGCCGCGCACCAGAGCCTCGGCTTCGCCAACCTTCTGGACGCACTGACCGACCGCGCCATGGGCGATCTGACGCAATGCGATTGCCGGTGATTTGTGGGTCTTCGCATGCGGCCGCACGCGCACTCCGGCCGCCTTCGCAAACTCCGCCATCTTCGCGATGTTGCGGTCCAAAGCCGCAAGATCGACAATGAGCGCCGGAGTTTCGACCTCGGCGATAAGCGCACCAATCTCGGCGGGCGGCGGGTTCATGGCCCTACGAACATCTTCTGCTCACAACGATGTGAGACATGCGAGCGTTCAATCCCTCCACTTGATGGAGCAGCCCATCGAGGAAATCTGCTCTGCCGGCCCATGGCCGCTCTCGGCGACCTGCCGCATGGCCTCGAACAACTCACGCCGCGCATTTGGGACGAGCGTCGTGCGCGATGCATCGAGCCTGCCGCGATATTGCAGCTCGTCCTGTGCGTTGAACCCGAAGAAGTCAGGCGTGCATTGTGCGCCATAGGCTTTCGCAACCTCTTGGGTCTCGTCGATCACATACGGGAAACCGAAGCCGTGCCTTGCCGCAAATGCCTTCATGTTGTCGAAGGAGTCCTCGCGGTAGGATTTGGTGTCGTTCGGCATGATGGCGATCGTTCCGATACCGAGCGCCCGCAAGACCTCGGCCTCCGCCACCATCCGGCCGATGATCGTCCGCACATAGGGGCAATGGTTGCAGATGAAGGCAACGACGGTGCCGTTGCGCCCGCGCGCGTCGGCGAGCGAATAGGTTTTCCCGTCCACCGCTGGCAGCTTGAAATCGGGCGCCTTTGATCCAGGTGCGGGCACGTTGGGGGTTCCGCTTTGCTCAGGCGCGTGACCGGCCCGCGTACCAGCCGATCGCGAACAGCACGACCGCCACCACGGCGGACGCGATAGCGTGCTTCACGTGCAGGCGGGGCGAACCTGCTTCAAACCCGGGAAAAAACGAAGGCAGCGAGCTTGCGGGTACGACCCAGTAGACGACTGCGATTGCTGCGAAAATCAACCCCAAGACAATTGCGGCGGTGCGCATTTTTCCTCCCAGCCAATGAGCGTGACGACGCAGAATGCCCGAAGCAGAAGCTTGCGTCGAGTTGCACGCCGTGCATGTTTCGGTGCTGTCCGCTCAGTTCCCTCATTGCCGGGCTCAACAAAACGACAGCGCAACAAAACGTCACCCCCAAAAGAATTTGCCCAAAGAATTTGCTTGATTTTTCGAAACATTTTTGGTAGAGAAATCGGCATACTCCACAGGTGACACCCGGACGCGCGGCGTGCCGGGTTTTTTCATGCCTGCACGTCAGCCAACACGAGGTCCGGGCGCATCGCAGCCGCAATCCGCATCCGCCGTTTGTTGCAAAGAAGGAGCGCCTCCGCGCGGCGCCATTTTTACCAAAATTACCAAACAAAGCCAACGGACGAAAAGCTTTATCAATGAAGGAGTTATCTGTGAGGGCTGCTTCACACAGTGCCTGCGGTGCCGATGGTTGCAGTCCGCATGGCAACTCGCGCAAAGCGCAACACGATTACAAGCAGCGCTTCATGACGATTACCTCGCAGCCTCCAGGTACTCAAAGGAAGCCATGCAATTTTGCCGATCCAAACGGCGCCGGCGGGTTTGCAATCTCCGCCCGGCTTCCCTGCTATCTCTCTGTTATTGCCGTGATCGTGCTGTTCGCGCCTCTGTTCTTTTTTTGACAAGTCCGCATTTTACGCGCGCTTCTTGCTCGCCGCCCTGTATTTTCATTGTTATTTACAGGGAAGCGGACGTCACAGCCCCGAAACCGCCCGTTCGCGCTCTGCACCGAAGTCATGGGTGAGGATGGTCTCGGGTTCGTTTTGGCTAAAGAGCGGTCTCGTAAATCGAGCTTGATCTTGATCGATGTCCCTATGCCCCGATAGCGATCAAATTCCGCAGCAATCATGCAGTGCAGCAAAATCCTAATGAGGTTTCAGCGCCGGCTCCTCCGTGTGGGTCGCATTGGCGACAACCGCTTCCTTGGGAATTTCCACAATTCTCGGCAGCCGGATAGTAAAGGTCGATCCGCGACCGGGCTCGCTGTCGACTGTGATGTCGCCGCCCATCATCTGGCAGAAGCGCCGGCTGATCACGAGCCCAAGCCCCGTGCCACCATACTTGCTCGCCGTGGAGGATGAGGCCTGGGAAAACTCCTGGAACAGTTTGCCGATCTGCTCAGCCGTCATACCAATGCCGGTGTCCCTCACAGCCAGCGTGATCCAATCACGGCCGTTCTGCTGTCGCTGACCTGCGTCAATCGTGATGGTCCCGCGGTCGGTGAACTTGTTGGCATTGCTCATAAGGTTCAACAACGCCTGGCGCAGCCGCATCTGGTCGCCATGCATCGTCCCGATCGCGGCGTCGCAGTGGACCGCGACCTGGTTGGTGTTCTTCGTTGCCAGAGGTTCGATCGTCTTGATGACATCGGCGATGAGCGGCGCAAGCGCGAACGACGAGAGAGCAAGCTCCATCCGCCCCGCCTCGATCTTCGAGAGGTCGAGAATGTCGTTGATCAGGGCAAGTAGATGCCGGCCCGCACCGAGTACGCGGTCGAGCGGCTCGGTGTCCTGCTTCAATGCTTCCGCATCCTCGCGCAGCATCTCGCTCACCCCGATGATGGCGTTCAGCGGCGTGCGCAGCTCATGGCTCATGTTGGCGAGGAATTGCGATTTATGGTGGCTCGCCTCCGCAAGCTGACGGCTTTTGTCGTGGATTTCATTGAATAAGCGCACGTTCTCGATGGCAATCACCGCTTGGTCGGCAAATGTGCGGAGCAAGGTGATCTGCCTATCCGTGAAAGGCTTCACCTCAGAGCGTCGTCAAGTGTAAGCACACCGACGGCTTCGCCCTTCCGCATCAGTGGGACGGCGATAATCGTTCGGTGCCCGACTAACAATGAGCTCTGGCTAGCCTTCTGGAGTATTCCTGCTCGGCCCTTAGATCGTGCACTGTATCAGCTCGCGGTTCAAACACCGCGCGTCCCATGACGAGCCCGCGTCCGTAATCGGCCAGTTCTCGGCTTCTGTGCCTAAGTGAACTCCTTGGGACCCTAGCCAAGGCGCAATTCGATCGCCGTCGCGAATAAAAATTTCGGCATCCTTGGTCTCGCAAAGTTTGGCGACAGTCTCGCAGATGGCGGCAAGCACCGGCTGCAAGTCGATCGGTGTGCGGGAGATGACCTCGAGAACGTCACTGGTCGCGGTCTGATAATCGAGAGCCTCGATTGTCCCAGCTCGTTGAGCAGCCGCGTGTTCTCGATTGCGATGACGGCCTGGGCAGCGAAATTCGTGACCAGCTCGATCTGCTTGTCGGTGAAGAGCTAATCTCTCTCCGGCGAAGCGCGATTGCCCCGATCGCGACACCTTCTCGCATCAGCGGGACGCAAAGCAGCGAATGGAACCCCCAGCTCGTGCATTTGGCTGCTCTCGGGAAATTCGTCGATCTCGGATTGCAAGTCAGCGATATGGATAGTTTGCCTGTCCAAGACCGTTCGGCCAGCGACGGTCTCACGAATCAACGGAAGACTCGACGGCAATTGAGCCATGATGCGCGACGAGACGGACTGGTCGCCTTCCGGACGCCATATGGCAACGTCGTATGCCTCGCACAATCGCGCCGCGCTCTCGACGATGGCCTGGAAGACTGGCTCCAGGTCACTCGGCGAGCTTGGAGATCACACCCAGCACCTCCGACATTGCCATTTGCTGTCCAGCGCCTCGGAGAGATCGTCGGTGCGCTGGCGCAGCTCGTTGAGCAGCCGGGTATTCTCGATGGCGATGACGGCCTGCGCCGCGAAGTTTGGACCAGCTCGATCTGTTTCTCAGTAAACGGGCGGATTTCTTGACGGTAGATGGCGATCGCCCCGACCAGTTCGTTGTCCTTGAACATCGGAACGGCGAGCAACGTGCGGAGCCGGCCACGTCGGCGAACCGGCAAGGGGTCGCCATCGAGGTAGCGAATTCACGGAGGTCGGCAATTGGACCGCCTTGCCGTTTGGGCGACGCGGCCAATGACGTCCGGGCCGGATGGCACGGTCCCGCGCCGTAGTTGCTCCTGAGGCCGCAGGTAACGCACCATGAGGCGGCGACGCGGAAGGCATCGCCTTCGCGGAGCCACATCGCGCCGTAACTGGCCTCGCAAAGCCTCGTGGCATTCGCCAACATGGTTTCGAACACCGGCTCCAGCTCGCCGGGTGAGCTTGAGATCACTCCCAGCACCTCGGAGGTCGCGGTCTGTTGCTCCAACGCCTCTTGAGCTCGCGCGTCCGCGCCTGCACCTCGCTCGAACAAGCGCACGTTCTCGATGGCAATCACCGCCTGGTCGGCGAAGGTCTGGAGCAGCGCGACCTGTCGCTTCGTGAAAAGCTCGACCTCGGTGCGGCGCAGCGCGATCGTGCCGATCGCGATGCCTTCCCGCATCAAGGGCACGCAAAGGATGGTGTGGACACCCCAGCGTCGCGCATTCACGCTGCTTTCGGGAAATTCGTCGACTTCGGCCTCCATGTCAGCAAGATGGACGGTCCGCCCGTCGAGGACGGTTCGACCCGCTACCGTCCCGCGGATCAGCGGGAGCGATTTCGACTGTGATCGGACCTTGATGGGCGACGAGGACAAGCTGGTCGCTCTCCCGACGCAAAATGACTGCATCGTAGGCCTCGCACAGCCGGGCTGCCGAACTCGACCAACGTATCGAGCACGGTCTGCAGGTCGAAGGTCGAGCGGCTGATCACCTTGAGCACGTCGGCGGTGGCGGTCTGCTGCTGGAGCGATTCGCGCAGCTCGTTGAGCAGCCGCGCGTTCTCGATAGCGATGACGGCCTGCTTGGCGAAATTATTCACGAGCTCGATCTGCTTGCGGGTGAACGGCCGCACCGCTTGCGCGTAGATTGCGACGGCGCCGACGAGGGCATCGTGCTTGAGCATCGGCACCACCAGCAGGGTGCGCCCGCCGCCGGCATCCACCACCGCCCTGAGCGGCCCATAGCCCTTGATGTATGCTTCGTCTTCCCTCAGATCCGCGATGTGCACGACCTCTTTCGTGCGCGCGAGGCGGCTCAGCGGATCTTCCGGGGCGGGATGTATTACTGGTTCGCGTTGGCGTTCCTCGGCATGGGCTGGCGGCAGACCGTGCATTGCAACCGACCTGAAACCGTCGCCCTCGGCGAGCCACAGTACTCCGAACTTGGCGTCGCAGATGCGCGTAGCGCTTACCAGTATGGCCTGGAACACCGGCGCAAGGTCCCCAGTCGAGCTTGAGATGACATTCAGCATCTCGGAGGTCGCGGTCTGCTGCTCAAGCGCCTCTTTCAGTTCGCGTCTGGATTGAGCGAGCTGCTCGTGCAGACTGGTATCCGGCAATCGATGACGGCCAACCCCAGGTGCTGTGCGGCGGCTCTTGGCCTTGCGCCGCCGCACTTTACCGCCTGTCGTGGCACCCGGCTTCATGAAGGCCCGCCTCACCGATTGAAGCGGTGATCTTATCGGCTTGAGCCAAGTGCGTGTAAATGGCCGTCCACGCCCTGGTGAGCTCGTCCCGAGCGCTCGTCATAACGGCCGTGGGTGGCAACGAAGAGCTCCTCGATGGGGATCATCGCAGCGATGATGCCCTGCTCGCGAAGATATCGCACCAGCGCTTCCAGCGTGGGGCGGTTCGGCTCGATGCCGTAGGGCCATGCATCGCCGCCGAATACCTCATCGATCTCATCGAGATCGGAGGTCATCCACGGCAGCATATACGGCAGGGTGCCAAGATCGCGCATGCGCTTGCGCGCCCGCTCCTTGGCGGCGCACATGGCGTCGAACAGGCTGCTCGCAATGAAGGGATAGTTCTCATAGACCTCGCGGCGCAACGCAATGAGATGCATGATCGGGAATATCCGCGTTCGCCTGTAATAGTCTTTCTCCACTTCGCGATAATTCGGAAACAGCCGGCGGATATCGGGATTGTGATGAATGGCGTCTGGCAAGGTGGTGCCCACAATGGCATCGATGCCGCCGCTCTCGAGCAGATCGTTCAGCGACTTGCCGGATGTGTTTTGCTCGATCGAGAGCGGCCGCAAGAGCGGCAGCAGGCTCGGATGGCCATGCGGGCCGGGCTCATTGATGGCACCTTCGACCCAGTGAATCGTGCCGAGATCGACGCCGTAATCGTCTTGCAGATGGCCACGCATCCACACCGCGGCGCTCATGGAATAGAGCGGCACGCCGACGCGCTTGCCTTCCAGGTCTTTTGGCGATGCGATGCCGGAACGGCGGTTGATGCTGAGCATTCCGTGGCGGAACACGCGGGACGGGAAGACCGGCAATGCGACCAGCGAGGAGTGATCCGTGGATTTGCGAGCAATGAATTCCGAGCTCGACATTTCCGCAATATCGAACTCAAGGCGCGCCATCCGGTCGAAGGTCTCGCGCGCGCCGGCGGAGCCGTCCATGGGGATGAAATTGAGCTCAATGCCGTCCGGGCGGACATCACCGCGATAAAGATCGAGCATGCGGTCGTAAAGACCGCACGCCATGGTCAGATGAAGTTTTTGCAGCATGGGCAACGTTCTTGCACGATTACACGTTCGCGGTGACGTAGGCGACGCGGCCGACGGCAACCAGTCGCTGCTGGTCATCGCTGATGCGAACGTCAACCACCCCGATGGTTCGCCCCATTTTGACGATTGTTGCAATGGCCATGAGCTCGCTTCCGCCGGCAAGCCGCAGATAATCGACGCGCATGTCCACGGTCGCGACGCTGTGGAGAAGTTTCGATGCGATCGCCGCATGACCGGTGATATCGACCATTGCGGCGACGATGGCGCCGTGCAGCTCGGGCCGGCCTGGCAGACGGCAAAATTCAGGCCTGATTGGCAGCCGTATGGTTACGGTGCTCGCCTGCTCGTTGACCTCCACGAGCTGCGGCAGCAGCCATTGATGAAACGGCGTTGCTGCGATGTTGTCGCGGACATAGTCGAACGTGCTTTGCGCCATCGGAGCTACAGCATGTTTCGTGGAGATCGAGCCAGCAGCGCCACCTCTCCCCGAAGGGGAGAGGTCGGAATGGGCGCGTTGCGCCCATTCCGGGTGAGGGGGCTACAAATAAAGCCGATCCCCTCACCCGGATCGCGCAAGCGCGATCCGACCTCTCCCACCGGGAGAGGTGCCGCAAGCTGTACCGTCTCGTCGTAATTGAACGTCATCGAACTTGTCCTAGCCCTGCCAGCGCACCGGCTCCGGCTTTAGCAGCCCTTGCGCCACCATTTCGACCAGACGGCGCTTGAGCACCTTTCCGCTTGCGGTGAGCGGGAATTCATCGAGCTCGAGAAAGAACTCGGGCATCTCGTATTTCGACAAGCCCTGATCGTTGAGGTGCTTGAGCAGTTGGAAAGCATTGAGCGCTCCGTTCGCGCGCGCAATGACGGCGAGGCAGACGCGCTCGCCCAACCGGTCATCGCAGACCGCAAAGGCGGCGGCCTTGGCCACGGCGGGATGACGCATGGTGAAGTCCTCGATGCGAACGGGATAGATGTTGTGGCCGCCACGAATGATGAGATCCTTCTTGCGGCCGGCAATCTGCAGGTTCCCGCGCTCATCCAAGCGGGCAAGGTCGCCAGTCATGAACCAGCCGTCGTGATTGAACGACAGCTCGGTGGTCGCCTGATCGTCGAAATAGCCCAGCATCAAGGAGGCGCCGCGCACAGCAAGCTCGCCGACCGCACCGGGCGCGCTTTCCACGTTGCAATTGTCCTCGCGCCACAGCTTGATCTCCATTCCCTGCGCCGGGCGTCCGCAGCTCGAAGCAATGGTATCCGGTGCATCATCGGGCCGGGTGTACTGGAACGAGTGGTTCTCGGTCATGCCGTACGCGTTCTGGGTCTTCACGCCTACCCGCATCAATCCCAGCACGGTCGTCGGAGGCACTGGGGCGCCGCCGAGTTGAAACGCGGCCACGCGTCCAAGCGCATCCATTCCCCGCCGGCGCATCTCGGACAACAGGTCGATTGCATGGGTCGGCACACCGAGAACGTACGTCGCGCCGGTCTCGATGATGCGGTCGAGCATGCGCGGCGCGTCAAGCGGCGTATGCGCAACAAATTCACCGCCGCAAGCGAGCGCAACGGCGAGTCCCACAATTCCGATGTTGTGGCTCAGGGGACTGAGTGAATAGACGACCGTCTGCTGATCGAAGCCCCAGTCTTTGACGATCGCCCGCGCATTGGCGAGGATCGTATTGTCCGAATGCATCACCCCTTTCGGCTGCCCGGTCGTGCCCGAGGTAAAGGCGAGATAAATGATGCAGTCGGGATTGGTCGCAGCGGCAATGGCCGCCGGAGCAGGCGATAAGTCGGGGAGCCCAATGGGCCGCTCGCTTTCGCTCATCTCCGATTTGAGCGCCGCGATATTGTAGACCTTCTTGAGACGCGGCAGCGCCGCGGCCATCGAAAAAATGTCCTTGCTTGCGCCATCTGCGCCGTAACCCGGCTGCGCAAAGAAAGCGGCCGAACCCGCGCGCTCAAGCAGCGCGACAATATCGTTGCAGGTATAATCGCGATGCAGCGAGGTGTTGCAGACATATCCCATGCGCGAGCAGGCGAGAAAAATGAGAGCGGTCTCGACTCTGCTCGGCAACCATATCGATACGCGATCGCCCGGCCGGATACCGGCGTCATGCAGGTCCTGCGCCAGCGCATCGACCCACTCTCGTGCTGCGCCAAATGTGAGGCGCGCATTGCTGTCCCGCAGCACAAAGCGTTCCGGCGTCCTCTCGGCCGCGGCGCGGAACAACTTGTAGAGCGTGTCAGAACGCCAATGACCGGCTGCATAAAACTGCCGCGCGCGCTCGACATCCTGCAGCGTCAGAATGGTGCTCATGACGAGACCGCATCGTCTTCGATTCCGTACGCCGCACGTGCCGCCTCCGCGCTGACGAGCTCGAGCGCGACATCACGCCGGACAAGAGCGGCGGCGCGCTCGCGCGGCGCCCCGTATCCGCCGGCGCCCGCGAGCCGGATACTGACGATGTCGTGGCGTTGCAATTGACGGCGCTCCTTGGAGCCGAGCTCGACCTCTTGACCATTTCGGATAAGCACCGTGTGGCCCGGCCTTCCCGGTTCTCCGCCGAACAATCCGTAGGGCGCGACGCGATGGCGGTCGCTCAGCAGCGAGACGGTTGCGCTGGCGCACAGGATCTCCACGTCCTTGCGGATGCCGCAGCCCCCGCGATGCTTTCCCGGCCCGCCGGAATCGGTAATCAGTTCCAGACGATGAAACAGCACCGGATTGTTCGCCTCATGCACTTCGACAGGCAGGTTGGCAGCGTTGAAAACCGGACAGAGCGCCTCCGGTCCATCCTTGTCGAAGCGTCCGCCATAACCGCCGAAGATGAGGTCATACATCACCCAGCGCTGGCTGTTATCATCGCGGACACCGCCAAAGATCGGGTTGGCCCAGTGTGAGAATGCGCCCATGGCGCGCTGGGGCAGCGCCTTGGCGAGCGCGCCATTGATAACGTCGAATATGCGGATCTGAATGTTGGCCCGCCCGCCGCTCGGAGCAGGAAACTGCGGATTGAAGAAACTCCCCTTGCGCGCCACGGTTCTGATTGGCCGCTCGACACCATCGTTGTGGGGCACGTCCACATTGGCGAAGCTGCGGATGCTGAAGGTCGAATAGGCGCGGGTATAGTTGATATACGAGTTGATTCCTGCGTTGACCTGATCGCTGCTGCGGGAAAAGTCGACCAACGCCTCGTCGCCTTTGATGGTCACATCGACACAGAACCGGATCGGCGCGGTGCCGGGACCCACGTCGTCGAGCACATCGTCGAAGCTGTAAACACCGTCCGGGATCGCCGAAATCAATTCTCGGGTTCGCTGTTCCGATCGTGCAAGCAGCTCCTCGATTGCCGCGAGCACGGTCGAGCTGCCGTGGGCACGATAGAGCGCCCGCAGGCGCTCCGCGCCGACATGATTTGCATTGCGTTGGGCGCGCAGATCGCCGCGCACCTTCTCGGGCAGGCGCACATTGCCCAATATGACGCGCATCAGGTCTTCTTCGAACTCACCGCGGCGAATGAGTTCTGACGGGGAGAATGCGAATGCCTTCCTGAAACGCCTCGGTCACGCCCTGGACCGCCTGCGAGCCGGGCGTGGCGCCCCCGACATCAACATGATGCGCCGTGTTGACCACGTAGCCGAGCAGTTCGCGGCCTTCGAACACCGGCATGACCATATAAAAATCAGGGTAATGGCCGCCGCCGATATAGGAATTGTTGGTGACAATTGCGTCCCCCGGATCGAGCTCATCCAGCGGGATGTAATCGAGCACGCTCTTGACCACGTAGGGCATGGCGCCGAGATGGCCGGGCGTGTTGTTGCCCTGGGCGATCAGCCGTGCACGCGCGTCGAAAATGCCGGCGGAAAAATCTTCTCCTTCACGCACCGCCTCGGAGAACGCGGTGCGGCGAAGCGCGCCACTCATTTCCTCGGCAGCGGAGATGAGTAAATTCCAGACGACGGTGAGCGTGATGGGATCGATCTGGCTGCCAGGCTCAGACGACATTACAGCGCCTCTGATCGATCTCGATGACGAGATGGCCAAAACGATCGACTCTGGCGACGTCCCCGGGAGGAACGAGCGTCGTGGATTCGCGCTCCACAATGAGAGCAGGGCCTTCGATCGTGTCGGACGCGCTCATCCGGTAGCGATCGATGACCTTGCTCGTCAGCATGCCGCCAAGCTCGGGAAAATAGGCTTCACGGCCAGCCACGAGGGCTGAGCACTCCGGCGCTTTGTTGCTCGGGCTAAGTTGCGGATGCGCGCAAATGTCGGACCCCGCAATGCGCTGCGCACCATTCCCGAGCGATGCAACGACATACCAGTCCGATGCCTCGACCGGTGCCTCACGGTCCACAAACCCGTATTCCCGATGGTAGGCATTATAGAATGCATCACGCATCCGCCTCTCGTAGACATCGTCGACGGCGCCCTCCGGCAAGGCGACGCGCAGGTCGTAACCCTGTCCGACATAACGCATATAGGTGCTGCGAGCTACCGTGAGCTTGCTGCCGGGCGCGAGGCGCGCAGCTTCGCGCCGGACGTTCTCTTCGAGATCACGCAGAATCTCCGTAATCTCCGCCGCTCTATCGCCATTGAGCGCGAGCAGCCGCGTCACGCCGGCATCAACCTTGTGCTCCGCCACAAGCAGGCCCAGCGCCGATCCGACTCCGGCTGCGAACGGCACGATTACCTTGCGCATGCCCAATACGCGCGCCAATCGCGCGGCATGCAGGGGGCCGGCGCCGCCGAACGCGACCAGCACGTACTGCCGCGGGTCGCGGCCGCGCTCGATCGAGATCACCCGCATGGCGCGTTCCATATTGCTGTTCGCGATGGAATGGATGCCCCACGCGGCACTCGTGAGCGAAAGCCCGAGCGGCTCGGCAATAACGGAATTGATGCCGGCGGCCGCGCCCGCGCTGTCCAGCGTCATTGCGCCGCCGTTGAAATAATGCGGGTCCAGATAACCGAGGACAAGGTTGGCATCGGTTACGGTCGGGCTGGTCCCGCCAGTGCCATAACAAATCGGCCCAGGTAGCGCGCCGGCGCTCTGCGGTCCGACTGTGATCAATCCCATTCTGGTATCGGCGATGCTGCCGCCGCCCGAACCGATCTCGAGCAGTTCAACCGCAAGAACGCTGAGCGGAAGCCCGCTGTTTTTCCTGGAGTTGATGGTGTCCACCTCGTGCGCCGCGGTCACCATCGGCTCGCCGTTCTCGATCAGACCGAGCTTGGCTGTCGTGCCGCCCATATCGAAGGACATCACGTGCGCATGGCCAAGCTGCCGGCCGACTTGCGCGCACATCAGCACTCCCGCAGCTGGCCCTGATTCGATGGCGCGCACGGGATAGCGGCGAGCGAGCTCGGAGGAAACGAGACCACCATTTGACTGCATGATGGCAAGCTGTGCGCTAGAGCCTTTCTCGCCCAGTGAGCGATCAAGCGCGTCGAGATAACGCGCGACCAGCGGGCGCACATAGGCATTGGTTACAGTCGTGCTGGCGCGTTCGTATTCCCGGAATTTTGGCGACACATCGCTCGAAAGCGTGACGTCGAGCTTCGCCTGCCGCAGCAACTCCCCCATTCGGCGTTCATGGCGCGGATTGATGTAGGAATGCAGGAACATGACGGCGACGGCCTCGTAGCCGCCTGAGCGGATCTGTTGCACCACGGCACCGGCCCCCGCCTCATCCAGCGGTTTGACAATGCGCCCGTCCGCGGCCGTGCGTTCCTCGACCGTAAAGATATCCGAGCGCTCGACCAGCGGCTTGGGCTTGTCGAGATAGAGATCGTTCATGTCGTAACGCTTCTGGCGGCCGATCAGAATGACGTCCCGAAATCCCGCCGTCGTGACAAACGCAACGCGGGCTCCCTTGCGCTCGAGAATGGCATTGGTCGCGACTGTCGTGGCATGAATGACGCTTGTCACCTGCTCGAACGACAGCTCCCCGGCACCGATCATCTGGGCGAGCGTCTCCTCCACCCCGCGCGCGGGCTCATGCGTGGTCGGCACTTTCCAGATACGGATGCGGCCGCTGCTGCGATCCTCAAGGACATAATCGGTAAAGGTGCCGCCGATATCGAAAGCAAGCCGCAGCATCTTTATTGTCTTGACAGCTGTTGCATGGCCATGATGGCCTTGTCGCTGCAAGGAAAGGGATTTGCAATGGCTTCTTTGACCGCGGAATTGGGCGCCTTCGTTTCCGAGCTCAAACTGAGCGACGTGCCGGCCGAGGGGCAAGCCGTGGCCAAGACGGGTTTCACCGATTGCTTCGGGGTGATGATCGCGGGAGCCCGCGACCCGGTGGTGGCGCTCGTCGATCGGGAAATGGCCGGCGCAGACGGCGCGGCGCTCGCTTGCCTCATTCCATCGATGCAACGCCGCAACGTTGAAGACGCCGCGCTGGTCAATGGCGTGGCGGCCCATGTGCTCGATTACGACGACGTCACCTTGGACGGGCATCCCAGTGCCGTTCTGGTCCCCGCAATTCTCGCGCAGGGCGAAGCGCTGGGATCGAGCGGAGCGGAAATGCTCACCGCCTACGCCGCGGGCTACGAGGTCTGGGCGGAGCTCATGGTGCGCGAGCCGGTCCCCCTCCACCAGAAAGGCTGGCACCCCACGGCGGTGCGCGGCACCGTTGCAGCCGCCGCCGCCTGCGCCAAGCTGCGCCGGCTGGGCGCGCAAGAGACCGCAACCGCCGTTGCCATTGCAAGCTCGATGGCAGGCGGTCTGTCCGCCAACTTTGGATCGCACACCAAATGCTTTCAGGTCGGGCGCGCGGCGCAATCGGGCGTGCTCGCGGCCCGCCTGGCGCAAGCCGGTCTGACCGCCTCGCCCGATGCGCTGGAGCACAAATCGGGCTTCCTCGCCGCGTTCTCGCCCGGCGGCAAGCCCGACCTGTCACGCCGCCTGGAAAGCCCAAAGCGAGAGTGGCATATCGTGCGCCAGGGGTTGAACATCAAACGCTATCCTATCTGCTATGGGACTCACCGCGCCATCGACGGCGCGCTCGATCTCGCAACGCGGTTTGATCTGAAGCCCGAGGAGGTCGAGCGCATCCACGTCTCGACCGGCGAGACCCAAATGATGATGCTGCGCAACGCGCGGCCGCAAACCGCGTTGGAAGCCAAGTTCAGCATCCAGTTCGCGATGGCGTCGTCGCTGGTGGCCCGCAGCGTCGGGCTTGCTCAGTTGACCGATGAATTCGTGCGCAGCCCTCCCGTGCAGTCGCTCATCCCGCGGGTCTCGACCACCACCACGACGCAGACCATGGAGGGCTCCGCCTTCGCGCCCTGGGAAAAAGTTGAGATCATCATGCTCAACGGCAAGACGATGGCCACGGATCACATTCGCTTCGCCAAAGGCAGCACCCAGTGCCCGCTGTCACGGGGGGAGCTGCACGAAAAATTCTCCGATTGCCTCGGTCGAGAATTCTCCGGCAATGTCAAAACCGGTGCATTTGAAAAGCTGATGAATCTCGAGCGCCTCAACAGCGCCCGCGATCTTTTCCCTGGTCAGTGAAGCGGTAGCCCGGATTGAGCGAAGCGAAATCCGGGGTTGCTCCCGCATTTCGCGCCTGTCATCGGGCGGCGCTTCGCACCGACCCGATGGCTCAACGCGGGCTACATGTCGCCGCTGCCATGCGGCTGATGTACTCCTGAGCCATGCGCAGATGAATCCGTAGCTGCTGCAGATCGACCTCGAATGGGCGTGCAACCTTGAGAGATTGAACCGCGGATTCGAAGAAGGCAGCCAGCACAATCGCGGCCGCGGCGACCAGGATCGCCAAAGGCTTCCAGAATCTATGCCACATTTCTAGGAGAGAACGCCGACCTCGCACCCCTTGATTTGCAAGGCAAGATATTTTGAGTAGATGCGGCATTGGGCGAAACTGCCCGCAATGAACCATAGGCCGGGCTGGGCGGTTCGGGTGAACATATTGCGCAGTTCTTGTCCATCGCCGAATCCCCAAATCGGGCCGACGCGGTTGGCGACATCATCGCCGAACAACTTGCACACCAGATGCTCCTGCCCCTTGTAGCCTGTCGCCAGCACAATCAGATCGGCGGGAATCGTTTCGCCGCTGCGCATGAGCGCGCCTTCCTCGACGAACTTGGCAATATCCGAGAATTGCACCAGGGCGATCTCGCCTTTGACGATCAGATCTGAACAGCCGACGTTGAAGTAGTAGCCGCCGCCCCGCGTGAGATACTTGAACTGCCAACCCGTTCCGTCGTCGCCGAAATCGAGCTTGAACCCGCGGCGCTCAAGTCCATCGAGCAGCTCCTTGTCCATGTTTCTCGCCCTTTCGGTCAATTGGACATGGCTTTTGCGCACCAGCGAAAGCGGCATCGATGTTACGATGAGATCGCAATCCTCCAGCGAAGGTCCTTCGTCATAGAGCGCGTACGGCAACTGCGCACTCGGCTCTACATTGACGATCATCGTCGAGTTGCGCTGCACGAGCGAGACCTTCGCCCCAGCCGAATGAAGGTCCTGCGCGATATCGTGGCCGCTGTTGCCGGAACCAATGACAAGAGCGTTCTTGCCCTTCCACGCTTCGCCATCGTCGTATTGACTGGAGTGCACGGTGCTGCCGCCGAACTCCCGCAAGCCCGGAATATCGGGAAGGCTTGGAATCCCGCTCACCCCGGTGGCCATCACGACATGCCGCGGGTGCATCTCCCGCTGCGTGCCATCAGCCCGACGCAGCACAATGGACCATCGTTTCGCATTTTCGTCATAGCGGCCGCCTTCGAATTCGGTCGCCGCCCAATAATTCAACTCCATGCTCTCGACATAGGCCTCGAACCAGGCAGCCAGTTTGTCCTTGGGAATGTAGGCCGGCCAGGTCGGCGGAAACGGCATGTACGGGAGATGGTTGACGTGCACCTGGTTGTGCAGGACCAGCGCGTGATAGCGCCTGCGCCAGCTGTCGCCGATGCGCGCCTCGCGGTCCACGATCAGCGTATCGATGCCTAATTGTGTCAGACGGGCGGCTAGGGAAAGTCCGGCCTGTCCTCCGCCGACAACGAGCACGGCCGGGTCATGGTCGCGATATTCGGCGGCAGCCTTGCGGAGATCGTGCCAGTTAGGTCCGCGAAAATCGCGCGCATAGGCTTTACCCCCAAGCCACGATCTTGCACGCCGCTCCTCATGTCCCTTTATTTCGTCGAGCGAGGTGAGCAGCGTCCATGCCTTGAATGTATTGCCGTGACCGGCGTCGGGCGTGAGCCGCAGCACGCCGCTGCCGCGGCCCTCCCTCGTTTCAAAACTGAAAATGGTTTCGATCGCATCGATGCCGGCGCGCGTTACGCTGCGCGGCGCAGTCCGATGCTCGTCTATTTTGAAACCGGTCGGACGCATGCGTCCGGCATGCGCTGCAAGCTCTTGCAAAATAGCATCCGAACCGCTGACCGTCTTGATCTGCCATGTGAGAGCCAGCACGTCCCGCCAATGGCTGTCAGCATGGAACAGCGTATTGAGAGAAGCCCGACTTGGCGCTGCGAGCGCTGCTTCGAACTGAGCCAGCCAATTCTCCGCAATGGTCGCGACGCTGTCTGTTCTGGCCAACATTGACGCTCTCCCAGTCACCTCGGGCGCTACGCCATCGCGGTTAGTCCGTTTGCGTGATTACGCAAAAGGATCGTATCCCGGCTTCTTGTAGATCTTCTCCGGATTGCCAAGAATATCCGGCTTATAAACCCGCTGTGCCCACTCCTCCGGCTTGACATCTTCAACAGCAACGGACACCGCCTCTTCCCCGCAGTTCAAAGTCTTGACGACAGCTTTGGACAATTCTTCCGCCAGCGTCGCTTTTTGCTGTTCTGATCGGCCGGAATAGAGCTTTACGATGACATGCGGCATTGTTCTGTCCTTTCACCATTGTCCATAGGTTGGGTCGAGCGCAGCGAGACCCAACACCCGGCCGGTATCGGCGCGTTGGGTCTCGCAAGGTGCTCGACCCAAGCTGCGCGATCAATACGACCGCGGCATTCCCAACACGTGCTCGCCGATATAGGCAAGCACCAGGTTGGTCGAGATCGGGGCGATCTGAAACAGGCGCGTCTCGCGCCATTTGCGCTCGATATCGTATTCGCGGGCAAAGCCGAAACCGCCGTGACACTGAAGCGCCGCCTCCGCCGCATGCCAGGCGGCCTCCGATGCGAGGAGCTTTCCCATGTTTGCTTCCGCGCCGCACGGCCGCCCCGCCTCGAATAGGGCAGTCGCCTTGCGCACCATGAGGGCAGCCGCTTCGATCTCGGCGTGGGCGCGCGCAATGGGGAATTGAACCCCTTGATTGCGGCCAATCGGTTGATCAAACACAATCCGCTCAGTGGCATATTTCGATGCCTTGGCAACGAACCAGTGCCCATCGCCGATCGATTCGGACGCGACCAGGATGCGCTCGGCGTTGAGGCTGTCGAGAATATAGCGGAAGCCGTGGCCTTCCTCGCCGATCAGGTTCTCGGCCGGCACCCGCAGCGCATCGAAAAACACCTCGGTGGTATTGTGATTGATCATCGCGCGCAGCGGCTTGATCTCCAGCCCGCGCCCCAGCGATGACTTGATGTCCACCAGAAAGACCGAAAGCCCCTCGCTCTTCTTCTTCACCTGATCGAGCGGAGTGGTGCGCGCCAGGAGCAGCATCAGGTCTGATTGCAACGCGCGCGAGGTCCACACTTTCTGGCCGCTGACGACGTAGTGATCTCCCCGCCGCTCCGCGCGGGTCTTGAGCTTGGTGGTGTCGGACCCGCTGGTCGGCTCCGTCACCCCGAAAGCTTGCAGGCGCAGTTTTCCCGAGGCGATTTCGGGCAGATATTTCTCTTTCTGCGCAGGACTGCCGTAACGCAACAAGGTGCCCATGATGTACATCTGCGCATGGCAGGCGCCGGCGTTACAGCCGCAGCCATGAATTTCCTCGAGCGTTGCCGCCGCCGCGCCTAACGGCAGACCAAGCCCGCCGTATTCCTCTGGAATGAGCGCCGCCAATAATCCGGCTTTGGTCAGAGCCGCGACGAATTGCGTGGGATAGGCCTGCTCCTCATCGAGCTTGCGCCAGTAGCTGCCGGGGAAATCCGAGCAGATGCGCCGCACCAGATCGCGGATTTCCGGGTAGGTTTCGCCGAGTGGCAACTGCACTGCCTCTTCCGGCACGCCTTGCATCACGTTCATCGCGTCCTCCCTTGTCCTTGCCCCCAGTCATCCCTCCCCCGTCGCAAGTCGGGCTTGCCCGACTTGCGCAATATGATGCGGAACCCGGGCAGGCCCGGGTTCCGTCGGGGGGAGGGATGGCTGGGGGATTTTGAGGCTCATCGTTTCGCTGCCACGGCGGAGTGCTCGCAAAAGATCTCCTCGGTGTGGGCGCCCAATGCCGGCGGGGAGCGCCGAAAGGCCGGCCGCACTCCATCAAGCGAAAGCGGCAGGCCGAGCAGCGCAATGTCGCACTGCGGACTTTGTTGAAGAATGCCCAGAGCCTTTGTCTGCGGATGTTCCAGCACCTCGGCAATGGTCTGCATCGGCGCATTGGGCACGCCTGCTTGGTCCAGGATCGCCGCCCATTCCTTGTTGGTGCGTGTGGAAATCAGCTCTTCGATCGACCGATTGAGCGCATCGCGGTTCGCTACCCGGTCCGGATTGCTCCGGAAGTGCGCATCCTCGACCCATTCGGGACGGCCGAGCGCACGCGCCAGCGCGGCGAACAGCTTGTCGTTGCCGGCGGCGATCACGATCAGTCCGTCGCTCGACGCATAGCCGCGATAGGGCGCGATCATGGCCACACCGGAGCCTTGCCGCTTCGGCAACTCGCCCGAGGCTTGATAATTCGCAGCATGGTAGCACATCCAGCCGAGCGCGGATTCAAGCAGCGAGGTATTGATGGACGCCCCATTCCCGTTTTCGCGGCGCTGGAGAAGTGCGGCGAGCACGCCGATCACGGACCACATGCCGGTCGCCATGTCCATGACCGACGTCCCCACGCGCACCGGTCGCTGGTCCGGCTCCCCTGTCACGCTCATCAGTCCGCCGAAGGCCTGCATCAGGGGATCGTAGCCGGGAAGATCCTTGAGCGGCCCCACGGCTCCAAACGCGCCGATGGTGCAGTAGATGAGTGAAGGTTTGAGTTTCCTCAGCGAGTCCGCATCGAGACCGAATTCCGCGGCCGATCCCGGGCGCAGGTTTTGAATGACCACATCGGCGCGATCGAGGATGAGTGTGCGCAGCCGTTCGCGTTCCGCGTTGTCCTTGAGGTTCACCACGACCGAGCGCTTGTTACGATTAAAGCTCTGGAAGGTCGCAGACGCATCACCCCAAAAGGGCGGCCCCCATTTGCGGGCATCGTCGCCTTCAAGCTTCTCGATCTTGATCACATCGGCGCCAAGATCGCCGAGGATTTCACCAGCGTAAGGCGCCGCGACGCTGTGTCCCAGCTCGATGACGGTGATGCCGTCGAGCGGCAAAACTCGGTCACGCATGCTTGGCCTCGGGGAACAGCGCGATCAGCGGTGCGTGCGCCTTCTTCCACACCATGATGGTGCGCTCGTACTCGATCACCACTGATCCGCTCTGATTGACCCCGCGGGTGCGAACCTTCACCACGCCTTGCGCGGGCCGCGATTTTGATTCACGCACGCTGATCACTTCCAACTCCGAATAAAGCGTGTCGCCGGGGAATACCGGGTTGGGCAGTTTGATGTAATCCCATCCGAGAGCGAACCCGTTCTCGCTCAAATCCGAAACGCCCAAGCCGGCGACGACCGCGAGCGTAAGCGCGCTGTTGACCAGGGGCCGCTTGAACTCCGTGCGGCTCGCGTAATCCGCATTGAAATGAATCTGGTTGGTATTGTTGGTGATCATCGTGAACTGAATGTTGTCAGTTTCGGTGATGGTGCGTCCGAGCCGGCTGCGGTAGACGTCGCCAACCTGGAAATCCTCGAAAAATCGCCCGTTCCAACCCTGCTTGACCGTACCCATTGCTGTCTCCCTTAAGGGATCATGACAATTTTGCCAAAGAAATCCCGCGCTTCCATGATGGCTTCCGCCTGCCCGAGCTTGCAAAGCGGGAAACTGCGGAACGGCGGCTTCTTGACGCGACCTTCGGCAATTTCGACCATCCCTTGCGTGACGTCCTCTTTGGTATAGCCGTTCGAGCCGCAGATCCTGATCTCACGCTGCCAGACGTAGCGGATGTCGGTACTCGCATCGAAGCCCGCGGTGGCGCCGCAGGTCAACAGCTTGCCGTGCTGCTTGAGTGTTCGGATGGAGGGATTCCAGGTGTCGCCGCCGGTGAAATTCACGCAGACGTCGACCCCTTTCTTGCCACTGATGCGCCACGCCTCGCGTGAAAAATCGTGCGTGCTGTAATTGATGGTGTAGTCGGCTCCGAGCTCCTTTAAGCGCGTGCATTTCTCATCCGTTCCTGCGCACGCAATCACCCGCCCGCCATGCGCTTTGACCACCTGGACCGCGGCCGTTCCAACCCCGCCGCTCGCACCGAGAACAAGCACGAGATCATTGGGCTGCATGTCGCCATTGGTGAACAGCATGCGATAGGTGGTCCCGTAATTTGCAGGGATAGTCGCAGCCTCCTCAAAGGTAAGCCGCGGATCGAGCGTAATGACGTAGTCGTGCGGGACCCGGCAAAGCTCGGCCATTCCCCCCTGCACTGTTTCTCCCATCATGCCCTCATTGGTGAGCGGATCGACCAGGCAGCGGTCGCCGACCTTCCAGCCGCTGACATTCGCGCCCACTGCCGCCACTTCCCCGGCGACGTCCGCGCCGGAGATCCAGGGCATGGGCACCGGCAGACCGGGCATGCCGCGGCGGACGAAAATATCGAAATAGTTGAGCCCGCACGCCTTCACGCGGATCAGCAGATCGCCAGGCGCGATCTTTGGATCGGGAAAATCGCGGTAGACGATATTCTCGATGCCTCCTTGTTTCTCGATCACTGCTGCTTTCATCGTCTGCCTCTGATGCGTGTCGCCGCGCTATTGAAACCATTCACCATGCTTGTCAATGATGGGACCTCATGCCAGGCGCGCCAAAGCTGCTGATCCGGGGCGGACAGGTCTACGATCACGACGGGGACGTCCACCGCCCCGGCGTTGCCGATATTCTGATTGCAGGCGACCGTATCGCCGCGGTCGGCAGCAATCTCACTGCTGACGGCGAGCACGACGTGATCGATGCGTCGGGACGGCTGGTGGTCCCGGGATTGATCAATGCGCATTACCATTCGCACGACACGCTGTGCCGCGGTTTGTTCGAGGAGCTGCCACTCGAAATGTGGCTGCTCTACACCATTCCCATGGGGCAGAACCGCAGCAAGGAGGAGGTGCGCGCCCGCACGCTCGTCGGCGCGCTGGAGTCGCTGCGGTGCGGGATCACGACCGTGCAGGACATGCTCGGCCTGACCCCGCTCAACGATGAATATACGGATGTCGTCCTGTCGGCGTATCGGGAAGCGGGTATTCGCGTCGTGTTCTCACCCATGGTGTCGGACCTTCCGCCGGTCGCCATGGTTCGCCACCAGGATATGCTGCCTCCAGACGTACAGGACATGCTCGGCAGGAACGCGCTGCCGATCGGCACGCAGATCGATTATCTCCAGCATCAATTCAAGCATCATCGGGCCGGCGGCACCCTGCACTGGGCGATTGCGCCCTTTGCACCGCAGCGTTGCACGCCGAAGATGCTGGAGGCGTTGGCTGAGCTTGCGGAGACACACGACCTCCCGCTTTACACTCACGTCTACGAAACCCGCGGCCAGCTGTTGATTGCGCGCGAGCTGTTTGCGGATCATGACGGCTCGTTCATCACCTATCTTGAAAGGAGCGGCCTCTTGGGCCCGCGGCTCAACATTGTCCACAGCGTGTGGATCACGCGGCGCGAGATGGACCGCATGGCAGAAGCGGGGGCCGGAATCGTCCTCAATCACTTGAGCAACCTGAAGCTCAAAAGCGGGATTGCGCCCATCTGTGACCTGCACAAGGCTGGCGTGCGGCTCGGACTCGGTTGCGACAATTGCAGCGGCAGCGATGTCCAGAGCATGTTCCAGGCAATGAAGATGTTTTGCCTCTTGGCGGCGGTGAGCGAGCCCGAGCCGGGGCCCGGACTGGCGCACGAGGTGCTGCGCCACGCCACTCTGGGCAACGCGCGCACGGCAGGTCTTGCAGGTCAGCTCGGCGCCATCCGCCCGGGCTACAAGGCGGATTTGATTCTCATCGATCTCAACGATGTGGCTTACCTTCCCTATAACAGCGCCGCCCGCCAGCTCGTCTACACGGAAGCCGGCCGCGGCGTGGAGAGCGTCGTGGTTGATGGCCGCATCGTGATGAAGGAGCGCAAGATCAAGACCATTGACGAGGACGCACTACGGCGCGAAGTCACCGGCCTGATGCGCCACTTCACCGCGGACTACGAGCACGTTCTTGCCTCGCGCAAGAAGGCGCTGGCGCATCTCTTGGAAGCGCATCACCGGGTGTGGCAGACCCCTGTCCCCATGAATCGATTTGTCTCGCGCACGCAATAGGGGGCCGCCCTTTCTTCCACTGCTATTTCCGCAACAGACCCGCAGCCACCACGGCGGAGCGTGCGACCGGCAGATCGGCTTGGATTGCGGCGGCGAATTCTTGCGGTGTACTCCCGACTGTATCTATCCCGACCTTGGCCATTGTCTTCACCAGCTCGGGCTCATGGCAAATTGTGATGATTGCTTGCGCAAGCCGCTCGATGATCGGTGGCGGCGTGCCGGTGGGCGCGAAATAGCCGATCCAGCCGGTCATCACAAAGCCGGGTACCGTTTCAGCGACGGTCGGGATATCCGGCAGCTGTGCGGAGCGTCTTTCGGTTGAAAGCGCAAGCATGCGGACTTTCCCGCTTTGCGCGAGTTCCAGGACATCGGACACATTGCCGAAGAAGACCTGCGCTTGCCCGGAGACCAGGCCGATTATGGCTGAGGGTGTGCTCTGATAGGGAACGACGACCATGTCGAGCCCTTCGCGTACCGCGAACGCGGCCGGTGTGAGATGGCTGTGCTGCCCCAGCCCGGCCGACGCGTAATTTATCTTTCCCGGATTGGCCCGCACGTAATCGATGAATTCGCGCACCGAGTGAACGGCAAGACTGAGATGCACCGTGAGCGCCATCCCATTGATGCTGATCATGCTGATCGGCGTTAAATCCTTGAGCGGATCGTAAGATAAATTCTTGACCAGCGGATTGACGGTAAATTGCGCCCCGCCCGCAAGGTAGAGCGTGTAACCGTCATGCGGCGAGCGCGCAGCGTATTCGGTGCCGATCGTCCCCCCTGCCCCGCCGCGGTTGTCGATCACGAACGGCTGCCCGAACGCTTTCGTGAGCCGATCCGCCGTCATGCGCGCGAGCACATCGCTGATCCCGCCGGGCCCATAAGGCACGACAATCTTGACCGGCCGCTGCGGCCAGTCCTGCGCCCGCGCCGGGCTGACGGCCAGCGCTACGAAGATAAAACCGACAAGCGCGGCAATAGCCTGATCTATCTCGCGTCGCCGCATCGCCTCGACCAGTAATCCCACATCCGGGTCACCGCGTTCTCCGCGTAAGCGATCTTCTTGGTCAATTCGACCTCGCCCTCGCTCAGATAGGTGATCTCGTCGCCGATCAGCATGGACTGCAGCACCAGACCGGCATTGACCTTGAAATAAACGGCGTTCATCACAGCCAGCCTGATGTTGGTGCCAACCACGACGCAGCCGTGACCACGCATCAGCGCTGCATTATTCTCGCCGAGCCCACGCGCGAGATCCTTGCCCATTTCCATATTGGTGATGAGAAAACTCGTGTCCCCGAAGCTGGTGCGGCTGTCCCAGACCGGAACATGCGTGCCAGTACCGCAGGCGGTATGCACGCAGGCGCGCAACGGCTTGCGCGTGAGGCCAAACGGAATGACTTCGTAGGCATGGTTGTGAACGACGGATATGACGTCGGGGCGGGCCCGGTAGATCGCGCCGTGGATGGGACGCTCGACGTACATCGGACGGTCGCGCTGATCGACGGGGTTGCAGTCAAGATCGTATTCCATGATGTCGTCGAGCTTGACCAGCTCCGGACTGCGCGAACAGGAGAGGAAGAATCGGTCCGGCCGGTCCGGATGACGCACGCTGATATGGCCGAGCGCATCCGTCACGCCCTCGCGCGCGAGAATGTGATTAGCGGTAACGAGATCGCGGCACAGCGCATCGAGGTCCGACATTCCAGGCACTCCTTCCTTGCTGGGTGAGATCACCCGCCTCCCATATAGCCGCCGATTTCCGAACCGCGCATCGCCCAAGAGGCGAACCGGCGCTCCAGCCGCGCGGCACCCATGTACATGACGATGCCCATGAAGGCGATGACGAGGAGGCCTGCAAACACGAGCGGGATGCGGAACGTGGCACTCGCCGAAAGCATCAGATATCCGATGCCGACATTCGATGCGATTGATTCGGAGACGACCGCGCCGACAAAGGCCAGGGCGATCGCGATCTTCAGGGAAGCGAAGAAATAGGGCATCGAGCGCGGGATGCCGACCTTGCGCACTATGTCGAGCTTGGTCGCGCCGAGCGAGCGCAACACGTCCGCGAGTTCGGGTTCGAGCGTCGCAATTCCCGTCGCCACATTCACCACAATCGGAAAGAAGGCCGTGAGAAAGGCCGTGATCACGGCAGGAACGGTTCCGATTCCGAACCAGAGCACCAGGATTGGCACCAGCGCGACCTTGGGAATGGCATTGAACCCGATCAACAAAGGGTTGATCGCGTCGTAAATCAGCGCAGAGGTGCCGACTGCGATCCCGAGAAGAATGCCGACCGCCACCGCGGCACCAAACCCGACCAGGGTGGTGAGCAAGGTGTGGAGCGCGTTCGGCCATATCCCCGACCAGTTCTCCACCAGAGCGGCAAGGGATTCGGTCGGCTTCGGCAGAATGAAGGTGGGAATCCGGAATATCCAGCATGCCGCCTCCCAAACAACAAACAGCGCCAGAGTGGAAGCGAATGGCGTGAGCTGGCGGAGCTGGGCCGGAGTCACTGGACCGCTATTTCGCCGGCGGCGTCCAGGGCCGGATCACGCGTTCGCCCACGGCTGGCAGATATCGATCCGTGTAAACGTCGCCAGCCGCAGGAGCGGCAATCTTGAAGACCGGAGCGACCTGCTTGAGCGTCCTGTCAAGACGCTCCATGTCGACGGAGCTGAAACCGTTCTTCCTCACATGATCCGTAATCAACATGTCCCGCAGGGACATGACCATGCGCTCTTTTTCGATCTCGTCGTTCAACAGGTTGTCGTAAGCTTTCAGCGACGCCATGGACGCATTCAGGTCGGTGGCCATGGTATTGAGCCCGTGTACGAGCCCGGAAATGAATTTCCGCACCGCCTCTGGATTCTTTTCGGCAAACGCGCGCGTGGTAACGACAGAGCTTCCGTAAAGATCAATGCCGTGCCGGCCATAGTAGAAAATCGCCAATTCGGATTCGGCAAGCCCTATCGCGCGCACGTTCATAACCGTGGTGACGATATTTGACGTGACCGCGTCCGCCTCCCGCCGTGCCAGCATGCTGTCCCGCAGGTCACTGGTCACCGTATTCCAATGGATGGAGTCGATATCGATATTGTTGAGCGCAGCGAAAATGGGAAACAGGATGCGTCCGGCATCGGCTGCCGGGGCATAGATGTGCTTTCCGGCGAGGTCCTTGGGCTTTTCGATGCCCTTTGACCGCAGTCCCACCACGCCTGAGGCGGATGCATCCTGCACCATCGCAACGGAAATCAGCTGATTGCCGGGATTGTTGGCGTTGAAGCGGACCATTGTGCTGGTATCCGCAAGGCCCATGTCGTAGGCCCCGGACGCTACTTTTGCGATTGTGTCGCCGGAGCCATTGCCGCGGTCGAGAGTGACGTTGATGCCAAGCCGGCGATAGGTGCCGTCCGTCACCGGGACCGTGAATTGCGCATGCTCGCCCTCATATTTCCAGTCGAGCACAAAGCGGATCGTGGGCACCTCCTGCGCATAAGCCCCTGCCCCGCTCGTAGCCGCCAGCAATAGGAGCCCAAAGCGCGAGAGGAAGTGCCGGCGAACCATCATCGTGCTCTCCGATGCGAGAAAATGAATCCGCATAGAAAGGCGTTTCCATATGAGTTGCAACTGCTATGTTTCCCCAAGGACATCGCTGCGGGAGTACCTCATGAGATTTTCCAGCATGCTTTTGATCGCGCTTGCGGCAATCGCGTCCATCGGTCGGGCAAGCGCAGAAGACAACCTGAAGCTTGCGGTCGGTCAAAGAGGGAATTGGGGGACATCAGTGGCCGAGGTCGGTCAGCTTGCAGGCATCTTCAAGCGGCATGGGCTCCTGCTGGAGCTTCTCTACACCCAGGGCAGCGGCGAAACCCAGCAGGCGGTAATCGCCGAAAGCGTGGACATCGGGATTGCTGCCGGGACCATGGGCGTCATGAGCGCCTTCGCCAAGGGCGCGCCCGTTCGCATTCTCGAGGCCGAGACGACGGGTGCCTCGGATATCTACTGGTATGTGAAGGCGGATTCGCCGATCAAGACGATCCAGGATTTCGACGGCAAGACCATCGCCTATTCGACCGTTGGATCTTCAGACTCACATGGTGGTCACGGCATTCATCAAACAATTCAATCTCCAGGCCGCCAGGGCGGTCGCAACTGGCAGTCCGTTTCCAACGCTCACGCAGGTCATGTCCGGACAAGTCGACGTCGGTTGGGCCGCCGCGCCCGACGGGCTGGATCAACTTGACCGCGGGGATATTCGCGTTGTGGCGACAGGAAACGACGCGGTCATCTTTCGAAATCAGACGGTGCGCGTCAATATCACCAACGCGCGTACGCTCTCGAGTCAACGCGAGGCCGTCGCGCGTTTCGTGACAGCCTATCGCGAGACGGTGCGATGGCTCTATACCGGCGATGATCCGCTCAAAATCTATGCCGAATGGCTGGGCATCAGTTTCGCCAAGGCAAAGCGCACGCGCGACGAGTTCTATCCCTGGGAAGCGCTTGATCCCGACAAGATCGCCGGCCTCGATGCGATCGTGCGCGATGCGGTCACGTTGAAATACCTGAGCGCCCCTTTGACCCAGGCACAGCTCGACGAGCTTGTAGTCAAGTTTCCTCCTTAAAAGAAACTCTCGATCGTCATCGCCCGCGCAAGGGCGACCCAGTAATCACCGTGCTGGTAGGTACGCTATATCGTTGCCACGCCATGGCCGAAACCGCACAGGCAGTGTGTACTGGGTGCCCGCTTTCGAGGGCATGACGGGGCACTGTTGGTGCGTACCATAATCGATCCGACGAACGTCACAACGTATCTTCCACTGATCCATCCCTGCGCTGCCACGTTGTCTTGATTTCGGCGCGCAAGTTCGCAAACTGGCCCGCCGCGATCGCGGCACGCGCCCCCGCCATCAGATCCTGGTAGTAGGCGAGATTGACGGTGGTCAGCAGGATTGCGCCGAGCATCTCGTTCGCCTTCACCAGATGATGAAGATATGCGCGGGAGTAATCACGCGTGGCGGGACATTTGCTCTCTTCATCGAGTGGGCGTGGATCGTCAGCGTGGCAAGCATTCTTGAGATTGACCGGCCCAAAGCGCGTGAAAGCAAGACCGTGGCGTCCGTTGCGAGTCGGCAGCACGCAATCGAACATGTCGACGCCGCGCGCCACCGCTTCAATGATGTCCAATGGTGTCCCGACCCCCATGAGATAACGCGGCCGATCTTGCGGCAGCGCGGGCGCAACCTCGGCGACGATGCGCTGCATGACGTCGTGCGGCTCGCCCACGGCGAGCCCGCCAATGGCGTAACCGTCGAAAGCCATGTCAACGAGAGCGCGCGCACTCTGGGCGCGCAGGCCCAGGTCGTCGCCGCCTTGCACGATTGCGAACAGTGCCTGGTCGTGCACGTCACTTTCAAAAGCACGCTTGCAGCGTTGCGCCCAATCAAGCGTGAGCCGCATCGCGCGTTCGAGTTCCGCAAGCGGTGCTGGCAGCTTGATGCACTCGTCGAGCTGCATGGCAATGTCGGAGCCAAGCAGGCGCTGAATTTCGATGGCTCGTTCAGGCGAAAGCTCGACCAAGGCTCCATCGAGATGAGAGCGGAAAGTAACGCCGCCCGCATCCACTTTGCGCAGCTTGGCAAGTGACATGACCTGAAACCCACCGGAGTCGGTGAGAATTGCGTGTGGCCAATACATGAAACGATGCAGACCTCCGAGCGAAGCGATGCGCTCGGCGCCGGGTCGCAGCATGAGATGATAGGTATTGGCCAGCACGATGTCGGCCCCGGTCGCCCGCACGTCATCGGGCTTGAGCCCCTTCACCGTGGCCTGGGTTCCGACCGGCATGAATGCCGGCGTCGACACCTTGCCATGGGCGGTGCTGATCTCGCCGCAACGGGCGGCGCCCTCGGTCGCGATGATGCGAAAGGAAAAGGCCCCGGACATCGGGGCAGGTTACGTGTGCGATCCCCGAAACAGCAAGCAGGCGTCTCCGTAAGAGTAGAATTGATAGCCCGCTTCGATCGCATGGGCGTAAGCACGTTTCATCACATCGAGACCGCAAAAGGCGGCAATCAGCATGAATAGGGTCGAACGGGGAAGATGGAAGTTGGTCATGAGAACGTCGACGGCACGAAAACGATAGCCAGGCTTAATGAACAGGCTGGTCTCTCCCGCAAACGGCGCAATCGTTCCGTCGTTTGCGGCCGCGCTTTCGAGGAGCCGCAGCGAAGTCGAGCCGACCGCGACGATCCGGCCTCCCGCATGACGCGTTCTGTTGAGCGCTGCCGCGATCTCGCCGGTGACGCTTCCCGATTCCGGATGCATGTGATGGCGAGCGATATCGTCGACCTTGACCGGAAGAAACGTGCCGGCCCCGACGTGGAGGGTCACTTTGTGGATCGCAATCCCACGGGCTTTCACGTGCTCGATGAGCTCCGGCGTGAAGTGCAGGCCTGCCGTGGGCGCTGCCACCGAGCCTTCCGCTTGCGCGAATAGGGTCTGATAGTCCGAGCGATCACGTTCATCGGGTGGGCGGCGCGCAGCGATGTAAGGCGGCAGCGGCATCGCTCCGCGTTCATTGACCGCCTCATCGAGAACGGGGCCATGGAATGCAAATGCGAGCGTCACCTCTCCGCCGTCTGCTTTGGCCTCAACGGTCGCGTCCAGCTGGCCGAGAAAACAGACTTTTCCTTCCTCTCCGAAACGCACCACATCGCCCGGCAGGAGGCGTTTTGCCGGCTTGACGAACGCGCGCCAGCGCGAGCCGTCGATGCGCCGGTGCAAGGTCGCCTCGATCTGCGGCTCTGCGCTGCCGCGCCCGATGCGTCGGCCAACAAGCCGCGCCGCAATCACCTTGGTGTCATTGACGACGAGCGCGTCCCCTTCACCCAGGAGTTCGGGAAGCTCGCGTACGACGTGGTCCGAAAGCTCCGGCCTGGGGCCCGGTCGAACGGTCAACAGCCGAGCGCAATCGCGCGGAGCGATCGGGCGCAAAGCGATCCGCTCCGGGGGCAATTCAAAATCGAAAGCGTCGGTCCGCATGCCCCTCAATATAGGGGTGCGTCACCGTCACGCAGACAAGAGGCTAAAGCCCAGGCGGATAAGGATCGATGCCGTAGGTCCACACCGGCTGGGTGCTGCCGCGCTCATCAAGCTCAAGTACCTGGGTCTCTTCGCCTTTCTCACCGAGGCCATGGGCGGCATCGATGGCAAAGAGCAACGCTTCGCGCTCACTCTGGTAGGGCCCGAATTCCTCGTCGCCGAAAGCGATGAACCATCGGTCCTGGCGGCGCAGCACAAAGTAGGACCGGCGCGGTTCCGTCCGAAGAATGGCGGCAATTGGCGCAATGTTCTCAAGCGGTCGCGGCATCTCATGTCCTCTGGGAGAGCTTTGAATTGTTACAACGTCCTCCCCCCGAGCTTGGTTCCGGTCCGGGGCCGAGTTTCCTGTGGATAGCTAAGTCACAGATTTTTCAATGCATTCGTCTCGATATGGTCGCTACCGTGTCAAACAATGTTCGCACATTCTTGCTAGCGAGGATCAATGATACCAAGGGAGGCAGGTCAGCATGGGTGCGGTGATGATCAAGTGCCCGCGCAGCGGGTGCCATATTCGAACCGGCATGAGCGCGGATCGCAAAAGCTTTGAAACGACCCCCGTTTTCTTCGCGCGGGCCTATTGCCCGCACTGCAATGCCGAGCATGAGTGGTTCGCCAGGGATGCCTGGATCTGCGAGGCGCCGTGTGAGGAGGCTGCGGCGTAGCCTTGCTATTCAGGCGGCCAGCTTCGCCGAAACGATTCGGTCGGGGTTGGAAACCGGTTCCCCACGTTTGATCTTGTCGACGTTCTCCATTCCCGCGGTGACTTTGCCCCAAACCGTGTACTGGCCGTTGAGCCATGGCGAATCCGCAAAGCAGATGAAGAACTGGCTGTCGGCCGAATCGGGATTCTGCGCGCGCGCCATGGAAACCGTGCCGCGCACATGGTTCTCCCCCGAGAACTCCGCCTTGAGCTTCTTGCCCGAGCCGCCGGTTCCCGTGCCATGTGGACAGCCGGTTTGCGCCATGAAGCCCTCAATGACGCGGTGGAACACCACACCATCGTAAAACCCTTGTCGAACCAGTTCCTTGATACGGGCGACATGGGTGGGAGCGAGGTCCGGCCGCAGGGCAATCGCCACCCGGCCCTGGGTGGTCTCGAGAACGAGCGTATTGTCATTGTCGGGCATCGGAATGCTCCTGCAAGCTGCGGTTGTCCACGAAACGAACGGCAAGCGGCCGCCCGATAATGGCGGCACTCAAACCTGCGCTGAATTCCAGCGAGTACAGCGATCGAGCCATGCCAGAATCGCATTGAAATAGATATCGCGCATCGCAGTTGAAACCCCAGGGCTGCTAGGGACTACTTTTCGACTGTTGCTTTCTTGACATAATCCAGATTGGGAAAGTCCTTTTTTAAATACGCGTTCCCTTCCCGTTGAATTCGACCTTGTTCAGGACCCCGCCCAGACGGCGCGCCTTCTCCGTAGCCGCTGTGAAGCGCGTCAACGACGCTCATTCCCGAGGTCACCTGACCGAACGGCGAGAAGCCCTGGCGATCGAGAGGTGAATTGTCTGCAAAGTTGATGAACACCTGGCTTGTCCGGGAATCCGGACCGGCGGTCGCGAACGTGATGGTTCCGCGTTTATTGCTCTGCTTGACGGGATCATCCTTCATGGTTGCGCTACGCCAGGGTGCTGCAACGCGGGGATCGCCGTTGATTCCGAATTGGACCATAAAACCACTGACCACGCGGAAAAAGCGCGTATCGTCGTAAAATCCGTTTTTCACGAGATTGTAGAAGCGGTCGGCACCATTCGGTGCCCAGTCCCGATGCACTTCGACGACGAAGGTGCCCTTACTTGTATCGAAGCGAACTTTATAGGTTGCTGGAGATTGCTCGTTAAGCGCGGCAGGATTGGCAAGGTTGGATGTTTGAGCGAAGGCCGCTCCGGCAAGAATGCCGAGCAGGAGTGCGGGAGCCAGCAAGACCAATGATCGGTTGATTTTCATCGTGTTCCTTATCGGTGTTGGGCGGCAAACTTTTCCTTCAGCCGGACGGCAACCGATGCCGGCACGAATTGCGACACATCACCGCCCATGGCAGCGATCTGGCGCACCAGTGTGGCGGTGATCGGGCGGGTGAGCGCGCAGGCTGGCAAAAAAATAGTCTGCACGCCGGGCGCCATGGTGGAATTCATCCCCGCCATTTCCATCTCGTAATCGAAATCGGTCGCGCTGCGCAGCCCCCGGATAAGCAAGGTGGCGCCTTCGCGCTGGGCGGCGGTGACGACGAGATCGGCGAAGGTGGAGCAGGCAAAATCGCAACCCGCTGCGCGCGCAATGGGGGCACAGGTCTCTGCCAGCATGGCAAGCCGTTCCTCGACGCTGAACAGCGGCGTCTTTCCCGGATGCGTGCCGATCGCCAGGACCAGCCGGTCGGCAATGCGCGCAGACTGGCGCACCAGATCGAGATGCCCGTTGGTCACAGGGTCAAAGGAACCCGGGAAAAGCGCGGTCCGCGGCATGCTGTTTCTCGGCTATTTTCTCACCGCCGCCGGTTCTTCCTCGCTCGCCAGCTCATCGAGCACAGCCTCGAAATCCTTGGCTTCGCGGAAATTGCGGTAGACCGAGGCAAACCGGACATAGGCGACGCCGTCAAGCGCGCGCAACGCCTCCATCACCATCTCGCCGATCGTTTCTGAGGATATTTCGCTCTCGCCCTGGCTCTCCAGTTCGCGCACGATCTTGGATACGGTTTGATCGATCCGCTCGGGGTCGACCGGGCGCTTGCGCAACGCGATCTGCACTGATCGCAGAAGCTTGTCCCGATCGAACGGCACGCGCCGACCATTACGCTTGATGACGGTCAGTTCGCGCAGTTGCACACGCTCGAATGTCGTGAAGCGAAAGTTGCAGGCAAGGCACACCCGTCGCCGCCGGATGACTGAGCTGTCCTCCGTCGGTCGCGAAGTCCTTGACCTGGGTATCGAGGCTGCCGCAGTTCGGACAGCGCATAGGATGCTCCAATCAGACGACAGACGACGGAGGACGGAGGACAGGTAGAGACACTCCAGCTTTCCTCTTCCGTCTTCCGTCCTCCGTCGTCTGTCGTCCTTTATCTGTCGTCCTTTATCGGTAGATCGGAAACCGCGCGACCAGTTGCTTGACCTTTTCGCGCACGCCAGCTTCGACCGAAGCATCGGCATCGACGCCCTTGTGGGAGAGGGAATCGAGTACCTCGACAATCAGTTCCCCAATCTCCTGGAATTCGCCGACCCCGAAGCCGCGCGTCGTCCCCGCGGGTGTGCCCAGGCGCACGCCCGAGGTCACCGTCGGCTTCTCCGGGTCGAACGGGATGCCGTTCTTGTTGCATGTGATATGGGCACGGCCCAGCGCGGCCTCCGCGACTTTTCCCGTAAGCCGTTTGGGCCGCAGATCGACCAGCATGAGATGGGTGTCGGTACCGCCCGAGATGATATCGAGACCTTTCGATCGAAGCATCTCCGCGAGTGCCTTGGCGTTCTCGACAACATTCTTCGCATAGACCTTGAACGACGGACGCAACGCCTCACCGAAGGCAACAGCTTTGGCGGCGACCACATGCATCAGGGGGCCGCCCTGGAGGCCCGGAAAGACGGCGCTGTTGATTTTCTTCGCGAGCTCTTCGTCATTGGTGAGAATGAAGCCGGAGCGCGGCCCGCGGAGCGTCTTGTGCGCCGTCGAGGTCACGACATGGGCATGGGGGAATGGACTGGGGTGCACCCCTCCGGCGACCAGCCCGGCAAAGTGGGCCATGTCGACGAGGAGCTTGGCCCCGACCTCGTCGGCGATCACCCGAAATCGACGGAAATCGAAGATGCGCGGATAGGCCGATCCCCCGGCAATAATCACTTTCGGCCGATGCTGGCGTGCGAGTTGGGCCACTTGATCAAAATCGATGCGGTGATCATCGCGGCGTACGCCGTACGGCACGGGCTTGAACCAGCGCCCCGACAAATTCACCGGCGATCCGTGGGTAAGATGGCCTCCAGCAGGCAGGGCAAGCCCCAAGAATGTGTCCCCGGGCGACATCAGCGCCATGAAGGCCGCGATGTTGGCGGAGGCACCCGAATGGGGCTGCACATTCGCGAATTTACATCCGAAAAGCCTCGTAACTCTTTCTATTGCAAGTGTTTCTGCGACATCAACGAACTGGCATCCACCATAGTAGCGCCGTCCCGGCAGTCCCTCGGCGTACTTGTTCGTCAGGACCGATCCTTGGGCTTCCAGAACCGCCCTGCTCACAATGTTTTCCGACGCAATCAACTCGATTTCGTTTTGCTGACGTCCAAGCTCGCGCTGCACAACATCGGCGATTTCCGGGTCGCTTTCGGCCAATGAAGCCGTGAACAGGGTTGTGTCGTCAGCGATTGCGGGGAGCGGCTGGGTCATCGGATCAAATTGCCTCGGCCTTACGCCTCAACCACAACGTACTCGTTCTCGATCAGGACCGGCACGGTCTCGGCCACATAGGGTCCCGCCACGAGCCTCGTCCGGGGCTCGACCGATACAGCATAGCGTCGCGCCCGAACGCGGGCCGGATCACACCGGGATTGACCGGTGCGGATGTCGAATTCCCAGCCGTGCCAGGGGCAGCGAATGACCTCGCCCGGACGCGAATAGCAGTAGCGGCCGGGTTCTGTCGATTCCACCAACCCGGTCTGCTTGCCATGGAACAGGCTTCCGCCGCGGTGTGGGCAGCGATTATTGAGCGCGTAGAACTTGCCTGCGAGGTTGAATACCACGATTCGGCGGCCATCGATCTCGGCAAGCCTGCGGGTTCCCGGCGGGATATCCGCGGCCGCCGCAACCACGTGTTTTGCCATCAGGCGAACCGATAGAGCGCCCTGGCATTCCCGGCATAGATTTTGTTGCGCTGCTCTTCGGTGAGCCCCGGCGGTAGCGCCCGGAACGGATCGTCAAAATCCCAATGCGGATAGTCGCTCGCAAACAAGATCTTGTCCCAGCCGATCCAGTCCATCACCTCGATCACGTGATCCGGGTCCTCGGATTCCTCCATGGGCTGTGTCGACACCCAGAAGTGCTCACGCAGATATTCCGACGGCGGCCGGCGCAGATGCGGGACTTCGTCCTTCATGCGTTTCCAGTTCTGGTCGAGCCGCCAGCCAAGCGCCGGGATCCAGGCAAAGCCCGCTTCAATGAGCACGATCTTGAGCTCGGGATAACGCTCGAATACGCCCTCGATGATAAGGCTCGCCACCGAGGCCTGCAGCGAGGCGGAGTGCTCGGTAATTTCCTCAATGTAAAACGAGGGCCAGCCGGTGTTGCTCATGGGGCGGCCGCTGAACCCGAAGACATGGATACCGATCGGGAGTCCCGCTTCGACGGCGGATTCGAAGATCGGCCAATAACGGCGCTTGCCCAGGAGCTCGCTTGTTCGGCTCAGAAACAGCACGTGAGCAAAGCGGCGGTCGCCGGCGCGCTTACGAATCTCGGCGCATGCGAATTCGGTGTTCTCGTACGCGATGATCACGGATGCTTTGAGACGCGGGTCACGTTTGTTCCAACCCTCCAGTTGATATTCATTGGCGGCAAAAGCCATCGCCGCACTGAGCTCATCGTTCTGCTCGCCCTGCCCACTGGGCGAGAGCGGATTCATCACTCCGAACTCAATGCCGTACATATCGAGATGCTGTTCACGCATGAAATTAAGATCGCTCGCGGGCAGCCCGCCGCCCGGCGGCCAGGCATCACGCCGGCAAGCAAGCGGTTGACTCTTCGGGTATGGAAAGCCCTTCACATAACCGTGCCGTTGGCGCTGGCCATAGGTCTGCAAATAATCCCACCAGCGATTGCTCAGATACGGGCGCAGATCGTCCAGCGAGCTTTTGGGATGGATATCGCAGTCGATGATCCCGATCCGTGCCTTCGCCGCCCGCTCGGGCCTCCTCACCTCAATATTCATTGAGCAACTCCTCGCTCCAAAACGGAGTCTTCATCAATTCCGCGTTCAGCACGCCGCTAAGCCTTGATCTGCACCCCGGGTAGCTTGATCCGATCATACGTCGCAAGTGGATTCTCGACCAGAATTTTCCGGCGCAGCGAAAGCGGCATCCCCGCCGGGATGACCTCGTCGGCATCGAACTGCCAATGTGGGTAATCCGACGCGTAGAGCAGCATATCATCGGAACGCAGGTGATCGATAATTCTTTCCACGACGTCGGGATCAGCAGGCGCGTCGAACGGCTGCAGCGTCAGACGGAAGTGATCCCGTACGATCTCGGCCGGCGAGCGGTCGACCCATGGCACTTCCGAGCGTACCCCGCGCCAGAATTTCGCAAATCGCCAGAGGAATGCGGGAAGCCAGGTCACGCCTGATTCCAGGAGCACGACCTTCAGACCCGGATGTTTGGCAAAGACGCCCTCACAGACAAGGCTTGCCACCTGCGATTGGAAAGCCTGCGGATGGCTGACATAGTCTTCGATGTAGTAGCTCGGCCAACCCAGCGAGGTCGTGGAATGCCGAAAAGTTGACCCGGCATGAATACCGAGCGGCAGCCGGTTTCGTTCCGCAGCGGCATAAACCGGCCAAAGGGCACGGCGTCCGAGCGGTGTTTCCTGCATGGCCAGCACGAGGATTTGCACGAAGCGGGCGTCCTTGGCGCAGCGTTCGATCTCGTCGACCGCATACTCGGTATTCTGCAGGGATACGGCAATCGAGCCGCGCAGGCGCGGGTCGCGATCGAGCCACTCTTTCGCGAGCCAGTCATTGAGCGCGCGCGTAAAAGCAGCCGCCATGTCCTCGCTGAACGGCAGGCTCACCCCGTACAGGCAGTTGCAGATCGCAATCCCCGCATGCCAGCGATCGCAGACCTGCGCGGCAAGGTCGGAGGCGGAGGTTGCGGCGCGCCCGCTGCTGCCGCGCCATTGCGGGCGCGAGGTCAGCGGCGCGTTGGGCGGATAGGTGACCGTCTCCAGCGAATTGATGCCACGTTCCTCCACCGCCTCACGCCAGAAATCATCGAGGTAAGGTAACAGCGCCTGCATGCCCGCAACCGTCGGATGCACATCGCAGTCGATGGCTTGGTCGAGGTTTGTCACGTTTGTTCTGAGTTAATCATGTTACATCAAACATACGCGTTCGAATGGCTTGGTGGAAGTCGATCGAAAACACGCCGATGAATGGGAGCCTGCGAAAGCAGTATTGGATCAATGCGGATCGAGCGCAATTGTGGGGAGCTGCCCGCTCACCGCCCGAGCGAGGCATGCAATAAAAAAGCCCCGGCGCTGGGCCGGGGCAGGATGCTCGAGTCCGACGTGCCTCACAGACGATAGAGAATTTGGTCGGTCCAGAACCGCTCCAGCCGGTGGAGTGACTTGTTGAGCGTCGCGAACTCGTCGGAGTTGATCCCGCCGACCTGCTCCACGGTGCGCACATGCTTCTGATAAAGCGCATCGACAATGTCGCGCACCTCGCGACCCTTCTCGGTCAACTTGATCCGAACCGAGCGGCGATCGATGCGCGAACGCTGGTGGTCGAGAAATCCCATCTCGACCAGCTTCTTGAGATTGTAGGAGACGTTCGAGCCGAGATAATAGCCGCGCGTGCGCAGCTCTCCGGCTGTGAGTTCCTTGTCTCCGATATTGTAAAGCAGCAGCGCCTGCACCGAGTTGATGTCGGCACGGCTGCGGCGGTCGAATTCGTCCTTGATGACGTCGAGCAACCGGCGGTGCAGCCGCTCGACTAACGTCAAGGCTTCGAGATATAGCGGCCGGATCACGTCGAAGCGCATTTCGCGATCGACAGGCTCCGCCGTCTTGGCAACGGCTCTCATCATGACGCCTTCCTAAAGTCTTGTCGTTGTTTGTGACGGCGAGGCCCTGTTTCCCCGCTCGACCGCAATTTAACCGGCAGGGTCTAAAATCGATTTAAACAACAGGATAAAGATAAAGTTTATTTGCAGCGATCAATGCCCGATGTCGTGGACAATTGCGGCAATTGCCGTAACGTTCCGTTCACGCTCCTCTTCTCTGCGGCCCCTTATGCTCCGCGCAAATAGCGAATAATGCCGGAGAAATCGACACTGCCACCGCCGCTTTCGACAAATCTCTCGTACACCGCGGCTGCCCCCGCCCCCATCGGCGTGACAGCGCGCGTCACGCGCGCAGCGTCCTGTGCCAGACGCAGATCCTTGAGCATCATGCCCGCGGTAAAACCGGGCTTGTAATCGCGGTTCGCGGGCGAGGTCGGCACCGGTCCGGGGACTGGGCAATAATTGGTCATGGACCAGCATTGGCCGGAGGATTTGGAGGAGATGTCGAACAGCTTTTGGGCATCAAGGCCGAGCTTCTCCGCGAGTAAAAACGCTTCGCATACGACGATCATCGAGGCGCCAAGAATCATGTTGTTGCAGATTTTTGCCGCTTGACCGTTTCCGGCACCGCCGGCATGCACAATGGTTTTGCCCATATGCTCGAGGATGGGTCGCGCGCTTGCGAAAGCTTCCTCCGCGCCTCCGACCATGAAAGTCAAGGAGGCCGCCTGCGCGCCTGCAACTCCCCCGGACACCGGAGCGTCGATCATCGCCAGGCCACTCTCCTGCGCGGCTTGCGCGACTTCGCGCGCGGTCTCGACATCGATCGTGGAGCAATCGATCAGCAAGGTGCCGTCCCGTACCGATGCAAGCACTCCCTCACCGCCGAGATAAACCTCGCGCACCTGTTCGCCCGCAGGCAGCATGGTAATGATGGCATCGGCCTCACTGCATGCGTCCGCGACCGAGGTCCCGCGCCTGCCGCCTCCCACGGCGAGCCGTTCCGTCGCGTATTCGCTGACATCGAAGCCGCAGACCGTGTGTCCCGATTTCACAAGGTTCTGGGCCATGGGCAATCCCATATTGCCAAGCCCGATGAAGCCGATTGTTGCCATGGCGTTTCTCACCCTGGTGAGTTGTTGAGATTATTCGTGCTGTTCACGCGCAGCCATCAGAACAAGCCAGATGTAAGTGCCGAGCAAGGCGAGCTCGATCAGCACAATCACAATGTGTCCGCCGTAGATTTGCGGGAACAGGACCTCGACCGCGGCCATGGATATCACCGATGTGAGCCAGACCACGGCGCCCCAAGGAGCGGCCAACCAGAGCCCTACGCCTGCCACGAGATCAATGACAGCGAAGAAGACGGTCGCCACCTGATAGGGCAGCGCATACGCGTCAAAACCCGAAGGAAACGGCGCTTTGATTCCGCAGATGACCGCCCAATGGTAGAGGCCTTTGCAAAGCGAGACGACTGCCATCACGCGCAAGAACAGGACGAGCCAGGAGCCCCATTGCCTGTCTTCGCCTTCCGCCTCATCGGCGTGCACCGGCTCGAGCGTTCGCCGCTCATTGCGGTGGGTCTCGTCGACTTGAGTCATGGCAGATCGAGCTCGCTCGCGAGCGGCGCAAAGTATTGCTCAACCTGTGCCGGAACGACCGCTTCGAGCGTGGCGGGAGTCCAGCGCGGCGCCTGATCCTTGTCGATGATCACGGCTCTTACCCCCTCGTAAAAATCTTGTCCGCGCATGATACGCGACACTATTCGAAATTCGGTGCGCATGCACTCGTTGAAGTCGAGCGCAGGTCCCCGGTGCATCTGCGCCAGCGCGATCTTGAGGCTCGTTGGCGACTTGCGGCGGATCAAGGCGGCCATCTTGGAGGCGAAGGCGGCATCCATTCCGGCTCCGGCCGCCTCGGCATCGAGCGCCACCAGAACGTCCTCCACCCGTTCATGATTGAACAGGCGATCGATGGCGCTTTGGCCTGCGGTGGCGGCCTGGCTTGATGGTTCGGAAAATGCGCCGAGCACGGCATCGACCGGAACGTCCCCGCACAATGCTTCGGTCAGTTCGGGGAAGCGGCTGGACGCAACCCTGTGCGTCGCTATGCCGGCGATGGTGGCGGCGGCGGCATTGAGCCGCTCTCCGGTGAGGGCGCAATAAGCCCCGAGCCGCCCAGGCAGACGGGGTAGGAACCAGGTAGCCCCAATATCCGGAAAGAATCCAATGCCGACTTCAGGCATGCCAAACACGAACCTCTCGCCGGCTACGCGATGCGAGCCGTGAATGGAGATACCGGCACCCCCGCCCATGACGATGCCGTCGATCAAAGCAACATACGGCTTGCGGTAGTGTTTGATGCGGCTGTTGAGCCGGTATTCATCGCGGAAAAACCCGAGTGCTTCCTCATAGCGTCCGGCACGGCCAAGATCATAGAGATCGCGCAGATCGCCCCCTGCCGAAAACGCGCGTTCTCCCCGCGCGGTCACGATCACACGCGTGACGGTGGGATCGGTTTCCCATTCGCCAAGTTGCTGCGCGAGCGCACGCACCATGGCGTGGGACACGGCATTGAGCGCATGCGGCCGGTTGAGCGTGACTTGACCAGCCACGCCCCTTCGCTCGAACAAGATGTCCGGCTCTGCCATCGATGAGCGCCGGGCTCAGAAGGCAGGTTCAGATTTGTCGGCTAGGCGATTCAATTGCCCAATATATCCCTGCTGATGATCAATCGCATGACCTCGTTCGTGCCTTCCAGAATCTGGTGGACGCGAAGATCGCGAAGCACGCGCTCGATCGGATGATCGCGCAGATAGCCATAGCCGCCATGAAGCTGAAGACAGCCGTTCACCACATCGAAACCCGTATCGGTGGCAAGCCGTTTAGCCATGGCGGCAAGTCGCGTGGCAGCGGGCTCGCGCCGGTCGACTGCCGCCGCCGCGCGGTGGAGCATCAGGCGTGCTGCTTCGAGCTCGGTCGCATAATCGGCGATGCGAAAGCCCAGTGCCTGAAAATCGGCGAGCCTGGTCCCGAATTGCTTCCTCTCTTTCATGTAGGCGATGGTGCGGTCGAGGCAAAACTGCGCGCCCCCGAGCGAACAGGCGGCGATGTTGAGCCGTCCGCCGTCAAGACCGCTCATGGCGATCTTGAAACCCTGACCTTCAGCTCCGACACGATTGCCGACCGGCACCTGGCATTCATCGAACAGCACCATTGCGGTCGGCTGGGAGTGCCAACCGAGCTTTTTCTCCTGGGCGCCGAACGAGAGGCCGGGTGTGCCGTTCTCGACCAGAAAACACGAGATTCCGCGAGGCCCGCCCTCCCCTGTTCTCGCCATCACCAGATAAACGGCGGATGCGCCTGCGCCCGAGATGAAAGCCTTACCGCCGTCGAGGACGTAGTGGTCGTGCTGGCGCGCGGCACGCGTCTTGAGGCTGGCGGCATCCGAACCGGCGTCGGGCTCCGTCAGGCAGTAGCTGGCGAGGCGGGCCATACTGCAGAGATCGGGCAGAAAACGCAGCCGCAGCTCAGTGCTTCCATAGGTGTCGATCATCGACACCACCATATTGTGAATGGAAATATAGGCCGCGGTTGAGGTGCAGCCCTTGGCCAATTCCTCAAAAATGAGTGCGGCATCGAGGCGTGAAAGCGCGGAGCCGCCGACATCGGCACCGGCGTAGATCCCGCCGAAACCAAGCGCCGCAGCGCGGCGCAGCGTCTCCACGGGAAAGAATTCCTCTTCGTCCCATTCCCGCGCAAACGGCATCATCTCGTCACGGGCAAACGCCCGCGCGGTGTCCTGAATGGCCCTTTGCTCTTCGGACAGCTCGAAATCCATCATCGTGTCCCTGACTTGACACCGTAGTTCGAATATATGCGACTTGTCCGGGAATATAGCGCCTCGATCCGGTATTGCCCGGGTGCAGCGCCGCCGCTGGCGATCATGGAGAAGTCCCATGGCAATCAAATATGGCCGACCGATTGAAGCGCGGATTGCTCCGGTCGAGAGAAAGCCCACCACGCGCCTGGAGCTTGCCAGCCGTCCGCGGCGTAACCGCAAGACCGAGTGGACGCGCCGTCTTGTCCGGGAGAACACCTTCGATACCGGCAATTTGATCTGGCCGCTGTTCTTGGTGGATGGATCAAACAAGCGCCTGCCGGTTCCCTCAATGCCGGGGGTCGAGCGCCTTTCGATCGACGAGGCCGTGCGTGATGCGGAGCGTGGAGCGAAACTCACCATCCCATGCGTCGCGCTGTTTCCCTATACGGATCCGGCGCTGCGTGATGAGGAGGGCAACGAAGCGCTTAATCCGGACAACCTGGTGTGCCGGGCTATACGGGCCATCAAGAAGGAAGTGCCGGAGATCGGGATCCTGTGCGACGTGGCGCTCGACCCCTATACCAGCCACGGCCACGACGGCCTGCTGCGCGATGGCATGATCATCAACGACGAGACGGTTGCAGTCCTGGTCAAGCAGGCGCTGGTCGAAGCACAGGCCGGCTGCGACATCATCGCGCCCTCCGACATGATGGACGGGCGGGTGGGTGCGATCCGCGCCGCGCTCGATCAGAGCGGTTTTGTCGACGTATCAATTATGGCCTATGCCGCGAAATATGCGTCCGCGTTCTACGGTCCTTTCCGGGATGCGGTCGGTTCCTCGGCCACGCTGACCGGCGATAAACGCACCTATCAGATGGATCCTTGCAATACGGACGAGGCGCTGCGCGAAGTCGAGCTCGACATCCTGGAAGGCGCCGATATGGTCATGATCAAGCCCGGCATGCCCTATCTCGACATTATACGAAGGGTGCGCGAGGCGTTTGAGATGCCAACCTTCGCTTACCAGGTATCAGGCGAATATTCGATGATCATGGCGGCCGCCGGACATGGCTGGCTCGATGGCGACAAGGCCATGATGGAAAGCCTGATCGCATTTAAGCGCGCGGGCGCCTGCGGCGTTCTGAGCTATTTCGCCCCGCGCGCTGCCAAGATGATCAGACAGCGCTGAGTTTGCTATCGCAGCGAGAAGAAATTTAACCCGTTGAAGGTCGTGCCGGCGCGGGCACGCTGGGCAGCATCGGAATTCTGCTTCGCCGCGTGCCTCGACCTCCCCGATCGGGCGCGTGATTTTGCAACGGGCTTGGTATCTTCGATCAGTTCGGTTTTCGCGCTCGCCAGCGCGCTTTCAGCGGCCTCGCCAGGCGTTGCTTGCGGCCGCGGCGCCGGGACCGGGACCCGCGCAATTGCAATAGGCGCGCCTTCCTCGCGCGCAACTTCCGTGGTTGCCGGCGTAGTACGCCCAGTCGCGGCGCGTCCAATGTGCTCCTCGATCAGCTCGCGCATGCGGGTATCGCGCGCCGCATTCGACCGGCCGCCCAGCACCACTGCAACGATGTGCCGGCCCTCGCGGCGAACTGAGGTGACCAGGTTGTAACCGGAGGCTTCGGTATAGCCGGTCTTGATTCCGTCGACTCCCCTCACGTGTCCGAGCAGGCTGTTGTGATTGTGTATGTCCGCGCCATGATAGCGAAAGTTCAGCGTTGAAAAGTAACGGTAAAGCTCGGGAAAGCGATCCTGAATTGCCCGGCCTAAAATCGCCTGATCGCGCGCCGTGGTGATCTGCTCGTCCGCGGGCAACCCGGAAGCATTGACGTAGGTCGTGTTGGTCATGCCGAGTGCCTTGGCCTTTTCGGTCATAAGCGTTGCGAATTCCTGTTCAGTGCCGCCGATCGCTTCGCCGACGACCCGAGCGGCGTCGTTTGCGGACCTGGTCACCATCCCCTTTATCGCGTCTTCCACCGTCAGGGTCTGATTGGATTTCAGGCCCAATTTGGTGGGTGGCTGCATCGCGGCCTCGGCCGAGACGTGCAGCGGCGTGTCGAGCTTGAGCTTCCCGGCGTCAATCTGCTCGAACAGCATATAAAGCGTCATGATCTTGGTGAGCGAGGCCGGATGGCGCGGCTCGTCTGGGCTCGCCTCGTGCAGGACCTCGCCCGAATTGGCATCCACCACAATGGCGGCGTACGGCGGATGATAATCCGGGCCGTGAATCGCGCGATGGCTGGCGTGCTGCTTGTTGTGATGTCGAGCGCGCGCCTGCGCGTGATCACAACTGATCGTGGCGGCGATGAAGGAGGCTAGGAGAGCGCCAACGAGGGCACGATGCGATGGCGAGAGAAGGCCGAAGCTCATGGAGCACGCTCCAGTCACCAGTCAAAGACCCTGGCATCATTAAACTCGAAATTGCCTCATGGCTGTGACCGCACTGCCACAGTTGGCAAGATTCGAGCGCCCCTCAGGCGCAGCTGCGTGAAGTTAACGCTCCATTGACCTCACATTTGACGGGGTCCGTTGCGGTCCTGGTCGAGCACTGCGCCTGCCCAAACGTTCGCGCTCTCTGCCGGCCGCTCATGGCATATGGCCGGTTGCTTGCTTACATTGCGTACAAATTCGTTCGTGGAGGACCGAACATGAAGGCAAGCCTGGACGATCGCGTCATCGCCGAGAGCGATGACATCGTTGAAGCCGGCGGATACCACTATTTCCCCAGGTCGGCCGTGCGAATGGAGTGGCTGCAAAAAGCCGAAAAGACCGACTCGGATCGGACCTGTCCGCATGGGGTTCAGTTCTACGACGTTGTGATCGACGGCGCCCGCCATGAACGGGCAGCGTGGTCGTACGAAGCCCCGCTCGCATCGATGAAACAGGTTGCCCACCGAATGGGATTTTGGCAGGACGTCAAGGTTGGCTGATATTGTCGACACACCGGCGTAACGCCGTGATCAGCGCCTTGCTCTGGGTGAGATGTTTTTCCTCACTGTCGAGGATTCGACGAAATCCGTGTTTCTTGACGGCAAGAAGGTCGATCTTGAGCTTCTTGATTTCCGCTCCCGCGGTGTCTGCCACGATATCGATCAGGCGATCGAGCGCGTGCAGACGGCCGAGAAGATAATCGTTCTCCCGGTAACTGCGCGAGAGAAACGCGGCAAAATGGCCAAACCCAATGCCTTTGAGAGCTTCGACGCGATCGAATCCTTTCAAGGTATGGGCGTCCTGCGGGCTGATGCGGTCGATAAGGATCTCTCGAAGCTCACCAATTTCTTGCGCGCTCGTGATCGGAAAGGTCAGAACGTCCCAGAACGGAAAACCGAGATAGTTGACTAGAACTTCGCGGTGTGCGTCACCGTGCCATTGCGCCCGGTTTAGCGACGCAAGCAGATCATCAAGGTCGCGGGTATGGGAGTCGAGCGCGATTTCTCGTCCGAGCCGGGCAATCAGGATATCGAGCTTCTCCACATGCCGATCTACGAAGGCGTTGGCCTGGAGCGCGATCTCCTTTGCCTGCTCTGGTGAAGGCTCGGCAGGGAAGATGTCAGCAACCAGCGCACGGACGTCAGTGCCATAAAACTCCACCCTCTCCCGCTGCCTGAGCTTGTCGAGCCGATCGTAGAACTCACGCTTGAGGCGATCGACGACCAAAGGATCGAAACCCGCAAACCCCTCCTGCCCGATCAGCTGATAGAGGCGGTTTTGACCTTCGATCATGAAACGCAGCCGGCGCACGCGGTATTTCAGATCGAAAACCAGAAGATAACTCACCCAGGATGGGGCAGAATCTCGGGAATTGAATTCAAGTACCGCGCGCTCGGCGCCGCGGTAGACGATGCCTTTGCGCAGCGCCCAAGCATCGATGATGCCGGCCACGAAGCGCGCTAACGGCGATTGCGCGGGCATGCCGCGCAGTTTGACGATCAGTTCGGCCCCGAAGGCGCGCACCGAAGCAAGCTTGAGACGGACATAGGACTGATAGGCAAAGCCTGAATCCACCGCCACACGCGAATTGATCCGCTCGCGCCAGGTGCCTAGATCCTCGCTGGAAAAGCGGCGATCGAACGTCGTGCTCAGGACCCGTGCGACCAGCTCGCTGATATGAGGCCGTGCGCTGTCAATGATCGCGCGCAGCCCTCGTACCTGCTCATTGAAATCCAGCACACGTTCGAGGTCCTCGGCGACCGGCTGTGAGCTCGGGATGTCGGACAATGCCCCTCGCAAAGTGGCAAAGAAGCCTGGCATTCTCTGCGTGGCTTTGAAAACCGCGGCAGGTGGATGTGGATCGATGTAGATGAGCCGCCGATCAACTTCACGATATGCTGGGCGACCATGAATGGCTGCAATCGCTTCCTGGAATGGCCTGTTATTAAGCACGGACCCGTCAATGAACGGCACCGTTGCCGGATCGATGCCTGCACGAATGTGCTCCGCAAAGCAGTTCTTTATGAATTCGGCGCGGCGGGGCCAGACGGCTTTCCTTTGCGCCACGACTTCATCCATCTCAACGATGCAAGCCGGCGGAAAGGCGCCAGGGAAGGACGAGGTTGCGCGTGCGGCAAAAGCAAGTCCCGCTGCGTTGTCGAGGTCGAGGTCGCTTTCAATCTCGCCGTTCGCATGCCGCCGGTAGCAAAAGTGTAGAATTTGCCGGTGCTCCAGCTCGTGAATGAGCGGCGGATCGTGAATTTGCACGAGCTGTTGATGACCGTAATAGTCGGTCACCGTTACCAGCAGATCGAGCGATTGGCCGGATGGAAGAAGAAACGCTGGTGGATCATGCGCCGGCCGCATGGAGGTGACCGCGTCATACATCAGGCCGGCCATGACCCGTCCACCCAGCGGCGGCTTGAACCAGCGCGAGCGCACGAACAACGACAGCTTTCGCCGAACCTCCATGTCCCGAATGGGTGCAATCCAGCCGGTGGCGGCCGCGGCCCAGATCAAGGGCTGTAGGAACCACTTGCTCCAGGTCCCCGCGCGCGCTTCGGAAGCGAGCAAGGCGTTGACGTCGGCATTTTCAATCCACAGGTCGCGCAACGAACCCATGCGCAGGTCGTGGCTCAATGCCCGCGCAAGCATTGCGCCGTTAATGCCCCCCGCCGAGGCTCCTGCAATGACATCAACGATTACGCGTAATTCGAGGCCGCGGCCGATGTCCCGAAGCAGATCGAAATAGACTTCCTCGGTGTCGTATTCCGCCTCATCCGCCTCTGGGTAAGAGGTTTCCAGCCGCCGCGAGCGATCCTTGACTGCGTGCAACGTGCTGGAGGCCCGCACGAGCTTGAGCAGCTCCTTGCTGATGCCGTGCATGTAGATGGCAAGCGAGATCCCGCCGAAGCAGACAAGGGCGATGCGTAATTCCTTCTCGCGCAAGGCGCTGGCCCCTCCACCAAATCATGCGCGAGCGGCGCTACCCTATTGCGGTCGCCGTGTCGATCCATACGGGTTGGAAACCTTCAGCCTCCAGGGCTTCAAAGATCTCCTCTCCATGCGCCTGGTCGCGCGTCTCCATGGTCACATCGAGCTTGGCGCCTTTGGCCGGGATATCAAGAAAAAGGCGGCGATGGTCGACGGCCAGAATATTGGCACCGAGCTCACCAAGGCGGGTCGCGATCTGCCCAAGTACACCGGGACGATCAGGAATGGTCAGCCGAAACGAGACAATGCGATCCTCGCGTTCGAGCTCCCGCACCATGATGGAGGCAAGAATGCGCGGGTCGATATTGCCGCCGGAGAGAATCAGTCCGACCTTACGTCCGCGGAACATGTCGGGCTTGACCAGCATTGCCGCCAATCCCGCGGCGCCTGCACCTTCTGCCATGGTCTTTTGCAATGTCAGGTAAGCGTTGACGGCGCGTTCAAGATGCGCTTCGTCAACGAGCACAATCTCCGATACCAAGTCGCGCACAATCGGCAGAGCGGCCGCCCCGACGTTCTTCACCGCAATCCCCTCCGCCAGCGTTGGTCCGCCGCATGGGCGATCCTCCCCGCCCAGCGCATTCCAGAACGAGGGGTAGAGCGCGGCTTCCGCTCCGATGATCTCGATTGAAGATTTCACGGCGCGCGCCGCGACTGCATTTCCTGCTATAAGTCCTCCGCCGCCGACCGGAATGGCCAGCAGCTCGAGGCCGGGCGCATCTTCGAGCATCTCGAGCGCGATCGTGCCCTGGCCTGCGATCACCTCGGGGTCGTCGTAAGGATGGACCGGAGTGAGCTCGCGCTCGCGAGCCAATGCCTCGGCCCGAATTTGCGCCTCGACGATCGTCTCCCCGTCGAGAACGACCTCGGCATCGTGGGCCTGCGTCGCCTCAACCTTCACGAACGGTGTCGTCACCGGCATCACAATGGTGGCAGGAATCCCCAGACGCGCCGCATGGTAGGCAACCGCCTGCGCATGGTTGCCGGCGGACATGGCAATCACCCCATGCGAGCGCTGCGCCTCGCTCAAGGAAGCGAGCTTGTTGAACGCTCCGCGTTCCTTGAACGAGTTGGTGACCTGCAGATTCTCGTATTTGACGAATACTTCAGCGCCGGTGAGTGCCGAAAGCCGTGGGGCCGGCAGCATGGGGGTGCGCAGCACCTGCCCGGCGATGGTTCGTCGCGCCCTTTCGATATCGCCGATTGTGACGCTCATGGCATGATCGCATCATCTGCCTGGTATGGAATATTCTCGGGCGGGATGCTACCCAACCCATAATCGTGACATGCGCGGCGAGCAATAATCCCGGGGCAAATCCCCTGCGGGACGGCGGGCGGGTACGCAATCACAATACGCATACGTCCTCGCAGAGCACGATTTACGCTCGATACGCCAGAACAAGGATATCCGCCATGACCGACAGCGGCCCCAGAAAAATCGGCGTTTCAATCGAGCTCAAACCGCACGCCTACGACCCTATCGTCAATCCGGAGTTGTTCGAGGGCGTGCTTGCACGGCGTTGCATCGCATTCCTCATTGACGTCACCATCATCACAGTCCCGGTCCTGTTCGCAGCGATCTTCATTTTCATATTTGGCCTCCTGACGCTGGGATTGGGCTGGGCCCTGTTCGGGCTGTTATCGCCCGCGGCTGTGGTCTGGGGGATCGTTTATTATGGCTTTACCTTCGGTAGCCCGGCTTCGGCAACCATTGGCATGCGTATCATGGATATCGAAATGCGCACCTGGTACGGGGCGCCGGCCTATTTCGTCCTGGGTGCAGTGCACGCAATCGTCTTTTGGCTCACGGTCTCGTTCCTGACCCCGTTCATCCTGCTGATCGCGTTTTTCAATCATAGAAGACGGCTTCTGCACGACATTGTGGTCGGCACCATCGTGATAAACAACAACAAACGTGCACAGGCGCTGCACCAGCCGCCCTGGAACCGTTGATGTCGGGAATGGATTTGACGAAACGGGCTGAGCGGGCGATTTTAGGATTCGCCGGCAGCCCCATCTGCCCGGGTTGAGACCGCCGTGACCCAGCACTCGCGCAACACCCCCCAGTTCTATCTCACCGCTCCTTCGCCCTGCCCCTACCTTCCAGGCCAAGAAGAACGCAAGGTGTTCACCCACCTTGTCGGCGAGCGGGCCGGGGAATTGAACGACCTTCTCACCCACGGCGGATTTCGACGCAGCCAATCCATTGCCTATCGGCCGGCGTGCGAAACCTGTCGTGCATGCGTTTCAGTGCGGGTGGTCGCGGCGGATTTTCGTCCCACTCGCAGCATGCGGCGCATCCTCGAGCGCAACGGCGATTTGAACGGCGAAATGCGAACCGCGGTGCCTACTTCGGAGCAGTACGCGGTATTTCGCTCTTACCTTGATTCCCGACACCGCGATGGCGGGATGGCGGACATGACTGTGCTGGATTACGCCATGATGGTCGAAGACAGCCACGTCGAGACGCGCATGATCGAATATCGGCGCAGCGAGCCAGAGGGCAGCAGCAACGGACGTGGCGCAGGCCCATTGCTCGCGGTCGCACTGACGGACGTGCTCAGCGATGGACTCTCGATGGTCTACTCCTTCTTCCATTCGGATGAAGCCGCGCGCTCGCTCGGCACGTATATGATTCTGGATCACATTGCGCGAGCTCGCCAGATGCGCCTTTCCTACGTGTATCTCGGCTATTGGGTGCAGGGCTCGCGCAAGATGGGCTACAAGGGACGTTTCCTGCCGCAGCAACGGCTCACACCTGACGGCTGGAAACTCGTCGAATGTTGAAGGCGAGAAATGCAAAATCCGGGCCTCATCGTCGCGCCGCTGACACCCTTTACTTCTGAGTTGAAGGTGGACGAGGCAAAGCTGCGGCACCAAATCGACTACATCGTCGATGCTTGCCGCCCCACCATGGTTGTCGCAGCCGGGGTGGAAACGCAGGAATACGCATATCTCGGCCTCGAAGAGCGCAAAGCCCTGATCCGGGCTACGGTCGAGCTCGTGGCCGGCAGGGTCCCGGTGATGGTCGGTGTGTCCCATCCGGCGGTGAAGGTAGCGGTCGAGCTCGCGCACTTGGCTGAAGATCTTGGTGCCGCGGCAATTCAGCTGCTCGCGCCCCTGCGGCCTTTTGCCGGTTCCCCGACAAGAGAGGATCTCATTGCCTTTTTCGAGGCAGTCGCGCGCGAGACGGGGCTTCCTATCACGCTCTATCTTAATCCCGGACCGGGTGCCGACGTCTCCATTTCGGACACGATTGCATTGGCGAAGCTGCCACAGGTTCAATTCATTAAGGAAAGCTCCCGTGACCTTGCGCGCGTCTCTCGCCTGATTGTCGAAATCGATCGTACGGGACTTGCGCGATACTTTACGACCATGCAGATGCTGCTCATCACCCTTCTGCTTGGCGGTTCGGGCGCGACCATGCCACCGCCTGCTGCCGAGATCGCACGCCACATCATCGATGCTTTTGCGGATGGCGACTACGCAGGCGCCGCACAGTTGCAGCTGCAATTTGCTCTCTTCCCCTCCAAATGGATGCACCGCGGGCTTGCGCCGGTCATGAAGGCAGCGATGAATCTCATCGGGGTTCCGGCGGGTGCGCCATATCCGCCCTACAGCCCGCTTCGGGCGGAGGAGCTGGACGCGATTTCCGATTTTCTAAAAACGAGCGTCCTGGCGCCTCGGCTGCTTGCCGAGGCTGCCGAATAGCGCCGAATGGAGTGATCCGGAGATTGCATGGGTGGCAAGATTCCGGCCACTCGCGCTTTTCGGATGGAATTATCCATTCCATCGCTCAACTTGTCCGGCCGGCGGGCAAAGCGGGAACGATTGCGGGACGGGAAGGATTACCGTTGGGCTGGTGAAGCCATGAAGCCTGCTGCCTGCGCCAACGTCACACTGCATCGTGGGCAAGGAGCTTTTTTCAGCGCCAGCAGCATTGCGGCCGCCGTTCTCATTACCGCTGTGCGCCGAGCTCAATCGTGTTCTTGACGGGGTGAACAGGACGCGGATGCAGTTCGAATCTTGTGCCGCTCCTGCCTCAGCCGCTGAATTTGTTGCTACGCGGAAATCCTTTTGGCGCCAGCCGGCCTGCATCGGCACGATTGCCGCGCCAATCGGCAAGCTCGCGCAAGCTCAGCGAGTAAGCTCGGCCCGCACTATCCCTCCATGCAAGCCCTTCGGCTGCCGTGAAAGTCTTGAGATCGCTGAGGCCGCCATCTTTGTAGCGCTGCAGACGCACGCCACGACCGCGTCCCATTTCCGGAACCTGTTCAATCGGAAAAATAAGCATCTTGCGGTTTTCGCCGATGCAGGCGAGCTGCTCCCCTTCGACGACCGCGAGGGCCCGCGCTTTGTCGGGCGCGCTCACATTGAGCACCTGCTTTCCTTTGCGTGTGTTGGCCAAGCATTCATCTTCACTTACAATAAAACCACGTCCCTGTGCGCTCGCGACCATGAACCGGCGCCCTCCAGTTTCGCGAAAAACACCGACCAGGTCCGCTTCCTGCTCCAAATCGATGAACAGCCGGACCGGCTCGCCGTGACCGCGGCCGCCCGGAAGTCTTGCGGCGTCAAGCGTGTAGAATCGCCCGTTGCTGGCGAATAGCAGACATTTCGAGGTCGTTTCGGCGGGAAATGCGAATTTCAACCCATCATCGGATTTAAACGAGATGGTGGAGAAATCGGTGACGGTTCCTCGCAGCGCCCGAATCCAGCCTTTCTCGGAAACAACCACGGTGATCGGCTCGCGTTCAACGAGCGCTTGCTCGATCGCAGCTTCATCATGCTCGATGGCCTCTGCAAAGTTCGTGCGTCGCTTGCCGAGCGCGGTCTTGGGGCCGAACTTCGCGCGCAGTTCCCTGATCTCGTCCGCAACCTTGTTCCACTGCTTCGGCTCGGAACCCAGGAGCTCCTTGATTGTCTTGCGCTCCGACCGCAACTGCTTGTCCTCGTTCCTGATCTCCATCTCCTCAAGCCTGCGCAAATTGCGCAAGCGCATGTTCAGCACAGCGTCTGCCTGCACCTCCGAAAGCTTGAATGTTTTCATTAGCACAGGCTTGGGCTCATCCTGGTTTCGAATGATCTTGATGAGCTTGTCCAGATTGAGATATGCGACGAGATATCCCCCAAGCACCTCCACCCTGTGCTCGATCTGCCTGAGCCGAAAGTTCGCGCGTCGCAGCAGGACCTCGCGGCGGTGCGCCAGCCATTCGCTCAGCACTTCGGCCAAGCCGACCACTTTGGGAATGCGGCCTTTGACCAGCACGTTCATGTTAAGCGGGATGCGCGCTTCCAGATCGCTCAGCCTGAACAGTGATTCCATCAGCAATTCAGCATTCACAGTGCGTGAACGAGGCTCGATCACCAGCCGGATGTCCTCAGCCGATTCGTCTCTCGCATCCACAACCAGAGGCAGCTTTTTTTCGTTAATAAGGTCCGCGAGTTGCTCGACCAACCGTCCCTTCTGCACCAGCCACGGGATCTCCGTCACAATGATCAGATAGGTTCCGCGGCCCGTGTCCTCCGTGTGCCAGCGGGCGCGCACTCGAAACGACCCGCGCCCCGTCGCGTAGGCTTCCGCAATGAGATCCGGCGGATCCACGATCACGCCGCCGGTCGGAAAATCGGGACCCTGCACGTATTTCAGAAGCGTGCGGCTCCTCGCGTTCGGGGTGGAAATCAGGTGAAGCGCGGCGTCGCAGAGCTCCGCCGCATTGTGCGGCGGGATTGATGTGGCCATCCCCACCGCGATTCCCTGCGAGCCGTTGGCGAGAAGGTTTGGAAAGGCGCCGGGCAGGACAACCGGTTCATTTTCCGACCCGTCATAGGTCGGCTTGAAGTCGATTGCGTCCTCGTCGATCCCATCCAGCAGAAGGTGCGCGATCTCCGTCAGGCGAGCCTCGGTGTAGCGCATGGCAGCCGGGTTATCGCCGTCCACATTGCCGAAATTTCCTTGGCCGTCGATCAGCGGATAGCGTTGTGCAAAGTCCTGCGCGAGGCGCACGAGCGCGTCATATACGGCGACATCGCCGTGCGGATGGAACTTGCCGATGACATCACCAACCACCCGCGCGCATTTCTTGAACCCCGCGCCGGGATCCAGCCGAAGCTGCTGCATCGCATAAAGCAGCCGCCGGTGTACCGGCTTGAGCCCGTCGCGCGCGTCCGGCAGTGCCCGGTTGACAATGGTCGAGAGCGCATAAGCGAGGTAGCGCTCTTCCAGTGCCTCATGCAGTGCAATCTCTTGCGCGCCGTGATCAGAGGGGGGAATCAGTTGCGTGTTCATGCGACAGAATTAATGCGAAGTCGCAGCAGGGACAAGGGAACGGCTTGCCGCCGCTCGCGCCTTATCCGGCGACTGCCGAGGCGGCTTTGCTGTTGAGTAGCGCCGCGATAAAACTCGCGCGCGCATCCGGCAGCCGCAATCCTCGTGGATCGAGCACGTGCCGCAGGAGGAAAAAACCGGTCAGGTCAAAACCGGCGGAAATATCCTCGACCGAGGGCTGGCCGGCATCCGGCCCTTGGACAAATTCGGGCAATCGGAGCAGTTTTTCCTTCCAAGGCTCGCCCGCCTGGCGCGATACCGCCCGGCCCGACTTGGGCGACACATAAACAAGGTCCGTTGTCGTGCCTGTCGCAGCGCAACTTTCCAGGTCGAGTCCGAAACCAAGTTCGGCCAGAAGAAGCAGCTCGAAACGCACCAATCCGGATGCCGCCGTGTGCAGATCGAGGAGCTCATCGAGCACGGCTGACAGTTCGGCGTGAACCCGTGGATGGGGATCGCGTTCCGGTAACAGCCGGCAGAGCTCGGCAAGGTGCGTCAGTCCGTAAAGCGCGTGGGACACCGCCAGGAACGATGCTGCCCGCAGCTCCATCCCTTCGACGGCATAAAGCCCGAGATGTTCGTCCAACCGTGCTTGCCAGACGGCGCTGACGCCGTTGCCTGCTTGCAGAATGGGGCGCAGCCGGCGGCCAGTTCCTCCCCGAACGAGCCCCAAATGGCGGCCATGCTCGCGCGTCATAAGTTCCACGATCGTACTGGATTCCCCGTGACGCTTGCTTCCAAGTACGATTGCTTCGTCACTCCATCGCATGATTATTCCTTGGGAAACTCAAGTCCCATTGCCCGGTACCGCTCGGGATCATCGCTCCAACCCTCCCGTACTTTGACGAACAGAAACAGATGCACGGGCGTCTCACTCATTTTCGCGATCGCGCTGCGCGCCTGCGATCCGATCGCCTTGATCGTGCTGCCGCCTTTGCCGAGCACGATTTTTCGTTGGTTTTCGCGTTCAAGGTAGATTGTCTGCTCGATACGGATCGAGCCGTCCCTGAGCTCCTGCCATTGATCAGTCTCCACGGTCGCCTGGTAAGGCAGCTCCTGGTGCAGCCTCGAATAGAGTTTCTCGCGGGTGATCTCCGCGGCGAGTTGGCGCAGCGAAGCGTCGGTGACCTGATCTTCGGGATAATGCCATGGCCCCGCCGGAACATTCGCAGCGAGCCACGTTTTGAGGTCCGCTACCCCATCGCCGGTCAGTGCGGAAATCATGAATGTCGCGGCAAACTGTGCGGGCTTGTTGGCGGTGGCCGCCAATTGTAGAAGCGCTGGCTTGCGTACCCGATCGATCTTGTTGATCACAAGGATTTTGGATCGCTCTACTTCACGCAGCCGCGCAAGAACGTTGGTCGTAACCTCATCGAGCCCATGCTGGGTGTCGAGCATGCAGGCGGCGATATCTGCATCCTGGACACCCGCCCAGGCGCTCGCCACCATTGCACGATCGAGCCGTCGCCGGGGTACGAAGATGCCCGGCGTGTCGATGAAGACGAGCTGCGCGCGCCCCGCGATTGCAATCCCGCGCAGCGGCGAGCGTGTCGTTTGAGCTTTGTGAGAAACGATCGCGACCTTATCGCCGACAAGCGCGTTGATCAGAGTAGACTTGCCGACGTTCGGGGGACCAATGACCGCAATGAACCCGCAGCGGCTCTCTTCCTGCGCCATCAACCCCGGTCCGCTCTGACCCCGGCATGGGTGAGCATGGCCGCGGCTGCGGCCTGCTCGGCCGCGCGTTTCGAACGGCCGAGGCCCTCTGCCGGCGCGAGTTGGGGAAGCTCGACGATCACCCGGAATTCCGGATCGTGATCGGGCCCCTTGCGCTCGACTTCACGATAGGCCGGTGTGGGCAGGCCGCGCGCCTGCGCCCATTCCTGCAACGCAGTTTTCGAATCTCGCAGCGGCTGTGATGGTTTGCGCATGCGCGCGCTCCAAAGCTGCTCAATAAATTCGCACGCCGCGGAATACCCTCCGTCGACAAAGATTGCTCCGATCAATGCTTCACACACATCAGCGAGAATAGCGGTTCTGTTACGCCCTCCCGCATTGGCTTCGGACGACCCAAGCCGGATCGCTTCGCCAATATTGATCGCGCGGGCCACCTCGGCGCAGGCTTCCTTGCGCACGAGATCGGCCAGCCGGCGCGACATTTCGCCCTCGTCGGCTTTCGAAAAGTTGCGGAACAACATGTCTGAGATGACAAGCCCGAGGACATGATCTCCTAAAAATTCAAGCCGCTGGTATGAGGCCGCGCGGTTACGCGCGCCGGCCAGCGCGGAAATGTGGGTCAGTGCCTGTTCAAGCAAAAGTGGATTGGAAAACCGATAGCCGATTTGTTCTTCGAAGTCAGAAGGTCCGCGGTCCCGGCGTTTCCTGCTGGCGGGACGCCGAACGGCATCAGTCTTGGTCGAGCCGCAAGCAGGCTCGTCGTGGGAAGGACGGGAGGTTTTGCCTGAGACGGTGCTCGCTTTCGGCCTGCGGCTCATCGCACCAACGTAAACAGCCGGTTCCAGCGTACCGACCACGGCCAGCGCCATACCATCCAGGCGTGCTCGCCCTCGCGAATTGAGAAGAAAATGATCTGTGCCTTGCCCACGAGATTCTCAACTGGCACATACCCGACCTGACTGAGGACGCGGCTATCTGTGGAATTGTCGCGATTATCGCCCATCATGAAATAGTGCCCCTGAGGCACCTCATAGACGGGCGTGTTGTCGTAGAATCCGTTATCGACGAGATCGAGCGTCGTATAGCTCACGCCGTTCGGCAGCGTCTCTCGCCATCGTTTGACCCGGGTGGCGCGCGAGCCTTCCTCGGTCTCGATGTAATCCTCGATGCGCTCCCGCTTGACCGGTTGGCCGTTGATGTGCAGGACCCCATCGACCATCTGAATGCGGTCGCCGGGAAGTCCGATGACGCGCTTGATGTAGTCGGTGGTGTCATCCTTGGGCAATCGGAAAACGAGCACGTCGCCACGGTCCGGCGGCGAGGCCCAGATGCGGCCGGAAAACAGCGGAGGCGAAAACGGCAAGGAATAATGACTGTAACCGTAGGAATATTTCGACACGAAAAGATAATCGCCGACCAGCAAGGTGGCCTTCATCGAGCCGGAGGGAATGTTGAAGGGCTGAAACAAAAAGGTGCGGATCACGAGTGCAATGATCAGCGCATGAAAGATCACGCGCACCGTCTCGGCGATCCCGCCTTCTTTGCGTCTGGCTTGCGCTGTCACACTCATCGGCCTCTTGTCCATTTGATTGAGCCGCGCCGTTCTAGCCGCTTGCAGGGAACGGCGCAATCAAAGGGGGATAAGTTCCGCAAGCGCCATGCGAATCGCCGAACCGGAGATTTGTCATAGTATATCAATACCTTGAATGAGCGACTTGATATTGCTCGCTGGCTGTGCGCTTACGCTGGCAAGGCTTCACGCCGCACCGCACTGATCACGACAAGCGCCTGCGCCATTGGGCCTTCGTCCGTAATGGTAACGTCAATGCGCGGCTCGCATCCCGCCGGGGTGATTGATCGCAGCCGAGTGAGCGCTCCGCCGGTGAGCTTCATCGTGGGACGGCCGGAGGGCAAATTGACCACGCCCATGTCGCGCCAGAACACGCCCGCGCGCAATCCAGTGCCGAGCGCCTTGGCGCAAGCCTCCTTTGCGGCGAAACGCTTGGCGTAGGTCTCGCTGCGGCGAGCCCTGCGCTCGGCAGTGGCGCGCTCGGTCGCGGTAAAGATGCGCGAGAGAAAACGCTCGCCGTGCCGTTCGAGGGTGCGCTCAATGCGTCTCACGTCGATGAGATCGGAACCGATGCCAAGAATCATCGCCGGCCTCGATCCATGGCCGCACGCATGGCCTTGACGGCATTGCACAACCCGCAGGTGATTGCCTCGCCGACCAGGAAGTGCCCGATGTTGAGTTCGACGACCTCGTTCAAGGCGGCGATGGTCTCGGCGGTGTCAAAATCAAGTCCATGGCCGGCGTGAACTTCCAGCCCATGTTCGCGCGCGAGCTTCGCGCCTGCTCGAATGCGCTCCCACTGGCATTGTGCTTCGGCAACCTGATGCTCGGCCAGCGCATCGCACCAGGCGCCGGCATGAATTTCAATGACGGGCGCGCCGAGCGATGCCGCGGCCTCGATCTGAGCCGGCTCGGCGGCAATGAACAGCGACACGCGAATTCCCGCCTGCTTGAGCTTGGCAACGGCGGGCGCGAGTTGAACCTGCTGCCCGGCAGCATCGAGCCCGCCTTCGGTGGTGCGCTCCTCCCGGCGTTCCGGGACGAGGCAAGCAGCATGTGGCCGGGTCGCCACCGCGATGCGGATCATTTCGTCGGTTGCAGCCATTTCCAGATTGAGCGGCTTTGCAATCTCGGCCTTGAGCCTCGCGATGTCGTCGTCTCGGATGTGCCTGCGATCCTCCCGCAGATGTGCGGTGATGCCGTCAGCACCAGCTTCAATCGCGATCTTCGCTGCATTGACGGGGTCGGGGTGTCGGCCCCCGCGCGCGTTGCGCACCGTTGCGACGTGATCGACGTTGACGCCGAGCCTGAGGTAAGGAAGGGCCATAATGCAGTGCGGTTACCGCGCGAGCGAAAATTTCAGTGCCAGCACGACCAGCCTGGTACTCCTGATATTGCGTTCATGCGTTCACCCGTTCTGCATTGGCCACCACGTCCTTTGCCCGCAGTTGGGCGATAATCGAGTTGAGATGCTTGATATCGAACACCTCAAGGTCGATCGTAACCGAGGTGAAATCCGGGGCTGACCGTTCCATGCGAATATTGTCGATGTTGCCGTCGTGCTCGGCGATGATCTGGGCTACCTGTGCGAGCGAGCCGGGTTCATTGACCGTCTGAAGTACAATGCGAGCAGGAAAGCGCTGCGGCGTGTGCTCGTCGACGTCCCAGCGCAAATCGAGCCAACGCTCGGGCACATCCTCGAAGTCCTTCAGCGCCGGAGACTGGATCGGGTAGACGGTGATTCCCTCGCCGGGGGTGAGAATGCCGACAATGCGGTCGCCCGGAACGGCGCCGCTGTTGGGCGCGAAGCGCACCGGCAGATCAGTATTGATGCCGCGGATGGGAATTGCCGCGCCCGGCTCGCCAGCGACCTTGACCTTTACTGATTTGCCTTTCTTGAGCCCGAACCAGCCGCTTTCGGCCTTGGGCTGCTGGCCGATAATGGCCGCGCGTTCTTCCTTGTAGTCGGGATACATGGCGCGCACGACATCGGCCGCGCGCATTTCACCTCGGCCGACCGCGGACATCACTTCCTCGACCGAGGCATGCGCCAGGCGGCGCAGCGCGCCTTGGAGCTTTTCGTCCGAGTAGGGCATTTTTGCCCGTTGACAGAGTCGCTCGACAATACGCCGGCCGAGGCCGGCGTATTGGTGGCGCACGGCAGCACGCGTGGCCCGGCGAATAGCGGCACTTGCCTTTCCAGTGATGACGAGCGATTCCCAAGCCGCCGGTGGGGTGACCTGCGCGCTTGATGTAATGATCTCGACCTGGTCCCCGCTAACGAGCTCCGAGACAAGAGGCGCGATCTTGCCATTGATCTTGCACCCGACCGCCATGTTGCCCACGTCGGTGTGGACGGCATAGGCGAAGTCGATGGCATTGGCGCCTCGAGGCAGCGCGATCAGCATGCCCTTGGGTGTGAAGCAAAACACCTGATCGTGGAACAATTCGAGCTTGGTATGCTCGAGAAACTCTTCCGGGGTGGACCCTTCCGCGAGCAGTTCTATCGTGCGGCGCAACCACGCATAGGCGCTCGATTCGCGCGATAGCATTTCCGTCGGGGAGCCAAGTCCGTCCTTGTAAAGTGCGTGAGCGGCGATGCCGTATTCGGCAATTTCCTCCATGTCACGTGTACGGATCTGCAATTCGACCCGCTGCTGGCTGGGACCCATCACGGTGGTGTGGATCGAGCGGTAGTCGTTCGGCTTGGGTGTTGAAACGTAATCCTTGAACCGACCCGGCACCACCGGCCACGTGGTATGGACGATCCCCAGCGCTTCATAGCATTGCGGCAGCGTCTGCACGATCACGCGGAATCCGAAAATGTCGGACAATTGCTCGAAGCCGATGGATTTGCGTTCCATCTTGCGCCATATCGAATAGGCTCGCTTTCGACGGCCGCGGACCTCTGCTTCGATTCCGCGCTCAGAGAGCTTCCTCGTGAGCTGCTGTTCGATTTCAGCAACCGGCCCGACATTCTTTGCCTCAAGTTGATCGAGCCGTTCGCTCACCACCGTATAGGCCTCGGGATTGAGCTCGCGGAACGCCAAATCCTCGAGCTCCTCGCGCATTTCGTGCATGCCCATGCGACCGGCCAGCGGAGCATAGATGTCGAGCGTCTCTTGCGCGCCGCGCCGGCGGGCTTCGGGAGGCATGTGTGAAAGGGTGCGCATATTGTGCAGCCGGTCAGCGAGCTTGATCAGCAGCACTCGCACGTCGTCCGCGATTGCCAACAGCAGCTTGCGGAGATTTTCCGCCTGCTTGGCCTCTTTGGTTACGAGATCGAGCTTTTTGAGCTTGGTAAGACCTTCGACCAGCGCGCCGATGTCCTTTCCGAACATCTGATCGATCTCGGCGCGGGTCGCCTGCGTGTCCTCGATGGTGTCGTGGAGGAGGGCCGCCGCGATGGTGGCATCATCAAGCTTGAGATCGGTGAGGATTGCCGCCACTGCGAGCGGATGGGAGAAGTAAGGGTCGCCTGAGGCTCGCTTCTGCTCGCCATGCGCACGCATGGCATAAACGTAAGCGCGGTTGAGAAGCGGCTCGCTCGCGGCAGGGTTGTAGCGCTTTACCCGTTCGATCAGATCATATTGGCGAAGCATCGGCAGCTTGGGCCGAGCCGGCGATCCGATCGCGTTTTCAAGCGCTTGTGAGACGATGCTGAGACTTCGTCCGAACGGAGCACGAGCCCGGGACTGATTTTGCATGCGCGGGAGGTCCGTTGAGGAACGTGCCATCTCAATCCCGATTCCGGCCCCCGATTTGGGAGCCTATTCTGTCAGGATATCATGGCAGTCGTTAATACTGACAAGGCCGGAATACGCACAAGGCCCGGTGTTCCGGAGCCAGCGCAAGGAAAATGCGGGGCGCGCGACCCATCCGGACTTCAGCTTCCGCTCAATCCGGGCTACTTTGCTCTACTGCCACAGGTCGCTTGGTCAGGCGCAAGCGAAGCAAGGCCTGTCGCTTCCCGGCCTACTCCTCGTCTTCCGGTTGTTCCTCCGGCGGCGTGAGGCCTTCAAGGCCTTTGAGCAACTCTTCCTCGGTCATCTGTTGCGCGGTGACCTCGGTATCATCCACGTCAATGGATCCCCCATCCGCGCTGATAAGGGGAGCCGCCTCGGGCTCGGGCTCGTCGACCTCCACGTATTTCTGCAACGAGTGAACGAGCTCTTCCTTGAGATCGTCAGGCGAGATGCTCTTTTCGGCAATCTCGCGCAAAGCGACGACCGGATTCTTGTCGTTATCGCGGTCAATCGTCATCGGAGCGCCCGACGAGATCAAGCGCGCGCGGTGGCTTGCAAGCAATACGAGATCAAAACGGTTCTCGACCTTATCAATGCAGTCTTCAACGGTGACCCGGGCCATGGCGCATGCTCCTGCAAATGTGCGCTTTAGGTAACCGCGTCGGGAACAAAGCGCAAGGCAGAACCGAGGGGCAAATTCCTCTTGGCCTCAAGCCAGCTCTCTGTTAGGCAGGGGCGGCACCCATTACGCCATTTTAATTGCCTTATTGCCTTTGGTTGTGATGGAGAGCGTGCACACGCAATTGAGCGGCCCACGATCACATCGAGCGGATTGCCAACTATTCACGTATTCTCCGGGCAGATACGCCCGCCCGGAGCCGATAATCAGGTGCAATGACTTAAGTCGGAAGAGAGGATCATGGAACCCAAAGCTGAAAAAATCGCACTTTTCATTGACGGCGCCAATCTCTATGCCACCGCCAAGGCGCTCGGTTTCGATATTGATTACAAGCGCCTCTTACGCGAGTTCCACTCCCGCGGTTATCTGCTGCGCGCATTCTATTACACCGCCATTATCGAGGATCAAGAATATTCCTCGATCCGGCCGCTGATCGATTGGCTCGATTACAACGGCTATGCCGTTGTCACCAAGGCAACCAAAGAGTTCGTCGATCAGACCGGGCGGCGCAAGGTAAAGGGGAACATGGATATCGAGCTCGCCGTGGATGCGATGGAGATCGCAGGCTCGATCGATCACATGGTCCTGTTCTCAGGCGATGGGGACTTCCGCTCGCTGGTCGAGGCGGTCCAGCGCCGCGGCGTGCGCGTGACCGTCATTTCCACGATCTCGACTCAACCGCCCATGGTCGCCGACGAGCTACGCCGCCAAGCCGATGTGTTCCTCGACATCGTCGAGTTGCAGCCCAAGATCGGCCGCGATCCGGCCGAGCGGCCGGTGCGCGAAGCGCGCGAGCCGCGCCACACGCCGCAGTTCCTCCAGCGCGCTCCCTCGCCGCAACGCGCGGGAGCGGGCGCCGCCCTCGACGATGAGGATGATTTCGAAGACTGAGCGGCCGAGTAGCCCGGATGAGCGAAGCGATATCCGGGAGCGATTTCCCGGCATGTCGCGGAGCTTGTCATCGGGCGGCGCTTCGCGCCGACCCGTTGGCTCATGCGGGCTACAATTGATCGAGCGGCTATGACGCATCCCGCGTCCGGCAAGCCCGGCCGCGATTGCCCGCTATGTCCGCGTCTCAAGGCATTTCGAGATGATTGGCGCAGCCGCGAGCAGGAATGGTTTAACGCACCGGTTCCCTCGTTCGGCCCCGTTACGGCACGCCTCCTGATCGTTGGCCTGGCGCCGGGCTTGCGCGGCGCCAATCGCACCGGACGTCCTTTCACCGGCGATTATGCCGGCGATCTCCTCTATGCGACGCTCAAAAGCTACGGCTTCGCCACTGGCACCTATGCGGCGCGGCCTGACGACGGGCTAACGCTCCTCGATGCGCGGATTACCAATGCGGTTCGATGTGTTCCCCCCGACAACAAACCGATGCCAGCCGAGATCAGAGCCTGCCGTTCTTTCCTGCAATCCACCATTGCCGAGATGAGCAACCTGCGCGCCATCCTAACGCTCGGCCGTATTTCCCATGCAAGCACTGTCGCAGCGCTCAATCACCGGCGATCCGCCGTCCCGTTTAGCCATGGCAGCTGCCATGATCTTGGAAAGTTGCGGTTGTTCGTGAGCTATCACTGCTCGCGCTACAACACGAGTACGGGGGTACTTACGCCGGGCATGTTTCGCGCAGTTTTTGCGATGGTGCGCGATTATCTCGATGCTTGCAGCCAGGCCAGCACTTCCTCCGCGTTCTTGTCCGGGGGAAAGACGGGGTAGAAGATCTTGCTGATCGTTCCGTCGTCAATCACGAGTGCCATGCGCTTGAGCAGGGTCATGCCGGCAAACGCGAAGGTCGGAAGCTTGATCGCTCTGGTGAGAACGAGATTTTGATCCGACAGGATCGGAAAAGGCAGTTTAAGCCGCTCGACGGCCTCGCGCTGGTAGTCGCTGTCCTGCGTCGAAAGTCCGTAGAGATGAGTAACGCCGACGCGCTTGAGCTCGGCGAAATGGTCGCGGAATGAACACGATTGCGGAGTGCATCCGCGCGCTCCGGGAATGGCATCCCAGCCATCGGGTGTCGGCCGTCCAGGAACCCCGGTTCGTGGGTAAACGTAGACGACGGTGCGGCCGGTGAGCTTCGCCAGGTCGACCCCGGTGCCGTTCGTCGCCGGCAGCGGCACCGAGGGAAGCTTGAGCTTTACAAGATGACGTGCTGCGCCATCGTCTTGCGGAACTGGAAGCTCGGGGGGCAGCAGGTTGGGGTTATGTGTGCTCGTCATCGGCGATCTCCACCTTCCGCCCCCACCCTTACCCTCCCCCACTTGCGGGGAGGGTGGGGTGGGGGACTTCATAGCAAATGAATTCCAGGAGCGAGCCGTCGGGATCTCGGAAATAGATGCTGGTGCCGCGCCCCTTTGCCCCAAAGCGCTGCATCGGGCCGGCATGAACGCAAATGCCGCGCCGGTTAAGATGCGCGATTGCATCGGCAATCGAGCCCTTCCATTCGAAGCAGAGGTCGCTGTTCCCGGGCGCTACCGGCAGGCGTGCGACTTCGGCAGGATGAAAGCCCGGCCCATGCAGATTGAGCTGTGCGGCCCCAAACCGGTAAGCCCATCCCTGCCCATTGCGAACGAGTTCGGCACCGAGCACGTCGCGATAAAAACTGTTCGAGCGTTCCCAGTCCGAAACGTGCACCACACAATGATCGAAGCTGACAGGCAGGTGCATGGCTTATCCTTTGGCGCGCAGCAGCCGGCCCCGTTCGCGCTCCCAGCTGCGCTTCTTCTCGGTTTCCCGCTTATCGTGCAATTTCTTTCCCCGCGCCAGCGCCAGTTCAAGTTTCGCGCGCCCCTTTTCATTGAAATAAAGCTTCAACGGAATGAGCGTCATGCCCTCGCGCTCGACCGCGCCGATGAGCTTATCGATTTGCCGGCGATGCAGAAGAAGCTTGCGCGGGCGCTTGGGAGCATGATTGAACCGGCCGCCCTGCAAATATTCGGGGATATTGGCATTGACCAGCCAAATCTCGCCGCCACGGGAATCGGCGTATGACTCGGCGATGGTCGCCTTGCCCTGCCGCAGCGACTTCACCTCCGTTCCGGTCAGCGCAATGCCCGCCTCGAACGTCTCACCGATTTCATAATTGAACCGCGCCTTGCGATTGTGGGCGACGGTTCGCAGTTTACCGTCGCCCGATGCCGAGCCCATTTGCGCGGTCCTCTGCAATGCTGCTCGCCCGTTGCGCCTGCGGTTTGCGCCGCCGGAGACTAAAGGGACGCCTCACGAAGGTGAGGTTTCGGCGCGCATTTGCGCCTGCTAGAATAGCGATCCCGTTGCGGCAAGGAGAGCCCTCATGCGCAGTTTCATGATCGCCATCGTGGCTTTGGTCGTGTTGGCCGCCGGTTTCGCTATTGTGCTCGCGACCGTTCAGGAACCCGCATCGACTGCGTTCAGCACGGATGGCGCTCGGGTCAGCAGCGAGCCGGCGCGGCCTGACTGGACTTGATGCGCGGCGCTGGCGGTCAGTTGATCAGGCCGGCATGAACCATGGCTGCGCGTACCGCGGTCTTGGTTGTCTCGCCGACCGGCACCATCGGCAGCCGAACAGTATCGGCGCATTTGCCGAGCACGGAGAGTGCATATTTCACCGGCGCAGGGCTCGTTTCGATGAACAGCGCGGTGTGCAGGGGTAACAGCTTGTCCTGGACCTTCAGCGCCGCCGCATAGTCCTCATTGAGACAAGCGTCCTGGAATTGCGCGCACAGGCGCGGTGCGACGTTCGACGTCACGGAAATGCAGCCATGACCGCCGTGTGCCATGAAGCCCAGTGCGCTTGCGTCTTCTCCGGATAGCTGATTGAAGTCCGGCCCCATGGCAGCCCGCTGCGCGGAGACGCGCACCACATTGGCGGTTGCGTCTTTCACTCCCGCGATGTTCTTGAGCTCGAACAAGCGCTTCATCGTATCGACCGACATGTCGATCACGGAGCGAGGGGGGATGTTGTAGATGATGATCGGAATGCCGATCGCATCGTTGATCGCCTTGAAATGCCGGTAGAGACCTTCCTGGGTTGGCTTGTTGTAATAGGGCGTGACGACGAGCACGGCGCTCGCTCCGCACTCTTCGGCGTGGCGGGCGAGCTCAATAGCCTCATTAGTGGAATTCGAGCCGGCGCCGGCAATGACCGGCACGCGTCCCTTGACCTGCTCGACGCACCACTCGACGACATGGCGATGCTCGTCATGGGAGAGGGTCGGACTTTCGCCCGTGGTGCCTACCGGCACAAGGCCATCGGTGCCTTCCGCGATCTGCCAGTCGACCAGGGCTCGAAATGCCTGCTCGTCGACCGAACCATTGCTGAACGGAGTGACGAGCGCGGTAAACGAGCCCCGAAAGCCCGTCTTGACCGTCATGATACCATCCTCTGACTAGCCCGGCCGCCATGGCACCAAGGCTTCTAGCGCCAAGCCTTCCTGCATTGTTAACGGGAAGGCGTTCGGGATGAAAGCCCTCTCTGCAATGGGCGCCGCCTTTTTGCCGCGGTGGGGGTGGATGGTCGGCATGATGAGTATTAGCTCTTCATCAATCATATCAAGCGACTAACAGCACATGAACGGTTTCAAGCAGCCGCGGACGCTATCTTGATCAACAGGCTAGTCACACGAATCTTGATCGGCTTGCCGCTGATGGGCTTTTTTGCCCTCGCGCCGCGGGAGGATTCGGCGGGCGCGGTCCCATTGCCCAAGCCAAGACCTGGCAGCGTACGCCTTCCGAGCGAGGCGAGCGCCGTGCCGTCGCTTGCTCGGATTGCGGCACCATCCCCTCGCTTTCTGACCGCGGCTACCGATTCGACCTCCTCGACCGATCTTGCAGCGGTGAAGGAAGCGATCAGTGCCGCCAAGCATGGGAACGTCTCGCAAGCGATGGACCTGCAAACGACGATTGCGGACCCCCTCGCCCGCAAGCTCGTGGAATGGGCCATTTTGCGTGTCGATGACGCCGAAAACGTCGATATTGGCCGCTACACGGCCTTCCTTGCGGAAAACCCGAGCTGGCCGGCCATCACCCTTATCCGTCGGCGGGCGGAAGCAACACTTTGGGCGGATCGGCTGGAGCCGGCGTTTGTCCGCTCGTTTTTCGCCAAGCACCGCCCCGCAACGGCGAAGGGCAAATTCGCCCTTGCCCGGGCGCTGCTGCTGCAAGGGGATCGCGCAGGAGCGCAAAGTCTCGTGCGCGACGCATGGCGCAACGATGCGTTCTCAAACGATCTCGAAGCCGCTGCGCTCGACGTCTTCCAGGACCTGATCACCCCCGCCGACCACAAGGCCCGCATGGATATGCGGCTCTATGCCGAGGACGTCGAGGGCGCATTGCGCGCGGCCAATCGCGCAGGTGGCAATGCCCCCGCCATTGCGAAAGCGCGTATCGCCGTCATCAGGAAAGCATCCAATGCCAAAGCGCTGCTGGATGCCGTGCCCCCCGATGGCCAGCGCGATGTCGGCCTCCTCTTCAGCCGCATCCAGCTGTTGCGGCGGGCGGAGAAGGCGACGGAAGCAGCCGCCTTGATGCTGTCAGTGCCGCGCGAGCATGGAGCGCCTCTCGACGCCGATCAGTGGTGGATCGAGCGCCGCCTCGTCGCGCGCAAGCTGCTCGATGCAGCCGATGCGAAGACCGCTTATCGCGTGGTCCGCGATGCCGCCCCTGCGGCGAAGGAGAACTATCGCGTCGAGCAGCAATTCACCGCCGGCTGGATTGCATTGCGACACCTCAATGAGCCGGCGGCTGCGCTTGCCCATTTTGCCAAGATCGGCGAGAGCATCAGCAATCCGATTGCGCTCGCGCGTTCGGGCTACTGGCAGGGTCGCGCGGCCGAAGCGTTGGGCCGCAAGGAGGAAGCCCGCGCCCATTTCGAGGCAGCGGCGCGCTATCCCACCGCCTATTACGGGCAAATTGCCCGCGCCCGGATTGGTCATAAGGACATCAGCTTGCGCGCGCCGCCGGAGCTTCCAGCCGGTCTTGGCCGGCTTGAAGTCGTGCGAGCAATCGAAATTCTTTATGCCATCGAAGAGCGGGATTTGGTCGCCGGAGCATTGGCCGATCTCGGCGAACGCGCAACCGACGCTGCCGCGCTCGCGGCGCTTGCGGAAGTGGCGGGCCAGCACAAGGACGCTCGCGCCGTGGCGCTCATTGGCAAGGCGGCGCTTGCCCGCGGATTGCCGCTCGAGCACTACGCGTTTCCGGTCGCCGGCATTCCGGAATATAAGCCCATTGGGCCTGCGATCGAGTTGCCTGTGGTCTATGCCATTGCGCGCCAGGAAAGCACGTTCAACCCGAAAACGGTGTCGAGCGCCCGTGCCATGGGGTTGATGCAGGTCACGCCCGCGGCCGGCCGGTACGTGGCCCAGAAGTTCCGCGCACCTTTCGACGAGCGTCGGCTGCTGAGCGATCAAATCTATAATGTGCAACTCGGAGCCGCCGAATTGGGCGATTTGATCCAGGAGTATCGCGGCTCCTACATCCTCACCTTTGCAGGCTACAATGCCGGCCGGGGACGCGTGCGCGAGTGGATCGCCAAACACGGCGATCCGCGCGATCCGAAAGTGGACCCGATCGACTGGGTGGAGCAAATCCCATTTTCCGAGACCCGCAATTATGTCCAGCGGGTGATGGAGAATCTGCAGGTGTATCGGGTGCGCTTTGGGGGCGGATCGAAGCTGTTGATCGAGGCGGACTTGCGTCGCGGTGGGGCGAGCAACTGATGCGACGAGCTCCGGCGGCTGGGAGTATCCTCTGTTCTGGGGCCTGATCCTCTTTGCCATCGCGTTGCGCGGCGGGGGACCATATTCGCTCGACCGCAAGCTAGACTGGGAATTGTAGTGAGCAGTGGAAGTCGTGACTGCTCCTACTACTCACAACCCACAACTCCACAACTCACCACTCATCACTATGGCCCGCGCCGCCTGCTTCGAGCGGCGCCACATTCCGCCCACAAGCAGTACAAGGGATTGCTCCGAGTCGGACATCGGAGGCGGTGCGACGGGCGGTTGGGGGTATCTGAAAGGCGTCGATCCACGAAGGCCTGCCGCCTGGGGCTCCGCTGTAAATACAGCGGGAATACAGCGAATTTCAACTAAAGATTGTGTCATACAAGAACGACAACCCTCCTCTCCGTGGGCTACCAGAATCGGCCCGCAAGTGGGAACCATTTTTCTGCGGCGCTACACGACTGGTTCATAGGGCATAACTCTTTACTGGCCCTAGGAATTTTGTGTCAGGAGCGGCAAAAATCTGCACAAATTGACGTTCACGGGAGTTTCGAGACAAACAAGGGCGCGCGAACTTTTTCTCCTTGCTTTTCAAAGATCTGAACGTGGCTCGCGCGTCGCCTCGCGGGTATGTTCTTGACCGATGGCACAGCCAAGGGGTATTTTTATGTAAGGTGGATGAAGTGTAGCCGCCCGCGAGGCGGTTTTTTATTGCCGGCGCCATCTCGGCAATTAGGTTGCTCAGCGTTTCCGTTCTGGCCCCGCTCACGCTACCCGCACCTGGCCGCTATCTGACGGCGTTTTGTTTTCGCCGCCCTGCATAACAAGAACTGCGGTCACCCGAAGCGTCCTCACGCATTGATGGGGATGCTCGCGCCTGCGCGCGACCACTAAGGCCAACGCGGTTCTGATGGGCATGCTCGGCCCTCGAACAATCTCTCGCACCTCGCTGCATCCGAGAGACCTAGAGCGCCATCGCGCGTGGCTTTCTCGGACAGGAAATCCACTCTCCCACCACATCCAACGCCCAGGTCGGATGGGCGTCATTAGGTCGACGGGAAGTGCCGCATCCATTTTGTGAGATTCGCCCTCTCAATTTCGAGAGCCTCGTACCCGGCTCTATCCGAGAGCCATGAGAGCCTCCGTCGCGCTTGGCTTCTCGGACACGAAATCCACTCCCACCAAATCCAACCCAAGAAAGGAATTAGCACTATGAGTAGCGTTGAACCGACAGCAGTATCGCCGGCGGAATCGGCTCCGCCACCTCGGTCGGCGGCAATAGAACGACCGGGCAAAGCTTTGGCTGAGCCCGTGCTTCCCCCCGCTGAGCAATCAACGGCAACCTCTGCGGACACACCACCGCTACTTGCTGCCGAACAAGCGCCGAACGCCTCGATCGCGCCCACCATTGCTCCTGATGAATCAGCGCAGGCAGGTTCGGGGTCACCACCGCCTGCTCCGGTCGACACCTTGAATGCGCAGAAACCACGCGGAAGACCGTTTCAACCGGGGCAAAGCGGCAATCCGCTTGGCAAGCCGAAGGGCTCACGCAACCGGGTTACCCGGGCATTGGAAGCGCTGATCGATGATCAGGGCGAGGCGCTGATCACAAGGGCGGTGCAGAAGGCGCTCGACGGGGATTCGCCCATGCTGCGTGCCCTGCTGAACAGGCTGGTGCCGCACAGCACGGACCGCACCGTCGAGTTTGCGATACCCGAAGTCAAGACCGCCGCGGACGCGCTTTCCGCCTCTTCGGCCGTCCTCGCCGCCTGTAGCCGCGGCGAGCTTTCGCCAAGCGAGGCCGCTGACGTGATGGCTCTGATCTCCATGCATCTGAAGACAATCGAGATCGCCGAGTTCGAGGAGCGCTTGTCTGCATTGGAGAAAAGGCAAGTGTCATGAGATCACGTTCGCAGCTTACAAGGATCGAGCGCATCGAGGCACGGATATCTGCAACGGCTATCGAGAAGGCAGGGCGGACAAGGGCTCCTCCGGCTAGCACGAACGTGTGGGCGGGTAGGAAACTGCGGGGGCTGCGCTACCGGCACCCTAACAACGAGTGGCTGGACGAGTTCATCATCAATGACCTACCCTTCCTCGACCACGAGGAGAGCTGCGAGTTTTATGACGAAATGATGCGCAGGCACGACCTGCAGAACGACGACAAGGCGCTCCTTGCCTGCAACGATCGCTTCTTTCTGCTGACCCGGCTCCTCGGCCGCAGCGATCTGGACCACCCGTGGTTCTTTGGCCGTTGTCGCGAAGTTGAGGCTGAGCCCGACGGCTGCATTGATCTGTGGGCCAGATCCCATGGCAAGACAAGCATTATCACAGTCGGCGGTACCATTCAGGAGGTCATGTGCAATCCCGAGATAACCATCGCGATTTTCTCGGCAACCAAGCAGCTCGCCATGGAAATCCTCGGCCAAATCAAGCATGAGTTTGAAACCAACGAGCACCTCAAGGAGGTATTCAGCGACATTCTCTATGAAAACCCCCGCGGCAAGGGTCCAGACGGACGCCCCGCAAAGTGGAGCCTCATGCGCGGGATAACGGTCAAGCGTAAGGGAAGGCCAAGGAAGCAACCGTCGAGGCGCACGGCCTTATCGACGGCCAACCTACGGGGCGGCATTTCGATAGGCACCACTACGATGACATCGTCACGCAGGACTACCTCGAAGAGCTTCAGCTAAAAAAAGTGATTGAGCGCTTCCAACTGGCCGACAACCTTGGCACACGGCACGGCGTTGCCAAACAAATTGTTGGGACTCGATATCATTTCGCGGATGTCTATGGGCAGATTCTTGATCAGAAGCTGATGAAGCCGCGCATTTATCCGGCTACCGAGGATGGGACGCTAAACGGTCGGCCAGTCCTGCTCACCCCGGAGAACTGGGCGCGCATCAAGCGAGATCAGGGGTTGAAGGTTGTAAACGCGCAGATGTTGCTCAACCCGATTGCGGGAAGCGAGGCAACGTTTTCAGCAACTTGGTTCACGTCGTATGACGTCATCCCGTCGATGCTCAACGTGTATGTGATGGTTGACCCATCAAAGGGCAAAGGTGTGCGTTCCGACCGCACAGCGATCGCGGTGATCGGCATAGACCATAACGGCACAAAATATCTCCTCGACGGCTACTGCCAGCGCATGAAGCTGTCCGAGCGCTGGGAGAAGATCAAGGACCTCAAGCGCAAGTGGGAGAGGTATCCCGGCGTACAGATGGTCAAGGTCGGCTACGAGCAATACGGGATGCTCGACGATATCGAAGTCATGCAAGAAAGGATGCGCGCGGAGGGTAACTATTTCGGCATTGTAGAGCTCAAGACCCCGGAGACCGGCGGCCACTCCAAGCGTGACCGCATCGAGCGGCTCGAGCCGGATATTCGCAGCGGCCGCTTCCAATTTCCGGTCAAAGTCAAAAATCTTAGTGGCGGGGGCTTTTCCTACTGGTCGGTGTGGAGGGATGGCGATAAAGCCCGCAAAGATGGGGCCGAACGCAACGTCGGCGAAATCGTGTACCGGCCGGCCGAGACGCTGACCAAGAAGATGCTTGAGATGGAGCGGGGCGGCCAGCGGCATCGCCTCGTCGACGCCATCTGGCGCAAGGATGAGAACGGCGAAATCTACGATCTGACGAGAATTCTCATAGACGAGCTTAGGCGCCACCCGTTTGCGGCTCACGATGATCTAATCGATGCCGCAGCGCGGATTTACGATATGGAACCATACCTGCCAGAGCTGCACGAGCGGGGAAGCACAGAGTCATTGGAGCAGGAAGTGGAGAATTGGGAAGAAGACCCATGAGCGATCCAGTCGAAAGCTCCGGCTGTCGAAATGCGGGGTGGTTGTCGCGAATGCGAAGCGGTGATCATCGTCGACTTGAGCAACGATCCCAGCTATGCCGAGGTGCTTTACGAGACCTTCGTCCGGCGCGTGATTGGGCTGCACACCAAGCCGGCACGGGGACGGCACGACCTTTGAGCGGCGGCCGGTTAAGAATGGAGCAATGTTGATCTACCATCTTTGCCGTTCTTATCTGCTCGATTTTTTTTCACCGCCAGTTGCAAACACGGCAGGTGAGAATGGTGGATAATCCACAGAGCCGACCGGCCTATGAGCAGCTGGTTGGCCTAGAAACGGAGATGCGCGAGAGCGGCATCGTCTACACCTGTCCGCTGGGACGACACGACGACCTCGGTATTTTCTGCGCGATGCTTGTGTGGGCAGCACGCAATTCCCTCATGGATGCGCGAGGTTTATTACGCCCGCCGGCCGCCGAGACCGCGTGGCAGCTATGGCTGGGGAGCTTTTACATAAGCCCCGGAGGATATCCGTCATTGCCTTTTAGTTTAGTCTCGTTGTGAGCGGACGACCGGCTCGATCGCCGAAAGGAGGCCATGCGCCTAGCTTGCGGCCGGAATCCTGGGCGAAATTACGGACGTTTATTCCTCAAATTCAATGCTAGTTCGATCAGGCGCCGCACAGCTTCTGAGCGCGATGGCCTATCGGACTGCTTCCGTGCCCAATCGTCGACTCGAGCGATCAATTCCTTAGGCGCGCGTACTGGCAATACAGGATCCACGCCGGTTGCCGGCCTGCCACGTCTTCTTTTTCGCACGAAAATTGTTTTTGACATGAGCCATATTTTCAGTATACTAAAAATTGCGGACCGATGGCGAGTTGGCCCTCGCCACCGGCCCTAACCCAAGCCACGGAGATAAGCCATGGCCCAGGCTGAGTGCATTACTACGGCAATTCGCGAGCTGATGTCTCGCGGACGGCCGCCGAAGTCCACAAGCCCCACGCAGGCGGCACACACCGAATTCGTCGCCACCCTCGCCGGGAACATCCCACATCCGATATTTGCCACAGTTGATTCGGACGATCTCGACAACCTGTTCCAGGACTTATCGGCCGATGCAGTCGGCGTGATCCGCAATGCTGCAGAGAAAATGCGCGAGCACGAGAATTGGAGGGCATCATGACCCTTCCGTTCGAGGCCGCACGGAACTCTCCCAAACATCTTAGTCGCCGGACCTTCATCGGCGGCTCCGACGCCCGAATCATTATGGGCAATGACGAAGCTGCCCTCGTCCGCCTCTGGCGAGAAAAACGCGGTGAAATCGAGCCGGAGGACCTGTCCGGCAACCTCATCGTCCAGCTCGGCGTCGTCACTGAGGCTCTCAATCGGCTCTGGTACGAGCGCAATACGGGGCAAAGCGTCGAGTCCGTTCAGCGTCGGCTCCGACATTCTGTGCACCGGTGGATGGGGGCGACCGTTGACGGAATTGTCGCGGGCAATGGAATGGTCTTCGAAGCCAAATTCATGTTGCCCTGGACTTTCTCGGAAGAGGCGGCGGCCGAGAAGCATATGGCCCAGCTCCAGCACAATATGTGGGTCGCCAATGCCAGAGCCGCGGCGCTCTCGATCATTACCGGAGGCGGAAAATGGGTCGAGATGAAGATAGCCGCCGATCCCCTTTACCAACACCTGCTTTTGACCGCGGAAAAGAAATTCTGGCGCTGCGTGGAGAGTGGCGAGCCTCCCCGTCTCTTTGGGGTCGAGCCGCCGCGCGCCCGTATTGAGGCGGTGCGGATCGTCGACATGAACTCGTCAAATGCCTGGGCAGAATTTTCAGCCGTGTTTCGGCGAACTAAAGAGGCCCACCTGGAGCATGAGAATGCCAAAGCGGAGCTTAAAGCCCTCATGCCCGAGGATGCCAAGGAGGCCATCGGCCATGGGATCCGGGCCAAACGATCGAGATCAGGCGCGGTGAGCTTCGATATCCTGAGCATGGAGGGCGGCCATGCACAGGTGCAGTGAATCGATTGCCACGATCGCCGCGGCTCTCGCCAAAGCACAGGCCCAGATGATCAACCCGGAAAAGTCGCTCGTTGGCACTATCCGATCCCCATTCCCTCGCGAACCTGACCGCACGTTCCGTTACGCCCCGCTGTCGAGCGGGCTTGACATCGTCCGCAAGAGCCTGGGTCAGCATGAGATTGCCACCATCCAGACGACGGCAATTGATAAAGAGAGTGGGCTCCTTCGCCTTACGACCGTGCTTGCCCATTCATCGGGTGAATGGATCTCCTCGGAGTGGCCAGTATGCCCGATCGCCGATATCGCCTCCGCTCAGCGCATGGGCGCCGCGCTCACTTATGCGCGGCGCTACGCCCTGTTTACGTTGGTCGGGATAGCTGGAGAGGATGATCTCGATGCACCGGATCTTAACGTCTTACCGAAAGATAGTTTAGGACCACCACGATCTCGGCATCCAACCTCGAACGGTCCCGCTACCGCCGCGGGGCGGCCAGCCCGCAATGGGGCAGGATCTCCTGCGCTTTCAAGATCTATTCTTCCCCCTGACCAATCGGCTGCCCTTAGAGAACGCCTAATTGTTGAACTGGCGGAACTCAATTCAGCGGATGAGGCCGCTACCTGGGCGCATCGTAATCTTCCGGCCAAGAACACCTTGACAGCAAGCGATGCCCAAATTCTCGAAGAGCGGTTTCAGAAAAGGCTCGCCGCGATCAGCGATCCGCAGGCCGCAAGCTCACCGCCCAACGTGGTGCCCGATCAAAACATCAGGTCCGAAAGTGAGACTAACGCCAGCACTGATGGGAATACGAACACCTATCAAAGAGCTTCCACGACAGCAAGAAAACGGCTGCGCAAGGTCGCGGTTGGTCCGTTGGGCAAAACGGTGCGCCTGCGCGACAAAGATCACCGCAAGTTCGTTATGCGCCAGGCTTGTCTTGTCTGTGGCCGCCTGCCGTCGGATCCGCATCACCTCAGGTTTACGCAACCGCGTGCACTTGGGCGCACCGTAAGCGACGAGTTTCTTGTTCCGGTTTGTCGGATCCATCACCGCGAGCTCCATCGTTCTGGTGACGAAGCGACATGGTGGCAGAAGCTCAACATCGATCCCATTCCAGTCGCGCTGAGGCTGTGGCAGCAGACACAGGCCGGTCCCAAGCCCGTAGCAACAACAGGAGATGTCACGCAGGGTCAGGCTGCAAAGATTCCCGACATATCAACTCAAGATCGGGGTACGAGCCGTTCGCCAGTCGCTGAAGCAGAGAGCTTCGTTTCTCAGAGCACCGACAATCTCGCAAACGGATGACTTCGTTTCGACAAATCGGAGCCAATCGACGCAATGCGCTCAGCAGCACCGGTCCGAAAACGGAAAATGGCAAACGACGGTCACGGCACAACGCAGTCCGACACGGCTTGACCGCCGAAACTGTCGTCGTCGCTCTGGAAGATATTGAAGATTACCAGGCGTTCGAGGCAGCCGTCATTGCCGATTACGACGCCCGAACAGCCGTCGAACGCGAACTCGTGCTTCGCCTTGCGTCCCCGCAGTGGCGCATCCGCCGCGCCACCGCCATTGAGACTGATCTTCTCAGCGCGACCACCCGCGCGATCGCGCCGGCCTCGCGCCGCGCGGTGTGTCCGAATCGCTCGGGACAATGCTCTTGCGGTTTCAGGTCGGCGCCCTTTTTTTTGCGATGTGCTGGGGATGCACGGCCGCTCTGCGTTGATCTCTCGCTTGCGCGGGGCATATGCTGCCAGGGCAGGCACAAGGGGCGACCAATGAAGCGGGTCGGCGGCTTCCCGCTAAGAGATTCGGATTTTGTGGAGCTGGCGGGTTTTGCGCAGACCCGCCAGCAAACGCCCGCGATGCTGGCACGTGAGCTGATCCGTATCATCGCCCGCGATCACTTGTTCGTCGCTGTGCTCGACGATGACGGGATACCGCAGCGCCGGCCAGGACGGCCGCGTAAGGCCGCCCCGTCGATCGCAGCGAGGCCGAGGCCGACGAGCTGCGGCGGCTCATGGCGGAGGGCGCGGACGTGTTCACCGCAATGCAGGCGATCGCCAGGCGCACGGTGTAATAATAAGAAGGCGACCGCTCGGGTCCGGTCGCCTCCCCGTTCGGTGCACAGGTATATATCCGCTATCGGGAAGGTAATTCGCAGGAATTAGGCTCGTTTTGACCCATCTCCGACATTGGCTGTGCACTGCGGCAATGGTTTTGACGCCCAGTTTGAGCCCTATCAAAGTACTCGTTTGAGCCGAGACAATGCTGGCCCCTGAGTTTGGGTGCGGATATGCGGCGACGTGAGTTCATTAGCCTTCTCGGCGGCGCGGTAGCGTGGCCGCTCGCCGCACACGCGCAGCAGGCGGGCAAGGTGCGGACTATCGGGTTCCTGGGCGCGGACGCTTCGGCCTTTAGTCCATGGACGGCTGCTTTTCTGGCGCGCCTGCACGAACTCGGTTGGATCGAGCACCGCACCATTGCGGTCGAGTATCGCTGGTCGGAGGGCCGCATCGAGCGCTACACCGAGATCGCGGCCGAGTTCGTTCGGCTCAACGTCGATGTCATTGTCACGGGAAGTATCGCCGTCCCAGCGGCAAAGCAGGCGACATCAGTCATCCCGATTGTCTTTGTGTTGGCGCTGGACCCGGTCGGGGGCGGCTTGGTGGCAAGTCTGGCGCGACCGGGCGGCAACGTCACCGGACTGTCGATCCAGGCGGCCGATCTTGCAGGCAAGCGGCTCGAACTCTTGCGCGAGGTTGTCCCCCGTCTCCGCCGGTTGGCAATCATGGGAAATGTTGACTTTGCCGAAGCCGCGCTTGAGATGGGCGAGGTTCAGGCCGCGGCTCGCACGCTCGGCCTCGAAGTCGCGCCACTCGAAATTCGACGAGCGGAGGATATCACTCCCGCTTTCGAGGCGCTCAAGGCCCAAGCGGACGCACTTTACGTCGCGCAAGATGCTCTCGTTGCCGCAAACCGCACTCGCATCCTTACGTTGGCGATCAGCGCGCGGCTGCCGACAATCTTCGGTACTCGCGACTTTGTCCAAGCCGGGGCTCTCATGTCCTACGGACCAAATTTCCCGGACCAGTTCCGCCGCGCCGCCGAGTTGGTCGACAAGATTCTGCGCGGGACCAAGCCCGCCGACATTCCAGTCGAGCAGCCGACAAAATTCGAACTCGTCCTCAATCTCACGACCGCCAAGGCGCTCGGCCTAACGCCAATGCTGCGGCGCGGTAATGCGTGCCATTGCCGAGTAGGTCCAGGGAATTTCACCCTGAGCCTCTCACAGAACCGGACTTGATACTCACGCATCATCCGGCTCGTGCCATCGCACGAAGGCTGCCGCCTTCCGCTGAGAATTGGAGCTCCTCCTGTTGCCAGTTGGCTCGCTCCCAACGGCGATGACCTGCCCACATGTAGGCGGCGCGAAGCTCAACCAGGCTCTAGGATGAAATTCACTTGCTCAGGCCATGCCACAAACTCCTGGCGGTACCGCGATTTTCATTCGCTGCGGGTCGCCAATGCCGGTGGTCGACCTGTATGGAACGTGAGAAACTGACCGGCGATGCCAAGGGAAAAGGCGCAAGCGGCTGCCGGATGCCGCTTGGGCAGTCTCAGGACATCCCCCAACCTTATCCCGGGAGACGGGTCAGCCCCCGGTTTTGATGCCACCTAACCCGCTTTCGACACTTCTGCAGTAATGATGCATCTACCTCCTGATAGCGCCTCGAGCATCCGTCAGGTCAAAGATTGATAGATTAGCTTCCCGATCGCGTACACAACGCCACATCCAATAAAAAACAATATTACCCACACCAAATAATCCATCTGCTTTTTAAATTCGGACAAAGGTTGCGTTTTTTTCTTCAATTGCCCCTTAAAGATTGCTCTCAGAAAGAGAACAATTGGAGCTGCAGCCAGAATGATTCCGATCAACTTAAACACACAGATGTTCTTTCACTCTGAAGAACGCGCGAACGGCAATAATTGACTCGCGGGCACGAGGCTGGGGTGAACTCAGCCGCCTTCGGGGTCGCGCATTGTCACGGCGTCAGACGACGACACTGCACGCATTTGGGATGCCGGTACTGGCAAGGAGTTATCGCCTACCGTGGGTTTCCAAGCGCGCGCATTTCGTTAGTCCCGCCTCAAAGGTGTTCGTTCGGGAACTTGCGTGCGCTAAGACCCATCCTTGACCCTAAAAGTTCCCAGGCGGGTACATTTTCATCGAATTTTGACATTTTAGACGGAATGTGCCCGCTCGGGAACATGGTGCGCCTATCATGGACAATGACGAGAGCGCGGTCGACCGCAGAGCCTTAAAGGTGGCGTTGGCCTTCGGCTCGCTTATGCGTAGCCGTCGGAAAGCGCTGAATATGCGCCAGGATCAGCTGGCGCTTGTGACGGGTGTCGGCCGTAGGTTTCTGATCGACCTAGAAGCCGGCAAGCCCTCTTGCCAGCTTGGACGAAGCCTTCTGGTGGCTGACGTCCTAGGGCTCAGGGTAGCCGATATGCCAACCGTCGGCGGACTGTCGGCCACCGAACAGGAACTGCCTGACCTACTTCGATGAGGTGGAGGAGTGACCCGACTACGCGTCTTCTTTGAACAGCGCATTGTCGGCACGATTGATGTTGATAAGGATGGGCCCGGCTTTACCTATGATCCCGACTGGATCGACTTGAGAGGTGCGTTTCCGATCTCGACGACGATGCCGTTGACATCGGAGCGCATTTGTCCCGACACTTTCCTTCCCTGGGCAGCAAACCTGCTGCCAGAGAGCGAGCAGCTGCGAACGCTCGGACAACTTCTCGGGATGGCAGCGGGCGACGTGGTCGGACTGCTCTCCGCGATCGGCGGCGACACCGCCGGCGCACTCTCGATCGGCCAGCCTGGGAGAACGGCTTCAGTTCAATGGCGGCCGGTGGGCAAGCCGGACGACCTTGAGAGAGTCATAGAGGAACTGCCGAATAAGCCGTTCCTCGTTGGCGACGAAGGCGTCTCGATGTCGCTCGCAGGCGCGCAGACAAAACTTGCCGTCGCCGTCGACGACGCGGGTCGCATCTGCATCCCGATGAATGGTTCACCATCAACACACATTCTCAAGCCGGACGCGCCGCGCCTGTGGGGCGGCGTCCAGAATGAGGCATTCTGCTTAACATTGGCGAGGCGAATGAGAATCCCGACGCCGGATATCACCACCGGCCAAGCCGGCAAACGAACTTACTTGCTTACCAAGCGATTCGATCGAACCGAGGTCAGCGGCCGTTGGCGTCGCTTGCACCAAGAGGACTATTGCCAAGCACTCGGGAAGCCGCCGTCTGCCAAGTACGAAACCAACCAGACGGGACTCCGCGGACCGACCTTGAAGGACATGTTCGAGGCAACGCGGCGACACATGGCCCCGACCGATATCGTCCGATTGCTCGACATGGTCGTCGTCAATGTTCTCGCCTGCAATACGGACGCTCATGCTAAGAACTACTCGATCATGATTCGCGCAGGCGGCGCGTCGCTCGCACCGATGTACGATGTCATGTGCGGCGAGGTGTGGGAGAACGTGACAAAAAATCTCGCCCAGAGAATCGCCGGCAACATCCGGGGCGATCGCGTCAAGGGAGGGCACTGGCAGCGGTTCGCCCGCGAATGCGGCCTCAATCCTAAGCAGGTTATTGACCGCGTCGGCGCGCTGGCAAAATCGGTCATCGCGGAAGCAGGAGCGGCTGAATCCGAGGTGGCCGCAATGCCAGCGGGCGGACACGCGATCCTGGACCAAACACGGCAGGCTGTCGAACGACGGGCTCGTGCACTCCTTGCGCAACTGCAAGAATTAGGAGGCGATCTGGTTGCCGAAGCCGTCGAAGAAGGCACCGGGCGCTCCGAGGAAGGGACCAAGCTGGCACACTTGAACTTGGGATAGCCAAGCCCGCACGCAAGCGGCTTTACGCGCAATCGCGGCGGAGCTGGTGGGTTTGATGCCGGAGGTGCTTGGGGGGAACACACCACTACGGCAGACGACGCGCACGAATTGCTTGATGAGCCACGAAATCCGGACGCCGATGAACGCGATCATCGGGATGTCCGATCTCCTGACGACCAGCCGGCTCGAGCCCCAGCAGCGCGAGATGGCCGAGACCATCCGCATGAGCGGCCAGCATCTGCTGACGATCATCAATCAAATCCTCGACTTTTCCAAAATCGAATCTGGGAAGCTCGAACTCGAGCAGGCGCCGTTCGATCTCGCCGACTGCATCGAGGAGGCACTGCAGCTAGTGGCGCCAAAAGTGGCGGGTACCGACATCGAATTGACCTATGCGCTCGACGACGCGATGCCGAGGCTGGTCGTCGGCGATGCCGCGCGGTTACGACAGGTGCTCGTCAACCTTTTGGTCAATGCCATCAAGTTCACACCGGCAGGCGAGGTCGGCGTGACCGTCTCAGCTCGGCGGCTTGAGGGCTCGCGGCGGGAGATTCACTTCGCGGTGCGCGACACCGGGATCGGCATCCCAAAGGATCGGTTCGACCGTCTATTCAAGGTTTTCAGCCAGGTGGATGTCTCGACCACGCGCCGATATGGCGGGACAGGCTTGGGGTTGGCCATCAGCAAGCGACTGAGCGAACTCATGGGCGGGCGGATCTGGGCGGAGAGCGAGCCGGGGAAAGGCTCGACGTTCCACTTTACAATCGTCGCAGATGAGGTCGAGGCGCTAGAGCGTGCGGCCGCCGCCAGTGAGCAACCGGAGCTGGCAGGCAAGCGCGTTCTGATCGTCGACGACAATGCGAGCAATCGTCTGTTGCTGAAGCTCCAGACCGAGCGATGGGGCATGCGCGCTCGGGACACAAACTCTCCCGTCGCGGCGCTCGAATGGATCGTACAAGGCGATCCCTTCGACGTGGCACTTCTCGATTACCAGATGCCCGAGATGGACGGGATCGCGCTGGCCCGAAAAATTCGCGCCGTGCGGGGCGCACACGCGCCGGTGCTTATCCTTCTGTCGTCCACTGGCCAGTCGCTAGCGTCTGCCCACGCCGACGCCGGCTTTGCCGCGGGGCTGTCGAAGCCCTTGCGGCTCTCGCATCTGCGCGATCGGCTGCTCGAGACGATCGGTGACCAACGCGACACGTCGGCCGGCGCGGCTATCCCGGTGGCGCGCGATATGGGCTTGCCGGTGCTGCTGCGCATCCTTCTCGCCGAGGACAACGCGATCAACCAAGAGGTCGCGCTTCGCCTGCTCGAAAGGCTCGGATACCGGGCCGACGTCGTTGGCGATGGACGCCAGGCGCTCACGCGACTCGATCATGCCGCCTACGACGTCATCCTGATGGACGTCCAGATGCCGGAGATGGATGGCCTAGAGGCGAGCCGCGCCATCTGCGCACGCTGGGCGGCAAGCGAGCGTCCGCGCATCATCGCGATGACTGCCGAGGCGATGCAAGGAGACCGCGACAAGTGCTTGGCGGCAGGCATGGACGACTACATCGTAAAGCCGGTGACGCTGGACCGGCTCGCAGCGGCGCTCGCCAAATGCCGGCCTTTGGCAGCCGCCACCGCACCCGAAGCTGCGGCCGCGCCGCCTGTCAAGAAACAGAGAATCGCGGCCGGCACTGCACTCGACCGCGACGCGCTCGATCAGCTTCGCGAAGATCTCGGAGGGACGGCGGCACTGCGGGAGGTGATTAGGAGCTTCCTCGATCAGACCCCATCCGTTCTCTCGGCGCTGCGTGACGCAGCGGCACGAGCCGATGTCCCGAGCATCCGGCGGGCCGCGCATATGATCAAGGGCACAAGCTCAATCCTGGGCGCGCGCGAACTCTCGGAGCAATGTGCGGAGATCGAGCGCGTCGGCCAGACCGGCTATATCGCCGATGCCGGATCGCGCGTGATCGCCGTTGAGGCGTCGTACCGGACGATCGAAGCCGCGCTCAAGGCGGAGATCGAGAAGCTTCGGCCATAGCAACATTGGCGGCCAGCCCCCTGCCTTTGTCACGGCCGGTTACATCCACCGCATCCTTAAGGGCGAGAAGCCAGCCGATCTCCCAGTGCAGGCACCGACCAAATACGAGTTGGTGATCAACCTCAAGACCGTGAAGGCGCTCGGCCTTACCGTGCCAGATAAGCTGCTCAGCATCGCCGACGAGGTGATCGAATAAACTGAATTTTGCTGCGCTGCATATGTCGGCTCCTGGCGCTTTTCGGACATAGCCTCGTGCGACGGAGTGTCCGCTGCCGGCGAAAGCTGACATTACATCGCTGGCGCGGGGACCCGTCGGGACCAGGGGTTGCCAAAGCTCGCGCACCCATCAGCACCACCGGAAAATAATTTTCGCCCCGAAACACTTCAGTTGCGCTCTGTCCTGCGCGCGACCCGTAAGCCGCTCACCCATTTGCAACCATTGCAAGCAACGAGCCTGACCAAATGGGCGGCGGTCCGTAAAGCTGGCGGAAGAAAAGTGAGGGATTCCTTTATCTCAGACACTACGCGATTCCGATCGAGTGCAGGGATGCGTCCGTTTGAGGACGATCATGAGCGCTTATCCCCTTGGGCTCCATCCTTTCCAGTTTCGTCCGACGACTCCTACCGCCCCGCCGCGTAGGCCTGCATGCCGCGCGGGCGCTCACCAAGGCGGGCTTGCTGAGCGCAAGGCGATGATCGACCGCGAATCGAACACGATCTTCCGATCACGAAGCAGGCGGAGGTTCTGCGTATCAGCCGTGGCAGCGTCTACTACCTGCCGCGGCCGGTTCCGGAAGCCGACCTTGCGATCATGCGGCGTCTCGACCGACTGCACCTGGAGTTCCCTTTCGCCGGCTCGCGGATGTTGCGAGGCCTGCTGGCGGCCGCAGGGGTGCAAGATCGGCCGTCGTCACGTGAAGACGCTGATGCGGCGGATGGAGGCCCGCGCTTCGATCGGCCGCTACTTGGACTTTTATAATGGCCGGCGTCCACACTCGAGCCTTGTTTCGTGCGAAATCGAGCTACGAGAACGTCATCGATGCGATCTTTGTCAAACGACAATACGACATGTTCAGAGGGTTGCCGAGGGTGCGAGAGGTCCTCACGCATGTCCACAATATACAACAATCAACCGGCAAGAAGCCCCTCGTCGTCAATGCCGGCGCGAATATCGGAGCGTCTTCCATATCCTTAAGCGGCTCCGCCCCCAATGCAGTCGTCGTCGCGATCGAGGCTGATCTCGGAAATTATCGGCTACTTCAACAAAACACCGAAGGACTAAACATAGAGCCGATCCATGCTGCTCTTGCGTCCAAGGCTGGACGCATGCGCGTTGTAGATCCAGGTCAAGGATATTGGGGCTATCGCACACAACCAACGAAGGAAAACACACAGGACTCCGTCGTTTGCATCACCATCAACGATCTTTACAAACGATATCGCCCAACCTGTTTTCCCTTCATTGTCAAAATCGACATCGAGGGCGGGGAGGCGGATTTGTTTTCTGGCAACACCGAATGGGTCGAACGCACCCCGATATTGATCATTGAACTACACGACTGGCTGATACCGAAGAGCCTAAGTTCGCGTCCGTTTTTGCGCTGCATCTCGCGTCTGAATCGAGATTTCCTCTACCTTGGGGAGGACGTTTACTCAATTTCGAATGACGCTGAAAGCGTCATGGTCAAATCTTAGCTACAGAGGTTTTTTCTTTTTTCGTAGCCTTGTCAACTGTCCAACCGCTCGATCGCGATCGGTTGCGGCGGTTCGCCGTTCTGGAAGATCTCCCACATCCGCTCGTAGGCCCGCTCGATGTGGGAACGCAGGCGGTCCGTGTTGAACAGCGGAAAGCCCAGGCGGTTTCGCTCGAGCTTTTCTCGCAGCCCTGCGAGCAGGGTCCGGTCCGTCGCAAGCTTCAAGGCGAGCGCCTCATATTCGTCGAGCGTATGCGTCACGAGCTCGGGAAGACCGACTGCGCTGAGCAGGCTTGCGGCAACACGGCTGCAGAATGCCTCTCCGGCACAGGTTAGCACGGGCAATCCGGTCCAAAGGGCGTCACTCGCGCCCGTATGCGCATTGTAAGGAAGATTGTCGAGGAAGAGATCGGCGGCGCGGTGCCGGGCGAGGTGCTGCGATATCTCTACCTTGGGGGCGAACACGAGGCGGTGCGGCTCAACGCCCCTGCTCTGCGCCTCGTTGCACAGGTTGCGCGTTGCGAGCTCGCCCGTATCCAACAACCATAGCACGCCGTGCTTGATCTCCCGCAGGATCACCATCCAGCGGTCGAAGATCTCCGGCGTGATCTTGTAGGTGTTGTTGAAGCAACAGAACACGAATCCGTCGTGCGGCAGACCGAGCTCGCGCCGCGAAGGCGTTTGCTCCGCGACGTGGCGCTTGGAATCGCTCGGCCAGTAGCTGTCGGGAAGCTGGACGATCTTCTCGCTGTAGTGCGCCTGCTGATCCATCGGCAGGACAATCGGGTCAGCAAGGATATAGTCGATGAAATCAATCCCCATGCTGGCCGGGTATCCCAGATAGCTGACCTGGATCGGGGCCGGGCGATACGCCAGGATGCCGGGTCGGGCCTTTTCGGTGTAGCCCTTGAGGTCGACCGCGATGTGGACGCCGAGCTCGCGGATGAGCCGCGCGACCTCTTGGTCGCTGCGCAACGCTACCTCGTGATAATGGTCGAAGCCTTTGACCAGCCGCGCGCGGATGTCGCTTGCGTCCTCAAACCCGTAGGACATGGCGTGCACTTCGAATTGGCTGCGGTCGTGCAGCTCGATCAACTCGACGATCTGCCAGCCGGTCGGATGGCGCTGTAAGGCGGATGAAAGATAGGCAAGCTTGAGCTTGTCGGACGACCGCCGTATCTGGGCGGGAGCAACGGGGGCGAAAGGGATGATACCCGCCATCCGGAACTGCCCGTAGCGTCGCGCCCAGCGCAGATGATCCGCGGGAGGGATGGAATAGGCCAAGAGCGCAAACGGCTCGATGACCGCGCCTTGTGCGTCGAGCGCCTGCTTGAGCTCTGCCGCGCGTAGATCGGCTTCCTTCCAATCGCACACCATGCGTTGGTAGAACGCAAGCGCGCTGAGCGCATGGAAATGCTTAGGATCAATCGCCCGTGCCTGACGGAAAGCGGCGATTGCCTCCTGGTATCGCGCCAGATTGCACAGCGCCTGGCCGCGATGGTAATGCAGCTCCGCCCGCTTGGGATCAAGCGCAACCGCTCGATCGAAGCTTGCTAATGCCTCCTCGAACCGGTCGGCTGCAAACAACGCAACGCCTTTGTTGTCGAGCGCGCCCACATGACCGGGTGCCATCGCAAGCGCGCGGTCGAGGCTCGTGAGCGCCTCGTCGATGCGTCGCAGCTGCGTGAGCGCAAAACCTCGATTGTTGAGCGCATCGGCGTCATTGGGGTTGATCGCAAACGCCGCATCGAAGCTCGCCAGCGCTTTCTCATATTGCAACAGTTTCAGCTGGATGTTTCCGCGCGTGACGAGCGCAAGCGCAAAGCGCGCATCGAGCGCCAAGGCGCGCTCGCAACTCGCTGTCGCCTCCTCGTAGCGGCCAAGCTCCTTGAGCGCGATCGCGAGATTATTCAGCGCATTGAGATCATTTGCATGAACGGCAAGCACCCGGTCATAGCAGTCGAGCGCTTCCCCATGGCGGCGCAGATCCAGAAGAGCATTGCCTCGATTGGTAAGCGCGCCGATATGGGAGGGTTGCAGGCGCAACACCTTGCCATAGGCCTCCGCCGCTTCCTCGTAGCGGGAAAGCCCGGCCAGAGCGTTGCCGCGCTCGAACAGGGCGTCAACAGAGCCTTGGTTGCGCGCCAGCACCTTGTCAAAAAACGCCAGAGCTTCTGGGAAGCGTCGCAACCGCGTGAGCAATAGGGCCCGATTATAGAGGCTATCGAGGTCGTCTGGATTGATTGCCAGGATGCGATCGGAGATCGCCAGCGCCTGCTCACCCTGTCCGAGCGTGAGCAGGATGGCCATCAACAGGGACAAGGCTTGCGCCGACTTTGGCCGCAGCGCGACCGCCCGCTCGACCACCTCGCGCGCCTCGCCCGCGAATCCGTTTTGAAAGCGAATGACGCCGAGCATATACAGCGCATCGAAGTGGCGCGGCTCGCGGGCCAGGATGGAACGATAGACCGCCTCGGCTTCCGCCATCCGGCCCGCCCGGTGCAGGCTCACGCCGTGCTCGATGGATTGCATCAGCGCGTCGGTTACCGCACCGTATGATTGCGGATTTCGTTGCGAACGAAATTACCGACCCGCTTTGCACGGTTGCGCAGGAAACGCAGCATTCCGGCATCGACGAAATAGGTGTGAAGGATACTGTCGCGGCTCGTCACTTCCGCTCCCACGGGATCGGCGGAGTGCCATGTATCCTCGCCAACCGCAAAGGCGTATCCGGTATTGGGCGCGAACTTCATCTGCGCGCGCTTTGGCAGGCTGCCGTCGGGGAGCTTCTCGTGGAAGATCGTGCCGATGTGGGTGGTGGAGGCGTCGCGCGGCAGATAGAGCTGAACCGTGATGCCCTTCCAGCGCGTGTCGGTATGGGGTGTGATCAGGTAGCCCGGAACGTCCCGCGTCAGGATCGGGATCGGATACATGCCGACCCTGGCGTAGTCGGGCCCAAAACGGCGGGTCAGAGCGGGCGCAAGCTGCCGCACGAAAGCGTCTTTCACCCCTTCACTGCAAAGCGCCCGGCCGACGATGTCCCAGATCGCGTGCTTCTCGGGGGGGAAATGCCGGATATATTCGGGAAAGAGATCGATTTTCACCCGCGTATGGGTGCCGTCGGGAAGCACGTTGCACTGGTTGCGCCCGGTGAGCGGCCGATAGTCGGAGGCGACCGGCATGGCCGAGAGCATGCGCGCATAGATGTCGTCGGGAAATACCCGATCGAGCGCGAGGTGATAGAAGGGCGCCGCAACCTTGCACGCCGAATCAATCGCGCCGACGATGTGGTCCCGCACGCGCTCGACCGCGCGGCGGCGCTCCGTGTCGTTGATTGCAACGGTCTGGTCCATGGTTCCCCGGTTGGCATGCGCTAGAGCAGTGTTGCGGCCGGATTAAGCCAGAGAACGGCCGCGGTAATCAATGCTGAATACAGCGTTCCAAAGATCAAGCTCTATGGCGGCGTCATGCCGGGGCGCGGCCCCGATCTCGGGTTTACCCGAGATCGGCAATCCGAAGCGACCAAGTCGGCAGCAGCCGACTTGGGCTGGCCGCGAACCCGGGATCCATAAGCACGGACCGGGAGTATGGATTCCGGGTTCGCCGCTGCGCGGCGCCCCGGAATGACGCCGCGCAGCATCTTCGTCACCGCCCAGGACGGGCTGCGGCTCCACGTCCGGGAGTGGGGGTCCCGCGTATCCAGGGCAATGCCGGTGGTCTGTCTACCTGGACTCGCGCGGACGGGGGCGGATTTCGAAACGCTCGCAACCGCATTGGCCCGCGATTCGAACACTCCGCGCCGGGTGCTCGCGCTTGATTCCCGCGGCCGCGGAAAGTCGGACTACGATCGCAACCCTGCGAACTACAATCTGGCGACCGAGCTCGCCGATGTGTTGGCCGTCCTCGCCGCTTTGGAGATTGGGCGGGCGGTCTTCGTCGGCACGTCGCGTGGGGGTATTCTGGTGATGTTGCTCGGCGTGGCTCGCCCAGGCGCCATTGCCGGCTGCGTTCGGCAAGTTGCCGCGGCCGGGGAGCTACCAGGAGGCGGCCGAGGTCCTGCGGAGATTATTCGTCAGCCAGTTTCCCAAATTGACCGGCGACGACTGGCTCGCCTTCGCCCGCCGGACGTTCAAGGAGGCGGGCGGCCACACCGTCCCGGACTATGACGTGAGGCTTGCGCTGATGCTTGAGCGACTCGATCTGGAGCAGCCGCTGCCCGCGCTGTGGAAGGAGTTCGATTTGCTTGCGCGTGTCCCGATGATGCTCCTCCATGGGAGCAATTCGGATATTTTGTCGGCGGCGACCGTCGCGGCCATGCAGGCGCGGCGGTCAGGCCTCGAGCATGTAATGGTTGCCGACCAGGGGCATGCGCCGCTCCTTGCGGATGTTGACAGTATCGGCCGCGTCGCAGCCTTCATCGCGAATTGCGATAAATTCTGCGGCATCATCCCGGGGCGCGGCCCTACGCCGCGCACCCGGGATCCATAATCCCAGACCCGTTGTGGTTATAGATTCCGGGTTCGCCGCATCCCAAGTCGGCTCTTGCCGACTTGGGCGCCTGCAGTTGCCGATCTCGGGTAAACCCGAGATCGGCTGGCGTCCCGGAATGACAAAAAGCGAAATCCCCCGCCGGTCAACCCGGACGGGGGATTCCAGTCTTGTTGGTCCTGTCCGCAGACGAGGCTTACGGCAGGATGTCGCGGTGCACGCGGAAGCGGAACCACCAGCTGCTCTGGTTGGCGACCTGGTAGAGCTGGGTCGGGACCGACACCGAGGCCGGGCTGGCCGCGCCGAAGTTGACGAGGCCGCCGCTGTCTGCGGTGTTGAGCTTGTTGTACATCACGTCGATGCCCGCGTAGAGCGCCGGGGTGAAGTTGTACTGCCAGCGCGAGCCGAGCTGCCAGATGCTCCAGTCGTTGGCGCACACCGGCAGAACCGCTGCCGCGCCGCCGAGCGCGGCGATCCCCACCGGGGCAGTGACGCCGCCGGCGGTTCCGGGTGCCAGGTTCTGCACCGCGCAGATCGAGGCATTGGCGACGCCGTCAAAGTTCACCTTGGCATAGGTGCCGTAGAGCGAGGTCCAGAACTTCGGCGACCAGTGATAGTCGAAGGCGGCGTTGATGCCGTCCACCCGGGTGAGATCGACGCCCCCGGTGAGGTTGTTGACGATGCCGTCGGTGAGCCAGCCGAAGCCGATGGTGCCGCCGTTGATCTGGCCGTAGTGCCCGGTCTGGGTCTGGAACATGTAGCGGGTGGCGCCCAGGGTATGGGTGTACTGCATCTGGAAGTAGCTGCCGTTCGAGTTCGGCACGTTGAGGCGGAAGCCCGCGCCTGCCGCCCAGCCGAGCTTATCGGCGGGATGGCCGCAGACTTCGGAGCCGAGGATGCTGCCGGCGGTGCCGAAGGGCGCTGCCGGGCAGTTCACGCCGCCGTTGGCCACCGTGCTGTAGTAGTAGGCGGCGCTGGCGTCGTGGGCGGCGAACATGACCTGGGCCGAGCCCCAGACCTGGTCGATGCGCAAGGCGTAGACCATGTCCGGGAAGCGGATCTTGGCGCTGTCGGCGCCGGCGGTGGTGGTGTTGCCGGCCTGCGCGACCGCCGACCCGAACAGGGTGAACGGATTGTTGGCGTCGGAGTTGGTGTCGATGATGCCGATGCGGCGCGGCTCTTCCAGCGAGAAGGTGCTGGCGATGCCGTTGCCCAAGCCGACGGTGTAGGCGGCGACCTTCCAGCCGCCGTCGCCGGTGTCGCTCGCGATGGTGCCCCAGTACGAGCTTGCCGGGATGGAGTAGAAGTCGAAGAACGACTGCGCCAGGCCGAAGGTGAAGCCGGCGAACTGGACGAAGGCGCGGTTGCCGGAAAAGATGGCGGCGGCGCCGGCGGCCGGGCTGTCGTAGTTGAGCCCGATGTTGAGGTAGGTGCGGATGACGCCGAGATCGGTCTGCTGGCGCGTATCCATGGAGATGTAGGCGCGGCTGCGCATGATGTAGTCGTTGCCGTCCCAGCGGGTGTTGTAGCCGTTGGGGCCGCTGTTGGCGGCGGTGTTGAGCGTGTTGCCGCCGTTCCACTGTTCGCTGGTCATGCTGGCGCCGCCGAGGTAGCCGAATTCGGCCCGCACGTATCCGCCGATCTTGACGCAGATCGAGGTGCCGGGGAGATAGTAGAAGCCGTCCCCGTACAGGTTACAGATCTTCACGTATTGCACCGCAGCCTTCACAGGCATGTCGGCAGCCTGCGCCCCAGCGACCGCGACGAGCCCCGCGGCGGTACCGAGGAGAAGACTTCTCACCATCTTCATCTCAACCTCCATTTGTTATCCTGGGAGGGATCGGTCTCCGTCGGGCGCTGCTCACCCTGGAAGGTCCCCTTACGCTCCCCTTCACCATCCGATCCTCCCGATGCCACCTTTAGTCCCCTGGGCACCGGATTGACCGGAAGGAGCGACATGGGGATGCCCCCCTCCGTCGCAGGCTTCACATTAGCTCAGATGTTTCCGCTGGCAACGAAGAAGACGTATTTTGAACAGTGCAAAATGCAGTTTTCAGGTGGGTGTTGCTCAAAGACCACGTGCTCAAGAGCGGGCAGCCGATGACTGAAAACTCCTTGATTGCGAACCGGCATCAATTTGTCTCCGTCTCGCAAAGAATTGAAAAATAAGGATTATTTTGAATGCGAGACGGAGGTTAGTGAACGCAGGTCGTGTCGCGAAATCATGCTACAAGCCGGAGTCAAGAATAAAATTCGCTCATGCGATTGCCTTGGGGGTAAACCATCCAAAACGAACGACACACCGCCTCGCCGAGCGCTGTAGATGATTCTCTCTTCTTTTCCGGCCACGATAGTAAGGCCAACATAGCGGCGCTCAGGCTCGCATTCGCTCTCAAGCAGATAAACATAATGCATGAGTTAGCCCTTCTTCGCTAAAGCTTCGAAGGGCATCCTGTTTCGCGCGGGCCGTTGAGGATAGTCCTGCGAAGCGCGTCAGCGCGATGCAGGATGGCGGAGAGGATGGGATTCGAACCCATGATACGGCTTTAGACCGTATAACGGTTTAGCAAACCGCCGCCTTCAGCCACTCGGCCACCTCTCCAGACTTGTATTTTCAAAGGCTTAGGGTTGGTATTCCCTAGAACAAATGAGAACGTTGCTACCGGATTGCTACCATTAGGCGGGTCGATTTACGGCCGCATCGATCGCCGCAGCGGCCTTGCTGTCGTCGGTTGTAAACATGTGGGCATAGATCGCAAGCGTGACATTCGGCTTGGCATGCCCGAGCCGCTTGCTGATCGTGACGATATCAACGCCACTGGCGATCAGCTGGCTCGCGTGCGTGTGCCGCAGCGCATGAAACGTGATTTCAGGCATCCCGATGCGCTCGGCCAGCTCACCCCAATCCGATGACACGGTGCTCGGCCGCAGCGGCCGGCCTTCCAGATTGCCAAACAGCAAGTCCTCGGGCTTGAGCTTGCCGATGCCGAGCTTCATGCGCGTCTCAAGCAGCTCTCTGCGGTGTTCCCGCAGCGCCTCGACCACGATTGTGGGCAGCGTGATGTTGCGACGGCCGGCCTTGGTCTTTGCGGCCTTGAACCGGATACCGTGCGCCTGCGTCTCCTCCAGTGCCTCGCGCACCTCGATAACGCCGCTCTCCAAATTAACCCGCTGCTCTCTTAGCGCCAGAACTTCGCCCAGGCGCATGCCGGTGAACAGGGCCACGACTGCCTGAACATAAAGCCGAGAGCCGCGCAGCTTATCCACAAGGCCGGGGACGTCCTGAACGATGACCATTTCGCTTTCGGCTACCTTGGGCGCCTTCTGAACCTTGCAGATATTCTTGATCACCAGCCCGTCCTTCTCGGCGTCGCTCAACGCCTTGCCGAGCGTCCTATGCGCATGGCCAATCGTTCTGGCTGCCAACCCGCCATTCCGCAGCGTCGTGTGCCACGCCTCAATATCAAGACGTGTCACCTTCTGAAGCGATTTGCTTCCAAGGTGCGGCGCAATCTGATTTTCGACTAATTGACGGTATCGTTGCGCCGTGCGCGCCGTAATGGCGCCCGCGGCCTCCCACTGGGTCACGCGCCCGCGGACAAAATCGGCTACTGTCGAGCGATCCAGCGCGACATAGCTTCCCTGCCCTATCGAGGCGATCAATCGGGCACATTCCTTCTGCGCCTCCCGCTTACCACCCTTCACCGCATGCCACCTGCGCTTGCGTTTGCCGGTCTGCGGGTCGGTGAGGTCCAGAACGATTGCCCAGCGTCCGGGCGAGCGCTCGCGAATATGTCCCTTCATGACGCGGTTTCCTTCTCGTTGGGGAGTTTGCTGGCGCGCTCCTGCTCGAGCTTGCGCCGGAGTTGATCGAGGTGATCGACCGTGAGCGAGGAGACCGGAGTATCAGGCGGGAGATCGGCGATATCGCGCGGAAGACCGATGGCCTCCCTGATGGCGCGTAAGCCCCCCAACAGATCGGCTTGTTCTTGCCGGCGAAACGAATCCTCAAGTCTGTGGGCAATTTCGCCGGTCAAGGTTCGCCCAGTCTTTTCGCGGGCCTTTTCTAGCCGCGCCAAAAGCCTCGGTTCGAGCCGGATCCGTAAATGGGGCGTTTCCTTTTTTGGCACCAATACCTCCCGCAACACACTCAACCATCCATAGCACGGCCGGGAGCCATAGGGAACAAAAAAGTACCTTGCAGGTACTTGCAAACCCCAAGGGATATCTCCTATGTTTCGTACTGGTACAAAAATGTACCGCCAGGAAACCTAGAGATTGGGGTCATCTGATGACTGAAACGTCACCCTTGACGCTGAGTGTTCCTGAAGCGGGGAAGCGTTATTTCGCGCTCGCGCGTAAGGCAGCCTATGCAGCAGCCGCGCGGGGCGAAATTCCCACAATCCGATTCGGCAGATACTTGCGCGTTCCAGTCAGAGCTTTGGAGCAGATGCTCGACAAGGCCGGCCAACCGCCCAAGGCCGCCTGATGCGCCATGCTCCAAAAAACGAAATACCGCCCGCTGGCGACGGGCGGCATCTCGAACACTGTTGATTTGCCGGGCGGCAAAATCAGTGTCGAAAATAGCCACAGTTTCCACAGCAAGCAAGTAAGACTCGTCGCCGAGCTGCATGGCGACAATGAATGCCGGTGCGAAGAGCTCGGCATCACTGTCACGGCGAATGCGCCAGCCCTCGCCCTGGCCCGCGAACTTCTTCGCGCCGGGTGTGACCCGGACGAGGCTCTTACGATCCATAGGCGCGGCATGGTCGCGCTGACGTTCCGCAGTCTTGGCGAAGTGGCCCGATTAGTCGTCAAATCCGCCGGGAATGGCGCCCCGATCTTCGCGCTAGATGCGGCCCAGGAAGGTGCTGCGGCCCCGCCCATGCGGAAAAACGGTGGGGGGCGGCCATGACACGCGCGCGGCTCGCAACCCGGCCTCCGCCCGCAAGCCTTGACGACTTCCTGCAGCGCATTGGCGAGGAGCTAAACGCGGCCTCATGCCGCCGCGACATCACCGACATCCTGCACTTTTACAACGAGTGGATTGCACGCCTATCCGAGCGCAGCCGTGCGCAGCTGCTCGAAGTTGTCCAGGACATTATCAACAACAAAAACCTCACCGACTAAAACCGCGCGCGGCGGCCCCCGCGCATCACAGGAGCAAGGAGAGCTGACGATGGAGATGCCAGTAACTGTCACTGCTCGATCGGATCGCGGAGGGTGCGCCACGCCCGCGATCGGCCTGGAGCTCTTCTGCAGTGCTGACCGTGACGAGTTGTCGGAGCCGTTTAGCGTCGGAACGCACACATACGCGTCTAACGGTCACATCTGCATCCGCGTCCCGCGGCGGGCCGATGTGCAGGAGCTCAAAGCCACATCGGAGGCCTCCAAGCGCATCCTCGACGGTGTGTCCAAATTCTTCCGCGACGGCGTTCACTACCGTGCGCTCGCCCCCTTCGACCTGCCGCCCGAAGAAGATGAACCCTGCGGCTTCTGCAATGGCCGCGGCACCGAGCATGCTTGCCCTGACTGCACCTGCGAGTGCGCCAACTGCAACGACGGGAAGGTATCGAGCGACGAAAGGCTTTCCGTGGGCATCAACGGCGCACCCTTCGCGGCGCATTACGTCCGCATGTTGCTCGCGCTTCCGGGGCTACAGGTAAACGAGGCCAACTGGAAAAAGCGAGGACAGCGTGGCTGCGTGCTGCAGTTCCGCTTCGACGGCGGCGACGGCGTGCTGATGGGCGTAGAGGGCCGAGGGCACACTCACATCGAAAGCGGCAGCAGCGATTCTGCGTGAACGCCGTGTGTAGCGCGCCGGGCGCTTACCCCGGCATGAAGTGAACTGAAAGGACACCAAAAATGAAACGCGATGAAATCTTCCAATCCAAATATTTGAAGGCTGCGGACCTGGCCGGCAAACCAGTCGTGGTCAAGATCCAGGCCGCGCCGTTCGAAACGCTCAAGAGCCCGGAAGGGAAGGAGCAGAGCAAGACTGTTCTGTACTTCACGAAAGCGAAGAAGGCGCTGCCCTTGAACATGATCAATTGGGACAGCGTTGCGGACATTTGCGGCGACGACACCGACGCCTGGCCGGGCCATTCGATCGAGATCTATCCCGCCACGACGACCATGGGCGGCAAGCTCGTGGACTGTATTCGTATCCGGCATCCGCGAGGAGAGTTGCCGCTGGCCCCAGCGTCGAAGGCAATAGCCGCGCCGCCTGCCCCGCCGGCCGATGACATGAACGACGAGATCCCCTGGTAGGTGGGCCCGTGATCCGCACCGCTTTGGCTCTTGCACGAAAAGGGGTGCGGGTTTTCCCGTGCATGGCGCGCGACAAGCGGCCGGCCACGCCCAATGGACTCAAAGACGCCACCACCGACCTCGCCATCATAGGCCGGTGGTGGCAGTTACTGCCGGACGCCAACGTCGCCATCGCCACCGGCACGGTGTCGAACTTCTTCGCGGTCGACATCGACGACGAGGATGCCGAAGCCGAGCTGCGCAAATTGGAAGCGCAGCACGGCGCGCTGCCGGCCACGATCGAGGTCATCACCGCACGCGGCAGGCATGTCTGGTTCGAGTATCCCGGCCGGCCGGTTAGGAACACCGCCGGCAAGATTGCGCCCGGCATCGATGTGCGCGGCGACGGCGGCTATGTGCCGGCGCCGCCGAGCATGCATCCGAGCGGCCGCCGCTACTGCTGGTCAGTTGACTGCGGCCCCGGCATCGCGGCCGCGCCGCAATGGCTGCTTGCAAAGATCGAGACGCGCGCGCCCAACGGCAACGGCGCAATGCCGGCAACGGAATGGCGCGGGCTCGTTGCGGCCGGTGCCGCGGAGGGTGCGCGCGACTGCACGGTCACAAAGCTCGCCGGGCACCTCTTGCGCCGCCACGTCGACCCCGTCGTCGCCTACGAGTTTTTGCTGTGCTGGAACGAACAGCGGTGCCGGCCGCCGCTTTCGCCTGGCGACATCGAGCGCATCGTCGCGTCAATTGCCGGCAAGGAATTACGGAGGCGGTCCAGTGCATGAAAACATTGTGAAGCTGTGCGAGCTGGAGGACAGCGGGGAGCTTTCCCCCGCCACCGAAGAGGCGATCGCGCTGGCCTACGCCGACCGGCATATGCACGAGCTGCGCTACGTCGCCGCCTGGTCGCGTTGGATGAGCCACACCGGCACGCATTGGGCCCTCGACGACACGCTGCACGCATTCGACCGGGCCCGCGCCATCTGCCGCGAGGTGGCGCTCGCGTGTGACAAGGCAGGAACGGCAAGCGCGGTCGCATCGGCAAAGACCGTTGCTGCCGTCGCGCGGCTCGCAGCGGCCGACCGGCGATTGGCGGCAACCGTTGCCCAGTGGGACGACGAGCCGCGGTTCTTCAACACAGGAGGAGGGGACATGACGGCTGCAACTTACGACCTGAGTACCGGCGCCGGGCGGCCGCCCAATCCCCTCGACTACATCACCAAAAAGACGGCGTGCAGCGCAGCCCCGGCCGGCACGCCGCATCCGCAGTGGACCGACTTTCTCATGCGCATCACTGACGGCGACACCGAGCTGCAGGGCTTCCTGCAACGCTACATCGGCTATTGCTGCACCGGCTTCACGACCGAACACGTCTTTGTCTTCGCCTACGGCACCGGCGCCAATGGCAAGAGCACCTTCATCAATACGATCACCCGAATACTCGGGGACTACGCCACGGTGGCGGACATGGGCACCTTCATCGCCAGCAAGAACGAGCGCCATCCGACGGACCTGGCCAAGCTGCGCGGTGCCCGCCTGGTCGTGGCCCAGGAAACGCAGCGCGGGCGGCGCTGGGACGAAACCAAGGTAATGTGTTCTCACACACCGGCTGGGAGAGCGCGAAATGACGGCACATCGGGGCAAATTTGTTGCGTATTACCGCGTCAGCACGGATCGGCAGGGCCAATCGGGCCTTGGCCTGGAAGCGCAGCGCAACGCGGTTCTGGACTATTTGAACGGCGGCTCCTGGACACTGGTTGCCGACTTCACCGAGGTGGAGAGCGGCAAGCACGCCGACCGGCCGCAGCTCGCCGCCGCGCTTGCAGCCTGCAAGAAACAGAAGGCCAAGCTCGTTATCGCCAAGCTCGACAGGCTCAGCCGCAACCTAGCGTTCATTGCCGCGCTGATGGACAGCGGCGTTGAGTTCGTGGCTGCGGACAACCCGCACGCCAACAAGCTCACGATCCATATCCTGGCGGCGGTGGCGCAGCATGAGCGCGAGGCCATCTCTGCGCGCACGAAGGAGGCGCTGGCCGCCGCAAAAGCCCGCGGCGTGAAGCTGGGCAACCCGCGCTGGGAGCGAACCATTGAGGCAACCAATGCGGTCCGCATAGAGGCCGCCGACAAGTTTGCGGCCAATGTGCTGCCCATCATCCGGGAGATCCGGCAAAGCGGCATCAGCAGCCTGCGTGGCGTTGCCAGGGCGCTGACGGCGCGCGGGGTCAAGACTGCTCGTGGCGGTGAGTGGAGCGCGGTGCAGGTCACGGACATTCTTAACCGCCCTTTCGACGCAAGCGCCGTCGCCGCGTGAAGCGGGCAGTGAGGCCTGTGTGGCGGCGCTGATGCGGCCAATCAAAAGCTGCTTTTTGTGATGTGCATCACATCTTCAAGACAAAGGGCGGGCTAGTTTTGCCACAGACGAGCCAAGGAGAGACTAATGCGCAAATTTCTCACCCGTTCGCCGGCCGTTGTATCGGCAGTGACCGCCTTTTGCGCATCGGTCCTTGAAGCTATTTCCGCGGTAGTTTAGTCCACTACGAATGAGTTAACCCACAATAGTCGGCGCGGCTCGGTCCCGGCAAAAACCGTTTGACCGCGCGCTTTCCCATCACTCCATGGGGATGTCGGGCCGAGCCACTAAAGCCAGCAGCACGATGGGCTACCTGGAGAGCGGGTAATGGTCAGAGCCCCGGTCTTTTTCGGGCGAAACTGGCCGGGGCTCTGTTCACAGGGGTAACCTTTTTGCTCCCCCCAAGCTGCAAACAGGGGAGAGAGCGCGGCCAGCATCATTACAACCTTGAGTCGGATCAAGTTAACTCCGACCTTATATCCCCTGCTATCCCCAACGAAATCGGCTGAGCTTTGGCAGACCGTCGAGCAGACCAGCGACTACGGCTATCGCCGTCCTGCTGGTTTCTTTGATCTCAATGCTGGTATTTTCTCTCGCCTAAGCAAGCAGACCGTTATGAGCGGGCGCGCTGCCGCTCATCGTCCTTGGCTTGACGACACCGCGGCGTCGGGGTTTCGTAAGGCATAGCAGCAACGGGGTAACTCCGGTTTGGTGATCGGCGGCATCTACCGCTCAGTGAAAGGCACTCTCGGTTCCCGCTGCTGCTTGGTTCTCATAACGCCGTCAAGGGTGCCATCCGCCGAACAAGAGGCCGCTGGGCTTAATTGCTCGGCGGCCTTTTGTTGTCACTTCACCAGCGGCCACCGTGGAGTCACTACGACCTATCACGGCGCGTTCACGGGAGGACAGCTAACCCATCTTCGCGGATTCGATGCCGGATTTGAGAATTTTTGCGCGTCAAGTGTTTGATGTGCAAGGGGCGGACTGGTCGAAAGCGAGTGTAGTGAAGACCTACTCTCTTGCGGGACGCGAGGGAAGGTTTCATTCCGGCGCATGTTCTTGCGCCAAACGATTCGGAAGAAGGATGGGAAGGAGCACCGCTACTTCAGCGTTGTCGAGAATAAACGCGTGGCCTGCGGACGCGTGGTGCAGCGGCATGTGCTGTATCTGGGCGAGATCAACGACACGCAGGAACTGGCGTGGCGCAAATCGATCGAAGTCTTTGACGAGAGTGCCGCTCGGCCGCGGACGCTGTCGCTGTTTCCCGAGGATCGCTGCGAAGGACTGCTGCCGGATGGCTCGATCATCCGCCTGAAGCTGTCGCAGGTGCGGCTGTGTCGGGCGCGGCAGTGGGGCGCATGCTGGCTGGCACTGACGCTGTGGCGGGAGCTGCATCTCGACCGGTTCTGGGGAGAGCGGCTGCCGGCCAGCCGCAAGGGGACGCGCTGGGATCAAGTTCTATTCGTGTTGACAGCGTACCGGCTGCTGGCACCGGGCAGCGAATGGCGATTGCACCGCGAATGGTTTGAGCGCAGCGCGCTGGCAGATTTGCTGGGCGCGGACTTTGCGTTGGCGGAGATCCACAAGCTCTACGCTTGTCACGACCGGTTGCTTGCACACAAGCAACCGCTGTTCGACCACTTGGTCGGACGATGGCGCGATTTGTTCAACGTCAGCTTTGACTTGCTGCTGTACGATCTGACCAGCACTTATTTTGAGGCCGATCCGCCGTTTCCGGAAGACGACAAGCGCCGCCACGGATACTCGCGCGACCATCGGCCCGACTGCGTGCAGGTGGTCATCGCGTTGGTGGTGACGCCCGAGGGGCTGCCGCTGGCCTACGAGGTGATGCCAGGCAATACCCGGGATAACGCAACGCTGCGCGGCTTTCTCGAGGGGATTGAACGCCAGTACGGCAAGGCGCGGCGCATCTGGCTGATGGACCGCGGCGTTCCCACCGAGGAGGTTTTGGGCGAGATGCGCGCCTGCGATCCGCCGGTGCAATACTTGGTGGGCACGCCGAAGGGACGATTGACCCGCCTGGAGCAAGACCTGCTTGCCAAGCCATGGCAGCAGGCGCGGCCGGGAGTTGAGCTGAAGCTTCTGCCGCAAGATGGCGAGCTCTACGTCTTCGCTCAGAGCCGTGATCGCGTGGCGAAGGAGCGAGCGATGCGTCGACGCCAGCTCAAGTGGCTATGGAAGCGGCTCACAGAGATCGCCGCCATGAAGCTCACCCGCGAGGAGCTATTGATGAAGCTTGGTGCCGCCCGCAGCCATGCCCCGACGGCTTGGCGCTTGGTGGCCGTCAAAGTGCCCAAGGGTAGCACGACGTTGAGCTATCGGCTCAAGCGCGACAAGCTGCGGCAAGCCCGTCGGCGCGAGGGCCGATATCTCCTGCGCACCAATCTTACCGAGAGCGATCCAGCGCAGCTGTGGAGCTACTATCTGCAATTGGTCGCGATCGAAGAAGCCTTCAAGAACCTCAAGGGCGATCTCGCGATCCGGCCCATCTTCCACCAAGATGAGCCACGCGTCGAAGCGCACATCTTCATCGCCTTTCTCGCCTATTGCCTCCACGTCACGCTACGCCGGCGCCTGCATGCTCTGGCGCCTGGACTTACTCCACGCAGCGTATTGGAGAAGTTCGCCGCCATTCAGATGATCGATGTACACATACCAACAACAGATGGCCGTGAGCTCGTGCTCACTCGCTATACCGAAGCGGAGCCGGAGCAGAAGCTGCTGCTCGACAAGCTCCGCTCGAACTGCCAGCTCAGCCACCCCCGAAAGTCACCGCCGGGCCACCACGGCCGTAAGCGCCCCTGTAGTGAAGACCTTTGGGGGGCACACGAAGCGATATCAACTACTTAGAGTCTTTAGATTCTGCGAATCCGCGAGTTGGGCTAATGGACCATGATAGGGAGATTACGCTGCTGGCGGCTGAAACGCTCGCCCTGCAACAGGTTCTCGCGGCAGTCTTGCGCGAGCTATCTAACGCCGGACTTGCCGCCGTTATCGGCCGGGGCTTTGACCATGCGGCGAGCCAGGTCGAGCACCTCGCTATCCAGGCTGGCGAAGCGGTTCCACCCGAACACCTCGTCAAAGCTCTCCGCATTGTCGAGGACCTGCGGACCGCAACGCTGGGCCGCACTGGCAAGCCGACAGGCATCGTTTAGCTGCGATGGTGTCATGCCCCGCTACATGATGCCGGTTGGCTTGTGGTAGAGCGTGCGGTGGAACGCGTCAGCGGGCCGCTGCTTGGTGCGCTTGTGCAGCAGGACTCTTGCCACCGCGCCTTCGTCGTCGTGACTGCCGAGACGGTGCCGCTCGGCATGCGCATTGCCGTGCAGATCACATAGCATGAGCACGCCGTTCTCGACCTTGAACCACCCTTCGATCACGCTTGCGTGGTCCGCCCCGTCAATGATCACGCGCTGTGGCGTGGACGCAGTGGGCTCGTCAGCCGGCATCGGTATCACCGGATCGCCGGCGCGTGCGGGTGGCGTATAGGCCAGCGGTTCGTGTTGCGGCTCTGGTGGCAGATGCTTGCCGGTGAAGTCGATCTTGACCACCTGGTAGATCGGCGTCTTGTCCTCGGGCAGCTGCGCCTGCTTGAGCGCGCGTTGCTTGGCCGCCTCGTAGTCGCCAAATCCTTTGCCGGTATCGTGCAGGCTGACGAAAACCTTGACGCCTTCGCCGGATTGCAGCTTGGCTGCGTTCCTTGCATCGCGCTCCTGCTCGAGCCGCCGCACGAATGCCGCTAGTTTATCCGGCGGCAACTCGCCGATCAGCTCTTGTTTGCTGTCAGCTCCAGACACTTTTCGGTTTCCGTTCCAATGGGGGGCTTCGGTGCGGCGAGCAGCTGCTGCTTTGCGCGCGTGATCAAGGTCTCGAGTTCGTCGTCGTCGATCCCATCGAGGCTGGTTTCGACAACGAACTCGCGCGGCAGCACGCTGCTGATGATTTGCAGATACCGGGCGGGTTCTTCCACCCGCACGATGCGGATGGCGCCAATGCCGTGTTCCTCAAAGTCCGCGGCCAGCGCCTCGACGAAGTTCTTCTGCAGCTTGTTGCGGCTGCCCTTCGCCCGGCCAGGGCCGCCCTGCCACCCAGGCTTGAACTGAGTTGCGACACTGCTCACGGGCGTTTCACCATCCGCGCCAGCGCCGGGTACTTGAGAAAGAGGTTGGCCACGTCGGCCAGGTTCTTTGCTCCGGATACTGCTGTTTGCATCTGTTGAAAGGCCGCCGGGTCCCGGTGGTTATGGAGAACCAATGCTGTAAATGCGTCGAGGTCGTAACCGCCCCGTTCGGCAATCGGGCGCAGCTCTTCTCGCAGCTTGGCCATAGCCGCATCGCGGGCAGCCTCGGCGCGCCGCAGTTCTTCATCCTGGCTGGCGGCAAAAGGATTTGCATCGACGGCACCAATGAGCATGCGTCACACCAAAGTTTCTATGGACACGTCGAGAACCCCGAGCTCGACCGCGCGCTTGGCCAGGTCGACGGCTACCACCCGGCCGCCGATCCGCAAGGCAGCCTCCCAGTACCAGTATGCCGGTGGCTCGACCGGAGACGTGCGCGGCTTTGGCGTGCGTATCAGCGCCGCATCGCGCAGGCGCAGCTCGGCGTCCAGCCTATCAAATAGTTCGGCTTCGCTCACCGGGACCTTGTTCGCCGATTCTTCGTCAGCGGGGTTGCCGCCTTCGAGCATCGCGTTGTTACTTGCTGCGGCCGGTTTCATTGTTTGGGCGTAATCGCGTAGCCGGCGGCGTTGAGGTCGCTAAGAATTCGCGCCGCTACGACCTCACCCACATTCCCGCGGCTGCCCTCTGCATGCGCAGCAGCAATTATTTCCAGCGGCGTCGGCCCTTCCGGCTCATCGTCCTCGACCGCGGCGAGCTGAAACGGCAGCTTGACCGGTGCTTTCACAGGTCACCCTTTTGTCGTCGCAGCGGGTCTTTCTGCATACCTTCCGCGCCCGAGCCCTTCTCGCCTGCACGCCGGCTTACGTTCCCGTATGCGCTGCCGACGTTGTCGCCGCTCTCGTCACGGCCACCGCCGCGTCCCATTGTGTCTTTGCCTTTTGAGCTGGAGGAATATGGCCCTTCCCACTTCTGGCCTTCCTTAAACGGCTTGTTCGCCATCTTCGATTGCTTTCTGTTTGTACTCCAACTGAAGAGGGGTAGGCGTGGAGGCCATACGACGAACCCAGCGTAACGCTGCGCGCACGACGGGCGCCTGAAAGTCGACGCCATGGTGGGCCAGGTCGTGCCCGCCGTTCGCATACAACTTGTGAACATAGGCGATGGCGCTGATGGCGCGCTCGATTGTATTTGGCTTGGTGCCCTCGCCCCGGAGGTGGACAATGTAATGCCCGATGACCTCGTCCGTGCTCGGCAAGCTCGATAGCCGGTTTTCGGCGCACCAGTTTTTGAACCGTCCGAACGCGCTTTTATATGCGCGCGTTGTATTTGGTGAGCGCAAGCCAAGCAGTCGGTCGGTCTCGACTTTCATGTCCTCATCAAACACGCCGACGAGGTCTTGTGCGAGCCGCGTCCTGAGCTGCTCGACGTTTCTGATTTGGCGCGTTGTCTCGATCGCCACCGCAACAGGGTGATCAGGGTCGAGACACGAGCCGGAAACCCCCGGCGGCCAGCCGCGAAAATCTTCAGGCAGCACGCCAACCATTTTCTTTTCTCCGTTTGTGTTGCTCGCGCAGGCCGAGCCTCACCACCTTCGCATCGCGCAGCTTGCCCGACTGAACAAGGCGAGCCTTCGCATCCTCCAGCGCAGCACACTCGGGACACGGGATGGCTGGGCGGGAAGGCTGCATGGGCGCGGCTGGGGGCGTCGGACGCATTTGCTACACCCGTCTCTGCGCGAGCACGGCGGCGCGATACTTGGCTGCATCCTTCAGCGACATTTCGCCTTTGAGTGGCGGCAAGTAATCGGCCTGAAACGTGCGTTGTGAAACGCCAGGTCTTTGCACCGGCGGCACGGGCTTCTTGGCAGCAGCGACCGCCTTGGCTTGCGCCATTCTCCACTTCGCTGCGTCTGCGATCACGCGCTGCACGCGCGCGTCCCGCATGCTGAAGCGTTCTCCGCCATTCCATGCCCGCGTAAGCTCCTTGTTGTCGAATCCAGCGCTTTGCAGCATCTCGAGCGCTTCCGTCTGAAGCCGCGTCCTGACACTCGCATCGGCATTGGAGCTCAGTTCGGGCACCATGGCCTCGACCAGAGCGTCCTGGTTCTTTGAGTAGGGCTCAAATTCTTGAGCTGCGATTGCGCGTTGCTGCTC
>CAVYVC010000040.1:0-87875 GCA_963771845.1 uncultured Alphaproteobacteria bacterium | reverse complement strand
CTACGCCCAGCACCACGTCTGAATACATCGTGATGAACCGGCGAAAGGAATCGTAGGCGAAGCGCTTGTCGCCGGATTTTCTCGCCAGCGTCTCGACCGTCTCGTCATTAAGGCCGAGATTGAGAACCGTATCCATCATGCCGGGCATGGATGCGCGGGCGCCGGACCGCACCGACACGAGCAGCGGATTTTCGGGATCGCCGAATTTCCTGCCCAGGCTACGGCCAAGCCGGGCGAGTGCCGCGTTGACCCGTTCTTCCAGATCCGCGGGATACGTCTTTCCATTCTGATAGTAATACGTGCAGACCTCGGTCGTGATGGTAAAGCCGGGCGGCACCGGCAGACCGAGATTGGCCATTTCGGCTAGACCCGCGCCTTTGCCGCCGAGGAGATCGCGCAGGCCGCCGCTGCCTTCCGCGCTGCCGTCCCCGAAGCTGTAGACCCACTTTCCCTTGACCGGTGCTTTTGCTCGCGAAGCGGCGGCCGGCGGGCGAGCTTTGCCGCGCGCACTGCGTGGGGCGTGCTGCTTTTTTGCCGGTGTTTTTTTGCGAACTGCCGTTTTTTGCATGCGCAAGCGCGAACCGTTGCCGTCACCGCACAGAGACTAAAGCGAGATCAGCGGATGAAATGGTGAATGCTGTTGAGACCCATGATGCCGACCAGGATAAGATAAATGGCCACGATATAGTTCAACAATCTCGGCACGATCAGAATCAGGATGCCGGCAATCAGTGCAACAAGTGGCGTGATATGGGCGGTCGTGATATTCATGGGAATCTCCTCATGGCAAGTAGAACGATAATGAGCCTACAGGCGCCCGGTTCCAAGAGGGCGTCCTCATCCTTCGATGCGTGAAAAATCCGCAACGGGGCGGGTGGCTTCCCGGATTTCATTGAGCAGCTTGAGGCGGTTCTCGCGCAGTTCCTTTTTATCCGCTCCGTCCGTGACATTGACGGTAACCTTGTCGAAGAAAGCATCGACGCATGGCCGAAGCCTCGACATTGCGCGCATGGCCGCTTCGAAATCCTCGCGCGCAACCGCCGCCGCTGCGTCCTGCTTCGCGGTTTCGATCGCACGCGCAAGCGTTCTCTCCTCATCCTGGCGGTAGAGCGAAGGGTCAGGCGGTCCGGTATATTCGCGACCGTCCTTCTTCTCTTCGATTCGGATGATGTTTGTGGAGCGCTTGTAGCCGGCGAGAAGATTTCTGCCATCCTCGGTTTCGAGCAATTTGCCCAGCGCCTCGATCCGCCGCACAATGAGAACAAGATCATCTTGGCCACCGAGCGCGAACACCGCGTCCACGAGATCGTGCCGCGCGCCCTGTTCGCGCAACTGCACCTTCAGCCGGTCGGCGAAGAAGGCGAGAAGATCAGCGACAAGGCCGTCCCAATCAGAGCGTCCTGGCACTGCCCGATCGGCATATCGGTCGGAGCTGTGGCGCATAAGCTCTGCCAGCGGCAAAGCTAAGCTGTTGGAAAGAATCAGGCGTATGACCCCAAGCGCCGCACGCCGCAGCGCGAACGGATCCTTGGAGCCCGTCGGCTTCTCTCCCGCGAGCCAAAACCCTACGAGCGTGTCGAGCTTGTCAGCCAGCGCGACGGCGACGCATACGGGATCGCCGGGCACCAGGTCATCGGGCCCTTTAGGCCGATAGTGATCCTCGCAGGCATGCGCGACCGCTGCATCCTCGCCTTGTGCCTGAGCGTAGTATTTTCCGATCAGCCCCTGGAGCTCGGGAAACTCGCCGACGACGTCCGTGAGCAGGTCGGCCTTGCACAGCCTTGCGGCACGCTCGGTCTTTTGAATATCGGCATCAATGGAGCGCGCGACGAATCCGGCAAGCGCTTCGATGCGCGCGATGCGATCGGCCTGCGTGCCGAGCTTTTCGTGAAAGATGATGTCCTTGAACTTTGCCAGCCGGTCCTCAAGCCGCGTCTTGAGGTCGGTCTCATAGAAGAATTTAGCGTCCGAAAGCCGCGCCCGGATAACGCGTTCGTTGCCAACGACGATGGCATTTCCCCCGTCTTGCGCCTCGGTGTTGGCAACGAGGATGAATTTGTTGACGAGCTCGGCGGTCTGCGGATCGCGCAGCACAAAACATTTCTGGTTATTGCGAATGGTGGCGCGGATCACTTCGGGAGGGATAAACAGAAAATCCCGGTCGAACGTTCCCATCAGTACCACGGGCCATTCCACCAGGCCGGCGACTTCATCGAGCAAGGCTTTATCGTCCACGAGCTCAAAGCCCTGCGCGAAGGCGAGGTTGCTCGCATCTGCGAAAATGATTTGTTTGCGGCGCTCGGGGTCGAGCACCACCTTTGCTTTCTCCAGTTTAGCGGCATAGTCGTCGAGCCGGCGCACCTTGAACGGTTGCGGGCACAGAAAACGGTGTCCGCGGGTCTCGTCGCCGGCGGCAATTCCGTCCACCGAGAATCTCACAATTTCCGGCTCCTCGGTTTCGGGGCCGAAAGTTGCGACAATGGAATGAAGTGGACGGATCCAGTGAAGCGATTCATTGCCCCACCGCATGGATTTAGGCCAAGGAAAGGTCCTTATGACTTCGGGCACGATCGCCGCGATCACCTCGATCGCGGGCCGGCCGTGTTTTGCGATCTGCGCCACATAGAAATCGCCCTTTTTGTCCGGCTGGATCTTGGCTTCGTTGATGGATGCGAGCCCGGCCGCACGCAGAAAGCCAGCGATCGCAGCCTCGGGGGCCCCGACGCGAGGACCCTTCTTCTCTTCCCTGACATCGGGCTGCTTGACTGGAATACCTTCGATTGCGAGCGCAAGGCGCCGCGGCGTGACGAATGCCTTTGCACCCTCGTAGGGAAGGCCGGCATCAACGAGCCGGTCGGTGACGAGCTTGCGCAGGTCCTGCGCTGCGCGCGCCTGCATGCGCGCAGGGATCTCCTCCGAAAACAGCTCCAGCAGCAAATCGGGCACGCAGCGCCGTCTATTGCGCTTGCGTTGCCGCGGACGCCTCCGGCGGCAGCTTCTTATGGCTGCCGTCGCACATCGGGCGTTTGCCGCTGCGTTTGCAGGCGCAGAACCAGACCTTCTCGGTTTTTTCTGCTTGCCACGCGACCGGCCTGAATTCCGTCACCTTGTGCGAGCCGTCGCAAAACGGCTGCTTTTGCGAGCGGCCGCAGGCACACCACCAATAGCTCTTGCCGGCTTCGACATCGATCGCAATCGGCGCACGGCCGCCGAGTTCGGGCATGGCACTCATTCTGCTCCTCCTGCTGGGGTGGCGAGCCAGGCCTCGCCACAGGCCTTTGCAAGCTCGCGCACGCGTAGAATGTAGCTCTGTCGCTCGGTCACTGAAATGACCCCGCGGGCATCGAGCAGATTAAAGACATGGCTTGCCTTGATGCATTGATCATAGGCCGGCAATGTCATCAGGTGGCGCTTCGTGTTACCCACGGTGATCCAGCCGGCATCGATATATTTGCGGCAGGCCGCCTCCGCCATTCTGAACTGCTCCAACAGCATGGCCGTGTCCGCGTATTCGAAATTATGCCTGGAATATTCCTGCTCGGCCTGGAGGAACACATCGCCATAGGTCACCTTTTGCGCGCCCTCGCGGCCATTGAAATTGAGGTCGAATACCCGGTCGACGCCTTGCACGTACATGGCAAGCCGTTCGAGCCCGTAGGTCAATTCTCCCGATACCGGAGCGCATTCGAAACCCGCCACCTGCTGGAAATACGTGAATTGGGAAACCTCCATGCCGTCGCACCAGCACTCCCATCCGAGCCCCCAGGCGCCCAAGGTCGGCGATTCCCAATCGTCCTCCACGAAGCGGATGTCGTGCAGCTTCGGATCAATGCCGATGGCGTAGAGCGATTTGAGGTAAAGGTCCTGAATGTCCCGTGGTGAGGGCTTGAGAATGACCTGGAACTGATAATAGTGCTGCAGGCGATTGGGGTTCTCGCCGTAGCGGCCGTCCTTCGGCCGGCGCGAGGGCTGCACGTAAGCGGCATGCCACGGCTTCGGCCCGAGCGCCCGCAAGGTTGTAGCGGGGTGAAATGTGCCGGCGCCGACCTCCATATCGTAGGGCTGCAGAATCACGCAGCCATGATCGGCCCAGTAGCGTTGCAACTCCAGAATCAATCCCTGAAAGGAACGTTCCGGGCGCATATGGGCTGGAAGATCGTGGCTCATTTGCTGGCAAGTGCGGTCCCGGCATCCGCTGGGGAAAGCTGATCCGCGAGAAGGGCATCACAGGCGAATAGCGCCCGGGATGCGGTATCAGGTCACCCGCCACTCACCGCTTTGCGGATCGCGGCGCAGCGTTGGGAACGTCTGGCGCATCCCGGCATCGGCCGTTGTACCGTTCCTCACCCGCTCCAGTTCATCATTGATCCGGCGTACCTCTTTGTTCAGCCAATGGATAGCGGCGCCCGCGCCGAGCACGCCAAGCGCAACTTTCGCAATTGATGAAAAAACAACGGGCGGCATTAGCGTCTCCTGTTATGCATGAACGCCATCACAATCCATAGCGCGACCAGAGCGCGCGTGCTTCCAGTGCGGAGATCAGTTCTTCAGCCGCACTGCCCTCCGGTTGCAGCAGCCGCAAAACTCCGGGCTGCGGGCGGCCGAGCCAGCCACGCGGCGCCGATATGAGCGGAGTGGCGACGTCCGGTCCGAAACGCTCGCGCAGGGTGGAACGCAAGTCGCCGATCGCATCGGCCAACCCGAGCGCGATGGCCTTGCTGCCGGTCCAGTACTCGCCGGAAAACAATGTTGTCTCCGGACCACTCAGGCGCGATCCACGGCTCTGCTTTACGAGCTCGATAAAGCCTTCATGGATCTCGCGCTGGACACCCTTGAGGTGATCGACATCCTCGGGGTTCTCGGGGAGAAATGGATCGAGCATCGCCTTATGCTCACCTGACGTATAGAGCCTGCGCTCGATGCCGAGCTTCTCCATGAGCTTGGAAAAGCCGAACGAGCCGCCCACCACACCGATCGAGCCGACGATGGAGGATGCGTCGCAGATGATCTCATCCGCGGCACAGGCGATCATGTAGCCGCCGGACGCGGCCACGTCCTCGGTGAACGCGATGACGCGTCGGCCATGCTCGAGCGCCAGCTGCCGGACGCGCCGGTAAATCAGGTGGGACTGTACTGGCGAACCACCCGGCGAATTGATCAGAAGCGCGACGGCGCGCGCCTGGCGCATTCGAAAGGCGCGGTCGAGGGGGCGCGCAACACTGGCAAGGGTGAGCCCGGGCTTCAGCGGCGTTGATAAACCGATCACGCCCGAAAGCCGCACCACCGGCACCACCGCGATGTCGCCGCGGATTCGCCGCGGCAGGATGGGGCGCAATGCCTCGCGCGCGCTCGCGAACAGCTGTCGCGAATGTTCGAAAATATCCTGATCAGCCATAGCGTTTCATACTGCGCATGAGGTTGCGCCGCAACGCAGGGTTCGTGCCGCCGCGGCATCCTAGTGCGTCTTAGGCCGCCCGCAGCCTGCTCACAAGTTACGTTTCGTCAACCCATCGCGCCTATTGCAGGGGCGAGTCATATGCCCGGAACGCCGGGGGGATGCGGGGGAAACGCATGAAGATCTACATCCTGATGGCGCTGATCAGTGCGATTGCCGCGATGTCCCACTTCAAGCTCGATCGCAAATCTGATCAGCGGAAAGCCTGAACACGCACAATTCATGCGGCGCCCAAGGGCGCCCAAGAGCGCCCAAAAGTGCCGAGGAATGCGGTGCCCAGCTCAGACTTGCGCGAGTGGCAGCACCGCACCCTGACGCAACACGGCTTCCGCCGCTGCGGAGGCGCGTCCGGTCTCGTCAGCCAGCACGAAGCCCGGCAGCAAATGAAGGGGCGCGTGGCTGCCCCTGGTCGCTCGCACCAGCACGCGAATCGCCGCCTGTTCGGGCTTGGGATGGATCGGCAAAAGGGTCGTGGTCCCGAAGAGATCATGCAGGGCCTGGAGCGCTTCCTCCAGCCGATCCGCGCGCCAGATCAATGAGAGCGTGCCGGAAGGGCGCAGCAGTCGGGCCGCCGCTTCAACCCAGGCTCGCAACGTCCCGCGCGCACCGGCATGGGCGAGGCGGCGCCGGCCATCAGGCGAGGTTCTTTGCCGGACGGGGTCATTGAACGGCGGGTTCATCAGTACGCGCATGAACGAGTGGGGATGCAGGCCTGCGCTCGCAAGCGCGCGCGCGTCCGCCATCACATCGACCTGCGCAACATTTACGCGCGCCGAAAGCCGATTTAGCGCCGCGTTCTCCCCGGCCAAAGCTGCCAAACGCGCATCCATCTCGACCAGTGTGATGTGAGCGCCCTCGACACGACGAGCGAGCGCCAGCCCGGCCGCGCCTATTCCGGCTCCGAGATCCGCCGCGCATTCTCCAGCGCGCACCGGGCATGCCGCTGCTAACAGGATGGCATCGTGACCAACCCGATGTCCTTGCGACAATTGCCGTAACCGCAACCGGCCGCCGAGTACGGCGTCTTCTGTAATATCAGTCCCTGTCTCAGCGGCCATCAGGACGCAGCTCATGGCCGAGCCCGGCCTCTTCCAGCAAACGGCGGGCCTGGCCGACATGATCGTCCCCAACGAGCAAGCGTCGCGGCAAAATTCCGATCGAGCCTTCCAGGACGCTCATGTTCTGGTCGAGCAGCACATAGGGTATTTGCGCGCCATCCAGCAGCGCCTGGATAGCGGAAACCAAGACTGCATCGTTGGTGCGGACAAGCTCGCGCAAGTCTCTTCTCCCGTTCTAAAGGTGATCGGTGCACTCGGCGTGGGGCGCGCTCTGCTGCAAGTAGGCAATCAGCTTGGCCTCTCTGCGGCCGCGCGTGACCGTGTCGAGAACGAGCCCGGCAACAATCGACAGAAAAGCCAACAGCATGAGGCCGGTGGCGAGAATTGCGGTCGGGATCCGGGGCACGATGCCCTGTTCGAAATACGTTACGAAGATCGGGAATGCGAGCACGATCGAAAGCGCCGCAAGCAACACGCCGATGCCGCAGAAGAACGGCAGCGGGCGCTCCGACCGGTAGAGGCCGATGATCGTAGCGATGATGCGCAGCCCGTCGCGCCAGGTGCTGAGTTTCGATACTGAGCCAGCCGGCCTGGCATAATAGGGAGTCGAAACCTCTCCTACCGGGAGATCGAGCTCGAGTGCATGCACGGCAAGCTCGGTTTCGATCTCGAAGCCTCTCGAGAGGGCCGGGAAGGATTTCACGTATCGGCGCGAGAACACCCGAAACCCGGAGAGAATATCCGTGAAAGTCGCGCCGAAGACGGAGGCAAAAAAAGCCGTAAGCAGGCGGTTTCCCGTCCGATGCCCCCGCCGGTACGCGTTGTGCTCCTGGTCGACCCGGGCGGCCACCACCATGTCGAGCCGCTCCTGCAACAACCGCGCGATCATCGTGCGCGCGCTCGGCGCGTGATAAGTCGCGTCGCCGTCCACCAGCACGTAGATGTCCGCCTCGATATCCGCAAACATACGGCGCACGACATTGCCTTTGCCCTGATGCAGTTCTCGACGCACAACCGCACCGGCGGCTCGAGCAAGCTCCGCGGTCCGGTCAGTGGAATTGTTGTCATAGACGTAAACCACCGCCTGGGGCAGCGCGGCGTGAAAATCTTTCACGACCTGCGCGATCGAAGCTTGCTCGTTGAAACAGGGCACGAGCACCGCAACACGTTGGCGTTTAAGCCGATTGTCGTGTGCAGGCGCTCTCAGCACATCCGGGCCGGCGGCCTCGGCTCCCGACATCGCTTGCCCTCTTACGCAACGAGCCTCGCGCTTCTATGTGCGCTTTGGCCATGTGCAGCCCCGGGATGCAGGCGCATCTTGGCACGGTGCATCTTGGCAGGGTTCATCTTGGCAGGGTTCATCTTGGCACACTTGCACGTTTACAATAGCGTTTCTATGTTCGCGCGTCCCTCTCTGCGGAGCCCGTCATTTGGCCGTCATTGTCCCGTTTGAAAGCCGTTCCTCGACGTCGATCGATCGGCTTGTCGCGCTCGTCGCGCCCGATATGGAGCGCGTCAATACGACTATCCTTTCGCGTACGGGATCACAGGTGACGATGATCCCGGAGGTTGCCAATCATCTCATTTCGTCGGGCGGCAAGCGGTTGCGGCCCATTCTCACGCTCGCCATGGCGCAACTCACGGGCTACATGGGCGACGGGCACATCAGGCTCGCGGCGGCAGTCGAATTCATGCATACGGCGACGCTGCTGCATGACGACGTCGTTGACGAAAGCGAAATGCGCCGGGGCAAACTCGCGGCCCGCATGCTGTGGGGGAACGAAGCCAGCGTGCTGGTCGGGGATTTCCTGCTCGGACAGGCGTTCAAGATGATGGTTGAAGTCGCCTCGTTGCGGGCGCTGGCGATCCTCTCGGCGGCGGCGGCGGTCATTGCTGAAGGCGAGGTCATGCAGCTTGGGGCAGCCAAGAACACCGCGACGACCGAGGATGAATACCTCGCGGTCATTCGTGCCAAGACTGCCGAGCTGTTTGCCGCCGCCTGCGAGGTCGGCCCGGCGCTTGCGTCGCGACCGAAGGACGAGCAGGCCGCCTGCCGTTCGTTCGGTATGAACCTCGGCATCGCCTTTCAACTGGTTGACGACGCGCTCGATTACGGCGGCAAGGCTGCAAAGCTCGGGAAGAACGTCGGCGACGACTTTCGCGAGGGCAAGATCACGCTACCGGTCGTGCTCTCGTTCCGCCGCGGCTCAGAAAGCGAGCGGGCGTTCTGGCGGCGCACGCTGGAACAGGCAGATGCTACGGAAGCCGATCTCGAACACGCGATCAGCTTGATGATCAAACATCGCGCTCTGGAGGACACAGTCCAGCGCGCCCGCCACTATGGCGCCATCGCAACCGACGCGCTCGCACTGTTTCCTGCTTCTGCCATGAAAGAAGCGTTGGAAGAGGCAGTCGAATTCTGCATCTGCCGGACGAATTAGAACGCGCCAAGCGTCGTTGCGCGGATCCACCAGGACGGGTGTTTGCGGCGAAATCTGCGTGCCGCCGCGGCTGTCGCGACCGGGCTTTCAAACAGACCAAAGCAGGTCGCTCCGGAGCCGGACATGCGCGCTACTCGGCACGCGGGCAGCCCATTGAGCTCGGCGAGAACGTCGGCAATAACCGGCGCAAGCTTGATCGCGGAGCTTTCAAGATCATTGCTGGAGTTGGCCAATGCCGCAAGAAGCGTCGCGATGGACGCGACCCTGGAAGCACCGGCCTGGTGTGACGCGGATGCCGCTTCAGGCCGAAGCGCGCCAAAAACCTCCTTCGTTGCAACCGCCACACCGGGATTGACGAGGATCGCAGGCAGCCGCGGCAGGTCGAGCGGAGCGGAAAGAATTTCCCCAATGCCGCGCATCAGGCGTGGCCGCGGGTCAAGACAAACCGGCACATCCGCACCCGTTGCGCACGCGGCCTGCATGAGACGCGGATCGTCGCTGGCAATCCCGTTCGCTCGTGCGATGAGCCGCAGCGCAGCCGCGGCGTCGCTCGACCCGCCGCCCAAACCCGCCGCCACCGGCAGACGCTTCGAAAGGGCGAAGCGGCCGAGTTTGAGGCCTTCGATTTGCGCGGCGAGAGCATGCGCAGCCTTGAGCACGAGGTTGTCTCGCACACCGCCGGATGCTGGCCCCGTTGGACCGCTCACGCTCAATGAAAGAGCTGGGCCGGGCGTAAGACGCAAGACGTCCGCGACGGCAGCGAAAGCGACAAGGCTTTCGATCTCGTGGTAACCGTCGCTCCGGCGGCCGACGACACGAAGCGTTAGATTGACCTTGGCCGGCGCTTTTTCGACCAGCACGCGGTCCCCAAAAAATGCGCAGCATTTTTTGGGGTGCCCCGCACCAGCCGGCACGGTTATCCGCCGCCGGGGTTTGGCCTTTTGTGCTCCTCGACTTCGGCAGCGGAGGATGTGTCGTCGGGAAGTCCTGATTTCAGCTTGGTTTCGATCTTGACGAGATCCTCGGGTTCCGGCTTGAGATCGCGCGCGTGCGACCATTGGAAGCGCGCCTCGAGCACGCGGCCGACCCGCCAATAGCCATCCCCGAGATGGTCGTTAATGGTGGGATCCTCAGGTTTGAGCTCGACGGCGCGCTCAAGCTGCTTGACCGCTTCGTCGTAATTGCCCAGCCGGTAATATGCCCAGCCCAGCGAATCGACGATGTAGCCGTCGTCGGCGCGTTGCTCAACCGCGCGCTTGATCATGCTCATTCCATCGTCGAGATGCACGCCCTGATCGATCCAGGAATAACCGAGGTAATTGAGCACGTGCGGCTGATCGGGAAACAGATCGAGCGCCTTCTTGAGATCGGCTTCCGACTTGGGCCACTGCTTTGCCCGCTCGTAGCAAATGCCGCGGAAATAATAGATCACCCAATTTGATTTTTCGTCCTTGGTTATCGTGTCGATCCCCTTGGAATAGACCTCGGCGCATTCGGCGAACTGTTTTCGTCCGCGCAGGACATTGCCGAGCGCCATGATCGCTTCAAGGTCGCCGGGATTGGCCGCGATCAGCTTTTCGAGAAGCGCTTTTGCTTCATCCGTGTGTTCAAGCGTGTCGAGATTCATCGCCAGCTGAATCTGGGCGTTGCGTTGGAGCGGTGAGCTCGGCGGCACCCGTTCATAGATCTTGTTGGCAAGCTCGGGTTTCTTCAGCGACTCGTAAAGGTCGCCCAGCGACAGCAGCGCGAGCGGGTGCGAGGGCACGAGATAAAGCGCGAGTTGCAGGTAGATGAGGCCCAGATCCTCACCGCCGCGGCGTCCAAGCGCTGCGCCCAACCCATAAAGCACCTCCGCCGCGCCCGCCTGCGGATTGTCCACGACCAGCGGCAGCTTCTTGCCGGCGTTGAGATCGTTCATGGCCTCGACAACGAGCGGATGACGGGGCAATGCCTGGTCGAAAGCCGCGTACAGCTTCAGCGCGTCAGCGCTGTTGCCCTGCCGCGAGAGGAAGCTGCCGTAACTCTCGACCACCCGCAGCGCCGTTGGATCAAGTTTGTATGCGCGTTCGAAGCGCTTGGCGGCCTCTTTCTTCTGGCCGGTGAGATCAAGGATCAATCCGGCATGGAGATCCTTGAAAATGGCGTACCAGTCGGCGCCGGTAAGCTTGTCGATGGAATCGGTCGCCATGCGGGCTTCGGCCGGACTTGCCAGCGTCCACGCCGACAACAGCGTCGCAGCGAGATCGGTAATGGGTCCGCGGATCGACTGGGCGAGCTCCCTGCGCGCTATCGGATACTGCTTTTGCTTGATCGCGCGAACGCCGAGCACGAGGCGCGCGATGCGATCGGCCTTGTCAGCCTTGAGCACGCGTTCGGCAAGCTTGACCGCCTCATCCACCTCGCCGTTTGCGAGCACCGCCAGGAAGGTCCGGCTGAGGAGCTCGTTGTTGGCAGGATCGCCGCGCAGCGCGGCGCGATAATAGGCCGCCGCGGCAGCCGCATCGCGTTCGCCGCCCGCGTGCCTGGCAGCGAGATAACTGCCGGAGGCCGAAATACGGGAGAAGTTCGGCGGCGCTTCAGCCCGTGCTTGATCGAAGACGCCCGCCCAGGCAACGGCAAGGGTAGCCGATGCGGCCAGCGCCGCACCTCGCAAACGGGACGAAAGGATCACAATTCGTCAACTCCATCTGGCGGACGAACGCGCTCGGCGTGGCCGCTTTGAGCACAATGGCCCTATTGGGCGAGGCTCGCAATAACGGCCCTGGCTTGACATGTCCATCGCCTTTGAATGCCGCGATAAGGGCAGCATCGTGGCCGAGCTACATATTGGGGTAATTCGGCCCGCCCCCGCCCTCGGGCGGCACCCAGGTTATATTTTGATTCGGGTCCTTGATGTCGCAGGTTTTGCAATGGACGCAGTTCTGCGCGTTGATGACATAGCGCGGCTGGCCAGCTTCCTCGATCCATTCATACACGCCGGCGGGGCAATAGCGCGCCGAAGGCCCGCCAAAGCGGTCGTGTTCCGAGGATTTCTGCAGGTTTGGATCGGACAGCCGCAGATGCGCGGGCTGGTCTTCCTCGTGATTCGTGTTGGAGAGAAAGACCGACGAGGGCAGATCAAAGCTGATCTTGCCGTCGGGCTTGGGATAGTTGATCGGAATGCATTCGGCCGCAGGCTTGAGCGAAGCAAAATCAGGTTTGCCGTGACGCAGCGTGCCGAAGAGGGAAAAACCAAGCGTATTGGTCCACATATCCAGCCCGCCGAGCGCAATGCCGGAAATCGTACCGAAGCGCGACCACAGCGGCTTGGCGTTGCGCACCTTGCGCAAATCATGCCCGATCGCGGATGCGCGCCAGGCGGACTCGTAGTCCGCGATCTCGTCCCTGGCGCGGCCAGACTTGAGCGCAGCGGCAACGTGATCGGCCGCGAGCATTCCGGACAGCATCGCATTGTGAGTGCCCTTGATGCGGGGCACGTTCATAAATCCGGCCGCACAGCCGATGAGGGCACCGCCGGGAAACACGAGCTGCGGAACCGACTGCCAGCCGCCCTCCGTCAGCGCGCGCGCCCCGTAGCCAAGCCGCTTGCCGCCTTGCAATGTCGTTCGCACCAGCGGGTGGGTCTTGAACCGCTGGAATTCCTGGAACGGCGATAAATACGGATTCTCGTAATTCAGATGAAGCACAAAGCCGACGGAAACGAGGTTCTCATCGAAGTGATAAAGGAAGGAACCGCCGCCGGTGCGGTTATTGAGCGGCCAGCCGAAGGTATGCTGGACGAGTCCCGCCCGGTGCCGTTCGGGCGCAATCTGCCAGAGCTCTTTGAGACCTATGCCGAATTTCTGCGGCTCGCGGCTCTCGCCCAGGCGCAAGCGCGCAATGAGGATTTTGCTGAGACTGCCGCGGGCGCCTTCGGCGAGCAGCGTGTATTTGCCGCGCAGTTCCATTCCGCGTGTGAAGCTGTCCTTGGGATGGCCATCCCGCGCGATCCCCATGTCGCCTGTGGCAATCCCCGCAACCGCGCCGTGTGCGTCGAACAGCATCTCGGCGGCGGCGAAGCCGGGATAAATCTCAACCCCCAGAGCTTCCGCCTTCGCTGCCAGCCACCGGCACACATTGCCGAGCGACACGACATAATTGCCGTGATTGTCCATGAGCGGAGGCATCATCAGGTTAGGCAACCGCACGGCGCGCGCGGCCGAGAGCCAATAGAAGCGGTCTTCGCTCACTTTGGTCTTGATCGGGGCATCCTGATCGCGCCAGTCCGGGATGAGTTGATCGAGACCGATGGGATCAATGACGGCGCCGGAGAGAATATGCGCTCCGACTTCGGACCCTTTCTCGACCACGACGACGCTGATGTCGGGTGCAAGCTGCTTGAGCCGAATCGCAGCCGAAAGCCCGGATGGGCCGGCGCCGACGATGACGACGTCGAATTCCATGGCCTCGCGAGGAGGCAATTCCTGCATGCTCATCGACACCTCGCACTTTCAATACCGCGGCGCAGAAGGCATTGTTGCACGCCATGACCGCAGATCGCGACCGGGAACTTCGCGCAGTTCTCGCCTTCTATCAGGAGGCGGGCGTGGACGCTCTGCTCGACGAAACGCCGGTTGACCGGCTGGCTGAATATGTTGCCTCACCACCGGCGGCCGCGCCGGTGGCCACGCCTGCGAGCCGGCCCGCGCCTAGCGTTCGCCCTTCCATCGCCAAACCCCTGAGCAGCGCACCGCCGCCTTCCCCCGAAGCTGCGATCATGGCGGCGCGCGAAGCGGCAAGAGCCGCCGCCAGCCTCGAGGCCTTGCGCGAGATCCTTTCGCGCTTCGAAGGTTGCGCGCTGCGCGCGACGGCGACCCAGCTCGTATTCGCCGACGGCAATCCGCAATCGCGGGTCATGTTCGTCGGCGAGGCGCCCGGTCGCGACGAGGACCTTGCGGGGCTGCCCTTTGTCGGACGGTCGGGCAAGCTTCTGGACCGCATGATGGCTGCCATCGGGCTCGACCGCAGCTGCGCTTACATCGCCAATATCGTGCCGTGGCGCCCGCCGGGCAATCGAACGCCGACGCCGCAGGAATCGGCGATCTGCCTGCCGTTCACATCACGCCAGATCGAGCTTGCCAATCCCGACATCCTCGTTTGCCTCGGCGGCCCCGCCGCGCAGACGTTGCTCGGCATCAAAGGCGGAATCACCAGCATACGCGGGCGATGGTTCAGATATCAGACCGGCACGCGCGAGATTGCGGCGCTGGCAACGTGGCATCCCGCCTATCTGTTGCGCCAGCCGCTGCAAAAGCGCCTCGTCTGGCGCGATTTTCTCGCACTGAAGAAAGCGTTGGAAGATCGTAGCCCGCGTTGAGCGGAGCAAAACGCGGGAACGCCCCCGGATGTCGCTGCGCTCCATCCGGGCTACAGGTTGGAGGGAACGCATGAGCAAACTAATCGAGCACGTGCATTGGCCGGATGCCCCCGACATGTGGATGCCCTACGCCCCCGCGATCAAGGTGACGGGTGGCACGACCGTTTATCTCGCTGGCGTCACGGCTGCGCCAGTCTATCATCATCACCCTCATCGTCCCGAGGAATTCGATTCCATGCCGCGGGACATGGAGGGACAGGCGCGCGCCGCGCTGGAAAATCTCAAGCGCGGGCTCGCGGCGGTGGGCGCAAGCTTCGCCGATGTGGTCACCGCAGACCGTTTCGTCACCGATCTGTCGGATCAGGACGCGCTCAATCGCGTGTGGGGCGAATATTTCCGCGACGCCAAACCTGCGACCACCACGGTGCAGGTGGTGCGACTTGCGACTGACCCGCGTTGCCTGGTCGAGATCAATGCGGTGGCGGTCGTGGAGTAGAGCATGTCTCGCCGAGATCGAGCGTCCGTCATTCCGCCGCTGTTCGCGCCGCGCCGCCGTAGCGGCGCTCGATGTAATCGATCACCAATTGCTTGAAATCGGCGGCCACGGTCGGGCCGCGCAGGGTCACTGCCTTCTTGCCGTCAATGAAGACTGGAGCCGCGGGCTGCTCGCCCGTCCCCGGCAGCGAGATGCCGATATCGGCGTGCTTGCTCTCTCCCGGCCCGTTGACGATGCAGCCCATCACCGCGACGTTGAGGGCTTCGACGCCGGGATAACGCCGCTTCCACTCGGGCATGGACGCGTGAATGAAGCTCTGGATGTCGCGGGCGAGTTCCTGAAACGTGGTCGAAGTCGTGCGGCCGCAACCCGGGCATGCCGCGACCAGCGGAACAAAGACGCGGAACCCCATGGTTTGCAAGAGTTCCTGCGCCACCTTGACCTCGAGCGTGCGGTCGCCACCGGGCTCAGGCGTGAGCGAGATGCGGATGGTGTCGCCGATCCCCTGCTGCAACAGGACGCCCATGGCCGCCGAGGAAGCGACGATGCCCTTTGAACCCATTCCCGCCTCGGTCAGCCCGAGGTGGAGCGCATAGTCCGAGCGCCTGGCGAGATCGCCGTAGACTGCGATCAGGTCCTGCACCGCCGAAACCTTGGCCGAAAGGATGATGCGGTCGCGCGGCAGGCCGATCTCCTCGGCCCGCTCGGCCGAAAGCAGCGCCGACTGCACCATCGCCTCGTGGGTGACCGCCCGTGCATCCTTTGGCGCAGCCGAGCGCGCATTCTCGTCCATGAGGTGAGTGAGCAGCTCCTGGTCGAGCGAGCCCCAGTTCGCGCCGATACGCACCGGCTTGCCGTGCTTGATTGCGGTCTCGACAATGGCGCCGAATTGACGGTCCTTCTTTTCCTTGAAGCCCACATTGCCGGGATTGATGCGATATTTGTCGAGCGCCTCGGCGCACGCCGGATGCTCCGCCAAAAGCTTGTGACCGATGTAATGAAAGTCACCCACGATGGGCACGTCCACGCCGCGGCGGCGCAGCCGCTCCTTGATATGGGCAACCGCTGCCGCCGCCTCGTCGCGATCAACCGTAATGCGCACGAGTTCGGAGCCGGCGCGCGCAAGCTCCTCCACCTGCCGTGCGGTTGCTTCGACATCGGCCGTGTCGGTATTGGTCATGGATTGAACGACAATGGGCGCACCGCCGCCCACCGGCACACCCCCGACGTCGACAGCAACCGACCGGCGTCGTTCCTGCGGCCCGGCTTCGTTCATTTTGGCGCTCCCTGGCGCGAAAAAATCATCACGAAAATAAGGGATCGGCAGGCCAAGTGCCAGAGGTAGTGAGCTCGTAGGGCGCAATAAGCGAAAGCGCATTGCGCCAAGCCTAGCGCATAGCACCGTGCCATTATTAATGTCCGCGGCATGCCAAATTATCGTCGCGCGTTCGTGCCCGGTGGATGCTGGTTCTTCACCGTCAATCTGTTGGACCGGCGTCGCCGTCTGCACACGGACTATTTGGCGAGCGCGTCTGATGGAGGGCGGCGCAATGCGCTACGCTTATTGCGCCCTACGGCCTTGCTACTTTGTCCGCTGTCGGGCGACGTCGGTCTTGCGCATGCAGTGAGCGCAGATCCCGGTCATCTCGATGACCGGAGACTTCGGCCGAAAGCCCGCGCGCTGGGCCGCCGCCGCAAGCGTCGCCGTGACTTCAGCTGAGGACGCCTCGCCGATCACGCCGCAATCTTCGCAGATCATGAAGACCACCGGATCTTCGGCATTGTGGTTGTGCACGCAGGCGATGAACGCGTTGCGGCTCGCAATGCGGTGCACGAGCCCGTTTTCTTGCAGAAACTCGAGCGCCCGATAGGTGGTAATCGGGGCGAGCCGCAGCCCACCCGGCGACAATTGCTCGATGATGTCGTAGGCGCCAAGCGCCTTGTGGCTGTCGAGCAGTGCCGCAAGCACCTTGCGCCGGATGGCGGTGAGGCGCTGCCCGCGCTCGATGCAACGTGCCTCGGCAAGCGCCATGGCATCATCGGAACAGCGATTGTGATCGTGGTCGGGGGTAGGGAAAGCTGCCGAGCGGCTCACCCGGCTCCCTGTGCTGGCGTGGGGCATCCCGCTACATTAGCGTATTTTTGGCATTCGCCCCAGGGCGGACGGAAAACCTTGCCGCAACCACAATCTCCCCCTGATTTTGTTGGCGAATTTCGTTTCATTCCGAAAATGCGCTACTTTTGATTGTTATATAGCAGTAAAAACAACTTAAGCGTTAGAAGTAGCCCGGATGAGCGGAGCGACATCCGGGGTTTTGCCCCAAAAATGAACCCGCATATCGCTACGGTCATGCAGGCTACTTTCAGGGCCATCCACATGCCATTGCTGCAATGCGGCATTTTGTATTGCAATGCAGCATAAAAGCCCCACATTACCCTGCCGAATCTCCCGAAATGGACGAGGCTTGGATGCTCCCGCTTCTGCTCGTCAATCTTCCGCACTTGCTGCCCAGGAGGGCCCCGCCGCCAAGCCGGGCGCCGATACGCACGGGCATCCGCAGGGGCAAGCGCATCAATCTCGCGCTCCAGGGCGGCGGTGCCCACGGCGCGTTCACCTGGGGCGTGCTCGATCAATTGCTCGAGGACGGCAGGTTGCAGATCGACGGGATTTCCGGTGCATCGGCCGGCGCCGTCAACGCCGTCATGCTGGACGATGGTCTCATTCGCGGCGGACCGCAAGCAGCGCGAACGCGCCTTGCGGAGTTCTGGCGCGCGGTGAGCGTCGACGGCCATCTCCCGGAGCTGCAGCGCGCGGTGGTGGAGCGGCTGTTCCCGTTCGTTCCGCGTGACGGATTATGGCTGAGCACCGTCTCGCGCTTCTTCTCGCCCTATGATCTCAATCCCCTCAACATCAATCCGCTCAAGGAGCTGATCGACCGCTTCGTTGATTTCGCGGCCATCCGCAACGAGAGCGATCGCGAGCTCTTCGTCTCGGCCACCAACGTGCATACCGGCGAGGTTCGCATCTTCACGCGCCCGGAGATTACCGAGGAGGCGGTGATGGCGTCCGCCTGTCTGCCGCTTCTGTTCCGGGCGGTGGAGATTGACGGCATTCCATACTGGGATGGCGGCTACGGCAGCAATCCGGCGCTGGTTCCGTTCCTGCGCGCGACCACGACCGAGGACGTGCTGATCGTTCAAATCAATCCGCGCGAGCGGCGCAAGATCCCGACCCGCACGCGCGAGATCGTGACGCGCGTGAACGAGATCAATTTCAACGCGTCGCTGCTCTCGGAGCTCCGCGCGGTCAATTTCGTCAATCGGCTGATCGACGAAGGCAAGCTGCGGCGCGGCACCGGGCGGGGCGAATTCCGCCGGCTGCGGCTCCATCGCATCGTGATGGAGGAAACGACGCTCGGCGCAGCCGGCACGCTGGGCACCGGCTACGAGTCATTCGAGATGCTGCACAAGCTCGGCCAGCGTGCGGCGCGGCGGTTCCTCGACGCGCATTTCCATGATGTGGGGAGCAGCAGCACGATCGACAGCGCGGTAGAAGAGGTGGCGCCGGCGCTGGTCGAGTAGACCTCGCAACGCGAGCCTTGACGGCTGCGGGTGTCCTCCCTCCGGAAGGATGCGGCGGCTGCATTTGGTGCGGTTTCCCCCATGATGCCAAGCGCAAGGTCATGCGCTACGCTTCGCCAATGAGCCCCGCCACCGCGCCGTTGCATAGCGCCGAAATCGGCCCGACCCGGCTTGATATCTGTGTGGCAGACATCACCGCGCTTGCTGTCGATGCGATCGTCAACGCGGCCAATCGCGCGCTGCTGGGCGGCGGTGGCGTGGACGGCGCGATTCATCGCGCCGCCGGACCCGATCTCAAACGCGAATGCGAAAAGCTCGGCGGCTGTGATACCGGCTTCGCCAAGATCACGCGCGGGTACCGGCTCAAGGCCTCCCACGTCATTCATGCGGTCGGGCCGGTGTGGAGCGGGGGCCACACGGGCGAGGATGAGCTCCTGGCATCCTGCTACAGCACGGCGATCGAGCTCGCGGCGCAGCACAAGCTGCGCTCGATTGCCTTTCCGGCGATCTCCACGGGCATCTATCGTTTCCCGCCCGACCGCGCCGCGCGTATTGCGGTCGGCACAGTGGCCGATACGATCGGAAAAAAGCTCGCCCCGTTCGAGCGCGTCGTATTCTGCTGCTTCTCGCCAGATTCAGCAAAACATCATATCGACGCGCTCGCTGCGCTCGGCCACAAGTGAAACTGCGCCAGTGCGAGAGCCGCCGGCAATAGTCACCATGCTCTTTGCAGCCTGAGCCGTTATGGAATGTTCGATGGCCGAGGAGAAAGTTATTCTGGTCGATGAGAACAATCGCGCGACGGGCTCGGCCGGGAAAACCATGGTCCACCGGCGCGGACTTCTGCACCGCGCCTTCTCGATCTTCCTGCTCGATGATCGTGGACGCATTGTGCTGCAGCGGCGCAATCCTAACAAATACCACTCCGGCGGATTGTGGGCGAATTCCTGCTGCGGGCATCCCCGTCCGGGCGAACAAACCATGCCGGCGGCGCGCCGGCGGCTTGCTGAGGAGCTTGGCACCGCGAGCGCACTGCGCTTCGGCTTCTTCGCCCGCTACCGGGCCGAGCTTGATCACGGCATGCACGAAAACGAGTTCGTCTATATCTATTTCGGGCACCTCAACGGCGCGCTTGCCCCCGATCCCTCCGAAGTCGCCGATGTCGCGCTGCTTTCCCCCGGCGAGATCGCCGGGCGCATCCAGAAACAACCCGCGGTATTTGCTTTCTGGCTCAGGCACTATTTCTCCACGCATGGCGCCGACATCGCGCGGCTTGCAGCGCAGGTGACAGCATGAGTCCCATCCCGTTCCTTGCAGTCAAAGGCAGCGCGCGTGAGTGCGGCCTCGCCCATGGGCGCCGCTTCGCAAGCGAGATCGCAGACAACATCGAGACCTACCTGCGCCGATTTTCAGCGTCCGCCCTCGATCGCGCCGGCGCTTTTGTGGAGGCCGAGCGCTGGCTTGGCGCCATTGCATCCGCCAATCCTGCCTATGCCGAGGAGATGCGCGGGATTGCGCAAGGCGCCGGGCAGTGCGAGGAGAGCATTGCGCTTCTCAATGCCCGCTACGAGCTCGCCTTTACGTTGTTCGGCAAAGAAGCCGTGCGTGCGGCGCACGGGCGGGAGTTGATCGAAGCTCCTACCGACGGCTGCACGACCTTCGGCCTGTCGCCGCAGGTCACTGCGGACGGACACGCCTGGCTGGGCCAGAACTGGGATTGGCTCGAAGGCGTGCACGGCCGCACTTTCGTGCTGCGGGTGGAACGCGCGGACAAACCGGGCTTCGTCTGTCTCACGGAAGCCGGGATCGCCGGCGGCAAGATGGGCGTCAACGAATGCGGCATCGGCCTGGTCGAGAACGGGCTCGCTTCGAGCGCTGACGGGCGTCATCCCTATTGCAAGCCGTTCCACGTGCGCTGCCGCGAGGTACTCGATGGCGAGACGCTGGAGGAGGCGATGCTTGCGCCGTGCGAGGCGCCGCGCACCTGCTCGGCGAATTTCATGCTCGGCGCGAGCGGTGGCGAAATCGTCGATATCGAGACCAGTCCCGATCACGCCAGCCGTCTCTATGCGCAGGACGGCATCATCACCCATTCCAATCATTTCCTGAGCGAGGGACACGGCGAATCGCTGTTGGAGAAAATCGCTCCGAACACGCTTGCTCGCGTCGACCGCATGCGCGCTCTGCTTGCGAAGCATCGCGGCGCCGTGTCATTCGAGCACATGCGCTCGGCCGCGACGGATCATTCCGGCGCACCCTACGGCATTTGCCGCCATCCCGATCCCAAGCAGCCGGCCGCCCGGCGCACGATGACGGTCGGCGCCGTCCTCGTTGATCTCGACGCGCGCATCATGCACGTCGCCAACGGCCCCCCCTGCTGCAACGAATACGTGGCGTTCAGCGTCTGCTAGGGGCGCGTAATCATAAATCGAGCTTGATTGCCGCTCGACGTGCGGGCGGCGTATCGGTATTTGCGCGGGATGTGAAGAATTCCGAAGTTTTTCGGAATTGGCAACAGGCGTAGGACGCCCGCCAATGGGTTCTGGGGACGGTCCGGCCCGCGCCCGCACGCTTCCGCAGCACCTCGGTAAGCAGACTCTCGGGCGGTGCGGCGGCGGGTCTCTTCCGTGCCAGGAGCCGACATATGGCACTGCAGCAAATTCGGCGAAGATTTCCGCCCCTCATCGGCGGGAACGAGCGGCGTCGTTGACAAGGTCAAGATTGGGCGGACATCGCGCGTGACAGACCCGATCAATTCGTTGGGACAAGCGTATCCGGAATTTTGATGCCGATCTCGCGATAGTAGCGGACCGCGCCAGGATGGAACGGCAGGAATGTATTTTTCAGCGCATTTTGCGGGATGGTCTCGCTTGCGACCGGATGAGCCTTTTGAAGACGAGGCTGGCCCTCGAAGACTGCTTTGACCAGTTGATAGGCCAAATCGTCCGGGAGATCGGCTCGTGCGATCCCAAAATTATATACCCCGATGGTGACATAGTCCTTCTCCAGGCCGGGGTAAGTCCCGGCCGCGATCTTCGAAGGGCTAAGTTCCGGCATCGCTTTGCGGGTGGTTTCGATTTGTTCGGGAGAAAAACCGATGAGTGTAATCGGCTCCTTCGCCGCTGCATCCCGGATCACCGTCATGGGTGCTCCGGCCATTGTCATAAAGGCATCGTGGCGACCGGCAAACAGCGCCGTGATCATAGCATCGAACGATCCAAAGTTGACCTCGGCCGACAGCCCGAGAACCTTCAATATTTCTGGAGTATAAATGCCGCCAGTGCCCGACTTCGGCCCGGCGCCGATGCGCTTCTTGTCGAGCTGTGCGAGTGTCGTAAAGCCCGATCGCTGCAGGACCACGGTTTGAACAGGATTATCGAACATCGGAAACAGCGCCCGCATATTTCTGAATTGCTTGCCGCCGGTCCAATCGCCGGTGCCGTTCCAGCCCTGCAGGCCGACCGCCATCGTAATCAGGCTGACCTGCGCCGTGCCGATATCGAGCAGTTTGATATTGTGGACCGTCCCCTGAGTCGGCAAGGGGTTGACCTCAATGCCGAGCTTCTCCGTCAGGATTTTCGCGAGTTCTTCGCCGTAAATGTAGTACACCCCGCCCGGAGAAGCCGTCGTCAACGTGAGAGACTTCGGCCAGTCGGGGTTGGCGGCCGGGACGCTGGTTGATGTCCCGATGGCAAGCAGGTAAGCCGCGAACAGGCAACCCATAAGTCTGGACATCAATCCCTCCTCATTGCCTCCCCGAGGCTCAATACTACCCAAAAACAGTTCTCAACCCAGGTCATCTGAGCATCAAATAACGACCGGCGAAATGGGGTTCAGCGGTCAATTTGTGCACTGCACAACTTTCCCGCTGCGCATGTCGGCTTAGGGTCAAAACCTGAGACTACCGCAGCGCAACATTGGCATCCGCTTCAACCCGATCAGCAGACATTACGCGCACAAAGGCAGTGGCCAAGCTGCGCTCACGGTCCTGCATCATCGACGGAGAGGCGGTCGCGTGCGGCGAGGATGGGATAGCGTCGCTCGACCGTATCCGTTATGGCACAACGATGATGGTGTTTTCCTCTACGCCTTCGACCTGATCGAACTCGACGGCGAAGACTTGCGTCGCGACCCGCTCATATAGGAGGCCGGGCTGGACAAACTCAGACGATTGGATAGGTGGGATTGTGTAGAGAGTGAGAGCCCGTTCGAATGGCCGAAGACGGCGTCAGGGGCAACAACACCTCCTTGTCGAAGATCAATCCTCGCTTTTGTCAGTTTTGCTCTGACGCTCGATCCGTTCGGCGAGGGCACGGAAATGTGCTGCGTCCTTCATGCATGCGTCTCTTACGTCTTTATCGGAGCTTTGGCGCGCCACAAAAAGGCAATCGTCAGCCAGCTCGCGATAATAATCCGCGTTCGTCACGACACTCCTCACTCTCTAAATATAACTAAGCGGGTCCCCTTATGAATTCCTGGAAACGGGGCTGAGCGGGACTGGGCGTGTTGGTTCAGCGATCGAAAAAATGCAGCAGCCGACTCGACTGAGAGCTTAGAAATGAAGACCCGGAAACAACAAAGATAAATGCCGCTGCCGCCAGGGAAAAATAGGCTGATTTGGTTACTATATCACCGAGAACATGACCCGTAGGCATGGTCATTCTCCCTACAATCGCTGCGAGATCAATTTTCTAGCTTGTATATGGGGTTGCATGGCGAAGTTTACGATCGCTGTGCCAAAAGATTCTTGTGCGGACCTCGATTGTATTAGGACGGTAGGAGTGCGTCCCTATCGGATAAAGTCGTTTTACGGCGCACGCGAAGGTCTGCTTTAACTCAGTCATCCGACGTTAGCCCCAACTCATGCACCGCAGCAAAACCCGCCATCCTTAGATGGTCTCGACGATGCGCGCCGCGACCGTCACGATTTGAACTCGCTGGTTGGTGAGGAACGGGGCGACGGTCCAGGACCATCTCCTCAGGCGGGTTTCGGATAATCGAATGCGCTTGAGCCTGAGCTCTTTCGTAGAACCCCACTTCTTGCATGCGAGAGTGAGATCCTCGTGACGTCACGCCAGTCCAAGTCTGCCAACCCTAGAATTCGGCTTACTGTGTTCCACCGCGAAACGGAAACCGGCAAGCGCCTCATGGGCCGCGCGCTGGCGATCAGGATCATCGCTGAGGTCCCCATCACTGATCTTCGATGAGATCAAATCGTGGCGTGTGATATAGCTGGAGGCTCTGCGTGAGAGTTGATCCGCCTTGTCAACAACATCACCGTTATATTCGAGCAGGCATAAAATGTTCTCAATTCCACATTGCACATTGTGGAAGTGATGAATGCTCATTACCCCGCGAGCTGTCTCCTCAAGCTGAGCCATGATGAGGTTTAAAAAACTCGTGATATGTGCGGACAGCATAGCAACGCTCCGATCACTGCTGACGGCTCGATCGCACTCCAGGCTTTGCTCGTTAGCCAATCGATTTATACATTGAACACGTCGATAAGAGACCGGCAAGCAAGATGTAAAGCCCCAGCGACAGGTACGTGGCGGGGGCCTCATTTATTCCTACGCGAGTCGGGGGACGAGCGCGCGACATCAATCAAGAGCTAAACATGAAATTGCGAGAAGCAAGACAGCACCAATGACGTACTTGTTGTCATTACGCTTTTGTCCGTCCGGAGTCTGAGCAAAATTGCTCACTTGCTAGGTCAATGGGTGGTGGCTGCATCCCTTTAGCCTCGGTCGCCGATACGGAATCGCGGCGATCGCAGCATTGAGTTTGTCAGACCGACCTAGGCGGTTCATTACCCCTACGTCTGTACCGAACTGCTCACTCCGCTTTAGCCATGACAGGGAGCTTGTCCAATAGCTTCTAGAGCGCTTCTTTTCCTGCCTGATTGGCAGTTACCACGGTGTGAAAGTAGACCGATGATTGCTTTATCGGACTTGACCTCCCGGCACGATAAATCTGCCACTTCCAGGAGCCCGGAGGCGGTGCCTTGTTCTTCACAACAACTTAATAGTCGGTGCGGTCAAAATACAGCTTGTCCATAGTCGTCACGCCGGTACGGGCAAAGAGGCGGTGTAGCTGGCATTGGCAAGATTCTGCAGTTTTACATCGAGTTCAACTGCCTTGATCATGAACACGTTGCCCATCGCTTCAAGTTCGACTCGCGTGTTCGAATTGGTTCGGGAGCGCCGAAAACACTGTTCCGCCTTTTCGAACAAATAGTCCGCAGTCGATTTGTTTAGCATGAATACCATGAGCTTATGCCTGAGGCCTTGTCTGTCCCATGATGAATGATACTACGCTGGAACAGATCGCAGCAGTCAAAGCGATTGTCAGCAAGGGAAACCACGTCTGGATATAGAACCACATCTCGCGATCCTCCTGGGATCGACCCCCTATCTTCCCGACCTTTTCAACGGTGCTTCCTAGCGTGCATTCGCACTTGATTCTTCGCGGGGTTGTCCGCGACATGCTTCAGCCCTCGCTTCCGCCTCTACTTTCTTGATCTCATATTCAGCCATCCGCATTCTGATCTGATGTTTGATGGCGATTGTCGCAGGAAGTTTGATTTTTCGTCCGAACCGATGAGTGCGCATTGGGTACTCCTGTATGTCAATTGAACGCGGCTGACTTTGGCGCAAGCAACAGCGTGGAACGCGCATCCACAAGGGCGGAACTCGGGTACGATTCACCTGGGAGCGTCACGAACTCCTTCGATCGGACTACTTCGAGGCAGACTTCGCGACGGCTTCTTTGTCACGCTTCATCACCTCGAGCCCACACGCTTTGGCAAATGAGCGATCCGACGTGCTGATGGTACGATCGCCGACCTTCTGCACGAACTTGATGACGATATCGTCATAGTCACGGTCGTCCTTCTCCGCCTTCAGCGTCGAGAGAGCGAGCGCGCCGACTGCTTGGAATTTATCCGCGCAAATTGGCACGAGCGCAGCCGTGACGGCGGCATCGGCCAGCGTTTTTGCGTGGCCACCGGTTACCCAGCCGCCCCACGTAAACCCGATGATCGCGAGGGCGATTGCTCCGACTGCCGCGCCCCAGCAAGCGGGTTTCACCGCAGCTCTCATCTCCTTGGAAATTTCCATGACTTTCACCTTAGATTTGAGGAAAAGAGGGTTTTTCACCCATCTTTAGCCATCCTACTCGCACGACTGGCCAGCGTCTGAGCAGAATTGATCACTTCACCATTTCATTTCGTCCCATTACATCGGGTCGGGAACCGGTGCCGGACACGGCTCTGCTTAAGGCGGCGGAAGAACTCCTGCACCTCGCTTGTCAAGTCCTGGGCGAGCTGTGCATTGGCCCCCTACAACAGGATGCTCCGAAGCGACGGAAGTAGCAGGACGGCAGCGGCTAACCTCGCAAACGAGATGGGAGGAACACATGGGACTGCTGGTGACCTGGAGTGAGAGGAAGTCCGAGAAGATTCTCCGGAAGGCACTTCGCCACGCGATGGATTGGTGCTTCACGCTGGCGATCCTGACCGTGGCTTATAATGCCGGTCGCTGGCTAGCGCCGCACATCGGCTGGAGCAGCTAACCATCGATCTTCGGATTGCTGACGGCTATCGCGTTCGTGTGGATGAACACATTCATTGAATTTCACGGTCGATGCGAACGTCTTTCCGATCGCATCGACCAACTGGAAGAGAGCGCGTCAAACTGACCCTGTCCTTGTCAAAAACTTAAACTCGAACATACTGATGGTGTAGCCCGCCCAAGAAATCCTGACACTGAGTTCGCCTGCTTCGGGTCTTGAACAGTCAAAAACGACTTGTCCAAGTTAGTCCGCTGCTCATCCGAGAACAGACATAACCGAGACCAAGCGGCACTCACACTTTGTGCCAATGTACTAAATCGCTTCGCGATAGTGGCGAGGTGTGGCTCAGCCTGAGCGTTATCCCCAGGGGAGAGTCGAAGTGACGCGCTTTCCAGGTTTCCTTGCCCTCGCGCAGCTTTTCTAAGTGGATCGAAAGATCATGGTCCTTTCTCTTGTGGAAGTCCGCCCGCGCCCCCATATAGAAATCTACGAGGACGTCGATGCCGCAAGGCTCCGTCATTGGAAACCATCACGAGATCGAGCTGGTGCCGCCGGATGTACGCGCACCCTCTCTTTTGTATAAATCTCGTCCTATCAGATCCCAACCAATGTCCTGCCTTAGCAGCCGGCATGCCAGTTGGAGCGTGACATGTCAGTTGGAGCATAAAATGGCTTATTTCGACTACGGCGCCGCCGCGGAGCTATTCCCCGGCAGACAAAGGACGAAGATGATGGCAGCCGTGGCGTATATTAGATTTGCCGCAGCAGCGGAAGCAATCCGCTACGCGGTTGAGGAGATTCCAGCTAACTCGTTCCTGGGAACCTTCCTGGAGGTGAACGAGGAAAGGTTCGACTGCAACGGAATACGCCGATTGTATGATAGCGCTGAATATCCGTTGCCTCGACAGCCCGCTGCAATTCGAGACCGCCTGCTTTCGGTAAGACGAGCGTCCTAGTGACAGGTCGCGCGGCGCCCACTCAAGCGTCGGGAATCCGGAAATCCAATGAGCAACAACAAAGAGAACTTCATACGAGCCGATCCGGTGCCAACCGACGCGGAGATCGAATTAGCAGTAGAGCGGCTGAGGCCGAATTGGACCCGCGGTGTCCTTCGATCACGGACCGGAGGCGCAAGCCACATTCTTCAGAGCCTGGCGCACGGCCGCTCGCATGCGGTGGTCCTGGAGATAAAACGTTCGCCCCGTCGGCTACCGTCTTCCTACGCCGATTGCCATTTGACCCGTCCCCACTGGGCCTCAATATCGAGTTCCGTGACCTAATTCACGGGTGCTTCGAGCAACCAGGGGGAGCGGCTCTTTTGTTGCAGCGCATGCTGGCGAACCAGAACATCTCCCGGCACCAACTCGTGACCAAACCGACCGCTACTACGCGTGCTCAGTGAGAGGCTCGGGGTGAAATTCCCCGGGCCTACTCGGCAATAGTTTGCATTACCGCGCCGCAGCATCGCTGTCCGCTTCACCCCGATCAGCAGACATTACGCGAGCGAAGCCGTACAACCCTTCGTGGCTCCATCCCTGAGTTTGCTCGATTCAGATTTTGTCCTGAGGGCTATTCAATCTCTGGATTGACTATCTCGAAAGCATGGCTTTGCAGAGCTCATCAAGCGGCCGTTAGGCATTCGATTTTCTCACGAGGTCGAATTGATCAGGCCAGAAAATTTGGCCCCTTTCATCGCCAATATGAACGCTCGTCCATCCATCGCCCATGAGATCGGCGGCCTTGAACACGGCTCCTATGGCGGTATCACGGGTGTATTCCGAATGGCCGCCGCCCGGATGTTCACCGTAGACGGTAAATGGCATTGGACGCACCTTTCCTGGCTCGCCCGCGATGCGAATCGAGTGTGCAGTGTCCCCAGTAGGGAGAAGCAGTCTTATCCTCCTGCATCGCGTCAAATGCGAGGCAGCAAAAAAAGACTCCCGGTATAGTTTCAGCCGTTCGCCATACTGGCTCAAGAGCGGGATCCCCCACGCGCCTGCGGTGGAGAGAACGACTAAACGTCGATGGTCCGCCGCAAAGCCGAGACGTTCGAGCCGGTGACCATGGGCCACATACGCGGTCACGGCTGCCGAGACCTGCTCGTCTACTGCAACTCAGGGCGATGCCATCACAGCGCGACTATGAACGGCGGCCGGTTGTCCGACGAAACTCCGGTTCGCTCGATATGGCCATTTGTCGCTCCGCCAGATGCACTGGCGCAACTAGCGCACTTTAAGTAACATTGCCGGTTGGGCCACTCGCTGGAGGGCTGCCTCTCTATTGTCTGCATCCTAATGCTAAAGCTGCGTATTCACCGACGCTGCCAATCCAAACCAGCGTCCAAGTAGCAGTCTTTTCGTTTTTTGACGGCTTCAGCAAATGCCCGCGATTTTCATCAGTCATTCTAGCCGGGACTCTAAGATCGCGGCTGATATCAGCACTGCGCTGGGACGGCTCTGTTTCGAGCAGGTGTTTCTAGATTTCGACAAGGACACCGGCACCGGGGCCGTCGTCCGAAACCCTTCACAAACGGCGACATCCGCACTCACGGAACATGCTCCCGGGCCCCAAGGGCGGAGTACGGCCGAGACGCGAACGGGCCCCGAGACGTTGAGCGATTTCTCGACGTGGAGATTGGACCGTAGATTTGGGGAGGCACCGGATTTGCAAGAGAATTGGGGAGCGCTCTAGGCGACGGATTTGCAAAATCCAATGAGCGGATTTCAGGCGCCGGATTTGCAAAGTGCTGGGGGTGCCGGAGTGCGAGGTTGAGCGGTGGTTGGGGGGGTTATTGAGGCGATTTTGTGAGCAATATTGCTCAGATGCGCGTCATCGGAGCGGCTAGAATACTCGATTGTTTCGCTTGCGGGTGGCCCATCAGTGCCCGCTCTTGTATGTGGAAGCTGGGTTACGGCGGGCGCTGCGGGCTGGAACGGACATGACGGCAAAGGTTTTTATCAGCCATTCTTCCGGCGACCAGAAGGTCGCAAGGACCATTTGCACGGCCCTGGAGCATCGGGGTCTGGTGTGCTGGATGGCCACCCGCGACGTGGGGCCTGGCCAGAATTACATGGACGCTATCGTCCGGGCGATTCGTGATGCCAAGGTCATGGTGTTGGTGTTTAGTCAAAATGCGAATATCTCAAGTGAAATTCTGAAAGAACTGTCACTTGCGAGCAAATACAAGGTCAACGTCATTCCCGCACGGATCGAGGACGTTGTCCCCTCGGAAGCGTTCGAGCTTGAGTTTGCGACCCGGCAATGGATCGATCTTTTTGACGACTGGGAGCGCGAGATCGATCGGCTCACTTCGTGGATCATTGGCATTGTCTCAATTGAACCGAAGACCGACGCGCCAGAAAAACGCGCCGGAACCGCGCCGACGCCGAAGCTGCGTCCGACCCCAATAATTGAAAGGCGGCCGGAGCTTGTCAAATCCGACGCGGAGACATTGACCGTTGAGAAAGACGAACAGCCTCTATTGTCGGACAGTGCAACAAGATTGCAAACGGCCCCGCCGCTGAAGGAGTTGGGGGATATAAAGGAGGCGGAGGCGCGCCGTGAAGCCGACGAGGAACATGCTCGGAGGGAAGCTGAAGCCAGACGGCTCGCCGAGGAAGAAGAGCGTCGAAAGAAAGAAGAGGAGCGCCGCAAAAACGCGGAGGCCGTAGCGCGCGAGCGAGCAGAGGAAGAAACGCGGCGCAGGGAAGCCGCGGCCGACGCCGAACGTCGAGCCGAAGACGAGCGCGGCCGGCAGGACGCGGAAGCGAAGCAGCGCGAAGACGAACAGAAGCGCCGGAGACAATCGGAGTCCGGCGCCCTGCGGCGAGCGCAGGGGGGGCGGGAGAGCACGACGGCAGAATCACAAGTCCGTGGGGCGCACCAACCGGAATCTTCGCCGGTAGCTTTGCCTGGAAGGATGAAACTTAAACCTATCTACTTGGGCGGGGCAGTTCTTGCGATTATAGGGCTCGTGTGGGGTGGCTGGATCGTTGCTGCACAGATGGCTGAAGAAAAAGCAAAGGAGGCCGCCGATTCCGCCCGGGTTGCCGCTCAGGCAGAAATCTGCGCCGACAGATTCAAGCGCGATGATGACTGGTGGGCGAAATTGACTGAACTAAAGAAGCTGGCTGCTTGGGAGCAAGGCGAATTCATCAGGAAGGGCGGTTGGGCAGATGACTATCGGGTAGCGTCGGATTGTGCCGAATTACTTAGACACTACGCGCCGTACGGCAGCGCCAAGTGACTATGGCACATTTCGCGATCGGCGGGGATGGGAGGGGATTGGGCGGGTCGATGACGTTAATTAGAGGCGATCGGGGGTGAGGCCGGTGTGTTTGGCGATGCGGGAGAGCATGCGCGGGCCGAGCTCGTCGCGCTGCAGCCCGACCTTTTTCTACCTATCGAGCGGCCAACCAGGTTCGAGTTTGTGATCAACTTGAGAACCACCAAAGCGCTCGGCCTGACGGTGCCTGAGAAGCTGATCGCACTCGCCGACGAGGTGATCGAGTAAGGATTTTGCTACGCCTGCTCACGGCCGGAATTGGCACGAAGTGTGAGTGCCGCCTCGTCGCGCTTACGACTGCTATCGGATGAGCACCGGACTAACGTCAGGCGCATGCTTCAACGCTCTAAGGTCAAGAAGACCCCGGAGCCGACGTAGCTTGGGCTAAAATTCCGCAGGGCAGCAGTCTCCTGCCACATCGAGGTATGCTATCGTTTCGGGTGGAAGCACCGCGCTTCCGGGTCGTGCCACAAGCCGACATAATGCAGTGCAGCAAATGGAAGCGCTTAGTAGGTCAGGTCGTCAGCCAGGTCGCGCACATCGATTAGCCGACGGACGCCCAAAGCGGGCCCAACACCAAAAATCAACACGCCGACGCCAAGTAGTGCACCGAATAAATCCTGCCAAAGGACGCCATAAACGAAGGACGCAATAGCGACCAGATAGTAAGGAATGGCAATGAGAAAAAACGATGTTGCTGAGATACTGAAGGCAGCAAAGCCTACCGCTGCTGCCAAGATCATCCAGGCATAAGCGAACCAAGGATTCGAAATAGTTGCCGTGTATGCGTGATGCATAATCAGAATCTTTAAAGCCGTAGTAAGCATTAAAGCGGCTGAGAGGCTTACAAATAAAGCAAGTGCAGACCGAAGGGGATTCCGCCCGGCCCCTTTTTTCATCCTCACTATTAAGAAAAGAGCGGCAACTGCTTCAATCGTGTATACGATTGCGAGTATATTCATGAGTGTCATTCTGCCTCAATTCAGTCGGTGATTTGTAAATTTTATGATTCAAGTTTTAGGAACCTTTCACACGAAGCATCAAAGCTTTTGGCACACGGTGCGCACAGTCGCCGCTCTTCTGCCAAGAGGTTACCATGCTGTTCGGCCGTCTTCTTCGGGACCAATCGGCTAGCGTTGTTCCGCTGCTCGGACTGACCCTTATTCCCATCATGGTGGGCATCGGCGCTGCGGTCGACTACAGCCGTGCAAGCTCAGCCCGTACCGCCATGCAAGCCGCAGGCGATGCCGCGGCCCTCATGCTTGCCAAGACGGCGTCAACGCTGACTGCCGACCAGATCCAGCAAAATGCAACCTCCTATTTCAACGCGAACTTCACACGCCAGGTTCAAAATCTGCAAGTAACCGCAGCTTATGCCCAGGGCAGTTCCGGATTCACCGTAACGATCACAACGTCCGCAAACGTAGCAACAACCATCCTGGGGCTTATCGGCTTCTCACAGATCCCCCTCACCTCCATGAGCTCGGTGAACTGGAACAATACGAAACTGCGCATCGCGCTTGTCCTCGACAATACCGGGTCAATGTCGCAATACGGCAAGATGACGGCTCTTAAATCCGCCTCGCACAATCTATTGACGCAGTTGCAAAATGCGGCGCAGCAGAACGGCGACGTGTATGTCTCGATCACCCCGTTCGCCAAGGATGTGAATGTCGATCCGGCGAACTACAACCAGTCCTGGATCGAGTGGTCCGGCTCCTCGGATACCTGGGACGAGAACAACGGGACGTGTAGCAGAGGCTCCTATACCAACAAAAGCGCCTGCACCTCGCACAACCATACCTGGACCCCTAAGAATCACAATACCTGGACCGGCTGCGTGATGGACCGCGACCAGAACTACGACACCATGAATACTGCGCCCGGAGCGGGCAGTACCCTGTTTCCGGCAGAGCAGTATTCCTATTGCCCGATACCGCTGATGGGCCTCAGCTACAATTGGACCGCGCTTAACACCAAGATCGACGCGATGACGCCAAACGGCGGAACCAATCAGGCCATCGGTCTTGCCTGGGGCTGGCAGTCTCTCACCAATTCGCCGTTCAGCATCCCGCCAACGAATTCCAATTATCAATACCAGCAGATCATCATCCTGTTGACTGATGGTCTCAACACCCAAGACCGCTGGTACGGCAACGGATCCAGCCAGTCGCCTCAGGTGGATGCACGCCAGGAGACCCTTTGCAACAATATCAAGGCGAGCGGCATCATCGTATATACCGTGCAAGTAAATACCGATGGCGATCCGACCTCTACACTGCTTCAGCAATGCGCGAGCAATTCGACTAAGTTCTTCCTACTAACGACAGCCAACCAGATCGTGACTACGTTCAACACCATTGGAACGAGCTTGGCGCAGCTTCATTTGTCGAAGTAGCTCCTGCTGCGCCAGAATCGCTTGTTGGAACAAGCTGGAGATTACCGCCGCCTGCATTTTCCCACCACTCCGCTACGGCACCCTAGAAGATGTCTGCGTCCTGTGACTGAATCACGACACCGTTGTAACCGTAGTTCTTGATCTCCTTGACAGCTCGCTCTTGGTCGGTCGCATTCGCGGGCGTGAATGTTACGTAATGGTAGATCACGGCCACCTTGGGATTCACTTTCTTGAGAACGCCCGCCAGTTGCTCTGTCGAAGTGTGAAATGCGTTCATGTACGCCACGGACACAGGTGCCTTGGCGTCGTATGGATTGGTCTTCGGATCGAAGCTGTACGCCTCGTGGAACAGAATATCAGCGCCGGCGTAGACCTCTTCCATACCATCGAAAACTGCCGTGTCGCCGCTGAGGACAATCGTCCGGTCCACGGTTCCATTCGGTTTGTAGGTGACGACACGGTAAGCGTACGAGTAATCCCAACTGCCATGCTTGTTCTGGTAGGCGGTGATCCGGACGTTATTGTCTTTGTAGACCTCGCCGGGCAGCACTTCTTTCGCTAGCCATTTCCAGCCCGTGGCATTGGTCCGCTCCAGGCCAAACATCTGGATGTAAATATCTTTCGCGTAGGCCTGCATGAGGTGGTCAACCATGTTCTCTGTACCCGGCGGTCCATAGACCTGCGGCGCCCCGTCCCGCTCAAGGGTCCAGGGCGCCAGCATGAATTCCGCCATGCCTTCGGTGTGGTCAAAGTGCAAATGGGTGAGGAACAGGCGGGTCAGCTTCTTCGGTTCGAGGGCAGCGATCTTTCCACCGTACGCCGGAGTGCTCGCTTGCGAGTTTCGCCAAAAGCCTGGGCCACAGTCGATAATGTAAGGCTGACCGTTGACGACAACTGCGGTGGAGATCCCGCTGTGACGAGTGTCAGCCGCCGGCGTCCCACTGCCGAGAACGACGAGCTTGGTTACGTCGGATGTCGAATAGTCCCGCCCATATGCTTGGCCGAGCGGCGCCCATTCAGCGCGGCTGGCAGTCGGCTTGTCCTTGATTATCTCCTCCGCAATTGCCGTATTGAGCAGGAGAAGAGTCGTTGTCAACACGAGTGTCACACTTGTACGTCTTTTCATTCTTCGCCTCCATTTAATGCCCGTTCAGAAGCGCCAGCGCGTGATCACTTCTTCTGCTACCACCCCTGGGGCGCCACCTTATTCGCGCAGCCCCACTAAGGCACGTAGCAGACATAACCGATGGCCGAGTTCGACCGGTGTTGCTGGTGATCGAGCCGCTTAGCCTTTATGTGCCGGCCACGCTTGCGTGCTCGAAAGGGAGCGGCTGCAACCTCGATATCGTGGCTTGGCTCACACCGTAGTCCGCGCGAGATCGGCCTGCGTAGCGCCGCGAGTCGCTGGATAGCCTCCTACCGTTGGTGGCTGGTCAGTTCTGACACCACTCTGAACCTGTGGGATCTGACTGTGGAGGCGCAGCAGTAATGGAGTTGCGCTGGGTATTCGGATGGCCTGACCAGAGCCCATGCGGCGGCATGTCCGTAGCTGGCGAAAGCTGACGATGCATTGACCACCGCTCCCCGATCCCGTCCTTCCTTCGCCCATGTTGTCACGTCCGCGTGCCCTGCCGGGCTTTATAGCGCCATGTCGTCAACCATAATCACAACAACCCGCAATTCCGCTTGGCGAAGTTTTGTCCTGCGATAATCTTCCGTGTTTCCTTATTATTCGATGCTTCAAAAAGCTGGCGGCTCGTATCTTGCATCGCTGATTCAAATATCCGCCCAAGGATGAAATCGACGGTCGGCCCTCCGTCCAACATGAGCAACACAGGTATCGGGAGTTTGCTTCCAGCTTGCTGATCAACTTTCCAGCTCGGAAGGCATCGAGCAGAGTCTTCCCTTGGTCGTAGCCCAGATTATAGAGCCTTCTGCTTTCCTCGGGCTTATCGGCATATTCGGCAAGCGCGCCGCATTCAAAGGCAGCCCAAAGTTTTTGCTCCATGGCGGCATATTCTTCAGATGTTTGACCCAGCAGAATCGTTGGGAACGCCGCAAGAAACAAAGCGGCTGTTGCGCTGAGACGCGCAGTGCTCAGTCTGATCCCTCGCAACATTGTTCGGTTTCCGTGTCCTAAAACATCCGTCGCGTTGGCTTGCGCTTCAGCGAGTAGTAGAACGTTTGCGCTTTTGCGGTCGCCAGCATACCCACATCACCGGTAACGCGGTCTACGGAACCATTGATGGTCATGCCAAGCCATTTGCTGAAACCTTGGAAGACAACAGCACCTTCGTTATCCGTGCCCGCGCTTCGGCGGCGGCGTCTTCCATGGTCATGAACACGGCGCCGGCATGTCGCAACATCTTGATCAGATATTCAAATGCGAGCATGCGATAGCCGCGGCCTATAACATAAGGATGCATGGTGTAGGTCAGCACGCCCCACTCGACGCTCTTTTGCATGTAACGGAATTCGTCGAGCCAGCTCTTCATCACGCTGCGAGCCGGCTGCAGGCCGGGTAAGATCGTGTTCGCCGTGCGCACGAATTCGAAATGGGGATAGTCGTCGAGCGACCAGCTGATCGGCATCTCGATGAGCCCGGTCTGCTCCCCGAAATGATATGGCTTTCCAAGCTCGGCCCGATCCCCTATGCGCGCACGATAGGGCCAATAATCATTCCCCATCATGCTGGAATCGTATTGAAAGCCGTGCGCGAGCAGAAGCTCGATGGTGTGCTCGCTCAGCTCCCAGGCCGGCGAGCGATAGCCGCGCGCCTTGCGGCCGGTGAGCCGCGCAATGGCCTCGTTGGCGCGCACGAGATCGGCTTCCTCCTCGGCCCTGCTCTGCTGCCCCGGCGGCACATGCGCCCAGCTGTGATGGGCCAGTTCGTGGCCGTGCCGCACCACGTCCTCGCATGCGGCGGGATGGCTCTCGATGGTGAAGCCCGGAATGAACCATGTGGCGCGCAGGCGATGCTCGCCCAGCAGCGACAGAATGCGGCGCGCGCCGACGAGCCCGAACTCGCCGCGGGAGAGCGCGGTTGGCCCCGTCATGCCGCGTGCAATGAAGCCTGATTGCGTATCGAAATCGAAGGTGAGACAGACGATATGGCGGGGCAATTGCGATCTCCCTACACTCTCCTCTTTATCACCGCCCGCGCAAGCGGCCGACCCCGCAAACACGGGAGCCGATGCCCGCATGCAGCGGGACATTCGTCCCGGAGTTCCGCAAGCGATGCCCACCAAAACGATTGGCATCATTGTAAACGGCGCGACTGGGCGCATCGCCTCGACCCAGCATCTGGCCAATGCCTTGGTTCCCATGATCAGGGAAGGAGGGCTTCCCGTCGGCGAGCAGCGCCTGCTGCCGCGCCTGCTGCTGGTCGGCCGCACTAAGTCGCGGCTCGCTGCCGTTGCGCGCGCCCACGACATCGCGGATTGGACCACGAATCTCGATGCTGCGCTTGCATCTCCCGACCACGCGATCTTCTTCGATGCGGCCGCGACCGCGCAGCGCGCGCCGACTCTGCAAAAGGCGATCGCCGCCGGCAAACATGTCTATTGCGAAAAGCCGCTCGCTCCGAGCGCGCAACAGGCACGGGCTTTGCTGCAAGCGGCGAGCGCGCGCGGGCTCAAGCACGGTATCGTCGAGGACAAGCTGCATCTGCCGGGAATGCGCAAGCTGCTCGCTGTCGTCAAAACCGGGGAGCTCGGGCGGCTCCTCGGATTCCGGCTTGAATTCGGCTGGTGGGTATTCGACGGCAGCGATCGGACGTGTCAAAGGCCAAGCTGGAATTATCGCGCCCAAGGCGGCGGGCTGATCCTCGACATGTATCCGCACTGGCGCTACGTCATCGAGGGCATCATCGGGCGCATTGTGCGCCTTTCATCGGCCGCTTGGACGGCGGTTCCCGAACGCATCGACGAAAACGGCGAACGCTACCGGGTCGCGGTCGAAGATTCCGCGGCGACGCTGGTTGAAATCGAGGGCGGCATCTTCGGCATGATTGTGAGCTCATGGGCGACGCGCCTGCGCCGCGACGATCTTTTCACGCTTGCAGTCGACGGCACGCAGGGCTCCGCACTTGCGGGCCTGCATCGATGTTATGTTCAGCCCGCCAACGCGACCCCGGTGATTGCCCATTTCAATGTAATGAAAGACATCGGCGCGGATTATCGCGAGGGATGGAACGAGGCGCCGCCGCTGGCGTCATACTGCAATCCCTATTGCGCCGGATGGGAGCAGTTTCTGCGCCACGTCGCTGATGATGCGCCGCTCGTTTGCGACTTCTCCGCGGGCGCGCGAGACGTCGCCTTTGCGCACGCCTGCTTGCAAAGCATGGCGGAGCGCACGTGGATCGATATGCCGCAATAAAGGGAGAAAACCCATGCAAGTGCGCGCGGCCGTTGCGTTGCAGGCAGGCAAACCGCTCGAACTGACCGAGGTGACGCTCGACGGCCCGAAAGCCGGCGAAGTTCTCGTCGAGCTCAAGGCGACCGGGATCTGCCACACCGATGAATTTACCCGTTCGGGGGCCGATCCCGAGGGACTCTTTCCCGTGATCCTCGGCCATGAAGGCGCGGGCGTGGTGGTCGAAGCCGGGCCGGGCGTGACTTCGGTGCGCAAGGGCGACCACGTGATTCCGCTCTACACGCCGGAGTGCCGGCAATGCCCGTCGTGCCTTTCACGCAAGACCAACCTGTGCACGGCGATTCGCGCGACCCAGGGCCAGGGCGTGATGCCCGACGGAACGTCGCGCTTCTCGCTCGGCCGGGAGAAGCTGCACCATTACATGGGCTGCTCGACCTTCGCGAATTTCACGGTGCTGCCGGAAATTGCGGTCGCCAAGATTCGCGAGGACGCTCCCTTCGACAAGGTCTGTTATATCGGCTGCGGGGTCACGACCGGCATCGGCGCGGTCATCAACACGGCCAAGGTGACGCCGGGCGCAAAATGCGTCGTGTTTGGGCTCGGCGGCATCGGGCTCAACGTGATTCAAGGCCTGCGCCTCGTTGGCGCCGGCATGATCATCGGCGTCGACGTGAACAATGCGAAGAAGCAATGGGGCGAGCGTTTCGGCATGACGCACTTCGTCAACCCGAACGAGATCGGCCGCGATCTGGTGCCCTATCTCGTGGATCTCACCAAGAGCGCAGCCGACGCGATCGGCGGCGCCGACTACACGTTTGAATGCGTCGGCAATGTCAAGCTCATGCGCGCCGCGCTTGAAAGCTGCCACCGCGGCTGGGGCGAGAGCGTCATCATCGGGGTCGCGGGCTCGGGCGAGGAAATCGCAACCCGGCCGTTCCAGCTCGTCACCGGGCGGGTGTGGCGCGGCAGCGCCTTTGGCGGGGCGCGCGGGCGCACGGATGTTCCGAAAATCGTCGACTGGTACATGGACGGCAAGATCGAGATTGATCCCATGATCACGCACACCATGCCGCTTGCCGATATCAACAAGGCCTTCGACCTCATGCACGAAGGCAAATCCATTCGCAGCGTCGTGATTTATTAGCTAAAACCAGCGCTCGCTCACGGTGATGGTGTCGCCTGGCCGTACCGGTGCAATCAGCGGCACTCTCTGACGGGAGGTCACGCCCATGGACGAACGGCTCACCGTGACGTCGTAGCGAAAGGCGCGCGGGGAAAAGCCGCCGGCGATGGCGACCGCGGTCTCGACCGTCATGTTCGGCACATACGGATATTGGCCCGGCGCGATGACCTCCCCGAGAATGAAGAAGGGCCGATACGTCTCCACTTCAATCGCCACATGCGGCTCGCGTACATAGCCGTTGCGCAGCCGATCGGCGATCGTTTGAGCGAGTTGCGTGGTCGTGCAGCCGCGCGCCGAAACCGGTCCGATCAGCGGCAGGGTAATTTTGCCGGAGGCATCGACGATATAGGTATTGCTCAGCCCGTCCTGCCCGAACACTACAATGCGCAGCCGGTCGCTGGAATCGAGTGTGTAGGGCAGGTCGCCGCCTGGTGCCGGCCCCGGCAGTACTGCGGCCGGGACAGGCAGCACAGGCAGTACGGCGGCCGGCACCGGCAGCACCGCCGGCTCGGCCGCAACGAGAGCAGCCTTGCCCCCATACATCAGGCTATCGAGGTCAGCCGCGGGCGGCGGAGCCACCACAGGCGCAGGCACGCCGGCGCAGCCGGCAGCGGCGGCCGCAATCACCACGGACACGAGAAAACGGACGAGCCGCATGAGGGCACACCACCCAGATCGTTAACGAATTAACGCCCGATATGGTTAACAAACCCTCACTGCGGCTGCCCCTCATGGGGTAGCGGTTGGGTCGCGCTGAGCCTTACAGCCAATTCGCAGCGCCGCATGGGTTGCTTGTGGATATTGGTTCCAACAGTTGCAAAACAGTCGCTTGTGGTAGACGCGTCTCGCCATCATCGGCATTTTTCAAAGCTGGAAGCCTGGAAGCTGTCGGGTGCGAAAGAGATGTCAGCATGGGCGAGATGAAGAGCCTTACCCGCAGAGAGCTTTATGATCTCGTCTGGGATCGTCCTTCATAACGCCGACGATTACTCGTGCCATCCCGACGCCGGACGCCTGAGCGGATTGAAACTTCAAGAATCGGAAGCTCCGGAAACCTAACCTCTTGTGTTGCCCAAAGAGACCATTGCGCTGTACCTCCCAGTGTGCTGGCATGGCGCCGAGCCAGGGTAGGCCGGAATCCTTCATCTCAGAATAGGGCTTCAGGTCGTCGATCATACCGCCGCTCCTCCGGCAGGAGCGTCCGGCTCGTCGAACAGCCGCACATAGGCGTCGTAGCGGAAGCGGCGATTACGGGCCTGGCCGGTGATTTCGGTGAGAACCCCGATCTTGACCAGGCGCTCAACCAGTTGATTGGCCGCGGGATAGGTGGTGCCGGTCAGTTCACGCACCTCGTTCACCGAAATGATCGGGCGCACATAGAGGCGTTCGAGCACGCGGTGGCCATTGCCGGCGGCATAGCCAAGATTTTCGGTGATCAGATTCCGATGCGTCTCGCGCAGCGTCAGGATGCGCCGGGAGGTCTCGGTGGCCTGCACGCTGACCTCGGCGACGCCGCGCAGAAAGAATTGCAGCCAATCTTCCCACGCGCCCTTGTCGCGGGTCGCCTGCAACAGCTCGTAGTAGGTCTGCCGGTGGCGCTTGAAGTAGTGCGAGAGGTAGAGCACCGGCTTGTGCAGAACGCCGCTCTCGCACAGCAAGAAGGTGATCAGCAGGCGCCCGACGCGGCCGTTGCCGTCGAGGAACGGGTGAATGGTCTCGAACTGTGCGTGCGCAAGGCCGATCTTGATCAGCAGCGGTAGATCACTTTGCGCGTGGAGAAATTTTTCGAGATCACCGAGCGCTTGCGGCACGATATCCGGCGGCGGCGGGACGAAGGTGGCTTCGTTCAGCGTGCAACCGCCCGGGCCGATCCAGTTCTGGGTGCGGCGCAATTCGCCCGGCGTAAGCCGCGAGCCGCGCACGCCGTCGAGAAGCTTTTCGTGGATTTCGCGGATCAGGCGCATCGACACGGGCAGATCGGGGAGTCGCGACAGCCCATGGTTCATGGCGGCGACGTAGTTGACCACCTCGTCCACGTCCTTGGGCGTGTCGGGCCTGGTGAGCTGGGCCTCGGCCGCCAGCAGGTCCTGCAACGAGCTTTGTGTTCCCTCGATCTGGCTCGATAGCACCGCCTCCTTGCGGACATACATGAAGACGAACAAATCGGGGTTCGGCAACGTCTGGATCGAGCCGTCGAGCCGGCCTAAGGCGAGGTCAGCCTGGGACAGAAGGTGCTGTAGGTCGCCGCTGAGCGTGACCGGTGGTTGTGGGGGCAAGGGCGCGGGGATGAAAGCGCGATAGCCGGTGGGCTGGCGCTGGTAGGTTCCGGCGCGGCTGGCGAGTTCCGGCAAAAGAGCGCCCTCTGGTAGTAATCCAGCCTTTCATATGTGGCCGGGCTCCGGCTCATAATAAAGCCTGCCTTAAATAAGGCTACGGACCCGCGGCTTATGCAAGCGGACTTGAACAGCCGCTATCCGGCACCGGCCCCCACGATCCGCGCCAGCAGCCCCTCGGTTTCCTTCTCCAAGGCCAGGATATCCGCCCGGATGGTCTCCAACGGCCGCAACGGCTGGGGCTTGTAGAAATAGCGGTTGAAGCTGATTTCGTAGCCGATCGCGGTCTTGCTATCGTCGATCCAGGCGTCGGGCGCGTGCGGCAGCACCTCGCGCCGGATGAAGGCCTCGATCCCGCCCGGCTCCAGCAACGGAATCTGCTTCCCCGCAGCTCGCTGTCGGGCTCGTGCTCGCTCACCTGCCCCTTGCCATCGATGGTCACAGGAAATAGCCCACGCAGCGGATCGGGCTCCGCTTTGCCGGGCCTGCTGATGGCCCGGATGACCGGCTCGGCCGTGCTGTCGCGCTCGGCGAGCGAACCCTGAAGCAACCTCTGTCGTTTCGCCGTGAGCTTCACGTTTGCCTCTTCGGCGTAACTTCGAAGCTCCGTCATGAAGACGTTGAAGTCATCATACGAGCGAGCGCCTTTCAGCTCCGCAATATCGTCAATCAGATTTGCAAGAGGGGCTTCATTCGCTTCCTCACAGGCGAAACGGAAGCGTCGTCGCGCCTCGGGCGAAAGCTCGACCCGCAGACGCAACGGCCGTTCGACCGTCACCTTCCAGTAGCCGAACGCGGCATTGTCGAAAATCTTCGACTGCTCGGTCTCTGGATCGTCCGCGTCCGCGGACGATGACGGCCGAAGTCGTTATTTCACATGGTCGCCGTAGCCCGGAATGGGGTCGACGACCGTGATCTGCTTGACCGGGAAATTCGAGATGATCTCGATGCTCTTCGCATGGACGATGAGCATTTCCTCGATGCGAACGCCGTAGCGGAACCGTTTGCCGTGTTGCGTTTCCAGCGCGAAGGTCATGCCGGCCTTGATTTCGACGGGATGATCAAGCGACCAGATGCGTGAAATCACCGGTGGGTCGTATTGCGCAAGCCCGAGCCCATGCCCCCAGAGATTGGCCGCCGCCTGGTCTTCTTCCTTATAGCCCCACGCTTCCTTGGCTGATGGCCATTTCTTCGCGATTTCACGCGTGGTGGTGCCGGCCTTCACCGCTCCGATCGAGTCGTAAAGCCATTCGAGTGCGGTCGCATAGGTATCCTTCTGCTCGCGGCTGGGCTCCTTGCCCACGCAATAGGTGCGGTAATAGCAGGACTTGTAGCCGTTCCAGGTGAGCGCGGCCAAATCCATGAACACGATGTCGCCGGGCTGAATGATGCGGTCGGAGAAATTGCGCCAATTGGGCCAGGTATTGGGTCCGGAGGAGACGATCACGTCCTCCACATCCTCCATCCCCGGAATGTTATACAGATACTTCATCAGGTGAGCCGTGACCTGGTTCTCGGTGATGCCGGGACGCAGGAACTTCATGCATTCCCAGTGCGTGGCGTCGCCGATCGCCCCGACAATGCGCATGCATTCCTGCTCATCGACATTCTTGACCGCGCGCGCCTCCATCATGGGCGTCATGCCGTCGACCCAATTGAGCTTCTTCTCCTTGAACATGTTGATCATGTTGATGTCGACGAAATCGACGCCGAGCTTCTGGCCGGCGACGCCATGGCGCTTCATCTCATAGATGATGGCATCCGTGAATTTTTTGACCTGCTGGCGCGAGGCAGGACCAGCCGCGCCCTTGATCCAGGCGTAGGAATAGCGGACGTTCTCCTTTGGAATCCACGGCGAGTGGCGCTCGATCTGAAATCCGAGATCGCCCTGCTCGAACAGCACGGGCGCGCCGTCGCCGCACAGAAGCGCATAGCGCAGCCCTGGTTTCAGCCTGTTCCAGCCGGGCGTGAGCGTGCCGGTGAGATACCGCACGTTCTCGTCATACATGCACAGCAGAGCGCCGAGACCGTGCTTCTTCATATGCGCGCGCGCGCGCTCGGTCCGGTACTGCTTCAATCGCTCCCAGTTGACGCGTTGCTGCCAATCCAGACCGACGATGCCGAAGTTTGCCGTGCCCATGCTGTCTCCCTCGCTAATCGCACTGAGTCAGAAGATTTTCCGTCGATAGTGCATGAGAATCAGATATTTGTCGAGGTTCACTGGCCGGCGGAGGGCTGCGATGAATCTCGAAAGAACGGAGGATAGTGCATCTCGATTTGCGCGTTTTGTGGAACAGCTGACGAGCGTGATCGGCCACGCCGACCGGGAGCGGCCGCTGAATGATTACTGTGCCGGCCTTTTGGTCTCAGAAGGCCGCAGGAGCGTGGAGCCGATCGCGGCGGTGACGGCGCCGCACGAGACTTCGGTGCAGCATCAAAGATTGCTGCACTTTGTTGCCAATGCGCCGTGGTCGGACGCGTCAATGTTGGCCAAAGTGCGCGAGCTGATCTTGCCGGTGATCGAGCGGCATGGACCGATTGAAGCCTGGATTGTCGACGATACGTCTTTTCCAAAGTGCGGCTCCAAATCGGTCGGCGTGCAGCATCAATATTGCGGCCAGCTTGGCAAGCAAGCGAATTGTCAGGTGGCAGTGACGTTGTCGATCGCCAATCATCACGCCAGCCTGCCGATCGCGTATCGGCTTTATCTGCCGCAGCAATGGGCTAAAAACGCTGCGCGCCGCAAGAAAGCGCGTATTCCCAAGGAGATCTCGTTCAAGACCAAACCGCAGATCGCCCTGGAGCAGATTGCGAAAGCCTTAGCGGCGGGGGTACCGCGCGGGGTGGTGCTCACAGATGCGAGCTACGGATCGAACTCAGGGTTTCGCACGGGCCTCAGTGCGCTGGGGCTCGAATACGTGGCAGCCATCATACCGACAATTATGGTGCGTAGAGTAACCGATGATGGCGGGATGGGGCCGCGCTTGAGCGTGAAGAAGTTGGCACTCAGGCTGCCAGAAAAAGCTTGGTGCACGATCACCTGGCGGGAGGGAACTAACAAAAAGCTGCGCTCGCGCTTCGCCCGCGTTCAAGTGCGAACGGCGCCGATCAGGGGTGCCGCGGCACGAGGTGAAGAAACGCTTCTCATCGAATGGCCCAAGAGTGAGCGTGAGCCCACCAAATATTGGCTTGCCACCCTCGATAAGAACATTTCATTTCATGCGCTGGTCGATCGCGCAAAAATGCGGTGGCGGATCGAGCGCGACTACCTGGAGCTCAAACAAGAGATCGGGCTCGGGCACTACGAGGGGCGGGGATGGCCGGGCTTCCACCATCACGCGACGCTTTGCATCGCCGTTTACGGCTTCCTGATCTCCGAAAGGGAGACAATTCCCCCCTCAGGACCTCATTGCGCCCGGAGAGTCAAAAAACTTGCCATTCCCGATAGTTACCGACCCCGCGGCGCCGCCAATCCGGCCCCAACGCCACGTTCCCAACTCGATCGCTACGCTCCATCATCAGCTGATCGTCGCAATCGCAAGGATGCTGCCAAGATGCCCCTATTGTGCAACCCGATACAGAAGGAACATGCGTCTCAGGTTGTGACGCAGTAACACTAACCCCGTGTGTTCTTTGCAGCGCCGCCGGTCAGCGTCAGGTGGCATCCTGGCCGGGATCGGCCTTGAACCCTGCGGCCTCGATCCCTGCGATGGCGCATGCCTCATCGCGGTCTGACGTGTCGCCGGAAATACCGACGGCGCCGATGATGTCGCCCGCGGAATTGCGGATCAGCACCCCGCCCGGATTTGTCACCATGCGGCCTTCGCTCGCGGCGGCAAGCGCGGTGAAAAACATCGGGGTCTTGGCGGCGCGCGCAGCAAGCGTTCGCGAGCCGAAGCCCATGCCAAGCGCCCCCCATGCCTTGCCAAACGCGATGTCAAAACGCAGCAGGCCGGATTTGTCCTCGCGCTTGAACGCGACAAGGTGCCCGCCGGCGTCGAGGACGGCAACCGTAAGCGGCGCGCAATTGGTATCTCGCCCTTTCTTGAGCGCGGTGTCGACAATGGTGGAGGCTTGAGCAAGCGTGACGACAGACATGATGGCTCCGTGGTTGCGGCGCTCCGACGTGAATTCGGCTCGAGATTACCTGGCAGGCATTACTTGGCGGGCGTGATTTGGCGGGCATTACTTGGCGGCGCGATTGGCCCAATAGACGGATACGGCAGACACCTCGGCATTCCCCGAAACCTTGCCTTCCGTCTCCTCATAACAGGCAAGCGTCTTCTCGACGAGCGGCAATTCGAGCCCGCGGCGCCCGCCTTCAGCGAGCATGGTTCGCAGGTCCTTGATTGCGCTGGCGAGGTCGAATGTCACCGGTCCTGCGGGGGCGCCTTTGAGCGCGTCGGCGACCGCGGGCCCGCGCACCTTGAGCACGTTCGGTCCGCCGGAGGTGTCGCACAGGAGGTCCATGATGCGAGACGGATCGAGCCCGAGTGGACGGCAAAGCGCAAGTGCCTCCCCGAGCGCCTGCCAGTAGATCATGAGCGGCATGTTGATCGTGAGCTTCATCACCGCGCCCGACCCCACCGGCCCGCAATGTTCGAGCCGGCGGCAGAGCTGGTCGAGGATGGGCTTGGCGCGCGCTGCGTCGGCGGGTTCGGCTCCCATCAGCCCAATAAGTTTTCCTTGCCGCGCCGGGTCGGTCGAACCGCCGACCGGGCACTCCACGAATGCCGCGCCTTTCTCGCGCACCCTGGCCGCGAGCGCGATTTCCGTCTGCGGTTCAACCGTGCTCATCTCGATGAACAGCTTTCCCCGCACATTGCCCGCGAGCAAGCCCGCGCTGCCGTCATAGACCGCCGCTATCGCCCCGGCGTCCGTGAGAATCGTGATGATGGCCGCGCAACGTTCCGCGAGCTCGGCCGGGCTCGCGGCAACCGCTGCGCCGGCATTCGTCACTGCGGCGAGCTTCCCGCGCGTGCGGTTCCATGCGGTGACCTGATGCCCGGCTTCCAGCAGGCGCTGCGCGATCGCCGCGCCCATTTTTCCAATTCCGGCGATTCCGATCTGCATGCAAGCTCTCCCAGCTATGCCCGCGACGATAGGAGATTATTGCGCGTCGAGAAAGCGGCTTGCTTGTGCAGCCGATTGTCACATGCCCTTGAATGCAACCTCGCCCGCTGTGTAGGTTCCGCGCCCGTTGCAGCGGGGAGCGGGAGATCGGGAATGGCAAAGCGCGTCGGAGTTGTCGGCCTCGGCATCATGGGCGGCGCGTTTGCCGAGAATCTCATCAACGCCGGCTGGCACGTGATCGGTTTTGATATCGATCCAGCCCGCTGCCGCGCACTGCGCAGAAAGGGCGTGGAAATCGCGCCCGACGCGCAAACGCTTGCCGGCAAAGCACCGATCGTGATCACCAGCCTGCCTAAGCCTGCGGCGCTTGCCGAAACCGTGCGCGCGATCCTCGCCGCGAATGTCCGCCAGCGCATCATTGTCGAGGCAAGCACGTTCTCCATCGCCGACAAAACGAGTGCCGAGCGCGCGCTCGCCAAAGCCGGTCACGTCATGCTGGATTGCCCGGTCAGCGGTACCGGCAAGCAGGCCGCGGTGAAGGACCTCGTCATCTACGCGAGCGGAGATCGCAAGGCCATTCGCAGGCTGCGTCCCCTGTTTGCAGGATTCTCCCGCGCCGCTCACGATCTCGGTGCATTCGGTAACGGCAGCCGGATGAAATACGTTGCGAACCTTCTCGTCGCCATCAACAATGTCGCGAGTGCCGAGGCCATGGTGCTCGGGATCAAAGCCGGCCTCGATCCCTCGACCATTTTCGAGATGGTGGCCTCAGGCGCCGGCAACTCGCGGGTATTCGAGTTGCGTGCGCCCCTGATGGTAAGGGATCGTTACGACGATCCCAGCATGAAGGTGTCGGTCTGGCAGAAAGACATGAGCGTCATTGGCGAGTTCGCGCGCCAGATCGGCTGTCCTACCCCCATGTTCGATACGACCGTGCCGATCTACGACAAAGCGATGAAGACCGGCCACGCCGAAGACGATACCGCCTCGGTATGCGCAGTGCTGGAGCAAATGGCGAGGGTGAAACGATCGCGTGGCAGGCGGCGTCAAAACGGGCGGAAGCGGTAAGGGTGAAATAGCGAGTAGCGAGTAGCGAGCAGCGAATGGGGGTGGCTCGCTTCCCTATTCGCTATTGGCCATTCGCTATTCGCGCTTCCGCGCCTTCACGCATCACCTCTTATAAAACCCCATAATGGCGGCTTTTGCCAGCGTGTTGAAGTGGAGCTGAAAGCCGATCACCGCGGCCGAGGTATCCGCCGTCGCCTGCAGGCTTTCGGCACCGACCGCAAAGACCGTGAAAAGATAACGGTGGGGATGATCGCCGGGCGGTGGGCAGGGACCGCCATATCCGGGGGCGCCGAAATCGGTGCGGGTCGCAAGCGCTCCGTTGGGCAGCTTTGACGAGCTTCGCTGACCGGCATCGAGAGGAAGCTCCGTCACATTGGCGGGAATGTTGATCACCAGCCAATGCCAGAAGCCGCTGCCGGTCGGCGCATCGGGATCAAAACATGTAACGGCAAAGCTTTTCGTGCCGGCCGGCGCTCCCGACCAGGCAAGATGCGGCGACTTGTTGCCCCCTGCGCAGCCGAAGCCGTAGTCGGCGGACAGAATATGCTCCTGGGCAAGATAATCGCCGTCCTTGAAACTGTTGCTTCTGACCGTAAATGCCATCGCGCCGCTCCACGCCCTAGCGCAGCCTACACGCTTACGCCCGCAGGAAGTCAAGCACGGCGGTCTCGGCCAGCACGGCTTGCGGAATGCTGTGGCGCTGTGAGCGCGCCCGTTCTGCGGCCGTCTGGGTGGCCTGGAGATACGCGCCGAGGTGGCGTGCACGCTCGATAATGCGCCGCCCGACTGCAAGGCGCTGCGCTTCAAATCGGCGCAGCGCAGGCTCCACGTCATCACTTGCGAGCGCGGCAACCAGACCGGCCGCATCATCGGCCGCCTTGGCCACGCCGGCCGCCACATGCGGCCGCGCCACGAATGCCGCGTCGCCGATGATCGCAACCCGCCCGAATGCCATGCGCGGGGATTCGAGATCATAGATCGGCTGCAGGATTGGTTCGCCAATGAGTTGCACGACTGCGCGAAACTGCGGAGGAAGCAAGCGCTCGGCGGCCGCGCGCATTGCCGCAATGGCGTCGCGCCGAATGAGCGGGGGCGGGATGGATAGGGCGTGAACCGTCCCGCCCTCGTCCGTGAGCAGATGCTGCAATTCGCTGTGCTCCTGTGCCGGGCGATACCACACGACGTTGTAGCGGCGGCCACCGGGAGAGAGATCATTATCAGGACCGGCAACCGGGTAGCCCAGGAATTGCTCCCCCGCCGGCAGGCAAAACGTCATGTATCCAAACAGCTCATCATGGATCGCCGGCGGAAATGCCGCTTCGGCAATGAGCGCACGCCAGGCAACATAGCCGGCATAGAGCGGCGCGAGATCGGGCACGCAATGTTGCCGGATGGTAGATCGCAGACCGTCGGCTCCGACCAGGAGCTCGCATTCGATCTCACCCTTGTCGGTGAAGGCGACGACGCAATGTCTGCTCTGTTGCAACCCGGTGACCCCGCACCCGCGATGATAATGGCGCCCGGGAAATGCATCGCGCAGGACGCGATAGACCCGCTCCCAGGCGGTGAGCACCTGCGGGCAGGTGAATTCGCACGTCACGCGCCCCGACCGGTCGAGAATTTTTCGAGTGGCGATCTCGACGCCCATGTCCACTGTATTGATCCCGAGCCCGCGCAGGGTCTCGATCAAATCGGGTTGGGCGACAATGCCCGCGCCGCGACCGGCCAATTCGGTCTCCACCCGCTCCAGAATCTCCACATCCCAGCCGGCACGCCGCAGCAACAGCCCGGCGAGAAGGCCGCTCATCGACCCTCCCACTACCACCGCGCGTCGTGTAGGCTTGCGCAAGGCGCCCATCCCGCCGTTTCCGGACGAATGCAATCTGCTATATATCGGCTCAAACTAGGAGGAATGTCATGGCGCTGACGATGTTGGACAAGCATGCGGAGACTTCAACGAAAGCGGCCTGGCCGGCCGAGCTTGCGGCGGAATTCGAGCGGGAAAGCAAGCATCCCAATCCATGCGTCGGCAGCGAGCTTGTTTCTGAGAACGATCGCGTCCGGGTCTGGATGATCCGGCTGCAGCCGGGTGAGCGCATCGGCTTTCACCGTCATGTGCTCGACTATTTCTGGACCGCGGTGACCGGCGGACGCGGACGTCAGCACGTGCATGACGGCACGACGGTCGAATATACCTACGCGCCGGGCGAAACCCGCCACGAAACCTATGCTGTGGGGCAATACAAGGTCCACGATTTGGAGAATCTCGGCGACAAGGAGATGGTGTTCATGACCATCGAATTTCTCCAGAGCGCCAACAAGCCGCTTGCGCTTCCGCAGGATGTACGGCGCAAAGCTGCCTAGCAGAACCTCGGCCGTCATCGCCCGCTCACTGCGGGCGACCCAGTAGACACCGAACATGAGGTTCGGCACCGCTCGACCTCAATTCCGGGACGTTGGTTACTGGGTGCCCCGCCTTCGCGGGGGATGGACGACCGAGCTGCTTTACCTTCGCCGGAGTAGTCGCAACCTTTCGCGCCGGGCTAGCCAAGCCGCAGCCCTTCCTGCACACTGTGCGCCAATCAAGGTGGGCTTGCCCGCAGGCGCCGTGCCGCGCAAGGCGAGGCTCTTTGGGGAGTGCTTGGGGGGAGTGCGTGGGCCTTAGCTTCGATCTCTTGATCAATGCCCTGATCGCCGGGATTCTGCTCGGCGGGTTCTATACCGCGGTGACGATCGGGGTCTCGATCTCGTTCGGTATTCTCGACATCGTCAACATCGCTCACCCCGCCTTCATCATTCTCGGTTCCTATATTGCCTATATCCTCAACATCAATTTCGGCATTGATCCCATTGTCATCAGCATCGTCATGCTGCCCGCATTCTATTTGCTCGGCGCCGGCATTTATCAAATCTATTATGAGGCATTCGAGCGGCGTGGGCAGGAATTGCTGCGCGGCCTCTCGTTCTTCTTCGGCTTGCTGTTTGTCACCGAGGTGACGCTCATTCTCGTGTTCGGCGTCGATTACCGCTACGTCGAGGCTTCCTATATTGGGCCGAGCTGGCGCATTGGAGTGATGGATTTCCCGCTTCGAATGCTGGTGCCCTGCGTCGCTGCGCTTGCCTTGTTCGCCGCGCTGCAGCTGTTCCTTTCCCGGACTTTCATTGGACGCGCGATATCGGCGGTGGCGCAGGATCAGCTTGCGCTGCGCCTAATGGCTGCATCGCCGACGCGGATCAAGCGCATTGCGTTTGGCATTTCAATTGCGACCACGGCCGTGGCCGGCGCGCTGTTGATCATTATTCAGCCGGTCGAGCCCTCGGTCGGGCGCGAATATATCGGGCGCGTGTTCGCGATCTGCGTTTTCGGCGGGCTCGGCAGCCTGCCCGGCACGGTGATCGGCGCAATGCTGATCGGCATCGTGGAGAGCTTCACGGCCACGTTCTATGGCCCTTCCTGGGCGCCCGCGGTGGCGTTCGGGGTTCTTCTCCTCACATTGGCATTTCGTCCGGCAGGTCTCCTCGGAAGGTAGCAAGGGCGGTGCGAAACTTCGTCTTTCTGCTCGTCTGCGTGGCGGTTGCGATCGTTGTTTTCTTTGCCGCGCGCATGCTGGGCAACGATTACATTTTCTTCGCCGGCTACACGGTGTTGCAATTCATTGTGCTGGCCACCGCGTGGAACATTCTGGGCGGCTACACCGGTTATGTGAATTTCGGCTCCGCCGCCTTCTTTGCGATGGGAGCCTATGCGACTGTGTTCTTTCACAAGCTCTATCCGCAGCCGATTCCGGTCCTGATCGTGATCGGCGGCGTGGTGTCCGGCATCGTCGGCTTCGGCATGGGCTACCTCACGCTGCGCCTGCGCGGCGCATTCTTTGCCATCGCCACGCTTGCGCTCGCGGTGGTGCTGCAGACATTCGTCGTGAATTGGGACTATGTCGGCGGCTCGCGCGGCGCCTACATCATCCGCCCGAACGAAAATGCTCTGGTCGGTCCCTATATCCAGTACCTTTTTGTGCTGATGCTGGCGCTCGTGGTGATCGCGCTGGTCTGCGCGCGGGTCATCGAGCGCTCGCAGCTGGGCTATGGATTCGCCACCATTCGCGACGACGAGCTTGCCGCCGAAGCCTGTGGCGTGCCGACATTGCGCCTCAAGCTGATCGCAACCACGCTGTCCGGCGCGCTCATGGGGATGGCGGGGGCCCCATTCCCCTACTACATCGGCTATCTGCAGCCGTCCTCGGCCTTTGGCCTGGAATACGCCGTCAATTCCATCGCCATGCCCATGATCGGCGGCACGACCAGCTGGGTCGGGCCGTTGATCGGCGCGATCCTGCTCGGCTCGCTCCAGCAGATTGCGACAGTTACGATCTCTTCGGCGGTCAACCTGCTGATCGTCGGTCTCCTGCTTGTCGCCTTCGTCATCGTCGCGCCGAACGGAATCGTCGGTTTGGTGCAGGACACGCTCCGCCCGCGAGCAAAATAATGGCGCTGCTCGAAGTGACAGGATTGAGCAAGCGCTTCGGCGGCTTCGTCGCGCTCGACGGAATTGATCTCTCCGTGCTGGAAGGCGAGCGCGTCGGCCTGATCGGACCGAATGGCTCAGGCAAATCGACCCTGGTCAATTGCATCTGCGGCATGCTTACGAACGAGACAGGCAGCGTGCGTTTTGACGGGCAGCCGATGGATGGGCTGCTCACCCACGAGCGGACGCGGCGCGGCATGGCGCGAAGCTTCCAGCTTCCGCGTCCCTTTGTAACCCTTACGGTCGCCGACAATCTGCGCGTGCCATTGCTCTATACGGTCAATGCGCGGGCGGGTTCATCGCTCAAATCGGCGGACATCCATGCGCGTTGCGCCGAACTGTTGCAGCTGGTCGGGCTGACCGAGAAGGCCGCAAAGCTTCCGCGCGACCTCACTCAGGTGGAAATGCGAAAGCTCGAGCTCGCCCGCGCCATGGCGGCAGAACCCAAGCTCCTGATTGCCGATGAGTCCATGGCCGGACTCTCGCAATCGGAAGTCGACGACATCGTCGCGCTACTGATTCGCCTCAATGAGCGCGGCATCACGATTGTGCTGATCGAGCATATCATGCGCGCGGTGATGCGGTTCTCGCAAAGGCTGGTCGTGCTGGTTTCCGGGCGCAAGATCGCAGACGGTGTGCCGGATGCCGTCATTCGCGATGCCGAGGTGGAGAAGGCGTATCTTGGCCAATAGCCTCACCGTCGAAAACGTCGATGCCGCCTATGGTGCCGTGCGGGTGCTCGAAGGCGTGTCGCTGCGCGTCGGCGGCGGTGAAACGGTGGTGTTGCTCGGCACCAACGGCAACGGCAAGAGCACGCTGATGAAATGCGTGATGGGAATTGTGCGCCCGCGCTCCGGCCGCATCACCGCCGAGATCGATGGCGCGACGCATGAGCTCGTCGGCCGCACCACCGAGCAGATCGTCGACCTCGGCATTGCGCTCGTGCCGGAAGGGCGCCGGTTGTTTCCGCGGCTCACGGTCGAGGAGAACCTGCTCTTAGGCGCTTTTCGCCCGAAGGCGCGCGCGAAGCGCAAAGCGAACCTTGATTTCTGCTTCGAGTGTTTCCCGCGGCTGGCCGAGCGCCGGCGTCAGCTTGCGGGCTCAATGAGCGGCGGCGAGCAGCAGATGCTGGCGCTCGGGCGCGCGCTGATGCTTGACCCACGCATCATATTGATCGATGAGCCCTCGGTCGGGCTCGCGCCGATACTGGTGAGTCGCACCATCGACAAGATCAAGGAGCTCAAGGACAGGTTCCAGCTCACGGTGCTCATGGCGGAGCAGAACTTTCCGCAAGCCTTGCGCATTGCCGACCGCGGTTACGTCATTGTCCACGGCCAGATCGCATTCGAGGGCCGGTCATCGGACGAACTCAACAACAATGAGCTGATCCGCAAGTTTTATCTCGGCTTGTGAAGGCAAATGCATGCTAAGAGCCGGAGACTGCGACAGCGGTGTTGACTGACCCCGGCAAAAGTTAAAATGCTGGAGGGGAGATAGTCATTCATTATTGGGAGATGCGGTAATGAAATTGTCGACTGTCATTGCTTTGAGCCTGTTGCTTGCGTGCTCGGCTTCCCAGGCGCAGCAGCCCATGCCCAAGATCTCGCCAATCATGCAAGAGCCGATCACGGGGCAGCCGGACAAGGAGTTCGTCCTGCTGAGCATTGAATGGCCACCCGACTCGGTTGGTCCCCTGCATACTCATCCAGGCGATGAATACGGCGTCGTCGTGCGGGGCGTCTATGCGGTCAGAGAGCTCAATGGGCAATGGAAGACATACAAGGCGGGCGAAGGATTTCACTTGCGCGCGGGAGTGGTCCACGAGGACAAGAATATGACAGTCAATACCTCGACCATGCATTCCTACGTCGTGGACAAGGGCAAAACCCTGATCCAGCCGTACACCAAGCCCTGAATTAGAGCCAGTTTCGATGACGTTCGATCACCACGCGATGGTGCAGCCCGCGGTACCTCTCCCCGCAGGGGAGAGGTGGACCTGCTGGCTCGATCTCAGCGAAACACGCTCTAATCGATTTTGATGCTTGCGGCCTTGATGATCGGGGTCCAGCGCGCGATCTCGCTCGTGACCAGGGCGGCAAGCGCTTGCGGGCCGCGCTTCGATTGGGCGGGGATCTCGCAGCCCAGTTCAACGAGGCGGCTGCGAACGTTCTTGTCGTCGAGCGCCTTGTCGAGCGCATCGGCAAGCCGATCGATCACCGGCCTCGGCGTGCCTTTCGGTGCGAACAGGCCGTTCCAGGCTGAAGCATCGAATGCGGGCAAACCCGCCTCTTTCGATGTCGGCACGCCGGGGATCACCGGGCTGCGCTCGGCCGTTGTGACCGCATAGCCCTTCGCGGTGCCGCCCGCAATGTGAGGAACTGCGTCCGGGATGGCGTTGCAGATGTAATCCACCTGTCCTCCAAGCAATGCATTCATGGCCGGGGCGGCGCCATTGAACGGCACGAAGGTTGGCTGCACGCCGATCAGCGAATGGAGCAGCAGGCACGTCACATGGGTGATCGAGCCGACGCCCGCGTGCGCCACGTTCACCGTCTCGGCATTGGCTTTCAGGTAAAGAGTGAACTCGCGGAGATCGTTGGGCGGAAAATCCTTTCGCGCCGTGAGCACGATCGGCAGACCGGCAATCATCCCGATGGGCTCGAAATCGGACTCCGGACGGTAGGCGAGGTTGGGGTAGAGCGCGACCGCCGCGGCATGCGTTCCCATCTGGCCAAGCTGGATGGTGTAGCCGTCGGGATTGGCGCGCATGGTTCGCGTGGTGCCGGTGGTGCCGCCGGCACCGGCCACATTCTCAATGACGAACTGCTGGGCGAGACTGCGCGAGAGATATTCAGCCACGATGCGGGCTATGACATCGCTCGCGCCGCCGGGGGCGAACGGAACGATGACTGTAACCGGCCGCGCCGGATAACCTTGCGCCCAGGCCAGGTGGGCGACAGTCGGAAGGATCGCGACAGCAGCGATTGCCAGACAGATAAAAAGTCGGCGTCGAAGTTTCATACAGGTCCGTGGGGTAGGAAACTCACCAAGGAGAAAATCGACCTACTTCTTAATGGCAGCCGCGCCGAGCGGATAGCGGGAAGGATATCGATGTGTTCGTATAGCCAGCGTTCTTCGGTAGCTGGTCGGGATTGGTCGGTAAGCAGACGCGAAGTCAACTCCTTGGTGCAGCCCAGCGAATAGCCGGGAAGTGCACTACGGCTTTGCCGGTTCTCCCACCACCACGAAGGCAGCCCAGAGCCGAGGAAATGGGAAGCTTGAGCTGCGCTTTGCTCCGCGGGAACGGATTAACTAACTTATCCCAACGCCTTCTCGTAGGGATAAATGATGCTGCCCGTCTTCTCGTCGGGTGGCGTGAGCACTGATTGATAGCTCATACCGCGCCAGGTCTCGAGGTCCGCGGCATCGGTGATGCCGTGGTACTGCACTTGCATCACCCGGGATTTGGTCCATTCGCCGTCTTTGCCGAACCTGATGTCGGAAGCCATGATGGTCGTGAATGCGTTGGTGCGCATGTAGTCGGCGAGCTTGTCGTCATTGAGGCTCTTGGTGGCCTCGATCGCTTGTTGGAGCACCTGAAAATAGGCATAACCCCACCCGCCGAGGTAATAACCGAGTGGGTCGATACCCTCGCCCGTCGCAAGGGCTTGGTACTTCTTGAAGAAATCCGCAGCCGGCGCCATCAATTTAGGCGTCGGCACCCAGAAGTCGTAGTTCACAACGCCGTTGAGCTTGGTTTTGAGTTTACTTTTGATGGCGGTGTACTGCAGTCCGACCATGCCGCCGCCCATCATCTTCGGCTTTAAGCCCAACTCGCTGGCGGACTGCACCATGCCGACTGAGGTATTTGGATAGGAACAGATCACCACGAGATCCGGATTGGTCGCCTGGATGGCGCGGATGATCGGCGAGAAGTCGGTCATGTTTGGCGGATAGTTTTTATCGTAGACGGTCTTGAAGCCGTACGTCTGGACGTTCGCGCGGGCGCCGTCCGCGGCATTGCGCGAGAACTCGGCGTCCTCGGCCGCAATCGCGACGGTTTGCGGTTTCGGATTCTGCGCGGCCGCTACGCTGAAGAAGCCGTCGGTGAACGACTCTTTCGGCGTGGGCCCAGAGGGCAGCATGGAGAAGTATTTCGGGTAGTGAAAATCATGATTGGCATCGAGCGCGAACAAGCCGATTAAGACCTTGCCCTTTGGCATGACAGCAGGAAGCGTCGGCGCCACTAGGTTTGTCCCATACGGGCCGATGACGAGGTCGACCTTGTCGACGTCGAGCAACTTCGCGTAGATGCCCGGCACTGTCGCCGGGTTGGTCTGGTCGTCGTAATAGACGAGCTTGACGGGACGGCCGAGCAACCCGCCCTTGGCGTTGATCTCTTTTTCCCAGATCTGGGCGCCGAGCAGCGCCTGCTTGCCGGCTCCCGCGAGCGCGCCGGTCTGCGCCATGCTGAAGCCGATCTTGATGGGTTCGCCGCCCTGCGCAAAAGCGGGCGCTGCGGCCAGTGCGGGCGAAAGCAGGGCGGCGCCGATGCCGGTGTTAACGCCGCGTCGCGTTACCTGATTGCTCATGTTTCCTCCAGAAAGCGGGTTTCTCAATTCATGGCACCTTGGTCATTGCCCTGGCACCTTTCTGTCTTATGCCTATCTTACCTGCATTGCATACCATCGGGCTAGTGGGGGCGGTTTTCTCGATCAGGTCGCATCGCCGCCCTCCACGATAACGGTTTCCACTTCGCCTGCTCCGGCGCGGCGAAAAGCCGCGGCCGCGTCATATTCGGGCGATGTGAAACAGGAGACGCCCTGCGCAAGCGTCGGAAACTCGATCACGATAAAGCGGTGGAATTTGTGCGGCCCTTCCATGATCTGATGGCGGCCGCCGCGGGCAAGCACTTTGCCGCCGTACTTGGCGATGATGCCTGGCACGAGATCGGTGTACTTTTTGTATTCGACCGGATCGTTGATCTTGGAGCGCGCAACCCAGTAGGCCGGCATGCAGGTCTCCCTCCCGTGTGATATCGCTCAAAGCCGTCAAATACACTCCAGTTCCGAAGGGATGACAACGTGCTCGCAGAGAAGGCGCCATGACCCGCAAGCTCATCGACATCTCGGTGCCGCTGGAAAATGAGGCGGCGGCCGACCCGCCCGGCTACGGCCCCAGGATCGACTATTTCACCCACCGGCAGACCGCAGGCGACCTGATCAAATTCTTTCCCGGGTTGCGCGAGGAGGATTTGCCCGATGGCGAGGGTTGGGCGATCGAGTGGATCCGGCTCTCCACCCACAACACCACCCATCTCGATGCGCCATGGCATTTCGCTTCAACCATGAACCGCGGGCAGCGCGCCATTACCATCGACGAGGTGCCGCTCGAATGGTGCTTGCAACCCGGGATCAAGCTCGATTTCCGGCATTTTGCCGATGGCTACGTGGTGACTGCCCACGACGTGGAAGCCGAGCTCGAGCGCATCGGCCACACGCTCGCTCCGCTTGAGATTGTGCTCGTGAACACGAGCGCCGGTGCGGCCTATGGACGCGCGGATTACGTTTCCAGAGGCTGCGGCATGGGCCGTGAGGCAACCCTCTATCTGCTCGAACGCGGCGTGCGCGTCACCGGCACCGACGGCTGGAGCTGGGATGCGCCGTTCGTCCACACGAAAGAAAAATATCTCGCAACGCGCGATGCCAGCCTGATCTGGGAAGGGCACAAAGCCGGTCGCGAGATCGGCTATTGTCACATCGAGAAGCTGCACAATCTCGAGGCTTTGCCGGCGCAAGGCTTCATGGTGAGCTGCTTCCCCGTCAAGGTGCGCGGCGGGTCCGCCGGCTGGACGCGCGCGGTCGCGATCCTGGATGATGGCGCATGAGTGCGTCCATTGCGCTCTGCGTGAAATGCGCGCAGCTCGGGCCGCCGACATTGACCCCCTGGGTTTGATCTCATTAGCATCGAGGACAAGTCGCCGCGCAGGGTGAGAATCCGCTCAACGCGATAGCTACCCGAGTTGCTGGCGCGCAGGAGGCTGGAGTGAATCGACGCAGCTTTATCATCGGCTCAGCAGCCGCAACGGTCAGCTTGCAGACTGCCTCGACGCAGGACGCTTATCCCAGCCGCGCCGTCACCATCATCAACCCGTTTCCACCGGGAGGGGCTTCCGATGTGGTGACCCGGCCGCTTGCTGCGGCGCTCGAGCCGATCGTGCAAAAGCCGGTCGTCATCGACACCAAGGCGGGTGCCGCGGGACAGGTCGGAGCCCAGGTGGCCGCGCATGCCAAGGCGGATGGCTACACCCTGCTTTCGCATATCACATCGATCTCGGGTTTTGCCGAAGTTGACCGGCTGTTCGGCCGTCAACCGAAATTCACCAACGCTGATTTTATTCCGCTTGCGCGTTTCGTCGCAGACCCCTGCGTGCTCATCACCAATGATCAACAGCCTTGGCAAACACTGCAGCAATTCATCGAGGATGCAAGCAAGCGTCCGAACGAGATCATCTTCAGCTCGTCCGGACTTTACGGCGCACTGCATATCCCTACCGCGCTGTTGATGATGGCGGCGGGCGGATTGAAACTGCGGCACCTGCCGACAAATGGCGGCGGGCCGGCGCTCACCGCTCTTCTCGGCAATAACGCGGCGGTTCTGGTGTCTTCGGTTTCCGCCTGTCTGGCGCAAATCAAGGCGGGGAAGGCGCGCCCGCTTGCGCTGTTTGGCGGGCAGCGATCGAAAGCGCTGCCCGCTATACCGACGTTGAAGGAGAGCGGCTATGACCTCGAATACTATCTCTGGGTCGGTTTGTTCGCGCCCAAGGGCACTCCGGAAAACGTCGTCAGCTATCTGCGGCAGGTCTTGAACAAGGCCGCACATACTCCCGGGTTTGAGAATGCGCTCGCGAATCTCGGCCAAAATCTCGATTACCTGGACATGCCGGAGTTCGCTGCATTCTGGGCCGCCGACAGCCAGAGGATCGAGGCGGCCATTCGCGCGATCGGCAAGGTCGCGGGGTGATACGCGCTGATCACGTCGCCGGCGGGGCGTTGGCTGCCCTCGGTTTGCTCGTCCTGGTGCTGAGTGGCGATCTGCCCATTGGCACACTATCATTTCCCGGCGCCGGGATGATGCCAAAGCTGCTCGCGAGCTTGCTTGTCGTATTCGGGGTGCTCCTTGCAGTGCGCGCGCAGGAGAGCGCGCCGCTCGCGGACGTTTCGTGGCAGGATTTGCCGCATGCAATGCGCGTCGCTGTGGTCACGAGCGTCGCTATCGCGTTTTATCAGACTCTGGGTTTCGTCGTTACGACGGGGCTCCTGCTCTTCGTGCTGATCTTCGGCATCGAGCGCCGCCACCCGGTTTCCGCCGCTGCGTTTAGTGCAGGCGTGGTCGCGCTTACTTACGTGTTGTTCAACATTGCGCTGAAAACTCCGCTCGAGCCGGGTCTGCTCGGATTCTAGCCGTGGGCACAGTCGAAAGCCTGCTGCTCGGCTTCTCGGTGGCGCTCCAGCCCGACGTCTTGTGGTACGCGTTTCTTGGTTGTCTGGTGGGAACCGTGGTCGGCGTACTGCCCGGCATCGGTCCACTCTCCGGGATCAGCATACTTTTGCCCGCGACGTTCGGGCTCGACACGACCAAATCCGTGGTGATGCTCGCGGGCATCTATTACGGCTCGCAATATGGCGGCTCGACCACGGCAATATTGATGCGCATTCCCGGCGAAGCCTCCTCGGTGATGACCTGCATCGACGGCTATGCCATGGCGCAGAAAGGACGAGCCGGCGCGGCACTGTGCATTGCCGCCGTGGGCTCATGGATTGCCGGCACCTTCGGTGTCCTCATGCTCACGCTGATCGCGCCGCCGCTCGCCGCCTTCGCTCTGCGCTTCGGGCCGCCGGAATACACTGCGCTCCTGGTGCTTGGGCTGGTTTTTCTTGCCTACATGTCGTCGACATCCTTGCTGCGCACCTTGCTCATGGCGTGCCTGGGCCTCCTCCTCGGCACGATCGGCATCGACAGCATGACCGGACACTTCCGATACTCCTTCGATATCGCCGAGCTGGGGGATGGGATCGGGATCGTGCCGGTTGCGGTCGGGCTGTTCGGATTGGGGGAAATCCTCGCCACCCCCTCCGCCAACGTGGTGCGCGAGGTCATCGCGCCGAAGCTTGCGCAACTGCTGCCCAATATCGAGGAGTGGCGGGAAGCCGCAATGCCGATTGCGCGCGGATCAATCCTCGGCTTTCTGGTCGGATTGACGCCTGGCTCGGCCCACATCATTTCCAGCTTTCTTTCCTATGGCGTCGAGCGCCGCTTGGCCAAGCATCCGGAAGAGTTCGGCAAAGGAGCCGTTGCCGGCGTAGCCGGACCGGAATCTGCCAACAACGCCGCATCCACCGGCGCCTTCGTCCCCATGTTGGCGCTCGGCCTGCCCACCGGCCCGATCACGGCGGTGCTGCTTGCCGCGCTCATGATCCATGGCGTCCCGCCCGGGCCGACACTGGTCAATGAGCATCCCGATGTTTTCTGGGGCTTTGTCGCCTCCATGTATGTCGGCAACCTGATGCTGCTTGCGCTCAACCTGCCGTTGGTCGGCGTGTTCGTGAACGTGCTGCGAATTCCCTACGCTTATCTGTATCCGCTCGTGATCATGTTCTGCATCATCGGCGTGTATGAGGTAAACCATTCGATCGTAGACGTATGGATCATGTTGATCATGGGAATCGTCGGTTATCTTTTGCGCAAGTTCGGCCTCGATCCGGCGCCGCTGGTTCTCGGGCTGGTGATCTCACCGACCCTCGAAATGAGCTTGCGGCAATCGCTCATCATGTCGAACGGTAATTGGACCATCTTTTTCCAAAGGGGGATTGCGCTTGCGCTGCTCGGCTTCTGCTTCGTCCTCCTGGCATTGGCCGCGCTGTCGCTGCGCCGCGGCCGCAAGGACTGGCGGAGCAGGCTGGCGGAGGCGGAAGCCGGTGATACCGCTGTTGAATGAGCATTGCACGCCGCAAACGAAGCGGATTTGTCGTGCGCGCATTGGCGCCCTCGAACCGAATTCCTCGATTGAGCTACTAATGATGTTTACGGCCGTTCGGAGCTTGTTCTCTGATGGTTGAGCTTGCTCGCGCGCAATGCCGCAGCTGCGGGATGCCGGTCTCCTGGTTCGCCCGCGCATGCCCGCATTGCCACGCCTCGAATCAGCCAAATCCGGTGGCGACCAGCATCGCACTGCTCACTGTCATTTTGATCGCCGGCGCTGTCGCGCTTGGCGTGAAATTTTTTCATGCGGGCGAGGGGCCGCGCACCGCCGCGCCGGGGGCGCAGCCTGCGCCGGGATCAACCGCCGACGACACGGCCGAATTTGGCTGGATCGTAAAGGCGATGGCCGAATGCGAGGAAGAGGCCAAGCAGAAGCTCGACACGCTCCACTTTCTGATCGTTCCGGTGACCGCGACTGGACACTCTCTGCCGGGCTGGTCGCCCGTCCCCATCAGCGATGTCGGTGCTTCCGCCAAGCTGTTGACCTCGACCGACGCTTTGATCGGGCTACGCAATGGAGCTCTGGAGCTTTATGCGAAGCCGGTCACGTTCGTCATCTCCGATCCCGCGAGCAAAACCATTTACAAATGGAAGCCGGCGGTCGGAGTTGCCGCGCTAGGCACGAAGGAAGCGAGCTTCGAGAAGATCAGGCTCGGCTTCGAGCTGCCCGACGTGGCCGGCGACGTCGAATGGGGGCCGACCATCGCCGTGAGCAAAGGCACCTGCTATTGGATCAATCCGCTTGTGCTCGCTCCGACCCGCAGCGGATGAGGCGAAACACGCGCTAAGCCCACAGCCGCTCTTTTTCCAGCCCTTTATAGAGCTCGGCGACGTATTCTCCATAGCCGTTGAACAACAGGGTCGGCCGGCGTTCGTTTAGGCCGATCAACTCCTCCGTCGCCTGGCTCCAGCGCGGATGCGGAACCTGCGGATTGACATTGGCCCAGAAGCCATATTCGGAACTTTGCAGAGCTTCCCAATAGCTCTTCGGCCGCTCATCGGTAAAGTTGAAGCGCACGATCGACTTGATGGATTTGAAACCGTATTTCCACGGAACGGCGAGCCGCAGCGGCGCGCCCTGTTGTTTGGAGACCGGTTTGCCGTAGGCCCCGGTGACCAGGAAAGCGAGTTCATTGGCGGCTTCCGCGATGGTCAGTCCTTCGACATACGGCCACGGATACCAGCTCTGGCGTTGCCCGGGCGCAACCGAGGTATCGAGGAAGGTCTCCATGCGCACATATTTCGCCGATGCGAGCGGGGCGGCCAATCGCAGGAGATCGGCGAAAGGAAAGCCGCTCCACGCGATGGCCATTGACCATGCCTCGACGCAGCGATGGCGGTAGAGCCGCTCCTCCAGCGACACCTTGCGAATGAGATCGTCGATGGCGATTTCCTGCGGCTTTTCCACCATTCCGTCGATTTTGACGGTCCAGGGTCGCAGCTTGAGGGCTTGCGCCGCTTTGCCGACGCTCTTGCTCGAGCCAAATTCGTAGAAATTGTTGTAGTTGGTGTTGATCTTCTCGTCGGTGACCGGGCGATCAAGCGTGAATTTCTCGTTGTGCTTGACGGGATAAAGATCCTTGGTCGGATCGGGTACATCGCTGATGCGCTGAGCGCGCGCGGCTCGCGGAACCAACGAGAGCGCTCCGGCGCCCGCAAGCAAGGCGCGGCGGTTGAAGAAAAGATGCTCAGGCGTGGCAAGCCGCTCGGGAATTTCCCATCCGCGGCGGTGAATGACGTGCATGGGCGACCTCCGAATCCCGAGCACGGGGTGTTGGGTCGCGTGCAGAACGCGGCCCAAGGCGCACTATCAGCCAGCCGGCAATCACAGGCAAGTCACAGCTATGCCACGCTCGCGTGATGGCGATTACTTGTCGAGTGTCCCGTCATGCGCCGTCGGATCGTACCGATCAGCTGAGCCTTGGGCATGGGCTTTGCAAACAGGTAGCCTTGGCCGATTTGGCAGCCAATGGCCTGCAATTTATGGCTCTCGTGAACGGTTTCGATGCCTTCGGCAACGGTGGTAAGCCCGAAACGCTGGCCGAGCTCGACAATGGTTTCGCAGAGACCCGCATTGATCCGGTCGATATGGCAATTCGTCACGTAGCTGCGATCGATCTTGAGCTCGCTGAACGGAAGCTGCCGCAGTCGGGCCAGTGAGGAATAGCCGGCACCGAAATCGTCGAGTGCCAAGGTGCAGTTGAACTCGCGCAAGGACGCCGCCACGTCGTTTGCAACCTTGAGGTCAGGCAGGATCTCGTCCTCGGTCACTTCCATGATGAGGCCCGGCCAGTTCGACGCGCGCGGCCGGTGTTCGCGCAGGATTGCCGGGATCGGCAACTTGATGAGGGCGGAAACCGGGACATTGACCGATAACTTTAGCGGCGTGCCCACTTCCGCCCAGGCCTGCCAGTCCGTCAACGCGGTAACGATGACCTGTTCTGTCAGGGCCAGCATGTCGGCCTCGCTCGCGCTCGGCAGGAACTCGCCGGGGCTGATCATCCCTCGCACCGGGTGACGAGCGCGCGCGAGCCCCTCTGCCCCCACCAGGCGCCTGCTCTTGAGCTCAATTTTCGGCTGGTAGAAAAGTTCGAGCCAACCTCGCTTGAGGATGTCGGCGACCGTCACCGGGCCATCGGCGGGGACCGGCTCGGTTTTGTTTGGCGCGAAGAGCTTTCGTAGACGATTTATTAACATCGTACTCGCGCTGTAGCGGTAGCCCGCATGAGCGTAGCGACAAGCGAGAGGAATCGCTCCCGGATATCGCCTCGCTCATCCGGGCTACGCGCAGCTCGCAGCCCCGCCGCCTTTGGGCGCGTTCGACCGGAGCTTATGCCGCAAGACCCGACGCCGGCGTTAACAGCCGGCATCCGGTCACGGGCATGCTTTGCAAATGGTAATTGTAGCCCGCATGAGCGAACGGCCGGCGTGGCGCGTCGGCCGGGCGCGACATGCGGGGAGATCGCTCCCGGATATCGCTTCGCTCATCCGGGCTACTCGGGTTCCTCAAGCCGCCGCGGCGGATTTGCGTGCCGCCACGATCTGGTCGGCGGTGCGACCCGTCAGTTCCGCCATGTGATCGAACTTGAAGCTAAAGCTGCCCACTCCAGCGGTCGCGGAGCGCACCTCCACAATGAGGTCGCCGATCTCGGATTCGGGCATCTGCACCCGGACCACATCCCATCCCTCCCAGCCCTCGCGGGTATCGAAGCCAAGTATTTGGCCCCGCCGGCCCGACATGAGCGCATTCATCTTGGCGGTCGCCTCCGAAGGGCAGACGATTTCCACCTGGTAAATGGGCTCGAGCAGAACCGGCTGGCACTGCGGCAGTCCGTCGTGGATGGCGAGACGGCCTGCCAGCTGGAATGCCATGTCGGAGGAATCGACAGTATGATAGGAGCCGTCGATCAGCTTGGCCGTGACATCGACAACCGGAAAACCGAGTGGTCCGTGCTTGAGCGCCTCCACGACGCCCTCCTCGACCGAGGGGATGTAGTTGCGCGGGACGACCCCGCCCTTGATCTCCTCCGTGAACACAAAGCCCGAGCCGCGCGGCAGCGGTTTGATGTCGAGAACGACATCTCCGTATTGGCCATGTCCGCCGGACTGCTTTCTGTGCCTGCCGCGCTGGACAATGCCCTTCTTGATGGTCTCGCGATATCCCACGGTCGGTTTGTGCGACACGGTGGCGACGCCGAATCGATCCGACAGCCGCTCCGCAGCGACCCTCAATTGCATCTCACCTTGGCCCCAGAGCACGACTTCATGTGCTTCCGCGTTGTGAACGACGCTGATTGAGGGATCCTCCTCCAGAAGCTTTGATAAGGCCTGGCCGAGTTTCACGTCGTCTTTGCGCTCCTTGGCGGCAACCGCCATGGCCAATACCGGAGGATAGGGCGCAACGGTCGCCACAGGCGCATGCGCCTGCTTGCCGGCGGTCAGGGTGTCGCCGGTATTGGCATGGTCAAGCTTGCCGAGTGCCACCGTTTCGCCAGCAAGCGCGGCAGCGCGTTTCTCGCTGGTCTGGCCCAGGAGCCGCAAAACGCCTGCCACGCGCCCGGCGTCGCGCTCGGGAGTAACGAACGTCGTCCCGTCGTTCACCTGGCCATTGAGCATCCGCACGATCGACATCTTGCCGCCGTGCGCGGTATGGAGCGTCTTCATGACATAGGCGATGGCCTCGTTTCCTGGCTTGATGCCCAGGCGCTTGGCGGTGTCCGAAATTCCCGGGGATTCGTGGCGCAGCGCCTTCATCAACCGCAAAACACCGTTCGTGCGCGTGGCCGAACCAAGCAGGACCGGACACACCAGGCTCTCGCGCAATTCCTTCGAAAGATCGTCGAAAATCTTGTCGCGTGGCGGCTGGATATCCTCGAGCAGCTGCTCCATCAGCTGGTCGTCATGATCCGCCAGCGTTTCAAGCATGGAAAAGCGTGCTGTCTTCTCGCGGTCGAGTGCATCGCCTTCAAGCGTCACGACCTCCGAGGGAGCATGCTCCTTGTAGATGAATGCCCGTTCGAGCGCGAGATCGACAAAGCCGGTGATCAGGTCGCCCGAGAAAGTCGGGATCTGGCGCAACAGCAATTTGCTGCGCGAGGCGCCTTGCAACAGCTCCAGCACGTCGTGAATGGTCGCATCCGCTTTGTCGATCTTGTTGAGAAAGAGAAAACGCGGAATTTTCTGGTCTTCCAGCTCGCGCAAGATAAGCTGCAGCTGCGCGATCTTTTTCTCGTCGAGCTCGCAGACCACAACCGCGGCATCCACCGCGGGCAGCGCCGCGCGCATCTCGTGCACAAATTCAATCGATCCCGGACAATCGATGAACGCATAGTCGTCACCCATGAAATTGGTCGTGGCGACGGAGACCTCCACGGTCATGCGATGATGGCGGGCTTCCTTGCCGGCATCGCCGACGGTGTTGCCGGCCTCAACGGTTCCTTGCCGCGCAATGGCCCCGCTGCGCGCAAGAACCGCTTCGAGCAGCGTTGTTTTGCCGCTTTGGAACGGGCCCACCAGCGCGATGCACCGGGGACCCGTAGCTCGTGTGCCGTTCTGTGCCATGACTCCTCCCAAATGCTTGAGATGCGGCCGCTCGGCGGCCATTTGCACCATCGTTTCAGGAGCGAGGGGGTATTGGCAAGAGCTATTGGCACTCCATCTGATCTACTGCAAGTTGCCGCAGAAGCGTTGGATCCGCCGGCAAGCTTCCTCCACGTCTTCCGTCTTGGTTGCATAGGAGATCCGGAACGCAGGGCCAAAACCGAACGGCGTACCCTGCACGACGGCAACGCCTTCGGCTTCGAGCAACTCGGTCACGAAATCCTCGTCCGTTGCGAGCGTCTTGCCGGTCGGCGCAGTTCTGCCCATGGTGCCCGCACAGGAGGGATACACATAGAACGCGCCCTCCGGCTTCGGGCACTGGATGCCGCGCGCCTGATTGAGCATGGACACGCAGAGGTCGCGGCGCTCCTTGAAGATCGCGTTATGCTTGGCGATGAAGTCCTGCGGGCCTTCGAGCGCCTCAACCGCTGCCCACTGCGAAACCGCGGTGGGATTTGACGTGGACTGTGACTGAATCATAGCCATCGCCTTGATCAACGGCTCGGGTCCGCCGCCATAACCGATCCGCCAGCCGGTCATGCAATAGGTCTTGGACATCCCGTTCACGGTCAGCGTCCGCTCATAGAGTCTCGGCTCGATCTGGGCGGGCGTGGTGAATTCAAACTCGTCGTAGACGAGATGCTCATACATGTCGTCCGTCATCACGTAGACGTGCGGATGGCGCAGCAGGACGTCGGTTAGCCGCTTGAGCTCCGCGCGGGTGTAGGCGGCGCCCGTCGGGTTCGACGGGGAATTGAGCAGCACCCATTTTGTCTTGGCGCTGATCGCGCGATTGAGCGCCTCCGGAGTCATTTTGAACCCCGAGCTCAACGTCGTTGGCACGGCAACGGGCTCGCCCCCGGCGAGCATGACCATTTCGGGATAGCTCACCCAATACGGCGCCGCCATCACGACCTCATCCCCGGGATCGAGCGTCGCAACGAAGGCGTTGTAGAGGACCTGTTTGCCGCCGGTGCCGACAATGATCTGAGACGGCTGGTAGTCCAGTCCATTCTCGCGCTTGAATTTGCGCGCGATTGCTGCCTTGAGCTCGGCAATGCCGTCGACCGCGGTGTATTTGGCGGCCTTGCCGCCCTCGATCGCCTTGATCGCTGCGCGCTTGATATTCTCCGGCGTATCGAAGTCCGGCTCTCCCGCGCCCAGCCCGATGACATCGCGACCCGCGCTCTTGAGCGCGCGCGCCTTGTCCGTGACCGCAATGGTGGCTGACGGTTTGATGCGCTTGAGCGATTGCGCCAGCAAGGCCATGAGAATCTCCCGTCGCGTTGGCGCTAAGTTCCTACTGGCGTCGCCCGCCCGGGGCAAGGCTCAAGCGTGCGTGGCACGGATTGCGGCATTAACGGCCCCGCAACACCGGAAATCGTAGGGTTGCCAGCATGGAGCGCGAGGCCCTGCGCATTCTCGATCGCCTGATCTGGGGAACGGTTGCCGCGGTTACGGCGGCCGTTTTAGCCGCCCCGCTGCTGGGCAATTTTCGCATTGCCTGGAGCACCTTTATGGCCCCGGCGCTCGCCTGCGCAATTCTCGTCATGGGCGGCTGTTTCTATTCCCGCTGGCGCAGCGATCCTCGTCTTGCATCGGGCCTTCTGAGCACCGCGCAGGTGATCGCGTTTGCCGCGGCGGGAGCCCCCCTTTCGTATCTTGCGGCGAGCGCGAACGCCCCGCTCTGCGATCATTGGCTCGATGCCTTCGATCGCGCGCTGGGATTCGATTGGACGGCGCTCCTCGCCTGGATGAACGCGGCTCCCCAGCTCTATGCGGTGCTTCGCCCGGTCTATCTCAGCCTGACGCTGCAAATGGCGACGGTGGTCCTTTGCCTTGCCTTCTCCGGGCGTCTGCTTTGGCTCCGCGTGTACACGCTTGCGTTCGTTTGCGTCGTCCTCCTCTCGATCGCCATTTCGGCCGTGCTCCCCGCCGCGGGGGCATGGCCCCATTACGGCCTCACCGCGGCCAATTCGCAGATTGTTCCCGCCGTGAGCACGAGCTGGCCTGTCTTCTATGGCTTGCGGGACGGATCGTTTCGGCTTCTGGTCGCAGTCGGCTCCGAAGGCATCATCACCTTTCCGAGCGTGCATGCCGCGCTCGCAGTCATCGTGATTGCTGCGCTGTGGCCCATGCCGGCCCTGCGTTTTGCCGCGATTGCAGTCAATCTCCTGATGCTGCTCGCGACCCCCATCGATGGTTCCCATTATTTCGTCGACATTGCCGCCGGCGTCGCGCTCGCTGTTCTGTCTCTCGTCGCGGCCCGCGCAATCGCCGAACGTGCCTGCGCGCATGGGGTATTGATGACGACCGCCGTCGCGCAAAGCCCGTGATTTTGCGGCGCCCTCGCGCTAGAATGCTGCCCCAGGAAAAGGGCAGCTATTCGCGAGGAACGCCATGAAGCTCACGCCGGCGCAGATCGAGGCCTTCGACGAGCAGGGCTACATTTTTTTCCCCAACTGCTTCGCAGAAGAAGAAGTCGCCCTTTTGCGCGCGGAGGCAGAAGGCATTCTGCGCATGAACCGGCAGGAGGTGTGGCGCGAGAAGACAGGCGCGCCCCGCACTGCTTTCGCCGCGCATACCTATAGTGATGCGTTTCGCTTGATGGCGCATCACCCGCGACTGGTGGAACCCCTACAGCAGGTATTCGGGGAAGGGGTCTACGTCCACCAGTTCAAGATCAACGCCAAGGCGGCATTCGAGGGTGACGTCTGGCAGTGGCACCAGGATTACGGCACCTGGGCGCGCGATGATGGAATGCCCGAGCCCCGCGCGATGAACATCTCAATCTTTCTTGACGAGGTGTTCCCGATCAATGGGCCGCTCATGTTCATTCCGCGGAGTCACAAGCACGGCACGCTCGCCGCCGGTCATGACACCTCTACGACATCTTATCCGCTCTGGACGCTGGACCAGGAGACCGTGACGCGGCTATGCGCGCAGGCGGCTCCCCCCGGCGGCATCGGGATTGTTGCCCCGACCGGAAAGCCGGGCTCGGTGCTGATGTTTCACGGCAACCTCGTGCACGCCTCTCCGCCCAACATCACGCCCTATCCGCGCAAGATCGTGTATCTGACCCTGTGCGCCGTCTCCAACCACATCACCAAGTTCACGCGGCCGGAATGGATCGCACACCGCGATTTCACGCCGATCGTTCCGGTTGATGATGATGCGCTGCTTGCCTATGCGAGAGGCGGCCGGGTCGCCGCGGAATAGACCGCAATGTACACGCTCTATTCCATGCAACGGTCCGGCAACAGCTACAAGGTCCGGCTCTGCCTTGCCCATCTCGGCATCCCCTATCGCCTCGTGGAAGTCGACATACTCAAAGGCGAGAGCCGCACGCCGGAATTCCTGGCCAAGAATCCCACCGGGCAGGTCCCGCTGCTTGAAGCAGCCCCCGGGCGCTATCTTGCGGAGTCGAACGCCATCTTATGGCATCTGGTCAGCGGGACACCGCTGCGTCCGGAGAACCGGATCGACCGCGCCGAGGCCCTGCAATGGATGTTCTTTGAGCAGCACAGCATTGAGCCCCACATCGGTGCCGCCTATTTCTGGCTGGCTCTGGTCAAGGGCGGCCGCGATCTGCAGCAGCACGCGCTGGAAGATTGGATGGAGGAAGGCAATCGAGCGCTCGGCGTGATGGAAATGCATCTCAAGGGGCATCGGTATTTTGTGGCCGATCGCTACACCGTCGCCGATATCGCGCTCTATGCCTATACGCACCTCGCCCATACCTGCGATTTTGACCTGACCTCGTTTGCGGCAATCCGTGAATGGCTCGCCCGCGTTGAAGCGGAGCCCGGCCACATTCCGATGGATTGGCGCCCGCAAACGGTTGTCGCCGCCGAGTGAGCGAGCGGCGTTGGGGGGAGAAACTGTGGCCGCGACGCCACAGCTTTTCTCAAAATGCTTCGGCGTTAACCCTTCATTAACCAAAAACATAAAATGGCCCTTATTCGTCAAAGCCTTCGCCCAAGTCCGGCCGAACGGGCGCCGGTATCGCCCGCGAATCTTTACGAAATCGGGAAAGTGATTCGCGGAGCTGACATGTCGAGGAAAGCCTCCCTTTGCGCCGGGATCGAGCAGGAGGGCCGATCGCCGGCACGCCATCGAGCGGTTGCCGTTGTCCAGCTGATTACGACCGCCGCACTTGCATTCTCGACTGCGGTGGCAGTCACGGCGGTATCGATCGGCATGGCGCGCGCGGACGTGGCGGGCGGCGCCGGCGAGGCCGGGGGTATGGCACTTACATTTGCGTCACTCATCGGTTTGGTGCTGTTCGCCATGGGCGGGCTTGGCGCCATGCGCGCGGAGGCTGCGCGGTCCGATTAAGCGGCGAACTCTTTCAGGCGGCCGGGTCGGGGGAAGTCACTGCCGCGCGTCGTTGTAAGGCGCGCGGCAGTGATGTGTTTGGTGGGGCGCAAGCTCGTGCGCGATCCGATCACCATGGCGCCTGAGCCGCCTCTGCGGCGCGCCCATGGGCCGAGCGCGGGGTCTCCCAGCTCGTCTCCGTAGATTGTTGCTACGCGAAATGAGGGTTGAACCCTGTTCCGTCAGCGGCTGAACCCTGCTGTAATCACATCATGAGCCGTCAGCCAATTACCAGAGCAGTGCGAGGTGTCATCATGTCGTTTGTCAGACGCGGTATTGCCGCAGTCGTGCTTTCGGTTGTCGTTGCCTCGCAGGCGCTCGCCCAGGCCACCACGATCAGCATCGGTACCGTAGGCAGTGGCAATGCGTTGGAGTGGCCGCTCTATATTGCCGAGAAGAAGGGTTTTCTTGAGCAGGTGAAGCTCGCCCTTGAATGGGTCGGCACGCAATCGAGTGCGGCCGTGATGCAGCAGGTTGCGGCCGGCTCGCTTAATCTCGGGACCACGGGACTGGCGGACTCATTGCGGGCAGCCGACAAGGGCGCACCCACCCGCCTCGTGCGCATTGGCGTGGGCGTTTCGCCCTACGAGGTGGTCGGAGCGCGGCCGGTAAAATCGTGGGCCGACTTGCGTCAGAAAACTGTTATGATTGGTGGCGCGAAAGATATCACGCGGCTTTATTTCGAGGACATGGCAAAGGCGAACGGGCTTGGCCTCGGCGAGTATGACTACGTATTCGCTGGCTCAACCGCTGCTCGTTTCTCCGCTCTGACGAGCGGCTCGGTTGCGGCGACGATCCTGTTTCCGCCGTTCAATTTTCTGGCGCTTCGCGACGGCTACACCAGTTTGGGACTGTCGGCAAATTATACGAAGAATTTTCCGTTCTCTACTTATTCGGTCAACTTGAATTGGGCGCAGAATAACAAAGATGCCATCAGGCGCTTCCTTGCCGCGTATGCAAAGGGCGTCGACTGGTTCTATGACCGAGCCAATCGCGGCGAAGCGATTTCGATTCTGATTTCCTACCTCAAGTCCGATCCCAAGGACGTGGCTGACACTTACGATTATTTCGTCAAGCTACCCGCCTTTGATCGCGTAGGAGCGGTCGAAGGTAGCGGGGTCGAAAACTATTTGGCTATTCTCAAGCGCGATGGAGACCTTGAAGGCGGGACCGATCTAGGGAGATTTTACGATCCCAGCCTCGTTCATTAGGAGTATTTCGGCCTTCTCTCGCCAGGCAGCGAGGTCTCACTGGCGTGAGCCCCTGTGGCGGATGTGGTCTTGTATCACACGATCGAGTACGGCCAGTGGAATGGACCCGGATCGCAAAGCTGTGTCGTGAAAATCACGGATGTCGAAGAGTCTGCCCAGCTCACTCTGTGCGCGTTCGCGTAGCCGCCGCCATGTTAGCTTTCCCACCATGTAGCTGCAGGCCTGGGCGGGCTCGACAGAATATCGATTAACTTCGCCAATGTTAGAGATTTCAGGCGAGCCGAGGACTTCCGAAAAATACCTGAGTGCCTGAGCGCGGGTCCATCGCATGGCGTGTAGTCCGGTATCAATGACCAGCCGCACTGCGCGTAGAAGGGCTTGCTGCAAGTAGCCGATCCGGCTCCACGGGTCGCCATCATAGACGCCCCACTCATCGGCGAGTTGCTCCGCATACATTGCCCACCCTTCCGAGTAGGCCGCGAAGTCCCAAAGCTTCAACGCCAGCGGCAAACTTGCCTTCTCATAGGCGAGCGAAAATTGCAGGTGATGTCCGGGCAGACCTTCATGATGCAGGATTGTAGGAAGTAAAAAGGAGGACGTGTCCGCGGGATCGCTCACATTTAACCAGAAGATGCCCGGTCGCGAGCTGTCGACAGATGGTGGATCGTACAGACCACCAGCCACTCCCGCCTCGAGATATGCAGGTACGCGCTGAATTGTAAAATTGGCGTGTGGTAAGGTCCCAAATGATTCCGGCAGATGCGCGCGCGCGTGTTCCACAATCCTGTGTGCATCCCCGAGCATTCGCTCGCGGCCGGGTTCGTCGCTCGGATAGCGAAAGCGAGGCTCTTCAAACATCGACCTCAGGCGCTGGGCCACACTGCCTTTTCCCATTCCCAGCTGACGCATCAACTCATCCATATGTCGGCTGACCTCTGCAACCGTTTGCAGCCCAAGAGCGTGGATCTCGGCCGGACTCATGCCCGTCGTCGTCTCGTATTGCAGCAATGCGGAATAGAGAGCCTCGCCGTCGGGCAGATGCCATATACCGGCGTCAGACGTTGCCGATGGCCTCAGGGCTCGCAAAACTTCGATCTGGCGTCGCAACGCTGGCACGACATCATTGTTCCAGATGTCTGCAGCCAGGCGAGAGTGATCGCCGGCAATTCCGTGCTGGGTTAGGCGAGCTGCAAGCGATTTCAGTACGAATGAATCTGCAGCCGAAGTTTGGGCCAGCGCTTGGATTTGCGCGGCCGTCACCTCAAGGATGAAGTCCGGAGGGATGATCCCCTGACCCGCGTCGAAGCGTACGCATTCCAACTCCTGATCGAGCACTGTCGAAAATGCTTGTAGGCGGGCGAGCCAGGCATTCGCGTCTTCTTCGCTTTCCACCCTCTGTCGCGAGGTCAACAGACGAGGAACGTTCGAATAGGAACCAGAGTCGAGCTGGTCAATGACATAGGGCCTGCCCAAGCCACGCCAATCGCGAACGGCGCGTTGGCGTTTCAGTTCAAATTGGTAGGTGTCGTAGTGGACAGCGGATCGAGGTGACAGGCGAGCACGATCGATCCTATCGAGCTGCTGCTGTTGGGCGGCGAAAACCTGACGGTCGCGTCGAAGCTGATTAATCGAGCGATCGTCGAGGCGCGATCTCGCTTGCGCAAATGGTCCGCGATCAAGCCCAAGCATTGTGATCGATTCAGGATGGCGATCGACCGCGTACAGAACGTAATCGTTGAGCAGTGCATTCAGTGCCGCATCCACATCCGATTGGGCGGCAGCCGGGCATGGCGCACCTAGCGCCGGCACAACCGCCAGGAGCAGGAAGTGGCGGCGATCAATCGGATTTGCATCGGCTGGTTCACGCGTGACCGTCATCGCACTGGGAAGCTCCGGGCTGGGGTCTTTCTATACGCTGATACTATCAGGACAAACTTCATGCATCTGGACAATCAAGCGCGCCAAGGAGCCGGGGCAGCCAGTTGCCGATCTCTGGCTTTGCGGCCACTCTCGTTGCGCTCAAACAGCGGGAGCTGGACGTTACTTTCGCTGCTCGTTGCGAAGCAATGCTGCCCACGCCGCAACAGAACGTTACCGCTCCCCAAAGAATTTGCTTGACTTTCCGAAACATTTTTGGTAGAGGAATTGGCATACACCAGAGGTGAGACCCGGACGCGCAGCGTGCCGGGTTTTTTCATGCCTGCACATCTCGGCAACAAGGGGTCCTGGCGCCGCAATCCCCAGCTTGCATCCGCGCGTGCGATTTCTCCCGCATGTCGCGCTGGGCTCATGCGGGCTACATAACGGCAGCCGCCCGCTTTGAATCTCCGTTTGATTGCCTGTTATCTCTCTGTTGTCGCTCTGATCCGGCCCTGTTCGCCTGCCTGTTATTTTTTTCGCAAGTCCACATTTTGCGGGCACTTCTTGCACGTCCCGCTGTATTTTCCCTGTTATTTACAGGGGACAAAGGTAGCGAGTAGCCCGGATGAGCGAAGCGATATCCGGGCACCCTCCCCGCATGTCGCCCGTCTCCGCTAAAGCTTCGACGGGCTAATGTGAGTGAGGCCGCCGAAGCCTTGGCCTCATCGGTGTGCTCCGTGAAGCTTTGGTTCTGGTCGTACTACGGATTGGCGCGCAATCTGATCACGTACGACCCGTTGCGCATCGCAGAAGGGCCAGTAGAACGACGCGTCGTCGAGTGTTACAATCGCCACCGCACCGCGATCAGGAATCCGCCATGTCCATACCCTGTAAATTCGAGCGCAGCATCCTCAGCTACGATGAGCATGAGATCATCCTGCGCAGTCACCATCCCGAAATCTATGACGCCGGGCTCGATGACCTCAAGGCGTTGCGCCTGCGACTGCGCGATATGCGCAATAAGGAGCGTACGCTGGCAGGCGAGAATCGCCGTGCGGTGCGTGGAAAGGGAGCCCCGAGAGGCGGAAGCTTTCCTGGCACCGCCGAGCATCCCTTGCAGCGCAAGCAGGTGTTCGCCGCGGCGCTCAAACGCGTGAGCAAGGAGATCGGCCGAATGGAGAAGCTCGACGCGGGGGCCGCGCATGTTGCAGCGGCGCGCCGCGCGCTGGCCATGCGTCGCGCGGCCTCGTTTCCTCCTCGTCCCCCGACCGGCGACACGACCGGCGAAGGCATGCGTCCGTCACCCAACGAGCGGCGGCGGACAAGAGTGCCGTCTGCCAGGATCGGCAGGGTGTCGCAGGCGACGAAGAATGCGCAAGCCGCTCGCGACGCCCGCAGCAGGGGAAGAGGTCCGTGAGGCGAATGCTAAGCGTGGGGCTTGGTGACAGCGACGATCAGGTGGCGTCCAGACGGTCCGCCAAGTAAACAGGGAGAATCGCAATGCTCTTCTTTGCAGAAGGTTTCACTTTCCGCAATTTCCTAGCCGACGTCTTCGCAATATTCGTCTTCGTCGTCTGGTTCTGGCTGCTCATCATGGTCTTCAGCGACCTGTTCCGGCGTCATGACGTATCCGGCTGGGTCAAGGCGCTCTGGGTGATCGCCCTGATTGTGTTCCCCTATCTTGGCATATTCGCCTACATGATCACTCAGGCAAGGGGCATGGCGGAACGAAGCAGCCAGCATGCTCAACAGGCACGCGAAGAGCTGCGCCAGGTGGTCGGCTTCAGCGCTGCCGACGAGATCGAGAAGCTTGACCGGCTCAAGAAATCAGGATCGATCACCGATCAGGAGTTCACGCGCCTTCGCGCCAAGCTGGTTGCGTAGTCGGGTCAGCTGCGGGCAACGTGTGCCTTATGTCCGTTCATTGGGAAGAAGCGGCCATCAGTGTTGCGGTGCGGTAATCTCAGGTTTTGACCCATCTCGGACTAGTAAACCGCATTGCAGCGATGCTTGTCACGCTATCGCGACCGTCCGGACCGGTCCCGTACGCAAGATCAGCTGTATCGGACATGCGTGAGTGTCCGGTGCACGAGAGCAGCCAGTTCGGCTTGATGCCTCACCCCGGTCTTGGCAAACGCTTGCTGAAGTTGGCTCCGCGCTGTCGTCAGAGCAACACCCATTACATCGGCGGCAGCCTGCAGGCCGTGACCATCCGCGATGACTATCGCGGTTTGTGCTTCACGATAGGTGAGGTTGAAAGCTCGCCGTAGAGATTCAACGCTGGGACTATCAATCCGGTCCGGGTCGCTGATGAAGACGACGGCGCCCGCTACTTCATGGGACTCTAAGGCGCCAGGCGGCCTCAGCGGAGCAGCGATCACCAAAAGAGGTCTCAGATCGTCGCCGCGGTTGACCGCTACAATGCCCTGCGTTCCAGATGAGACGGCTTCTCTGATGAGCTCGCGCAGCGATCGCGTATCCAGTGGACGTCGGCCACGAAAGCCGGCGGAGCAGAGTCGCAAATCATCTGATTCTGTTATCAATTCCTGCGCTCGCTTATTCAGCCAAATGGGTAGCCCAGACGAATCGACCAGCACGACTCCATGGGCCAGATAATCCAGGGACCCTGACAGCATGTCCTTATGGAGGTCGTGCAACCTAAACTGCGTCTGCAGCCGCAGAGCACGTTCGAGATGCGGGGTGAGGAGCTGCATGGATCGTAGATTATCGCCACTGAAGACACGCCCCTCCTCCCAAAGCGCCGCGATCAGCTTCCGTCCTACCAGCTTTGACTTTGGTGAGCCGGCAATTCCTGTCGCAGGTTCGAATGCCTCTACATACCGCTGAACCATTTTCAGGCCGATGGCCTCACGGGCACCGACTTCATTCTGAGACTGAAGGATGCTCAAGAAAACAATTTTGAGGAAACGAATGATCAATTCACCGAATTCCTGCGCGTACTGGTCCAGCGCTTGCAGGTCCATCCGAGAAAGAAAGAAGGTCCCGTAACAACCCACCTCATATGGATTTGCTTTTCGCGTCGGCTCCAGATGCATGGTCGGGGTACCCTGGTCCAAACCCCAGAAGTGCCGACGTCCGCCGATGAGTTCGCCGATTGCGTAAATCGTCTTCGGCCAAAGCTCCGGCCGCTCGATCGCTTCATAGATGCGATCGATGGCACTCAGTAGCGCTTCCTCGTTAGCGACCACCATGCCCCGGGCCCCACGGACGAAGTTAGCCAAAACGAAGGTTAACCGAAATTTTCTCAGAATTTTTCATACGTTCATAGGAAGACTGCACCCCCCTCCGGAATAATTTTTACCGGCAACACGGCTCAACGACCGAGACGAGACCCGGGTCAGGTCGCGCTCGCGATTTTGCCTCGCCCGCTCAATAGGTTAGCAGCGGTCCGATACGGAGTGAGAGCAATGCTGGGGCCGATAGCTATCGACAAGAGCGGACTGTTGACCCTCCTGTGGGAGCGCCGCTTCACCATCGATCCAGACCTCATCGCGGTTTGCCTGTTCGCCGACCTCAGGCTGACAGCAGCGCTCACCCTAGCGTCTTTATGGCGGACATCTGCGGAGGCTTGGCTGGACGCTCTGGCGAATTAGCTCAAGCTCGACCTTCATGCACAGATTTTTTGCGGGGGACAAAACAAGTTTCAAGTGCTCCGCTGACTGTGACGCGCCTCACATTCGTTTCCGGCCTGCTCGTGTAAAAGGACCGGCAGAAACTTAGTCCACGGAGACCACATGAATCGAAGGTCTCTTATCTGCAACTGGACGGAAGAAGACCGGCGCACGCGCGCCAAGTGGATGCGCGCAATGGCAGTCTTCTACGGATGTGTGACGCTGTTTGTCTTTGGACTGATCGTGCTCACCAAGCCACCCAGCGTTGCGTTGAATGAGACCAGGGATCGTCAGACCTGGTCCACCGACTTACAGGGCGACCGGATCGATCGCAACACCCATGTCTCGGGCAAGCGCGATGAAATCTGCACTGGTACTTCAATCGGGGAGCAAAACAATATCGCAAACTGCTGACCCGAATCGGGTTGTCGAGCTCACGGCGGAGATTTCACGCGCTTGTCCAGCGCTCAGGGCGAGTTTCTGGCCCGTAGGTGGCGCTTCGATGTTCATCCTCACGAGTAAAGCCATAGCGCAATGGCGACGCGTCCTTACCCGCAACAAGCTAACCACGCTCAGCGATGGCGATCTACGCGACATCCGCAGGACCAGAGCAGAGGTGGAAGCCATGCGGATCGGCTTGAGGGGGCACACATGAATCAGCGCCTGACGGTGGACGCCGCTCTGTCAAGGAGTACAGCGGAGAGCAAACGTGAAGTTCGTCCTCTGGCGATGTGGGCTTTCATCCTTGTCGTCGCGATCGTGGCGATCGCCGCACTGGTATCGGACGCTTCAGAGTATATTGCTTCGGCTTTGTTGGGTCATGTTGCTCTACTCGCGACCTTGTTCTGCGTTTTTGTCGGCGCTTTGGCGGCCGGGCTCGCGGGGTTCGCTTTCTCAGCAATTTCCGGCGCGATGCTGTTTCATTGGCTGGCTCCGATCGAGGCCGTACCGCTGCTTCTTGCATGCAGCATCACGACGCAACTGTTTAGCATCTCCAAGCTCTGGCACACTATGCAGTGGCGGCAGTGCCTTCCCTATTTGGCGGGCGGCTTCGCGGGGATACCCTTTGGGGCCAAGCTCTTGGAGGACTTCAGCCCACATTTGTTCGTCGCTGGATTTGGTCTTTTCCTGATTTGTTACAGCCTTTACATGCTACTGCGGCCGAATCTCACCTATCACGGTGGCGGTCGGCTAGCCGAGGTTGCCGCCGGCTTCGCTGGAGGCATCACAGGCGGAGCCACCGCATTTCCTGGGGCAATTCCGACCATTTGGTGCAACGTGCGAGGACTGTCGAAGCTACAGCAGCGCGGTATCGTTCAACCGTTCATTCTGTTCATGCAAATTGCGACGCTCGTTTATTTTTCCAAACTGGGGATTTTTGCCTCGGCAACATGGACGATCTATTTTTGGTGTGCACCGGCTGTCGTGGCGGGAACTTGGCTCGGTTTGCGTCTTTTCAATCGCATCGATGATACAAGATTTCGACAAATTGTCCTGCTATTTCTATTGCTCTCTGGCGCAATTTTGATGATGTGATAATTACAAACTGGAGTCGGTTGGTCTTTTTTGCGGATGACGCGGTACCTTTGGCGTCGTCATGGTTGGAAACAGTCCGGCTGCATCCCTCTTCGTCTGATTTCCGGGTAGCTCAAAATCTTCTCGCAACCTCACTCTGAAGCGTGTCGAAGGCCGGCAAAGTGCCGGAATGTTTCCAGCGCGCCGACGAGGGGATCGAATAAAGTTGCTCTTTGCTGCACTGCACGAGTCCGTTGTTGGCACTGGGCGGCCGAGCGGCGATGTCCGCGTTCACGGAGAGTCTTGGAGGGTAAGCGGACTATCCGCGGACATTGGAAACTCGGTGCAGGGTGGGAGGAATTGCGGCTTCCACTCGTTTGAGCAATGCCAGGCCGCAATTTCAGGCAACGGCGGATTTTGCTCCCAGGGGTACTGAATTTAGTGTGATGCAACGGGCCGACGCCGAAGCCCACCCGATGACGCGGTGAGCAGCTTGTGACGAGACCGTCCACCTTGGCACTGATGCTACCCTACACGCGAACCTGAGCTTACCAGAGGCGAGCGTATCCGGCCTGAACATATGTTTTAGACACGTTGTGCCTCGAAATACGCGCGCTATAACTCGATGCGTAGGAATATTGGTTGCGCCGGTGAGACGCGTGATGGACTCGCGGTCGCGGCTTTTTTTTGAAAGTGACCGTTGGTATGGAGACTGGAGGAGTAGGCTCGGCGGCAGGCGCAGCATCAGGAGCTATCTCCTCGGCGACAGATAACTGCGTCGGGGGCGGGGTGGCTTTCGGCTCCTCAGGTGGATCAGTCGGCAAAGGACCGACGCCAGTTTGCGGTGACGCAGGAAGCATTGCGGGGTCGTCTCGGTGACCGATTGGCACCGCAGCAATGAGAGGCCGTTCGTTGACCGCCCTTGGTGGGCGCATCCTCACGACGCGAACGGGGGTGCAGTCACGCACTTCGCCGAGGCGTTCCCTGCACGTCGGCTTGATCGAGCCCGCCTTTCGACTTGCGTTGGCCCCCTCCTCGTCGGCTTTCTGCGCAGAAGGTCTATTCGCCAGCCCTTTTTCGGATTGTGTTGCGGGCTGAACGAGTTTTGGGGCGATCAGCGCTTCCGGCGGCGCAAGCGCCATTGCATCCATGGGATCGGGATCGGGCCCTGAGTCGAAAATTGCAAAACTGATCGCGCCCGCGACTAACCCGCAGACCACGAACGCCGTGAATGGACGAAGGAAATTGGAAGTGACAGCATACCCGAATTCGGGATGCATAACGCGTACTCGGGACACAACACAACTCTACTCATGCCCCGAACCCTACGGTTCTTTATCATACGGAGATACTCAAATCAAGTTTATCGGTTGGAGCAACAGAGCGTTCAACAATTCCGCGGCACGGTCGTGATCACCCCTGCACCCAGCATCTGACAACTGCGCGACTGCGAGCGCATTGTCACCGGCAACGCCGCACTAACCCAATTTCATTTCGACTGGATGTTCTGCCTTGACGCCGACGAACGCGTGACCAGCAATTTGCGTTGCTTCACGCAAGGACTACGGCCAGGCAACTGCGACGGCATACGGGTTCGGCTCTTCGATGCCTATATGACCCCGCAGGATTGCGCGCCCTATCGGCCAAATCAGGAACTGTTGAATTTTCTTCGTTATTTTGGCCCTGAGCAAAGAGATATTCTGATGCTCTGGCGCAACCGGCCACAGGTGCACTTCGCGAGGTCATCGAGTAATTTGGCTTCACATTGTTGCACCTGCTCACGACCGCTCGTGGCACTGGGCGGCTGAGCGGGGATGTCCGTGATCAGGGAGGGTCTCGGAGGGTAAGCGGACCAACTGGCAGCAGCCTTACGACCGCAGCCCACGGCGCGATTAGCAGTCAACACCTGCTAAAGGTTTTCCCGGGTGTGTCGGAAAGCGTACCGAGCGCCCACGCCTTGGAACCGACACCGGCAAGTGCCGGCTGATATGGAGGAACGAAACCACATGCCTCTCCCGGTCCCCGACATATCCCGGAACCTTTTCGACCTGAGCGGCTACTGCAGCATCGTCACCGGCGCCGGTCAGGGGATCGGCCTCGCTCTGGCCGAGGCGCTCGCCTATGCCGGGAGCGACTTGGTTCTGACCGGGCGCAACGCCGAGCACCTTGAGGTTGGCGCCAGCAAGATCGAGGCCATCGACCGTAAGGTCACCACTGTTGCCTGCGACGTTGCGGCCGACGACACACCGGACCGACTGGTCAAGGCGGCGCTGGACCTGAGCGGTCGCATCGACGTCCTGATCAACAATGCGGGCTTAATGACCTTCGCCGACATGCTCACCGTCGAGGACGCGGTGTGGGACAATATCTATGCGGTCAATGTGCGCGCGCCGATGCGGATCATGCGCGCCGTGTTGCCGGAGATGGTCAAGGCGGAACGCGGAAGCATCATCAATATTGGCAGCTCATGGTCATCGCGGGCTTCCGTGTTCAACCAGGATGGCGGCGGCGTCGACTATTGTTCCTCGAAGGCAGCGTTGCAAAACCTTACACGCGCTGCCGCGCAGGATGTGGCGGCAAAGGGGGTGCGGGTCAATGCCATCGCTCCCGGCGCGGTCGACACGCCGATGCACGCCGATCACCGCTAAACTCTTCGAGTACGAAAAGTACATTCCGCTCGGCCGCATGCAGCTCGCGGAAGATCTCGCCGGCACAGCGATCTTCCTCGCCTCGGACGCTAGCGGCTACATCACGGGGCAGACCCTGCACGTCAATGGCGGCCTGATCATGAACGACTAGTCGCTCGCTTGGTGAACGCCAGAGGAGTCCGGGCTCATCCCACAATCCCTTTCACCGCCCGGTCGACCGGGCGGCCTTGCTCCATCTTTGTGTGATGCACAACGCGGCTCTTGCTTAACGATGGTATCGGTCTCGCCTGCAGATGAGCGCATAAAACGGCGCGAGTTCATCGGCGCCGCCGCAGCGGGGTGGCTGCGGGCTGTGCGCGCCGTAAACGGCCAAGCGCTTTAAATTTTGTCCATCGGCTGATTGGCACGCGGTTTTCGCCAAATCCTTCCTTACCTGAACTCTTTTTCATTACCTTGCTGCATAAACTCGATAGTGCGCCAATTTGATGGGTTAAATCGTCGAAAAAGTTCCCACGTGCCACACCCACTTTGTGGATTGTCGAGCATCAGCCGCTCATCGAGAGAGCCTCACGCGCACGGAGACAGTTCTGACGGCTTTTCCTGGTTTCAAATCTGTCAGCAACTTATTGTTTTTGGAACGGCCTCTTTAACCAACTCAGGCAACTGAGCTCGCACTGTCATCTTGCTGTCCCAAGTCCGCGCTAGGTCAACAACATCCGGCCTACCTGGGAGCGATCATCTTTCTCTCCAGCGAGAAAACCGCCAAGGAATGCAAAGATGCCCCGCTACTTTTTTAATATGGTTGAAGGCGACTCGAAGAATATCGTGAAGGATCCCGAGGGTGTCGTACTTCCTGGCCTGCGTGAGGCGAGGAAAGAAGCGATCGGTTATGCCCGGAACGTTGTCAAACACGGGTTTCGCGAATCCCAGACGTGGAAAGTGGTTGTCAACGATGACAATGGGATCCAGGTCCTGACGGTGGCTCTGTCGGAGATTCGGATCCGCCATTGGGCTTGGTTGGATCTGCGCCGCCGCTTTGCCGCATTCGAACCCAGCCTTGGTCCGCGCACTTTCGCCTGCTTGATAGCAGCGGCGATGATAGGCATCATCATACAGGCTTCAGTCAGGAGGGAGGCTGTCACCACGAAAGAGAGTCGCAATTACCAGATCGCCTCGGCCGCAACTGGAGCAGCTATTGTCGCCGTACGATTTGCTCCGCAGGCGAGCGCGGCAGACATCACCAAATTCCTTGATGCATACAACGCCTCTCTCGTTGGCGGTCCGCGACCAGCGGGCTTTTATCGCCTCCGCATCGGGGAAGCGACTATGCCGCTGGAAGAACTTGCGAAACTCGTGGACCGAATGGCGCGAGAGAAGGTCGTCGAGTTTGCTGCCACTGTTCAGTAGCCGGTCCTCTTTCTATGAATAAAAAGTTCCCGCCTGGGATCATCGGGGACAACTAGAATGTTGATTTGATCCGACTCATCAAACTGTCAGAACTCATCGCAGTTAGCTGCGTGAGTGAATGCCCCAATACACACTGAAGAGGCTCTGGACGGGAGAGGTCAGGGCCTCCTTTTTTGATCGGATTGGCACCGATTTGATCGATGTGCGCTCAATGGAACTTCCGCCCTTAGGGGGAAAATGGAGGCCCAGCCTGGGGTTAAACAGGATTGATGGGCGGTGCCCCGCTCCTTCGCGTTGCTATTCCGCCGGGCCATGGAGCGGGCGGTAGGGATCGAGCCAACGTCTCAGCCTTGGATCGCCGCGCTCTGCCATTGAGCTACGCCCGCACGTTGCGACAATAACGTCTCGTGATCGATGGCCAATTGTTCTCTGGCGTTAACGTAAACTTCCGTCGCATAGGCCGCGGGTTTCCTGTGCTTGTTCGCAAAGACGATCCAGCTCGGAGCACGTCCAGCGGTTTGTGAACAGCTTAGACGCCTCGACAAATCCCTTGGCCAGAAGAGCCATCTGAATCGATCCCGAGCCGTGATATTGGCCTGATCGCGCCATTTTTCGGGCTTCAGTTCCCCGCGCCACCATTCCGGGTGACCGCCATGACGGCACCCTACGTCCTGACCCGCTAACAGCGCTCAACGGATTTCTGCCCCAGCCGCCTGCGAAAGAGGGGCTTTGCTTGAGCTTTCACCAGACGACGAAAGGCCGGCCGACTTAAAGCTGTCCGTGCGCCTACCTTGGCACGTTTGAAGATAACCATGTGCACGCATAAAGCTCGACAGGGCCAAGCGCTAGTGCTTCAGATTACTATCAAAAGTTGAATAAGGCAGGCGGACTTCCGAAACTGGAAGCGCATACATGAAGCGTTGTGCCTATTGTCTGAAGTCTATTGGCCTTGTGGAATACAAACAATGGGAGGACCTGTATTTCTGTTCCAAAGCTCATTTGCAGAACTATTGCAAAGAACGCCAGCAGGAAAACCAAGTATCCAAATTCTTGCGTGGCTCATCGGGTCCCGAAGCGCACCCTCGAAATAGAACATCATATGGTGCCCATCGTTATGGTTTATCGCTTGGTCGGCCATGACTAGACGTCGTGACAGGCTCTCTTCGGCGCGCACAAGAATTCTGCGACAAAGTTGAGCATGTCGGCGCAACGGCCTGATGAATACGGCCCATTAAACAGGAGATCGTTCACCACCTCCTCATGGATGGCAGCGGCCTTCGTCATTGCGTCGGCATTGGCGGCGATTGCGTTTGTCAATCTCGGTACAGGAGACCAGGGTACCTTCGTGGCCTTGCGGCTAACCGCGCGGTGGTCATTTCTCCTATTCTGGTTCGCTTATGCTGGGGGAGCAATCACGAAGCTCTCCGGGCTGCATCTTGGCGGCTTGGAGCGACGCGGGCGCGAGTTTGGCCTCGCCTTTGCCTCGGCACAACTCGTCCATGTCGGGCTTGTGCTTTGGCTCTTTCACATACTGACCGGACCAGTGGATGCCATGGTATTCTTCTGGGTCGGGGTACTCTGTACGTATCTTCTTGCGCTCTTCTCCTTGCCACGGCTTCGCGACGCACTGGGTTTGCCCATTTGGCGGGCGTTTCGCCTTATTGCCCTCGAATACATTGCTCTGGTATTCGCCGACGATTTTATTCTCGCCCCGCTGCAGGCGACTGACTTTCGGAGCTATCCGCTGAGTTATCTGCTATTTGCAGTCATGCTTGTTGGGGCAACGGGTCTACGCCTCGCTACCATTCGTCAGGCGCGGCCACTCGCGACCCAGACCCGAGGCCAATGACTGGTGCGGCGTTGGAGATACTTTGCCGCACTGCATATGTCGGCACATAGCAGCCCCCGGCCTGCATTATGGTTTGTCCGCAGCTGGCGGAAGCTGACGTTGCGCCGACAACAGGCCGCGCAACGCGGGCGCGTGAGAGCGCGGCTTGCATGTCGCCCATGCTGTGTCAGCCCTGCGCCGCGCACCCACTGTTTTTCTGTTTTTAGGCTGATATTATCAGGACAGACTTCATGCATCTGGACAATCAAGCGCGCCAAGAAGCCGGGGCAGCCAGTTGCCGATCTCTGGCTTTGCGGCCACTCTCGTTGCGCTCAAACAGCGGGAGCTGGACGTTACTTTCGCTGCTCGTTGCGAAGCGCTGCTACCCACACCGCAACCGAACGTTACCGCTCCCCAAAGAATTTGCTGTCGAAGATTTTGCTTGCTTTTTCGAAACATTTGTAGTATAGGAAACGTCATACTCCAGAGCTGTATTGATGCCCGGACCGCGCAGCGTGCCGGGTTTTTTCATGCGCACATCTCGGCAACAAGGGGTCCTCGCGCCGCATCGCATCCGCAGTTTGTTGCAAAGAAGGAACTTCTCCACGCGGCGCGATTTTTACCGAACTACCGAACAAAGCCAACGGACGAAAAGCCTTATCGACGAAGGAGTTATCTGTGAGAGCTGGTTCATACAGCGCTTACGGTGCCGATGGTTGCAGTACGCTGGCAACTCGCGCAAATCGCAACACGATTCCAAGCAGCGCTTCATGACGATTACCTCGCAGCCTCCAGGTACTCAAAGGAAGCCATGCAATTTTGCCGCTCCAAACGACAGCAGGCCGGTATGCAGTCTCCCCCGGCTTTCCTGCTATCTCTCTGTTATTGCCGCAATCGCCCTGTTCCCGCCTCTGTTCTTTTTTTGGCAAGTCCGCATTTTACGGGCGCTTCTTGCAGGCCGGCCTGTATTTTTCCTGTTATTTACAGTGGACGAGGCAGCGATTAGCCCGGATGAGCGAAGCGATATCCGGTCGCTCTTCCCACATGTCGCCCGTCTCCGCTAAAGCTTGGACGGGCTGATGTGAGTGAGGCGCCGAAGCCTTTGGCGGAGGCGGCTGCGCTCATGCCGGCTACAGTCAACCCAAAAACGCGCCGCCATTGACCTGAATGTTCTGCCCGGTAATGAAACTTGCGCCCGGACCGCAGAGAAAACGCACAGTGCCCGCAACATCTTGCGGCTTGCCAAGGCGGCCAACAAGCGTGCCGACGCGCCCGTGATGCTCGGGGACAGGTTGACCCGCGGGTCGCGGCCTTTCGATCAGACCCGGTGTGACCGTATTGACCCTGATCTGGTGCGGCGCAAGCTCGTGCGCGAGTGCGCGCGTGAGGCCTTCGAGCCCGGCTTTGGCGGTCACGACGTGGGCGCGGCCCGCGGCGCCGGTATGGGCGCTCAGGCCGCCGATATTGACGACGGCGCCGCTGCCGGAGCGCTTGAGCTCAACTAGGCAGGCTTGCACGCAATTGAACGCGCCCTCGAGGATGATGCCGGTGATCGCGCGCCAATCCGCAAGCGTCATATTTTCGAACGCCTGCTCCGCGCGCACCGCCGCGTTGTTGATCAGGATATCAATGCGCCCGAAATGCGCGACCGCGGCAGCAGTCATCTTTGTCACCGCATCGGCATCGGCGACATCCGCAGTGAATGCAATGGCGGTGCCGCCTGCGTTGGTGATCTCAGCGGCGACACCCTCGGCCTCGCTGCGGTTCGCGCGCGCATTGACCACCACGGACGCGCCGCCATCGGCGAGCGCGAGCGCAATGGCGCGTCCGATATTACGGCCCGCTCCGGTGACGAGGGCGACACGTCCCGATAATTCCTTGCTCATGGCGACCCTCCCGTCCGGTCAGGCGTTGCGCAGGCGGGTCTCGCCGAAACCCGGAATGCGGTTGACCGCAATCACGACCGCAAAGGTGATGGCCAGCATCATCAGCCCGAGCACCGATATCGCGCCGAGATCGCCCAACTCGTTGAGATCGAAGATCAGCACCGAAATGACCTTCGTCTCCGACGTGAACAGCATGATGGCCGCCGACAATTCGCGGATTACGCCGACGAAGATGAAGCACCACGTTGCGATCACGCTGGTGCGCAGGAGCGGCCCGGTGATGTCCCACAGCGTACGCAGCCTGCTACTGCCGAGAATGCGGCTGGCGTCTTCGAGGTCGGTGTGAACGGAGCGCAAAGCCGATTGCAGCTGCTGATAAGCGGCCGGAAGCGCAATCGTCACGAAGGCGAACAGCAGGATCCACAGTGTCCCGTAGAGGACGAAGGGTGGCCGCGCATAGCTCAGAAACATGCCGACGCCGAGCACAATGCCGGGAATCGCGACCGGCGCGGTGGCAAGAAACGCCAGTGTCCTGTGACCGGCGATCGCCCGCCTCGTCGTGAGATACCCGATCACCAAGGCCATGAGCGTGCCGATGGTTGCGGAGGCGATGCCGAGAATAATGGTGTTTTTCACCGCCAGTTGCGTGGCCGATAACTCGAAGAACACGAAATAAATGTTGTGCAGCGTGAAATTGTCCAGCCCGATGAAGGAGGTCGCAATCTTGGAGAACGCGGCGTTGAGCAGCGCTCCATAGGGTAGAAACACGGGGCACAGCAGAACAAGCAAGACGAAGAGCAACGCAAGCCCTTTCATCCCGCCGAGCCTTACCAGGCGCGGATCGCCCTGCTTGCCTCCGATCACGGAATAGCTGCGGCGCCCCAGAATAAGATGTTCCGCGCGCAGCAGCAGCACTGTGAGCACGAGCAGCGGCACCGAAGCTGCCGCGGCGAGCTCGGGCTTGGGCGGATAATTGAACAGGCTCCAGATCTTGGTCGTCATGGTGTGAAAGCCCGCGGGAATGGCGAGGATCGCAGGCGAGCCGAACAAGGTCATGGCCTGCAGGAAGGCGACCAGCGCGCCTGCCAGCAGCGCCGGCAGAGCAAGCGGAATCGTAACGCGTCGCGCCGTCGTCCAGGTGCGCCCACCGAGGATCGAAGAAGCGTCTTCGAGGTCGCCGGGAATGCGGTCGAGCGCATTGGCAAGCAGCACAAACACGTAGGGGAACGTGTAGCAGGAGATGACGAAGATCAGCCCTGCAAGCGAATAGATGTTGAAGAGATGCTCGTCGGGCGCTGCGCCGATGATCGCCCGATAGGTCTTGTTAAGGAGACCGCTGTTGGGGGCGGCGAGCAGCTCCCAGGCAATGGCTCCAAGAAATGGCGGGGTGACGAAGGAGGCCGTTACCAGCGCGCGCACGGTGCGGCGCAGCGGCATGTCCGTGCGCGCGACCAGCCAGCTCATGGGCGCCGCGACGGCACAGCATGCGATGCTCGAGCTGGTCGCAATTATAAGCGTGGTTATGAGCGGATCGAGGAAGACCGGATCGGTGATCAATGTCTTGAAGTTGCCGAGCGTGAAGGCGCCGGAACGGTCTACCAGGCTGTAATAGAACAGCCACGACATCGGCAGGATGATCAGAAGGCATAGCAGCGCCGCAAACAGAATCAGAATCGGCCATGACAGGTCGATGTTGGCCGGCCGCAACGCGCGCTGCGCGGGCAGTGCGATGGTCATGGCTGGCCTTGGCCTGCGCAGCGCGCCATCGATCACACCTTGAAAATTTGCGCGTAGCGGGACTTGATCTCCTCGCTCGCCTTCTCCACTCCGGCGGGATCGTCCTTCCACAGCTTGATTTCGCGCAGCTTGCGGGCGCCGGGCTTTTCCTGCACCTGCCGGTGCACCGAGTGCTGGCGGGCAAAATCGACCACGAGCTGCTGAGCCTCGCGTGAATGCAGCCAGTTCTGAAAGAGCCGCGCTGCATTCGGATTAGGGGCCGACTTGAACACGCCGCTTGGCCCGGTCACAAGCGGCGTGCCCTCGGCCGGATAGACGACCTCAACCGGGGCGCCGCTTTCCTTGAGCTGGATCAGGTTGTAGTCATTGCCGTCAGCCATGACCGCGCGCTCGCCCAGCGCGAGCTTCTTCGGCGGATCGGTCGATGACTGCACCT
>CAVYVC010000039.1:0-118833 GCA_963771845.1 uncultured Alphaproteobacteria bacterium | reverse complement strand
AGACTAGTACCTCGGCACAGAGGTTTTGACTGGTTGATTTTCGGTCATTTTAGGATGGGCAGATTTTCCGGGGCAACGAGCAGCTCGATGCTTCGGGCGACGCCGGGTTGGCGTCGGATCAAGCCAGCTCGCTCGAGGGTGAGGACCATCTGATGAACGGAGGGTGGGCTGACGCGGAAGTGGCGCTGCATGTCGGCTTCGGCCGGCGGCGCGTCGGAACATGCGCGAGTAGGCGTAGATGAAGGCCAGGTACTGGCCTTGCTTTTCGGTGAAGCCTTGCCCGCTGGAGCGACGCGCAGCGCCTGATTTTTGATTCATCGGTCGATTCGTCTGGGCCTCCGACAAGGAGGCCGAGATGAATGTACGTTATCGTGTCGAACTGAGCCAAGCCGAACGCGGTGAGCTCACCGCGCTGTTGAGCAAAGGCAAGCGAGCCGCCCGCAAGCTCAAGCGCGCCCAGATATTGCTGGCGGCCGATGCCGGCAGCAGCGACGAGGAGATTGCCCGCGCCGTGGCGGTGGGCGGCTCCACCGTGTACCGGACCAAGCGGCGCTTCGTGGAAGGCAATCTGGAACGGGCGCTGAGCGAGGAGCCGCGCCCTGGCGCGGAGCGCAAGCTCACGGGCAAGGAGGAAGCCCTGCTGGTGGCGACCGCCTGCGCGAACCCGCCGGCGGGCCGCGCCCGCTGGACGCTGGAGCTGCTGGCCGACGCGATGGTCAAGCTCACCGAGCACGAGAGCCTGTCGCGCGAGACGGTGCGCCGGCGGCTGGCCGAAAACGACCTCAAGCCGTGGCGCAAGGACATGTGGTGCATTCCCAAGGTCGATGGCGAATATGTCGCCCGCATGGAGGATGTGCTCGACCTCTATGCCGAAGCGCCCGATCCCAAGCGGCCGGTGGTCTGCTTCGACGAGAGCCCGGTCCAGCTCATCGGCGAGGTGCGCCAGCCGATCCCGGCCGAGCCGGGCCAGCTCGAACGCTACGATTACGAGTACCGCCGCAACGGCACCGTCAATCTCTTCGTCTGTCCTCGACGTCCACCGGCCGTGGCGCAAGGTCAAGGTCACCGAGCGGCGCGCGGCCGAAGACTACGCCCAATGCATGCGCGAGCTCGCCGATGTCCATTATCCCGACGCCGAGTGCATCCGGGTCGTGCAGGACAACCTGTCGACCCACTCGCCCGGCGCCCTCTACGAGGCCTTCCCGCCCGCCGAAGCCCGGCGCATTCTGCGCCGCCTGGAGTTCCACTACACCCCCAAGCACGCCAGCTGGCTCAACATGGTCGAGATCGAGATCGGCGTGCTGCGCGGCCAGTGCCTCGACCGCCGAATCGACGACCCGAAACGCCTCGTCAGCGAAATCGCCGCCTGGGAACGACAGCGAAACGCCGCTGCCGCCCGCATCAAATGGATGTTCACAACCGACAAAGCCCGCGCCAAAATGGGCCGCGCCTATCCCGACACGCCCAAAGAGTCATAATCACTGTGCAGAGGTACTAGTTTCTGTCGCGAAACGCCTGGATTGAATGGGTACAATTCAAGTTGTATCGATGGATTGGGCACAAATTGGCAGGAGACAGCGGCGTTGACAAGCTTCCAGGCGGTCGATTTTCAGCCCTGAGTTGGAACTGAGGGGCGGACTTGCCGTTTTAGACACGGCGAGTCGCGGCAGCCTTGAGCTGCCGGGAAGCAGTTGCCGAGATAGCGTCAAGCGGCTTTTCGTCTGCAAGACGATTGTTTTTGTTTGGCCAGCAGGTCGGCGATTCTCATGAGGTTATTGGCGAGCACGGCTGCCCCAACCAACAACTCAAAGCGATCTCTCCCCTGTGCGAGACATCGCTTCATGCCGCGACCTCGCAGCAGCACCGAGATGCGCCCTTCGATGCCGGCGCGAAAGCGCTGACCTTGCTTGAAGTCTGCGCTCTTCTCGAAGCCTTCGCGCTCCGCAGTTTTCTTGCCACCGCGCTGCGGAATGCACACCACTTTGACGCCATCGTGCTTGCAGGATGCCAAGTTTTGTTCACTGAAGAAGCCGCGATCCGAGCCGTACAATTCCGGCGCCCGACCAAAGCCTTGTCTGTGGCGCCGAAGCGAAGGAGTCACGTGGATCTCGTCGGATGGATTTCCGTTCAGCACCTCGTATTGCGTGACCAAGCCTTGCGCGCTTTCAGCGAGGAATACCTTATGGCCGAACTCGATGGGCGTTCGCACCTTGCCGCGCTTGATCAGGTCGGTGTGGGGCTCGAAAATGGAATAGATCTTCTGGTCGTTGGGAACCTGCTCGCCATCCAGTACGCGGCGACGTGCCTGATCGATCACACGGCTGCCAAGCCCGCAAAAATGCTCGATCTGTTTGCGCAGTTCTTCGATGGCCATGGCAGCGAACACATCCCTGCCGCATATGCTGCGGGTCGTTTCGAGCGCCGCTCGCGCGTTCCCTACGACCTCTTCGGCAATGCCGATGAGCGCGCGGTATGTTCCGCTCTGCTGCGCATGACGTTGCCTCGTCGTCATCCGCTGGATCTCGTACATGCGACGCCGCGCTGACCGCGTGCGATTGCAAAAACCCTTGATTCGTCGCTGTTCCAGCGCGTTTGCCAGACGCCCGACCAGGCGCGTGACGACGCGCACGACATCCCACAGCAAGGTGTTGTCGGTGGGATGATGAATGTCGGTCTGCACCACCGTGGTGTCGACCCGCAGCTTGGCGCCATCCTCCAAGCCGAGCTCGACGGCTGCCCGGACTACCAATTCATTAATGGCTTTGAGGGTCTGCGGCGTCAGACGAACGAAGCTGCGCTGAAAGGCGTCATGTTTAGGCACCGGCGCGCAGTAAAAGTCGGTGAACTGACGCAACGTCAACCCGTCGGCGATCCGTTCGCGCAGCTCGCGATAGTCCCAATTCTTCAGCCGCATCAGAACCAGCGAACGCAAGATTTGACTCGGCGTTAATCCGTTACGGCCGCTCCCCGGCTTCTTCAGTCCTCGCACCAGATCGCGCCGGATGCACTCGATCATCCCCGCCTGTTCATCGAGAAAGTTGGATATAGCCTCCAGCAGCGGCTCCAGGCGCACGCCCGGCTTGCCCTGCTGCATCAATTCCCAGTCGGCAAAACTGAACTGTCGCGCCGTCGCTCTCGACACCGCTCAGCCCTTCTTCATCTTCGGCGCTTTCGCCCGTTCTCGCTTCAACGCTTTGATGTACCGTGGCGCCGCTTGTTGCAGCAGCTCCTGTAAGGCGCGGCCATTGTCCAGGCTGCGGCGCACCTCCGGCACCAGCTCTTCGGGAACATAAACAGCGATGCGGCGGCCTTTCAGTCGGCCATAAAGAACATGGCTCGGATGTTGTTCGCCGGACATGCAGGCTGGGCAGTTCTCGCGCACGCATGGGCTGCGACGAAAGCTCAGCGATCCGAGAAGTGCGGGCCAAAGCCTTGTCGCCTCGCTCTCCAGCCAATGCACAACGTCGGACGGCGATTCGAATCGTGCTTCTTTCATGCATTAGTGTGATATAATACACACGTACAAGTCAAGCAAAAAAGCAAGCAGCCAAATGCATAGAAAGCCTTATTTTTCCGTGCTAATCTGCGTTTCGCGACAGAAACTAGACTAAGGCTTCTCTCTTGCAATCGCCTGGAACCCGATATCGCGCCGGCAGAAACCATCGCTCCAGCGGATGCAATCTACCGCGCGATAGGCGCGCGCCTGTGCTTGCGCAATCGTCTTGCCCGTTGCGCAGACATCGAGCACGCGCCCGCCGTTGGCAAGAATGCGTCCATCTTGCGCCAAGGTGCCGGCATGAAAGATCTCGACCCCTTCGACCGCGGCGGCTGCATCGAGTCCCTCGATGAGGGAGCCTTTGGCATAGGCGCCGGGATAGCCTTTTGCCGCCATGACAACGGTCAAGGCAGCATCGGCGTACCAGCGCAGATCGAAATTCTTGAGCACGCCGTCACAGCAGGCGAGCAGCGCAGGGACGAGGTCCGACATCAGGCGCAGCATCAGAACCTGGCATTCGGGATCGCCGAAGCGCACGTTGTATTCAATGAGCTGCGGCCCGGCCGAGGTGATCATCAAGCCGGCATAAAGCACGCCCTTGTACGGCGTTCCCATGGATTTCATGACGCGCACGGTCGGCATTACGATCTCGTTCATCACGCGCGAAGAGAGACCATCACTCATGACCGGTGCCGGCGAGTAGGCGCCCATGCCGCCCGTGTTGGGTCCGCGATCGCCGTCGAAAGCGCGTTTGTGATCCTGCGCGCAGGCAAGCGCAATCGCGGTCTCGCCGTCGCAAAGCGCGAAGAACGATGCCTCTTCTCCCTGCAGGAATTCCTCGATCACCAGTTCGGCCCCGGCGGCGCCAAGCTCGCCGGCGAACATTCTCTCAATCGCCGATTGCGCTTCGGCCAAACTCTCCGCGACGACCACGCCCTTGCCGGCGGCAAGCCCGTCCGCTTTCACCACCACCGGGAGGCGATGTTGGCGGATATAGGCGATTGCAGGGGCCGCGGCGTTGAAGCGGGCATAGGCAGCGGTTGGAATATTGTTGGCCTTGCACAGGTTCTTGGTAAATCCCTTGGAGCCTTCGAGGCGCGCGGCTGCCCGGCTCGGTCCGAACGCCTTGATACCGGCGGCGGCGAGATCATCTACAATGCCGGCGCAGAGCGGCGCCTCCGGCCCGACCACAACGAGATCAATCTTGCGGGCTTTGGAAAATGCGCGCACGGCGGCATGATCGGAGGGATCGAGCCCCACCAGCTCGCATTCCTTTGCAATGCCGGCGTTGCCCGGCGCGCAGTAGAGCCGCTCAACGAGCGGGCTTCCCGCAATCTTCCACGCCAGAGCGTGCTCGCGCCCGCCCGAGCCGAGAATAAGGATATTCATCTGTGCCGGATCGCCTGGCCGGTTTTCCCGGCTGATCTACCAGCCTGCACCGATCGGTGCTAGGACGCCGCGGAATCAAAACGAGGAAAAGAGAGTTCATGGATATCAAACCGCTGGGCTCGATGCCTTCACGCCGCATGCCACCGGAATTGTTCACGGGAACGGTATGGCAGAACCCGATCATCGAGGCACCGGCACCGGCACGCATCAGATGCGCGTGGGTGCGCTTTGAGCCCCGCGCGCGAACCGCATGGCACACCCATCCGCTCGGTCAGACATTGCATGTCCTCTCCGGCGTCGGGCGCGTCCAGCTGTGGGGCGGTCCGGTGCGCGAGATCCGCGCCGGCGACACGGTTTGGATTGCACCTGCGGAAAAGCACTGGCACGGCGCGGGGCCGCAGACCGATATGGTGCACATTGCAATGCAGGAGCATCTCGACGGCAAGCATGTCACCTGGCTCGAACACGTCAGCGACGAGCAATACGACGCAAAATCGAACGGTTAAACTGGAGCTTCATGAACGAGCCTGCGCGCGTCAATATTCGCGAGTGGACGGTTTCGGAGCTCTCGGCGGCGCTGCGAAAGACCGTTGAGGATGCGTTTGCGTATGTGCGCGTGCGCGGCGAGATATCGGGCTATCGTGGTCCGCATTCATCCGGGCACTGTTATTTCGGTCTCAAGGACGACAGCGCAAAAATCGAGGCGGTGATCTGGAAGACGGCGTTTGCGCGCATGCGCATCAAGCCGGTCGAAGGGCTTGAAGTCGTCGTCACCGGCCGCCTGACAACCTATCCCGGCGGCTCGAAATACCAGATCGTTATCGAAACCCTCGAACCTGCCGGTGTCGGGGCGCTCATGGCGCTGATCGAGGAACGCAAGCGGCGGCTTGCGGCCGAGGGACTGTTCGATCCGGCGCGCAAACAGCGGTTGCCGTTTCTGCCCGATCTCATTGGCGTGATCACCTCTCCCGCCGGTGCCGTTATTCGCGACATCCTTCATCGCCTGGCCAACCGTTTCCCGCGGCGGGTCATCGTCTGGCCGGTGCGGGTGCAGGGAGACGGAGCGGCCGAAGAAGTGGCCGCCGCCATTGCCGGCTTCAACGCGCTTGCCGAGCCAGGCTTCATCCCCAGGCCGGATCTGATCATTGTCGCCCGCGGCGGCGGGTCGATCGAGGATTTGTGGTGCTTCAATGAAGAGATCGTCGTGCGTGCGGCCGCCGCGAGCGTGATCCCTCTTATTTCGGCGGTGGGGCACGAAACCGACATAACCCTGATTGATTTTTCCGCCGACGTGCGGGCGCCGACGCCGACCGCGGCCGCGGAAATGGCGGTTCCGGTCCGCGCCGACCTGCTGTTGCGAATCGAGGCCGTGGCGCGCCGTTCGCTCGCGTGCTGGCAGCGTGGCCACGAGGCGCGGCACGCAGAGCTGCGTGCTGCCGCGCGGGCGTTGCCAAGCGCGGAGGCATTGCTGGCGCTCCCCCGCCAGCGCCTCGATCATGCCGGCGCGCGGCTTCCGCGCGCGCTCATTGCCAATGCACAGATCCATCATTCGCAGTTTTCGCGGCTCGCCGGCAGGCTTGGCCCGCACATCCTGCGCACACGCATCGAGCGGTGCTGCGAGCACGTTTGCGCGCTGAACGAACGAGCACAGCGCGCCGAGTACATTCTGCGGCAACGGCGAGGCGAGCGGCTTGCGGGTGCCACCGCGCGCCTTGCGGTGGGGCTTCGCGCCAATGCCGAGAATTATCGCAATCGCATCCTGCGCGCGCGTGAGCGCGTGGTTGCACTTTCCGGACGCGGCGAAAGGGCGATGCGGCTTCTCATCCGGCAGCGCGTCGCGTCGCTTGAAAGCGCTGGCCAATTGCTCAATGCGCTGTCGCATCGCGGCGTGCTTGCCCGCGGCTTCGCCCTGGTGCGTGATCTCAAGGGCAAGCCGTTGCGGGAAGCAGCGGCGGTCCGCCCCGGCTCCGAAATGGATATCGAGTTTTTCGACGGACGCGTGCGTGCCCGGGCGCACGATCGAACCAGCACCGCGGTTGCCAAGCCGCAATCCTCGCTCAAGCAGCGCCCATCTGGCGGCGGTGACACCGGGCAAGGCAGCCTGTTCGGCTGATCAGGCGATCAGATTGCGATTGTAGCCCGCATGAGCGTAGCGAAATGCGGGGAACGGCCCCGGGATATCTCTTCGCTCATCCCGGCTACGATCAGGGCGGCGCGGTGCGGCGCCTTACACGCGGCGGGCCGATCGACTATCTTATATGACGCCTATATGAAGCCATCGTCGAATCTCGCGACGTGGCGCCATTGCGGGTGGAGAACGACAGGTGCTCAATCGCTTCGATCGCTCCTCGCCGATGACCGGCGAGGCCGAGGTCAAATATCTCGACGGCGATTTTCGCGTCGTGCGCCCTGGCGCATTCGTCCGTTGTGCGGTGACCGGCCTGCCAATTCCGCTCGAAGAGTTGAAATATTGGAGCGTCGAGTTGCAGGAGCCTTACATCAATCCGGACGCCGTTCTGCGGCGTCATTTCCCCAATCTCAGGCGGCCGCCATCAACCGACAGCGCAAAGTAGCACCTTCATTTCTGCTTGTTTGAACGTGCCTGGGAGATCGCCTCCAGCAACAGCGACCTGAACCGTTCCTCCTCCTCTTCGAAGGCAAGCGCCACCGGGAGCGCATGGGCTTGCGCGGCAAGTTCACTGACAGAGTCATCTCCGCGCAGACGGGCGAGGTCCTTCTCGGTTGTTACGAGAACGTGGCCCTCGCGATCAGCCTCCTCACACAGCGCTCGCGCCTCCGCTTGGGTGTAGCGATGGTGATCGGCAAAGGCTCGCGTTGAAGCAACCGCGATCCCCGCATCCACGAGCGTTGCGAAAAACTTGTCGGGGTCGCCGATCCCGGCAAAGGCAAGCACCCGGCCGCGGCCGAGTGCGGCCACAAACTGGGGATCGGGCCGCAGCTTCGCGCGAAAGACTGCAATGCCGCGCTTGCGCGCGTCGGCAACCACGGCCTCGGCGCGCGCGGCAGCCCCGATCAGAACAAGGGCTTGCGCGTGGCGCAGCTGCGCCCCAAGCGGCGCGCGCAAGGGGCCGGCCGGAATGACGTGCCCGTTGCCGATGGCGCGGGCGCCGTCCACAACCAGCACCGATAGATCTTTGCGCAGCGCTGGATTTTGAAACCCATCATCCATGACAATCACGGTTGCGCCTCTTGCGATCGAGAAATTGGCGCCTGCGACGCGGTCGCGCGCCACCGTGGTCGCAGCTGTATTCGCAAGCAGAAGAGGCTCGTCACCGACCTCCGATGCGCGATGCGAAGCAGGATCGACTGCGATCGGGCCAGCGAGGCTGCCGCCGTAGCCGCGCGTGAGAAACATGGGCCGCTCGCCCGTTGCTTTAAGGATCTGCGCCGTCGCGAGCGCGGTTGGAGTTTTGCCTGCTCCTCCGACCGTCAGATTGCCGATACAGATGACCGGTACCGCCACATCGCGCCCGCGACGGCTCAGTCGTGCCTGCGCGACCGCACCGTAAGCCACGGCCAGCGGAGCAAGCGCGAGTGCAGCGCTCCTCCTCTCGTGCCACCAAAAAGACGGCTCACGCATGAGGCGCGCGGCGTTCGAGTCGAATCTGCATGAGGTAGGGTTCAAGGGCGGAAATGGTACGCTCAAGCGCGCCACCGAGACTCGCTACTGTTTCGCGCGCGGCTGCGGCCACCGTTGCGCGCGCATCTGCATCCTTGAGCCAGGCCCCGACGCGGACCGCAAGCTTGCCAACGTCACTGACGAGCTCCGCTCCATGCGCGCTGTCGAGCGCAGCGTAGATTTCGGTGAAGTTCCAGACCTGCGGTCCATGCAGAATGGCGGCACCCAGCTTGGCCGGTTCAATTGGATTTTGGCCGCCATGCCTTGCGAGCGAGCCGCCGACAAAAACGATCGGAGCAAGGCGGTAAATCAAGCCAAGCTCGCCCATTGTATCGGCGATGTAGATGTCGGTGTCCGAAGCGGGCAGTTCCCCGCGCGAGCGCACCTTGGCCGTCAGATCCGCTGCCCGGACGATTTCCAGAATGCCTTGACCGCGCTCGGGATGACGCGGAGCGATGATCGTGAGTAGCTGGGGAAACGAATTGCGCAGCCGACGGTGGACTTCGACCAAAGTGATTTCCTCGCCGGCATGGGTTGATGTGCCGGCAAAGACAGTGCGCCCTGCAATTGCGTCCTTGAGGAGAGCAAGGGCATGCTCGTCCGCCGGCGGATCCGGCACATCGAGCTTGAGATTTCCCGTTGTGGCGACGCGCGGTGCTCCCAGGTCGCGAAATCGCGCCGCGTGGGTTGCCGATTGCGCAAGACAAAGATCAAACGAGCGCAGCAAGGCTGCAACCGTCCCCGGAGCCCATCGCCAGCGCTTGAAGGAGCGTTCGGACAGCCTGCCATTGATCAGAATCAACGGGATAGCGCGTTTCGTCGCCGCCATGATCAGATTCGGCCAGAGATCCGATTCCACAAAGACAGCGATATCAGGACGCCAGTGCTCAAAAAATCGGTCCACGAATTGCGGAACATCGAGGGTAATGAATTGGTGAATGGTTCCCGACGGCAGGCGCAGCTCCGCGATTGCGGCCGAAGTGAGCGTTCCGGACGTGCAGAGCACGGCGAAGGCCTTGTCGTGCAACCGGCCGATCAGCGGTATGACGGTCAGCAATTCTCCAACGCTCGCGCAATGGATCCAGACCAGCGGGCCGGATGGACGCGGGATTTCCGTCCGACCATAGCGTTCATGGCGGCGAGCGGGGTGCTCCTTGCCTCGCTTCAATCGATGCGAAATGAGCAGCGGCGCGACTGGCGCGGTTGCCGTGGTCAGCAGCCGGTAGCCGACCAAGGTGAAAGGGTACGCCTGCGGCACGGCCGGACGCCCTTACGAACGATCGGCAAGTGCATAGGCGCGTGCCGTCGCGCCGTCGAGCGAAGCCTGCAGAGCGAGCCGCGAGCTTTCGAGCACGTCAGGATCCGCGTTGGGGGGCACTCGCACCGGCTGGCCGACGACACCGGCACCCGACGTAAAAGGAAGATGAACGCTGGTGCGATCCCAGGTGTTGAGCTCTATCCGGCGCCTGGTTGCAATGGCGAGAGGATAGATCGGCCGTCCCGATGCGCTCGCGAGCTTGATGATGCCAATGCCCGCCACGCGGGCGATCTTGGGCACGTCTGCCGTGAGTGCGATGCTGCAGCCATCTTCCAGCGTTGCGAGCATTTGCCTGAAAGCGCCGACGCCCCCCTTCTCAACAAACCCAGTGCCGAGATGGCCTGAGCCGCGGATCGCCCCGACTCCCAGCCGCTCCGCCACCCGGGCATTAAGCTCTCCGTCGCGGTGGCGCGAGATCAAAACCTTTGCCCGGTGATGCGGGCGCTTGATGAAGGGTATCAGGAAATGCTGGCCATGCCACATGGCCAGAATGACCGGCAGATCAGGCGTAACGCGCTCGTATATATCTGCCGGCTCGGTTACGAACGAGCTGGTCTTCCAGACCAGACGCAGATATTCGGCCGCGGTGATCGCGAGCGCTGTCTGCATTGGCGCAGATCGAAGAAGACGCCTGGACCACGACATCGAAAAGCCCGGCGGCCTCTAGGAGGCAATCCGCGCCGTGTGGAGATCGATAAGCCGGGGCAAGCGCGCTGCGTGCGTATTCACGCAAACTCGGCAAAGCGGTCGCGAACGAGTTCGAGCACAACTGCGTGGCGCGCGCGGCCGGCGGCCAGCAGCGCCTGATGGACCGGGTCAGGCCGATTATAGATCAAGACTTCCCCCGCCATGTTGGTCAGCGCCCCACCCGCTTCGTGCACCAAAAGGTCAGCCGCTGCAAGGTCCCAGTCGTGGCTGTTCGGTCCGGCGAAGCTGCCATCAAGCGAGCCGACGGCGACCCGCGCAATGCGCAACGCCAGTGATGAAATGCGCGGCACCGCCACAATGCGTGGCTCCGCGGCGGCTAAAACGTCAAGACGCCGCTTTGGCCCGGAGAATGTTCGCCCAGCGATGTCGTTGCCAGCGCTGGAACGAATGCGCGTGCCATTGAGGGTGGCACCGTCACCGGCGACGGAAAGGAACAGTTCATCGGTAACCGGCGCATAAAGCGCGGCAATGACAGGGCGGCCATCCCGCACGAGAGCGGCCGAAACCCCCCAGTCGGAAGAGCCCGCGAGGTATCCGCGCGTGCCGTCGATGGGATCGACCGCCCAGATCTCCGAATGCGCTAAGCGAGACTGATCGTCCTCCGTTTCTTCCGATAGCCAGCCGGCGTGATGGATTGCGGGCAGCCGCTCGCGCAGGAGCGCGTCGACCGCAAGATCGGCCTCGCTTACCGGTGAGGACTTCCCCTTCGTCCAGCTTTTGAGTTGTCCGCGAAAGGTCGTAAGCGCGAGCGCGCCTGCCTCCCTTACCGCCGCGGCGAGTTGATCGCGCACGCGCCAGCGGTCGATCGCGCGACTAGCGTCCGGCAACCGTCAGCCCCTCAATGCGAACAGTGGGCGCGTCGACGCCGAAACGAAATTCAAGGTCGTTGGCGGGCGAAAGCGAGCGAAATATGTCGAGCAGATTGCCCGCAATGGTGACCTCGCTTACGGGATAGGCGCGTTTGCCGTTCTCGATCCAGAACCCAGACGCGCCACGGCTATAATCGCCGGTGACTTGATTGACCCCGGACCCGATGAGGCTGGTCACATAAAATCCCTCCGCAATATCCGCCATCAGTTCGTCCGGTGAAGCCGTTCCCGCCGACAGGTGGAGATTGCTCGCTCCGGGCGAGGGCGTGGAGGAGACCCCGCGCTGTGCGTGACCGGTCGTTACCAGACCCAGTTCTCGCGCGGTGGCACAATCGAGAAACCACGATGCGAGGAGGCCGTCATCCACGACGGCAAGGGGCTTGGCTGCGACGCCTTCGGCATCGAATGGATGTGAACGCAATCCCCGTTTGCGCAGCGGATCATCCATCACCCGGATGCCGGGTTGGAACAGCCGCTGGCCAAGCTTATCCCGCAGGAAGCTTGTCTTGCGTGCGACTGCGCTGCCATTGATCGCGCCGGCAAGATGTCCAAGCAACGAGCCCGCGATGCGCCGATCGAAGACGACGGGAACGCGCTTGCTGTCGACCTTGCGGGGATTGAGCCGCTCCACGGTGCGCTCGCCGGCCGTGCATCCTACTTTTTCCGGAGACTCGAGGTCACAGCCATGCAGCGCGCTCGAATAATCGTAGTCGCGCTCCATGCCCGTTCCCTCTCCGGCGATTGCCGTCATGGACAGGCTTTGTCCTGAGCTGAGGTAAGCGCCGCGAAAGCCGCCGCTGGTAATCAGCACCATGCCGCCAATCCCGGCGGAAGCCGAGGCGCCGCCGGACTTTCTTACCCCTTTTACGCCGAGCGCGGCAGCTTCCGCACGATGTGCACGTTCTTCGAGCTCGCCCACGCTCGGAAGCGCGGGATCGAGCAGATCGAGATCGGGAATGGCCCGCGCCAATAAGCGCGCATCGGCGAGCCCTGCGAAATGATCTTCGGGTGCCGCTTTCGCCATCGCCACGGCGCGTTGCGCGAGTTGGGATATGTCGAGCTTGATGTCGTTCGTCGAGACCACCGCTTGCCGGCGTCCGACGAAAACCCGCAGGCCGAGATCGTCGCCCTCGGAGCGTTCGGATTCCTCGACTGCTCCCTCGCGCACCTCGACGCCGAGCGAGATCGAGCGCACCGCAACCGCATCGGCCGCGTCTGCGCCTGCGCGATGAGCGGCCCCGACCAGCCGTTGGGCGAGATCGGTCAAGGCAGATAAATCAAGCAGCGAAGACATCGAAGAGTGCCAATCAAGAACCGCTGTTAGAGGTCTATGGCTTGAGCGCAATTCGCGAGGTGGCGGCAACGTCCTGTCAAGCATGCGCGAAGCATGCGCAGGTGATACCTCGGATTAACCAGGAACATTAAGCGGATTCCGACCTCTTGGCGGCATGTTTGCGGCAACCGGGCGGGGAAAACTCCGGCGGGGCGAATGAACCGGGTCCACCCGGTCGGGGAGATAAGTGTTGAGGCGTCAAGCAACAAGCGGCAGGGTCATGCCTGCGGGGTCGAGCCGTCGCGAACGGCTCGACCCTTTCGCTCTCCCGCTGCGTTTTGAGCAGCCGGACCATGCTGCGGACGAGCGCGTGCGCGTGGTCGAGCTTCACCGCGAGCGGGTCATCCTGCGCCGCGCGGTATCCGGGATCAAAATGGCGGTCAACCTGCCGCTCGCCGCCTATCGCGGCATCGCGATCCGAATAGAAAAAACCACGCTCGACTACCCGGCAGGCTTTGCAGTCGTTCTTGAGCACGTGGATCCGGCCTTGGCTTTGACGCTCTATCGCGCAGAGGATGGTAACGAGATCGTTGCGGAATGGCGAAGCTGGGCGCGGGCACTTGGAATGCCGCTCCTCGTTCCACAGTCCGACAGCGGCGTACGCGAGCCATTCGAGCGCATCGGAAGCGTTCGCGTGGGGAGCCCATCTGCGCGCCGCGCGCGCCATGGAGCACTTAAGGCACGCCGGGGCATGAAGGTAGTGCGACGGCGCTCCCATCCAATTGCAACCACGACGGTCCATCGCGGTGAGCGCGAAATCATCGCGCGCAATTGAACCTTCGCAAGCAAGCTGTCATCCTGCGTGCCATGACGGATCAGGCGCTGTCGGCTCGCATCATTCTCATCACCGGCGCAGGCAGCGGGATGGGCCGGGTCATGGCGCGCGCGGTTGCCGCCGCGGGTGCGACGGTTGCGGGCGTCGATGTGGATTCCAGCGGCCTTGATCAGTTGGCACGGGAGCCGGTCTTTCGCGACCGGCTGCGCAAGATCGTCGCCGATGTTTCCAAGGCCGAGGACTGCCGGCAAGTCGTAGCAGACGTCCAGAAGACGGTTGGATCGCTTGACGTGCTGATCAACTGCGCGGGCATCAGCATGGCGCATGCAGCGCCGCAGCCACAAGCGCGACTCAAATTCTTTGAAGCCGACCCCGCAGGCTGGCAGCGCATCATCGCGACCAATTTTATCGGCTCGTTTCTGATGGCGCGGTTTGCCGCCCCCGGCATGGTTGCGCGCGGCTGGGGACGCATCATCAATGTGACCACGAGCTTCGACACCATGCTGGCGGCGGGGCTGTCTGCCTATGGCGCTTCCAAGGCGGCGCTCGAGGCGAGTTGCGTGACCTGGGCAAAGGATCTTGATGGCACCGGTGTCACCGTGAACGTATTGGTGCCTGGCGGACCGACCGATACGCCGGGATTCTTTCCGCCCGGCATGCCGCGACCGCCGGTTCTGCTCGATCCGCAGATCATGGCCGTGCCGATCGTGTGGCTCGCTTCGACCCAGTCCGACGGCGTTACCGCGAGCCGTTTTATTGCGCGCGATTGGGACATCAAGCTGCCGCCCTCGCAAGCCGCTGCGCGGGTGCGTGCGCCTGCCGCCTGGCCTGATCTTGCGCAAGCCGCAAGCGCGGCGCGCGGCCATGCGATGTGAGGCGCTGCGCTAAACCAGTGCATCCACCACCAGCGCCGCAAACAGAATAAGGCCGGCGTCCCGGTTGGATTTGAAGACGAACAGACAATTGCCGGCGTCCTCGATGCGCAGAGATCGGATTTGCCAGGCGAGATGAGCACCGAAGGCAATGACGCCGGCAAAAAAGACGGCACCCCCACCCGCCGTCGATCCCGCCAGCGCAATCAGCGCGCCAGCGAGCCCATAGAATAGGACGAGCATCGGCTTGGTGTGTTCCCGGAATAGGAGGGCTGTCGAGTGGACGCCAATGAGCGCGTCATCCTCACGGTCCTGATGGGCATAGATCGTGTCGTAGCCGATCACCCAGCAGATTGCGCCGGCATAGAGCAGGAAAGCCGGCGCATCGAGCCGCCCGAAGATGCCGGGCCAGCCCATGAGCGCGCCCCAGGAGAAGGCGAGCCCCAGCACGATCTGCGGCCAATAGGTAATGCGCTTCATGGCGGGATAGATCGCGACGATCGGCAGCGAAGCGAGCCCGACATAACGCGTAAACGGGTTGAACGCCATGAGCACGGCAAGACCAATCAAGGCCTGCGCGACCAGGAAGGCGGCAGCCGCTTTGACCGTCACCTGCCCCGATGGGATTGGGCGCGACTGGGTGCGCTCAACGAGGGCGTCGAGGTCGCGATCGAGAATGTCATTCCAGGTGCAGCCCGCGCCGCGCATCGCGAAGGCACCGATAAAAAACAGCAAAACGTGCCAGAGATTGACCGTCGCGTGGGCGTGCACGGCGGCGAGCCCGGTCGACCACCAGCATGGGATGAGGAGGAGCCACGAGCCGATCGGCCGGTCGAGACGGGCTAAGCGGAGGTATGGGCGCGCCCAAGCGGGAGCGAGACCGTCGACCCAGTTGCCGGTCGAGTTGGCGACGCGCCCCGCGCCGCCGGTCATTGCACCAGTGGGCTGCCCGTCAGGGTATCGAACGTCACGCCGCGCTTGCTGGACGTGTCCGGCACCGTTGGTGTGGTGCCGAGCGCGTCGCTGAGGCTGGGTCCAGCCGGACGGGCACCCTGTGCAGCCGCGTCGCAGACTTGCTTCGCCGTTTCGGAGGCTTTGTTGTGCCCCAGCTTGACCTGCTTGATCACGTCCGCGGGCACGCCGCAGGTCGCGCTGTTCTCTTCGAGCCCTTTCATGAATTTCGTTTCGGCCGCCATGAATACTTTGAACAGCTTGCAAAGCTCTTCGGGACCAGGTTTTTTCTTCCCCGCCGCTTGCAAAGCTTGGCCAGCTTTGGCCGTTTCATCCCGATAGACCATGATCTTCTGGCAAGCCGGCGGCGGTCCTTGAGGTGCCGCCCCAAATCCCCCTGCCGTGCCCGGCATCCCAGGCGCGGACATATTCGGCGCTCCCGGCATTCCAGGCGCTCCCGGCATGCCTGGCATACCGCCGAACTGTGCGCGTGCGGCACCGAGCGGCAAAACAGCCAAAACGAACGCGACCCGCAGAACCCGGCTGAGCGTCATCATCTCCCCCCGGCCCATGATTCGGTCCTACCCGATCGTGTAACCAACATATTAACAGCCCTTTGAATCCGGCGATAACACGGCAAATTCCGGGGCAAACCAAAACTATTGCAGTCCTGAGGCCGGTTTAAGGCCGGTTTTATAGGCCGGCTGAACTTACACTTGATTTCTTCTGTCGCTCGGTGATGGCTGGACCCTTCAGCCAGCCGGGCCGGCCATGCCGCGCTACGATTTCCGCACCCCCCGAATCTATGTCGATGCCCCGCTTTACGATGGGGCAACCGTGTCGCTCGATGCGACGCAGGCCAACCACTTAATTAACGTTCTGCGACTCAAGCCCGGCAACACCGTGCTGGTCTTCAACGGCCGCGACGGGGAATGGCACGCACTTCTCGCAGCCGCAGAAAAGCGTACCCGCATGCTCGCGGTGAAAACGCGTACTCGCTCGCAAGAGCCTGCGCCCGACCTTCACTTCCTGTTTGCCCCGCTCAAGCACGCCCGCCTCGACTACATCGTCCAGAAGGCGGTGGAGATGGGGGCATCCCGTCTGCAGCCGGTCCTGACCCAGCACGTCCAGGTCACGCGGATCAACCTCGATCGGATGCGGGCGAATGCAATCGAGGCCGCCCAGCAGTGCGGCATCCTGACGTTTCCCGAAATCCGCGCCCCGCTCACGCTCGATCGAGCCATTGCCGCCTGGGAGCCGTCGCGCCTCCTGGTCTTCTGTGATGAGGACGCACCGGTGCGGGATCCTGTCGCGACGCTTGCCCAGGCGCGTGCTGCGCACGCTACGGACGCACCTTCCCTCGCCGTTCTGATTGGCCCCGAGGGAGGGTTTGCCCCCGAGGAACGCACCGCGCTCGCGAGACTGCCCAACACCGTGCGGCTTGCGCTCGGGCCTCGCATCCTGCGGGCAGATACAGCTGCGGTTGCGGCGCTCGCGCTCGTTGGAGCAGTACTCGGCGATTGGCGATGATACGTTTAACGTCCCGGCCGGAGAGCCGGCGTTAAGCGCGCCGGCGGTTTGGCGTCGAAATCGGCGAACGACCGTGCTAAACGCCCGATGCTGCGGCATTCATTCAAATCGTCATGCCCTGCTGGGTCGCGTGCGAGGATCGCTGCGATGAGCGTTGCTCCTGCTGCTCGAAACGATACGTTGCTCGCCTCATTCGAGCGCGCAGGCTACCTGCGCGTGGCGCCCTCCATTCTGCAGCCGGCTGGTCCATTTCTCGATCTCTCGGGCGAGGACATCCGCAAACGGATGTATCTCACCACGGACGCGCAAGGCCGTGAATTGTGCCTGCGCCCCGATCTGACAATCCCGGTCTCGCGCAAATACCTCGCCTCGGGCGGAGCCGGCCGCCCGCAGGGCTACTGCTATCTCGGACCCGTGTTCCGGCAGCCGCGCGCCGAGACCGGCGGGGCGAGCGAGTTCTGGCAGGCGGGCATTGAGTTTTTCGGTCGCACGGACACTGCGGCAGCCGACGCCGAAATGCTGGCACTTGGTCTCGAAGCTGCCGCTCATTTCGGTTTGTCTGAACCGATCATTCGAATGGGCGATCTAGGGCTATTTTCGGCGCTGGTCGCGGCACTCAAGCTTGCGCCCGCCTGGAAGCGGCGCCTGATCAAGGACTTCAATTATAAGTCTTCCCTCGCGCAGGACCTCGATCGACTTTCGATTGGCGCCATTCAGGCGCAGGCTGAATATCAGGGAGTCCTCAGCGCACTCGCAGGCTCTGATCCCGCAGCTGCGCATGCACTCGTCACCGATCTTCTCTCGATTGCCGGCATTACGGCCGTGGGAGGCCGCTCCGTCGGCGAGATCGCCGACCGTTTTCTCGACCAGGCGGCGCTCGGCGCGTCCGCCACTTTGTCGGGCGAGACCCGCGCCCTCATTGAACGGTTCCTCGCCGTGGCCGGCGAGCCGGATGATGCGGCAGCGGAGCTGCGCGCTTTTGCGCGCGATGCCAATGTCGCGCTGGACCCGGCACTCGATCTCTTGGAGAGTCGCACCGGCTTCCTGGCCGCGCGCGGCGTCGACGTTCGCAGAATTCACTTTTCCACCGATTTTGGTCGCGGTCTCGATTATTACACCGGGCTGGTATTCGAGTTGCACGATCCGCGTGCGCGCGTGCCAGGCCAGCTCGTTGCCGGCGGCCGCTATGACGCGCTTCTCACACGGCTGGGAAGCGCCACGCCGATTCCCGCAGTGGGCTTTTCGGTCTGGATCGAGCGGCTCACGCAGCTGCAAGGCCAGTCATGAGCCAGTTCTTTACCATTGCGGTCCCCTCCAAAGGCCGCCTGCAGGAGAATGCAGAGGCCTTCTTCGCGCGGGCGGGACTCGATCTGATAAAACCGCGCGGTGCGCGCGACTATCGCGGAGGGATCGCCGGTCTTCCCGCGGTCGGAGTGGCCTATCATTCTGCCTCCGAAATCGTCGATCTGCTCGCGCAGGGGGCGGTGCATTTCGGCCTCACCGGCGAAGACCTCGTGCGCGAGCAGATCGCCGATGCGAAGGAGCAGATCATCTTCATCGATGGACTAGGCTTCGGCCACGCAAACGTCGTGGTGGCGGTGCCGCAGGCGTGGATCGATGTGCGCAGCATGGCCGACCTTGATGATGTCGCGACGGCATTTCGCATCAAGCATGAGCGCAAGATGCGAGTAGCGACCAAATACATCAATCTCACGCGCCATTTTTTTGCCGTGCATGGAATCGCGGACTACCGGATTGTGGAAAGTGCCGGTGCCACGGAGGCCGCCCCGGCGGCGGGCACTGCCGAGCTCATTGTTGACATCACCACGACCGGCGCGACACTTGCCGCCAACGGGCTCAAAGTGATCGAGGACGGCGTTATCCTGCGCTCCCAGGCCAATCTGGTGGCTGCGCGTGCGGCCCAGTGGGGCAGCGCCGAGCGCGACATCGCACGCGCGGTGCTCGACCGGATTGCCGCCCGCAAAAGTGCAAACGCGTTTCGCGAGGTACGCACGCGTTTTGCGCGCTGTGATGACGCGCTCCTTGCCGAGGCCAAACAGCGCTTCGAGGTCGAGGCTCCGTTCGGGGGGCCGACCTCCTCAGGGATGCTCACCCTGCATTGCCCGCCCAGCCATGTTCACGCACTTGCGAGCTTATTGCGTGAAAAGGGCGCCGACCACGTCGCGGTCGCGGAGCTCGAATACGTGTTCTCCCGAACGAATGCGCTCTACGCCGCACTCGAAGCGGGGCTTTCGTCTGTTTCGCGGCCGTGACCGCCTTGCTCACTGGGGTGATGGCTCGGGCTTGCCTTCACCTGCCGGCGCGGGACTTGTCGCTTCAAACCTCGTGGCTTGAATGACAAGATTCGCAAGCGCGCCGGAAACCGACAGGCGCACGGGCGCGAGAAAATGCGTACCGCCCGCCGGCGCAAGGGCGACTTCCATCTCGCGCCCCGAGGAAAGAAATTTGACCAGCGGCTCGGAGGGGTAATGACCGGAGATGGGCTGATATTCCAATGCGCACACCACCACCGGCCCCGTGTATCCCTTCTCCATCTTGATCTTGTCTTCGCGCTTGAAGGAAAGCTTGAGGTCATAGCGCCGGTGACCGTCGAAGACCGGCAGCCTGCGAGCGCAAGCCTGCTCGCCCGTGCCCTCCCCGCTCGGCCCGGCGGAAACCAAGAGCGCGGTGAGCGGATCAACGATGCCCCGGCGATCGCTGTCACTGATCGGAACGCGGCCTTCGCCCATCGGGGAGGCGTCGAGCTCGGTCACGTTTCCGTCGGCAAGCACCATCTTGATGCTCAATCTCTCTTTGCCAGAATTGATGTTCGAGCTGAAATTTGCCGGCACAAGCTCGCCTGTCCTTACTGTTCCGTCGGTGAGAAACTCGCCTTCGCCGCTCGCAAGCACGCGCGCGACACCGGCAGCGCGGCCCCTGAGCGTGATCTTGTACTCCTCATCTGCAATATCCGCGGCCATCTGTGCGCTGCCGATCGGAATGCGCGCGAAAGAGATTGCATAATCCACCTCGATCTTGCCCTGCGCGCACGCGTGGTCACCGCCGGCAACAATAACCGGCATCAAGACGCATAACGCAGAAAGCGTCTGCGCGCGTCTATGCAGCCTGTTCATCAGCATCCGAGTCCTTTCGCGACAGCATGAGATAGGCCCCGTTCTTGGCGTCACTTGGTCACGAGCCAGGAGCGGCTCCAAACCCGGTAAATGCCCCAATACGTGTTTTCAACGTGAAATCCGAACGCAAGCGACTCCTTCGCCCAGTCCCCGTCACCACCGGCTGTGCCTCCCAGTTTCGAGCTGAACGCATAGCGGTCATTCCACTTTGACCTTTGCGCGGTGATGAAAGCGCAAACTGCCTCCGGAACAGGCAATGTCTGTTGCGGTGGAGGCTGCGAGCTCGTTGCGCCGAATACCGCGGCGAGGGCGGAGTGCGTAACCAGTCGCATCTGGTCGAGATAACGTTCTCCGATTGGATCGCTGCTGCTCTTGCCGAACGCGACATAGTCCACCGTCTGGTAAACACCCATCAGGCCCAAGGTTTCCTGCAATGTTTGAAGCGAGGCGTTGTCATCGAAATACAAGGTCCCGCCCGACGACTCGGTCAGGGGTCCATTGAGGAAAGGATGCGCCTGCGCCGCATGGAAGCCGTAATAGCTCTGCTCGGGCGGTCCGCCATACGGCGTGATGATAGCCGGTGCGCCCAGTCCAAATCCTTGCGGGATGAAGACTTGCAAGTCACCCGGTCGCGGCTCGGCGCAATCCGGCGGCCAATCGGCCGCTGACACGCGCACATCATCCGGGAAGCCCTCCATTTCAATCGCTCATTCGATCACTGCCAGATGGAACATTCGATCGGTATCTAGCATGACTTGACGATTGCCGGGGAACGCGTGTCGTGAGTAGTGAGCCGGTGTCAAATCGTCTACTATTCACTACTCACTACTCGCTATTCACTGCTCATGTCTGATCAGAAATCCAGAAGGATCGTCGTCATCGGGGGTGGCCCGGCGGGCGTTTTCGCGGCGCTTGCAGCCAAGCGCACCGATCCGGCCGCGCATGTGATCATCCTCACCGAGGAAGATTGCGAACCTTACGAGAAGCCGCCGCTGTCAAAGGCGGTGCTCACCGGTAAGGCGCTCCCGGAGGATGCGCTCATTGCAGGCCCGGGCGGGGTCATCGCGCATAAGGTCGTGCTGGAACGACATGCGTGCTGCACGGCGATTGACCGTGCGGCGCGCCAAGTGCGCACGGCATCCGGGCAACGCTACCCCTATGATGCTCTCGTGCTCGCGACGGGTAGCCTGGTGCGCGAGCTGCCGCAATTCCCGATCGCCATGCCGCATGTTCACTATCTGCGCACGCAGGCCGACGCACGCGCGCTCAAGGCGTCCTTGCAGAGCGCCAAGCGCCTTGTTCTCATCGGCGGCGGACTCATCGGCCTGGAAGTGGCTGCCTCGGCGCGCACAGTCGGTGTCAAGACGACGGTACTGGAAATTGCGCCGCGTATTCTTGCGCGTGTCTGCGACGAGAACACCGTCGCCTGCATCGCGCAAGCGCATTCCAAACATGGCGTGAAGATTCATGCCGGCGTTACCATCGAGCACGTCGAGCCCACCGCTGCCGGCATCGATATCAGCACCAAGGACGGCTATGCGTTGTCGGCGGATATCGTCGGGATCGGTTGCGGTGTAAAGCCGAACGTGGCGCTTGCCGCGGCGGCAGAGCTTGCAGTGGACGATGGCATTCTGGTGGACGAGCACTGCAGCACGTCCGATCCCAACATCCTTGCCGCCGGCGATGCGACGCGTTTCCCGGGACCGCATGGGCTCGTTCGGCTGGAGAACTGGCGGCACGCCCAGGACCATGGCGCGATCGCCGGCCGCAACGCAGCCGGCGCTAACGAGGCCTACCGCACGGTGCCATCGTTCTGGTCTGAGCAGTACGACCTTTACATTCAGGGCGTGGGCTGGCCGTCGTCGCGCCCCGACACGCATATCCATCGGCAAGCTACCGGCGGCGGACCGTTGATCTTTGGGGTGTCCAAAGGTGCCATGGTTTGCGCTATGGGAATTAATCGGCAGCGCGATATCGCGGCCGCGCGCCGTCTTATTGAGCGCCAAATCCCCATCGATAGCGCCGCCCTTGCCGATCCCAATCGCCCGCTCGCGGGAATGCTCAAAGCCACAGCGTGATGCCTATAGCGCCGCCTCGAGCACGGCATCGCGCGCGTCGTGCACGCGGTAGTGATCTCCCTCACGTACGAGAGCAAGGCCGCGCTCATGAAACGCGGAGAGCGTGGAACGATGTCCGATCGAGACAATCGTTGTGCCCGGGAGCCGCTCGGCAAGGAGGTGGTAGAGCTGCGCTTCCGCCGGCTCGTCGAGCGAGGCCGTCGCCTCATCGAGAAAGAGGTAGTCGGGCGACTGCAGGATGGCGCGCGCGATTCCGAGGCGCTGTTGCTCGCCGAGCGACAGCATGCGGTTCCAGTGCGCCTCCTCATCCAGCCGCTCGGCGAGGGCGGGCAGACCAACTGCGCAGATAACCTGCCGCAATTGCTCGGTCGAAAACGCGCCCGGCTCGGCCGGATAAGTGACCGCAGCCGTCAGCGTGTCCACCGGAAAATACGGCCGCTGCGGCAATGTCATTAATCGTGCTCCGCGCGGCACATTGACGCTGCCCGCGCCGAACGGCCAGGTGCCGGCGATCGCGCGAAACAGCGTCGATTTGCCGGAACCGGACGGGCCCGTCACCAGCACGCTTTCGCCCTTCGATACCGCGATGTCGCGGGCGGCAACGAGAAGTCGGCCATGCGGCAGCTTGACCAGGAGATCGTCGATCGTAACGCGCTGCCGGTTGTCTTTCGGCACAACGCTGATGACCGGCTTCGTCTTGGCCGCGAGCTGCGCCTTCTCGACGTTGATGTTGAAACCATCGAGCCGCGCAATCACCGCTCGCCATTCCGCGAGCTGACGGTAGGCAGTGACGAAAAACGAAAGTGCGGTCTGCACGCTGTTGAATGCGGATGCTGTCTGCATCAGTCCACCCAGCTGAACCGTGCCGGCGAAATACGCCGGGCTGATCACGATGAACGGAAACACCACTGAGGCCTGCGAATAGCCTGCGGTCAGGAATGTCAGCCGCTTGGTTCGTTTCATGATCAGGAGCCAGTTCTCGACAATCCGGCCGAAGCGGCCGAGCAACCGCTCGCGTTCCGCCGTTTCACCCGCGAGCAGCGCGATCTGTTCCGAGTTCTCGCGCACGCGGACAAGATTGAAGCGGAAATCGGCCTCGAAGCGCTGCTGGCGGAAATTCAGCGACACCAGCGGCCAGCCGATGAGATGGGTGAATGTGGTTCCGACCAGGGCGTAAAGCAGCGCCGCCCAAACCAGATATCCGGGAATAACAAACGTCATGCCGAAGACCTGGAATGGGGCGCTTGCCGAGAGCGTCCACAGGATGGCCACGAACGAGGACAGAGTGACGATTGCGCTCAAGAGACCGACGCTCAGCGTGACCGTGCGGTCAATGAAAAGATTGATGTCTTCGGCAATACGCTGGTCGGGATTGTCCGCTGCATCACCCAGGAGCTGCATGCGATAGTGATTGGCTCCGGCAAGCCAATGGTCGAGGTAGCGGGCGGTCATCCAGCGTCGCCAGCGGATCTGCAGCCATTGATTGAGATAGAGTTGATAGACGGCAAGCATGATGTAGGCGGTGGCGAGCACGCAGAAGAACAGGAGCTCGTAAACGAAGGCATTCCAGTCGCGCTCCTGCAAAGCGTTGTAGAAGCGGTTGTTCCACTGATTGAGCAGCACGTTGATTCCCACGATCGAGAGCTCGATGAGGATCACGGCGCCGAGCAGGATGCGGCCTGCGCGGCGGTCCTCTGAAAAGAAATAGGGACGGGCGAGCCGCCAAATTGTCGCAAGTGACTTGAAAAGCCGTTTCACCGGTTTTCTCCTTGTTCCACGCGCTCGTAAGCGCCTGTTGGCAGTGGCGCGCCCCTGTGGGGATCAGTCGTTGCGCGTCCTAGCACGGGACAAGTGCCCGGCTTCACTCACCCCCGCGTGAAGTCGCGCGGTCTGCCCTGGTGCACGCAGGGCATTCGGGACCGCCTGTTTAACCTTACTCCCTGCGGTGGGTCGTCAGTTGGGTTGTTCCACCCGATTCATGACTTGTCTGCGACAGCCTGAACCCCTAAGAAATCTTCACCGGAGGAGGGAACTTTCCGGAAAATTTACGTGCCAACCGGCTCCGAGAAAGCCGCGAGGCGACCCGCTTACTCGCACCAAGATGGCGATCAACGTCATCGCGGCCAAGGAGGTTACGCATGTCTAAAACGCCTGTATCTACATCTGCAGCTCATTCGTCCACGCGCCGCACGTTCCTGCGCGGCGCCGCGCTTGCAAGTGCAGCGACCGTGTCCGCGCCGGCTGTGGTCAGCGCACAGGGACCGATCAGCATGCGCTGGCAGAGCACATGGCCCTCGAAGGACATATTCCACGAGTATGCCCTCGATTACGCCAAGCGGGTCAATGACATGACCGGCGGCGACCTCAAGATCGAGGTGCTACCCGCGGGCGCGGTGGTTCCTGCTTTTCAGCTGATCGATGCAGTCTCCAAGGGAACGCTCGACGGCGGCCACGGCGTGCTCGTCTATCATTACGGCAAGCAGACCGCGCTCGCGCTTTGGGGCTCTGGTCCGGGCTATGCGATGGACGCCAACATGCTGCTGGCCTGGCACAAATATGGCGGCGGCAAGGAGCTCCTGGAGAAGCTCTATGCCTCGATTGGCGTCAATGTCGTGTCGTTCCCCTACGCGCCGCTCTACACCCAGCCGCTCGGCTGGTTCAAGAAGCCGATCACCGGGCCTGACGATTTCAAGGGCCTCAAATATCGCACCGTCGGCATCTCAATCGACCTCTTCACCGCCATGGGGGCTGCGGTCAACGCGCTACCCGGCGGCGAGATTGTCTCGGCCATCGACCGTGGCCTGCTCGATGCGGCGGAGTTCAACAACGCAACCTCCGATCGCGCGCTCGGCTTCGCCGACGTGTCCAAGGTCTGTATGCTGCAGAGTTATCATCAGAATGCCGAGCAGCTTGAAATCACTTTCAACAAAACCAAATTCGACTCGCTACCCGACAAGTTGAAAGCGATCATCGCCAATGCGGTGGAGGCGGCGTCGCAGGACATGCAGTGGAAGGCAATCGACCGCAACTCGCAGGACTACATCACCCTGCAAACGGTCGACAAGGTGAAGTTCTACAAGACCCCGGATTCGGTGCTGCGAAAGCAGCTCGAAGTCTACGACGAGATCGTTCGGAAATACGCGGCGACGAATCCGCTGTTCAAGGAAATCGTCGAGTTGCAACTGGCCTTTGCCAAGCGCGCGACACAATGGGAGCAGGATTACGTCGTAAGCCGCCGGATGGCGTTCGAGCATTACTGGGGTCCGAAGGCTGCAAAGCCGATCTGACGGCACTGCGTCGCCGCGTGCCCGCGCGCCAAATCGCTCGTCGCCGGCATGGCGATGGAGGGCTCGGCGGGCGCGTCTTGGTGTGTCGCAACAGATGGGTGGGCGCGCCTTAGCCCACCCTGCAATCCAAGCGATAGCGAATGAACGTCCAACGTTTCCTGTACGCCATTGACGGCATCAGCACCTGGGTAGGCAAGGCCGCCGCCTGGCTGATCATCGCGCTGATGACGGTGGTCTGCGTGGAGGTGTTCAAACGCTACATTCTCAATGCTCCGACTGCATGGATCTTCGACGCCGACAACATGCTGTACGGGACGCTCTTCATGCTGTGCGGCGCGTATACGCTTGCGCAAAACGCACACGTCCGGGGCGATTTCCTTTACAGCTCCATGCGCCCTCGCATGCAAGCGGCGCTCGACGCCGCACTTTACGTGATCTTCTTCTTTCCCGGAATCGCCGCGCTGATCTATGCCGGTTACGATTACGCCGCCATCTCCTGGCGCATTGCCGAGCATTCCAACGTCACTGCGAATGGCCCGCCGGTTTATCAGTTCAAGACCGTCATCCCGATCGCGGGGGCGCTGGTCATGCTCCAGGGCATCGCCGAAATGGTGCGCTGCGTGGTTTGCCTCAAGACCGGGCAATGGCCGAGCCGCCTGCATGACGTCGCCGAAATCGACGTGGTCGAGGAGCAGCTTGCGCACAGCGAATACGTGGACGAGGAATCCCGCAAGATCGCGATCGAGCGCGCCCATGAGATCGATGAGGCGGCGCGCCAACGCGGTATGGGCGGGGAGCTCGGCACATGAGCGATCCCGCACTCGGTCTCACCATGCTCGCCCTCATCGTGGTGGTCATCATGATGGGGTTTCCCACCGCCTTCACGCTGATGGGGCTCGGCATCTTCTTCGGCTACATCGCGTTCTACGATCCCGCCCACACCTCGCTTGCCGACAATCGAGTATTCGACCTGATGGTCCAGCGCAGCTACGGCGCGATGACGAACGACGTGCTGATTTCGATCCCGCTGTTTGTCTTGATGGGCTACGTCATGGAGCGTGGCGCGCTGGTGGACAAGATGTTCTACAGCATCCAGCTCGCGTTCCGGCGCGTTCCGGCCTCGCTCGCGGTGGCGACGCTGATTGTCTGTACGTTCTGGGGCATCGCCAGCGGTCTTGTTGGCGCCGTCGTCGTGCTGATGGGGGTGATTGCGTTCAACCCCATGTTGCGCGCCGGCTATGACGTGAAACTCGCGGCGGGCGTCATCACCGCGGGCGGCACGTTGGGCATTCTCATTCCACCCTCGGTGATGATCATCGTCTATGCCGCGGTTGCCGGACAATCGGTCGTCAAACTCTACGCCGCGGCGATGTTTCCCGGTTTCTTTCTCGCGCTGCTCTATCTCGTCTACATCGTGGGCTGGGCGATGATCAATCCGAAGATCGCTCCCCCGCTGCCGGAAGAGCAGACGCGGGTGCCGGTGCCGGAGTGGGTGCGCAAATTCCAGGCGGCTTATTCACCGAACATGCTCGTTGCGCTCGGGCAGGCGCTGCTTTCTCCGTGGAAAGCAAGCCACATCGAGGCGGAAGGTCGCCCGCTTGGTTACCGGACACTCCTCAAGAATATGTGCATCGCGCTGGTGCCGTTCGCGCTCGTCGCAGGTACGCTCGCTCTCGCCTGGTGGTACGTCGTCATTCACCAGCAGGCCGCGGCGGAGGCTGCGGTGAGCGGGGTGCAGCAGCTCGGCACTCCCGGCCTCGGAAGCGGGCCCGCGACGCCCGCCGAGCAGGGGCCGCCGGAAGGCTTTTATCTGTGGTTCGGATTGTGCGCGCTCGCCGGCGCGCTGCTGGTTGTGCGCTACTACTGGAGAATGAATGCCGAGCGGTTCGAGGTCCTGAAGCTTCTGACCTCCTCGGTCATGCCGCTTGGCATTCTCACGGTCGTCGTTCTGGCCGTCATCCTGTTCGGAATCACGACCGCGACCGAGTTGGCGGGTGTTGGAGCCGCCGGCGCCTTTCTGCTTGCCGTGCAAGCGCGAACGCTCGATTGGAAACGCACCAAAGAAGCCGTGTTCCTCACCGCCAAGACGACTGCCATGGTTTGCTGGCTGTTTGTCGGCTCGGCCCTGTTCTCAGGCGTGTTCGCCATTCTCGGCGGGCAGGCACTGGTCGAACATTGGGTGTTGTCGTTGAATATGACGCCCGTGCAATTCATGATCCTCTCGCAGGCGATCATCTTCGTTTTGGGTTGGCCGCTTGAGTGGACGGAAATCATCGTCATTTTCGTGCCTATCTTTTTGCCGCTGCTCAAGCATTTCAACATCGATCCGGTCCTGTGGGGCACGCTGGTGTTCGTGAATTTGCAGGCAGCGTTTCTTTCCCCGCCCGTGGCGATGTCGGCCTTCTATCTCAAAGGCGTGTCGCCGCCGCACGTCACGCTCAACCAGATTTTCAACGGCATGATGCCCTACATGGTGGTCATCATCCTCTGCATGGTCATCATGTATGTCTGGCCGGGCATGACCTTGTGGCTGCCCAATTATCTCTACGGTGGCGGCTGAGGATACGTATACGTGCCGGAGGATCGCCTGATCACGCTGACCGCGACCGAGGCGGCCGCGGGGATTTCGCGCGGGACGTTTTCGGTCGAGGAATATTCGCGCGCCTGTCTTGATCGCATTGACGCTGCTGACAATGAGATCAAAGCCTTTGCCCATCTCGATCGCGAGCACGCGCTCGCGCAAGCGCTCGCGCTCGATGAGCGCCGCGCCGAGCGCCGTTCGAGTGGGCCGCTCTATGGTGTTCCCGTCGCAATCAAGGACATCATCGATACCAGAGATTATCCCACCGAGCTGGGATCGCCGCTGGCGAGCGGCCGGCGGCCGCGCAGTGATGCGAGCGTGGTGGCAAGGCTGCGCGCTGGCGGGGCGGTCATCATTGGCAAGACGGTCACGACCGAATTCGCGTATTACCATCCCGGGCCGACCAGAAATCCACACGACCATACGCGCACCCCGGGCGGCTCATCGTCGGGCTCGGCGGCTGCGGTTGCCGCGAGCATGGTGCCGCTCGCGCTCGGCTCCCAGACCAACGGCTCGGTGATCCGGCCGGGCGCCTTCTGCGGCGTCTTCGCCATGAAGCCGAGCTACGGTCTCATCTCGCGTGCCGGCGTCTTGCAGCTCTCGCGCAAGCTCGATCACATCGGGCTGTTTGCGCGCTCGCTTGGCGATCTCGCGCTCATCCTCGAAGTGATCGCCGGTCATGATCCGGCCGATCCCGACAGCGAGCCGTTCGCCGCTCCCGATTTCCGCGCACTGCAAAGCGAGCCCCCGCCGCTCCTGCCGCGGTTTGCGTTTGTACGCACGCCGGTGTGGGAGAAGGCAGAAAGCGAGACCAAGGCCGCCTTCGAGGAGCTCGTTGCTGCGCTGGGGCCGGCAATCGACACCGTGGACCTTCCGGCCTCCTTGCGCGCGGCCTGGGACGTGCATCGCACCATCATGTCGGTGGACATGGCTCACAATCTCGCGCCCTTCTTCGCGCACGGCGAGCCCAGTGCAGCCATGCGCAAGCTTCTTGCGCACGCAAAAGCAGTAAGCGCGGTCGATTACCTTGCAGCTCTCGACCAGGCTCGGCGTATCACCGCCGCTCTCGCCGGCATCTTCGATGCCTATGACGCCATCATCACACCCGCGGCCCCCGGCGTTGCACCGAAAGGATTGGGTTCTACCGGCGATCCCGTGTTCTGTACTTTGTGGACCTTGAGTGGCTTGCCTTCGCTCTCGCTCCCGCTGCTCGCGGGCAGCGGCGGTCTGCCGTTGGGCGTACAGCTCGTCGGTCCCGCCGGCCGGGACGGTCGTCTGCTGCGGACAGCCACCGCCCTGATCGAGATGCTGCGCGAGGCACGGAAGGGCAAAGGCCGCTCGCAGGCGCCAAGCCGGAAATGATGCGTTGTGGCCATCCCCGCCAGGCCCGTTTCCACTGGGCGTGTGCTGTGACGCATGCTTTACTGTAACTCAGTTGTTTGACAGGTGTGCGGCGTCCCGGACGTCGAGGTCAGCGCGAATAATATCAAATGACGCACCAAGACGGCCTGGTGCAACTTCAACTCTTAGCATCTGTTCTCCGCGACGAACGAGCAAGATTCGCGACGCGCGGCCTGAGAAATCTGTTTCAAGATAGGCGCGCGCAGGGGCGTACCTGATTGGAATCAAGGCATGCGCGGCGAACGTCCTTCGGCTCGCTTCGGCAAGCGGCAGGGAAAGACCGCTCGGTGATCGTAGAGCCCACGGCGGCCGCAGTGCGGGCAGGGCAACGAAAGTTCCGTCGCGAGTTGTTCGTCATGAGAAAGGACGATAACGCTCGCGCAATGCTGGCACGTCACGCCGAAGAGCGGCACGCGTTGATCAGGCGGCATGATGCGCCCGATTTTAACCGCACGGAGCTAGCGATTTCCTTTTGTGTGAAAGAAGATGCGGCTAAACTTATTGGACATGTTGGCTCCATTTGTTCAATGCCAATTTAGAGTCGTCACCCCGGGCGGGTGGCGGGCTGCGATCGCATAGGTGATTTTCTGCAACAGTGCGGAGGAATCGCAAAACCGCGGATTGCGGCGATGTTACATTATTACTAAAGTTTGGACGCGTGGTTTCTGACCGCTGTTGCACAGGCGTGAAGCGTAACACGATGCATTGGTTTCGAGCGCGTCTGAGATCGAGTTCGTTCGTTGCGTTGTTTGCGCTCGCGCTTCAGCTCGCGCTCTCCTTCGGGCACGTGCATCTCGATGACCTCTCCGGCCAGGCGCCGGCACAGATCGAGACCTCGGGCACGACTGCTCCGGCGGGCGGCGACACGCCGCATCATGCCGATCGCTATTGCGCGCTCTGTGCGATTATTCATCTCGCCGGCGCGCTGGTGCCCGCGGCTATACCATTTCTGCCGGTACCAGTCGCTTACAGGCGAGCGCAGTCCCTCACCACTGTCCTCGTAGACGCCCCAACCCAGCGTACTTCTGTTTTCGCGGCCCGCGCGCCTCCCGTCGCCTGATCCCGTCGCGCCGAGCGCAATCTGTGCGCGCGACCGCATCAAGTCGAACAGGGGGATCGTTTTCATCATGAAAACGAATGGGGGTCGCAAATGTCGAGTCGCAAAAGGCGCCTGCTGCTTCTAAGCAGCTCGTCACTGGTGTTGCTGAGCTGCTGGGCAGGGATTGCAGCGTCGCAGGCGCAAAACGGACAATCGCAGAGGGCGCAGACAACCGCCCCCGCTCGGCAAGCACAAGCACCCGCACCCGAACCAGCTCCCGCGCCGGCGCCTGCACCCGCTCCATCGCCGTCACCCGGAGCAACGCCTACTCCAACTCCAACTCCAACTCCAACTCCTACACCTACTCCAACTCCAACACCTACTCCAACTCCAACTCCTCCTCCTGCCCCACCGGGGCCGACCCCCCCGCCTGTGCCGCCCGGCACGACGCCCGTCCCCCCGGTGACGGTGACGCCGCCCCCAACCCCGCCACCCCCCCCACCAGGCCCGCCGCCTGCCCAGCCGGCCGCGACCACGACGCCACCGCCGCCCGGGGAGACGCCGCCGCCGGCGCCTCCGCCAGCGCCTGTCGCGCAACCAGCTGCTCCGGGCACCGGTATACAGTCTCAGATTCAGACGTTCGATCGAGGGCGCGACAACATCTTCGCGCCGCTCGGAACGGCGCCGAGCACGCTGAGCCGTGAAGCCATCGAGGCATTGCCGCAAGGCACCAATGCAACAGTCAGGGACGTGCTGCTGCAGTTGCCGGGGGTCTCGCAGGAAGCGGACACGCAGGGCGGCCTGCATGTTCGCAATGAGCACGCCTACGTATCGTATCGGATCAACGGCATTCTCCTGCCCGACGGCCTCGGCTCATTCGGTCAATACCTGGATTCCAGCTGGGTCGGCAGCTTGAGCCTGATCACCGGCGCGCTGCCTGCGCAATACGGGCTGCGCACGTCCGGCATCGTCGACATCACGACTGCGAAACTCGACAACGTCGGGCAGATCGGCACCTATATGGGCAGCCGGCACACCAGCAATTCCAGCATCCAATACGGCGGCACGGCAGGCAGCACCGAGTATTTCATCAGCGGCCGCTATCTGCAGACCGCCCTCGGCATCAACAATACGTCTCCCGCCCTGAACGCGCTGCACGATCACAGCACGCAGGACAGGAGCTTCGCCTACATCTCCACCATCATCGATCCGACAACCCGGCTGAGCTTCATCGGCGGAACAGCAGTCAACCAGTTTCAGATCCCCAACAACTTAAATTGTGCCAATACACCTAACCCCGGCGCTCCGGCTCCGACAACATGCACTCCCCCGAACGCCTTCACCGCTTTCGGCATCGCCAATTATCCTTCAGCGCAGATCAACGAAACTCAACGCGAATCATACAAGTTCGGCGTGCTCGCGCTGCAGAAATCCACCACTGACGTCGACCTTCAGCTTGCCTATTTCATGCGTACCAGCGCCATTGGGTTCACGCCGGATCGCATCGGCGATCTCATGTACAACGGCCTGGCCACGGACGTTTATCGTGGCAGCATCGTCAACGGCATCCAGGGCGACAGCGCGTTTCACCTCAGCGACGCGCATACGGTACGCGCCGGGCTCTTCGTCAGCGCGGAGAAGACGACCGTGTCGAGCGCATCGCAGCTGCTGCCCTTCGACGCAACCACGGGCGCGCAAATCCTGCCCGATACCCCGTTTCCGGCGATCGACACCAGCGTGCTCCTCGGCTGGCTGGGCGGCGTCTATCTGCAGGACGAGTGGAAGCTCACGGACAAGCTGACCTTGAATACCGGGGCGCGGTTCGACCAGATGTGGCAATACCAGAATGCGAACCAGCTCAGCCCGCGCGTAAGCCTGACCTATAATCCCTTCGACGGCACGACATTCCACGCCGGCTACGCCCGCACTTTCACCCCGCCGGTGCAGGTGATCGCGGCGCCCAGCAATACCAACTTGTACACCAGCTGCCCCGCCTCCGTCGGCGTCCCGACCTGCACGACCCTCCAGGCTCCCGGGGCTCCCCCGCCTTACTCTCCCCTGCTGCCCGAGCGGGCGAACGTCTATGACATCGGCGTCGTGCAGAAGGTATGGCCTGGTCTCGAGCTGGGGATCGATGCTTATCTGAAAACCACCAGGGATTTGCTCGACGACGGGCAGTTCGGCGCGGCGGTGGTGCTGAACGGCTTCAACTATGCGCAGGGCCAGAACACGGGCGTCGAGCTCAAGGCCGTCTACACCAACGGCAATTTGAGGGCCTATGCGAACTGGGCCTGGGCCATTCAGCGGGCGACCAACATCATCACCAACCAATATCTCTTCGGCGCGGACGAGATTGCCTACATCCAGAACAACTGGATCAACACCGATCACAGTCAGGTCTGGACCGGATCCGGTGGCATCTCCTATCTCTGGAACGGCACGCGCTTCACCACCGACGTGATATACGGCAGTGGCTTTCGTGCCGGCGATTTCAATACCGACCACGTTGCGCCCTACGCGTCGGTCAATGCCGGTATGTCGCATGAATTCTACATTCCCGGCTGGAACCCGATTACGGCGCGTTTCGACGTGGTGAATGTCACCGACACCAGCTACGCCCTCAGAACCGGCGGCGGGATCGGCGTGTTCCTCCCGCAATACGGCCCGCGTCGCGGCTATTATTTCGGGCTGTCGCAGAAGTTCGGGCCGGGCGCCAACAAGCCACCGCCCGCGCCGCCGGCCTATGTGCCGGTTTATCTCCCCGGTCATGCGCCACCGGTAATTTCCAAAGACGCTGTTGCAGCGGTGTGGACCTGGACCGGCTTCTACCTGGGCGGCAACGTCGGCCGCAGCACCGGCAAGCTCAACACCGATACGCTCTACAGCGACAGTTTCGGCAATCCGCTGTTCGCCACCAGCACGTCGTTCAAGCACTTCAGCGGCGCCGGCGGCGCACAGATCGGTTACAACTGGCAGACGGGCATGGTGGTGGCCGGCCTCGAGACCGACGTCGTCTTCGCTCACCAGCGCACGACCGATGCGCCCGCCTGCCCAGGGGCAATCTGCAACCCGGCCATTACGCTCATGGGCGCCGATGCGCCGGTGCCCGTGGTGCATGAGCACAATCTGGACTGGTTCGGGACGGTGCGCGCGCGCCTCGGCGTGGCGGTTACGCCGGACATGCTGCTCTACGGCACCGGCGGCCTTGCCTACGGCGAGGTCGAGCATCAGGGCACCATTTACGGAGCCGGTATCGATATCAATGGCAACATCGTTCCGGCCGCTAATATGTTCAGCAACCGCTCGCTGCGTGAGGGCTGGACCGCGGGCGGCGGGCTGGAAGCGCGTCTCGGCGGCAACTGGACCGGCAAGGTCGAATACCTCCACCTTGACCTCGGCCACGCGTCGGTGCCGTTCGCAGCGCTCCCCTCAAACTCGACGCCCCTCACCATTGCGTTCAACTCCCGCATAACGGAGGACATGGTGCGGGTGGGGCTCAACTACAAATTCGACCCGTACGTGATCTATGTGCCCGCATCGGCAACGGCGGCTGCGCCCGTGCTTGAACGCGCGCGGCCGGTTTACAAGGGACCGATCCAGGCGGTGTGGACCTGGACCGGATTCTATTTCGGCGGCAATGTCGGTTATGCGACCGGCAGCTTCAATTCCAGCACGCTCTACAGCGATGCATCGACGGGAACGCCCCTGTTCGGGGATACGTCCTCCGCCCGGCTCAAGGGCGGCATCGGCGGCGTCCAGACCGGCTACAATTGGCAGGCTGGTCTTTTGGTTGCCGGCCTCGAAACCGACGTCCAGTTCGCGACCCAGCGCAACATTACATCGTCGTTGTGCCCGGGAGCGGTCTGCAACCCGGGGCTTCCCGTCGATACACCGATAACGGTCGACCACAGCCACAACCTCGACTGGTTCGGAACGGTGCGCGGGCGCCTCGGGGTGGCGTTCACACCGGACCTCGTTGCCTATGGCACCGGTGGGTTGGCCGTCGGCGGCATCAGCCATTCCGCCAACATCGCCATCGGCGGCGTCACTGCCGGGATCGATGCCGCCGGAAATGCAACCGGCACTCCGATGACTTTCACTACCCGCAGCGCAAAGACGGGCTATGCGGTCGGCGGGGGCATCGAGGCGCATCTTGCTGGCAACGTGACGGGCAAGATCGAATACCTGCACATGAGCTTCGGCACCGACTACGGAGTCGGCAGCACCAATACCCAGAACACGCCGCCGACAGCCATCGCGTTTGCTTCCAAAGTCACGGACGACATTGTCCGGCTCGGCCTCAATTACAAATTCGATCCGAACGGAGCCGATGCGCCGGTGTACCGGCCGGTGAAGCCGTCCGCGCCCTTCGGCGGGCCGGCCCGCGTGGTCAAAGGACCGGTCGTCCCGTGGCTGTGGACCTGGGATGGCTACTATCTCGGCATCAATGCCGGCTACAGCTGGGGCCACTCCAACACCGATGGCTTCTTCAACGACATCGCCAACACGACCACCTACGGCACCAACTCCGCCGACGGAATGAGGGGCCGGGTCTTCGGCATGCAGACCGGATACAACTTTCAATCCGGGAACTGGCTGTGGGGCGTGGAAGCGGATCTGCAGCTGACGGGCGAGGTCGCCAATCCGATCTTCATTTGCCCCGGCGGCACCTGCAATCCGAATGGACCGGTCGTTGCTGCATTCGACCAGAATCAGAAAATCGACTGGTTCGGAACATTGCGCCAGCGCCTTGGCGCACTCATCACGCCCGACCTTCTCATCTACGGCACCGGCGGCGTCGCGGTTGCCAACATTTCTACCGCGGGCAACGTCTTTGGCTTTGATCCCAATGCCAATCCGGCGGTCAGCGCGTTCGGCAATCGCAGCATCAACGCCGGCTGGACCGCCGGTGGCGGGGTGGAAGCTCACCTTGGCGGCCATTGGACCGGCAAGGTCGAATATCTCTACATGGAGTTCGGCTCGGCGACGACGACGATGAACAATCAGGGCATCACGACGCTGACCACCCAGTTCAACTCCCGCGTCACCGATCACGTTGTCCGCGCAGGGCTGAACTACAAATTCGATCCATTTGAATCAGGTGGGCCCCTCTCGATCTCGAAAGACTTCGTGATCACCAAGAACGCCATCGTGGCGCCATGGACCTGGGCGGGCTTCTACGCGGGCTTCAACATCGGGTACGGCAGCGGCAGCTCCGAAACCGATACGCTGTTGAGCGATACCACAACGGGCAATCCGCTGCTCTCGACCGACGCTTCGGTCTCCAGGCTGCGCGGCGCAATCTTTGGCGCCCAGGCCGGCCACAACTTTGTCTCCGGTCCTTGGCTCACCGGCATCGAGGCCGACTTCCAGGCCTCGAACCAGGGCGGCACACGGACAACCCTCTGCCCCGGCGCCGTTTGCAATCCGGCGATCACCGATTTCAATGCTCCGGTCAGCGCAACGCTCACCCAGCGGCTGGGATGGTCGAGCACGTTGCGGGGCCAACTCGGCGCGGTGGTCGATTCCGATACGCTCGGCTATGTCACCGGCGGGCTCGCGCTTGGCCACATCAGGACCTTCGGCACGCTGAGCGGGTCCAGTCTCACCCTCACGCCCGCCGTCGATGACATGGGCAATCCCATTCTCGATGCGAACGGCAACCCAATTAACCTGAGCACAGTAAGCCCGGTGGCAACGACCATCGACGAATGGACGTACAAGGTGGGTTGGAGCGCGGGCGCCGGCATCGAGCGTCATCTCGGCGGCAACCTGACCGGCCGGGTCGAGTACCTGCACCTCGACTTCGGCAAGGTATCGGGCGGTACGGCGAACCTGCTCGTCAACTCAATGCCGCTGACATTCACGTATAATCATCGCGTCACCGACGACATCATTCGCCTCGGCCTCAACTACAAATTCGATCCGCTCGTGGCCGCCGGTCTGATCGTCTCCAAGGGGCCGATCAAGGCGGCGATCGCAAGGCCGTGGAGCTGGTCCGGGCTCTATGTCGGTGTCAATGCCGGTTACGCGTCCGGCAATTCCACCGTGGATACTGCCTTCAGTGACGCCGGCGCCGGTACTCCACTGTTTGCCACGCAGGGCACGCCCAGGATCGAAGGAGGAGTCTATGGCGCGCAGGCCGGCTACAATTGGCAGGCCGGCGCATTGCTCGCAGGCGTTGAGCTCGATCTGCAGTACTCGCCCCAGCGCTCCAGCCTGAGTGCGGCATGCCCCGCAGCGATGTGCAGCCCCGCGCTCGTCGGCGTCATACCAAACCCCGCGGTCAACGTGCTCTTAGGTGACAGCCCGAAGCTCGATTGGTTTGCGACGGCGCGCTCTCGCCTGGGCGTAAGCATTACGCCCAGTGCCCTGCTCTATGCCACCGGTGGCGCGGCCTTCAGCGAGATCGCGACTGTGGGTACAATCTTCGGGCTTAGTCCCGGCTTTGACCTCAACGGCAACCCGACCGGGCTCCCGGGCAATACCGTTTTTGGACATCACACCGCCAAGACCGGCTGGACCGCGGGCGGCGGCATCGAGGCTTACCTGGGCGGCAACTGGACGGGCAAGGTTGAATACCTTTATCTCGACTTCGGCACGGTCACGAGCGCGACGACCAACTTGCTCAATTCGACGCCGCTTGTGCTGTCGCTCCGTTCACGCGTTACCGATCAGGTCGCGCGCGCCGGAGTGAACTACAAGTTTGATTGGACGGTATGGGCGCCGGATCGTCAGCGGTGGGATTGAGGCTCGGCTGTGCTCAGGCCGTCATAAACGTCACTGCCACGTTCAACTCCCATATCATCGACCAGATCCCGCGCGCGCCGGTGTCAACTACAAACGCGATAGAGGTCGATGACCGAAAAAGGATGCGCTCGCGGATGTCACTTGCGCTGCGCGCAAGTTTCAATTCCGGGCTATAGTGCTGCATCGGCCGCTGATCGCCCGCTGGGTTGACCCCATGGGTAGAGTCTTATCATGTGTCGTAGCACTGCTTTCGAATAGTTGCGGAGGAACTACAATGTCCATTTCCCGTCGTAACCTCTTTGTCGGAACGGTGACGCTGGCCAGCGCGTCGTTGCTGCCTCGAATTTCAGTTCTTCAGGGGCACGCAGCTCCCGCCCCAACCCCGGCACCCGCTCCGGCCCCTGCGGGCCCGTTCAAGCTCGACCCCCTCCCGTATGCTACGAATGCGCTGGAACCGCACATCGACGCCAGGACGATGGAAATTCATCACGACCGCCATCACCAGGCATACGTCACCAACCTCAATAATGCAGTGAAGGATTATCCCAACATTGCTTCCATGCCGTTGCAGGACATTCTCGCCAAGCTCGGAGAGATGCCCGAGAGCATTCGCGCGGTGGTGCGGAACAACGCCGGCGGCCATGCCAATCATACGATGTTCTGGCAAGTGATGGGCCCGAACGGAGGCAAGCCGGCGGGAAAGGTCGCCGCAGCGATCGATCGCGATCTGGGCGGGCTGCAAAAATTCCAGGACGATTTCAATGCGGCCGGGGCACGGGTGTTCGGTTCCGGCTGGGTGCTCGTCACCGTGACGAAGGACGGCAAGCTCGCGCTCGAAGCGAGGCCCAACCAGGATACTCCGCTCATGGAGGGCAAGCGCGTGCTCATAGGCAATGATGTGTGGGAACATGCCTATTATCTCACGTACCAGAACCGCCGCCCGGACTACCTGAAGGCGTGGTGGAACACGGTGAACTGGACGAAGGTGGGTGAGCGTTACGACGCCGCGAGGGCCGGCACACTGACCATCTGATAAAGGGCGGGCCGCGGCCCCTTGACTCTTATTCAGCTCGTAGATGGGCAAAGGCGCGCGCAAGATGATTTGTGGAAGACGCTTTCGACCCCCGACAAGCTGCTTTGGCTCTAAAAGCGAATTGCCGTCCAACGGCTTAATGTCGGCTTCAGCCGACTGCAGACATGACGCCTCATTAGGCTATGTGCGAGAAGGTAGCGACGCTCGCCAGGTAGACGCTCTGGTGCGCGTGGGGCTAAAATGCCCGGCCATGACAGAGCCTTTGCTCCGAAAAACTGCCGCGCTGGTTGTGGCCTACTCGATTGCACTGCAAGTCTTGCTTGCTGGCTTTCTGGTCGGGGCGCACGCGGGCTTTAATTCTTTTGCTGTCATCTGTGCGACCAGTAGCGCTGAGAACCATGATGCACCACCGCAACAGCACCGCCGCGACTGCGACGCTTGCGCGCTGGCGTGCGCTGGCGGCTCGCCGGGATTGATACCGTTAGGCGCGAAGCTATCCTTGGTGCTGTTTGCCAAGGAGGTGCAGCTATCGACTGGCAGGTTTGAAACACTACCAGCGCCTGCAAAGCATCAGCTACAAGCCTCACGCGCTCCCCCCATCGTGGGGTGAACTCGCGCAGTATTGCGCGCACGCACCTGACTTGGCCCACGGCCGTGCTCATGCACAGCCGCTCCTCAATCAAATCACTCAGGAACCATACCATGCGAAAGACCCCTCTCCTCATAGCGGGCGTTCTCAGCCTGGCGGTTGCGACTGCGCATGCCCGTGACTACAAGGCGGGCTCCCTCGACGTTGCTGATCCATGGTCCCGCGCCACCCCGAAAGGAGCGAGTGTTGCTGCCGGCTACATGAAGATTACCAACACCGGCACGGCACCCGATCGCCTCATCAGTGGCTCCTCGGACGCGGCACCCACGTTCGAAGTTCACGAGATGACGATGGACAACGGCGTGGCAAAGATGCGTCCCGTCAAGGGAGGTCTAGAGATCAAACCGGGTGAGTTGGTTGAGCTCAAGCCCGGCTCGTTCCACGTCATGTTTGTTGGTTTGAAGAAGCCGCTCTCCGCGGGCGATCATCTCAAGGGAACGCTGGTGTTCGAAAAGGCCGGCACGGTGAGCGTCGAGTATGACGTACGGGCCATGGGTGCGGAGCCGGGCCATGACATGCCGGGCATGAAGATGCCGGGCCAGTGATAGCGATCAGCCGCTCTGCTTAGGCGCGGTACCATCGCCGCATTGGTTGGGGGGCCCCGTGTCCGGGCGGATCTCTATGAGAAGGTGTATTGCGGTCGAGGAGACCCATCCGCACGCTCGCCAAACAAGCCCCGAATCAGGTAAGAAACCTTCGCAAACGACAATAGGGAGGATCAACAGCGCCCTCGGAATGCATTAGGAGGACCGCAATGATTCGAACGCTGCTTGCATTGTTTGTCCTGTGCGTTCCTGCGCTCGCGCGAGACAATGGCCAGTACAACAGCGTCTCGCCCGAAGTACGCCAATGGTTCCGAGCGCAGAAATCGCCGAAGACCGGCGGCCTGTGTTGCAACGAAGCCGACGGGGCCTATGCGGAAGAGGACATCCGAAACGGCGTCTACTGGACCCGCTTTGAGTTCACCAAGGGCGAATGGATTCCCGTCCCCGCTGACGTGGTCATCAAAGACCCTAACCGCAACGGCGCTCCCGTTGTGTGGTGGTATTTCCAAGACGGCAAGGTAAAGATCCGATGCTATGCGCCGGGTGGAGGCGTCTGATGAAACGGCTGACGCGCACCGGCCGACCACATGCTCCCGCAGCAAAATGGTCTGGTGTTTCAAGGCAAGGCGTCTTGAATGTCGCGCTGCTATCGGTAGTGGACCGCAATTCGTCCGCCTCTGATGAGGAAAAACCACGCGGACGGGCTCTATGAGGTCGCCACTGCGCTAGCTTCCACGGCCGAGTGCCGACAGGATCGCGTCGAGCCCGTCCGTCAGCGCGGCGGGTCCCGGCTGTAGGATCAGAGGAGACTTGATCTCGACGATGCGGTTGGTCCGCACGGCTGGGATTTCGCTCCAGCCAGGTCGTTGCCGGATTTTCTCCGGCACGACCTTCTTGCCGCACCACGAGGCAAGAATGGCATCAGGTGCGGCAGCGATGACCGCTTCTGGTGAGACTATTCGATCCTTTGCTGCCTTCTGCACCGCCATGTCTGAAAAAACGTCCTCGCCGCCCGCAATCTCGATCAGCTCAGACACCCAGCCGATTCCACTGATCAGCGGATCGTCCCATTCCTCGAAATAGACCCTCGGCCGCGGATGGCTCTGTACCGCCGCAGCGACATTGGTAAGCCGCTGCTCATAGCGCCGCACGAGCGCCTCCGCCCTCTCTGTCACCCCGACCAATGCGCCGAGGGTGCGGATCATAGCCAGAATGCCAGCGATATCGCGGTGATTGAAGGCATGCACAGCAATACCGGCGCGAATGAGATCGGCAGCGATGGTTGCCTGGAGATCGGAAAAGGTGAGGACGAGGTCCGGCTTAAGCGCGAGAATCTTCGGGATGTCTGCGGATGTGAAAGCCGAGACACGTGGTTTCTCACGCCGCACCTGAGGCGGACGGACCGCATAACCGGGGACACCGACGATGCGGTCCTGTTCGCCGAGGAGATACAGCGTCTCGACCGTTTCTTCCGTCAGGCAGACAATGCGAGACGGTGGAAACTGGCGCATGCGTGCATCCGATCGCCGATGAACGTCACGCTCGCGCCAGGGCGAGTTGGGATGCAGGTGTCCGGGCAAGAAGGCCGACTGCGACAGCCCCACGATGGATGGCCAGAAGCCCGATGAAGGCCACGATGTTGATCCCAAACATACGACCAACAATCGGAAGTGAGAAAGCTCCATCACCCGATGGCAACACCGTTGTCGCGACGAAGAGCATCACTTCATAGATCACGAACGAGGCGATGAAAGAGGCCACAATCCGCACAATGGGCTGGCCCGGCAATTGTGCGATGCCATGGATGGCAATCGTCGCCAGCCCGGCGGCAACGCCAATCGTGGCGCCCCAAGCGAAGCTGTCCCATGTTCGCGGATAGCCGAGGATGAGATAGCCGATGGCTTGGTTCACTAGCCATGCTGTACCAACCATCACCAACGCGCTGCGCCGGGACATCTTGGTACCCGCGATGGTCGCGACTGCCGCGAAGGGCGTGGCACAGGCGAGCGCTAAGCTGAAGAGGACGCTGGACGCAGTGACAAGCGCAATCCATGTCGCGGTTCTCGCCGCTTCCGGCATGGCGACGAGATCGACAGAAGCTCGCTCCTTTAGCATTGCTCCTCCACGGTCCGCCCGCAGGCCGAGTAGCGGCTGATCACCGGCAGCCGTATCTGCGTGCTTAAGATCTTTCAACGGCGGCCTGCTGGTTAATGAGGTCATCTCCGGCAGATGAAAAAAATCGAGAGCCCGATCGATGCCTCGCCTCGATGTGCGAGAGTAGCATTCTGCCAACCGCGACAAAAGATGGAACCGGCGAGGGTTGATACTTTTTCCGTGAGCCGCCGGTGAATGGCGACGGTTGCCTCAGTAAAATAAGTGGAATTTTGCTCCCGCTGATGAGCGGGGTCCTGGCACGACCCGGAAGCGTTTGAGAACGAGGATGAATTCCCGATACTGAGGCAGTGCAGGAAGATAATCTCGCCATGCTGGGATACACGCCTTCGATCATTCGGCCGCCCGCGCCGACGACGCGGGCGCGGCAACCGGGCGTTCGAGGTCGCGGCTTATCAGCCGCAATGCTTCCGCGGCGGCATCGCCGAGCATCGCGCGATAACCCGCGATCGAGCGCGCAAACACGTTGTAGATGACGACGGCGGGAATGGCGGCGGCAAGCCCGAACGCCGTCGCCAGCAGTGCCTCGGCAATGCCGGGCGCAACCACCGCGAGGTTGGTGGTGTGCGACTTCGAGATGCCGATGAAGCTGTGCATGATGCCCCAAACGGTGCCGAACAAGCCAACGAAGGGGGCAGTTGCGCCGATGGTGGCGAGGACACCAGTGCCGCGCGCGAGCCGCCGCCCGAAGGCCGCCTCGATCCGCTCCGAACGCGACGCGATCCGTTCCTTGATGCCTTTCTTCGCAATGGATGCCGCAGAGAGCTTCAACTCCGTCATCGTCGCGTCGAGGAACTCCGGGACCTCGCCTTCCGCGCTGGCAAGCCGCTCCACGCCCTCCGTCGTGGAGCCTACGCTCGTTAGGACTTCCAAAGCGCCCCGCACACGTCGCTTGGCGAACACGATCTCGACAGTCTTCGCGAGCCACACGGTCCAGGTGACCACCGACGCGAAGGTGAGGCCGATCAACACCGCCTTCACTACCGGGTCGGCGCTGACGAACATGCCCCAGGGGCTCAGATCGTGCGGCAGCACGGCCGTGCTGGCAACGCCGCCGGCATCGGTCGCGGCCGGCACTTGTGCCATCGCGGCGCTCGTGGACGCCGCGAGCGAATGCAACATGCAGACGTGCCGCCCGACGGCACGCAACTTGTTCAATCTGGTGACGTCCATCGCGGACGGGCCTTCTTGTGTCGTTTCGACAAGCGCATTCGGAGCGGCCCGGTGCAAAGTGACCATTCATCCGCGTTTCTTACGTACCAAATTTGTAGGCGATGCCGGCGCGGATATCGTTGATCGGTACTCTATTCCCGACGTCGGCAGAATCCGTCGTGACGTCCACGAAGCTCGAAGTTTCAAGATAGGTATATCTGTATTCAATACGCCCGAAGACTTTATTGGTGAACGCGTAATCGACCCCGGCACCGGCGGTCCAACCATGGGAGGTGCCGCCATTGGTGACGAACGGAGCGGCTCCGACCACGGCGTAGGCGGTCGAAGGATTGCCCCACGCCCGCCCGACAGTGCCGAAGACCAGGAAGCGATCAAACGCGATGCCGAGCCGGCCGCGGATCGAACCATAGTCTTTGACCGTCGTGGAAATCGTAAAGGGACCTTCGGGGAAGCAGCCAGCCGCGCCAATCGGCGCAAGTTTTTGACTGTTGCCGGTCAGGTTGGACCCTTGCCAATCGCCTTCCACGCCGACCACGAACCGGTTGAATTGATAATTGCCGCCAATGAAGGCCCCGGCAAAGGGGCCGTTCGTGCTGTAGCTGTAGGGCGATAAGGGAACTCCCGTCGCATCCGTCAGGGTGCCGCTCGACGGTGCCCAACCAAAGCCGGCTTCGCCGCCGACGTAGAGACCCGTCCAATTGTAAGCATAGGAAGCGGGCAGCGCCTTGTAGATCGGCGCCGGTGCCGACCGTCCCGAGTTGGCCGCCAAAGCGGAAACTGCACCTGAGGATGCCCTCCAATTGAATTTGTAGTTCACCCCGAAATCGATCTCGCTCACATTAGTCTTCGAAGTCATGGAAATTTGCGAAAACGGTAGTGTAATGGTAGACGAGCCATATCTCGTATGGCGATACTCGGCAAACGCGTTCCAATTCTGCGCGAATGCGAAGGCTATTCCTCCACCCGCCGTCCATCCGCTGAGATACTTGTTGACGGCCTCGTCGGTGCCTGCCGTCGCGAGGTTAAACGCGTCGGTCAGCTGAGTTCGGATGTATTGATTATTCGACCAAGCCCAACCGCCCGTTCCGTAAAACAGGATATTCTCAACAGCGTAACCGAGGCGCCCGCGCACGGTTTCGCTGTCGAAGACATTGCTTTCGATCGAGCTCGTGCCGGAGGCATCGGTGATCGTGGTCGTCTTCCTGCCGCCGGAGGATACGTCTGCCTCGACACCAAGCACCACGCGAGACGGCAACATGTAGTCGTAGCCCAACTGCATGCCGCCATGCCAATCTGTTGGACTGGTGTCGCCAGGAGCGACTGCCGCGCCCGTCGTGGTGTCGATAGCGCTGCTGCTGGTTTTGGACCAAGTGTCGCCGGCATGAGCGCCGATATGGAACCCGGTCCAATCGTAATGCGCCGCCGGGGCCTGGTAGGCTGGAATTGCCCGTCTGAACTCGGCGGCCATTGCAGCAGGGTTACTCGTCTCGATTGGTCCAGCGAGCGTGAGCCGAATGGCGAGCGGCTCCACTGGATGCAGCACATGGTCCGTCACGCCGTTTTGGCAGACCGCCGCCGGCACGGTGGTGGGAGCACCGCCCGCAGGATGGCACAGGGCGAACAGGTTGTCGCTATTGAGCAGCGCACCGTAACCGTAGGTGGCCTGGTCGGTCGTCGAATTTAGCAGATTGAGCGCGTCGAGCTGGATGCGCCAACCGTTGTCGAAGCGGTAACCTAATCGGCCGTTGATGGTATTGAACGGCGGTGACTGGAAGGCACCGTCCTCGGTGAGCGGCCGCGAGCTGAAATAGCGCCAACGCAGCGAACTGAACCAGCCGGTCTTTTCGCCCAGCGTGATGCCCGCCGAGGCCACCATCCAGGGCGCATTGTAGACGAAGTTGCCGGGGGCGTTGCCGATCTGGGCCTGCGGATATCCGGCAAGAGATTCGTAGAGCTGCTCTTGCGCCGCATCGAAGCCGAGAAACCGCGCCCGCGAAAGCGCCAGATTGGCGTCGATATGGAGCCATGAGACCGGCCGGTAGTCATTGGTAAACTCGATGCCGGTGCGCTCGCTCGGCAGCCCCGCAGTGGTGGTGCCGGTATCGCCCTCGAAGAAGAGCTCCGACGCCTGGTCCAAGATGAAAACGCTGACCGAGCTGTCGAGACCCGGCACGGCCTTGGTGCGGAATCCGACCTCAGCGCCCCGGGAGCGAACCAAAAACGGTGAGCCGTCTTGGGGCGTCGTCGGATCGCCGGGGACTTGGGTGATGGTCGTGCTGCGCGCGTCGTTACTGTGGTAGCCCATGCCGGCGCCGACGAACAGCTCGGTCTTGTAGAACGGACCTAACACCATGGTGAACTTCGGGCTGCCGATCGCTACCTTGTTGCCTCCCGAGTTGTCCGGCTGAAGAACTGAATTCACCGATGCCGCAAAATAATCGCCGCGCCAGCCGGTAGTGGTCCTGAACCAGTCGGTCCAATGGACCGTGTTCTGGGCATAGATTCCGACATTGCCCTCGTTGACGTGATCGATGAGGGTGTTCGACAGGAACATGCGTTGGACGGTGTTGCCCAGTCCCAGATTGATGTCGTCGTAACGGGATTGGAAACCGAATGTCGTTTCCGTGGGCAGATTGCCGAACATGCCCTTGATGGTGCGCGAGGCGCCGGCGCCGGCGTAGATGCGATCCTCGTGCTGATGGAACTGGTCGCCGTTGACCGGATCATCGGTGGACCAGGTGAAGTTGTTGAACATGTTGAGCGTATATTTGACCACGTAGGCATTGGCCTTCCACAATCCGCTCTCGTCGGATTGTGCGACCCGGCCGGACAGCGAGAAGCGGCTCGTGTCGCCGCCATCGGTCGGGTCAAGCATACCATAGAGGCCGATCTCCCCTGTCGTCATGGCCCGCAACGGCACCTGATCGGCGGCGTTCCAGGTGTTGGAATAGGCCGTCGCGGTGACCGAAACGCCGTCCGTCGCCGTGCCCTGGCTGTAACGCATAAGGCCCGTGAATCTGCGCATGTCATCGGGATTGGTCCATGGACCGTTGTAAGTGTTGAGTTCACCAGCATAGAGCAGTGAGCCACCGCCATCGACCTTGGTCGAGCCCAGGGCGAGATATCGTTCGTAGCCGAAGCTGCCCATGGTGACCAACGCGATGTTTTTCTCGACACTGTCCCGCAACGAGATATGCAGGTTGCCGGCATTTTCGAAGTCTCCGACGTCGGCGAAGTACGGTCCTTTGCGAATATCCACACCACTGATGGTTTCCGGAATGAGCCAGTTAAGGTCGGCGTAGCCCTGCCCGTGCACATTGGTCGGCAAATTGATCGGCACGTCGTCCACAAAGATAGCGAGGTCGGTGCCGTGATCGAGATTCCAGCCGCGCAGGTAATACTGATTGGCCTTGCCGGCATCGGAATGCGCGGTCGCGACCAACCCGGGGGCGGCTTCGACGATTTCGCCGGCCCGAGTTACCGGACGTGCATTGATGTCTTGACCGGAAACCGTCATCTGGCTCGCCAACTGCGGCGTGACCGGCGATCCCCCCGCCACGTTTGGTGCGCCGGTCTCGTAGGGCGACGGTGGCGTAGGTGCGGGGGGCATTGGCGCCGTGGGGGCTGTCGCTGCCTGGGTTGTCGGAGGCGGCGGAGGTGGTGTGGCCACTGGCGTCGTCGGCAGTGGTCGCGGCGGAGTTCGTGACGGCGGCGGCGCGGGCGGTGGCTTCACCGTGATTGGTGGAATCGTCGTGGTTTCTGGAGGCACGCCCAGCGGCGTGCCGGGAGGTGTCTCCGGTGGCGGGGCGGGGGCTTGCTGCGGAGGCTGCTGCTCGGCCGGCGCCGGTTGCACTTCAGGCCCGGGCTGAGTCTCGGGAGGGTTTTGAGACACAGCCCTGCCGCCGAGATTTTGAGACAAGGCCCCGTGGCCGAGGCAACCCAGCGCGACACACGCCGAACTGCTTAGTAAAAGAACGCGACTGAGGCGCGCAACACTGATGGTCCTCCCGCGCACGGTGGAGGATTGGTCACTCGCAAAAATCGGCAATAAGATACGCATGGCGGCCCCTCCGTCCGCGTGACAACTCAATCTGTCACCGCAGCGGAAGTCCGCCCCATGCGCGCACCCCCGCACGCCGGAAGGATGACTCGTTCAGGCAGGTTTCCTGGCTCGCGGGTCGTTGCTCTTCTCCGCCTTCCCAGACTTTGCTTCGCAAAGCCCAGTGGCATTTGGAGAGGGGCTCGCCGCCGACAGTTGCGGGGACAGCTCCGGATTTGGTTCACCGTCAGAGAACGGCAAACCGCACCGAATTCCCTTTTGGCCGGTCAAACGCGACCGGCGCACCTGAACTTAATGATTCCATGCGGGCGGGCTGTTTTTGTCAACCGTCGCATTGCACTTGTTTGGAGAGTGTGACATCTCGGCGACGCTTGCATAGTCGTGCCAGCCTACACGTCAGCTATGACTTAAATGCAGCGCCGAAACGGTTCCTTTCACCGCTCCGCGCCTGCATTCATTGTAAATAACAGGAAAAATACAATGGGGCGCGCAAGAAGCGCCCGTAAAATGTGTACTTGCCAAAAAAAGAACAGAGGCGGGAACAGGGCGATTGCGGCAATAACAGAGAGATAGCAGGGAAGCCGGGCGGAGATTGCAAACTGGCCTGCTGCGGTTTGGATCGGCAAAATTGCAAGGCTTACTTGAGGACTTGGAGGCTGCGAGCTACTAATCGTCATGAAGCGCTGCTTGTAATCGTGTTGCGATTTGCACGAGTTCCATGCGGACTGTAAGCATCGGCACCGCAAGCGCTGTGTGAAGCAGCCTTCACAGATAACTGCTTCGTCGATAAGGCTTTTCGTCCGTTGGCTTTGTTTGGTAATGGCGGATGCGGATTGCGACTGCGATGCGGCCGGACCTCGTGTTGCTGACGTGCACGCATGAAAAAACCCGGCACGCCGCGCGTCCGGGCTCAACTCTGGAGCATGCCAATTTCTCTACTAAAAATGTTTCGAAAAGTCAAGAAAATTCTTTGAGCAAATTCTTTAGGGGAGAAGGCGACAGCGGAGGTGTGGTGGTAGTGCGTAGTGTCGGTCGTGGGTCAGTTTGAGCCGGGGCGGCCTGCTTGGAGTTCGGGGATGAAGGCGGCATAGTAGGCATGGACGCCCGGGTGCGGATTCTAACCGGCAAACTTATCATGGGCCTTGCCGCCGCTTTTGCTGTGTCGATGCTGTGGATGCGATGAACCACCCCCGAGAATCACATCATCACTATAATTTCGTTTGCATCCATCAGAAGCTTCGCGTCACTCCCGCGATGGCCGCTGGCGTCACGAATCGGCTTTGGGGAATATCGGATGGAGTAGGCATGATCGAAGCCTGCGAAAAGCGCAGGGCTGCCGCATGACCTACAGCGTTCAGCAATGCCTCGACAGAGCCAGGGAATGCGAATGGATGGCTTCGCAGGCAAAAGACCACGATGCCAGGGCGGAATTTATCGAATGCGCCCGGCAATGGCAGGAGCTCGCTCGCCAAAAGCAAGAGATCGAGCAAGAGCGCAGGCGGGATTCACCCCCTTATTGAAACTGACCCACGAGCTTGCCGCTGGCGCATAACCGGCATTGGGCGCATACTGCCATCGTGCCGAAAATCCGACTTCTTCCGCTTACCGTCGGTCTCACTGCGATCGTGCTCGCATACGCGATCTATGTGATCGTTTATTGATCCCTGGCCGGAAGCGCTCAATGGCGCGTTGCATGAGCTGTTTGACGCGACCGAGCATCCACCATGCCCCATTGCCGGCATCCACGGCCGCATGTAGGACATTGGGTGTAGCAAGCCAAAAGGCGGGAAATGTCAAAACAAGCGATGCGCGAGGAAACTGAACGCTTGGTGAAGGAAGCGTTGGAGCGGAAAACCGTCACCGTTAAGCAGGGTCAGACTCGCATAGAGACCAAATGCGGAAAGTGCGGAGCGCCAAATCGCGTCTCAGCAGCCCCCGGGCAGGTTCGGGTGCCATACACGTGTAAGGAATGTGGCGAAAAACAAAAGACGTTGTGATGGCTCACCGGTAGCCGACATCGACGGTCCCGGCAATCGGTCCGTGCAGGTCGCGGGCTCGCGCATTGACCGCCCGCACCCGGCAGTTGTAAAATAAACCCACCAAGTTTTCGGTCTGCCTTGCCAAGCTCCCAGTTTTGGGCCGCTCTCAAGTCATTCCCCAAAACTCGGACACTCTACCGTCGTGCGATGGCTAACCTGAACTCAATGCAAGGAGACGAAGATGGCAACAGGAACCGTGAAATGGTTTAACCCGACCAAAGGATATGGATTTATTCAGCCGCAGGGCGGCGGCAAGGATGTATTCGTCCATATTTCCGCTGTCGAGCGTGCGGGCCTGGGCACCCTGAACGAGGGTCAGATCGTTCAATATGAAGTCGTGAGCAACCGCGGCAAGGAGTCGGCAGAGAACCTCAAGGTTGGCTGATCGACCGGTCTGGACGTTCCGTCGCGCTCGGTCGTCCGCAGTAATGCACGCGATGGGGGGCCTCATCGTCAAGAGGGCGTGGAATTGTTCTCATCACGCCAAGCGGGGAGACAATAATGAAAGGGAGGCCCGACAACACGGTCATCCTGCATTGGGATGAATGCCGCATGTTGTGGGCGAAATTGTCCTGGCACGATTGGGTCCGCTTCAGGGGATATGGGGCAGATCGCCAAAGTTTGCTCGCCGGCGTCCGAGCCGGCGAGCACTATTTCCTTGTTTGCGTCCTCGGAAATTGCGGCGAACTCGCCAATGTAATCCCGCATAAATATGTCTTATCGGCCGATGCCCGGCTTGTGCACGGCTTTGACGGCCTCCAAGACGCAGAGCGCCAAGAATTTTGCAGGCTTGACGGTCTTCTCTCGCCCACGATTGAAGATTCCGAGCGTTACCATGAGCTCGATGCACGAAGCTTCACGGTCAATCTGCCGCCAACACATACCGTGCAGCCCTTGCTGCGGGACATGCCTGGTCTCGCAGGTGCCCAGCCCGGCGCCGCCTGCTGGCAATTCCTTTCCGCAATTGGAATCTCTTGTTCGAGCGCCCGGCCCAACTAGAGCGTCCAAAACATACCAATTGCAGACACCACTCCAACCGTGCCCGCACAAATGGATTGGACTACTTGATGGAGAGTTCTGGAGGATGGCAATTCTGGCTTGAGGACAGCGGCTGCGTGCGCCAATTCATGGTAGCTGAGCCGGACGAAATCAAAGCTCGACAGTGCTTGCGAAAAAATCAGCCGAGCGGGAAAATCCTGTCGCGAAAAATTGTGCCGGAAAACGTCATTCAGATTCTGGGAATGAAACCGGGCGGGCTCCGCGAATGGGTCGCCAGCACGCAAGGCGACATGGTCGGTGATGCAACGCCGACTTGAAATGGCGCGGATCTACGAATTGCGCGCCTTGGCGATCATGTCCCCGAGTTGCGCGATCTTGATGGGCAGGCTGTTCACCACAAGACCAAGCGGCGCGAGCGCATCATTCACCGCGCTGGCAATGGCCGCCGGCGCGCCGAGATAACCGGATTCGCCGGAGCCTTTCTGTCCGAACACGGTGTGCGGCGAAGGCGTGACGTGATGGACGATCTCGACCGGCGGAATCTCGTGCGCCGACGGGAGCAGATAATCCATGAAGGTCTGGGCCACGAGCTGCCCGCCCGGGTTGTAGGCAAACTCCTCATAGAGCGCCGCGCCGATCCCGTGCGCTATGCCGCCCATCGTCATTCCGCGCACGATCTTGGGATTGATCACGGTGCCGCAGTCATGACCGACGAAATAGCGCACGAACTCGGGTTTTCCGAGATCGGGATCAATCGTCATCAGAACAAGATGAAACTCGAACGCGAAACAGGGGTACATCTGCACGCGGCCATCGGGCGTCGGGAGCTTTCCACCGGTCGGCACTTGCATCACATGCGTGAAGGCGAGCCCCGGCTCGGTACCGGGCGGCAGGCGATGAAAGTGCCTGTGTGCAATGGTGACGAACTCGGTCCAGGTGCGCCGATGCTGCGGAGCGTTCGCATCGGACACATTGCCGTCTTCATAACTGGCCTGCCCGGGCGTGATTCCCAGATCATGGGCCGCAATGGCGACGAGCCGCTGCTTGAGCTTGTGCGCGCAGTGGAATGCCGCACCCCCCAGCATGATGGCCATGCGGCTGCCGACCGGGCTCTGACTCGGCAGCGAGGCGAGCGAATCCGGCCGCACCACGCGGATGCGATCGGGATCGATCTCGAGCACTTCTCCGATCACGCAGCTGACGAGAGTTCTCATGTCCTTGCCCCGCGGAGAGCGTATGGATGGTCGCGGTGACGGCGCCGCTGACATCGACATTGATCCGGCATGAATTGGCGTAGGTGGTGGTCTCGTTGTTGGGATTGAGCAACGGCTCGAAGGTCGAATTGGCGCCGCTCGGCTCCAGACAGGCGGCCATCCCGATGCCGGCGAGCAAGCCCACGCTGCGCAGCCGGTCGCGTTCGGCAATCAACGCCGCGTAATCGGCGCGCGCCAGCACCTTGTCGATCACGGCGTGATAGTCGCCGCTGTCATAGGTCGTGCCGCTTGGAATGAGGTAGGGAAACTGCTCGGCACGAATGAGGTTGCGCCGCCTCACTTCCAGACGATCGAGATCAAGATGCCGCGCGATCTCCTCGATGGTGCGCTCGAGCGCAAAGTTGGTCGGCGCCTGGCCGAAGGCGCGCACGGCCTCCTGCACGGTCTTGTTGGAAGTGACCGCAATGGGGCGGTATTGCACGCTGTTGATGCGATAAGGGCCGACAATGGCGCCGATGGGTTTTCCAAGCTGGAAGGGCGAGCGCCCGGCATAGGCGCCGACGTTGTCGAGCGCGCGCAGCTTCAAAGAACGGATGACGCCGCGTTCATCGAAGGCCGCCTCGACGTCGAAATTGCGCTCGGGGCCGTGGCCATCCCCGCCGCGCATGTTCTCCAGGCGATCTTCGATCAGCCGTACCGGGAAGCCGAGCCGGCGCGAGAGATAGCCCGCCAGCACGGCATGCTTGATGCCGCGCTTGACCCCGTAGCTGCCGCCGACATCGACGTCATTATGAACACGAACGCCGGAGCCCGGCAGCTTGAGCGCGAGCGCGATCTGATCGGGAAAGCGCGGCATCTGGACCGAGGCAAACACGTCCAGGATTTCCCGCCAGGGATCCCAGCTCGCGAGCACGGCAAAGGTCTCGACCGGCACGGTCGAGCTGCGCCCCCATTTCAGGCGCAACGAAAGCCGATGCGAGCTTTCGGAAAAATCCCTCTCGACCTCGCCCCAGGTAAAGGTGCGATCGAGCAGCACGTTTGAACCATGCTCCGCGTGCACCGGCGGGCTTGCCGGCGCAAAAGCTTCTTCGCCGTCGAGCACGAACGCCAGCGGCTCATAGTCCACCGCGACCTGCTCGGCGGCGTCTTCGGCGAGCGCGCGGGTGTCGGCGACGACGGCGGCCACCCACTCGCCCGCATAGCGCGCCACGTCGACGGCGAGCGGCCGGCGCGGGACCTTGGGGATATCGAGACCGGACAACAGCGGTTGCGTCGCACCGGCCAGCTCATGCCCATCCAGCACGTAATGCACGCCCGTCAGCGCGAGTGCATCCGCCTTGTGGATGGCGAGAATGCGCGCGGCGGGATACGGCGACGTGATCAGCGCGACATGCCGCGTGCCCGGAAGCACGATATCGGCGGCAAACCGGCCTTTACCCGCGACGAAGCGGCGATCCTCGCGCACGCGCCGGTCGGTGGAGATGAAACGAAAGGATTTCGCGCTCACATCTGGCTCGCCGGCTGGTTGAGGCCGCGCATGCGGTCAGCGGCAAGCGCAATGGCTTCGACGATCTGCGCATAGCCGGTGCAGCGGCAGATGTTGCCGGAGATCGCCTCGATAATTTCCTCGCGCGTCGGGGCGGCATTTCGGACCAGCAGCGCTTGCGCGGCGAGGATCATGGCCGGGGTACAGTAGCCGCATTGCATTCCGTGCGTTTCGCAGAAGGCATCTTGCAGGGGCGAAAGCTCCCCTGGCGCCGGCGCGATGCCTTCGATCGTGGTGATGGCATAGCCGTCCGCCTGCACCGCAAACATCAGGCACGATCGCACGGGCGTGCCGTCAAGAAGAACGGTGCAGGCGCCGCATACGCCATGCTCGCAGCCGGCATGCGCGCCGGTCAGCAGCAAGCGCTCGCGCAGACAGTCGAGCAGACTCATGCGCGGCTCGACGTCGAGCGCGTGTAGCGCGCCGTTGACGGAGAGATCAATGCGCACGGGACGCCTGCCCCTGGGCAGAACGATAAGCCTCTGTGATGGCGCGCACCATGAGAGTGGCCGCGGCGCGCCGGCGGTAATCAGCCGAAGCATGCAGGTCGGAGAGCGGCTCTATTTCGGCAAGCGCTGCCCGCGCCAGCTCGCGCAATCTCTTGTCCTCAATGCGGCTGCCGATTAGTGCCTCCGCAAGCCTATCAAGGCGCAGGGGCACAGGCGTGACTGCGCCAATGCCGAGCGCGAGCCGCCGGCATATACCCTCTTCATCAACGACGATCTGCGCCGCAGCCGACGCAAATGCGAAATCGCTCCGCCGCGCATTCACCTCGTGAAAACCCACCCGCGCGTCTTGCCAGACCGGAAAGCGAATACAAGTCAGGCACGCCGCCGGAGGCAGCGCCGTCAGCATCGGCCCTGTAAAGAACGCACTCGCGGCGATTTCCCTGGCCGCATCGCCTTCCCGATAGACCAGGGTCGCGCCGAGCGTGACGGCGACAAGCACAATCTCGGCTGCCGGATCGGCGTTGGCCAGCGAGCCGCCGACCGTGCCGCGCGCGCGGGTTGCGGCATGACCGACGAAGGGCATCACCGTTGCGAGCAACGGCACGCCGGCGCGCACGAGCGGATCGCGTTCGACGACGCACTGTTTGGTCGTGGCGCCGATGGTGACTTGACCATCGTCGTTGCGAACAAAGGCAAGTTCAGGAAGGCGTGCAATGTCGATGAGCCGCTTCGGGCGGGCAAGCCGCATGGCCATCAGCGGCACCAGCGTCTGCCCGCCTGCGATCAGACGAGCATCATCCTCCTGCGCCAGGAGCGCGCAGGCCTCGGCAAGGTCCGCCGGGCGCGAGTATTCAAACGCGGCTGATTTCACTTGACCAGGATCGGGTTCACTCCGAACCGGTAATTTACACCCACCTTGACGATGTTGAGCCGTTCGCGGATGTCGGTATCAATCAAAACATTCCCGCTGATCGAGTCGGTAAACCGCTGCGCACGCGTGCCCATATCCATGTAATCGTACTCGATCTTGGCGCTCCAATTGTTGGTAAAGGCATATTCAGCACCGAGGCCGAACATCCAACCCCATTGCAGCTGATTGGTGCTGAAAACAAGGGTGCCGGGCGCCAGGTTAATCTTGATTTGATACCCGTTATTGACCCAGGCGGCACCGCCTTTGCCATAGAGCAGGAGATGATCGAATGCGACCCCGAGCCGGGCCGCGGCAGTGCCGAGTGCGTCGATTTTGGAGGTACAGTTCCCGCCGGTAATGGTCACCGGCGGCGCCGCAGTTACAATACAAGCCGTGCTGCCGTTGAGGTTCGTCCAACTCGCCTGCCCCTCAAACCCGATGACCAGCCAATCGGTTTGATAATTCAGCCCGACTTGTCCTCCGGCGATCTCCCCGCTCATATCAACGCGGGTGGGCAAGGGAGCTAACGTTCCGTTCGCGGGGGCCGACGGACCCAAGGCTGCCGGCGGGACCGGAAACGGCTGCGAGTTTTCCTGGATGAAGCCGCCCCCGCCGCCGGCATGAAGGCCGACGTAGACGCCGGTCCATCTGAAAATCACGGCCACGGGCCGCGGCTCATAGATCGCGCCCTCGACCGGAATATCGGCGGCTGCGGCGATTGAAAGCGGGGTCGCAATCGCGAGCGCAGCTGCAACTATACGCACGACTTTCATTCCCCGCCCCGCACTCAAGTGCTGCTTACCCGACCAAGCCGTTGCACCTCAAAGGTGGCACGCTCGTGTCGGTTGGGAGCGGAGTCAAGATGCCTGGAGCAGCGCCACGTTGAATTACCCGCGCCGGCATTCAAGCAACCCTTGTTTTTCAGCGAAAACCTTGGCTTTGGAGCGCTGTGGCAGTCCCGCCACAACCAAGAATGATTCGCGCAGGCTGGGGCGAAGGCGGCGCTTGAGGGACTGCCTGCGCATCCTTTGGGCACGGCGCCGGACCGGGTGTGTTGGGGTCAACAGCCCTAACGGCGCCTTTGCGCCCTACCGCTGCGCGCGCTCGGCGCCATGCTCCACGATGCGCACGAGGTCGGCCATGATACGGTTTAGTTCAAAATCCTTGGGTGTGTAGACGCCGGCCACGCCCGCCTCCCGCAGCGCTTGCGCATCCTCGGGCGGAATAATGCCGCCGACCACGACAGGAATATCCCGGAGCCCTGCACCTTCCATTCTTTCGATCACCTCCCGGACAACGGAAAGATGCGACCCGGACAGGATCGAAAGCCCGACCACGTGGGCGCGCTGCGTGCGTGCCGCTTCGACGATCTGTGCCGGCGTCATTCGAATGCCCTCATACACCACATCCATTCCGGCATCGCGCGCGCGGCCCGCAATCTGCTCGGCTCCATTGGAGTGGCCATCGAGACCGGGCTTGCCCACGACGAATTTCAGACGCCGGCCAAGCTTGCGCGATACCCGGTTCACTTCTTCGCGCAGATCGTCGAGCCCGCTGGCTTCGTTGCGGATCGCCTGCCCTACTCCGGTTGGCGCCCGATACTCCCCGAAACTCTCGCGCAACGCGAAACCCCATTCGCCAGTGGTCACTCCCGCTTTCGCGCAATCGATTGAAGCGAGCATGATGTTGCGCCCTTCCTTGGCAGCTGTACGCAGGCAATCGAGCGCAGCCCTGACTGCGCGCGCATCCCGGCTCGCACGCCAAGCCGCAAGGCGCTCGATCTGCCCAGCCTCGGCCTCAGGGGGCACCGTGAGCGCGCTGCCGGCGGCGCCGGACAGCGGTGATTGCTCCGTCTCGAGAAAGCGATTGACCCCCACCACGGTCTGCTCGCCGCGCTCGATGGTCTCGACGCGCCGGGTGTTGGACTCGACCAGTTGACGCTTCATATAGCCCTGTTCGACGGCGGCCACCGCCCCGCCCAGCGCCTCAATATGAGCAAGCTCTTCCTTTGCCTCGCGCTTGAGTTCTTTCACCTTCCCGGCGATGACCGGCGAGCCATCGAAGACGTCATCGAATTCGAGCAGATCGGTCTCGTAGGCCAGGATTTGCTGCATGCGCAGCGACCACTGCTGATCCCACGGCCGCGGCAAGCCCAATGCCTCGTTCCAGGCCGGAAGCTGCACCGCGCGTGCCCGCGCGCGCTTCGACAACGTGACCGCAAGCATTTCAAGCACAATGCGGGTGACGTTGTTTTCCGGCTGCTGCTCGGTCAGACCGAGCGAGTTGACCTGCACCCCGTACCGGAACAGCCGCTGCTTGGGATCCTCGACGCCGTAACGTTCGGCAGTGATCTCATCCCAGAGCTCGACGAAGGCGCGCATCTTGCAGAGCTCGGTGACGAAGCGAAGACCCGCATTGACGAAAAATGAAATACGCCCGACCACGTCCCCGAACGCATTCGCTTCGACCGCTCCCGACGCTTTCACGGCGTCGAGGATTGCGATTGCGGCCGCAAGCGCGAACGCGAGCTCCTGCACCGGCGTCGCGCCGGCTTCCTGCAGGTGATAGGAGCAGACATTAACGGGATTCCACTTCGGCATTTCCCGGGTGGTGAAAAGAATCACGTCCCTGGTCAGCCGCATGGAAGGCGCAGGCGGAAATACGTAGGTGCCGCGCGAGAGATATTCCTTGATGATGTCGTTCTGCGTCGTGCCCTGGAGTTTGCCGCGCTCGACATTTTGCTCGTCGGCAAGCGCGACATAGAGCGCAAGCAACCAGGCCGCGGTCGCATTGATGGTCATCGACGTGTTCATGCTGCCGAGCGGAATGGACTCGAACAGCGCGCGCATGTCACCGAGGTGGGAGACCGGAACCCCGACCTTGCCGACTTCTCCCTTGGCGCCGGGATGATCGCTGTCGTATCCGGTCTGGGTAGGCAGGTCGAAAGCAACAGAAAGCCCGGTCTGCCCCTTGGCAAGGTTTTTACGGTAGAGCGCGTTCAATTCGCGCGCCGTTGAATGGCCGGCGTAGGTGCGGAAGATCCAGGCTTTGTCGCGCTCCCGACTCATGACCCTGGACGACTTGCCCGCTGGCGCCTCTCAACGCCTGATAAATCCGACAATGAGCAGCAATATAACCGCGCCAATGACGGCATTGACGATTGAACCGACGAAACCGGCGAACGGAGAAAAACCCAATCGGGTCAGCAACCAAACGCCGATGAATGCGCCGACGATCCCGATGATGATGTTCCAGAGGAGCCCGAAGCCGAAGCCGCGCACGATGTTGCCCGCCAACCAGCCGGCGATCGCCCCGACAATCAGCATGATGATGATGCTGTCTACACCAAGCATGATACCCTCCCTGATGCTCAGCGCGGCCCCTGATGCTGCGCTGCAAAAGCGAGCATAGTGCAAGCCCGGCGTGTTGTCAGGAACTCCCAGGGCAGATCTGCGTTCATTATTGCAGCGCAGCATAAAATGGGGCAGAGTTGCGGGGCCCAGACATTGCGGAGGCGCCATGCCCGCGCTCGCAAGACCTACCCCCCTCCCATCCTCAGGCCTGAAGGACTGTTACGCCGTCGGCGAGGTCCCTCCGCTCGGCCATGTTCCGAGTGAGATGCATGCCTGGGCGATCCGAAAGGAGCGCCATGGCCCGCCCGAGAGCGCCATGCGGCTTGAAGTGCTGCCGACGTGGCAGATCGGGGAAGACGAGGTGCTCGTCTACGTCATGGCCGGCGGCGTGAACTACAACGGCATCTGGGCGGGCCTCGGCGTGCCCATTTCTCCGCTCGATGTTCACAAGAATCCATTCCACATCGCGGGCTCGGATGCCTCCGGCGTGGTGTGGGCGTGCGGCCCAAAGGTTCGCCGCTGGAAAGTCGGTGACGAAATCATCGTCCACTGCAATCAGGATGACGGCGACGACGAGGAGTGCAACGGCGGCGATCCGTTGCTCTCAGCGTCGCAACGCATCTGGGGCTACGAGACCCCGGATGGTTCGTTTGCGCAGTTCTGCCGCGTGCAGTCGCGCCAGCTCATGCCCAAGCCGGCGCATCTCACCTGGGAAGAGGCCGCCTGTTACACGCTTACACTGGCCACGGCCTATCGCATGCTCTTCGGCCATCCTCCCCACACCATGAAGCCCGGAGACAATGTGCTGGTGTGGGGCGCCTCGGGGGGACTGGGGGTATTCGGCGTGCAGCTTGCCGCCGCGTCCGGTGCCAATGCCATCGGCATCGTGTCGGACGAAAGCAAGCGCGATTACGTGATGCAGCTCGGAGCGAAAGGCGTCATCAATCGCACCGATTTTTCATGCTGGGGCCAGATGCCGAAGGTCGGCAGCCCTGATTACGATGTCTGGGTCAAAGAGGCGCGAAAGTTCGGCAAGGCGATCTGGGACATCACCGGCAAACGCGACATGGACATCGTGTTCGAGCATCCCGGTGAAGCGACCTTCCCGGTGTCGTGCCTGGTGGTCAAGCGCGGCGGCATGGTGGTCTTCTGCGCGGGCACTTCCGGTTACAACATCACATTCGACGCGCGTTACGTCTGGATGCGCCAGAAACGCATCCAGGGCTCCCATTTTGCCCATCTCAAGCAAGCCTCGGCAGCCAACCGCTTTGTCATCGATCGTCGCATCGATCCGTGCATGAGCCAGGTGTTTGCGTGGGACAAGATTCCCCACGCGCACGAGCTGATGCGCACCAACCGCCACCCGCCGGGCAACATGGCCGTCCTGGTGAACGCGCCCCGGACGGGTTTGCGCACATTGGATGATGCCACCGAGGCGGCGGGGGAATAGATCATCCCGCTCGATCTCCGCTCACGTGTCATCGGTTATCGCGTTCGCGGGCCTGTGGCGTGCGCGCAGCCGCGCCGCATTGAGCTCGCCGCCATAGATGAAAATCGTGGCCGTCCAGTAGAGAAACACGAGCGCCATCATGGCCGAAGCAAGACCCGCATAGGTGTTCACGTAGCTGAAGGAAAACTCGTCGAGATAACGCCCAAGCCCAACCCCGGCGGCGAGCCAGAGAAAGAGTGTCGCCGCAATGCCGGGAATGATCTCGCTCATGCGCCGGCGGCCCGCCGGGATCCACTTATGGGCGACGATGAGCGCGACGGTGAGGACAAGGGCGGCAGCCGCGAACCGGAAAAATGTGAAGGTCCCTTCATGCCATGGTCGCACCCAAGGGACATGGCGAGCGAACGTTCGAAACAGAAGCGGTCCGAGGACGACGAGGAATCCCAACGCCAGAAGGGCGAGAGCAGCGATCAGCACGTAGCCGATCGATTCCAGCCGCAAAACAATCCAGTTCCGGGTCTCGACCAGCTCATAGGCCCGGTTGAGGCCGATACGAAGGCTCTCCACGCCGCTCGAGGCGAAAAAGACGGACAGAACGACTCCGAGCGTGAAGACTCCCGTGCGCGTGGTCGTGAGCACGTCATGTATCTCGTTCGCGAGCGGCCGCGCCACTTCCTGCGGCCAGGTCGCGAGCATCAGATTTGCGATCTCATCGGCAAGATCTGCCGATCCGAAGAAGCCTGCCAGCGAGGTGAGCACAATAAAAAACGGAAACAAGGCCATCAGCGCCGAGAGCGCGATGTGACTGGCAATGGCCCAGCCGTCATCGTCAAGGAACCGCTGGTAGGCCTCGAGAGCTATGGCAAAGTAGCGTCGCATCGATCCGTTGGGCGGCTTGCGCCCGCCGTGTTCCATCGCGCCCCGTTCTATCAGAACTTCTCGCAGCGGTCGTACTGCACAAGCAGGCCACGAGCCGCAAACAGGAGCAAGGCTTGAACAGGACCGAGCGCCGCGACGCGGGAGTAAAGCTCATCGCGCTGTCGCGGGCGGCCATGCGCGCAGCCGAAACGCTGCTCGCTGAGGCGCTGGCGGCCGTCCGCCAGCGGGTGACGGCCGACGGTCACATCGTGGATCGCCTGCTCGACCGTGAACAACGCGCGACCCACGGGCTTGCCTGGTTTGCGACCTATGTCGAGGCGATTCGCCAGCTTGCGGCGCTTGCCGAACGGCTCCATGCCGCGGATGCGCTCGGCGCGATCGAACAGCTGCTGATCGAGATCGGCATCGGCGAATATCTCGCTCAGATCGCGGGCGGCATTCCGATGAGCCCGGGGGAGATGACGCGACCCGCCGATCTCGGGCTGCCGACAAAAAGCGTATTGCATCATTTGGGCGGTCCGCTCGAAGCACTGATGAGCAGCAACGCCGAGCGGCGAGCACGGCTGATTGAGCTGATGCGCGAGGACGGCGCCACGGCCGGGGATTGCGGCCTTGACGAGACGCTCACAAGCATCCGCGAGGAGATGCGAAAGTTCGCCGATGGAGATGTCGTGCCGCATGCGCAAGAGTGGCATCTCACAAACAGCTACATTCCAGCTGCCGTCATCGCCCAGATGGGAGAGCTTGGCGTCTTCGGCCTCACGATTGCGGAGGAATACGGCGGCCTCGGGCTGGGCAAGGAGTTGATGTGCGTCGTTTCCGAAGAGCTCGCGCGCGGTTACATCGGGGTTGGCTCGCTCGGCACCCGATCGGAGATCGCCGCAGAGCTGATTGCAGGCAGTGGCAGCGAAGAACAGAAGCGCAAATGGCTGCCGAAGATCGCAAGCGGTGAGGTGCTGCCGACCGCGGTATTCACAGAGCCCAATGCCGGATCCGATCTCGCTTCGATCAGGACGCGCGCCGTGCGCCGTGGCGACGTTTACAAGATCTATGGCAACAAGACCTGGATTACACACCCGGTCCGTGCCGATCTCATGACGCTCCTGGTGCGCACCGATGCTCGCGAGCCCGGCCATCGCGGCCTGTCCATGCTGCTTGCCGAGAAGCCGCGCGGCTCGGACCAGGAGCCGTTCCCTGCACCCGGCATGAGCGGTAGCGAAATCGAAGTGCTCGGCTATCGCGGAATGAAAGAATACGAAATCGCTTTCGACGGTTTCGAGGTCAAAGCGCAGGGCCTGCTCGGCGGGGTCGAAGGGCTGGGCTTTCGCCAACTCATGGCCACCTTCGAATCCGCGCGCATCCAGACTGCTGCCCGCGCTATCGGCGTCGCGCAGGCCGCGATGGAGCAGGCATTCTCGTATGCGCAGGAACGCGAGCAGTTCGGAACGCCGATCATCAACTTCCCGCGGGTGGGCGACAAGATTGCCATGATGGCGGTCGAGATCATGATCGCGCGCCAGCTTACGTACTTTGCGGCACGACAGAAGGATTCCGGCAAACGCTGCGATCTGGAGGCCGGCATGGCCAAGCTGCTGGCGGCGCGGGTAGCCTGGGCGAGCGCCGACAACGCCGTGCAGATCCACGGAGGAAACGGATTTGCGCTCGAATTTCCGGTCTCCCGCATCCTGTGTGATGCCCGCATTCTCAGCATCTTTGAGGGAGCGGCCGAAATCCAGGCGCAAGTCATCGCGCGCCGCCTGCTCGAGGGCGCGAACTAGCTAGAACCGAACCGGGCTGTGCAGCGTTTGTAATCAGCAAGGCGCTGCGTCATGCTGCGCAGGAGACCGGCGCGTGCGCGGGCAAAAACGCAAGGAGGCTTCATGGCAGCAGTCAGGATCCACCCCGGCGAGTGGGTGGTGGTTTGCGACGGCACGAAGGCGCTCGTGCTCGAAAATGCCGGTGATGAGAAATTTCCCAATCTGAAAACCAGAGAAGTTTATCAGCAGGAAGATCCGAAAACCCACGAGCAGGGCACTGACGCGCCCGGCCGCTCGATCAATTCAATCGATGCCCGCCGCAGCGCGATGGAGCAGACCGACTGGCATCTTCAGGCGGAGCAGCGGTTTCTGCAAAAGCTCGCCGTACATCTCGATGCCGCGATAAATGCGGGGCAGACCAAATCCCTGATCGTGGTGGCTCCGCCGCGCGCGCTCGGGGTTTTGCGGCAAGCGTATTCGCACAATCTGCGCGCTGCGCTGCGCGCTGAGATCGACAAGGACCTTGTGAAGCTGCCGGTCTACCAGATCGAGAAGCACCTCGCCGGGTGATCTCGTAGCGGGGATGAGCCACCGGGTCGGCGCGAAGCGCCGCCCGATGACAGGCTCCGCGATAACCGGGAGCGGTTGCCCCGCATTTCGCTTCGCTCATGCGGGCTACGCGCTCGACTATGCTGCCGCCGCGAGCTCTTTGAGCAGCTTGCCCACATTGCCCGCGAGGATGGCTTCGCCCGGTTTGCCGAGCGCGCGCAACTCCTGGACGAACTCGCGCACCGCGTGGCGCTCGCGGATCTCCTGCGGATAGTCGGTGGCAAACACGATGCGCGAAACAGGAATTTCGATCAGCGCGGCCTTGACGGCGCCCATCGCTCCGCAGAATCCGGCAGTGTCGAATACCATGTTGTTCCGGAGATAATGGTCGAACTCCTTCTGCGCCTTCATGCCATGGCGCGCGTTGTCGGTCGTGCCCCAGAACTCCTTGTCCTGGTAGGAGCGAATTCGTCCGAGCAGGGTCGAGAGTCCGCCGCCCAGATGCGACATGTGGACCATGAGGGCGGGGTGGCGGTCAAAAACCCCCGAATTGATCAGCCGGATGGTCGCCATGACAAGCGAAAATTCGCGCCCCACGGAGCGCGCAGTATCGTAGCCGTCGAACTGCCTGGTTTGATTGAGCTTGAGCGCGGGATGCACAAACACGAACAAGCCTAGCTTCTCGCACTCGGTCCAGAACGGCTCGAATTGCGGGGCATCAAGATAAAGGTCGTTGGTCTCCGACGTGATCACCACACCCTGGAAGCCCAGCTCATGCTTGCAGCGAGCAAGCTCGCGCAATGCAGCCGCCCCGCCCAAGGGATTGGCGTGCGCCGCTCCAATAAAACGTCCGGGATAATCGCGCTCCGCCTGCTTGGCCGTCTCATTGCACAGCCGCGAGCGGTCCAGATCGGCGCACATTCCGGCGGCGCTGGTGAGAAGCGCAACATCGATGCCCGCTTCATCCATCATGCGGATATGTTCATCGAGATCAAACAGCATCCAATGCATGATGAAGCTCGGCGCGCCATTCTCGTCATACGAGACAAGCTTGCGCCGACCCAGATCCTTGGGCATCAGCTCGCGTGGGGTGAAATGGTGCTGGAAATCGACGATCATGACTGTCTCCCCTGCGTTGACTTAAACGGCGTTGGCGGCGTCCGCGCCGATGCGAGGTCGTCTAGGGCGCGTGCGAAGGCAAGGTCAAGGGTGTCCGGCATGGCCTTGCGACCGATGGGGTGCTAAAAACCTCTGTAATGTCCGAAGTGTTGACTTACGCCATCGTTCCAGTCGCAATCGGCGCCGTGGCCGTGGTGCTGCTGCTGGGCCTCTACAATATGATGCGCGGCGGCTCCCCGCATAGATCCCAGAAGCTGATGCGGCTGCGGGTTTTGCTGCAGTTCATTGCCATCATCGTCATCATGTTGACCATCTGGGCGATACGATAAGGCTCGGCATGGTCGTCCTCAATCGGATCTACACCCGGACCGGCGATGACGGTACGACCGCTCTCGGCAACGGCGAACGCCGCAAGAAATACGATCTGCGCATAGCGGCTTACGGCACGCTCGATGAGCTCAGCGCCGCGATCGGGCTGGTGAGAGTTCATGGCGCCGATCAAGACCTCGATCTCCTGCTCGCGCGCGTGCAAAATGATCTCTTCGACGTAGAAGCCGACCTGTGCTTGTCGGAGAAGGGGCCGGCCGGCGCACGCATGACGACAACGGATGCGCAAGTGACCTGGCTGGAGCAGCGCATCGATCATTTCAATGCCGATCTTGCGCCGTTGCGCTCCTTCATTTTGCCCGGCGGCCGGACCGCCGCCGCCTATCTCCATCTCGCCCGCACGATCTGCCGGCGGGCCGAGCGGATCATGGTCGAGCTCAACGATGAATCGAGCGAAGGGGTGACGCCGGCAGCGCTGAAATATGTCAACCGCCTGTCCGACTTGCTGTTCGTCCTCTCTCGCTATGCCAACGATAAAGGCGCTTGCGATGTCCTCTGGCAACCCGGACAAAACCGGTGAACGGGAAAAATCTCCATGGTGGTGCCGATATACGACGACAATCCGTTCACTCAACCGGTAAAGCCATACGTCACCTGGTTCCTCATCGCCGCCAACATCCTGGTTTTCATGCACGAAGCCGTAGCTCCGCAGGCGGGGCTCGACCGCATGATCGACACCTACAGCCTGACCCCGGCCGCACTCAGCGGAGATATCGGCTCAAGGGGAGCGCTGCCCGCCTATGCGACGCTCATTACCTATCAGTTCTTTCATGCCGATATCGGTCACTTGTTCGGCAACATGATCTTTCTCTGGGTGTTCGGCGACGACATCGAGCGCGCGCTCGGCCGCTTGCGCTACCTGATCTTCTATCTTGTGTGCGGAGTGGTCGGAGGTCTGGTCTTCGTCCTCTATGATCCGCACTCCGGCATCGAGCTGATCGGCGCCTCGGGCGCAATTGCGGGGATCGTGATCGCCTACGTCATGCTGCGTCCCTGTGCCAAGATCACGGTCCTGTTCACCATCATTCCGCTGCGGATCAGCGCCTACTGGGTTGTTGGCTTGTTCGCGCTCACCCAGCTGTGGAACCTGGGTGCGGCGTCGCAGGAGCGAAGTGGCCTATTGGTGCCACTTTGGCGGCATGCTGGCAGGTGCTGGCCTGTTCCCGCTCATGAAGCCGCGCAGTGTGAAACTCTTCGAGTGTATCCGACCGGAGAGTGAAAGGGTCATCCGGATCGGCCCGCTCCCGGCCCCTCGTGCCTCGCAGTTTGACGGCATCCGTTGACACTGGAACATACGGACCAGTAATTTGCGCCCCTTGCCAGCGGCGGGCTTTCTCCCCGCGAGAGCGAACGCATGAAAGTCCTGGTACCCGTTAAACGGGTGGTCGATTACAACGTCAAAATTCGGGTCAAGAGCGACGGCAGCGGCGTCGAACTGGCAAACGTCAAGATGTCGATGAATCCGTTCGACGAGATTGCCGTCGAAGAGGCATTGCGCCTCAAGGAAAAGGGCCAAGCCACTGAAATCATCTGCGCCTCGATCGGGCCGGCGCAGGCAGCCGAAACCATCCGCACCGGGCTGGCCATGGGCGCGGACCGCGGCATTCTTGTAAAGACCGACAGGATGCCGGAGCCGCTCGCGGTCGCGAAAATCCTCAAAGCCATTGTCGAGCAGGAGAAGCCCGGGCTCGTCATTCTCGGCAAGCAGGCGATTGACGACGACTGCAACCAGACCGGCCAGATGCTGGCGGCGCTTATCGGATGGCCACAAGGAACATTTGCGTCAAAGCTCGTGATCGAGGGCGATAGTATTCTTGTAACGCGCGAGGTCGACGGCGGCATGCAGACGGTGAAGCTCAAGGCGCCCGCGATCGTGACAACCGATCTGCGTCTCAATGAGCCGCGTTACGCAAGTCTGCCGAACATCATGAAGGCCAAGAAAAAGCCGATCGATGAAAAAACACCTGAGGCCTATGGCGTTGATATTTCACCCCGTCTCGAAGTGCTCAAGACCGCGGAGCCCTCCGGCCGCAAGGCCGGAGTCAAGGTGCAATCGGTGAGCGAGCTTGTTGATAAGCTCAAGAACGAGGTAGGGCTTATCTGATGGTCCTCCCGATATGACCGCGCTGCTTCTTGCCGAGCACGATAATCACACTCTCAAGGACGCGACCCACAAGGCCCTGACCGCCGTCAAGGCGCTCGGCGGCGATGTTCACGTGCTTGTGGCCGGCAAATCATGTCGTTCTGTCGCCGAGGCCGCGGCCGCCCTTGAAGGGGTTAAAAAGGTGCTGCTCGCCGACAATCCGGCTTATGAGCATATGCTGGCCGAACCGGTAACGGCGCTGGTGGTGTCGCTCGCTCCGGCATACGACGCGATCGTGGCGCCGGCGACGACCAACGGCAAGAACATCATGCCGAGGGTCGCCGCGCTCCTCGATGTGATGCAGATTTCCGACATCGTCAAAGTGATTGCTCCCGATACGTTTGAGCGGCTCATCTACGCCGGCAATGCCCTGCAGACCGTGCGTTCGCGCGATAAGATCAAGGTGATCACCGTGCGAACCTCCACCTTCCAGGCGACGGGCACTGGCGGCAGCGCGCCCATCGAAGACGTGTCGGCACAGATCGGCCCCGATCTGTCCAGCTTCGTCGGAGAGGAGCTCTCGCGCTCCGAGCGTCCCGAGCTGACATCGGCCAAGATCATAATTTCCGGCGGACGGGCGATGCAAAGCCGGGAAAACTTCACCAAATATATCGAACCGGTCGCGGACAAGCTTGGCGCCGCGGTGGGAGCCTCACGAGCCGCCGTGGACGCCGGTTACGCCCCCAACGACTGGCAGGTAGGACAGACCGGCAAAGTCGTCGCGCCCGAGCTCTACATCGCGGTCGGAATATCCGGCGCCATCCAGCACCTTGCCGGGATGAAAGATTCAAAGGTCATCGTGGCCATCAACAAGGACGAAGATGCCCCGATTTTCCAAGTCGCAGATTACGGTCTCGTCGCAGACCTCTACCAGGCGCTGCCCGAACTCGCGGCAGAGCTCGGTAAGCTTGGCCGTTGATCAAGCAGCAAACCGGGACTGGCGCGCAGGCACCGCACCGGAACGCGATAGAACAGGCGAATGAACATGATCGAAGTCAAAGAACGGCCCAAGGCTCGTTCCGACAGCACAAATTCTCCGCTTCGAAAGATCGGTATCATCGGCGCAGGACAGATGGGCAGCGGCATTGCCCACGTCACCGCGCTCGCGGGTTACGAGGTCAAGCTTAACGACGTCTCGTCCGATCGCCTCAAAGCGGGAATAGCCACCATCAACGGAAACATGGCGCGGCAAGTCAGCCGCAAACGAATCACCGAGGAGGAGCGTCAGGCCGCGCTCAAGCGTATCGTTCCTGCCGAGGCATTCGAAGCTTTCGGCGACTGCGATCTGGTGATCGAGGCGGCAACTGAGAAGGAAGATGTGAAACGCACGATCTTCTCCAACCTGTGTCCGGTGCTCAAGCCCGACGCCATTATCGGCAGCAACACATCGTCGATCTCCATCACCCGGCTCGGGTCCTCTACCGATCGGCCGGAACGCTTTATCGGGATTCATTTCATGAATCCCGTGCCCCTGATGGAGCTGGTCGAGCTCATCCGCGGCATCGCCACCTCCGACGCGACATTCGACATGACCAAGCAGTTCGTCGCCAAGCTGGGCAAGACAATTGCGGTGGCCGAGGATTTCCCGGCCTTTATCGTCAATCGCATCCTGTTGCCGATGATCAACGAGGCGATTTACACGCTCTATGAAGGCGTGGGCAATGTCGAGGGGATCGACACCGCGATGCGGCTTGGGGCGCACCATCCCATGGGCCCGCTCGAACTCGCCGATTTCATCGGGCTCGACACCTGCCTTTCGGTCATGCAGGTCCTGCACGAGGGCTTGGCCGATTCCAAATACCGGCCTTGTCCGCTGTTGGTGAAATATGTGGAGGCAGGCTGGCTTGGCCGGAAAACTCAGCGCGGCTTCTATGACTATCGTGGCGAGAAGCCGGTGCCGACGCGGTAGGAAGAGCAGACGACAGAGCCGGAGGGCGGATTAGAGCGCGCCTTTGGTGCCCGGCGTCCCGAGTGCAGCGCTGATCAGCGCTACCCCGTCCGGGCTTGCCCATTCCGCCGGCCCGGCAATGGTGCCGATCTCGCAACCGGATGGATCAATGAGGAGCGTCGTCGGCATCCCGATGGCGCGCCCGATTGCTTTCAGGTCCTGAAAAATCCTGGCGCTGGAATCGGCATAATAGGCGAGCTTGTCCACTCCGCTGTCGCGCAGCCAGGCGCGCGGCTTGTCGGGATCGCGCGTATCGATATTGACGGCGACCACTTCAAAGCGCGTTCCACCGAGCCTCTGCTCGAGCGCGTTGAGCGCCGGCATCTCCTTGCGGCACGGCACACACCAGGTTGCCCACAGATTGAGGAGCACGGTACGCCCACGCCATTGCGAGAGATGGCGCTCGCCGGCATTGGCATCGCGAAAGCTCAGATCAGGTACTGCCACGGCGCGTTCGGCTACTGCGAATGCGGCGAGTTCGCCATGCGCCAGAGGCGCAATGCGGCGAGCAAGCTCAAGGGCGGCGCCGCAGTTCGCCTGCGACGCATTGCGCGTGAAGGCCGCCATCCCGTATACCGCGAGCGCGACTAAGCCAGCCGCAAGGCCAATCCCGTAAATCAAGCGCTGGCGCCCGCGCACGGCGAATAGCGGCTGGTGGAGACTGATACTCATCGGCGGCTAAATAAATGGAACTGTTTCACCCGCGAGCGAGCCATGGCCAACAAGATGTGGGGCGGGCGCTTCTCGCGCAATCCCGACGCGATCATGGAGGAGATCAACGCGTCCATTGATTTCGACCAGCACCTTTTTCGCCAGGACATCGCCGCGAGCAAGGTCCACGTGGCGATGCTCGCCAAACAAGGCATCATCCCGGCGCACGATGCCAATCGGATCACTCACGGTCTAGACACGATTCTGTCAGAGATCGAGCAAGGCAAGTTCAAGTTCGAGCGGTCGCTGGAAGATATCCATATGAACGTGGAGAACCGGCTGGCTGAGCTCATCGGTCCAGTGGCGGGACGGCTGCATACCGCGCGCTCCCGAAACGACCAGGTGGCAACCGATTTTCGGCTATGGGTCAGAGAGAGCATCGATGCGGTTGACGAGGCGCTTGCCTGCTATCAGCGCGCCCTTGCAGACAAGGCACTGGAACACGCGGACACGCTCATGCCCGGCTTCACTCATTTCCAGCCTGCCCAACCCGTCACACTCGGCCATCATCTTCTCGCTTACGTGGAGATGGCAGAGCGCGACCGCGGCCGTTTCCGGGACACGCGCAAGCGATTGAACCAGTCCCCGCTGGGCGCCGTGGCGCTTGCAGGAACCGCCTTCCCCATTGACCGGGGTGCAACCTCGAAAGCGCTGGGCTTCGATGCGCCAATGGCAAACTCGATCGATGCTGTGTCCGACCGGGACTTCGCGCTTGAGGCTCTTTCGGCGGCGGCGATCACGGCCGTGCATTTGTCGCGTTTCGCCGAGGAGATCGTGATCTGGTGCTCGCCTCTCATGGGCCTGATCACGCTGTCGGATCGATTCACCACCGGCTCGTCGATCATGCCGCAAAAACGCAATCCGGACGCTGCCGAGCTCGTGCGCGCCAAGGCCGGCCGCATCATCGGTGCGTTGCAGACGCTGCTGGTGGTGATGAAAGGCCTTCCGCTTGCCTATCAGAAAGACATGCAGGAGGACAAAGAGGGCACCATCAACGCGTTCTCCGCGCTGATGCTTTGCGTTGCCGCAATGACCGGAATGGTCGCGGATATGACGCCCGAGACTGCCCGGATGCGAGCGGCGGCGGCCCAAGGCTATTCCACCGCGACCGATCTCGCGGACTGGCTCGTGCGCACGCTCAATTTGCCGTTCCGGGAGGCACACCGCGTGACAGGGCAGATTGTGGCGCAGGCGGCTGCCCAAGAGGTTGCATTGCACGAGCTTCCGCTTGCCGCGTTGCAGACGGTGGAACCGCGAATCACCGCGGACGTTTTTGCGGTCCTCTCTGCGGAGAACTCGGTGAGGAGCCGTACCAGTCAAGGCGGCACGGCGCCCAAGCTGGTGCGCCGGGAAGCGACCAAGTGGCTCAAGGCACTTGCGAAACAGGGTGCCTAACGCGCCGTCATGCTCTCGCCGCTTCGCGGCGGTCTCATGCTACAATCGATTGAGGAGAGCCGACTTGAACCCTTCGTTAAGCATCCGGTTGGGCCGCGCCGTCGCGCTGGGTGTGCTTGCCGGAACGTTTTTGTGCGCGCTCACGCTTGCGGGATGCGGACGCAAAGGAGGGCTCGACCCTCCGCCGGTGACGTCGGCCGTTCCCGCCCAGCCGGGGCCGCAGCCGGAGGGCAGTTCCGCTCAACCGCCGCCGCCGGTTGCGCCCACGCGCAGGAGCACTTGGCTGGATTGGCTGGTCAACTGACGCAGAGTTTAAGGAATGCATCATTTTGCGTATCGCAACGGCGTGCTGCACGCCGAGGCGGTGAATCTTCTTGATCTCGCGCGCTCAGTCGGCACTCCATTTTATTGCTACTCGACGGCGACGCTTACCCGGCATTTCGATGTGTTTGCGCAAGCCTTTTCCGATGTGCGGGCGATTATCTGCTATGCGCTGAAGGCAAATTCCAATCAGGCCGTCATCAAAACCCTTGCCAGCCGGGGCGCCGGCGCAGACGTGGTATCGGGCGGAGAGCTCTTGCGTGCCCGCGCAGCGGGCATTCCGCCGGACAAGATCATGTTTTCGGGGATTGGCAAGACGGCGGCGGAGCTCGCGCTTGCCGTGGACGAAGGCATTCTATGCGTCAATGTAGAATTGGAAGCTGAGCTCGAGCTGCTCTCATCGATCGCCGCTGCGAAGGCGCGTAGCGCGCGGGTTTCGGTGCGCGTAAATCCTGACATCGACGCGAAAACCCACGAAAAGATCGCGACCGGAAGGGCCGAAAACAAGTTCGGGATTCCGATCCGCCGTGCGCGCGAAGTCTATGCCTTGGCAGCCAAGCTCCCGGGCCTGACGGTGACGGGTGTCGATATGCATATCGGCAGCCAAATTACGAAGCTCGATCCGTTCGACAACGCATTCGCTCTGCTCGCCGATTTCGTGCGGACCTTGCGCGGCGACGGGCACCCCATCACCCATATCGACCTGGGAGGGGGGCTGGGAATTCCCTATGGCGGCGGCACCGATCCGCCGCCTGATCCACATGCCTATGCCGCGGTGGTAAAGGGCGCCACTCGCGATCTCGGCTGCACGCTTATATTCGAGCCTGGACGCGTGCTCGTCGGCAACGCGGGCATCCTGGTGACGCAGGTGCTCTATATCAAACGCGGCGAGCGCAAGACCTTTGTCATTATCGACGCCGGCATGAATGATCTTATTCGGCCCACGCTCTATGAGGCCCACCACGAGATCTGGCCCGCGCGGGAGCGCCCCGAAGCTTCCCGCGTGACCGTCGACGTGGTCGGCCCGGTTTGCGAGTCCGGCGATTTCCTAGCGCTGGATCGAACAATGAACCAACCTGTCCCCGGGGACTTGCTCGCCGTGATGAGCGCCGGTGCGTATGGGGCAGTCGAGGCGAGCACCTATAATACCCGCCCGCTCGTACCCGAAGTCCTTGTCCGAGAAGGAGAATGGGCGCTGGTACGGCCGCGCCTCGCAGCCGCGAGCCTGATCGCGCTTGACCGGCTGCCCCCTTGGTTGTGATCCCCCACCCTTCCCTCCCCCGCGAGCGGGGGAGGGAAGGGTGGGGGGGCAATATTCGGCGGCGCAACCATCTGCGGATGTCGCCGTTTTGATCGCATGTGCCTTCCTTTTGCCCGCTGGAACGGGATACTTGCGTGCTACCATCTACGATGGGGTGAGATTCTTTAGTCTCTGGAGATTTCGTGAACGAGCAGCCCCCGCAAGCCCCGCCACCACAACCTAATGGCGCTTCCCGTTTGGGCGGGAATGATTTGCTTCCGCGGGCTCTTCGACGCGCTCGCTGGACCATTTTCTGGGAAAGGCTTTGTCCGGTCGCGGCGTCGGTTGCGACCGTAATCGGGCTGTTTCTCGCCGTGTCCTGGCTCGGGACCTGGCTCTGGTTGCCCGCTTACGGCCGCGCGATTGGGCTCGGAATTTTCTTTCTTCTTACCGCCGCGGCGTTTGCATCAATTTTTACGCTACGCGTCCCGAACCGCACGGACGCTCTCAGGCGGCTCGACCGTAATTCCGGCCTCGCGCATCGGCCAGCGACCGCCATGTCCGATGCGATTGCCGTCCCCACCGAGGACCTCCACGCGCTCGCGTTATGGCGCGCGCACATTGAGCGCGCTCTGCGCGCAGCCAGGACTTTGCGGGCCGGCGTGCCGCGGCCGCGACTTGCGTTGCGCGATCCCTTTGCGCTTCGCGCGCTTGTGCTGGTTCTTGCGGTTTCCAGTTTCATTGCCGCAGGGGGTGAGCGGACAAAGCGCCTTGCCGCCGCCTTCGACTGGCAGGGGGTGATGGCGGCAGCCAATTTCCGCATCGATGCCTGGGTCAGTCCTCCCACTTACACCGGAAAGCCTCCCGTGATTTTGCCCGGATTGCATCCGGGCGAGCCGGTTCAGGCCGCCGGTACGATTTCGGTCCCCGCGGGAAGTACGCTCGTCATTCGCGCGAGCGGCATCGATCTCGATGTCGCGGCAACCGGGGGCTTGGTCGAGAAGCCGGCCAATCCGGCAAGCGAGAGTGCCAAGGGCAGCCCAGAGCGTCGGTTCGTCATCAACGACGCGGGGACAGCGACCGTGCGCGGCGCCTCGACGCGGAATGTGAGCTGGAAATTCAGTGCCGTTCCCGACCACCCACCGGTCATCGCGCTTGCCAAAGACCCCGAGGGCCAGGCGCGGGGCGCGCTGCAATTGTCGTACAAGCTGGAGGACGATTACGGCGTCGTGGGCGCCGAGGTGAAATTTGGACTGCAGCAGAGCGGCGGATCCCCGCGCCCCCTCTATGAAGCGCCGGACTTCCCACTCGTCCTGCCGCAGGCGCGCACGAAGAACGGCACTGGACAGACGACCAAGGACTTGACGGAACATCCCTGGGCCGGCGTCGATGTGGTCATGACGCTCACCGCTCGCGACGAAGCGGGCAACGAAGGGCATAGCGAGCCGTATGAGATGCAGCTCCCCGAGCGGCCGTTCAGCAAGCCGATGGCACGCGCCCTCATTGAGCAGCGGCGCTGGCTTGCGCTCGATGCCGATGCTCAAGCAAACGTGCTCACCGCGCTCGACGCCCTCACGCTCGCGCCCGAGCATTTCAACATGGATGCCAAGGTGTATCTCGGGCTGCGCTCGATCTTTTGGCAGCTTGCACGCGCCAAGACCGACGACCAGCTGCGCGACGTGGTTGCACGCATGTGGGACATGGCGGTGCACCTTGAAGACGGCAGCGTGTCTGATGCAGAGCAGGCATTGCGTGCCGCCGAAGAGGCCCTGCGACAAGCCCTGGAGCGCGGGGCAACAGACGAGGAGATCAAGAAGCTTACGGATGAATTGCGCGCGGCTTTGGACAAGTTCTTGCAGGCATTGGCTGAGCAATTGCGCAAAAACCAGCAGCTCGCGCGGCCGCTCGATCCCAATTTACGACAGCTGCGGCCGCAGGACCTGCGCAACATGATCGATCGGCTTGAGCAGATGGCCCGCTCCGGCGCCAAGGACGCCGCGCGCCGCATGCTGCAGGAACTCCAATCCATGCTGGAGAACCTGCAAATGGCCCGTCCCGGCCAGGACATGGATGACGGCGACGACGACATGATGTCGGCGCTTGACGAGCTCGGCGACATGATCCGCAAGCAGCAGCAACTGCGCGATCGCACCTTCCAGCAGGGACAGGACCAAAGGCGGGATCGCCAGCACGGACAGCGCGGCCAACAGGGACAAGACGACCAACGCAATCAGATGGGTGAGCTGCGCGGCAGCCAGCAGGCGTTACGCGAACAGCTCAAGAAACTTATGGAGGAGCTGCGCAAACGCGGTTTCGGCCAAGGCCAGCAGGGACAAGGGGAAATGAATCAGCTTGGCCGCGCCGGGGAAGCCATGGGTGAGGCTGAGGGGGAGCTCGGAGAAGGCAACGCCGACGGGGCGGTTGAGTCCCAGGGTCGTGCGCTGGAAGCGCTGCGCCGAGGTGCCCAAAACCTGGCGCAGTCAATGCAGCAACAGGGCATGATCGGCCCTGGCCCGAACGGCCAGCCGGGACGGCTGGGGCAACCCCGCGCTCAGCAGGAGACTGATCCGCTCGGACGTCCGCTGCGGGGCCGCGATTACGGTGACGACGCGACCGTGAAGGTGCCCGGCGAGATCGACGTCCAGCGTGCCCGCCGCATCCTGGAAGAGCTGCGGCGCCGGTTCGGCGAGAGCTTCCGACCGCAGCTTGAGCTCGATTACATCGAGCGGTTGCTGCACGACTACTGAGGCGCTCCGCGCCGCGATGTCCTCATCGCGGCGGTCTGCTGCATCCCTGCCGTATCGTCGCGATTGAAAAAACGCACCACCACGTCGTGCGCTTCGGGCGGAGGCGAAGCAAGCCTGGCGCGGAATGTCAGGCTTTCGCCCGCCGGAAGCGTCCGGCGCTCGGGCTCTTCCGTCCAGTTATAGAGTTCCTGACCGGCGCTGTTGCGCACAGCCAAGCGAAGCCGCGGAACCTTGACCGTGCGTGTCGATGTGCTTGCGAGCGTGCCTTCGACCAGCAGGAGCGGCACGCCCTCGTTCAGTTGTGCAACCGTTGTGATATCGGTGATTGCAAGCCCGCGCAAATTCACGGGCAGTCCGATGGCTCGATAAAGTGACGCCGTCTGGGGCGCAATGTTCACGACCTGCCTGCGCCAGCCAATGAACGCGCTGTGGAGGGCAACGAGCGCAAGCACGGTGATGAGCAAATACGGCGCGCCGCGGCGTGAGCGCTGCATCGAGGCGCGCTGCGGTTTGCGCAGGACATAAGCTTGCGGTGGCGCTGGGGGTGCCGCGATCTGCGCCGGCAGCGCCGGCGCATCCCATCGCTCAGGCGCGGGTCCGAGGAACAAAGAGACGGGCGCGCAAGCTTTATCCTGCGGCGCGAATTCCGAGCATGTAATCCGAACGGGATCATCCGGAGCATCGGCCTGCAATTCGGTCGTGGCCGCAATCGGTTCGAGTGCGTCGGCTTCGTCCGACAGTCCTTCCATGTCTGGGGAGGGCTCAGGTGTTGAAAGCTTCTGGGACTCCGCATCGCAATCGGGCGCCAAGGCAGCGCCGATCTCGGCTTGTTCATTCTCGGCGATCATCGCCGCCACGAGCAGGGATTCGGTCCCCAGCCACGCGTCGCCACAGCGCACGCAGCGCACCAGGCGTCCTGCTTCACCAAAACAGGCTGTTTCCACTCGATATGACGTCGCGCAGCTTGGACAGACGATCAACATGGCGAATCAGGAATAGGTGCTCCACCGCCAATTCTGGCGGACGTCCGTTAACGAGTTGGAAACCATGTTGTCCGGTGCGTGAAAATCTCGCCGCCAAAAGGCGCGGGCTTGCGGCGAGATCGCCAGCGCCGGCCAACTTTTGCCGGCCGGCGACTGCTATAACCGGCTCGGGGCAGAGATGATTCCCGCGCAGGACGGGGACCTCAGTAGGAACAGGCGACGTGGTCCGTTTCGAGCATGTCGGTCTACGCTATGGGATTGGTCCGGAAGTCCTCCGGGACGTGAGCTTTCGGGTTGACCCGCACTCCTTTCAGTTCCTCACCGGCCCCTCGGGCGCCGGGAAGACCTCGCTGCTGCGGCTGCTTTTTCTTTCGCTGCGGCCGACCCGCGGCTTGGTCACGATATTCGGACATGATGTCGCCACGCTCGGCAAGGATGCGCTCTCCACGCTGCGGCGCCGAATCGGCATTGTGTTTCAGGATTTCCGCCTGCTCGATCATATGACGACATTTGAGAATGTGGCGCTGCCATTGCGCGTGATCGGGCAGGGCGAGGAGAGTTATCGGGACGAAGTGGTGGAACTTCTGAACTGGGTCGGCCTTGGCGATCGAATCTGGGCGCTACCTCCGGTTCTTTCCGGCGGCGAGAAGCAACGCGCTGCCATCGCGCGTGCCGTGATCGCGCGGCCGCAACTTCTGCTTGCGGACGAACCGACCGGCAATGTCGACCCAAAACTTGCGCAACGGCTGCTCCGGCTGTTCATCGAGCTCAACCGGTCGGGCACCTCCGTGATCATCGCGACGCACGACATCGCATTGATGGACCAGTTTGACGCGCGCCGCCTCGTGCTGCATGAGGGGTGCCTGCATGTCTATGAGTAATACGCTCGTGCAGGAGTGCCATTCGCCACTGCCCGCCAATGCTGATGCCGGTCCGGCAGCGGCGGGGCGAGCGGCGCGTGGGCAGACGCCCATTGTGCCGCAGGCGACAATTTCCGCCCGGGCGCTCATCGGCGTTGTCGCCATCATGACCTTCCTTGCCTCGCTGACCATTGGCGCGGTCGCGCTGGTGCGCGCCGCGGCGCTGGAATGGCAGTCCGACGTCGCACGCGAGATGACCATCCAGATTCGGCCTGCAGCCGGCCGCGACATGGAGACGGATGTCGCCAAAGCCACGACCATTGCCCGGGTCTTCCCCGGCGTCTCGGACGTCAAGCCCTATTCAAGGGAGGAATCGACGCGTCTGCTCGAGCCATGGTTGGGCAGTGGACTGCAATTCGAGGATCTCCCGATTCCGCGCATTGTCGTGGTGCGGATCGCGCCGCGGGCGGCGCCCGACATCAGCGAATTGCGCAAATCCCTGATTGAGCAAATTCCCACTGCCAGCCTTGACGACCATCGCGGCTTTGTCGCACGCATGCGCGCGATGTCCGATGCCGCACTCCTCGCCGGCATCGCCGTGCTCGTGCTCGTGTTGCTGGCCACGGTGCTTTCCGTGACGTTTGCAACGCGCGCGGCAATGGCAACCAATCGCCACGTTATTGAGGTGCTTCATCTCATCGGCGCCAAGGACAACTTCATCGCCTCACACTTTCAGCGCCATTTCCTGCAGCTGGGCTTCAAAGGCGGATTATTGGGAGGGAGCGCCGCCATTGCGCTCTTTGCCCTTGCCGATCTCGCCGGCAACTGGTTCACCGGCACGGCGGCCGGCGATCAATTCGCGGCCATGTTCGGCACCGTGTCAATCGGCGTTCTCGGCTATGCCGCCATTCTCGCGCAGGTCTGCCTGGTGGCCATGGTTACCGGCGCCACCTCGCACCGGACAGTGAACCGGACAATCGAGACTATTCAGTAGGTAGGCAAAATAGCGCGAGAAGCCGCAGTCTCGCGGCGTGGGCATGCGCATGCGATTTTGCCGCCTACTCGCCAAGCGCCCCGCGAGATGATCAAATCAGATTGTATGATCTTCACGATCCATTAAGGGCTTGGTAAAGCGCTTCCTGTTGCCACTGCGCCGCCGAAATTCAACAGCACCATCGCCACGTGACATTGCTACTCATGGCCCAACGCGAGACAAGTGACGGCAGGACGATCAGTCCGGCGCCAGCTCCTCATTCGCGCCGGCTGTTGCAGCGGATCTGCAAATCCGGCCTTCTGGTCTGCGCGCTGTCCGCGTTGGCGCTGGTAATCGGATTTGCAGTTTTCGCGCGGCAGGTTCCGATGCACGAGGTGACGCTGAACCGGGATGGCGATGGCATTGTCGCGCTGACCGGCGGCCCCTCGCGCATCACCGATGCCATTGGGCTGCTGGCGGCGGGCCGCGGCAAACGTCTGCTGATCAGCGGCGTCAGTCCAGCCACCAACTCCCATGACATCTCGCGCTTGCATCCTGAGTTCGAGCAATGGGTGCGGTGCTGCGTGGACTTCGACCAGTCCGTGAATACGTTGGGCAACGCGATCGAGATCAGAAAATGGGCCGAGCGGCGCGGCTTTCGATCTTTGATCGTCGTCACTTCAAACTACCACATGCCGCGCGCGCTGGCAGAGATCCGGCACCAGATACCGCAAGCCACGCTTGTGCCATTTCCGGTCGTGGCGGACCGGCAACGTGCGGGAGCGTGGTGGACGAACGCGCCGACGATGCGGCTTATGGTGTCCGAATACGTAAAGTTGATTTTGGCGCGGCTGCGCATGGCGATTAACTCTGGCGCGCAAGCACGTGAGCTGCCTTGAGCAACGCGTCTTCAGCCAATTCAACTTGGGTCGCCCGCGAAACGCCGCGCCGGGATGGCAGCGTGCTCATCCGATCGATCGTTTTCAACGTTTTGTTCTATCTCAACCTCGTCGTCCAAATTGTCGCGGCTCTCCCCACGCTGGTGATGCCGCGTCGGGCGATCCTTGCAGTCGCCAAATTCTGGGCGCGCAGCAACCTCTGGCTGCTGCGCGTAATCTGCGGCATCAGCGTCGAGCTGCGCGGCGTTGAGAAGATCCCGCGTGGCGCGGTGATCATCGCCTGTAAACACCAGTCGGTATGGGAGACGTTCGCACTGGTGCCGCTGCTCGATGATCCCTGCTACATCATGAAACGCGAATTGATGTGGATTCCATTCTTCGGCTGGTACACCTGGAAGGCCGGCATGATCGCAGTGGACCGCAGCAAGGGCTCGCAGGCGCTTTCCGACATGAACACGGCTGCGCGGCGCGAGCTGGCGCGAAATCGTCAGATCATCATCTTTCCGGAAGGCACGCGGCGAGCTCCCGGTGCCGAGCCTCGCTATAAGTACGGTGTCGTTCACCTCTACCTGGAGACCGGGGCGAGTTGCGTGCCGGTCGCACTCAATTCCGGCCTGTTCTGGCCTCGGCGCTCGCTCTTGCGTTATCCCGGAACGATTCGCGTCGAAGTGCTCGCCCCCATTCCGCCGGGCCTGAGCAAGGTTGCGTTCTTCGAGTTGTTGCAGCAGGAGATCGAGTTGGCGACAGCGAATTTGCTGGGCAAGGGCGAATGCGAGCTGACGAACGGTCCGTAGCCCGCATGAGCAAAGCGAGGGGGAGAGGTCGGATCGCGCTTGCGCGATCCGGTTGAGGGGGATCAGCTTGACGAGTAGTAGCCCCCTCACCCGGAATGGGCGCGAGGCGCCCATTCCGACCTCTCCCCTGCGGGGAGAGGTGGACCTGCTGGCTCGATCTCAGCGAAACACGACCTAGCCCGGATATCGCTTTGCTCATCCGGGCTACGAGTTCGATTCAGCGCGTGATCACCACCTTCTGATAGAGGCCGCCGAAGAAAGTCGACTTGCGCAGGCGGACACTGTCCGTGCGCGGCAGCCACCTGGAAATTTCATCCCGCCACAAATCGAGCGCAAACGGCTCAAGTCTTGCGAGCAGCGGCCGCCAGATGTAGCGCAAGGGATGCCATGAACGGGGCAAGGCATAGTCGACCACGACGATCTTGCCTCCCGGTTTGACCACGCGGAGGAGCTCGCTCAGCGTTCGCTCGCGGACATGGCGAGGCTGCTCATGCAGCAGAAAGAAAACGAGAGCGCGATCATAGCTGGCATCGGGTGAGGTCAAGCTGGCTGAATCCATTCTCAACAACCGCACTGGCGCATTTCGCGGCAATTTCTTGCGCAGATTGCTCAGTTGGATTGCAAGCACGTCGACAACATCCATCTGCCCGTCATGGGCAACGCGTGCGCTCAAGCGAGGGGTAAGATCGCCGTACACGCAGGCCACCTGCAGCGTGCGGCCGGGCAACGCGTCTCCCATCTCCGCCAAGACCGCATCGCGCAACCGGGCATAGTTTCCCCAGAGAATGAGATTGACCAGCCACTGACGTTCGAACACCCGCACGGCGCGGGGATGGATGTAGGCCCACCAGTAATGGGCATTGAGATAATGCGGGACCTGGAGCTCGGCCGTGCCCGCAGGCGAGCCAGCGGTATTGGCCGTGCCGCGATAGGCGCTGGCAAAAATTGGAGGTATCCCCGACGCATGGGTCTCCGCCGCCAGGTCGTATCGCATCAATCCCTCCCCGAGCTGGCGCCGGATGACACTCAGCATTCAGACATTACGTCGAACTCCTTGATTTAAATCAAGGGGAGACCGACTTTCCCAGAGTTTTTACCTTGCGAGAGCAGCGCAGGCTTAGGTCCGACGCGCTCGTCCAACTGATCATGGCGAGGCCACCGGGCGGGTAATGCGCCCCCTCGCGCCTGATAGACGGCATCCGCACGGCACTGGAAAGCTTCGGCAAGGCGGCTGAAGGCCGCGTCGAACACGCTTCCCATCAGCAGCGCAAGCGTGCGACTGGCGAGTTCGTAATGCAAGCGGAAGCCGATCTCGCAGCTATCGCCTGCCTGCGGCCGAAAGGTCCATTCAATGCGCAACCGACGCAACGGCCCATCCGTCGATTCGACGGAGATCCGGCGGTTCGCACGATCAAGCGTAATGCAGTTTCTGAAGGTTTCACGCAACAGAGCGTAGGCCACCGTCATTTCGGTTGTCACGACCTCGCTTGCGCCGCGCAGTTCGCGCGAACGTATGACATTTGCCACGCAGAGCGGAACGAACTCGGGGTAACGCTCCATGTCCGCCACGAGGTCGAACATTTCGTCGGCGCTGTGGTGGACGCGCCGCCTGGATTGAAAGACCGGCATCTTTTGCCTCCAACAGGCCATCCCTGCAGTGCTGACGGGCGGTGCTGATGCCATCAATCATGCCACCTGGACGGGGCCATTGATCTGCGTCAACATTTTGCCGGCAGAGCAAGGGCGGGCACCGGTTTGAACAAAACGCGCCCGCACTTGATCCACGTCAATATGAAGGCGGCGCGCTTGCATCACACTTTGCGTCCGCCACTCAAGAGCCGTGTCCGGGGGGTGTTTGCTGCATGGACGTGATTTCCACCGACGTCGCCATCATCGGAGCGGGAGGGGCTGGCTTGCGGGCCGCGATTGCTATCGCCGAGACGGACCCCGCGCTTAACATTTGCCTGATCTCAAAAGTCTATCCCATGCGCAGTCACACCGTGGCGGCCGAAGGCGGCGCAGCCGGCGTGATCAAGGACAACGACAGTCTCGATTATCACTTTCACGACACTGTGTCCGGCGGCGATTGGCTCTGTGATCAGGACGCGGTCGAGCTTTTCGTCGATGCCGCCCCGCTCGAATTGATGCAACTGGAGCATTGGGGCTGTCCCTGGAGTCGGGAGGCCAGCGGCAAGGTCGCCGTGCGTCCGTTCGGCGGGATGAAGATCGAGCGTACGTGGTTCGCCGCCGACCAAAGTGGCTTCCACATCCTGCACACACTCTTTCAGACCTCATTGAAATACCCTTCGATCACGCGTTTCGACGAATATTACGCGACCGATCTGCTGGTCGAAGAAGGACGCTGCATCGGAACGACTGCAATCGAGATGCGCTCAGGACGGCTCGTCGCTTTCCAAGCCAAGGCGGTCATCATCGCAACCGGCGGCTCAGGTCGAGTTTTCCCGTTCACAACCAACGGCGCGATCAAGACCGGGGACGGAATGGCGATGGCCTATCGCGCCGGCGTGCCGCTCAAGGACATGGAGTTCGTCCAGTATCACCCGACCGGGCTCCCGGGCACCGGCATCCTCATCACCGAGGGCTCGCGCGGAGAGGGTGGTCTGCTCATCAACAAGGACGGTTACAGGTACCTGCAGGACTACAATCTCGGTCCACCCGACCCGTGGCCGCGTCTCAAAGCGATGGAGCTCGGACCGCGCGATCGGTTGAGCCAGGCCTTCTGGCACGAGCAGCGCAAGGGCCGCACCGCAAAGACGCCCTACGGCGATGTGGTGTTCCTCGACATTCGTCATCTCGGCGAGAAGAAGATCAACGAACGATTGCCCATGGTGCGCGAGCTGGCACAGAGCTATGCGGGCGTAGACCCGGTCCATGCCCCCATCCCGGTTCGCCCGGTCGTGCATTACACCATGGGAGGCATCCATACTGATTTGAACGCGGCAACGTCTCTGCCGGGGCTGTTTGCGGCAGGCGAATGCGCTTGCGTCTCAATCAACGGCGCCAATCGTCTTGGCTCAAACTCCTTGACGGAGCTGCTCGTATTCGGCGCCCGCGCGGGGCTCGGCGCGGCCGCGTTTGCGAAGACGAACTCCGCGGCCGGCAGCGATGCCGCACGGAATGCGGCGCAAGCGTTCGAACAGCGTGTCCGTGCGCTCTTCGCGCGCGAGGGAGCATCCGAAACCGTGTCCGGGCTGCGCAAGGAGATGCACGATACGATCGAGAGCGGTGCAGGAATCTATCGCAGCCATGCCGCGCTCGAGGAGACGTGCCGCAAGCTTGCCGAGCTGCGCCGGCGTTACGCAAACGTGCAGCTGCAGGATCGCAGCAACGTGTTCAACACCGATTTGATCGCTGTGCTGGAGCTCGGCGCCATGCTGGAAGTTGCAGAGGCGATTGCGCACTCGGCCACTTGCCGCAAGGAATCGCGGGGCTCGCACCAGCGTCTCGACTATCCCGAACGCGATGATACCGACTACCTCAAGCATAGCCTCGCCACGTATCGCGGCGCCGAGTCGCCGGATGTGAGCTATTGCGATGTCGTGATCACCCGCTCCAAGCCGGCCGAGCGGGTCTATGGGGGAGCCGCCGCATGAGCGACGACGTCACGCTCGAGATCCTGCGCTACCGCCCGGAGACCGAGAGCGAGCCGCGGTTTCAGACCTACCGCGTTCCCTACCACGAGGACTGGGTGGTGCTCGACGCGCTCAACTATGTGAAAGATCACCTCGACGCCACGCTCTCCTATCGCTGGTCCTGTCACATGGCGATCTGCGGCAGCTGCGGCATGATGATCAACGGCGAAGCAAAGCTCGCGTGCCACGCCTTCCTGCGCGACTACCGCGACGCGGCGATCCGGATCGAGCCGCTCGATCATTTCCCGATCGAGCGCGATCTCGTGATCGTGATGGATAGTTTCATGGAGAAGCTTTCCAGTGTGAAGCCGTATTTGATCCCCAAGGAACAGAAGCCGGTGAGCGACGGAGAGTATGTTCAGACGCCGCTGCAGTTGATGGCGTTCAAACAGTACACGCTGTGCATCAATTGCCTGCTGTGCTACGCGGCCTGCCCGCAAACAGCACTGAACGAAGGATTCATCGGGCCGGCCGCGCTCGCGCTCGCGCACCGCTACAATCTCGATTCTCGCGATAACGGCAAGGACCAGCGCGCCGGCGTGGTAGCGAGCGACGAGGGCATTTGGGAGTGCACCTTCGTCGGCGCCTGCTCGGAAGTCTGTCCCAAGCACGTCGATCCTGCCGCTGCCATTCAGCAAACCAAAATCTCGGCCTCGCTGGACTGGTTCAAGGCGCGACTCATGCCGGGGGCCCGCCGATGAGCCGCCGCCCGTACATTCGAAAGGTCAAGCGCGGCTGGTGGCTCGGACAGCGCCGCTATTTTCTCTACATGATCCGCGAGCTCACCAGCCTGTTCATCGGGCTTTACTGCGCGCTCATGGTCGACGGAATTTTTCGCCTGAGCCAGGGGCCGGCTGCGTGGGACCGCTTTGTGGCGGCGCTCTCAAGTCCGCTCGGGATCGTGTTTCAGCTCACATGTCTTGCCTTCGCAGTCTATCACAGCGTCACCTGGTTCGCGGTGACGCCGAAGGCCATGCCGCTCGTTCTCAAAGGAGAGCCGGTTGCGGCGAAAACCATTGTCGGCGCGCACTATGGCCTGTGGGCTGTGGTCTCGCTTATCGTCCTCATCGCCGCGAGGATTTAAACCATGGCGCAATCGAGCAAGCCCATTCTCTGGTTTCCATTTGCGGGGGCGGGCTAATTGCGGCCCTTATCATCCCGGTCCTGATCGTGATCACCGGTGTGTTGGTGCCGCTCGGAATTGTTCAGTTGCCCTATGGCAAGATGGCCGCTTTTGCCCACAACCCGTTGGGAAAGCTTATCCTGTTCGGCACGATTGCTTTTTGCGCGTGGCACGCCGGGCACCGTCTGCGCATGACCGCGCACGATCTCGGTCTTTCCGCCGGTGCGACAATCAAGCTCATCTGTTACGGTTTTGCAGCCTTCCTGATCGTGGCATCGGCGGTGCTGCTGGTGAGGATCTAGTCGGCAGCTGCGGAACTTGGAAGATACGGGGAACACCGCTGACCTCGTTCAGCGCCAAAGACCGCGCGAGACATTCGCTTGCCACAAGGCATCGCTCATCGTCTGCCCGACAGGCGCAGCGTTCGGCTGGCAATAGTTCAGGGTTCCGGGCCGACCCATGGAGCCTTGAGATAAAGCGCGGCCCGCGGGCAGTTTTGCAACGCGCCGAGCGCATTGAGCGTCGCCGAATTCGGACAGTATTCGCGCCAATCTTGCGGCTCGCCGCTCTCGTATTCCCGTTGCAGATCCCGCACGCATTCCGGTTTGCTTCCGCATAAAGTGCACAAGCCCTGCAACTCGCGCAGCAGCAAAGGCTCGTCTCTTGCGAGCTCCCGGCGATCGATTTGAAGAAGGATCATGCGGCGAAACAGCAGGCTCGCGTCGTAATGATAGCGTGGCATGGCCAGGACTTCGGCCTCGAAAGGGCATACCTCATTCCCGCCGCCTTTGGTCTGGCGCCATCGAATGAACTTTCTAAATTGATGATATCGCGCCAGAACACGCGCGACCCATGATAGGCTATCTCGGCTTTTAGAGGGTATCGGCACGGCAACCCGCCCTTGGTATTTGGGATCGAGAATTGCCGGCCACGGGCAGCCGCGCATTGATTTGAATCAAAGGCGAGTTGGCTTCCGCAAGCTTGCCTGAAAATGTCTGCCGGATGGCGCTGGCGACGGAATGCAGGTGCACAATGTCGGTGCTGCTGGTCGAATTTCGTGAGCCGAACGAGACTTCCCGCGCCGCGGCCGAGCAGATTTCCAAGGTTGGTCGCGGTCGCGGCCACGACGATGCTCTGCGCATCGATCATCTTGCCCATCACGCTACCCGAGCTGTTGCTCATCAAGCCGCCGATCGCCGCGTGCTCACGCAGAGGTCCGTCCCCGGTTCTAAGGGTCGCGATATCGCGAAGCGATTTAGTACCATGGCACTGGGCTGCCCATCCGCGATGTCAGCTTCCACGGAGAGTTTTGGATGGTAAGCAGACCATCCTCGGACGTTGGAAGTCCGGTGCTGATGGACTGCCCTTCCAGCATGAATTAGAAGCAGACCGCGCGACTAAAGCGTGGTATCGTCCCCTCCATTGCATGGGCATGACCCCCTCGGGAGGGTCACATGGCAATCTACATCCGGCGGCGAGAATTTATATCCACGCTTGGCGGCGTGGCGGCCGGTTGGCCGTTGACCTCGCACGCTCAGCAGCCGAACCAGGTGCGGCGGATCGGTGTGCTGATGAGCTATGCCGAAAGCGACTTGGACGCCCAAGCCTGGTACCGGGCGTTCCGCGAGGGACTCCAGAAGCTTGGGTGGATGGAGGGTCACAACACCCAAATCGACACTCGCTGGGCAATGCCTGACGACGCGGAGTCAATGCGACGCTTCGCGAAAGAACTCGTCGCGCTACAGCCCGACCTCCTTCTTTCGAGCACCACACCCACCACGAGCGCACTGCTTCAACAAACGCGCACCATCCCCATCGTTTTCGCAATCGTTGCCGATCCAATCGGCAGCGGGTTCGTCGCGAACTTCGCGCGCCCTGGTAGCAACGTCACCGGTTTCATCTTTACCGAGCCGACACTGGCCGGGAAGTGGCTGGAACTGCTCAAGGAGATTGCACCACGTATTACCCGGGTCGCTATGCTATTCAACCCGACATCAGCGACATATGCCGATTATTGGCTGAAACCATTCAAAGCAGCCGCTCCGTCCTTCGCAGTGGAGGCGATCGCGGTACCTGTTCGCGATAGATCCGAGTTGGAAACTGTCATTGCCGCACAAGCACGCGCACCAAATGGCAGCCTTATCGCGATGCCCGATAGCTTTACGGATACCCATCGCGTAGAGATCACATCGCTGGCGGTTCGCTATCGTCTCCCTGCCGTGTATCCATTCCGTTTCTTCGCTGAAGTTGGCGGCCTGCTGTCCTACGGCGTTGACCGGACCGATAATTTTCGGCGTGCAGCGACGTATGTGGACCGCATTCTCAAGGGCGAGAAGCCAGCCGAGCTTCCGGTGCAAGCGCCAATCAAGTTCGAACTCGTCATCAATCTCAAGACAGCTAGGGCGATCGGCCTTGACGTGCCGCTGCACCTTCAGCAACTCGCCGATGAGATTATCGAGTGAGCGGGCTTTAATGTCTGCAAGTGGTGGCATTGTGTCACGAGTAACGCCGGTCCACACGGCGATGCGCATGTCCCTTTTGGCACGAAGTGTGCGTGGCGCCTCGCCGCGTTTATCACCGCTATTGAATGAGCACCGGACTCAGGTGGGGCGGATGCAAGCTCGCAGGCGCGACGCCCAAGCTGTCCACCACAAATTTCAGTGGTCATCCGCGCCGCTGAAGGATCGACCAAGAGGCTGCATTTGCGTCAGCACCGTCAGCAAGCACCACCTCATTGACCTGTGATCTGCCGGCCAGCCTCATCAACGCTGACCGTACTGACGATGCCGTAGCCATTGTTACCATTGGCGCCGAGATCGGCAGATTGATTGTTTCTCAAGGCGGTCATTCTGATCACACGCTCTCCCGATCGTCCCTGCCGGCAGAACGAGATCTCGATGTCCAGCATGCGAAGAAACGTCTGTGCCCGTCGTAGGCGGCCGGCGAGTGCGCGGGGCGCCGAGTCCATTTCAGTCCTCCATTACGACTAACCCGAAGTCGAGAACCGGTCCACGTAAATAGGCGACGTTTACGCGGTGCGGTAATATAATACCGAATTTCGTATTAAAATACCGTATTTAGGTCTCTTGTTTTCGTAGCCGCGAACCACATTTGGTAGCGTGGGGTCCGGTGGCCACATTTGGTAGCGTGGGGTCCGGTGGCGAGGTGTCGGAGTGCCACGAGTTATGAGTGTAGATCGCCCCGTTGGTTCCGCTCCTAATCCCGGCGCGCCTTCACGCCCGCGTGGCCGCCCCTTTCAGAAGGGGAATGGCGGGCGGAAGCCAGGCTCAAAAAATAAAACAACGCTTGTTGCTGCCGCCCTGCTGGAAGGCGAGGAAGCTGATTTTGTCCAGACGGCGAAAGAATTGGCGAAAGCCGGCAACGTACCAATGTTGAAGTTCTTCCTCGACCGCATTCTACCCAAGGAGCGCTTGGTGCGGATTGAATTGCCCTCCATGAATGGCAAGGGGAGTGCTGCGGATTCATTGGAGGCAATCATTGACGCTGTGTGTGTCGGGCAGATTACGCCCGGTGAAGCTACCGCTCTCGAAAACCTAATCATGGCGCGCGCTCGCATCGTAAACGACGCCGAGGTTAAACTGCGTCTAGACGATCTGGAAGAAAGACAAAAAGTAATCCAGCAGGGTCTAGAGAAGTTGCTGAAGCAGTAGGATGGATCGAAGCTCGTTACAAAGAATTTTGAAGCTTGATAGGCTCCTCAGTAAAGCAGAGGAGCTAGTAGTAATCGCGCTCAAGAAAGACGAAGAGTACGTAGCGCAATTTTTAGAACTATTTCGCCCCCAAGCTCGATACCATGCGATGGCAGTTGCAGCGATCGTAATAGCTGGTGAACCAAAAATCGACGAACCGTTAGTGCGCGCTTGGGGGCGGACATTACGGCACTATGGAATCACAATTACGAATGAATATGGGCGCGAGTATGAGTACGAGGATGGGCATGAGCACGAGTACGAGTTTCGACGCGAATATGAACGAGAGCTTAGAACTGCCTACAATAAATTGTATGCTGCCATCATCAAAGGCGATAACGAGACTGAGAAGTTTACTGAGATCTTTAGAAGTGCCCCTATTTGGTTATTGCAGTTCACTCTTATGGGGCTAGATGCTCAAGCGCTAAAATTCGATTTACCTGAGATGCCAAGCCAAGAGTGGGAAGAAATGTTAAAATACGCACAGCGATGGCCACTGCTTCCATTGGGAACGATGGCTGGCGGGGAGCCAGTTTATGCAAAAGCGCAAACCCCCAGCACCGGCCAGTTCACATTCTAGACGATCAATTCCATGATTCTCGTCTGTTGCAGGCCTGGGACTTCTGGCCGCAAAATGCGAACATTCCAACGGCTACATATGATTCGAATTTTGGAAACGCTCGCCCAGGACATTGAGCCGGGCTCTGAGCTGACTCTCCGCTCCGCCCGGACCGCTTCCCAAAATTGTTTGCGTCAGCACCGTCAGCATCGTCTGCACACGCCTGTCTGGCCGTCCGAAGTGGCCCTTCGGACCTGATCACCCGGACGGTACTGACGATGCTGACGATGCCCAGTCAACAGCCGTGCGGTATCGACAATGCTGACGGTGATCATCCTCCCCCGTTCACGCGATACCCGTCATTCTGCCCGTCCTCCCAATCCATTCCGACAGCCCTGGAGCGGCTGGGTCCTAAGGCGCTCATTCTGATCATCCGTGCTCCCGCTCGACCTTCGCGGCCAAACGCAATCTCGATGTCCAGCATGCGAAGAAATGTCTGCGCGCGCCGTAGTCGCCCCGCAAGGGCGCGCGGATTTTTTGCCCATGGCGGGCTCATGGAGACGTCCTCACGGGCATTCTCGGCACACAAACGCAACAGGTCTGACGCGTTTCCCGCCCAACTGCTCCGTTCGCTCATGATCGTGCGCACGCAATTGGCCAACGGATCGGCTTCGATAATGCTCTCGATCGCCGCTCTTCGATTGGCGGCATAGGCCCGAGCAAAAGTGCCGGCCGGCCAAAAGGCGGTTTCGCATGCGCGCGGCCCAAAGTGCGAAATCGGCCATGCGCGGCAGCCGCTCGAGCTGCACCTGATTGTTGGCGCGCAAGCCGTGCACCACCGCGTCGAGGAGTGCACCCAGGATGAGCGGGACGGGCGATTTCGAATTCGCGCCAAAGGTCGGCCTCGGGACGCCGATCCGCTTCGGTAATGGGCGCTAAGGTCAGAAAGATGGCCCGATCGCCGAGGTCCGGCCGGCTGATCACATCTTCAATGCCGTTGAGCAGAATCGGGCGTGAGGCTTCAAACAGACCTCTTCGTCATCCGTGTAGAGCTGCCGCACGGCAAAGCTGCCGCCCGTTGCGAGCCGGCAGAGGGCGTCCGAGAGCCAGTGGGGCAACCCGGAGAGATTATCGAAGGCGAGCAGGTAGCTGTTGTTGGCGGCGATCATCAGCTCGCGTTGTTCGCGCGAGAGCGCCCGCACCGGGGCGGCATTGGGGTCGATGAGCGCCTTCAGCATTTTGGACAGGACGGTCTTGGCCGAGCCCTGCTCACCCGATATCGCGAGCAGCGGGTACGGGCCGCCGGACGCAAGGCCGCGAATAGCCAAGCGACGATTAAGACAAAATCGTTCGGGTTTGACAGATTGAGGAGCGATTTGAGCGCTCCGATTGAGCTACCCGGCTGTGGCACGGGCAGCGGCAACATACCGGCGGGCCGGCGGAAGCGAACCGGCGGCGACCCAATAACTCGCCACCCGTCAGCATCAATTTCGACCGCGCGCCACGGCTCGTCGGCGAGATCGAGATAGATGCGGCCGGCGTGCTCGGCATTGCGGATGTGGATGACTCGCTCTCGACCATCGAATTGCGCTCGCGCCTCCAACAGATCGAGGGCTGAGCGGATCGCCCCTGGGCTCGCCGCTTCACTGGTGGCCTCGTAATAGGAGCGCCGCAACCAGCCGCGAAACCGCTTGCTGCGAATGGGCCAGGTCTCCCGGTGCTGGTTGACCTCGATATCGGCATATGCGGTCCCGCTCGCGGTGTGAAACAGCTCGCCACATTGCCTAAACTCAGTGAGCATCGGGCATCGCTATATTGGAGATTGGGTGCTCGTGGCCGGTGCTGAAGGTTCTGTCGCTCGATCGGAAGCGGTTGCTGCGGCCGTGGGCGGATCCGGCTCAATCCGTCCCTCCGCTGTGCGGGTTTGTTTCCAAAGCTTGCTGGCCACTTTGACAGGATCAATCCCGGCCAGTAGCCACCAAACTTGTTCATCGCCAACACGATGCACCGAGCGGTGATGCGAACGGCAGAGCGGGACCGTGAACTCATCGCTTGCTTTGCGGCCGAGTGCGCGCGGCTGCACAAATCGGATGTGGTGCGCGTCTGAAGGTTTGCGACCGCAGAGCAGACACGGCTGCTGGGTGACAAATCGCAAATGATCTTTGTTCCGGTATCGGCGGGGGGCGCTTATTGCGAGAACGCTCTTGTCGATACCTCCGGCGTCGGCTTGAGGGTCGCTTTTCTGGTGAGTTGGAGGGTCGCCACTGATCGCACGGGTCTCTTTGTGTGCGCTCGCATCGGTCTCAGGAGCATCATGTGGCGGGACCTGATCGGCCGACGGCAAGAACTCCGATATCTTTCTTTTCAAATGCATCCTCCAGAAGCTTCGCATCTTCTGCGGTGAGGCGGTTCTTGGCGCTGAGCGCCTTGCCCGCCCATTTGGTCGCACTGTCCTCGAACTGCAGCGTTGCGATCTCGCGGAGCAGACGGTCCCGCAAGCTCGCTGATTCCTGCGACGAAAGGGCCGGCGTGTTCGCGGCCCTGGCCGGTCCGCGCGTTTGGCCATTTCCAGAACTGCGAGCAGGAAAGCGCAAGCGCCCCAGCTCGCTTGCATTTGTCGCGCGGCCCGCTCCTGAATCGGTCGATCCGACGTCGGCCGAACTCGGTGCCACGCCACAGACAGGCGCATCAAGATCATCTTCGCCCGCAATGCCAACCAGCGTGAATAGCGCATACCGCCGCGCATAGGTCAGCGCCGCGCCCATGCGCTGGGGGTTAGCCGTTTCAGTGACCGGGCAAACTGGCCAGTCCGAAGCAATCCACTCACCCGAAGCATGGGCCAACATGGTGGTCAGCTGGACTATGCCTGTTTCCTTGTCGATCGCCGTGCTCTGAACCGTGGCGATCTCGTGCTGGCCGAGGGTCTTACGCACAATGTCGAGGCCGCTTGAGAGCGGTGCATAGCGGAAGCTGCGGGTCCCCTCCCCTGCTCGCCCGGGTGGGATCGTGGCCATCAGCGACTTCTCGGGATTGACGAGTTCGGCTTGTGCCTTGGCCAGGGCCGATGCAAGCGCTGCGACTGATTCACTGGATCGGTGCATGGGCAACCTCCGTCAACAGGACGTCAAAGCTCACCGCGCCCGATCTTGAGCGTTTCCCCCGTACCCCATGTCCAATTGCCTCCTTGGCGTCCTCTGGCATGAGCGCCTTGAGCTCGGTTTTGGCGCGCTCATCGTCGAGAAAGGCGTTCCGGGTGTTCCGGAAGAGGCCCGCAAACTCCGCCCACGAGTTCGAGGAGCTCATGTCGACAATCCGGATCGCCTCGATCCGTGGACGCGGCGCCTGGGCATTGACCAGGTGGGGGACTTCGCCCGATTGCACACAGCGCCAGAATTTCTTCTCCGCAGAAACGAGCACGCTGAGATAAAGTGGGTCCATGGGAATCGCGATCTCCACCCACTTGCCGCCACCGGTAATGATGGAGAGCACTGAACTGCGCAGATGGGTGACCCACATATTGTGCTGGAGCTGGGCCATGTACTTTTCGGCGGCTGCTTCCTCGGAGAAGGACCACGGCAGCATGAACTTGGACTCGAATTCCGCTTCAGTCCCGTCGACAATTCCATCCAGAGTGGCCGCCATCCATCGGATGGCCGAATGCCAGACGTGGCGCTGCACATCCCGAATATGCCGGCCCGTGTTGCGCTCATACCAGGAGCGGTTGAGTTCCTCGGTTGCGGACCCAAGCTGCACGATCAGGTTGCCGGAAAGGTCCTCCGGCTCGGCTTCCCCTCGTTTCTCCCGCCACAGGCGGATCAGGGCAGCTTCATCACTGCCCACGATAATGCGGGCGTCGGACCCGCCGATGAAGGTCCGACGGCTGTAGTCGTGTTGGGCCGATTGCATGGCCATCTCCATATAAAATTTATGCTTACATAGATAAATTATGTTTTCAGTGAGTCAATAGATTTTCTATGGAATTGTGGGAATTATTTTGCTGCGCATTTCTTGTTCATGATTTCACCAGAGCAATGCCGGGCCGCCCGGGGCCTCCTGGGGTGGAGCCAACAGGATCTAGCGCGCGAAGCTGGCGTTGGGATTGTCACCGTGCATCAGTTGGAGGCTGGACCGAGTTAGCGGTCGCTCGACGCTCGCGGTGATCAAAAACGCGTTGGAAACGGCCGGCGTCGAATTCATCGATGAGAACGGAGGCGGCCCCGGGGTGCGCCTACGCAAGCGCCAACGGAAAAAGGTCTAACTAAGCTAATCCAACAAATCATGCCCTTGAGTTCTGCAGCAGAGGCGGACGGCGGGTTCGTCTGCGCAATCTGATCGAGACGTCTCAATGAACGCTCGATCGACCCGTTTCGGCCGTATAATGCTTCCCGTGCCAATCACTTAACATTCGACGTTCTCTTTTAAGCTGATCTGCTACCTCGGCTGGCTCGCCATGCGCAAATGGGGCGGTGAGGGCCCGCCGGAATGCGCAATTGTCACAGCGCCCCAATCCATGGACATCACCCAACAGCGACCGCTGCGGTGGAAGCTCACGAGGGCTGGCTTTTCACCGGCCAGAAGGTGTGCATCGATTGCCCTGAAGCCGGCAATCATCGACTGCCTGATATGCTCCGTGTCGCGCGCCGGCAACAGTTCAGTCGGCCAAGGCTGCGTGAGGCGCCCTCAAGCTAAAGCGCGGCCCGAGGACAGTGTTGCAATGCCCCTATGGCGTTGAGCGTCGCCGCGTTCGGGCAGTATTCGTGCCACGCTTGCGGGTCGCCGCTCAGGTACTCCTCGCTTAGATCACGCACGATTCGGGTTTGCTGCCACACAGAGTGCATAGACCCTGGAGCTCTCGCAGCAGCAACGACCGTCTCTTGCGAGCTCCCGGCGATCGATTTGAAGAAGGATCATACGGCGAAACAGCAGGCTGGCGTCGTAATGATAGTGTGGCATGATCAGGACTTCGGCCTCGAAGGGCATAACTCATTCTCGCCGCCTTTGGTCTGGCGCCATGAATCAAACTGATGATATCGCGCCAGAACACGCGCGACCCATGATGAGCTATCTTGGCTTCAGAGGGTACCGGCACGACAACCCGCCCTAGGATTGGGATCGAGAATTGCCGGCCACGGGCAGCCGCGCATCGATCTAAATCAAAGGCGCGCCGTCAGTGCAAGCGCGTCGTACGCGCGCCCCTTAATCGAAGACCGGAAACTATGCCTTCTTGGGCCGCGCTCAGGGCGAAACGTCGCCGGGTTCGGATTTCTGCGTGTAATTAGTGCCGTTGTCGGGCGGCGCGTCCAGATTGAGGACTGTAATGAACCCGTAGCCGCGATTGGGATTTTCCGATGCGGCCGCGCAACCGGCGGGGGCGAGCTCACCTAATCAGGTTTGTCTGGGCTGCCACGGCAACGAAGGCTTCGCAATGCTGCGTGCTGATGGACAAGTGCGCTCGTTGTTCGTGTCAAAGGACAAATTTGACCACAGCATTCACGGGAAAATACTGGCGTGCGTGAGCTGTCATCAGGATTTTGCGAGTTCTTGATTTAGATCAAATCTGGTGGATGCCGGGAACTCAGGGGTTTCTCTTGTCAAAACCGACGCGTTGATAGCATCATGACCCGACACTTCATTAGCTAAGGCGAGGGAGACAATGCTGAACCGCGCTGTGATCGTCATCGGGCTCATCGCGTTGTCCGGAGGACCCGCCGCGGCGGCCGGCGATGCAGCTGCCGGCAAGATCAAGGCAGCAGCCTGTGCCGGATGTCACGGCGCGAACGGCCAGGGCGTACCGCCAATCCTCCGCTGGCGGGCAAGAGCGAGGAGCAACTCGTTGAGGCGATGAAGGACTACAAATCCGGAAAGCGCAACAATGCGGTCATGAAAGCGCTCATGACCCCGTCAGCGACCAGGATATAGCCAATCTGGGTGCATATTACGCGTCGCTGAAGTGAACCTGACGGCCGGACACTGTCATGGGCCATGCCCCATGACTCAGTGGGTTTTGGTTGCATGCATGATCGGCGCAGCGCTTTTCGCAGTTCTGTGGCCGTTTCGCCACCGCTCCGTATCGGGTGTTACGGAGGTGGACGAGGATGCCCACGGTATATCGCAACCAGTTCTATGAGATCGAGCGCAACCTCGTGGCCGGCAGCCTGCGCGCGAGCGAAGCCGAGGCGGCTCGGATTAAGGTATCGCGCGGCGGAGCAAACGAAAAGCGCCGGGATTGGCGACGCGGAAGCGAGCGACCAGTGGGACGCAAACTCCAGCATTTCCCTTTGGTCTACGAGACTGGATTACACCTCGCTCAATTGTTCTTTGCGCCCTCCATGATCCAGCGCCTGATTTCGTTGCGGTCGCAGGTGGACAGTTTTTTGCTGCCATGCGGCATCCGGAGCTCCGGGCTTGCGCGCCAATCGGCAGCCACATCAGGTTGCTCAAATCTGGATCGCCGGGAATGACCATCGGCCCATGTTTGGTGCCCTTCATCACGCCTTCGTAGGTCGTGAGATCGAGTCCACTGGCCTCATATCCTTGGCCGCCGGGGCGATGACAGTCGATGCATCGTCCCTTGAAGATCGGAAACACGTCCTCACGGAAGCTCGTAGTTTGTCTCTCCTGTCCGCAGGCGTCGACAATTACCGCAGAAGAGCTGAGGCCCGCCAGTGCAACGGCGGCGACCGCAAGTACCAAGGATCTCATGACACTCTCCTTAATTTTCGGCCGGTTCGTTTTTCGAGGACCTCGGAGCGTTGCTCAATGAAAGCGCATTATTCCAAGATTAGGCGGGGTGAGTTCACCACCTGTGCCTATAGATATTCTCGCGACTTATGTCTTGCCTCCCAGCGAGCTCGCGCCCGCAGAAACCATGAGCGGTGCCAGTTTCCATGATAATTGTCGGGCATGGAATGACAAGTATGATCGCAGAGGAGCGGCACACCGCGCAGGCTCACCGCACTTTCAGCATGTTTACGGAAAAACTCCGACAACGCTCCGTTGTGCTCTCTATTCCATCGCGTTACCAATGGTCATCTTTCATCAGCGAGGGCGATGATGAGTGTGCCAGCCGATAAGCCCAAGAGAGGACTGGCGCGCCTCGCGGCGGTCGTCCTGCACTCGGGCGGGCGCGCCTCGCTTGCGATGTTGGTCGCGGCGGGAGTCACGGCTGGGATCCTGTTCTGGCTGGCTTATCCCCGCAGCGCGCCAACTCAGCCTGCCATGGTCAACATTGCCGCCGGTGACGACCTCCACGCCGTGTACGCCAATTCTGAAGACGTTGCGGAAGGCAGCCGCCTCGCGAATGCCTCGTGCAGCGGCTGTCACGGGGCGAACGGTGTCAGTACCACGCCGGGCGTGCCCCATCTTGCCGGTCAGCGCCCAGCCTATCTTTACCTCGAGCTGCGGGTCTACCAATCGGGCGGCCGCGGCGATAGTCCCATGAACAACGCGGTCAAATTCCTGAGTGACGACGCCCTGTTCAAGGTGGCTGCCTACTATTCCAGCCTCGATCCCCCACAACCAGCTGCACCGGATGGCACAAAGCGTGCCGATGCTGATCCGGTCGAGGCCGGCAAGGCCGCAGCAGCGGCCTGCGCGGGATGCCACGGGGAGACCGGCATCAGCAAGATGCCGGGTACGCCGAGCCTCGTAGGGCTCGATCCGCAATACCTGGTCACAGCCATGCAGGCTTACAAGGGCGGGCAACGCAAGAACCCTGTGATGGCGGCATTTGTCGCGGGCATCGCCGATGTCGACATGAAAAATCTGGGCCTCTTTTACGCGCTACAGACGCCCGGCGCTCCGCAAGCGCCGGGCCCCGGTAATGCGACGGCGGGGAAGGCCGCTGCTGCTGCCTGTTCCGGATGCCACGGCAACCAGGGTATCAGCGTAAATCCCGCCATTCCGAGCCTTGCGGGTCAGGACGCGGAATACCTCGCGGCCGCGCTCGCGGCCTACAAGAACGGATCGCGCGACGAAGCCACAATGAAAGGCCCGACGGCGGGGTTGGACGAGACCGCCATGAAGGACTTGGCGGCGTTCTATGCAACGCAACAAGCGCAGCCCCCGCACGTTCGCAAGCTCTTGACCACTGCCGAGTGGGCGCAGAGATGTGACCGTTGTCACGGCATCAACGGTAACAGCATCGATCCGCGCTCGCCGGCGCTCGCGGCGCAGCGCACGGACTATCTCGAGAAGGTTTTGCACGCCTATCGTACAGGCGCGCGCAAGAGCCCGCAGATGGCTGCCATGTCTGCTGCGCTAACCGAGGATGATGTCGAGAAGCTCGCGGCCTACTACGCGCGCCAGCAGGCGCGCGCATTCGTCTACGTGATCGTGCCGCCCAAATAGAGATGTAGCGGTCGGCAAGGACCAGGAATGCGGTCATCAACTCGTTTGCAAGCCATCCGGCAAGTCACCCATGGGTTGCTGGCCGCCAGGTCGGCGTTTGCACGAGCAGACAACATCAGACCCTGAGCACGTTGCGCGTGCCATGTCGTGGTCGGGTGCTCCGGCAACTCAAGAGCGAGGCAATGAACATGGATGATACCTCTCCGCTGCTTAATCCTCCCCTGCACCGGCTGTATCGGCATTATTCGGAGATGCCGTACAGCTTGCGCACGATGTATACGGCCGCACTCCTTGTGCTAGGGTTGGGCTATCTGTTTGGCCTGATCTACGTCTTCACCACCTACGCCGGGCGCGCCGGCGGTAATCCGATGATCATGTCCTATCGGGATCTTCGTGGTCGCCTATGCCGGAAGCGGGCAGCGCTCGCGGCTCGAAACCGCCCTGCGCGGACCGATGTCGAGCATGCTGCCCCACGATGAGATCAACAACATCGTGCTTTGGGTGCCGGAAGGAGCGGACCGTGCAAGGTATGAGCGAGAGATCAAGCCGGTGTTGGATAAAAGCTGTATGAGTTGTCACGACGGCAGCAATCCGCATCTTCCCAACCTGAACGGCTACGACAACGTGAAAGAGTAAAGTTGATGGATACCGGCGCCAATATCTCGACGCTGGTTCGCGTGTCGCACATTCACCTGTTCGGGCTGACTTTCATTTTCTTCATCATGGGCACGATGTTCCATCATGCCTACGTCCGTCCGGTATGGTTCAAGTGTGCTGTCAGCGCGCTTCCCTTCCTTGCTATCGTAATGGATGTGAGCTCCTGGTATTTTACCAAGCTCTTCCATCCATTCGCCTGGGTCGTGATGGTGGCCGGGGCGCTGATGGCCGGGTGCTTCGCCTTCATGTGGGTGGTGACCATGTATCAGTTGTGGTTCTCCCGGACGCCTGTGCCGGTCGCCCAGAGAGCGGGTGGTGATATTCCCGCCGACGTTTGATCCGCCACAACATTGCGCTTTAAAAAGCCTCGCCGACTGGAGTCGGCGAGGCTTTTCTGCAAGCAAAATTTTAAGTTTTTGACCTGGATCAAACATTCCGGGGTGCCATCGACAATAGTGGTTATCGCTGCGCTCCTCCCCCGAACCGAGGAGTCCATGGCAGGCATGTCTCAGGTTCAAGCGGCAGAGCCTTCTTGGCGACAGATCGGCATGCGTGGAGGTGCGCGGGTGGATACGAGTTGAGACTAGCTGGCCAACCCGAGCAGGGGAAAGGTTATGCCGCGCCACATTGTTCGCCTCGTCTTTCTCATGGCGATCATCGGTGTGGTCGGCTATGGCGCGAAACGATATTTCACGGCCTACTCATTTTACGATTACGGGCATTATCGGGGAGACTCGGTAGCCGAAATCGCTTCGGACAAACCAAAGTACGAAGGTCCTGCCTGCTGCAGAATCGTGCCATACCCAGCAATTCACCAATGGTCCAAAGGCGTACACAACAGCATTAAGCCACGGAAAGGTGGTCAAGTGTGAGACCTGCCATGGCGCTGCCGGTGGCGGCCAGAATGCCCGGGGCATGTTCGAGCATGTGGCGGTCGGCACTGATCACCCGAATGGCCTGAAGCTGGTTGTCCCGCTGAAACGACGAAGCTGTGCACCCTTTGTCATGAACGGATCGTGGGGCGGCCTGCGCAGCAGCCTCAGATCGTGGTGGCCGAGCACGCGGGAACCCAACAGTGCATCGTTTCCATAATGCGCATTCTCCGAAGATCGGCTCCGTAGTGGCCACGCTGGCGGCCCCGCGGGGTGATCCATCAGCTGGCAAGATCAAAGCTGCCGCATGCGCGGGTTGCCATGGCGCCGAAGGCGTCAGCGAAGCCCTTCCCGGACCCACTCTCGCAGGACAAAACGAGTTCTACTTTATTGAGGCCTTCAACGCCTACAGCATAGGCGCGCGCGACAATCCCATGATGAGCGCCGTAGCTACAGGGGCTGGCGCTGAGGACACTGCAAATCTCGCAGCCTATTTCACAGGTCTCAAATGCGAAAGTCGCCTGGCTCCGGAAAGGCAGGCTGTCTCCGAGGGTGACGTGACCGCGTCCAGGTGCATCGCATCCACGGGGCAAATGGAGCGAGTCCGAATCACTCGTGGCCGAACCTCGTCGGGCTGTCAAAGAGCTACATTGTCGAGGCTTTGCGAGCGTACCGGGGAGGAGCCCTTAAGTGCCATGATGGCGGGCATCGCCGGTAGCTTGAGCGACACCGATATCGAAGATCGGCGGCCTCTACGCCAACGCGACTTGCAAGTGAGGGCTGGCAGGGCCGACGTTTTATGGGAGAATACAAAAATGAAAGAAAAGCAACAACTCGACAAGCAGCAAAGAGAGCGTCGCGATTTTCTGAGTTGCCTTGGAAGCGCCATTGCCTGTGGCGCGCGACGGTAGCGGCAAGCGCTGTCGCACCTCAGGCACTAAGCGCCATCGGGGCCGCGACCGTGGGCGCTGGCGGACCAGCCAACCCTGCCATTCCCGCTTATGCTCGACCAAACACCGTTGGGCATTTGGCGTCGATGCCACGAAATGCATTGGCTGCTTGCGTTGCGTCGAGGCGTGCAAACGCGAAAACGATGTTCCCGCGGACGCGCATCACCTCCGCACATGGGTCGAGCGCTACGTCTATGTGGAGGGAGAAGATACGGCGCGCGTGGATGGCCCGGCAGATCCGGTCAACATCAGGCCTCTGGATGGAAGGTGAATATCGCTTCGCCAATCGCTACCAGGATGCGAAGGTCGAAAAGGCCTTCTTCGTGCCCAAGCTATGCAATCAGTGTACTAATCCCGCCTGCGTTCAGGTGTGTCCGACGGGAGCCACCTATAAGACAGAAGATGGCGTGGTTCTCATCGATCACGCTTATTGCATCGGCTGCCGAGTACTGCGTGCAGGCCTGTCCATACGGCGCGCGTTTATTTCAACGAGCAGAAGGGCGTCTCGGCAAGTGCACCTGGTGCTATCACCGCATCACCAAGGGCCTGCGGCCGGCTTGCGTCGAGGTTTGCCCAACTGGTGCACGCATTTTCGGCGATCGCAACGAAAAGCAAAGCCCGATCACCAAATTAATTCGGGATAATCAGGTCCAGGTACTCAAACGCGAAACCGGCAATGCTCCGAACGTCTTCTACGTCGGGATGGACAAGGAGGTGAGTTGATGGAACCTCTTTTCAACGCCGCCCCGTTCACCGGTTATGTCTATCCCAACGAAACGGTCATCGCTTGGACGGCGCTCATCGTCGTCTATCCCTATCTTACGGGGCTGGTCGCCGGCGCCTTTACCATTTCGAGTTTGTACCAAGTATTTGGATTTCGTCATTTGAAGCCCGTGGCACACTTTGCTTTGCTCGTGTCACTGAGTTGCATGGTCATCGTTCCCTTGCCGTTGCTGTTGCACCTCGGACATCCAGAGCGTGCATTTAATGCCATGATCACGCCGCACGTTAATTCCGCATTCGCTATTTTTTCTTATGCCGCAGCCTTCTACGTTACCTTGCTGATGTTGGAGACATGGTTTGTGTTTCGTCCCTACATCGTGCAACAAGCGCAACAAAGGGAGGGGCTGCAGGCATAGTTTTATCGTGCTCTGTCGCTCGGATCCTACGATGTGTCCGAGAAGGCGATGCGTTACGACCGGAAATCGATCTTCGCGTTGGCGATTATCGGTATTCCCGGTGCTCATGGGTTGCATGGCTATGTGGGATTTGTGTTCGGTTCGCTGAAGTCGCGCGAATGGTGGTCATCCGATCTCATGCCGGCGATATTTCTGTTTTCCGCTATTATCTCAGGTACCGCGTTGGTGATCGTGCTCTACGTTCTGTCCTGCAAGCTGCGCAAGGTCCCGGTGGATTTACCATGCCTGAAAGTCATGACTTATGCGCTGTGGGGCTTCATGATGTTTACTTTGCTGCTGGAAGGGGTCGAGTTCGCCAGTCTCGTCTATCGCGGGCGGGAAGGAATCGATACGATCATGCAATTCGTAACCGGCCCGCTCATCGTTCCCTTCTTCATCCTGCAATTCGGCGTTGGCTCCCTGCTGCCGCTGGCGCTGATTACATTTTTGATTTGGCGGAGCATCGATGGAAGAGCGCTGGTCGCAGGGGCCACGGTGAGCGCATTGTTGGTTCTGCTTGCAGTGCTGATGATGCGCTGGAACGTGGTGATCGGCGGACAAGAGATCGCCAAGACGGGCAAGGGATTGCTGACCTATCAACCGCTTCTTTTTGGCAGAGAGAGTTTGCTGGCCGCGGCGTCGGTATTGGTCGTGCCGTTTATCTTGTTATTGGTGATGGTCCGGCTGTTCCCGCCTTGGGAGGAAGAGACGACTGCAGCCACGGTTCCTGTCAACGCGGTGTAATTGACCCGACATAGCCGGCGATGGTGTGCCCGTCGAACACGTCCGGGTGGGCCATCCACCAGTTCAGCACGTTGGTGATCACCCCGCCCCGGTCGGTCGACGGGTCGCCCGGCACGTAGCCGCAGAGGGAATTCGGCAATGGATCCGTGCTGGAGCCAAGGCGGACGCGCTGGCTGGCCTGTGTTCGTCCGCCTTGATTGTGGATGCATGCGGTCAGGAACGGCAAACCCCCAACTTCCACGAGGATATTTTCCCGATCTTCAAGGGCCGCTGCATCGATTGCCACCGGCCCGGCGGTCAGGGTTACGAGGCGAGCGGCCTTGATCTGACGACCTATGCGGCCTTGATCTGACGACCTTATGAAGGGCTGATGAAGGGGACCAAAGCATGGTCCAATGGTCATTCCCGGTGATCCCGACTCCAGCAATCTCATGTGGCTCCTAGACTGGCGCGCGAGCCCGGAGCTACGCATGCCGCACGGGTCGAAGAAATTGTCGGTATGCGACCGCACCGAGATCCGGCGCTGGATCAGCGAGGGGGCAAAGGACAACTGACCTTCGTTTTCCGAATTGTTTGATGCGGTCCTGCAGTGCAAAGCTTCGATTGGGCGGCGCACAGCAACTATGCCTCGCAAATAGTCTAGGAGAACAATCTGAGAGTGTAAGATAGCGACGTCCGACGGTCGGGGTGTGACTTTTTGGTTACCGACTGAATGGGAACTGTCGCAAAAATATCTCGGCTGAAAAAAACTTTGCCGCCCCAACGATTTTTGACCGGGATCAAGGCCAGTAGATTAACAAAACGTTAACGTAGGCTATCGACCTGGTGGGTAGGCGGGGCGTCGGTGACCTGTTGTCGCATTTGGTTCGTCAAGAGGCGTGGTGGGCTGTGTGCTGTCGCGCCGGGCGGTAGCTCGTATCGCTCGAGGCCGGTCAGACTACTCTATTCCACTCTCCTCTTCTTGCCGTTGCTCGGATTCGACCAACCTCTCTCCGCGGACGAGCTGAAATTTTCCATCGATGATGTCCGCGCAGCACTCGCCAATTCCTCGCGATCGCCCATAGCGCAAAAATCCATTGTCCCCAATGACGGCCATCTGTCATTGGTTGATCCCGTCGAGAGTATTGGCGCAGCTCATTCTGGAATCGTCGCCAGCGGGAGCGGAAGCGTAATCGGCCATCATCACGGGATGCGTGATGAGGACCTTTCATCGCTGGTAACTTACGTGCGGCAGCTCGATGCCGAAGCGCCGCAGCTGATCAGCGCTTCTGCGTCCGGCTTCCATGGCAGCGTTTACAAGGATGCGGCGTTTTCTGCGCTGCGCGAGTATGCGCAGCAAATAGGAGTTGAGCAGGCCAAGCCCCCAAGCATTGATGAGAGCGACAGCGCGCGTTTCGCTCGCATTGATGATTCAGATGTCCTGGCGCTGCACCAATACGCGCGGCAAATCGGGGCCGATCAGCCAGATCCGACACTCGCGCCAAACATTAAAATTGCGGAGGCAGACAACGCCTTCGACGCTCTGCGCGAGTTCCTGCAAAGAGGGGCGCAACCGGAATCAACACCGGCAACACCGGACGCAAGCCCAAAAAAGGGAAGACCGTCAACAAAACCGGCACCTAGACCAGCCGCAAGACCAACCGCTCCAAAGTATGCCGCGCCCACTTTCCACGCCAACTTTGTCGGCGGGAAAACCTGCGTGCTTTGCCATGCGAACCAAGCCGCAGCGTTCGAGAAGACGCTCATGGGCAGAATTAGCCACACCCAGCCAGGGAAGCTCGATTGCGAGAGCTGTCATGGCCCGGGCTCGGCACATATCCAGGCGGTCGGTTGCGCCGCGTGTCACGGCGAAGGCGGAATCACCAGCCTGCCTGGAACCCCAAACCTCGTCGGACAGGACCCGGAATATCTCGTCCCGGCGATGCGGGCTTATGTGACAGGGCAACGCAAGAATGACCTCATGCGGCTCATCATCTCAGGCATCGGTGAGGGCGAGCTGCACGCCATTGCACGCTATTATGCGCGGCAGCCCGCCGCTCGCGCACAGACCCCGCTGATCGGCAATCCCAAGACGGGAGAACACGCAACGGAGATTTGTGCCTCCTGCCACGGCGAGCACGGCATTAGTATCGTCCCTGCATGGCCGAGCCTCGCCGGCCAGGATGCGCAATACCTCGCGAATGCGATCAGAGCCTACAAGAACGGCTCACGCACCAAGGCCATCGCCTGCGCCTCATGTCACGGCGAGGGCGGAATCAGCAGAGAACCGGGAATCCAAGCCTCGCCGGCCAGGACACGGACTATCTTGTTCCGGCGATGAAGGCCTACGTCAACGGCGAGCGCAAGCACGGGCTGATGAAGGCGCTGCTCGTTGGGGTGAGCGACTCAGAGCTTGAGAAGATGGCAGAGTTCTATGCCGACCAAAGCCCGGCCCGGGCGCAGACCCCCCTCGTCGGCGATCCCTCAGCCGGCCGATCGGCCGCCGCCGTATGCACCGGCTGCCACGGCACTGAGGCCGGCAGTATCGACCCCGCGTGGCCCATGCTGGCAGGGCAGGACTCGCAATATCTGGCTCATGCGATCGAGGCCTACAAATCAGGATCCCGCGACAAGACCGTCGCTTGTGCGTCCTGTCACGGCGAGCGCGGCATCAGCAAGCGCGCCGGAACGCCGAGCCTCGCCGGCATTGACCCGCAATATCTCGTCACGGCGATGAAGGCTTACGTCAGCGGCGAGCGCAAGCATGCGCTGATGAAGGCGTTGCTTGCCGACGTGAGCGAGGCCGAGCTCAACAGCATGGCCGTCTACTACGCGCGGCAAGTGCCGGCTCGCGCGCAGACGGCAAGCACCGGTGATCCGGCGGCAGGTAAGACCGCGAGCGCCGCGTGCGCCGGCTGCCATGGCGAGCAGGGCATCAGCGCCAACGCCCAATGGCCGAGCCTCGCCGGTCAGGACGCGCGCTATCTCGCCGCGGCGATCAAGGCCTACAAGGACGGCTCGCGCGGGGATGCGACAATGAAAGCTCTGGTCGCTTCCCTTGACGAGAGCACGATCAACAACATTGCCGCCTATTACGCGAGTCTGCGGCCGCGCAGCCCACCATCCCGGCCAGCATGCAGAACATCCCGGCCCGGGAGGATCCGGTGCTGGTCGTAAACGAAGTCGTCGCGAATCTCGACTCGCGCACCATCGCGGATGTGGCGAGTTATTTCGCGAGCCTTGGTCCCGAACGCGCAAAACATGGGGACCACGGCGGCAAGCGCGAGCCCGTCGTCATCCGCAACAACCTGGTTGCCTCCCTCGATGAGCGGAGCATTCCTAACGTAGCGAGCTACTACGCGACGCTTCGTCCTGAGCAGCCCGAAGGACACGGGCGGGGCAAGGGGGCGGAAGCCGTGCCTGCGCGGGTCGGCACGGCACGGCCCGATGACGGCAGCAGCATCGGCGGAATCATCTCATTCCGCAAGAACGACCCGTCGCGGCGGGTCGAGGACAACAACGCAATCTGCCTCAACTGTCACGAGCGCGGCAACCGCACCTACTGGAACGGCAGCATTCATGAAAGCAGGGCCGTCGCCTGCACCGAATGCCACACCATCATGAAGCAGGTTTCATACAAGGCCGCCCTGAAGACCGAGAACGAGCCCGCCACCTGCTTCCAGTGCCACAAGGACAAGCGCGCGGTGATCTTCCGTTCCGCGCATATGCCGATACGCGAGGGCAAGATCACCTGCACGAATTGTCATAATCCGCACGGCACCGCCACCGAGGCGCTGTTGAAGGAGAACTCGGTCAACGACAACTGCTACAAGTGTCATGCCGAAAAGCGCGGGCCGTTCCTGTTCGAGCATGCGCCCGTGCGGGAAAATTGCCTGGCGTGTCATGACGCGCACGGCAGCAACAACGAATACATGCTGAAAGTATCGCGGCCGCGCCTGTGCGCCGAATGCCATGGCTTCGGTCACGGCCTCACCAGCGGGCCGCTGGCCGTGCAGACGATCGGTCGCGCGTGCCAGAACTGCCATACCGAGATCCATGGAACCAATAGTCCGGCGGGTGCACTGCTGCATCGATAACTTGTGAATCGAGGGGTCTTAGGGGAGACCGGGTAAAAGCGACGGGGGGCGAAGGGGATGAAGACGAAATCGGGGCGTCTTGCCGCACTTGCGGTGACACTGCTGTCAGGTTGCGCATGGCCGATGTTATCCGGTGCATTTGCGGCCGATATAGCCGTTGAGACTAGAGAAGTTGTGCCGGTTGCGGTGCCTTGGTGGACGCACGGCGTCTTGGAGGCGGGGTGGCGAGGATTCCTCAATGACCCGCAGCGCAGCGGTACCGCCGCCTTCGGTGGGCAGAGCCTTGCCAAGTACTACGAATACAGCACCGTCAAGCCGGGACCGTTCTTCGACGGCTGGGCAGCCGCCGGCAGCGTAGACGGCCTCTATAAGGTCGACGCTTGGGCGAAGAACGCTGGCTACAGCGACCAGCAGTATCTGCTTGGCGCCTCAGTAGCCGGTCTGCATTACCTGGATTTCGGCTGGGATCAGACGCCGCACGTCTACAGCACTAGCGCGGTAACCCTCTACAACGGCGTGGGCACGAACGCGCTGACGCTTCCGCCGGGCCTGTCGAACCAGTTGTTCCGTGATGCCGGCTGCATAGTCGGCAATCCGCCCACGGGGTGCGTGGCCCCGATCACGCCTACCAACGCCGCCAAGGTCCAACAGGATATTCAGAGGAACCTGTACCAGACTGATATCGGGATCCGCCGTGATACGGCGTCGGTGGACTACCGCTACACCCCGACCGAGGCATGGGATATCCAGGCCAGCTATTCGCATATGCACCGCACTGGCACGCAGGTGGAGGGGGTCGTTTTCAGCCCCGGCACCTCCGGCGTGCGGGTCGACGCGACCAAGCCCGTCAACGATACCACCCAGAATTACGGCGCCAGCGCCGAATATTTCGGCGCCTGGCTCCCCGATCGGAAATTCAACGTGAAGGTTGCCTATAGCGGCTCAACCTACACCGACGATAACAGCTTCTATACAGTGCAAAATCCGTTCTGCCCGACCGGCGCTGTCGACAACACATGCGCGCGCAACGGCTCAGTGTCCTCGCCCACCGCGCTGATGTCACTGTGGCCGGACAACCAGGCCAATGGCATGTCCACGACCATGGGCGCCGACCTGCCGTTCAATACGCGGTACATGGGAACCGTCGCCTACACCAACATGCGGCAGAACGATCCATTTCTGCCGTTCACTCTGACGCCGTTCACCGCCACAAAAGGCCTGCCCACCGGTCCTGCCGGCGGTACCGTGATCGCCTGGTCCGGCGGCACCATTCCGGTGAATTCCACCGCCGCGCTGCCGGCGCAAAGCCTCAATGGCAGCATCAACACGATGTTGTCCAATAACGTCATCACCACCCAGATCACCCCCGACCTCAAGTTCAAGGCAAACTATCGCTACTATAACTTCGACAACGGCACGCCGGAGTTCAGATTTGCCGACTGGGTGCTGACCGACGCAGCCTCGGCCAAGGCTACGACGAACAACTATGCGCCGGTGCAAACCCTCTCCATCTCTTATATGAGGCAGAATGCCGGCAGCGAGCTTAACTGGCGGCCGTCACGGGCATGGAACCTCGGCGTGGCCTACGGGTGGGAGCACTACGACTGGGAACGTGCCGATGCCAACGCGACCAACGAGAATTCCGTCAGGGCTTACGTGGATTGGAAGCCGGTCGGCTGGGTCACCGCCCGCGCCAGCCTATTGGAGGGTTACCGGCGTTACGAGAGCTACGATTACCTGGCCTACGTCGGGTATTGGCAATGGCCTACCCCAGCCACTCCTCCCGCCGTCAACACCAGTACCCAATACTCGCCGGCCTATCGGCAGTTCATGTTCGATAATCGCGACCGGACAGTCGCCAAGGGCTCGGTGGACGTCGATATCTTCCGTGGCGTGACGCTTACGCCGACCGTCTCGCTCAATAGGGACGACTATCGGCTCAATCCTAACATCGAGGTAGGGCTCAACTATTACAAGGCGGTCTCTGCCGGCGTGGAGCTTGCCTGGCTCATTACTCCTGGCACCAGGTTCCTGGCGTCCTATATGAACGATCGCCGCAACCAGCTGATCACGTCGGCTGGACAGAACGTGGCGCCGTTCCCCGTCACTGCCTATTACAACGCAGAAGTCGCTGACGTTGTGAACACCTTCATCACAGGCGTCACCTGCGAAGTGATCCCGAACGCTCTCGACGTGGCAGTGACCTACACCTACTCCTATTCCAGCAATACTCAGCCGCTGATCTTCGCCAACGGCACCATCCCGACCGCTGCCACAGGCGGCCAGTATCCCGATGTCCGCAGCGACCTCCAGCGCCTGGAGGCGTGGGCAAAATACACCTTCGATGAGGCTTGGGTCCGCCAGATGGGCTGGTCGGGCAAGGTGATCGCGAAGGTGCGTTATGCCTGGGAACGCAACAGGGTCGTGAACTGGCAGAACGACGTCATGCAGGTCTACATGTACTCCGCCTCCCCGGTCGTAACCGGGCTGAACAGCGTTGGCTACATGACCTGGATGGCTTGGGACAATCCCAACTACAATGTTCACATTCTTGGCGGATCACTCGCTTTCGCCTGGTGAGAAAGGGCATATGAGGCAGATGCCATGCGCAAATTCTTCCTGACGTGCACGGCGGCGGTGATCGGATTGACGATCGCTTCCTTTGCGTCACCTTGGGCACAAGCCGTGCCTATTGCCGCACCGGCAAGTCTTTCAGGCGCGCTGCATGAAGCGAATCTTATTCAGCGCGCGAGCCATGTCTGCCGCGGAGGTCGGCATTGGCGACGATGCTACGGGGGCTACTTTGATTACACCCCTCATTACTCCTACAACTTTTACCGGCCGGAACCTTATTATGCCTACGGCTATTACCAGCTTCGGCACTATCCGGCATGGTTTTGGGGCTGGCGGCAGCCGTGGTGGTGGTGAGCTGAAAGAAACACCGCGGGATGCCCTTTCTACGAAGAGTTCAACCCGCTCTATTTCTTTGTTCGAGCGAAATCTTTCGGTAAGCCCGGAGCAGATCCCGCCCTGCTGGATTCGGCGGCCAAGCCGGGCAATCTCGGCGAGTGCCGCCGGATCGTTCACGCAAACCTGGCGCCCGCGCACGCTCACGCCGGCATTGCCGAGTGCTGCCAGATTCCGCGACAGGCTTTCGGGCTCCATGCCGAGATAGGAGGCCAATGTGCACTTGTCGTGGGGGATGACGAAGGAGCCGGCGCCGCCGGCCGCCTCATCGCAGCGGATGATCCACTCGGCTAGCCGCTCGATTGACGTTCGCAGTTTGTGACTTCTTGAAATCCTGGATGATGCCGCGAACCTCGCCCGCAAGCTCGTAGGCGATCGCCCGCGCGAAGGCCGGATCGGTATCCATGAGGCGGTGAATCACGGTTAGCGGAACCAGGAGAAGATTGCTGCGCGCCAGCGTGCGTGCCGACATCGGGTTGATACTGTCGGTGATCGAGGCAAGCACAAAGGGCCTGACCGAGCGAATGACGGCAATCGTGGAGCGCCGGTCATGATGCTCGCTGAACAACTCGACCGAGCCCTGCAGCAGGGTGTACAGGGTGGTCGCCTGCTCTCCCTCCGCAAACAACACGATGCGCGGTGGAAACTGCTTGACGGCGGCAGACTTGAGCAGCGCCGGGAGCAACGGATCGCTCAAGCTCTTGAACAAGTGAATGGACCGTAGGGCAACGACGTCAGCTTCGTTTAACGCCATGACTGCACCCCTGATTTGGTGCAGGCATCATGGCCTTTGTAGGCTGGGCAACATTGATCTAGGTCAAGAACGGGCGCAGACCGCTACGGCGCCATAGGAGCCTGGATCATCCCCACGCAGCTACTGTCACTCCGGTGCGAGCGGGGCGTCCGTCATGCGAGCGATGCGAGCAAGCGCTGCCGCATCGGTCAGAGAAATCCGGCGGCCGCGCACGCTGACCCCCGCTTCGGCGAGGGATGCGAGATTGCGCGACAGGCTTTCGGGCTCCATGCCGAGGTAGGACGCCAATGTGCACTTGTCGTGCGGGATCACAAAAGCCCCGGTGCCTCCCGTCTCCTGGTCGGAGCGGATCATCCACTCGGCAAGGCGCTCGACCGACGTTCGCAGCCTGTGACTCTTGAAATCCTGGATCAGCATCCCGAATTTCGCCCGCAAGTTCGTATGCTACCGCCCGGGCGAAGGACGGATCGGTGTCGATCAACTGATGAATGACATGGAGAGGAACCAAGAGGACATCACTGCGTGCGAGCGTGCGTGCAGAGACAGGATAGACATTGTCCCCAATCGCGGCGAGCACAAAGGGCTTGATCGCGTGGATGACGGCGAACGTGGAGTGCCTGTCATGGTGTTCACTGAACAGCTCAATCGAGCCTTGCATCAATGTATAAAGAGCGCTTGCCCGATCGCCCTCGGCAAACAGAGGAGCCCGTGCCGGAAAATGCTTGATTGAGGCCGACTTCAGCAAGATCGTCAGGGATGGTTCCCGAAGGCTTTTGAACAAGGGGATGGATGCAAGCCGGTCAACCTCACTTCCGTTTAAGCGCATGACTACCCCACCGCTGGCGTCGTCTCATATCCCACATTGAGACCGGGTTAGATGTCAAGGCCCATTCTGCGATGCGATAAAATACGATGAGATGAGACGGAATTGAGCGAGTAGTGCAGCGGTAGGTAGCAGCGGTGGTAATCGTGAAACGGGTGCCCGCCCAACTGGCAGCGCTATCCGAGGAGCATCTGAGGCACCTAGTACCACGCCGGCGCGCGCAAGCGAGGTTGCGGGCGTTTTCGTTATCGCCGTCCGGAGCGCCAGATCGAAAAGATAACCCAAAGGCTGTTCACGAATGCGATCAGGTAGCCTACGAACCCGCAATAGGTGAGCAGCGATACCCCGAACAGGGTCGGCCCTCCCGCTATCGTCATCACGATGGATGAGCCGATCACGAGCGATGCGGTCATGATGCCGATCGTGGCGCGATTCATCGCATCGTGGATACGATCGCCGAAGCTGTCGAGGCGCTTGAGATCGAGCTCAACGCGCATGCGGCCGTGACGCGCGTCCTTGACCAAGCGGGCAAGGTCACGCGGCAGCGAGGCGACCAGCCCCAGGAAGTCGCCGAGCGTCGATTGGCCCCGCCGTAACGCCTCGACGGGCTGATAGCGCTCCGACATGGCACGCCTGAGAAACGGCTCCACGCGGTCGACCAGACGAAACTCCGGATCGTACTGGCGGCCAAATCCTTCAAGTGTGATGAGCGCCTTGAACAGGAGAGCGAGGTCCGCCGGCAGCACGATCGAGTGCTCGCGCAGGATCGCCGATACCCGGTGCAGCAGGGTTCCGATCTTCAAATCCTTCAACTGCGCATCGGAATAGTCAAAAGCCAGTTCACCGAGATCGGCGCCAAGCCGGGCCTCGTTCACGGCATCGTTGCCGCGCCAGTCAAGTAACACCTCCAGCATCGTCTCATCTTCCTGGCGCACGAACCCCGCGAGCAGATCGACGATCTGGCTGCGCCGTGCCGGCGAGAGCCGGCCCACCATGCCGAAGTCGATCAGCGCCATGCGGTTGCCTGGCAGGAACATGACGTTGCCGGGATGCGGATCGGCCTGAAAGAAGCCGTCCACCAGGATCATCTTGAGCATGGCATCCACGCCGCGCGCGGCGAGAGCCTTGCGATCGAAGCCCGCATTGTCGAGAGCCTGCAAATCGTCGCCGCGGATGCCCTCGATGTGCTCCTGCACATTCATCGAGCTGCTCGTCCATTCCCAGTATACTCGTGGGACGAGCACGCCGAGATCGCCGGCAAAGTTGCGCGCGAAGCGTTCCGTATTGCGTGCCTCCACCGCGAGATCAAGCTCGCGCTCAAGCGAGCGGCGCAACTGGCCCACGACTTCGACGGGACGGTAGCGACGCAGCTCGGGCATGTTCTGCTCAGCGAGACGCGCAAGATGCTCGAGAATTCTCAGATCGGAGTCGACCTTTGCCACGATTCCGGGGCGGCGAATTTCAGGATGACCGGCGTGCCGCTGGCGAGCGTGGCCCGGTGTATCTGCGCTATCGAGGCGGCAGCGTATGGCTCGCGGTCAAGATTGACAAACACCTCGTCCGGAGGCCGGCCAAGCGCCTGTTCGATTTGCGGCAGGAGCTCGTCGAACGGCACCGAAGCAACGTGACTGTACAACTGGTTGAGTTCATTGGCCCACGCCGCAGGCAGAAGGTCCTCTCTGGTCGAGAGCATCTGACCCAGCTTGACGAAGGTAGGCCCGAGTTGCTCCAAGGCGAGCCTGGCGCGTTGCTGCGGTTCGAGATGAGCGATTTCACTGGCCTGTCCCCATTGCAGTACCTGGCCGGTGCGTTCCAGCAACGTAGAGACGCCGGCCTGGCGCACGATGTCGCCGAGGCCATGGCGAATGAGGACGGAGCTGATCTCTCTCAGGCGGGGGAGCTCGCGGGCCGCACTGAACACCCCGGAGGCCATCGGACGGGGACCTATGAGCCGTCCTTCGCCTCGGATTGGTCCCGCAGGGCATCCGCGACGCCGGCCAGCACGCCGCTGGCAAGCAACGCCATCCGAACGCCGGCATCGCGGATTTTCGCCATCCCGGGCGTGACGCCAACGCCTTCGGCAAACTCACTCATCATGCTTGCGACACGGGCACTCGCCTCCACTCCGACATTTTGGGCATGGGACGCGAGCTCCATTATTTCACGACGGAGGTTGCCGCTCATCGCCTCCACGATGCGGCTCGTTGCAGCCGCATAATCCTGCTCTAGTTGCCTCAGGTGGACCAGCGCTTCCTTCAAGTCGTTGTCGGTGAAGTCCTTCCCGCGTGTTGCGAGCCGCTGGAGAGCATCGTGCGTAGCGCGCGCGGAATTCCCCAGCGCCTCGTCAAGTTTCCTCACCTCATCAGCGAATAGCTCCCTCGCCTCGGCACCGCCAATAGCCATGCTGCTCGGCGCCCCGCCTATCACGGCGCGGACAACATCCCTGACCGCCTCGGGATCCATTCGGCCCTGCTGTAGAACCTGACTTGTCAGTCCCTTGACTCGTTCCCGGATCGCCTGGTCCTCGGTAGTGCTGGGATGCGCGGCGTCCGATGGGGTCGGTTCGGGCATACATCGCTCCATGAATGATCGCGGGCAATCTTAATGCATTTCGAGACCGGCGGACAGCAGCAAGTTCGTCGCTCCTAATGCATTTCCAGATAAAAGGTCCGCAGCAAGTGTCCGCAACTAACAATTTCAATAGGTTGGCTGTCAAAAGATCCCTTGCGAGAGCTTTGGTGCACAAAGGTATTTCCGCGCATTGTCAAAAACCGAATTGGGGACTTCTCGGCGCGGTTGCGGAACTGTCCGACGAATTACGAAATACGCTCGCCCTCCTCCAAGCAGCGTCATGCGGACCCAATTTCCGTGGAGGGGGTTCCCGGGGCCCGGGGTGCGGGGTCCTCCCTGGAACTAAACTCGGAGGCCAGGACAAAACGGGTCGGGACGCGCGCAGTGGCTGCCCACTAGTTCCCAATTCTTCCCCCTGACGCCTTTGGTGCGTTAAGTCTCTTGCCGCCACCAGGAGCGGAGCGTAGCGCAGTCTGGTAACGCACTTCGTTCGGGACGAGGGGGTCGCAGGTTCAAATCCTGCCACTCCGACCAGCTTTCCCACTGCATGCACCGATTACGGGGCCTGATATGGGGAACGAAACGCCTGTGGCTGAAACGGCTGGGCCCCGAATCGACCTAAGTGCTGCGCCAGCGCCGTTCGTTGCGCGCGTCCTCGGCCTCCTTGTCACGGAGGTGGTCGACGGGCTAGCCGCAGCGGTCTGAGTACGGTGGCGAGCAGTGTTGTGCGGTGATTGACTTCCCCGGTGTGTACTTGCCGGCGGTCTGCTTGGTGTGTGCACCTTCCGCTCCACTCTGCTTGTGCTGGAGGCGATTGATGCGGGACCAGGTGCGCTTGAGATCATCGCGCACTGTGACGTGCAGCGTGCCGCACCCCTCGCAGGTTAGCTCGATCTTGTCTCCGTCCATGAAGGGATTGAGCCCTCGATGATTGGTTCCGGTTGCGAGAATGTCACCGGGCTGCAACGTGTGGATGGAAGTGACCCATTCGATGCAGCGAGGAATTTTATGCGCCATGTCGTCGGTGTTGAAACTTTGCATCACGACACCATTATTCGTGAGCCCAATTTGTAGCTTATGAGGGTCCTTAATCTCGTCGGTAGTCACAATATATGGACCGATCGGGGCGAAGGTGTTGCGCGACTTCATCTGATAGAAGACGTTGGTCGGTGGCACCACGCCGCGGGCCGAGCCGTCGATGAAGTTAGTGTAGCCGAAGACGTAACTCATGGCGTCGGTCGCCTGAACGTGCGAGGCGCGTTTGCCGATCACGACAGCGAGCTCCGCCTCACCCTCGAAGATGGTAGCCGGCATGTCGGGCAGCACCATGATGTCGCCGTTACCGATGATCGCGCTCGGTGATTTCATAAAGGCGTTGATCGGGGCGGGTTCTGCCAGCGTGCCGTCCTCCATATAGTTCACCGCCATGCAGATGATGTTCTCGGGCCTGGGCAGCGGCGGACGGAATTTTACCTGCGACACCGGCTTGCCCTGCCCTTTCGCGGCCGCATCCGTGAGATTGCCTTTGAGCACGTCGAACCGCTCGATTACGCTTCGCATGATGTCCTGAGGGCCAAGCCGCGGAATGTCCTTCACCACGTCGGTCACGTCGACCACACTGTCGCCCGCAATCACGCCAAGTTTGAAATCGTCGAAGAACGCGAGTTTCATGTGTACTCCTTGGAACTGCTAATGTGATGGAAAGTGTGGTGAATTGGACCATCCTAACAGGCAATCGTGGCGCCGCTCATGGGTCATTGCAAGCTGCGCGGCCGGATATGGAAATCGAGACCGCAATGCGGCTGCGTCTTCCGGAAATCCGAAATCCGTTCTGAATATTTGATTTGCGGCTGTAAAACGGATCGCGCTCGGTTTCACGGCGTGGGCCTCCCCTACCAAGGACCGGCGCCGGGGAAAAGAGGGCCGGGCAGCGGCGATCTGTGCCACCCTACGCGTCCACCCGTATTGGTAACCACGTCGGTTGGAGTGTGCAATGGAGGCAATGCGTAATCGAGGAACTTGCGCTCGCCGGGAAGCACCTCCGTGCCAGCGTACAAGAATGATCGTGGTTCGACGACTACACGCGATCGGGAGCGTCTCGCGCTGGCGACCCGCGGCGCCGTAGTAACCGTAGCGAGCTTCTTAGGCTGCTCGCCCCCTGGAGACGAGTTTTTCTCGGTCTCTCGGGGAGTGGGTCTTGCGCCGAATTGATCCTCGGGAGGCTGGGTCGGAGTTTGTCGAACGGGGGGCTGCCTTGGAGCTTGCTCCCAGCAGGCGGCGTGGGCATCTCGTCGGGCGGAAAACGCTGTTCGAACGTGTCGGTCGTCCGCGTCTTGTTGGATCCCTGTGCCCAAACGCCTGTAGGGGCGTCAAGCAGCAGTGCAACAGCAGCCATTAACGCGGTGGCATGACGCAGGCCAGTCATGCTGGATTCTCCCGTGATGCTTGATTTTTTTACTGAACCCAGATTGACGAAATTCTGTAAACGAGTGCCCGGTCCCAGAAAAATTGCGTCCCGATGGTAACCGGGAAACTTCCGGGGACACAAACTTTTAGCGATAATGCGGCAGAATGCCCATTGAGCTTCACACCAACTCGATTGCCAGGCTTATTGTCCACCTCTACCCCGATGTCCTCCAGGAGATCAAATGGTGCGCCCGATGGGCCAACAATCATAAACGATAATGCAGTTCAACCTTGTTCGCAATAAAGGATCGGCATGAAGAAGCCCATTATGACCACTGCCGCAAAAATTCCTCACCGCCGAGTCAATCACTGATATTCGCGGCTTCTTCAGAGTGAAAGAACATCTGTGTGTTTAAGTTGATAGGAATCATTCTGGCTGCAGCTCCAATTGTTCTCTTCCTGAGAGCAATCTTTAAAGGGCAATTGAAGAAAAGATCGCAAGGTTTATCCGATTTTAAGGAGCAGATGGATTATTTTGTGTGGGCGATATTGTTCATTATCGGATGCGGAGTTGTCTACTCGATCGCGAAGCTAGGGTCGAAACTCATTAATTTTGCTGCTGAGAGAAGACAATCCTGATTCTATATGGGCCTGATTCGTTGTGGAGGGGATCGGGACCATGCGCAAGAACCTATTTTGGCTAAGCGACGATCAATGGGAGCGGATTGAGCCTCATCTACCGAGGGATGTGCGAGGTGTGGAGCGAGTGAACGATCGCCGGGTCATCAGTGGCATCGTGCATGTCTTGAAAAGCGGTTGCCGCTGGTGCGATTGCCCACCCGAGTATGGTCCTCCAACCACAATCTATAACCGGTTTGTTCGCTGGGCGCGGCGTGGCATCTGGGAAAACCTATTCCGGGAGCTTGCCGGCAACGGAAGATGCAAGGAGACGCAGATGATCAACTCGACACACGTAAAAGCACACCGCTCGGCCAGCGGCGGAAAAGGGGGGAGCAAAAGCAGGCTGTTGGCCGTTCGCGCGGAGGGCGCAACACGAAGATCCATGCACTGGCAGATGCTAAAGGGCGCCTGATCGCGATCCTGTTGACCGGGGGCGAAGCACACGATTGTCCCGTCGCTGAGCGCCTGATCCGCAGAGTGGGCCGGCCAAAATGCATGCTCGGCGACAAAGCGTATGATAGCACCGAGCTGCGCGAGGAACTGGATGAGCATCGAACCAAGCCCGTCATTCCAAATCGCTGCAACAGGAAAGAGCCGTTTAGCTTCAGCAAACGTCTTTATAAGCTGCGCTGGCGGATCGAAGCCGCTTTCAACAGATTGAAGGATTTTAGGCGCATTGCCACCCGCTACGACAAGTTGGCTCGAAACTATCTCGCTTCTGTGTGTCTTGCGGCAGCCCTTGTATGGTGGATTTAATAAGTCTGGACCCTAATCTATCGATTTTTGACCTGATGGATGATAGAGTCGCTATCAGGAGGTAGATGCATATTTGGCCGTAGGTGGGCCTTGGGAAACGTCTCGCGGAGACGCCAGTGGCAGCGGAAGGCGGCAGCCTTCGCGCGGTGGCACGAGCCGGATGATGCGAGAGTATCAAGTCCGGATCTGTGAGAGGCTCGGGGTGAAATTCCCCGGGCCTACTCGGCAAAACCTGAGATTACCGCATTGCAACATTGATGACTGCTTATCCCTGATCAGCGGACATTATTCTCTAAAATCGCCGACGGCAATTGATGTGGCTGCAAGAGCGCGCATGACGCCAAAGGCGGAGGAGTTCGGCATTGCCCGAGGCGAACAGCGCCTCGCAGCGCTTGCCGCCTTCATCACCGACGTCCATGCCGTGGGGCTCGCCAGCGTGAAGTCAGGCTGCGGCGGCGAGACGTTCTTAGCGAGCCGCTTGGGCAAGAGTTGTCCAAATTTGAAAAAGCTTTGGCTTGTGTAAGCGAACATTCGGGCAAGCTGTGATCGTCCCCTTTCCACCGCATGCCTTGCATTTGTGCTTGCCGGACCTACCCGTTCCGAAACATTGCGCGCACCAAGAGACACGTAGCTCCGAGCCACACTTGGGGCACGGATTGCCTTCTACCGCTATGTTGCTCATTGGCTCCGCTCCTTTCCTTTCGATCAGTGTTATCGCAGCGGCGCCCCCAAGCATGTGAGCTAGCTCACACAACAGTTAGTTGCACTGGCAAGCATGAGGGCACTTCTGGTCGTCGGTTGGGCCAATCGGTGTCGTGTCGGCCGCGCCGCCGTCGGGCATTTTCGGAAAAAACAGCGATACGGTCGGAACTCTGGCAGATTGTTGCCGCATCTCACTATGACCTTGGGAGGTTCGAAGTGTCCGCGCCTACGGCACTCTCGCCACCGCAGGGCAAATCGAGTCGCCGTCCCATCTCGCAAAAGCCAACGACGCTTCCCAACCTTGCTCCGCCCAAATCTCGCGCACCTTGGTCACGTTGATCCCCGCTCGCATTGCCCAATGTCGGACAAGCTGTCGATCGACGCCGGGAAGCCTGCGTCAGGATTATGCCAGTCCCAAGCGGCGCTCGCCTCAATCGCTCTCATGTCGTCGCCGGACAAGCCGAAATGATGCCGATCTCCTGCACCAGCACGTGGGTTATGATTGCTCCGAAGGTCTTCTCATGCTCGGCCCAGTAGTCGAGAATCGGACGGCGATAGAGCCAGATCATGTTGGGCATTTGCAACGGCGCGCTTTCGGACCGAAACGGCAGGCCGACACCCTGGAACAGCCCCAGCAGGTCGAACTCGCTTCCGCCCCCACGTCATCCAGAACCTGCCGCCTGAATGCGGAATCTGCGAGCAGTTCGAATTCAGCAAGCGACGGTGCCTTGAGGTTGCGCCACGCACGGGGAGCGGAAAAGCCGGGGTCATCCAGGCGAGGCGCAGACTGCGGGCCAAGTTATGGATAGGACCGCGCGCTTCCAGTCCGCGCAATTAAAGCGTGATATGGTCGACGGCGCGCTACTGAACCGGGACGAGAGCCGCATCAGCAGTGGCGCCGTGATGAACGCGGACCACCCTTGCGCCGATGAACAATCGCGAACAGCTGGTTGGGCTGTGATCGACCGCCCAGTCAGCAGATCGCAGCGCGTGTTCTACCGGCGCGACGTTGACCAAGAGAAAGTCGCGCTATCCTGGAACCTTGAGGTCGAAAGATAGCTTCCGCCTGGTGAGAGATGAAGCGTCCCGCGCGGATTAGTGATTGCCTGCCTCATCAATCCCCATAGGTGTTTCTATATCCCATAGGTGTCCTTACTCCCACCGCCCTGCATCGAGTGGTCCGCTCGATGGGGAGCAAGGACCGCCATAGATGACCGCATGGGGCTGGGGCCCCCGGGCATCTATGTTGGGCGTAGTCGTATCCTCCATTCGGTTACGGCAGCGCTGGCCATCATCGTGCCAATTTTGCCCAGGACTGGACCGCTCCCCGCACACCGGGATTTCTACCCGCCTAAGCCTCGCCCGTCCGTCTCACCCGGTGAAAGGCTCAACACCACCGTCCGCACTGTCCGCATGGACCAAAGCGACAAAAGCCGGTTGGCTTCCGTAGGGCGAGCACGCAGCGTGCTTTGGGATCAACACTCTTGGCAGGCGGCGTCATCCGCATCGGGCAGAGCGCGTGCTGCACTGAATGCGCTGCCCATAAAGAAGCCACACACCACCTTATACAATAGTACCACCGGCTAGCCGCTGGGCACTTTTTGCGGCTGCGCGGGGGCGGGGATGGACTGGAATACAGGCGTGTTGGCCGGGGGCACGGTGCTGCTCGCCTTGGCCCTTGGGGGGCTCCGCGGCCTCGTAGTTGTGATCGCTCTGACCGTGTCCTGGGGGGTGCTGCGGTTAATCGGCATCGCCGGAGCAGCGCATGATGAGAAGCGTTCAGAGGAGTGTCACGCGCAGCGGCGTGAGGCTGAGTGGAAGGCCGAACAACAACAACGACAGGCGCCTCAACGACCGCAACAAGCCGAGCAAGAGTGCGATCAGCGCGACGAGATGAACGCCGCTGAACGCCAGCGAGCGCGGGTACAAGCGGAACAACAGCGAGAGGCCGAGTGGCATTGGGAGGAAGCGCAGCGGCGTGAAGCTGAGAGGAACGCCGAACAAGAACGACAGGCGCAACAACGATGGCGACAAGCCGAGCAAGAGCGCGAGGCTGAGAGATGGCATCAACGCCAAAGTGAGCAGGCCGCGAAGCAATCCGAAGAAAGTGGGTGGTGGACCGTTCTTGAAGCCCTGCCCCATGCCAGCGCGGATGAAATACGGCGCGCCTACCGTCATAAGATAAAGCAATGTCATCCTGATCGAGTGGCATGGCTTGCCCCAGAGCTCCTAGAGTTAGCCGAAATACAAACGCGGACGCTCAATGCGGCATATGGTGAGGCCAACCGGGCGCGTCGGTGTGGAAGTGAAGCGTGGTAGCTGAGGGGCTTATGCCCTCATCATTGGTGCATGCCCGCACATCCACGGGGGAGTGCCAAAGAAGCTCGGTGCGCCGCTCGATACTCGCGTTACCCCGCTTGAAGACCTCCCTTATCCTCAGGCACCATAGCTTCTCTCGTTAAGGCAGGTGTTTGCGCAATGTTGTGCTTGGCGTGCGGCGCAGAGATGCGCTTGGTCCAGGTTGTTGAGGACACCACGATGCTCGTGTCTGGTTACGAGCATCAAACGTGGCATGTTGGCTGCTCTAGTGTCGATCGGCGGATGATGTTCATTCGCAAGAAGAGGCAGACCCACAGAGTAACCAGGAACCGGTCTCGGTGAAACCAACCCGAAACGGCGATAGTCGAACTGATACAATCAGAACCGATGGAGCCGGTTAGTCGCAATCCAAGCGACACAAACAGTAAAGGCGGAGCCGAGCCAAACAGCGCCAGTCGAAACGACAGTGTCGGTCGAGGCGATCCAAGAACCAGAGCCACCGCAAGCAAACCCTCCACAAACGTCGGCCGCTATA
>CAVYVC010000038.1:0-90636 GCA_963771845.1 uncultured Alphaproteobacteria bacterium | reverse complement strand
GTGTGCGGTTGTGGGTCGTTGATAGCGGGGGAACAGGCGTGCCTATCGTGCTCGCCGCATGCGAACACGGGTACGTGCCTATCCTGGGAAAATCAGATCACCAGCTTTTCGCGGGTAGGCCACCGCGTGATTGCGTTCGATCGCCGCGGTTGGGGCAAGAGCATGGCAGCCCCGGCGACGGCTTGCAGCCGGGAACAATTGCGGCGATCTCGAAGCGCTCGCGGGGCGCCTCAAGCTGGACAACTTTCACCTGGTCGGGATTGCGGGGGGCGCTTTTGCCGCTCTCGACTATGCCGCATGGCAGCCCCGGAGGCTTCGAGTTTTGGTGGTTGCGGCGAGTACAGGGCAGGTCGCGGACGACGAGATCAGGGAGTTCGTCGCGCGCATCGAGATTCGAGGATTGAGGAAATTACCGGCTGTTTATCGCGAGGTCAGCGCGTCCTACCGGGGAGCAATCCGGAAGGCACAAAATGCTGGATGGCCATTGATGAGCAGGCGCGTCAGCCGGGGTCCGAGCTACAGCCGATGCGCACTCCTAACACGTTCGCTAAACTCGCGAGCATCCCGACTCCGGCGCTTATCCTCGCGGCATGCGCCGATCTTCTTGCTCCTCCGGCGTTAATGCGCATCTGGGCCGCCCATGTGAAAAATCATGAATGGGTCATCATCGGCGATGCCGGTCACGCCCTTGCCTGGGAGCAGCCGGACATCTTCAATCGGAAGGTCCTCGAGTTTGTATCCCGACACTGAATCTTACGTGGCCAGTTTTGCAAAATAACCTCGACGGTGCAGCCATGCGAGCAGGAAGAAGCTCGGAACTTCGGCCATGGCACAGATAACGAAGAACTCCATTTGCCATTTCCAATCGATATGAGTACCGTGGCTACTACATAATGGATCGTCAGTCCGGCGAAGGCTATTCTCTCGCGGACCGAAGGAACTCAGACATGATTGCGATCGAAACCACGCCGGATGGGTGGCGAGTCTATGCGGCGATGCGGCAAAAACTCGCCATCGTCCGCCGTCGGCTGCAGAAGCCGCTGACGCTTGCGGACAAAGTGCTGCTCGGCCATCTCGACGCCCCAGAAGCGCAGGAATTGGAGCCCGGCCGCAGCTATCTCGCGCTGCGTCCCGATCGCGTCGTTTTTCAGGATGTGCTTGGCCAGAGCGGCATGCTGCAGTTCATGCAGACAAAGCGCGAGCGCGTCGTGGTGCCGGCCACGATCCACTGCGACCATCTTATTCAGGCGCGGACCAATGGCGAGGCCGATCTGCGCGCTTCCCTCGATGAGAGCAAGGAGGTTTACGATTTCCTCCGCTCCGCAGCGGCGAAATACGGCTGCGGCTTCTGGGAGCCGGGCGCCGGGATCATCCATCAGGTGGTGCTGGAAAATTACGCCTTTCCGGGCGAATTGATCATCGGCACGGATTCGCACACACCGAACGCGGGTGGGCTCGGCGCCTGCGCGGTCGGCGTCGGCGGCGCCGACGCGGTCGAGGTGATCTCCGGGCTGCCGTGGGAGGTACTCTATCCCAGGCACATCGCGGTGTACTTGACCGGCCAGCTTGGCGGCTGGGCCGCGCCCAAGGATGTCATCCTGTACGTCGCTGGCCAACTCACGGTTTCGGGCGGCACGAATGCGATCGTCGAATATATTGGGCCCGGCGCGCGCAGCATCAGTGCGACAGGCAAGGCCACGATCACCAACATGGGTGCCGAGCTTGGTGCAACGACCTCGATGTTTCCCGCCGACGAGCGGATGGCCACATACCTGCGGGCGACCGGCCGCGAATCCCTGGTGCCGCTCATGCAACGGCATCAAGACCTGCTGGTGCCGGACGCGGAAGTCGAGGCAAATCCCGAGGCGTACTACGATCGAGTGATCAGGCTCGATCTGAGCGCGCTTGAGCCGCATGTCGTTGGGCCACATTCGCCCGACCGCGCACGTCCCGTCTCCAAATTCGCCGCTGAGATCGCGGACAGCAGCAACGGCTTTGTCGATGAAATCTCTACGACCTTGATCGGCAGCTGCACCAACTCGTCCTACGAAGACATGAGCCGCGCTGCCGACGTCGCTGCGCAGGCGACGGCGCACGGCATCAAGGCGGCGGTGCCGCTGCTGGTGACGCCGGGTTCGGAACAGGTGCCGGCGGCGTGGCGGTGATCGCCCGCAGCTTCGCGCGCATTCACGAGTCGAATTTGAAAAAGCAGGGGTTGCTGGCGCTGACATTCCAGAATCCGGATGACTACGAGCGCATTCGGGAGGACGACCGCATCAGCCTCGTCGGTGTGGCCGATCTGGCGCCCGGCCGGCCGGTGACTTGCATTGTTCGCCACGCCGACGGCACTACCGAGACGCTGGCGCTCGTGCACTCATTCAGCGCCCCTCAGCTCAAGTGGTTCCGAGCAGGATCTGCTTTGAACTTATTTCATGCTGCATAGCGAACAGTTTACCTGCATTGGGTCACGGAACCCGGCCTTTATCGCATCGGAGTCCATGTCTGACACACCGCCCGGACTGACAGTGTCGCTCTGGCGCGGCGCGCAGGAGGGACGCTACGTCACTTATAAGGTGCCGCTCCGCGCGAGTTCAGACCGTGCTCGATGTGGTGACTTTCGTGCAGCGCCACCTCGATCCGACCTTGGCCTACCGATTTGCTTGCCGGGTTGGCGTGTGTGGCTCGTGCGCGATGATGGTCAACGGTCGGCCGCGCTGGACTTGCCGCACCCATGTGGCAAAGGTCTCCACAGGCGGCCGGATCGAGATCGGTCCGCTTGAGAATTTGCCCGTGATCAAGGATCTCGTAACGGATATGCGGCCCTTTTTCGAGAAATGGCAGCAGGCCAAGGGTTCGTTTGTCCCTTCGAAGACCCGCGCTGATCCAATCGAGGCCATTACGCCCGGCAGCGCCGCACGCCTGGCGGCCGATGCCGCTATTGAATGCATCAATTGCGGAGTTTGCTATTCCGCCTGCGATACGGTACGTTGGAACGAGGACTTTCTCGGGCCGGCTGCGCTCAATCGAGCGTGGTCTCTCGTCAATGACGGGCGCGATGCCGGAAACGCCGCCCGGCTGCAGGCGGTTGCCGGTTCCGGCGGATGCCACCTCTGCCACTCGCACCAATCTTGTCAGGAATACTGCCCGCAAGCGCTCAATCCGACGAGATCCATTGCCGGCCTCAAGCGCCGCGTCACGCGCGCGTATCTTTCCGGCGACCTCAAACCATGAGCTTGCGTCTCTACATCTGGCAACGGCTGACTGCGGCTCTGATGGCGCCGCTCGTTGCGGTGCACGTGGCAGTCATCTTCTACGCCAGCCGCAAGGGGCTCAGCGCTGCCGATATTCTCGGTCGCACCCGCGGCAGCATCATGTGGGCTTCATTCTACGGCGCATTTGTTGCAGCGGCGGCGATTTACGCTTCGATTGGTCTGCGCACCGTGTTGATCGAATGGTCACCGCTCGGCGAGCGCCCGGCGGCTAGGTTCTCGCATCGCATTCGGGCTTCTCCTCCTCCTGCTCGGTTTGCGTGCGGTTGCGGCAGTGGTGCTGCCATGAGGGCCTCGCGGCTGCAGCATCGCACCGGCATCCTGTGGATCGCGGCCCTGGTGCATCGGCTCGCGGGCCTCGCGCTTGCGATTTTCCTGCCGCTGCATTTCCTGACGCTTGGGCTTGCTATCGACGGGGAAGCCCGGCTGGACAGTTTCCTGCGCTGGACCGACGCGCCGTTGGTGAAGCTCTCCGAAGCTGCGCTCGTATTCCTCCTGCTGGTGCATATGCTGGGCGGCCTGCGGCTGCTGGTGGTCGAGAATCTGGAATGGCACGACGGCCAGAAGCAGCTGGCGGCGCTCGCAGCGGCAGTATCGGCAATGCTCGCGTTCATTTTCCTCGTGCGTGCCCTGTAATCCCATGGCGGTGGAACGGCTCGAGACCGACATTCTGATTGTCGGCTCCGGTGGCGCCGGGCTGTTCGCGGCGCTGCACGCTTTTCGCGCAAACCCCGATCTGCAAATCACGATTGCGACGAAGGGACTGCTCGGGAAAAGCGGCTGCACGCGCATGGTGCAGGGCGGCTACAACGTGGCGCTGAACCCGGGTGACTCCATCGAGCGTCATTTCATGGACACCATCGAAGGGGGCAAATGGCTGCCCCACCAGGAGCTCGCCTGGACGTTGGTGTCGCGCGCGGTAGAGCGCGTGCGCGAGCTGGAAAACGAGATCGGCTGCTTCTTCGATCGAAATCCCGATGGCACGCTGCACGGCAAGGCCTTTGCCGGGCAGACCTTCGACCGCACCGTGCACAAGGGCGATCTCACCGGCATCGAGATCGTCAATCGGTTGATGGAGCAGGTGTGGGCGCATCCCATCCGGCACCTTGAAGAGCATCGCGCGGTCGCGCTTGTCCCGTCCAGGGACGGTGAGCTGGCCGGGGTGCTGATGATTGATATTCGTACCGGCGAATTTCGCTTCGTCGCCGCGCGTGCCGTGCTGCTGGCTACCGGCGGCGGCCCCACGATGTATCGCTATCACACGCCGTCAGGCGACAAGAGCATGGACGGTCTGGCCATGGCGTTGCGCGCGGGACTTCCGTTGCGCGACATGGAGATGGTCCAGTTCCATCCGACGGGCCTGCTTGCCGGCCCCGACACGCGCATGACCGGCACCGTGCTGGAAGAGGGTTTGCGCGGAGCGGGCGGCCACCTCCTCGACGGAGCGATGCGCCGCTTCATGGGCGATTACGATGCAAAGCTCGAGCGGGCCACCCGCGACGTGGTCAGTCGCGCGATGTATGCGGAGATGAAAGCCGGCCGCACCACCCCGAATGGCGGCCTCTACATCAAAATGAGCCACCTTGGTCCAGCGAAGGTGGCGAAGGAGTTCAAAGGAATGGTGGATCGCTGCCGCGATTGCGGGTTCGATCTCGCTGGCGGACTGGTCGAAGTCGTGCCTACGGCGCACTATTTCATGGGTGGAGTCATATGCAGCGCCGATACTTCGACACAATGGCCCGGGCTTTTCGTGGCCGGCGAAGATGCGAGCGGTATGCACGGAGCCAACCGGCTTGGCGGCAATGGGGTCGCCAATTCGACGGTGTTCGGCGGCATTGCAGGGGATGTGATGCCGCGCTGGATTGCGGCCAATCCCGGCCGGCGGCGGAACCCGATCCGGATGCGCTCGATGCCGAGATTGCGCGCGCGCTGCATCCTTTCACGCGCAGCGGAGGAAACTTGAACGAGCTGCGAGAGAGCTTGTTGGACATGATGTGGAACGAGGTCGGCGTGGTGCGCGACGCGGCGGGGCTTGATCGGGCTTGCGCGGCGCTCGAACTCGATCGAGACCGAGCTGCTTGCGACAGGCATTGGAGCGAACGAGCGCGCGTTCAATCTGAGCTGGCAGGATTGGCTCAACCTGCGCTCCCTGTGCGAGATCAGCCGGGTCATTGCGCTCGCGGCCAGGCGGCGCGAGAATTCCCGCGGCGCCCATTTCCGCTCCGATTTTCCAGAGCCGGGCGATTTAGCGACGTCGCGGTTCACGGTGGCACGCCTGGTCGCAGGCAGCATGGATATCAGCGAACAGCCGGTCGAGTTCACCCACGTCAGACCCGGCGAGAGCCTGCTTGCGGGCAGGGCGGCGGCGGAATAGGTGAGCCGGACATGATCCCGATCTCGCGCATCCAACATATTGCGGAAGAGCTGATGGCCAAAGCTGCCATCGAGATTCCCGAGGACTACCTCGCGGGTCTGCGCAAATGTGCGGAAACCGAGACCGGCGACCTCTCCGCCTTCGTGATCAAGGCAATGCTCGAGAACTACGAAGCTGCCAAGGAAGATCGCCGTGCGATGTGCGGAGATACCGGCGTACCGCGCTGGTACGTGAAGATCGGCAACGACGCGCGCATTGAGGGTGGACCGGTTGCGCTGGAGGCGGCCCTGCGCCGTGCGACCGCGCGTGCCACCAGCACCGTGCCTTTGCGCCCCAACCGCGTTCATCCGCTCTGGCGCACCGATCACAACAATAATGTCGGCATCAATGCGCCTGAGGTCGAATACGCCTTCCATCCCGAGGCGGACTGGATCGAGCTGACTACCGTGCACAAGGGCGGCCTGTTCGGATCCGATTATCGCATGCTGTTTCCAGGCGACGGTATCGAGGGAATTAAGCGCTTCTATCTCGATACGCTGATTGGCTTCGGCAGGCGCGGCCTGGCCTGTCAGCCGGCTATCGTGGGCATTGGGCTTGGCGGCTCCAAGGACATCAGCATGGTCCTTGGCAAGCAGGCGTCATGCCTTCGCGTAGTCGGCTCGCGCAATCCCGATCCGGGCATCGCTGCGCTGGAAGAGGAGTTCAAGGATCTCGGCAACAATATCGGAATGGGGGCCATGGGTTTTATAGGCTCCTCCATGGTCATCGATTGTCACATCGAGGTCGGCTATTGTCATACGGGTGGCATGCCCATGTCGGTGCACATGTTCTGCCTGTCGTCGCGTCGCGCCTGTGCCCGCATCCTCGCGGACGGCCGGGCCCAGTTTCGCACCGATCCGATGTGGTTCACCGACTACATGCGCCGCTCCACCGTTGAATGGGGTGAACAAACCGCGCAGGCGGCGGAATAGGTCATGCCCGAGCTCAAGACAGTCCGCCTCAAGCTCCCCGCCAGCACCGAGGACTTGCGCGCACTGGAGCTCGCCCAGGTGGTGTATCTCACTGGCCGCGTCTTCACCGCCCGCGAAGGCGTGTACAAGCGCGCCGTCGAGGACGGCGCCGGCATGCCCGCCGGCCAGGATGCCCTTGGCCGCGTGAATTTTCACTGCTCGCCGGCCGCTTCCATCAATCCGGACGGCAGCTACACCGTCGGCGCGGTGACGGCGACGGCATCGTTTCGATTTGCCAAGTGGCTCGACGGCTGGTTCAAGCTCTCCGGCTGCAACATCATCATCGGCAAAGGCGGCATGACCTCCGAGATCTATCGCCGCCACTTTGTGCCGAACCACGCGATTTATCTCACCACGGTTGGATACGGGACCGGCGCACTGCTGGGCCGCGGCATCAAGGGGGTCAGCGGCGTTTATTGGCTCGACGAGCTTGGACTGGCGCAGGCCATCTGGGTGCTCGAAGTCGAAAGTTTCGGGCCGTTTCTGGTCGAAAGCGATCTTGCCGGCAACAGCCTGTTCGAGCGCGAGAACGCCAAAATCGCCCCCGGCCTGGAAAAGCTCTATGCCGGCACCCGGCCCGCGACGCTGCGCCGTTACGGCGAGACCGACGACAAGACCGAAGAGGTAATTTGACGAGGTGAAAACGAGCCGAAGCCCTCAGAAGACCGGCAAACATGCAGATGCCATCGGGACATTGGGGGCAACGTATATGTTTGGCTCCGCTGCGCGTGGTAAAGCGGAATTATTTCAGAGGCGAGCGGCATTTGCCAACCGCACGCGAACAACGGGCCACCGCGGCAGGGGAGAAGGATCCCTCGCGCTTTGAAATTTAGCGGGCACGCACCACGGCAAAGCGGCATTCAAAAACTCTGACCTTATTTGACCAGTGGAAACTCCGGCGCGAGGCGTCCTAGACTAAGACTAATTGTCTGTTCCGAAGGGCTCCTGAGTCGCGTTTCGTGGTTACGTGTCCATCCGTTCGACCCATTGAGCGCGCCAGGTGCTCGCCTCGAAAGGATCTGCAAAGTACTGTGTTTCCCGTGCAACCTTGCCGCCGCTGAACTCCATGATGCTCACGGTGTAGGACGGCTTACCGTCATATGTCAGGATGTATTCGGTGACCCAAAGATCACCGCTGCCACTGACTCGCCGCACAGCGAAACGCTTTTTATTCGGCTGGTTAGCGCGTGTGATCTGTATGTTGCGTCGACCGCGAATTCGCTCGCCTGACTGTGGGTATTCCAGCACCGCATCCTCGTGATAGATGCAGTGCTCCGCTTCAAAATCGTTGGCATCGGACGCGGCCCAATGCCGATCCAGTGCCGCACGTATCTCTTGATCTCTCATATCGCCCTCTTGCATACCCCACTCCCCCACGCAATCCCTTTTTAGCTGACCGCCAGTAGCAGAATCGGCCCATGCCGAGGCAGGAAGTCAACTCCCCTCATGGACGAATTGGTCAGGTGAGGGATCCCGTCAATCCCCGGCAGTGGCGGCAGGCGTATGTTCACGGCAAGTTTGGCGATGTCCGCTCCAGATCAAAAACGGCGGTTACCGCATCGCAACATCGTCAGCCCTCCATTTCGATCAGCAGACTAAGGGACGGCGAGCCTGGATATAGGCCGATTCATGTTGCATTTGACAATCTGCCCAACTCATTTCTTCGAAATTCGCGTTTGATCGCAGCGAACGCGTTGAGCAGCTTTGACCCCGCGGCCACTCTTTCTCCGCGCCACTCGATTTAGGGCGAAACGAACCCGACAGCCCATCAAGTGGTGTCACTTTCGTCCGTCCTAACCAAACGCACGGCAGCGCTCGCGTAACGATTGCAGCTTCGCCCCGCGAAGCCTCGCGTTCGTTTTCTTTAATGACGTCGAACGATCCCGCGCGTGCCCTCAACTCCGAGATTGCCGCCGGCCGAAGAGCAGGCGCGGCGTGCATTTCCGCTCGTCCACATTACGAAGATTTTACTTGACTACAATATGTGACTGCCGTATAAGAAAGGCATACCCAAGACCCTTCGTCAGCCCCGGCCAAAATACCGCGCCGGGTTTTTGCGCAACCGGCTCATTCGTCGGTGTCGGCGCGCACCTCGGTTTTTTGGAATACGGAGGTCCACAGATGGAAATTCAGGCCGCCTTGTCAGAGGAAAAATCCCCAGTCAAATCAAGAACTGTGCTGCAGCGGGAAGCGAGCCGAAGAAACGGCTGTAAGAGCAAGGGACCGAAAACGGCAGAAGGCAAGGCACGCTCCTGCCGCAATGCCCGCACGCATGGGCTGAGCGTGAGCGCGATCTCGGATCCCGCATTCCACCAGCGGATCATGAAGCTTGCCCACGCAATCGCCGGCGCCAACGCGGATCCTGCGGAGCGGGCCATCGCTATCGGGATTGCGGCCGCGTTCCTCGACATGCGGCGGGTGCAATATGCGGAGCGCGCGCTGATGTCCAGGATTGGAATGCGTGAATTTTCTAACCATCCCACGGCGCTTGCTCGGCTGGAAATCATGAAACGCTATGAGTGGCGCTTCGCCGGGCGCCGCGACAAATTGATCTGGGAACTCGTTAACTGGCGGTTCGCCGCGGTGCGCCGGGCGCAATCTGGCGAAACGAACCCGACACTTGCCGGCAAGCTCGTGGCAGCGCTCGCTCCAAACGAACCCGGCCCCTCGGTCACCCCGGCTTCCGTGCAGACGATTGGGTCCTTGACCGAACGAACCCAAGCAGCTGCGGCCGCTGATCCGAGACCGAGCAACACCCAACTCGGCGAAACGAACCTGGCGGCAAGCAGTGTTACGTCGAATGAAGGCCATGCGGGCGGCCCGGCCGAACGAACCCGGGGAATCCCCAAGCTGGGCCAATCCGGCCAAACGAACCCGAGTGCGGACGAAGCGCTTCTCATGGCGGCATCAGGTGAATCACTGCCCAAGCACATGGATGAACGGCCGCTCGGCGGTCGGATCGACCTCGACCATTGCGCCGTTGGGGATCGCTTGCGTGATGTCAAGGTCGAACCCGGAAATCATGGTGAAGTCGGCAAACGCTACGCCCTGGACCATGATCGGATTGGCCACATTCAATACCAGCGCCGCCGGCATGATTGCACGAGCCTTCATTTCGTGCAGCATCCAGGCGGTCGCCACGCCGCCTTTGGCCGCATCGAGCACCAGCACGCGGCCGACATAGCTTTCGCCGGCAAGCTTGTGCTCCGGGCGGGAGAATACCCCGCGCAGGCGATCGAGATCGTACCGCGCCGAGAACCCGTCCTTTGCGACCAGCGCCCTCGCCGTCGTTTTCTGCCCCATCCCTGCCTTGGCAAAGAAGATCATCATCGCACAATGCTGCCGCCGTCGCATGCAGCTGCAATACATGCCTCCATCGACAGGAGTGCAGGCTTGTATCCGTAGCCCCCAATGATGTTGGTTAGCTTTGCCGAATTCGTCGCAAGCCGCCGCCACCCGTTCGAACTCGGCCATTTCGCGCGCATAGCTCTGATAGAAGCACATCCCTGAGAGGACGATCCCGCCTGCCGCCTCGATGCGGGACGACAGCCCCAGGCGATCGGCATCCGTCTTGACGGACGGGCTGGTCACGACCAATAGCGGGATCGTCGCGCGGCGTCCCTCCAGCAACGCGGCAACCTGCTGCAGCTCCAAGAGGCTCAGCTGTGGCGCAGAGAACACGACGAGATCGACGCATTCGATCTCGTCCGTGTATCTCTTCTGAAAAGCGCGGATCTCAGCCTTCCCCACATGATGGGCTCGTCCCGGGGGATCGGTGGCAAGAACGTCGCTTTCGCGCTGTGCCTCAGGCGTGATGCCGAGCATGTGAAAGAGCGCGACCGAGCCGTAGCTCGCAAGCGCTGCTCCGAAATGCTTGATCTCGTCCGAGCTCGGTACGCGATCGATCCCGCAGATTGCAGGGACTTGCCAGTAATCGCCTGCGAGCCGGCCGACAATGCCTCCCAGCGCTCCCCAGTCATTGAGCTCGCGCGGCGACGTGTCGACCTCGACCAGGAACGTTGCGCGCCGCCGCTCTTCGAGATGATAGCCATAGCGCGGGGTTTGGCCGGTGAGCGCTGCCGCCAGAGCCGAAGGGCCGCCTTCGAAATTGGATCGCGCACCGCACACGCTGTTGCAATAGATCACCACCCCGGTGTCGCCATAGGCGACGTGCTCGCCGAACACAGGCGGCATGATGGTCTGGTAATTGATGCAGCTATTCGTCATCAGGACGCCCAGCGTCTCGAAAGCGGCGATGGCACGCTCTTCGAGCTTGAGCATCCAGGGCTGCTGCTTGAGCCGGTGCGCAGCAGCGAAGTCGGTTCCGCGCGGATCGGTGATGGTGGGAACGCGCACTTGCCGCTGATCCCGAGGCAGAGACGCCATTCGCTCGAGCCATTCCACCCCGGCGGTGCCAAGCGACTCGGTATCCGCCATGATGTGGGCCTGGGAGACCGGGACAAAGTCCCCGGCGCCGAGATACTCCCCGACCTTGATCTGATGTTCGATCGCCCACTGGACCGCCGGGCCGAAGCGGCCCGCGCGCATCGCCTGCTCTTCGTCGGTCAGCCGCATTCCGGACCGTTTGCGCTTGCGGCCATAGGCCGCAACAACTTGCACCAAAGTCGGTGGTAACCGATCATCGCGATGAAAAGATAGAGGTCAAGGAGGAGCACGATGCGCTGCAAGGGCGAACTGATCCTAAGCGCACTTTTCGTCCTGGTTCTGAGCGGTGTGCCCGCAGCTGCCCAGTATCCGAACAAGCCGATCACCGTCATCGTACCGTTTGCAGCCGGAGGGCCGACCGACGTGGTCACGCGTCTCCTGGGCGACCACATGTCGCGCACGTTGGGCCAAACCATCATCGTGGAGAATGTCGGCGGTGCCGGCGGGACGATCGGTATGACACGGGCGTCGCAGGCAGAACCCGACGGCTACATCATCGCGGTCGGCAATACCGGAACGCAGTCGGCGGCACCGGCGCTCTACCCCAATCTGAAATACGATCCTGCAGCGAGCTTCGCCCAGATCGGCGTCACCAACTTTACGCCTGAGGCAATCGTCGCCAAGAAATCAACCGCGGCCTCTACCCTCAAGGAATTTATCGATTACCTGAAGGCCAATTCGGAGAAACTGACTTATGGCCACGCCGGAGTCGGTTCGATTTCTCACGTCGCGGGCCTGCTGTTCAATGCCGAGTTTGGCTTGAAACCAACGCTCGTGCCGTATAGGGGCACCGGCCCCGCCCTGCAGGCGCTCGTCGCCGAGCAGCTCGACTACATGATCGACCAGTCGCTCAACGTCATCCCGCAAGTCAAGGCGGGTACGATCAAGGTGTATGCGGTCGCTGCACCGGAACGGCTCTCGTCTCTCTCCGACGTGCCGAGTACGGTTGAGGCCGGAGTGGATTTCACGTTCAGGGCCTGGAACGCGATGGTAGCGCCGAAGGGAACGCCGAAGGAGATCGTCGGCAAGCTCGCCGACGCCTTGAGCAAGGCGCTCGACGATCCCAATGTGCAAAAGCGCTATAGCGAGCTCGGCAGCTCAGCTCCCACGCCCGGCGAGCGCGGCCCCGCGGGCTTGCAGAAGCTGGTCGAAAGCGAGGTCGCCCGCATCACTCCGGTCATCAAGGCCGCCGGCGTGACCGCGGATTGAGCCGCGGTGCTGTATCCCGACACTGAACCTTACGTGGCCAGTTTGGCGAAATGACCGCGACGCTGCAGCCATGCGAGCAGGAAGAAGCTCGGAACTCCGGCCATCGCACAGATAACGAAGAAAAAGGCCCAGCCTGTCGCTGCAGCCATGTATCCGCTGCCCAATGAAAAAACCGTCCGCCCGAGCGAGTCGAGTGCAGTAAGCAGCGCGAACTGGGTGGCAGTGTGAAGCGGGTTCGAGCACAGCGCGGACTGATAGGCGACAAAGACAACCGTGCCGATCGCCCCGGTGAAACTCGCGACCGTGATGGCGAAGGTGAGCATGGCCAGATCCTTGCCGATCACAGCCTGCAACGAGAATGCGAGAATCGTGATGGTCTGCAAAATCGCGCCGATCCACAGGCTGGTCGTGAGCGAATAGGCGCGGGCGATGAAGCCGCCCGCAAATCCGCCCAATAATGTAGCGGCAAACCCAACCCCCTTCATGATGGTCGCCAACTCGGTGCGGGAGAAACCGAGATCAAGGATAAACGGTGTCGCCAGGGAGAAAGCGAGCGCATCCGCAAGCTTGAACAGGACGACGAAAGCCAGCATGACAAACGCCATGTCGCGGCTTAGAAAATCGTAGAGGCTTGCGATCGCCGCATCTAAGGTTCGCTTGAGCGGGTCCTCGTTCGCGTGTGACGCGTGTTCGGCCGCGGCCACCGCTGACTTCTCAGGCTCGACCCCGAGCAGCGTGGCCGCAACCCCGACCAGAATGAGCAACGCCATCGCGAGATAGCATGCCGTCCAGGCAGCGTGGTTGGAGAATCCAAGAGCCAGAAAACCGGTCACCAGAAAAAGCGCCCCCGCACCGGAGACGAGCGCGCCGACACGGTAGGCTGCGACATAGGAAGCCATGCCCGCGGCCTGTTCTTCCTCGCGCAGAGTCTCGACGCGGAAAGCGTCAATGAGAATGTCCTGCGTGGCAGATGCGGTTGAAACGAGAAGCGCGGCGGCTGCGATAATCCACGGCGACAGCGCGGGATCGCAGAACGCAAGCAGCACGATGGCCGCCATCAAAACCAGTTGCGAGAGCAGAAGCCACCCGCGCCTTCGGCCCAACAGCGAGGAGAGCACCGGTACGTCGAGTGCGTCGACGAACGGCGCCCAGAGAAATTTCAGCGTGTAGGGGAAACCGACTGCGGCGAACAGGCCAATGGTCCGGATGTCGACACCACTTTCGCTCATCCAGGCTTGCAGCGTCCCCCCCGTCAATATCAGAGGTAGCCCGCCAGAAAAGCCGAGCAACAGGATAACCAGCACCCGCGGCTTGAGATAAACCGCGAGCGCATCGGTAAAATTCGCACGGGCGACCGTGGTGTTGGGGGCAACCGTCATGGGACGGTAGCCATCAACCACGATTGAGACAAAATCGGGCCGAGAGCGCTATTTCGCGATCAACCGGGCCCTGGGCGGGGCAGGGATAGCAGCCGGCTCGGGCGGCTCCTCGCCGTCGAATTCCACGTCCTTAATGCGCGTGGCGCGCTTTTCCACTTTTTCGGCTGAAATCAGAATTTGCCGTACGTCCTCGTTGGCGTGCCCAAAATGCTTCTGCAAATTCAGCACACGCTCATGCAAGCGCTCGATATCGTCCATCAGGTGCCCGACCTCGGCGTGGATCTTGTCAGCGGCCTCGCGCATGCGCGCATCCTTCTGGATTTGCTGGATCACATGGATGGCGAGCATCAGCAGACTGGGAGAGACGATAACGACGTTCGAGCGAAACGCCTTCTGCACGATATCATCAAACCCGTCATGCAATTCGATGTAGACGGATTCGGAGGGCACAAACATGAGGGCGAGCTCCTGTGTCTCGCCCGGTATGAGATATTTTTCCGAGATGTCGCTGACGTGGCGGGCAAAGTCCTGCCGCAAGCGAGCGGCGGCATGCTTGCGCTCGTCTTCGGTCTTGGCCTCCCGCAACGCCGTGACCGCTTCGAGCGGAAACTTGGCGTCGATCACCAGCGGCCGTCGGTCCGGAAGAAAGACCGCGCAGTCGGGCCGGCTGCGGTTTGAGAGCATGAACTGGAATTCGTAGCAGGCCTTCGGCAGCCCGTCCTGAACGATGATCTCCAACCGGCCTTGCCCAAACGCGCCGCGCTGCTGCTTGTTCGAAAGCACGCTATGAAGGGAGGTCATCTGCGAGGCCAGATCGGTGATGTTTCGTTGCGCATGATCGATCACGGCCAGGCGCTCGTTGAGCTTCTGCAGGCTTTCGACGGTGTGTTGGCGCGTGCTGGTCATGGACTGATTGAGGTGATGTGTCACCGAATCAAGCCGCTCGTTCACGGCGCGGTGCAGCTCGGCTTGCCGTCCAGCCAGCATGTCGCGCATCGCTTCGATGCGGGTTGCAGTCTCGGTCTGCAGTCGCGTGAGCTCGATGATCCCACTTTCGGCTGCCTGCCGCTCGCGGCGGTGCAGCGCGCGCACCGTCATCAGCACGAGCAGAGCAAGCCCCGCCATTCCCGCGAGGAAAGCGATCAGCACGCCGGCGAGCACGAGGGCATGATCGGCCATGGCGGCAAGTCTAGGTGATTCGAACGGCAAGAACAAACGGTGAATAGATTGACCGTTTTGGACTGACTGCTTACATCGCGAGCATGGCGCTGCGCGAAATTCTCATCCTTCCGGACAAGCGGTTGCGGCACGTTGCCGAGCCGGTGAAGAAGATCGATGCCGGCATTCGCAAGCTGATCGATGACCTGTTCGAGACGATGTACGACGCTCCCGGCATCGGGCTTGCCGCTACCCAGATCGGGGTGAAGAAGCGCGTGTTCACCGTGGACCTTGCGAAGAAGGAGGAGCCGAAGAACCCGCAGGTCTTCATCAATCCGCAGATCGTCTGGATCTCCGACGAAAACGCAACCCATGAAGAGGGTTGCCTTTCCATCCCGGAATTCTACAGCGAGGTCGAGCGTCCGGCGCAAGTGAAGGTGAAGTATCTCGATCTCGAAGGAGAGGCGCGTGAGGTGGAGGCAAACGGGCTCCTCGCCACCTGCCTGCAGCATGAGATCGATCACCTCAACGGCATCTTGTTCATCGACCACATCTCCAAGCTCAAGCGTGATCGCGTGATTAAGAAATTCGCCAAGGCTGTGAAGCGGGCGAGCTAAAACGCACTTGCGATTTCAAGTCATCCCTGTCGCCGTCTAAAATGCCCTTGCGCATCGTCTTCATGGGGACCCCGGATTTCGCGGTGCCCACCTTGCTGGAGATCGTCGGGAGCGGCCACGATGTCGTTGCCGTCTATACCCGTGCCGCCAAGCCGGGGGGACGCCGCGGCCTGGAAGTGATCCCGAGCCCCGTGGAACGCGAGGCTCGCCGCTTCGGGATGCCGGTATTGACCCCTGCAACGTTGCGCTCCGAACAAGCCGAGGCGGTTGTGCGCGCACATGCCGCCGATGTCGCCGTCGTGGTGGCGTACGGTCTTATCCTGCCGAAGCCGGTCCTCGATGGCTTTGCTCTCGGCGCCTTCAATCTGCACGCCTCGCTGCTGCCGCGCTGGCGCGGTGCTGCGCCGATCCAGCGCGCCATCATGGCCGGCGACCGGGAGACCGGCGTAATGGTGATGAAAATGGAGGAAGGCCTCGACACCGGACCGATTGCGATGGCCGAGCGCGTTGCGATCGAAACCGACATGACGGCAGGGGACCTTCAGCATCGGGTTTCCCGTATCGGGGCGGACTTGATGATCCGCGCACTCGGAGCGATCGAGCGCCAATCGCTCACGCTTACACCGCAGCCCCGGGACGGCGTCTCGTATGCCCGCAAGATCGAAAAGGAGGAGACGCAAATTGTTTGGCGATGGACGTGGCAGCAGGTGCATAACCATATCCGGGGGCTATCGCCATTTCCCGGTGCCTGGTTCGAGCTTGCAGGCCAGGGCTCGCCGGTGCGCATCAAGGTCCTTCGTTCAACCAAGGCAGAAGGGTCAGGCCAGCCGGGGACAGTGCTCGATTGCAATCTCACGGTTGCCTGCGGGGAGGGCGCCGTTCGCATTCTGGAATTACAGCGCGCAGGCCGCCAATTGATGCACGCAGCGGAGTTTCTGCGTGGCAGTCCCATTGCTGCCGGAACGCGCCTGGTCTAGGCCGCGCCATGCCGCGCTACAAGCTTGTGGTCGAGTACGATGGCCAGCCGTTCGTGGGCTGGCAGATTCAGGACAACGGGCCAAGCGTACAAGGACTGCTGATTGAGGCAGTCGGGCGTTTTTGCGGCGAGAGGGTCAACGTCCAAGGCGCAGGCCGCACCGACGCCGGGGTGCACGCACTCGGCCAGGTCTGCCATCTCGACCTGCGCAAGGACTGGGATGAGGACACGGTGCGCGATGCCACCAATGCCCATCTTCGTCCGCACCCCATCGCAATCATCACCGCGGAAAGGGTCGATCCATCGTTCGATGCGCGCTTTTCCGCCATCAAGCGCCACTACCTCTACCGCATTATTAATCGCCGCGCCGACCTCACCTTCGAGCGCGGGCGTGCCTGGCGCATTGCCAAGCCGCTCAACAGTGCAGTGATGCACGCGGCCGCCCAGCGCTTGGTGGGCAAGCACGACTTCAGTACGTTCCGCACCGCGGAATGCCAGGCGAAGTCGCCCGTGAAGACGCTCGACCGGCTGGACGTGCATCGCAACAAGGACGATATCCTTGTCACCGCATCGGCGCGCTCCTTCCTGCACACTCAGGTCCGCTCGATGGTGGGCGCGCTTGCGCTCGTGGGCGAAGGCAAATGGACGCCGGACGATCTTTCGCTTGCGCTCTATCGGCGCGATCGCCGTGCCTGCGCCCCCGTCGCGCCTCCCGATGGGCTTTACCTGATGCAGGTCGACTATCCTTGAAAAGGTCCATGCCGCTAAATAAGCGAGCAGGTCATCGACTTAGCTGGAGTCGAGCGCACGGCCGCTCAGGTTGCTGCATATTGCTTAAAATACCTGTCCATGATTTTTTTGTACACGTTCGTGAGCAGGGTGAGATCGGCCACCGGCGCGTGCTCGTCGACCTGATGCATGGTTTGCCCTGCGAGTCCGAATTCGAGCACGGAGCAATAGTTTTTGATAAATCTTGCATCCGAAGTGCCACCCTTGGTCGAGAGCGCCGGCACTCGGCCGGTCACTTCGCGGACCGCGCCGGCTACCAACTCCACGAATGGGCCGGGCGTGGCCAGGAAGGAATCAGCATTCGAGGCCTCCCATTCGATGTGCCAGCGCACGCGCTCCCCGGCAGCCGCGCCGGCGAGCCGTTCAATCAGCGTCTTCAATGAGATTTGGCTGTGGCAATCATTGAACCGGATATTGAAGCGCCCGCGCGCCTCGCCTGGAATGAGATTGACTACCGTGTTTCCAATATCGATTGAGGTGAATTCGAGATTGGAAGGATCAAAATGGGCGCTGCCGTGGTCGAGCGACGCCGTCATGAGCGCGCTCATCAGCGTGACGAGGCCACGCACGGGATTATCGGCGCGCTCGGGGTAAGCGACGTGTCCCTGCTTCCCGGTGATGACGAGCGTGCCATTGAGAGAACCGCGCCGCCCAATTTTGATGGTATCGCCGATGACGGACGCGTTGCTTGGCTCCCCAAGGATGCAGTGATCGAACGTTTCACCACGCTCGGAGGCCCATTTGAGCAGCTTGGTGGTGCCGTTTACGGCAATGCCTTCCTCGTCCCCGGTAATGAGAAATGAAATCGATCCGTTCGGCTTTCCCGCGCATGCGGCGACATAATCGAGGACGGCCGCAATCGCGCAGGCTACGCCTCCCTTCATATCGACCGCGCCGCGTCCGTAGAGCACGCCTTCTCTGATCTCCCCTGCAAAGGGCGGATGGTTCCATTTGGCCTCTTCGCCCGGCGGCACGACATCCGTATGACCCGCGAAGACGAGGTTGGGAGCGCTCGTCCCGATACGGGCATAGAGATTCTCGACCGGCATGGTGCCGGGTTCGGCAAAAACCACCCGATGCACCTCGAACCCGGCTACTTTGAGCACGCGCTCGATGAGCGCAAGTGCACCGCCCTCGGCTGGCGTCACCGACGGACAGCAAATGAGGTCGCGCGCGAGGGTAACGGGATCGACAGTCATCCTGCCGCCTGTACGATTCGCTGTTCCAGGATTCTCAGCGTCTGCACGATTTTGTCAGCATCGAGCGTCCGGTAGGTCATGCGTGTGCTCTGGATTGACCTTTGCCTCGGACCCTTCTGGACCAGTGGATCGCAATCAGTCCCGCAGCAATTCGTTGATCGATGTCTTTGCCCGGGTTTTCTCATCGACACGCTTGACGATCACGGCGCAGTAGAGCGCCGGAGCATCATTCCTGGCCGACTTGCCCGGCAGCGAACCCGGCACGACAACGGAATAAGCGGGGACCTCGCCTTGAAAAACTTCCCCGCTTTCCCGATCGATGATGCGGGTCGAGGCACCGATGAACACGCCCATGGACAGAACAGACCCCTGCCGCACGATCACGCCCTCGGCCACCTCGGAGCGGGCGCCCACGAAACAATTGTCTTCGATGATCACCGGTCCCGCCTGCAGCGGTTCGAGTACGCCCCCGATGCCGGCGCCGCCCGAGATATGGCAATTCTTTCCGATCTGCGCGCACGAACCCACGGTCGCCCAGGTGTCGATCATGGTCCCGGTATCCACATAGGCGCCGAGATTTACGAAGCTCGGCATGAGCACGACGCCGGGCGCGATATAGGCCGAGTGCCGCACGATGCAATTGGGCACGGCCCGGAAGCCGGCGGTTCGAAAACGCGCATCGTCCCAACCGGAAAATTTCGATTCGATCTTATCCCACCATACGGCCTTACCCGGCCCTCCGGGGATCACCGTCATATCGTGCAGCCGAAATGAGAGCAGCACTGCTTTCTTGAGCCACTGGCTGACTTGCCACTGCCCATTCGGCCGTTTTTCAGCCACGCGCGCCTCGCCGCGATCGAGGAGATCGAGCGCCGCCGTTACCGCCTCGTGTACGGGTCCCTTCGTTGCCGGCCCTATTCTCTCGCGATTCTCGAACGCGCTATCGATGAACTCTTGCAAGCTCGGCATGTGGCATGGGCAGGCTCATCCGGCGCTGATTGCTTGTAGAAATCCGACCAGATTGTCGGTGACGTGATCCACGTGCGGCGCATCGCGGCCTTCGAGCTCCCAACCCTCGCGAAAGATTTCGCGCGAGTGCTCCGGCACCACCAGCACCGTTGTCATGCCAAGCGCATGTGGCACGGCAAGGTTGCGCGCAAGGTCCTCGAACATGGCGGCCCTTGCGGCATCGACGTTATGCAGCCGCAGAAAGCGGTCATACGTGGCGGGGGATGGTTTGGGCTCCAGCTCGGCGGCGATGATATCAAACACGTCGTCAAAGTGGTGATCGAGCTTGAGCCGCGCGAGCACCGCGTCGGCGTGGCGGCGTGTGCCGTTGGTCAGAATCAGCTTGCGGCCGGGAAGCGTTTCAATCGCGGCGCCCAGGGCGGCATTGGGCTCGAGCGGCGAATGATCGATCTGGTGAACGAAATCGAGAAAATCGTCAGGCTGCATTCCATGCAGCGTCATAAGACCTCGCATCGAGGTGCCGAAGCGCTTGTAATAATCCTTCTGCAGCCGGAACGCTTCCTCCTTTGTGACTTTAAGGAAGCTTGCGATGTAGTCACGGATGCGCTCGTCCACCTGCTGCCACAGGTTCACATGGTGGGGATAAAGCGTGTTGTCGAGATCGAAGACCCAGGTCTCGATATGACGAAACGCGCGGGGCTTTCGGACGGCGGACGAGCTCATTGTACGGCCTGGCCCGCGGTCATGCTTCGCAGCGGCCGTTCGAAGGCCAAGATCAGGAGGCCGGCAACTGCCGCAATTCCCGCGATCATGAGGAAGAAGATGATCTTGTCCATGCCGCTCCAGAGGCTTCCGATATAGCCGGCGAGGAAATTGCCGGCGAAGCTTGTTGCAAACCACAGTCCCATCAGCATCGATACCATATGCACCGGGGCAAGCTTTGACACCAGCGAGAGCCCGATTGGGGAGATGTAAAGCTCCCCGATAGTGATCACGACGAAATAGCCGAGCAACCACAGCCAGCTCGCCTCATCGCCCGCGGCGACCCAGGCGGCCCCCACCATGATCAGGTTGGCAAGCGTCACGCCGAAACAGCCCAGCGCCATTTTGGTGACGGTCGACGGCTCTCTACCGCGCTGGGCCTGCCGCCGCCATAAGCCAACGACGAGGGGGGTGAAAGCAAAGATCATGAAGGGGTTGAACGCCTGGAACCAGGTGACCGGAATTTTGCCTCGCCACAACAGAAGATCGATCGACCGATCGGTATGATCGTCGGCCCACAAGACGATGGTGTTGCCTTGCTGCTCATATGTGGCCCAGAACAATGTTGTTGGAATAAGCAGCGCAACGAGTGCGACAATGCTGAGCCAGTCATTTTTCCACATCCTTGCCTCCCCCGCTTGCGGGGGCGGCAAGGGTGGGGGTGTCTGTTGGTGGGACGACGTCCTTGTCTTCTGGAGCTCATCGGGCGGCAACTTCGGCAAAGCGCTGACATAAATGAGAAGGGCAATGGTCATGCCGATGCCGGCAGCGGCAAAGCCGTAGTGCCAGCCCAACTCTTCCCCGAGCGTCCCGCAAACGAGCGGTGCGAAAAACGCCCCGATATTTATGCCGACATAAAAGATCGAATACGCGCGGTCGCGGCGCGGATCGCCCGGGGTGTAGAGTCCGCCGACCTGGGCTGAGATGTTAGGTTTGAAGGCACCGTTGCCGAGGATCAGCACGCCCAGGGCAAAAAGAAACAGCGGCTCGAATGCCATCATGAAATGGCCGATGGCCATCATTGTGGCGCCAAGCAGGATGGTGCGATGCTGCCCCAGCACACGATCGGCGAGCATTCCGCCGAACAGAGGCGTCAGATACACCAGTCCGGTGTAAAACCCGTAGATCTGCGATGACAGCGCCTGGGTTCCGAGCGGGCCGAAGAGGGAATCGAGCCAATTCTTCAAAGGCTCGAGCCCAATGACATCGTGGACGTGATCCGGGAGCAGGAGATATTTGACCATGTACAGAACAAGCAGGGCGCGCATTCCGTAGTAGGAAAATCGCTCCCACATCTCGGTCGCGAACAGAAACGTCAGTCCGCGCGGATGGCCGAAAACATCTCGCCCGGATGGAGGATGGACCTCGTTATGTTCGATTGCTGAAACCATCTTCTGCAGGTGCCGCTCGCGTCATGAAGCTCAGTATACATTCCCAATCCTACTCGGCATCCCGGGACCGGCCGTAGCGACGGGGCCGGGAAGAACCACCGCGTCTTCTTACAAGGCACAGTGGTTACTGGATTGCGGGCCCGTCGTCGAACTTGCAACGAGATCGAGGCGCCCGCAACGATGACCTCTTTACTCCGATCAGTTTCAAGGGACGATCAGTCGTCTTGCTGCAAAGTTGGAAAAATGCGAAATGGCGCGACAAAAATCAAAGTGGAGGAAACGCCCATGCGGCTCTTCGATCGCCCCATCCGGATGGGTACGCTCGCAGTTATTGCGCTGTTGCTGGCCTGCCCGGCATTGGCGCAGGGCACGCCCGACTATCCGAATAAACCGGTTCACCTGCTGGTTGGCTTTGCCGCGGGCGGCGGCAATGATCTTTTCGCCCGGCTGATCGGGCAGAAGTTGTCCGAGAACATCGGTCAGCCGGTGGTGATCGAGAACAAGCCCGGAGCCGGCGGCCGGCTTGCGGTCGAATACGCGATGGCGCAGCCCGCCGACGGCTACACGCTCGTCGTTGGCGCGACCGGACAAATGGCCATTGCTTCGGCGATCTATCCCAAGCTGCCGTATCACCCGACCAGGACTTTCCGCCCGCTCACCATGATCGCGTCCTTCCCCCTCATTCTGGCCGGCCCGATGAATGACACGGTCAAATCAGTCAAAGACCTTGTTGCTTGGGGAAAGGCAAATCCGCAAAGCTCCAACTACGCCACCTCTTCTCCCGCATTCACCATCACGACCGAGCTCTTCAAGCTCAAGACCGGCATGCCGGCGCAAGCCATCCCGTATAAGAGCAGCAACGAGATGATGCTGAGCATAGCGGGCGGACAGACATTGTTCGCCATTGCCGATGGCCCGCCCACGGTTCCACTCGTTCTGGGCGGCAAGGTCCGCGCCCTTGCGGTGACTGGCTCGGTTCGCTCTTCCGAGCTGCCGGACGTTCCGAGCATGGCCGAGGTCGGGCTGCCTGACGTCAACATCGGACTGTGGAGTGGTGCCTTCGTGCGGGCCGAGACCCTGCCCCCCATCGCCAACAAGCTTGAAGCCGAATTGCGGCGCGCACTCGCCGATGAAGGCGTCCGCCAGAAGCTCAAGGCGATGGCCGTTAATCCCGGCGGCGGCTCGGGGGATGAGTTCCGAGCGGTCATTGATGGCGACATCAAATTGTTCAACGGTATCGTGCGGGCGACAAACCTCAAGTTCGAGGATTGAAGTCTGGAAACGCAGGCCGGATTGCGCTAGCTTAAGGCTGCTCGGGCGAGCACGTGGGCAAAGAGTAGGACACAGAGTGCAAGTTCTGCCGCGCCGCCCTATGATGCGTCTCTGACTTGTGCCGCCCGAGCGCCGGCTCATACGTCCAGCATTTCCTCATCGGCAAATTCCGCGCGCTCCTGGATAAATTCAAACCGGGCTTCCGGCTTGTTGCCCATCAGGCGCTCGACTGAGCTATCGGTCGTCTTGCGGTTCTCCTCGACCGCCACGACGCGCAACAGGGTACGTTTCCTCGGGTCCATGGTGGTTTCCTTGAGCTGGCTCGCGAGCATCTCGCCCAATCCTTTGAATCGTCCGATCTCGACCTTGGCGTTGGCGTGGAATTCCTTTCTGATCAGCTCATTGCGGTGTTTGTCGTCGCGCGCGTAAAAAACCTTGCCGCCGTGGCTCAGCCGGTAAAGCGGAGGCACGGCGAGATAGAGATGGCCCTTTTCGATCAGCTTCGGCATCTGCCGATAGAAGAACGTGATCAACAACGCGGCGATATGGGCACCATCCACGTCCGCGTCGGTCATGATGATCACTTTGTCGTAGCGCAACTCCTCGTCGCGATAGTGCGCCCCGGTTCCGCAACCCAGTGCCTGGACAAGATCGGCGAGCTGCTGGTTCTGCGCGAGCTTGTCCTTGCCGGCGGAAGCCACATTGAGGATCTTGCCGCGCAGGGGCAGCACAGCTTGGGAGGCGCGGTCGCGCGCCTGCTTGGCTGAGCCGCCGGCGGAATCGCCTTCCACAATGAAGATTTCGGAGCCCTGCGCCGCCGTATGGGTGCAGTCTGCGAGCTTACCGGGAAGGCGCAGCTTGCGCACGGCGCTCTTGCGCGCGATCTCTTTTTCCTGCCGGCGGCGGATGCGTTCCTCCCCGCGCTCGATCACGAAATCAAGCAGCTTGTTGGCCTGCACGTGATTGCCGGCGAGCCAGTGATCGAAGGGATCCCGGATTGCGTTCTCCACAATCCGGCTTGCTTCCGCGGTCGCGAGCCGATCCTTGGTTTGTCCCTGGAATTCAGGTTCTCGAATGAATACCGAAACCATGCAGGCTGCACCGGTCATGACGTCGTCTCCGGCCACGACGCCGGCGCGCTTTGCCTGCCCCACGCGCTCGGCATGGTCTTTGATGCCTTTGAGGAGCGCGCTGCGCATCCCCGCTTCATGCGTGCCCCCGTCCGGTGTCGGGATAGTGTTGCAGTAGGAGGAGAGAAAGCCGTCGCGATCGGCCGTCCAAGCAACCGCCCACTGTGCCCCGCCATGAGCGCCGATCTTGCCTGCGCTGCCGGTGAAGATATCGGCATGCACCAGGGTTGCGCCCTCGATGGTGGCGGACAAATAATCCTTCAGCCCATCGGCAAAATGGAAAGTGGCTTCCTCAGGAACGTCGGTGACGCCCCGGAGCAGCTCCTTGGCACAGGACCAGCGGATTTCAACCCCGCCGAACAGATAAGCCTTCGATCGCGTCATCTTGAAAACGCGTTCAGGTTTGAACTGTGCGTTCGCCCCGAAGATTTGCGGATCAGGCCGGAAGCGTACCTTAGTGCCGCGACGGTTGGCGACGCGGCCGAGCTTTTCCAGCTTGCCTTTGGGTTTGCCGCGCTCGAATATCATCCGATAGAGCGTCTGCTCGCGCGCGACCTCGACTTCCATGCGCTCGGAGAGCGCATTGGCAACCGACACGCCCACGCCGTGCAGTCCGCCGGACGTGTCGTAGACTTTCGAATCGAACTTTCCGCCCGCGTGCAGCGTGCACATGATTACTTCGAGCGCCGATTTCTTCGGGAATTTCGGATGCGGATCGACAGGAATGCCGCGTCCGTTGTCAATCACGGTCACGAAGCCATCCGCCTCCAGACTGACATCGATGAAAGAGGCGTGGCCGGCAAGCGCCTCGTCCATTGAGTTGTCGATGACCTCGGCGAACAGGTGGTGCAGCGCTCTTTCATCGGTGCCGCCGATATACATGCCCGGACGGCGGCGCACAGGCTCGAGGCCTTCGAGCACCTCGATATGGCGAGCGGTATAGTCTGAATCCGCGCCCAGCCGCCGGCCGATGCGCGTTTCCTTCCCGCTGATCCGGCGGGGTGCCGCTTCGGGCAGGTCCGCAAACAGATCTTTTCCCGTCTGCTCGGCTGGTTTTCTCACAGCGGCTTTAGCGATCTTGGCCATTTGCGAATTCAATAGGGGATTTAGCGAATCAATTGCCCACTATGCCACGGCGGTGACCACATCGTGGCGCTCGGACCCAAGAAAAATGATTGCAGGGGCATATATAGTTTGTCTTGCGTCCGAATCATAGAGGCGTCATCCCGGGGCACGGCCCGATCTCGGGCAAACCTTCAGGCCAGAGGCCCCCTGGCTCCCAAAGGTCGTGTGCGCTCACGCACTTTCATTCCTTGAACTTGCGCAGAACCGCACCAAGAACATTCGAATAATTATCGGTCCACACTTGCTGGTTCGGATCGGGGGGAAGCTCAGTCCACCCTGCAGCCTGCGTCAGCGGTCCGAAATCCTCCTTGTCGCGTGCAACCGCGACAACCGTGGAAGCGAACTTGTATGGCTGGACAAGCTCATCAACATTGGCACTGTCATTGAGCAGCGCAACGAGACCGTTTGCCCCTGCGACACCGGCCACAACCGACGCGAGTTCGAGATGCCGGTTGGAAACGTGCATGACGATGATGCCGTGCGGCCTGAGCTTATCGAGATAAATCGCCATCGCCTCGCGCGTAAGCAGATGAACCGGGATGGCGTCGGACGAGAACGCATCAACGACGATCAAATCGTAGGCTCCAGCGGGTGCCTCTGCGAGCGTGAGTTCTCGCATCGCCCAGCACGACCGGCACATCCGGGCGGCACACCCAAAGGAACGTGAACAGGTGTCGATTCTGTGCAATGCGAACAATGGCGGGATCAATCTCGAAAAAGTCGATGCTGTCCTCGGGGCCGGCGCGGCAAGCGAGCGATCCTGTCCCCAGGCCGATGACGGCATAGCGAACCGGCCCTTGCGTTGATGCCCGCGCTGCCTCGAATGTCTGGGCAATCGCGGAGCCGTCCCAATAATACAGCAAAGGCTCCGGCGGCCCGGTGAAGGGCTCGCCATCCTCGTCACGGATGCGCTGGGCGCCATGCATGGTGGTTCCGTGCTGGAGAATTCGAAACTGATGATCTGGGCTTTCCACCACCCTGGCAACGCCGAAGAAGCTGCGCAGCGAGATCGTCCCTGGCTGTTCAAAAAGGATGTGATTCGCAAACAGGACTGATCCGATCAGGGCCGCAAAGGCCAAAGGCGCTCGGGCGAACGCCAGTGATGCAAGCAGTATGAACGCGGCGGTGCGGTTGAAGGTGGTCTCGTCGAAGAGGAAGGGAAAGAGCTTGCAGCTGATGAGAAGGGACGCGGCTGCCGCGAGTGCGACGAGTGTCGCGTAACGCCATCGCCGATCGGCCGGCAAGGGAAACCCGGGGCGGCAGAGAGCCGCAAGCGCAATCAGCACAGGATATTCCGCAACCCAGTCGAAGAGATACGGCGCGATCAATCCTGCGCTAAGGCCTCCGAGGGCGCCGCCTGCCGAAATCCAGAGGTAGAACGACGTGAGGTGTTGCGGGCAGGGCCGAGTGCGCGCGATCTCCCCATGACACATCAGTGCGCAGACAAAAAAGACTGTCACATGGGCGAGCACGACCCAAACAATTGTCTTTGTCGGCTCAAAGACAATCAGACCGACCAGGGCGATGATGAAAATCGGCTGGACGACGACCACAATCCAATGCGGAATCAACGGGCGCCGTGCAAAGACAATGACAAAGCTCAAAAGATAGAGCGCCAGCGGCGGGACCCAAAGGAGCGGCACCGCTGCGATGTCGGTTGAAATGTGTGCTGTCACCGCGACCAGAAGTCCGGAAGGGATCGCCGCGAGTGCGGCCCAACCGATGCCGTCCCGCCGTGTCGGTGCCGTGTCCGCGTCGGCATGGAGCGCAATCGAGGCGCTTTTGTCACCTGTGCGCCACACCAACATGCCACAGGCTGTGATCAGCCCGATCAACGCGTAAAAAAGAATCGACCAATATCGCGTCTGATCACCAACTCCTAAATATGGTTCGATGAGGAGCGGATAGGAGAGCAGCGCGAGAAAGCTTCCGAGGTTGCTGCCCGCGTACAGAAAATAGGGATGAGCGGCCGCAGGATGTTCACTGCGGGCGAACCAAGCCTGCAAGAGAGGACTGTTCGCGGCGAGGACGAAAAAAGGCAGGCCGATCGAGACGGCGAGCTGTGCGACGAGCGAGATTGCCTCGCTTCCGGGCACCAGTGAGCTCGATCCGGTCACGATGGCGAGCGGCAACAGCAACGCAGCCGCAGCAATGCCAAGCGCATGCGCCGCCAAGGCCGCATGGATCGGGACCATGCGCGTGAGCCAGTGAGCATAGCCGTAGCCGGCGAGCAGCGCGGTTTGGAAGAACACAATGGCGACCGACCACACGGACGGCGCTCCACCGAACCGGGGCAGCACAAGCTTCGTAACCATCGGCTGTACCAGGAACAGAAGCGCGGCGCTGACAAAGATCGCGGCCGTGAAAGTCGAAAGTAACAACGCGTTGCTGGCCCACCCAGCCGCTCCTGCTTGACCCCCATCAAGCCGGTCGCTATAGCGCGCGCCTATGTTCAACATGTTTCGTTCAACTGTTTTTCACGTCGGTGGGGCAAGCGCGCGGGCGCGCGGGCGCTCGTGATCTCGTGGCCCGCCGATCGGGGGCGGGATTGTTTCATTGCTCCTTCCAGTCCTTTCAAGGGGAGCTTCATTGCCAGAAGAGATACCGATGCCCGAGCTAAATCTAAAAAAGAAGATCGGCGTGCTTGGAGCCTCCGGCTATACCGGTGCCGAGCTCGTTCGGCTGCTGCTCGCGCATCCATTGGCCGATATTGTGTTGCTTACCGCCGAGCGGCGCGCGGGTCAGGAGATGCGCAATGTCTTTCCGCAGTTCTCGCCCTACTCGCTGCCAAGGCTCGCAGGTCTTGCGGATGTGGACTGGAGCGCGGCGGGGCTTGACCTTGCTTTCTGTGCGTTGCCCCATGCAACAACGCAGAAAGTTATTCGCCAGATTTTGACAGCCGCGCCGGACACAAGGGTTGTCGATCTTTCGGCCGACTTTCGCCTCTCCGATCCCGCCGCCTATGCGCGGTGGTATGGGCATGAGCATCATGCGCCGGAGCTGCAGAAGGAAGCAGTTTATGGACTGACCGAGCTCAATCGTGACGCCATCAAGCAAGCGCGCCTCATTGCAAATCCCGGCTGCTATACCACATGCGCGCAGCTTGCGCTCATTCCGCTGCTGCGTGCAAAGGCGATTGATCCCGATGAGATCGTCATCGATGCCAAGTCCGGCATGACCGGCGCCGGCAGGGCGGCCAAAGAGGAGATGCTGTTTTCCGAAGTGTCCGAAGGCATTCACGCCTACGGCGTCGGTCATCATCGCCACATGGCCGAGCTCGACCAGGAATTCTCCAAGGCGACAGGGCGCGCTGTGGTCGTGAGCTTCACGCCGCATCTCATCCCGATGAACCGGGGCATTTTGTCCACCATCTACGTGCGCGGAAGAGACGACATTTCTGCGCAACAACTCCACGCCATGCTTGCGGAGGCTTACGGAAAGGAGCCGTTCGTGCATGTTTTGCCGTTTCAAGAAATGCCGCAGACGCGACACGTGCGGGGCTCCAACCTGACCTTCATCGGTGTTGCGAAGGACCGCGTTGCCAGCCGCGCGATCATCGGTTCCGCGCTCGACAATCTTACCAAGGGCGCTTCCGGTCAGGCGGTGCAGAACATGAATCTACTGCTGGGATTTCCGGAGACGCTAGGACTGGAACAGGTCGCGCTGTTTCCTTGACCCCTGCAGCACCAAGCACTCAGTGCTGCAAAATCTTCGAAAGAAAAATCTGCGCCCGTTCGCTGCGCGGCTTTCCGAAGAAATCGGCGGTGGGCGCATCCTCGACGATCTCGCCTTTGTCCATGAACACCACGCGATGGGCAACTTTGCGCGCAAAACCCATTTCGTGCGTCACCACCATCATGGTCATGCCGTCCTTGGCGAGCGCTATCATCACATCAAGGACCTCGTTGATCATCTCCGGATCCAGCGCTGACGTCGGCTCATCGAACAGCATCGCGATCGGATCCATGGCGAGCGCGCGCGCAATGGCGACGCGCTGCTGCTGGCCGCCTGAAAGCTGGCCGGGATATTTGTGCGCATGCTCTTGCAAGCCGACGCGTTCGAGGAGCTGCATGCCTCGCCGCTCGCTCTCCTCTTTGCCGCGGCCGAGCACCTTCATCTGCGCCAGCTCCAGGTTGCGCATGACGGTGAGATGAGGGAACAGCTCGAAATGCTGGAACACCATACCGATGCGAGCGCGCAATTTCGGCAGGTTGGTCTTGCGATCGCCGACGGAAATGCCTGCAACGGTGATCGTGCCTTTCTCAAACGGTTCAAGCCCGTTGACGCACTTGATTAGCGTGGATTTGCCCGAGCCGGAAGGACCGCATACCACGACGACCTCGCCCTTTGCGACCTCGGTCGAGCAATTCTTGAGAACCTGGAAGGTCTGGTACCATTTGCTGACCTGACTGAGCGTGATCATGGCGTCTTCCGAGGCTCAACGGATAATGGCGGTTCGAATTTGCAGCCGGCGCACGAGGCGGGATGTAAGGAACGAGATGATGAAATAGACCAGCGCGGCAAACAGGTACATTTCGACCAGACGTCCGTCGCGTTGCGCTATTTTCGATGCCGCCCCGAGAAAGTCCGTGATGGACAGCACGTAAACGAGCGAAGTGTCCTGGAACAGAATGATGGTTTGCGTGAGCAGGACGGGGAGCATGTTCCGCAACGCCTGGGGAAGCACGATGTACCCCATCGTCTGCGGATAGGTCATGCCGAGGGCCTGGGCGGCCGAAACCTGTCCGCGTGAGATGGATTGGATCCCGGCGCGCATGATCTCGCAGAAATAAGCGGCTTCGAACAGCGTAAAGGTGACCAGCGAGGACGCAAAGGCGCCGACCTGAATGGGCTGCGCGGCGCCGGTGACCCATTGCCCGATATAGGGGACCAGGAAATAAAACCAGAAGATCATCAGCACGAGGGGTACCGATCGCATCAGATTGACATATCCGGCGGCGAGGATTGAGACCGGAGCGAAGGCAGAGAGCCGCATCAAAGCAAGCAGGGTGCCAAAGACGATACCTCCGGCCGTCGCGAGCGCGGTCAGCATAAGCGTGAACGTCATGCCGTCCCGGAACAGGTAGGGGAGGGAATGGATGATGACGTCGAAATCGAAATTGGAGAACATGGCGGCGTGTTAATGCGTGGCGGCCGGAACCGCGGCGCCGATGAGCCCGGGAACCGCCGCGCGCCGCTCCACCCAACGCATCCCGAAGGTCACCGCGATGTTGATGATGATGTATATGATGGTTGCCGCGGTGAAAGCTTCAAAGACTTGAAATGACATTTCCTGCATGGCGCGCGCGCGGGCGGTCAGTTCCATCAAGCCTATGGTAAGGGCCACCGCGCTGTTCTTGATCACATTGAGAAACTCCGAGGTCAAAGGCGGCAGAATAATGCGATAGGCCATCGGCAGCAGCACGTAACCGTAGGCTTGTGGGAGCGTAAGGCCGAGCGCAAGCGCGGCAAAGCGCTGGCCGCGCGCGAGACTGGTGATGCCGGCGCGCACCTGTTCGGCCACGCGGGCCGACGTGTAGAAGCCGAGTGCGACAACCGCGGTATAGAATGAAGCATCGGGGAGTTGTTTGAGCCAGTCGCCGAGGCTCACAGGCAATAGCTCGGGCAACACGAAATACCACAGGAACATCTGCACCAGCAGCGGGATATCGCGGAACAGCTCCACGTAAGCGTCCCCAAGCCGCACAAGCCAAGGGTGGGGGGTGGTGCGAATGACGCCCACGAGCGAGCCAAGCGCCAGCGCGAGACACCAGGCCGCGAGCGCGGTCGCGAGCGTCCACGCAGTTCCTAGCAATAGGGTCGTGAGATAGGTGTGTACGCCGTCCGGAGACGTGTCGAAAAATATGCCCCAGTTCCAATTGTAGTTCATGTCAGTATCAGCACTCAGTAATCAGTAATCAGAAAAGATGTTCTCTGATTACTGACCACTGATTCCTGAAACTTGATTCCTGATGCCTGATCAGTACACCGCCGGATCGCCGCTGTCGGTCGGGCTGGCGACCACTTTCTTGAACGAGGCGCTCATGGGAACGTTGAGATTGATGCCCTTCGGGGGAATGGGTTTGAGAAACCACGTCTCATAGATCGCGTTGATGGCGCCGCTGCGATAGGTATCGATCATTGCCTGGTCGACCACTTTCTTGAATGCGGCATCACCGCGCCGCAGCATGATGCCGTAGGGCTCGACCGAAAGCGCATCGGCGGAAATCACGTAATCCTGCGGCGACTTGGAGCTGGCGACGAGGCTGTAGAGCAGGATATCATCCATGACGAAAGCAACTGCCCGGCCGGTTTCGACCATCAAAAACGCCTCGGCGTGGTCCTTGGCGGCGAGAATGTTGAGATTGAGACCCTTCTGAGCGTTGATCTCCGTGATCTGCTTGATGTTTGTCGTCCCGGAGGTCGACACGACGGTCTTGCCTCGCAGGTCCTCGACCGTGCGCAGATTAGCCGACTTCTTGGAGACGAAACGGTTTGCCGTGACAAAATGAGTAATGGTGAAGGAAACCTGCTTCTCCCGCTCGAGATTATTGGTGGTTGAACCGCATTCGAGATCCACCGTGCCGTTCGCAATCAGAGGAATGCGGGTAGCGGAAGTAACCGGGTTGAGATTCACCTGCAGATTGGGGAGCTTAAGCTCTGCCTTGACCCCGTCCACGATGCGGTGGCACAGGTCCATGGCATAGCCGACGACCTGTTGCTTGTCGTCATAATACGAAAACGGCACCGAGGACTCGCGATGGCCAAGCGTGATCGTGCCGGCGTCCTTGATTTTCTTGAGCGTGCCGGTGAGTTCTTGCGCGAGCGCCACGTTCGCGCCAAGCGTTCCCGCCGTCAGTATCGATAGCAGCAACTTAAGATGCATTGCGGTACTCCCTGTGAGCAATGCATTGTCCCCCCGGTTGCTGCCGGAAGCAAGCTGTTAATCCCTGACTTTCACATAGCTTCCTGGTGCGTCCTCGATGGGAGCGAGGCGTCCGCCGCCCGGTTCACGCGCCGCAACCTCGGTGGGGTTCTGCGCTTTGAGCCAATGCAACCAGTCCGGCCACCAGGAGCCGGCATGCTCTTTGGCCCTCGACAACCAGCGCTCGACATTGGCGCTGGCCGGCTTGCGGCCGGTCCAGTACTGATATTTCACCTTGTCCGGCGGGTTGATCACGCCGGCGATGTGGCCTGATCCGGCCAGCACGAAGCGAACCTTTCCGCCGAAGAATTTGCAGCCCAGCGCCACAGATTTTGCCGGCGCAATATGATCCTCGCGCGTCGCCAGATTGTAGATCGGGACTTTTACGGCCTTGAGATCGAGCTTGTTGCCGCCGATGACCATCTCACCTTTGCTGAGCCGGTTTTCCAGGTAGCAATTACGCAGATAAAACGAATGGTTGGCGGCCGGCATCCGCGTGGCGTCCGAATTCCAATACAGGAGATCGAAGGGCGCCGGTTCCTTGCCCTTGAGATAGTTGTTGATGACGTACGGCCAGATCAGATCATTCGAGCGCAGCAGGTTGAACGCGGTCGCCATTTTTCTGCCTTCGAGATAGCCGCGTTGCTGCATTTCGCGCTCCCGCGCGGATATCTGCTCCTCATCGACGAACACTTTGAGATCGCCGGCATGGGTAAAATCGACCTGCGCGGCAAGCAGGGTGGCGGAAATGATGCGGCTATCGCCCGCGCTCGCCATGTGGGCGAGGGTGGTCGCGAGCAGCGTGCCGCCAACGCAATAGCCGAGCGCGTGAACCTCGCGCTCTCCGGTTGCCTGCTCGACCATCTCCAGCGCGGCGAGCGGACCCTCGCGCATGTAGTCTTCGAAGCTTATCTGGGCGAGTTTTTCATCCGGGTTGACCCAGGAAATCACGAAAACCGTCAGACCCTGGGCGACGCACCACCGGATGAAGGATTTCTCGGGAGTAAGATCCAGGATGTAGAATTTGTTGATCCAGGGCGGCACGATCAGGAGCGGCTTTTCCAGCACCGTGCTGGTGGAGGGTGCGTACTGGATGAGCTGCATCAACTCGTTCTGGAAGATCACCTTGCCTGGCGTCAGCGCCAAATTATGTCCGACTTCGAACGTCTTGGCATCGGACTGCCGGATCTTGAGCTCGCCGTGCCCGGCCGCAATGTCGTCGGCCAGCATATGCATGCCGCGCACCAGGTTGTCGGCATTCGAGCTCACCGTCTCGCGCAGAAGCTCGGGATTGGTCAGAACGAAGTTTGAGGGGGCGACCGCGTTGGCAATTTGCCGGACGTAGAATTCCGCCTTTTGAAGAGTATGCGGATCAAGCCCCTTGGCCTCGTGCACCAGCCGGTTGGCCCAATCCACGCTCACCAGGTAAACTTGCTTGAGAAAATCAAAGAACTGATTGCTCGACCACTCCGGATCGGAAAACCGTTTGTCTCTGGGATCGGGTGCGGCGACAGGTTGCACCGGTTCGCCGACCATGCGCTTGACTGCGTTTCCCCACAGATCGAGATAGGCCTTGCCAAGGCTCGACTGCAATTCAAGCGCCCTGTGGGGGTCGCGAAGCCAATAGTCCGCCACCTGGCCAAGTGTCTTCACCACATCGGTGACTTCCGCATATTGGTCATCGGCACGGCCTTCCTCGCGTGGCTTGAGATAGGCTGCCACTGCCCGGCCGCCCTCTTCCACCATGCGCGCAATGTTGTGCGCGAACTGCTCGACGTCTGCGGAGGGAGCTTTTCCCGGTTCTGGCGCGGCTTTTTCTGATGGGGCTCTCACGATAGCGCCTCGGGCGGGTGTGCTGGCAAGGACGCGGCACGGCCCTGCATCTGCCTGCATCTGACATGGACTTTACTCCGAACCCCCGCAAGACGCATCATGGGCGTTATACGCTGGCGGGGAACCAGACCCGCAGGTGCTTTAATGGGCTATTCATCTCGCTTTGGTCATATTGCCGCCAGCAACGTTCAATTAATTGAATTACCTCTGGTTTCGGACAGGACACGCGAATCTCGGCGGGAGTATCAGATTTGAGCAGCACGAGCTCCAGCCGGCCACCCGAGCCGCCTTTCGCTGCCGGGCTTTGCGCGCTCCTGCTGCTTGCGATCCTGATGGTGGTTGCCGGCTGTGCGTCGAACACGGCGGATCACTTGCCGACCGCAATGGGAGGGCTTCCAGCGGGAGCCCCATCTCGCCCGGCCACGACCGGCGCGTATCCCGCGGTGAATGATGTGCCGCCCCCCCGGGAAACCACGGTGCTGACCAGCGAGGAACAGAAAAAGCTGCAAGATGAGTTGGCCGCAGCGCGCGAGCGCGCCGCGGGAGCGGTCAACGCGCCGGCCAATTCGAATGGCGGGGCCGGCAACCCGTGATACAAAGGCCTGCATGGGGCCCGGAGAAATCACTGCGGGTTGAGGACTTGGGGTAATGGAAGAATTCCACCGCATACGGCGGCTGCCGCCCTATGTGTTCGAAGAGGTCAATCGCGCCAAGGCGATCGCGCGCAATCGCGGCGCGGATATTATTGATCTCGGGATGGGCAATCCCGATCTGCCGGCCCCGGCTCATGTGATCGAAAAGCTCAAGGAAACCGTCGGCAAGCCGCGGACCGACCGCTATTCCTCTTCCCGCGGCATCGCGGGCCTGCGCCGCGCGCAGGCAGCCTATTATGCTCGGCGTTTTGGGGTGAAGCTCAACCCCGAGACGCATATCGTCGCTACGCTCGGTTCGAAGGAAGGCTTTGCTAATGTGGCCCAGGCGATCACCGCGCCGGGTGATGTGATCCTCGTCCCCAACCCCAGCTATCCGATTCACGCCTTCGGCTTCTTGATGGCGGGCGGCGTAATCCGGTCGGTCCAGTCCGAGCCTACGCCTGCATTTTTTGACGCCTTGGAACGCGCCATCATACATTCCATTCCAAAACCGATTGCGGTGATCGTCTGCTATCCCTCCAATCCAACTGCCTATGTAGCCGATCTCGAATTCTACAAAGACCTGATCCCGTTTGCTAAGAAGCATGGCGTTTTCGTGCTTTCAGATCTCGCTTATGCAGAGGTTTTTTTCGACAACAATCCGCCCCCGTCCGTCCTTCAGGTTTCCGGCGCAATGGATGTTGCCGTCGAATTTACATCCCTGTCGAAAACCTATTCCATGCCGGGCTGGCGGATCGGTTTTGCGGTGGGAAACGAGCGCATCATTGCCGCGCTGAGCCGAGTGAAATCATATCTCGACTACGGCGCCTTCACTCCCATTCAGGTCGCGGCAACGGCGGCGCTCAATGGGCCGGATGACTGCATTCGCGAGATGCGGGAGACCTACAAAGGCCGGCGTGACGTGCTGGTGGAGTCATTTGGCCGTGCGGGGTGGGAGATTCCGCCCCCGCGTGCCTCAATGTTCGCGTGGGCGCCTATTCCCGAGACATTCCAAAGCCTCGGGAGCGTGGAGTTCTCGACGCTCCTGGTGGAAAAGGCGGAGGTCGCGGTCTCCCCGGGCATCGGGTTCGGGGAATACGGTGAAGGCTATGTGCGCATAGCGCTGGTGGAAAACGAGCAGCGCATCCGGCAGGCTGCCCGCAACGTTCGCCGGTTTCTTGAAACCGCTCCTGAAAAGTTGCACAACGTCCTTCCGCTCGCCAAACGGCGCTGAAGTACACAGGCGCGGCGCAACTCAGAGCTTGCAATGGCTGCCCCGCTAAAAATCGGTATTGCCGGTTTGGGCACGGTGGGCGTCTCAGTTATCAGGCTTATCGATCGCCAGCGTGCGGCGCTCGCCAGCTGCTGCGGGCGTTCGATCGAGGTGATTGCGGTCAACGCGCGCTCGCGCGGCAAGCGGCGCGCAATCGACATCAGGCGATTTCGTTGGCATTCTGATCCGGTCGCGCTCGCTAACGATAGCGAGATCGATGTCTTTGTTGAACTGATCGGCGGGGAAGATGATCCTGCCAAAAGCGCCGTATCGGCCGCTCTCCACGCCGGGAAATCCGTCGTAACGGCGAACAAGGCCTTGCTCGCACGACACGGCGTAAAGCTCGCTGCCATAGCGGAAAAGAATCGCGTCGCGCTCAATTTCGAAGCGGCGGTGGGAGGCGCCATTCCCATTGTGAAAACAGTGCGCGAAGGACTTGCAGGTAATTCGCTGTCACGCGTCTATGGCATTCTCAACGGCACCTGCAACTATATCTTGAGTCGAATGGAGCAGGAAAAAATGGATTTTGCCGAGTGCCTGCGGGAAGCGCAACGCCTCGGCTATGCGGAGGCAGATCCGACGTTCGACGTCGAAGGACACGACACGGCGCAGAAACTTGCGATCCTAGCGAGCCTCGCATTCGGCACCAAGGTGGATGAAAGCGCGGTCTACGTCGAAGGTATCTCCTCGATCGCGCCTGAGGATCTCGCCTGGGCCGATGAGCTTGGTTACCGGGTCAAATTGCTCGGCGTGGCGGTCAAGACCGAAAAGGGCATCGAGCAACGCGTTCATCCCACCATGGTGCGCAAGGATACCGCCATCGCTCAGGTCATGGGAGTGACAAATGCCGTCACGATTGATGCGGACTCGATGGCACCCCTCACGCTTGTCGGTCCGGGCGCGGGCGGGGTCGCGACGGCGTCCGCGGTGGTGGCCGACATCGGCGACATCGCCCGCGGCGTCCGCACGGCGCCGTTTGGGCGCCCTTCGACACGGCTCGTGGCGACGGCCAAGGCACCCATGCAGCGGCACGAGGGCGGCTACTACATCCGCTTGCGCGCAGTAGATAAGCCTGGAACCGCCGCAAGCATTGCCACGCGGCTGGCCGAGCAGAACATCTCTTTGGAATCCATTGTCCAGCGTCACCGCGGCGGGCCGCCTCAGGGTGGCGAATCGCCAGGGCGCTCGGGCGAGCCCGTTCCGGTCATTCTCATCACATATGCCACCACCGAGGACGCAGTGCGCAAGGCGCTGGCGGCGGTCGGACGCGACAAGGTGATCTCGGGCAAGCCGCAGGTCATTCGGATCGAGAAAAACTGATCACGTTTTCTTTCGCGGCTCGTGTGGGCAGCGCGCAATCATCAAATCGCAAGGAGAGGACATGAACACCCAGGAACGCGGCACGATCTCGTCCATTACTGTTCAGCCTCATCTTGCCCTCGAGCGCGTTCTCTCATTGGAAATTGTGCGCGTGACCGAGCGCGCCGCGGTCTCAGCGGCGCGCTGGGCGGGCCGCGGCAATGAGCGCGCCGCTGACCAAGCCGCGGTCGACGCGATGCGTCGCGAGCTCAATAAGCTTCCCATAGACGGCACCGTAGTCATCGGCGAAGGCGAGCGCGATGAAGCGCCGATGCTCTTCATTGGGGAAACCGTGGGCAACAAGCACGGACCGAAGGTCGATATCGCGGTCGATCCTCTCGAGGGCACGACGCTGTGTGCCAAAAGCATGCCGGGCGCGATTGCGACAATGGCCATGGCGGAGGAGGGCACCCTGCTCAACGCACCTGACGTGTACATGGAGAAGATCGCAATCGGCCCCGGCTATCCTTCCGGTGTGGTCGACCTGGATGCACCGGCGGAAGAAAACATTCGAAAACTTGCGTCCGCGAAAGGAGTGCCGCCGGAAGCGATCACCGCTCTCATTCTCGATCGCCCGCGCCACGCCGATCTGATCGCAAGCGTGCGCAAAACCGGTGCCTCGGTGCGCCTCATCACCGACGGCGATGTCGCCGGGGTCATTCATACCGCCGATGCGGCCGATACCGGAATCGACATTTACATGGGAATCGGCGGTGCTCCCGAAGGTGTTCTGGCGGCGGCCGCATTGCGGTGCATTGGCGGTCAGATGCAGTGCCGGCTCGTTCTCGACAGCGAAGAAAAGCGCAGCCGTGCCGCCAAGATGGGCATCAGCGACCCAAGAAAAAAATATGAGATCGCCGACATGGTAAAAGGTGATTGTCTGTTCTCTGCGACCGGCGTCACTGACGGTGCACTGCTTACCGGAGTGCGCGTGGGCAAGGACGTGATCACCACCGAGACGGTTGTCATGCGCTCCATTACTGGAACGGTGCGATGGATCACCGCGGAACATCGCGAGTTCGGAAAGTTTTATCTGGATTAGCTTCGAAGCGAGCAGCGAGCAGCGAATAGCGAATAGCGAATAGCGAGTAAAATCTCTCCTGGACCACCATTCGCTATTCGCCATTTTCCTATTCGCTGTTCGCGTGGCATGATTTCCGGTCGCTTGGCGATTCGGAAAGCATGAACATTGCACTGGCACATCCGCCCGGTTTGAACCGGCGGCTGTTTCTTGAGGTCGAGCAATCCGTGTGCGGGCGCGCCTGGCGCGACCGGCTCGATGAGATCGGCGCGGCCCGCGCGCTTGCGATCACCCAGCGCCACGGCGTTCCCGATCTGCTCGCGCGCATTCTCGCGGGACGCGCGATCGATGTGGATGAGGTTGCGACTTTCCTCGACCCCACCGTGCGCGCATTGATGCCTGATCCACATTCCCTTACCGCTATGGACGTTGCCGCACCCAGGCTCGCTGACGCCATCATGCGTGCTGAGCGCATTGCGATTTTTGGCGATTACGACGTGGACGGGGCGACCTCGGCGGCGGTGCTCGGGCGCTATCTCATGCGTTGCGGCTTGCGCCCGCTCATTCACATCCCGGATCGCCTTTTTGAAGGATATGGCCCGAATACGGAGGCCGTTGCGGCGCTCTCCAGGCAGGGCGCAACCCTTCTCGTGACCGTCGATTGTGGGACCACCAGTCACCAAGCCCTCCGGGAGGCACGCCGGCTCGGACTCGACGTCGTCGTCATCGACCACCACCAGGCGGAGGAGGAGCTTCCTGCCGTACTGGCACTCATAAACCCAAACCGCCTCGATGATATGTCGGGCCTTGGCCATTTGGCCGCTGTCGGCCTCGTGTTCATGACCATCGTGGCGCTGAACCGGGAATTGCGCCGACGTGGATTCTGGAATGTGCAACGTCCTGAACCGGATCTGCTCGGGCTGCTCGATCTTGTTGCACTCGGGACGGTAGCCGATGTCGTACCGCTCAAGGGACTCAACCGTGCTTTCGTTACCAAGGGAATGGTTGCGCTGCGGCGGCGTGAAAATCCGGGTCTCACCGCCCTCATGGATGTGGCGCGGCTCGGCGGAGTGCCTGAACCCTGGCACCTCGGCTTTCTATTGGGACCGCGCATCAATGCGGGCGGCCGGATTGGGCGCGCCACGCTCGGGGTAGAGCTGCTGCTTGAGGATAATCCATCAGAATGCGCTCGCCTTGCGGGTGAGCTCGACCGCCTCAATCGGGAGCGGCAGACGATTGAGTTAGCGATACTGGCCCAGGCCGAGGCTGAAGCCGTGGCAGCGCTTGGAGTGGAGGAGAAGGGAGCCGTCGTGGTGGCGGCTGCGGACGGCTGGCATCCCGGAGTTGTTGGTCTCGTTGCGGCACGGCTCAAGGAGCGGTTCGGGCGTCCTGCTTTTGCTATCGCGCTCGGGCCAGGCGGCATAGGGACCGGCTCCGGTCGCTCAATCGCGGGTGTCGATCTCGGCCGGGCTGTGCGCCAAGCGGTCCGCGAGGGGGTGATCATGAAGGGAGGCGGTCACGCCATGGCAGCCGGAATCACGCTGCACAAGGATGGACTTACGGGATTGCGCGCCTTTCTCGAAGCAAACCTCGCTGCCACAGTCGAGGCGGCGCGTCGTGAGGACGCAATCCTTATTGATGGCGCGATTACGGCTGCCGGGGCCAACAGCGACACGGCTAAAATGATCGCTCGCGCAGGTCCTTTCGGGCCTGGCAATCCAGAGCCGATCATTGTGCTGCCGGCACACACGCTCATCTACGTGGAAGAGGTCGGCCAAGCCCACGTGCGTATTCGCCTGCGCGCGGCCGACGGCTCTGTCATCAACGGAATTGCATTTCGCGCCTGCGGCCAAAGGCTTGGGCAAGCGCTGGCATCCCATCGCGGTCAGGCGGTGCATGTCGCGGGGACGTTGTGCCTCGACCAATGGAATGGCGTCGAACGGGTGCAATTGCGGGTGGTTGATCTCGCCGCGGCTGGCTCATAGGCCTATCCAGTGCAGCAAGGCCGATAGGGTTCACGCCCCGCCCGGATCGGGTAGCCCGTTTGCTATGACTCCGGCCGGAGCAGCGAGTGCTGGGTTCCAACCCCGGGCTGCCGGCTCCTGATACCAAGCCGTGCCAGCACCGTGTCGATCTTGCTCTCGATTGCGCGCCAGTAAGCGAACTCATTGAATTGAGAACCCTCGAAGAGGGCAGTGGCGACAGCGGCGACAAAGGGTAGGCTCTGCACAACGAGAACCAGTACAAAGATATCGAGCTCGATGATTTCTTTATAGTTCGTGCCGGCAACGGTGATTGCGCCGGCGATAAGCAGCATCGCGAGCACTGCCTCCCAGAACGCCGGGAAATCTTTACCCTTGCGAGTGGCGCCTCCCTTGGCGGTGCGCATGAAGGGCAGGCTCTCCTTCCAAATGCCATGTGCGACTGCGCGCGCGACGGTCCACTGCACGGACATTGCGGCAAAGACGGCGCCCGCCGTCTGCGCCCGCGACACGGCAACGCGCAATCGATAGAGCGCGATGAAATGCGCAAGCGTCACTGCGAAAGCGGCAAGGATCGGGATCGTGAGCACTTGGTCGGGAATAGCAATACCCGCGAAGGCGACGACGGGCACCCACACGAGATTGAGAATGGCAACCAGCACTCCGATGGCCTCGGCACCGAGCCAGTTAAGCCATCCGAGCGCAAATTCTCGCTTCTGCGCCGGTGTCAGCGAAGCTGCGCCCGGCATCAGCGATCGCCAATGTTTCTTCAAGATTTGCAGGCCGCCATAAGCCCAGCGATGGCGCTGCTTCTTGTAGGCCTCGAAGGTATCCGGCAGGAGCCCACGACCGTAGCGCCGGTTCGTGTAGTGGATTTGCCAGCACTGTTCGAGCACGGCGAGCCCGAGATCGGAATCCTCGACAATGGTGTCGCTCGACCAGCCACCAGCGGCAACCAGCGCGGCGCGACGGATGAGGCACATGGTGCCGTGGACAATGATGGCATTGGCTTCGTTACGCTGGACCATGCCAATATCGAAGAAGCCTGCATATTCGCCGTTCATTGCATGGTGCATGACGCTGCGGTCACCGTCGCGATGATCCTGCGGCGCCTGCACCATCCCGACCGTCGGATCAGCGAAGGCCGGCACCAGATCCTTGAGCCAGTCCGGGCTCACGACATAGTCGGCATCAATAACGGCAATGATCTCTGCATCCGAGGCGGTGCGGGAGAGCGCAAGACGCAGCGCTCCCGCCTTGAAGCCGACGACATTCTCATCCCGGATGAACTTGAAGCGCTCGCCGAGCGCGCGGCAGTGATCTTCGATCGGCCGCCAAAACGCTGGGTCAGGCGTGTTGTTGATCACCACGACACATTCGAAATTCGAATAATCAAGGCGCGCCAACGCATCGAGCGTCGCTTTGAGCATTTCCGGCGGCTCGCGATAAGCCGGAATGTGGACTGACACTTTGGGTGAAAATCCATCCTCCGCCGCAAGTGCCTTGGTGATCAGCCGGCCAGGCTGGCGGCCGAAAGCGACGGCCGCAATCTCTTCGATTCGCTTGAGCGCAATCGCGACCAACGGGAGGAGAAGAATGATCCCGAGTGCCAGCGCAAAAGCGGCGCCCGGCACGAAATAATGTGTGTCCCAGAAGGCAAGCACGGTGGCCAACCAGGCGCCCACCACGTTGGCTGCGACCGCGAGGGTAAAGGCCTCGGGAGCCGTTGCGCCCGGTTTTGTCAGGATTGGCAGCGAGACCAATAACCCGAGCAGTACAGCGAGGAGGGCAGTCTTCCAGTGCTCGGGGTCCTGTGCCGGTCCGCTCCAGACAAACTTTGGCGCACGGGCGGCGTCTAACATGCCCCAGTACATGCCGACGCTTCCTTCGTTGGTCTTCCACGGCTGATCGAAAGCTTCGACAATGTTGTAGTCGATGCCGTTGGCTTCCGCCCGCTTGATGAAATCACGCAACACCAGTTGTTGCTCGATACGCCCGGGACGGGCAGCGTGCATATTATAGCCTGCGCTCGGCCATCCGAACTCGGCGACAACGACTTGCTTGCCGGGGTGTACGCGGCGCAGCTTGTCATAAACCTCGATCGTCAAATTCACGGTCTTTTCGGCGCTCACTCCTTCCCAGTAGGGCAGGATGTGAGCGGCAATGAAATCAACCGCCGAAGCGAGCTCAACTGCCTGTTTGTGATCGTACCAGACCGACCAGATTTCGCCGGTGGTCACCGGTACTTGCACCTGGCGCTTCACCCGCTGAATGATCCGGATGAGTTCGTCGATCGTCTTCTCTCCGCGATAGATAGTCTCGTTTCCGACTACAATCGCATTGATGTTGCTGTAACGGCGCGCAAGCGCGACGGCGGCCCGGATTTCGCGCTCGTTGCGTGCTTCATTTTTGTCGATCCAGATCCCTAGCGTAACCTTGAGGCCGAACTCGGCGGCAATGGAAGGAATGAGCTCGCCGCCGCCAGTCGTGCTGTAGGTCCGGATGGCCTGAGTGTAGCGGCTGAGGATCTTGAGATCGGTCCTGATCTGCTCCGGCGTAGGACGGTCGCCGTAGTCGGGATGTTGCGATCGCGTGTAGGGAGAATAAGAGACGCTGGCGAGCGGCGGATCAATATTCGCGACCGCCTGGTGCCGCTGGAGCAATGTCCATAAGCCGGCATGCACGCATACAACGAGCGCCACCATTGCAGCGACGGTGCGCATGGAAGACGAACAAAGCCCCGACAAGAAAACAGGGACCGAACCTGTCCCCAAGGTCGACCAAGTCCGCGCACAACGTACTTAGTCAGCGACGTTCTGGCAAGTAGCGAGCGTGCATGGCGGTTTCAAGACATCAGAACGCGCGCCCTAAAAAATCGTTCCGAGCTGATACTTTCTGAATATTTGTACAGCTTCGCAAGACGACAGCGCAGCCGCTCCGGTCCATGCGGCCCGACGTGCGCCGCTCCGACCCCTGTGCAATCAACGGGTCGCTGAATCTCTTCGCTTATCGGTTGGTCGTCGTACTCGGAACGGCGGCGGTGCCCTGCGGTTCCGATGCGGGATTAAGCCAGCAGGCGTGCACGCGGTTGTTCAAGGTGTCAGTCGCTTTGTCATCGATTTTTCCCTGCCGGACCACGCAGCGAAAAGCCGCCTGGATATGGCCGGAAGGGCAGCCGAACCGATCGTAGATTTCGAGGTGCCGGAAGGCGGTATCAAGGTCGTCTCGCCAAAGTAGGCTCACCACCCGCCGGCCGACCCAAACGCATTCGGGATTGGCGGCAGGGCCAACCAGCGCCTTCTCCGCCTCCGCGAATTCGTCGATTTTTTTCTGCACCTCCTTGGCGTCAGCAGGCTGCGGCTTATCACCCGCTTTCTGCTCCCCATTTTGGGCTAGGGTCGGATTTGACACAAAAGCCATCATCACCGCGACGATGCTCGCGGCGAGAAGACGCATACAGATGGGGTGCATGGTTGCTCTTTGGTTTTGGCTGTCGGCCGCTCCCGCTGGCTTTCAGCCGGTCGTTTTTCACGATCGAACGGGATTCGGTCGGCATTGCGGCGAAGGGCGCAAAGCACTCCGATTAAAGCAGGGGTGTGGCGGCTCGCCAAGTGATTTGACTGTCGATTTACTCAGCGCCGTGATGGCACACGGATTCGGATGGACTTGATCCATGGCAGCGGTGGCCGCGGTCTTTGCAGCGGTGGCGGGCACAATCATGCTCGCTTGGCAGTGGCTTGGCAGTTCGGTCGCCATGCCGCCATCGCCCTTTTCGCGGGGGGAGAAAATTCCCTGCATTTCATATGCGCCTTTCCGCGGCAGCCAAAACCCATTCGGAGCCGATGTTCCCATCGAGCCGGGCCAGATCGAACAGGATCTGGCGCAACTCAAACCGATCACCGACTGCGTGCGCACCTACTCCATCGATCATGGCCTCGACCGGATTGCGCCCATCGCACAGCGCTATGGGATGAAGGTTCTGCAGGGGCTGTGGCTCTCGAGCTTTCCAGAGCTCAACCGCAAGCAGATCGAAACTACTCTGGATCTCGCCCAGCGGTTTCCCGACACGATCGCGGCAATCGTCGTGGGCAACGAGGTCCTGTTGCGGGGCGAGATGTCGCCAGCCGATCTTGCGCAAACCATAAGGCGGGTGAAGGCGCAGGTCGCAATGCCCGTAACCTATGCGGACGTATGGGAGTTCTGGTTGCGCTACGGCGAGATTTCGCGCGAGGTCGACTTCATCACCATCCATATCCTCCCATACTGGGAGGATATTCCGATCCCGTCCGGCTATGCCGCGCTGCATGTGGATGCAATCCGCAGGAAGCTGGTGGCGGCTTTTCCCGGCAAAGACATTCTCATCGGGGAGTTCGGCTGGCCGAGCGCAGGACGCATGCGAGCGGGGGCGCTGCCGTCCTACATCGACCAAGCACAGGCGATGCACGAGGTCCTGGCCGCAGCCAGCCGCGGGAACTATCGGGTCAATCTCATTGAGGCGTATGACCAGCCCTGGAAGCGGGAGCTTGAAGGCACTGTGGGGGGGCATTGGGGTCTGTTCGACGGATATCGCCGAGTACCGAAATTCGCCTGGGGGGGCAGCGTCTCCAATCATCCGCTTTGGATCTGGCAAGCGACGGCAGGGCTTGGCCTCGCCGCCGTGACCTTTTTGGCAGCCTTCGTGCGCCGCCGTCAGTGCGATGCGATGGCGAAGATCGTGGACCCTAGATCGCCTACTCCAGAGACGAGTTACCTGGTGCAGGCCGGCCGTTCGGCAGGTGCTCGCAAAGACATACATCCCGTTTGGCTGTGGGTCCGGGTGGCGGTGGTCGCAGCCATATCGGGGATTTTGATTGGCTTGACTATTGTCAATGTATCGCTGGAAAGCCTTACCTTGGGCGATTGGGCGCGCTCGTTTACCTGGCTGGCAGTTGCGCTGCTCTCTCCAGTGCTCAGTGCGGCCGCGCTCGCGTCGGCAACGAGAGTGCCTGCGTTCGCGCAGATCCTTGGCCGGAAAATTGAAGCGCGGCTCGACCTTGCAATCGGGTTTCTATTGATGGCGCTTGGCGTGCTTGCGCTGCAGGCAGCGCTCGGCCTCGTTTTTGATCCACGCTATCGCGATTTTCCCTTTGCACCACTCATTGGCGCGGTCGCGCCGCTTCTATTTCTGGGGAAGTGGAGACCTCGTCCCCAGCCTGCGCTGGCTGAGCTTATAATGGGAGTCGTTGCTCTCATGGCGGGCGCCTACGTTGTCTGGAATGAAAGCTTTGCCAATTGGCAGGCGTCCTTGTTCGCCGCGGGCCTGATCGCGCTTGCTGTCATATTGTTTCGGGCACGCGACGCGCAAAGCTGAGCATAAGAAGGGCGGCCGCAAATCCGCAAAGACCGGCATTGTACAAGGTCAGGCCGAGCGCGGCGGTGACGAGCGCGAACGTGAACAGAACAAGGGAGGGATGGATCAGATTCAACGAGGCCGCAACGAGCGCGCTCAAGCCGAAACCAGAGTGCCTGAACAGGCCGGTTACGAGCTTGAGGGTTTCGCAGAACCAAGTACCGGCACCGGCCTGGCATGCGAGCGCAACCTGCGAGTTTTCGATTCCGTGGTAGCGCAGATAGTACGCGCCAGCAAATGCAATAACGGTGGAAATGCCAACCAGGCTTAGCTCGCGCCGGCTGAGACGGAACAGCCGATCAGGCGCAGCTTCTCCGTCGTTCATCACTCAGAACAGCCCGAACAGTCTTGGCGCTGGTTGAAGCCGTGGGGCTGTTCTCGGCGGCGGTTTGCGCTCGATCACCCTGTCCGCGTCCGTCAAGCGTTGACCTTCGAAAGATGAAAGCTGGCAAAACCGGTTGGTGGCGGCAAGGGTCGTGCACCACCGCACCGCCGTCTCCGCATCCGGGAAAGGACCAACGATCAGTCGCAACTCGGGGGCGCGTCCTCTGCCGCTCTCGTTGATGCCAACAATTGGGCTGAGAGCTTCGAACGGTGCCGCATTGCTGCTCTTGGTCGCGCTCCACAATTGGCGCAAGCCATCGAAATTCGCAGCGGCGCCGATATCGACACCAAACTGCGTTTTCGACTCCTCGGCTGATGAAGCATGTTGCGCTGACGCGACGCCCGTCGCGGGGACCGAGTCTGAACGGGCGTCGATCGATGCATTGCCGGGGCTGGCTGTCTCGGGGGGCATCGGCTGGGCGGCCTGTCGCGCGGGGGAGGGGACCGGCGGACCTGACGAAACCGGGCCGGAAGGTACCAGGCTTTGACTTGCCGCTTGCGCTTTGATTGAGCCGGTCAGATCATCGAGGTGCCGTTCAATCATGCTGAGCCGGGCGTCGAGTTGATCGCGGTCGGCCGCCAGGGCGCGCAACGCTTGTGAGGAGGCGGCGCGGTCGTTATCACCCTCGCGCGAGGCAATCGGAGCCTCTTGAGTTCCCGTCCCTGGCCCATTGAGCGCGGTCGTAAGGCGCCGCGAGCCGGTTTCCGAATAGCCTGCGAGAGCGGCCAGAAATAGCGCCAAGCCCGCCGCAGTGCCCCAGCTCGCGACGCGCCACAAGGATCGCATATCGAATGCCGGCTGCTTTTGCGCCGGAACGGAAGCACGTGCAGTTGCTGCCATGATGCAGCTCCCCAAATCAGGCCCGCAGTGATGGTATCAGAGGAGGCGAGGGGATCGAATTTTGGGCGAAGACTTGTCCGCGAATTCCCAGCTTTCCACCCGTGGCCGGCTCGGATATGAGCCCTCGATGCTATTCGGAGGGTGCGGTGACCAATAATAAGCGCACATGCCTTGCCATCGTGCTGGCGGCCGGCGAGGGCACCCGCATGCGTTCCGCACGCCCTAAGGTGCTGCATGCAATTGCAGGACGCTCGCTGCTGGCCCACAGCCTCGAAGCCGTACGCAAGGCGGGCGGGAGCGCGACGGCTGTGGTCATCGGCCCCGACGGCGACAGCGTTGCTGCCGAGGCCAGACGGGTCATTCCAGGGGCGGAAATCTTTACCCAGATTGAGCGCCGGGGGACCGCCCATGCGGTCCTGGCGGCTCGCGGCGCCCTTGCGCGCGAATTCGACGACATTCTTGTCATCTTCGCCGACACGCCACTCATCCGGCCACAGACCCTAAACCGAATGCGCGACGCTCTCGCCGCTGGCGCGGCGCTGGTCGTGCTCGGGTTTCGCGCCAAGAATCCGGCCGGCTATGGGCGCATATTGCTCGATGATGGGGAGATCATCGCCATTCGGGAGGAACTGGATGCAAGCCCAGCTGAGCGCGCAATCGATCTGTGCAATGCAGGATTGATGGGGTTTGCCGGGGCAAGTGCCCTTTCAGTCCTTAGTCGCATCAACAACGACAACAACAAGGGCGAATTTTACCTCACCGATACGGTAGCGATCGTGCGAGCCAAGGGTGGCAAGGCGGTCGTAATCGAGACCGAGGAGGACGAAGTGCAAGGAATCAACAGCAAGGCTCAGCTTGCCCAATCCGAAGCTGCCCTGCAGCACCGGCTGCGCGAAGCAGCGTTGGAGGCGGGCGTTACCCTGGTTGCGCCGGAAACAGTGTTTTTGTGCGCTGACACGACTTTTGGGCGCGATGTCGTCGTTGAGCCGTTCGTCGTCTTCGGCCCCGGCGTTTCGGTCGCTGACAACGCAGTGATCCGTTCATTCTCCCATCTCGACCATGCTTCCGTCGGGAAGGGAGCAATCGTTGGACCCTATGCCAGACTGCGCCCCGGCGCGCGTCTTGAGGCCGATGTGCATATTGGCAATTTCGTCGAGGTCAAGGAGGCGGTGATCGAAGCGGGCGCCAAGGCCAATCACCTCAGCTATATCGGTGACGCAACCGTTGGGGCGGGCGCAAATATCGGTGCCGGCACGATCACGTGCAATTACGATGGCATCGCCAAGCACCGCACTGAGATTGGAAAGAATGCCTTCATTGGATCGAATTCCGCGCTTGTCGCGCCGGTAAAGGTCGGAGACGGCGCCTATGTCGGCTCGGGCTCGGTGATCACCCAGGATGTACCGCCACAGGCGCTTGCAGTCGCCCGTGGCCGTCAGGTCATTAAGGAGAACTGGGCCCAGCGCGTGCACGAGGCCAAAACGGCCGCCAAGAAGCGGCGCACGTAACCTATTCGGCGAATGAGCTGAACTTTGCGCGGCGCAGGCCCCGCGGCCCAGGCGGCCCGTTAGCCTTAATTGTCACAACTTGTTAGGTATTTTGATTTTCGTGCCGGCGTTCAAGGCCGCTACATCCGCGCTGCGCTATTACGCGTCAGCGCAAGTAGAGCATGTCCCGCAAAAGCCTGCCCTCGGGCTTGACCCGAGGGTGGGAACCGGTTTTGCGAGAAAGGACATGCTCAAACAAAGACGTAGAGCGGGATGACGAATCGACGAAAAGTCGTCCCGCTCTCAAGGAATGGGAGCACTCGCTCGCATGTGCGGAATCGTTGGGATACTCGGACGTGAGCCTGTCGCGGCCTCGCTCGTCGACGCGCTCAAACGGCTGGAATATCGCGGCTATGACTCGGCCGGCGTGGCCACCCTCGAAGGCGGGCAACTCGCGCGACGGCGTGCCGAGGGCAAACTGCGAAATCTGGAGGTGCGGCTCGCAAGCGACCCGCTCCAGGGCACTATCGGCATCGGCCACACGCGCTGGGCGACCCACGGCGAGCCAACCGAGTCCAATGCACATCCCCATGCCACGGATCGCCTCGCGGTGGTTCACAACGGCATTATTGAGAACTTTCGCGAACTGCGTGCGGAGCTCGAGAAAAAGGGCGCACGCTTCGGTTCGCAAACCGATACCGAGGTTGTCGCGCATCTTGTTACGCAGGAGATGAAGAACGGCCGTGCGCCGGCCGAAGCGGTCGCGGCGGCGCTGCCACGGTTGCGGGGAGCATTCGCGCTCGCGTTTCTGTTCACCGGCGAAGAGAATCTTCTTGTCGGCGCGCGCAAAGGCTCGCCGCTGGCAATCGGTTATGGCGAGGGCGAGATGTTTCTGGGCTCCGATGCCATTGCACTCGCTCCGTTCACCGAATCCATCAGCTACCTCGAAGATGGCGATTCGGCCATTCTCACCCGCAATGGCGCAGACATCCGCGATGCCGAGGGCAATAAGGTTGAGCGTCCCATCCTGCGCTCTACCGCGTCCGCGCTCATGGTCGACAAGGGCAACTACCGCCACTTCATGGCCAAGGAGATTCATGAGCAGCCTGAGGTGGTCCGGCACACGCTCGCACACTATCTCGACATGTCGGCTGAATGCGTGCGGCTCCCGATCGAGCTTCCGTTCGATCTGCGCACGCTCCAGCGCGTGTCGATATCGGCCTGCGGCACGTCTTACTATGCCGGTTTGGTTGCCAAATATTGGCTTGAGCGCTACGCGCGGCTGCCGGTCGAAATCGACGTCGCTTCCGAATTCCGCTATCGCGAGGCGCCTCTCAATTCCGGCGATCTCGCCGTCTTCATCTCGCAATCGGGAGAGACGGCGGACACCCTTGCCACGTTGCGCTATGCCAGGGAGCAGGGCCAGCACGCGCTTGCGATCGTGAATGTTCCGAGTTCAACGATTGCGCGCGAAAGCGATGCCGTGATGCCGACGCTGGCCGGCCCCGAGATCGGGGTGGCTTCGAGCAAGGCATTCACCTGTCAGCTCGCAGTGCTCGCCTGCCTTGCGATCAAAGCCGGCCGCGCACGCGGCGTGCTGTCCGAGGAGGACGAGCACAAGCTCGTGCGCGCGCTGGTCGAAGTGCCGCGTCTGATGATCGAGGCCCTGGCGCTCGAGCCGCAGATCGAGCGGCTTGCGGTCGATCTCGCAAAAAGCCGAAACGTCCTTTATCTCGGCCGTGGAACGAGCTTCCCCATTGCGCTTGAAGGCGCCCTCAAGCTCAAGGAAATCTCCTACATTCATGCCGAAGGCTATGCCGCCGGCGAACTCAAGCATGGACCGATCGCGCTCATTGACGAAAACATGCCGGTCATCGTCATTGCACCATTCGACCGGATCTTCGAGAAGACGCTGTCGAATCTCCAGGAGGTCGCTGCGCGGCGCGGCAAGATCATTCTGATCACTGATCCGCAGGGCGCCCATGAGGTGCAGGAGAAGTCCTTGCCTACGATTGCCCTTCCGGCTATGCCGGCCACGGTAACGCCGCTGGTCTACGCCATTCCGGTGCAGCTGATTGCGTACCATACGGCTGTGGTGATGGGTACCGATGTGGATCAGCCGCGAAACCTCGCCAAGTCTGTCACGGTGGAGTGATCTGGCCCGCGCCTATCCTGTTCCTCGCGGGCTCCTCATCCGGCACGGTTGGCGTTAAGTTGTCGCATGACTGAAATCGACGGAAATCAAGGGATACGGCCTCGAACGGCAAGCGTTTCGGCGAGCGAGCCTGAGCGGCCCTACCACCATGGCGTGGTCAGCCGATTGCGCAACTATTTTTTGACCGGCCTTATTCTTGTCGGGCCGCTCTATATCACCATCAGTCTAACCTGGTGGTTCATCAACTGGGTGGACGATCTGGTCCGTCCGTTCATTCCGGTCGCCTATCGGCCCGAGACCTATCTGCCGGGGAAGATTCCAGGGCTGGGTCTCATTCTTGCGCTCGTGGCTCTGACGCTCCTCGGCTTTCTCACTGCGAACCTCGTCGGCCGCAAGCTGATCGAGGCGGGCGAGAATATCCTCAACCGGATGCCGGTGGTGCGGCCGCTCTACAAGAGCCTCAAACAGATCTTCGAGACGATCTTCGCCAAAGCCGGAACGAGCTTCCGGCGCGTGGGGCTGATCCAATTCCCTTCGCCGGGAACGTGGTCGCTCGTCTTTCTTTCGAATCCCGCGAGCCCCGACATTGCGGCGCGATTGCCCGATGGCGAGCACGTCGCCGCGTTCATGCCGTGCACGCCCAATCCAACGACGGGCTTCTTCTTCTATGTGCCAAGACAAGATATCGTCGAGCTCGACATCTCGGTTGAGGCGGCGATGACGCTGATCATGTCTGCTGGCATGGCGCAGCCCGGGGGTGGTGACCAACAAAAGAAGCTCGCTGCGCTTGCCGAAACCGCGAGACTGGCCGGCGCAACGGGAGCAAGCCGCGCGGCCAGTCCTCCAACGGCGCCACCGACATCATCCCCCTCCTCCTCATCCCGCTCGAAGCAGCCGGATGGCCTCGTCCCGCTCGAATAAATAAAGCAGGTTGCGCAGCGCCTCTCCGCGTGCTGATGCAAGCGTCGGATCGCGTGCCAGGATGAGCGCGGCGTCGTCGCGTGCTGGTCCCAGAAACTTCGCGTGGACATCGATGCGGGCAATGCGAAAGCCTGGCATTCCGGATTGCCGCGTGCCGAGCACGTCTCCTTCTCCTCGTAACTTGAGATCTTCCTCTGCGATCCGAAAGCCGTCCTCTGTCTCGCGCATGATCGCAAGGCGGGCCTTCGCGGTCTCGCCGAGCGGCGCCCGGTAGAGCAGCAGACAAGTGGAAGACTCGGAGCCGCGGCCGATTCGTCCGCGCAGCTGATGCAATTGCGCAAGACCGAAGCGCTCGGCATGCTCGACCACCATCACTGTGGCTTCCGGCACATCGACCCCGACCTCGATCACGGTGGTGGCGACAAGCAGGCGAGTTTCACCCGCGGTGAAACGCGCCATGATCAGATCTTTTTCGGTTCCTTTCAGACGGCCGTGAATGAGATCGACCATGCCGCCGAAGCGCTCCCGCAGCGCGCGGTAGCGTTCTTCGGCAGCAGCGAGATCGACGGATTTCTGAATCCTCCACCAGTGGGCATACCCAATAGGCGCGGTGCCCTGCCGCCAATGCCCGGCCAACTGCCTGCACGACCTCTTCGAGCCGGCTCAGAGCAATCGTGCGCGTATCAATACGCTGACGCCCAGCGGGTTTCTCGCGCAGCTCGGAAACGTCCATATCTCCGAAATAGGTCAACACCAGCGTGCGCGGGATCGGCGTAGCCGTCATCACGAGGACGTCGACGGCTTGGCCCTTGCGGGTAAACGCCAATCGCTGGTGCACACCGAACCGGTGCTGTTCGTCGACGATGGCGAACCCCAGGTCGCGAAACTCGACCTCTTCCTGGAACAACGCATGCGTCCCGATCAGGATGTGGACCTCGCCGAGAGCAAGTTGGGCAAGAATGGCGCTGCGTTCCCGCCCGCGCTCGCGACCAGTGAGAATGGCGACATTGATACCGGCCGCGGCGGCGAGCGGCGTAATCGTATTGAAATGTTGGCGCGCCAGGATTTCTGTCGGCGCCATGAGCGCGGCTTGCCGCCCGCCTTCTATGACCGTTGCCGCGGCAAGCATCGCGACGATGGTTTTGCCCGACCCTACATCGCCTTGCAGCAACCGCAACATGCGCTCGGGCTTGGAGAGATCGGCAACAATCTCGGCGACGGCACGCGATTGCGAAAGCGTCAGCGAATAGGGAAGGGTCTCGATCAATTTCTTTCGCAAGTGTCCGGTTCCGGTCGTGGCGCGGCCGCTCGGCCGCCTCACATGCGCGCGTACCAGTCCCAACGCCAGCTGACCCGCAAGCAGCTCGTCGTAGGCAAGTCGCGACCACGCGGGTGCTTCCGCGGAAATGTCGTGCGGCTCGGATGGGCGGTGCAGCGCCGCGACCGCATCGCGAAACGAAGGAAACCGCTCGCGTGCGACCCAGCTTGGGTCTTGCCACTCCGGCAAATCGGGCACACGGGGGAGCGCAGCCATGACAGCCTTGCTCACAATATTAAGGCTTAGGCCCTCGGTGAGCGCATAAACCGGTTCGACGAGGGGGGCTTTGGCCAGATCCGCCTCGCTGAGAATGCGATCGGGGTGAACCATCTGCAGCATCCCATCATAGAGCTCGATGATGCCCGAAACGTAACGCCGCTCTCCGACCGGAAGCAGTTTCTGGAGGTAATCCTGGCGCGCGTTGAAGAAGGTAAGGATGAGATCGCCTGTCTCATCGCTGGTATAGACCTGATACGGCGCCCGCGGCCGATGCGGCGGGGGCGGGCGGTGACGATCGACCGTGACTGCAACCGTGACTACCTTATCGAGCACCATATCGCGCAATTTTGGTCGCGTACGGCGGTCGATCACGCCGGTCGGAAGATGAAACAGAAGGTCGATAATGCGCGCGGTGCCGTCTCGTGCAAGCAATCGATTGAACAGTTTTTCGAGTTTCGGCCCGATGCCGGACAGCGTGGTGATGGCGGCAAACAGGGGGTTGAGGACGTTTGGTCGCATTGTCATCGAAGGATTCAGTCAGCTTCCGCACCGCGACATATGTGAGAGCATTTGACACCCCGTTGAAGTGAATTTGGGGTGGGGTTCGGCGCCCTTGTGCCGTCTAAAGTCGAAAGCCGCCAATTTCCTTGACAAATGAGTTCGCACCCGGGCGGAAACCCTGTGGATGGTGCTCACCGTCAGGATTTACCTGACGTGTCAACAGTCCTAATTATAATATTGCCGCCAAAATTCCGGTGCATCGGGATTGTTGTCTGAGGCCCGATATTCCTGGACAGAAGCCCCGGCTCATTCCGGGGCTTCTGTTGTTCATTTTCCCTTTCGGTTTTTGCGTCATCACTCGGCTCGGCCAACGCCGGCCTCTCTGGGACGTGAGCTCATTCATGCGGCGAGCCATCCGCTCTCCGGCCCCCATTCCGTCCGGTTCTGGCTCGTCTTGCTGGCTCTTGTTTGCGTGCTCCCGGCCGTGCTGGTTTCGATACTGCTTGTTGACCGCTCGTATCATCAGGAGCGCGCCAGTCTCGAACGGGACACCGTTGCAACGGCTCGCGCCCTCGGCCAGGCAATCGATGCAGAACTCGTCGGGATACAAACCGTGCTGCAGATGCTTGCCAGCTCGCCGCATCTGCAGTCCGGCAACCTGCCGGAATTCTATGTGCAGGCGCAGACGGCCATGCGCCTCACCAGGGGGAACAACGTCCTCCTCACTACTGCGAGCGGGCAGCAGCTTCTTAATACGCTGCGCCCGCTCGGCGAACCGCTCCCCCCGCGTGGCAGCCCGGGGCTGCTACAGAAAGTATTGGAGACCGGCAGGCCAGCCATCTCCGATCTCTTCATCGGCAGCGTCACCCGCACGCCGGTTATCGCCATCGAGGTCCCAGTATTCGTGGAGGGTAGGGCGTCCTGTGGCATCGCTATGCCCATGTGGCCGGAACGTCTCCGCGAGATACTGCTCAAGCAGAAAATCCCGTCCGGCTGGGTAGCGGCAATTGTGGACCGCACCGGCACCATCGTGGCCCAGACTCAAAACCCGGAAGAATCTGTTGGCCAGAAAGGCTCCACAAGTCTGTTACGGGCTATGGCGGAAATTCCCGAAGGCATGACTGAGGGCACGACGCTTGAGGGAAGACCGGTATTCAGCAGTTTCAGCCGCTCAAGTCTTTCCGGCTGGACGACAGCCATCGGCATTCCAATATCTGCCATCATTGAGCGGGTAGAGCGCACGGCGCTCTTATACGCGGCTGCGGCCTTGCTCCTCTTCATTTTCGCCGCCCTCCTCGCGATTCTCATAGGCGGCCGCATCAGCCGAGCCGTTGGCGCCTTGCGCGCTCCCGCTCTTGCGCTGGGCTCCCCCGTGCCGGTGGCCGTGCCGCCCATCGACATCCAGGAAGCCCACGAGCTGGGCCAGGCGCTCGTGGCTGCGCGCAGGCTCATCGAGCAGCGCTCGAACGAGCGCGACCAGGCAGTGGCCAAGGAGCGCAACATAAGGGATGAATTCCAGGCCCTTTTTGAATCCTCACCCAATGGAGTGATTGTGGTCGATGCGAATGGGCGCATATCGCTGCTCAATGCGGCAGCGGAGACCCTGTTTGGTTATGCGCGCAGCGAGCTCGTCGGCGCCGACATGGACATGCTCGTGCCCGAGCGGGCGCGCAAAGAGCACGCAAGTTTCAGGACGTCGTTCATGCGCGCTCCGCAAGCACGTCCCATGGGCGCTGGCCGTGAGCTGTTTGCGCAGCGGAAGGATGGCACCGAATTTCGGGTCGAGATCGGATTGAGCCCGGTCAAGAACGGCGACAGGAACTCGGTCATGGTGACCGTGGTCGATATCTCGGTGCGCAAGCTCGCCGAGCTGCGGCTTGCCGCCGCGCTTGGCGAACGCGATGATCTTCGCCGCCGCATCATGCACGCGCAGGAGCAGGAGAGACTGCGGCTGGCGCGCGATCTTCACGACCAAACGGGCCAGAGTCTCACGGCGGCAATGCTCGAGCTGAAGTGGGTGGAGACTTTGGTGGACGAAAACGACCGCGAGCGGCTGCGCCTTTTGCGCAAGCAGATGGACCAGATGGGAAAGTCGCTGCATCGGATTGCCTGGGAATTGCGGCCGGCCTCCATTGATGAGCTTGGACTTGCGACGGCGCTTGCCAACTACATCGCCGACTGGAGCGCGCAATACTGCATCGCGGCCGACTTCCATTGCGCAGATGCCAAGCTCGATGAGCTGCCCGACGAGGCGCGGACAACCATCTACCGCGTCGTGCAAGAAGCCTTGAACAACATTGCCAAGCACGCGGAGAATTCGACGTCGGTGAGCATCGTGATCGAGCGCATGGGGGGATGCTTGCGGCTGATGATCGAAGACGATGGTTGCGGATTTCATGATGTGCCGGCGCGGGAGGAAGGCAGTCTCAACGGCGGGCTTGGTATTGCGGGAATGCGCGAGAGGCTCTCACTTATCGGCGGGGAGCTTGAAGTTGAAATCCTCGGCTGGGGCAGGCACGACGGTTTTCGCCCGCATTCCTGTCGCTGTGGCGCGGAGGGCGGCGTGAGCGAACCAAAACGCATTGTGCTGGCGGACGATCATCCGATCGTGCTGAACGGCTTGCGTAATCTCATCTTGGCCGAGAACGATTTTGAACTCGTCGGCGAGGCGCTTTCCGGCCCCGAGACATTGAAGCTCGTTCGCGAACAGAAGCCCGACGTGGCGGTGATCGACATATCCATGCCCGGCCTTAACGGGATTGCATTGAGCCGGCGCATTGCCAAGGAAATACCGTCGGTTCGCATCCTGGTCCTGACGCTGCACGAAGACCGTGCCTATCTGCGGCAGGCCATTGACGCAGGCGTGCGAGGCTATCTGCTGAAGAGATCCGCGGCGGAGAACTTCGTTCAAGCCATACGCGCGGTGCTCGTGGGAGGACTTTACGTCGATCCGGCCGTCGCGAACTACATGTTCGATTCAAGTCCGAAGCGCGCAGGCCCGGCTAACTCGGGCGGGCATGCACTTACGGACCGTGAGTGCGAAGTTCTGAGACTGGTCGCGATTGGTTATACGAACAAGGAGATTGCCCGCCGGCTCGATGTCGGCGTTAAATCCGTTGAGACCTATAAATCGAGGGGCGTGGAGAAACTGGGACTGAAGACGCGCGCTGAACTTGTGCGCTACGCCTCGGCAGAGGGCTGGCTCTCGGATATCTGATTAGTCCGCTCATTTTCGCAACCGGCAATCCACAAAACGACTGGGCCGCGCTTTCGCAGCGACGAGCGGAAGAAGAGTGATTCAGTTAACGGCAGTTGGTTGTCTTGATCGTCCTGACAAAATACGCGCCGCTGATCGGATCGAAGCCGCGCACTCGCTTCGTGCAGGAATGCGCGCGCTTCGCCGCCGAAGCACTCCCCGATGTGGCCGGCTTCCCAAAAGCCGGCGCCTGCGGTTGGGCAGCTGAACCTCCGGCAGGCGCTGCCTGCTGGCCCGTAATCGTGATGCCCACCTGAAATTGTGTGGTCGCTTGTCCGGCGAATAGAACGCACGGATACAGCAGTAAAACGAGTAATACGGCTAATCGGGACATGTGCTTTTCCGGTTATGACGAATGAGCTCATGCGACGATTGCCGTCCCGGAATGGGACGTGTGGGTCAGTCCGGAGAAGGCTGCCGCCGCTGAAAGCGGAGGGCAGCAATTAAGAGGCCGGGCCCAAAAAATCGACGAGGCGCGCGGCGCAAAAGAATATTGAGGTTATCGCGTCAGGAAAATACTGACCGCACAGACCTCCTGTGGCCCGCATTGTTAAGTACAATTTAGATCAATTCCGTTAGATCGAGCTCGGCCGATCGAAGAATCTAACATACGCAAACATCCGTTAGGATTAATCGACTTGCGCACATCGAATTTACAGGGGTTAGGATGCAACGCGTCGTCGCAACTGAACAGAACGCGGTGGAAGCTGAAATATGCTTGCGCTTGGTTGCTTGTTGGAGCGCTCAGCGATCCGGCGACCGCAGCCACCACGACCGCGACCTTTACGGTGCAAATGACTGTGACTTCCTCCTGCGTGATCAACAGCGCTTCGACGCTCAATTTCGGGAGCCAGGGCGTGCTTGTCGCAAATGTGGACAACAGCTCTACGGTTCAGGTGCAATGCACCAACACCACGCCGTACAACATCGGCCTTGATGCGGGTACCGGTAGCGGCGCCACCGTTACGATCCGTAAGATGACCAACGGCGCCAACACCATCAATTACTCGCTCTATAGCGACAGCGGACGCGCGACGGTGTGGGGAAACACCGTGGGCACGAATACAGTATCAGGTACCGGCAACGGCGCTTCGCAGAGTTACACGGTTTACGGCCGCGTCCCGCCGCAGACCACGCCTGCGGCCGCGACCTATACGGACACGATTACGGTCACCGTGACCTATTGAGCCTCTCTGTAGCGGGGGGAAATTCTCTCCAGTCTCATGCCCCGCGGCCCTGGCGCCGCGGGGCACTCTTTTTGGACCGCTATTACAAAAGGCACGATGCGCGAAAGTCGTGCCAATCCGTACACTGCGTGTTTAGCAAATGGCCGACCTGCGTGGGCCTAACTGCGTATCTTTGGCGCGTATGCGCAAGCCATTTTGTGGTTACAGCGTCAGGAAAAGACTGACGCGACAAATTCCTGTTCATCGTGATGCTTAAGCCGCTTTTATATGAACCCGCTCTATATGGGTGGCATTGGAGCGGGGCGGTGTAATCGCAGCTAAAAAAGCGAGAGCCGCCTGCAGCTCCGCAACGGTTCTGCGCGTGCGCGCGCAGATCAATTCGGGGGGTGTCATGTTAAATCCGTTTGAGCCGGCGTTCAGCCGGCCTATGCAGAAGCTCGCCACGGCGACGTTGCTGTTGCTCAGCGCTGCCAACGTATCTCATGCCTCGAGCACGAGCTCGAACTTCACCGCGCAGGTCACGCTAACGGCTTCGTGCGTCATCAACAGCGCTGCGACGTTGAATTTCGGCAGCCAGGGCGTGCTCGTCGCGAACGTCGACAATACTTCGACGATCGCGGTGCAGTGCACCAATGCCACGCCGTACAATATCGGCCTCGATGCCGGTACCGGCAGCGGCGCCACGGTCGCGGTACGGAAGATGAGCAACGGTGGCAACACCGTAAACTATTCGCTCTACAGCGACAGCGGGCGCTCGACTGTGTGGGGCAATACGGTAGGCACCGACACGGTCTCGGCGGCGGGCAATGGCGCGTCCCAGAGTTATACCGTTTATGGCCGCGTTCCGGTGCAGACCACGCCGGCCGCCGCGACCTACACCGATACGATCACGGTCACTGTCACGTATTGATCGGGCCTCGCGGCTGGCCGATTTCGGCCTGCTGCATAGGCTGACGGGTGCAGCGACACGCTAGTCTAAGACCGCGCATCCGCTCGTCACCGCAGCAGCCGGCATTTCGGTAGTCGTCCGATCAATCGCGACCTCCGCGCACGCGCGTGGCGGAGCCGCAATCCATGCAGTGGCTGAGATCCATCGGCGCAGGGCGCAGCCTGGCCGGGTTGCTCCTGGCGGTCGCGCTTGCATCAACATCCGGGCGGGCCATTTCCGCCCCGGACGATCTGTGTCCACTCCAGCTCGAAGTATTCATCAATCAGACTCCCACGCACCTGATCGGCGCCTTCGATCTGATTCAGAGACGCAAGATTGCGGCAAAACGCGCCGAGCTTGAGGAGATCGGGCTCAAGCCGCGTGGCTACGCCTCGCCCGATCAGCTCATCGTCCTCGATGAGGTGGTTGGCCTGTCCTACCGGTATGACGAGGCAACCCAGCAGATATACATAAGCGTCGGCGACGAGTTGCTCATGCGCAGAGAGCTCGATGCATCGGGGCAGCCGAAGGAGCAACTCGCGGCGCACGCGGATTACGGGGCTGTTCTGAACTACGATTTGTATGCAGCGACGACATCGGGGCAGTGGGCGCCGCGCTCGTTTGTGTACAGTGGAGCCTCGGCGACGCTGGACGGCCGCGTTTTCACGCCCTTTGGCACGCTGAGCCAGACGGGGATTCTGCGCAACTCATTTTCCAGCCAGTTCAATGTGCTGCGGCTCGACACCACCTGGGCCTATTCCAACCAGGAGACGCTGACCACCTATCGCGTGGGCGACGAGATCAGCGGCGCGCTGGCATGGACGCGGCCGATCCGCATTGGCGGGTTGCAGATGCAGCGCAATTTTGGCCTGCGTCCCGACCTCGTCACGTTGCCGCTCCCCTCCGCGGCCGGCAGCGCCGCGGTCCCATCCACTGTCGATGTGTTTGTCAATAATGTGAGGACATCGTCCCAGCAAGTCGAAAGCGGACCTTATCGCATCAGCAACGTCCCCGCGCTCACCGGCGCCGGTACGGCCCGCGTCGTGCTGCGGGACGCTTCCGGTCGGGAAACAGTTACCAATCTGCCGTTTTATGTTTCACCCAAACTGCTCGCGCCCGGACTTTTCGACTTCTCGCTCGAGGCGGGCATGCCGCGGCTCTCCTACGGGACGACGAGCGACACCTATTTCCCAACATTCGCCGGTTCAGGGACGGGACGATGGGGCGTCCTGGATTGGCTCACCTTCGAGGGGCACGCGGAAACGGGAGCTGGCCTCGTAAACGCGGGAGCGGGCGCGGCCATGCGCACCGGGAGCTTCGGGGTTGCCTCGGCGGCTTTGGCCGCAAGTCACTACAACGGTGGTTTCGGATGGCAGGGCTATGTTGCGTATGAAACCGCGTTTCGTGGAATAACCATGCAGATCAGCTCACAGCGGACTTTCGGTTCCTACGATGATCTGGCTTCTGTTACCGCACGGCTGTTCAGGCCCACATTGCCTGATCCGCAGGTTCTCCTTACGGGAACTGGGCTTACGGGTCCGCTCCTTGGCCCTATCGTTCCACTTGGGCCGATACCGGGAAGTTTATGGTTCGGCGCTCGAACACCCAAGGCGCTCGATCGCATTTCCGTCGGCCTGCCGCTTCCGTTCGATTTGTCGACTTTGAGCGTGAGCTTCATTCATTTGGAGGACGCGGGCGGCAAGCTCTCAAACATCCTTTCTGCATCGTGGTCGCGCGGGCTTCCGTTCGGCGCGACCGTGTTTGCGACTGCCTATGCGGACATTACGGACCGGAAGAATTGCGGCATCCTGGCCGGCCTTTCCATCCCACTTGGAGGAGGCGCTCTGGGCACGAGCGCGGTGTCCCGCGACAGGACGGGGCTCAACGTCACGACCGATGCTGTAAAGCCGCTCGGTCAGAAGCCCGGCAGTTTCGGCTGGCGCTTGCATGACAGCGAAGGCGCCGTTCCTGATCGCGGCGGAGCGGTTGCCTACCGTTCCTCATATGCACGGACCGAGGTTGGGGTGCGCCAGGTGGACAGCGGAGCACGGGCGACCGCTGAGGTCGAAGGCGCCCTGGTCACGATGGGCAACGGCGTGTTTTTTGCCAATCGGATCGACGACGCATTTGCAGTGATCGATACCGGCGTGCCGGGCGTTGAAGTCTTGCATGAGAATCGCTCGGTCGGCTTTACGGATGCGAACGGCCGGGCGCTGGTGACAGGATTGCGGTCGTATCAGAAGAACAAGATCGCCATCGATACGCGCAACCTGCCGGTCGATGCGGAGATCACCACCACCCAGGACGTCGTTGCGCCCGCCGACCGCTCCGGCATGCGCGTCAATTTCGCCGTGCGCACCGACACGCGCTCGGCAGTTCTTGTCGTGAGCGGAGCGGACGGCAAGCCGCTCGCTCCCGGGACGGCGGGCAAGATCGAGGGCGGCGGGGATTTCGTTATTGGGTATGACGGCCGGGCATACGTGCAGGGACTTGGGCCCCAAAACAATTTGATCGCCACATTGGTGGATCGCGAGTGCCGCGCCACATTCGCCTACTCCCCACACGCGAACGAGCAGGTGATCATTCCCATCACCTGTCGCTGAAGCTGCGCTGATCCTGGCCCTGCGAAGTGAAGCGGAGCGGCGGACATGGCCCGTTCTGCTCGACGGCAGCGAAGTTTATGCTGAATTGATCGTTAGCACGTCGGGAAAATACCGGCAGGAGCGGCGGTTGGAGCGCCGTCTCGAATGCGCTGCGTTTTAATAAAATGCGCCGCGGCGACTGCCGCATGGGGAAGAGCAAGGGGGCAATGATGTCACTATCCGTCGTGAGAATAGTTTTTGCCGCTGTCGTCGTGCTGGCCGCGAGCATCGGAGCGCGTGCTGGCTCGCTTCAGGTCGAGCCCGTTCTCATCGATCTCACCGCACCGGGCGCCGCCTCGATCATAACGCTGCGCAATGAGGGCGCGACACCGATCAACGCGCAGATCCGTGTCTTTCGCTGGTCGCAGGTCGACGGCAAGGAAAATCTTGAGCCAAGCGACGACGTGGTGGCAAGCCCACCGGCGGCCAAATTAGCCCCGAAATCCAACTACGTTGTGCGCGTGGTGCGTGTGACCAAGCGCCCGGTGAGCGGCGAGGAGAGCTACCGCGTCCTGGTAGATCAACTCCCCGAAGGCGCGCAGCAGAAGGGCAATGCCGTTAATCTCCTGGTGCGCTACTCGATTCCCGTTTTCTTCGGCGCTGCCGATCGGAGCACCGCGAGCCTCGTATGGTCGGTGGCGGTTAACGGTGGAAAGCTCAAGATAACGGCACGCAACACGGGTGAGCGCCGCATCCGCATTGCCTCGCTTGTGCTTCGCGACGGGCAGGGAAAGACTGTTTCATTCGGCAATGGGCTTGCGGGTTACGTGCTCGGAAAATCGGCGATGAGCTGGACCAAACCGGCCGGCGGTTTTGCGGCCGGTGCATCCATTTCCGTCTCCGCCCAGGGAGATACCGGGCCGATCAATGCAGTAGCGTCCGCGGCGAATACGCGATGAGATGGCTGCCGTTCGGGCGGTTCCTCGCGGCCGCTATTCAGGTTGTCTTCGCCCTGGCGGTGGTTGGCTGCGTTGGGGCGCATGCGCAGACCTGCACCACGGCCAATGCTTCGGGTTCCTACGGAAATACCAACGTTCTTTCCGGCGCGGCTAACAACTCTACATCCAGCTTCACCATAACCTGCACGGGAAGCAAGAATACAACCGTCCGACTTTGCATCGAGATGAGCGCGGGCAGTCCAACCGACGCAGGCAAGCGCGCGCTCAGCAACGGCACGAACTTCCTCGATCACGAATTCTATTCCGATAGTTCGCGAACGCAGGTTTGGGGCTCGTGGGGCTCGGTCGTGACCGCTTACGGGTCGAGTGGCGTAACCAACGACCTCGCCCTCGGCTCGACCGGGAGTGCCAGCGTGACGCTCACGGTCTATGCGCGTGTGCTCGCCAACCAGCAGACCGCAAAGCCCCTGACCTATACCTGGAGCGCCACGTCGCCCGGGATGAAGTACGCCAATAAGGGCACGGCATCATGCCCGACCGGCAGCAAGATGGCCACCGGGGGGACCACCACCTGGACCGCGACGGTGCCATCGAACTGTCTCGTGTCCGCGAGCGGCGTCAATTTCGGCTCTGCCGGGATCATTGCGTCGAATGTGGACGCAACGGGCAGCACCACCGTGCAGTGCACGAACACGACGCCCTACACTGTGGGACTCGACGGCGGAACTTCCGGTGCAATCGATCCCACGCAGCGAAAGATGTCAAAGGGGAGCGAGAAGATAACCTACGGGCTCTATCAGAACTCGGCGCGCAACCAACCGTGGGGCAACACCATCGGCAGCAACACCGAAAGCGCCACCGGCACCGGATCAGGCCAGGCGCTCACCGTCTACGGCCGAGTGGGCTCGCAAACCACTCCCTCGCCCGGCAGCTATTCTGATTCGGTGGTCGTTACGGTCACGTACTGACAGAAGCTTTGTTCAGCGCGAGCCAGGCCGCGGTGCTCGAATTACCCACCTCGGCGGTAAATTGGTCGCCGGCGTTCATCCAAGGCGGAGCCTGATGTTACAGGCGTTTACAGGCGTGTCAAAAGTCGAAAACGTGCAAAGAAATCTCTGTCAACATCTCCAGGATAGGCGCCTGTTTCAACGCAAACGAGACCGCTGACATTTGGTCCCTTCATCGCTATATCAACCGGGCCCGGCTGCGTCCGGGCTTTTGGCGTTGCGCAGACCGACGAGGAACCATGACAGGCGCGGCACAGCGGAGCCAATTGGAAATTCGCCGGCGCAGGATTCTCTTTCGCTCCTGGCATCGCGGGATGCGGGAGCTCGATTTGATCATGGGGCGCTTCGCGGAGCGAACGATAAACGAGCTCACCGCGCAGGAGCTGCTCGAGTTCGAGCAGTTGATGGAGCAGCCGGACCGCGAGCTTCTGGGGTGGATAACGGGCGAAGCAGATGTGCCGATCGGTTTTGATTCCGGATTGTTTCGGCGCCTGCGCGATTTCAATCGAAGCGGGGAGGGCAGCCGATGGGCATCCCCGCGATAGACCGCCTCGCGGCTGGCCGGGCGCTGACATTTTCGGGCGTCTCCGACAGCGCGCAAGGGCTCATCCTCTCCGATCTTGCCCGCGTGCTCGCGGCGTCTCCAGACGCGCCCGCGGTGAACCTTGTCATGATTTGCCGCGATGGCCCCCGCATGGCATTGCTGCATCGCGCGCTCGATTTCTTCGCGCCCCACCTCAGCGTGCTCGAATTCCCATCGTGGGATTGTCAACCCTACGATCGGGTCTCGCCGCATGCGGCTTTCGTGGCCCAGCGCATGACCGCGCTGTCGCAACTCGCGCGCGGCAAAGAACGCGCGCGGGTCGTGCTCGCGAGCGTGAATGCCGTGCTCCAGCGCGTACCGAGCCGGGATTTTGTGGTCGCGCAATCCCTCTCGGTGGCGCCCGGCAATGTGCTCGCCATGGAGGGGATCATCGCCTGGCTGGAGCTCAACGGCTTTATCCGCGCTTCAACCGTGCGCGAACCTGGTGATTACGCAGTGCGCGGGGGCATCATTGACCTCTTCGCGCCGGGAACTGGCGAGCCGGTGCGGCTCGATTTCTTCGGTGATACGCTCGAAACCATTCGCAGCTTCGATCCCGAGAGCCAGCGAACCACGGGTCAACTGCACAGGCTCGATCTGGTGCCGGTTGCCGAATTCCATTTGACCCCGGACAGCATCAGGCACTTCCGCCTTGGCTACGTCGAGGCCTTTGGCGCGCCTGCGCCCGACGATCTGCTTTATCAAGCCGTGAGCGAGGGCAGGCGGCACCCCGGCATGGAACACTGGCTGCCGCTGTTTCACGAGCAGCTGGAAACGCTCTTCGATTACGTGCCGCGGTCCGCAGTTGTGCTGGATACGCTCGCCGAAGACGCTGCGCATGAGCGGCTTGTTCAGATCAGCGACTATTACGAGGCGCGTCAACAGGCGCTGGGGCAGCGCGATGGCAGCCCCCCTTACAAGCCGTTGCCGCCGGAGCGGCTCTATTTCGGGGAGGCCGAGTGGCGGGAGCGACTCGATCATGTGCCGCTCGCGAAGCTTACGCCATTCAGCCTTCCGCAAGGGCAGGGGGCCATCGAGCTCGCTGCCAGGCAGGGGCGCAATTTTGCCGCGGAGCGTGCGGAGCCGGGCCGCAACGTATTCGAGGCAGTGACGGAGCATGTCAAAGGGCTGCAGGCCGCCGGCAAACGGGTAACCGTCGCGCTCTGGAGCGAAGGCGCGCGTGAGCGCATGTCCCACGTGCTCGCGGATCACGGGCTCGCGGACCTCACGGCGGTCGCCTCATGGCAGGAAGCTACCGGGCTGCCGAAGAGGAGCGTCGCGCTCGCCGTCCTGGGTCTTGAGGCCGGGTTCGAAACCGCCGATGCGGCCATCATCGGCGAGCAGGACATTCTCGGTGATCGCCTGGTGCGGCCGCGCCGCTCGACGCGGCGCGCGGAAAATTTCATTTCCGAGCTGACCAGCCTTTCCGCGGGTGACCTCGTCGTTCACGTCGATCATGGCATCGGCCGGTTCGTGCAGTTGCGGGCAATCGAGGCTGCCGGCGCGCCGCATGACTGTCTCGAACTGCACTATGCCGGCGGCGACAAACTCTTCCTGCCGGTGGAAAACATCGAGCTGCTCTCGCGCTACGGTTCGGAAGAGACCGCGGTCGAACTCGACCGCCTTGGCGGCGGCGCCTGGCAGGCGCGCAAGGCGCGGATGAAGAACCGCATCCGCGAGATTGCGAACGAGCTGATCAAGATCGCGGCCGAGCGGCAGCTGCGCGAAGCGCCCCGGTTGTCTGTGGAGCCGGGTCCCTATGACGAGTTCTGTGCCGCGTTTCCTTATGAAGAAACCGAGGACCAGCAGACCGCAATTGATGTTGTCCTTTCCGAGCTCGCCTCCGGCCGCCCCATGGACCGGCTGATTTGCGGAGATGTCGGCTTTGGCAAAACCGAAGTTGCGCTACGTGCCGCTTTCGTCACCGCGATGCAAGGCCAGCAGGTCGCAATCGTTGTTCCAACAACCCTGTTGGCTCGCCAGCACGCCAGCACGTTCTCGCAGCGCTTCCGCGACTTTCCCGTCAACGTTGCCCAGGCTTCCCGGCTGGTCGCGGGCAAAGAGCTTACGCGCGTGAAGAAAGGCATCGCAGACGGCACGATCGACATCGTCGTCGGCACGCATGCGCTGCTTGGCAAATCCATCAAATTTCGCGATCTCGGACTTCTCGTCATTGACGAGGAGCAGCATTTCGGAGTCGCACACAAGGAAAAGCTCAAGCAGCTGCGCGCCGAAGTCCACGTACTGACGCTGACGGCAACCCCCATCCCGCGTACCTTGCAGCTTGCGCTTTCAGGCGTGCGGGAGCTCTCGGTCATCGCCTCGCCTCCCGTCGATCGGCTTGCGGTGCGCACATTCGTGAGCCCGTTCGATCCGGTGATTGTCCGCGAAGCGCTTTTGCGTGAGCGCTACCGTGGGGGTCAGGCTTTTTATGTCTGTCCGCGCATCGAAGATCTTGCAGGAGCCAAGGATTTTCTCGATCGGCACGTCCCGGAAATGCGGCTTGCCGTCGCGCACGGGCAGATGCCCTCGACCGTGTTGGAGGACATCATGTCCGCCTTCTACGACGGCAGATACGATCTGCTGTTGTCGACCGCCATCGTGGAATCGGGACTCGATATTCCGAATGCAAACACCCTGATTGTTCACCGCGCCGATCGCTTCGGTTTATCTCAGCTCTATCAGCTGCGCGGCCGCGTTGGCCGGTCCAAGGTGCGCGCTTACTCCTTATTCACGTTGCCGGCATCGCAAAAAATCACGCCGCAAGCCGAGCGGCGGCTGCAAGTACTGCAATCGCTCGACACGCTGGGTGCGGGATTTCAGCTTGCCTCCCATGACCTCGACATCCGGGGCGCAGGCAATCTCCTCGGCGAGGAGCAGTCCGGTCATATCAAGGAGGTTGGCTTCGAGCTTTACCAGCAGATGCTGGAAGAGGCGGTCGCAAGCCTCAAAGCTGGCATCACGGCTCCTGCCTCCGACAAATGGTCGCCCCAGATCACCATCGGAGCGTCAGTCATGATACCCGAGGACTACGTGGCAGACCTGCCGGTGCGGCTTGCGCTCTACCGCCGGCTGGCCGAAATCGATGATGACCGCGAGATCGAGCCTTTCGCGGCCGAGCTAGTCGATCGCTTCGGCCCGTTGCCGCGTGAAGTGGAGCACCTGCTTTTGGTCGTCGGCATCAAACTGCTGTGCCGGCAGGCCAATGTTGAGAAGATCGAAACCGGCCCCAAAGGAGCGGTGATCTCGTTCCGCGACAACACCTTCACCAATCCGGATCGGTTGGTTGGCTATATCCACGAGCAGGGCCGCTCCGCCCGCGTGCGCCCCGACATGAAGGTGGTGTTCTTTGACGATTGGGAGAAACCGGAGGAGCGCTTGCGCGGCACGGCCGCGATCCTGCGCAATCTGGTCACGCTCGCTCAGCCGGCCGAGGCTGCTTGACCGGCAGGCTATTCGGCGGCTTGCCGATTGGCATATTCGCGCACGGCGCGATCAATGGCCTGAGCAAGATATTCCGGCGATTGCGCACCTTGCACCGCGATCGCGCCCGCAAAAATGAAGCATGGTACGCCGTCAATGCCGGCTTCCTTGGCTGAATCTGCCTGCTGCTGTACGCGTGCCGTATCCTCCTCACTCGCCAGGCGCGCGCGGATGCTATCGGCATCAAGGCCGCATTCGGCGGCGGCTTTAACCAGAGTATCGCGATCGGAAAGGTCGCCACCTTCTGCGAAATAAAGCTCCATGAGCCGTTGCTTCATGGCAGCGGCATTGCCGGACGGGCCGGCCCACAGGATCAGCCGGTGACAATCGAGCGTATTAGGCTGGCGCGTGATCTTTTCTGGGGCGTATGCCAGCCCTTCCTCGGCGGCCGCCTTGGCCACTCGCGCGGCGATTGGTCGATATCGCTCAGACGAGCCAAATTTTTTGACGAGATACTGCTCCCGGCTTAATCCCTCGCGCGGCACCCATGGATTGAGGAAGTAGGGTTGGAAGCGGACCTCAATCGGTATGTCGGGGCGAAGCGCAATGGCCTTTTCGAGACGCCGTTTTCCGATCAAGCACCAGGGGCAAACAACGTCGGAGATCATATCGATCGGCAGGGTCATGGTCGCCTCCACACGAGGCAATCAGCTTAGACCGATCGCGATGAAATGAAAACCTGGTGGCCTGCCCGGATTGGGCTTCGTTTAATGGGCGACGTTAGCTTTCGGGTAAGCGCCTACGCGCGCAACCAGTGTGCTCAGATTGTCCGTGGGCTTGAAGGTCGCAAGCGTGATCGAGGGCCTGATGGTACGCCGGTCGCGCCCGGGAGAGAGCATTGTCTGCTTGAGCGTGCTTGCGAGCCGTCGTGCTACGACATGGGCGCTGCGCAGATCGGTTCCGGTGAACGCCGCGAGAATGGAGCCGTCCTGCTCACGGCAGGCGAAGTCGACCGTGCGTACCAGCCGGCTGAATAGGCGGGCGGCATCGATATGCGAGCGCCCGTCGGTAATCCCCTCGAATGAGAAGCGGGCAATCGAAAGCGCGCTGCCGCTCTCCTCGGCTTCCTCCACCGCGCGGTCGAGATCGCGCCAAAAAGCATGCGATTGCAGGAGGCCAGTATCAGGGTCGAAGAAGCCGTCGCTCTCGAGCGACTTAAGCGTCCGCTTGAGGTGGCCTTCAAAAGCGCGCAGCCGAACGAATGGAAGAATCCGCTCGACCAGACGCAAGGCGCTCGCCTCGACGCAGATCAGATTGGGCAGCGCGCTCTCCTCATCCGCGCCTCGGTTGAGTAGTCCAATCGGAAGATCACGGAAGCGGGGATCCTCGGCAAGCGCGGTGAGCAAGGCATCGACAGGACGCGGGCCAAGACCCTCGCCGATCACGATACCGTCGATATCGCGCGCATTGAGATAGCGCGCGGCAGCTTCGATGCTGAATGTGCCGATGAGACCGACCCGTTCGCCGAGTGCAACAGAAAGCGCCGGATACGATCCCCCACGGCCGACGCAAAGTACGGTCGCATCGGCAAGAAGATTGGCCGGAACCGATATTAGTCTCGCCGGATTTATCGCGCGTGCACGACGCAGGACGGTGGCATGCAACGTTCTGATACGAAGCGCCGAGTTTAGTCGCGCAATAAAGCGCTCCGGAGCGTCCTCATGCGCGGCCGCCAGCGCGCCGGGAACGCCGGCGGCACTATCGTTTTCCACCAGGGTAAACACCGGGGTCACCGGCCCCGCGCGGGTTGCAATCGAGTGCGCAAAGGCGCGAACGTGCCGCGCGGCGGCCGCGTCTGCCGCCTGCGCAATCGCAACTGCTACCGGCTGCACTTCTGCGATTGCAGTCGGGGCGTCCGCCCAGCCGGTTTCGACAATGGGAAAGGCGCCAGCTTTGGACAGGACATTTATCAACTCGGCAGCCGAGGTCTCTGTAACGACGACCATCGGACCCAGGAGCGCCATGATTGAAGCTGCCGGTTGGAACGCAATAACACGCTACCGTAGGCTAAGGCGATTAATGGCTCGTCAACAAACAGCCGGGCAGCTTTCGCCCATAACGCGCGTGCTCGGAACCGACCTTTGAGTTCGCTTTACGCTCCCCGTTCTCGGAATGCTGCGACCACGAGCGGATTTATCCCGAGTTTGGCCAGAGCGGCTTGGACAGCTTCCGGGTTGTCGGCGATTCCGCTAAGGCGGTGACCCGCAAGCGCGTCCGGCAGAACCGCCACGGATGCTTGCTGGGAGCCGGCTCGGTTCACGAGATCTTGCAGGTCAGCGAGCACAAATCGATACCCGCCGACGCCAACCATTCCGGGAGGGGGGCCGGTCACAACCATCGCCGGGACGTCGGGCTGGCACGCGTAACCGGTATCGACGAAGCCGCTGGGTGAAACCTTGAAATAGGGAAGACCGCTGCGCTCCGCGCCCGGCGGAAATGGTGCGCGCGGGACCATCGGACCGCGCAACGCGACCGTGCCGGTTGCAGTCGGCGCGATCTCGGCAATGGCGATGCCGCCCTTTGCCATCCGCGGCGCAGTCACAATGCCGAAAGGAATAGCCGCTGGCTTGCCGCCTGCTCCGCGGCAAGCAGCGATAAGTCCGATCTCGCCGAACGCAAGCACGTCGGTCATGCGAGCCTTGTTGTCACGCCAAGGCAACGCGCGCCCGATCCGCTCGGGATTGCGCCAGAGCGCGATGACATTCGGCGAGCGGCCCATGGCGCGAGCATTATCCGCAAGTTGTGCTGCAAGCGGTCCGGAAAGCAAAACGGTGTCGAAATCCATGCTTGTCAACTGCGAGAGATAGACCTCGGCATCAAATGGATGATGCAAGACGAGTGTGCCGCCGACGAGAAGCCAAGGTATGACTGCAATCGCGAGGTTCGCGAACGATGAAAGAGTCAGCGTCGAGAGCAGTACTGCATTTTGCGCAAGACGGCTCTCCAGCATGACAGCCAGACCACCTGCGATGACTTCTGCATGGCTGCGCGCCACCGGAACGAGACCATCAGCGCAAGTGTCCCACGTGATGAGTGCCACATGGGCCGCAGGCTCCGAGGTGCGTTCTTCGTCCCAGGCGGGAAGCGGATCAAGCTTGCCGGTCGTGAAGAGATCGTCAAATGGAACGAGCCCGTCCGGAGGGTTGCTCCCAAAACCGCAGACATACCGGATGGGGAAGATTTCGGCGGCGACGTGCATGGCGAGGTCGTAGTGGTCCGTCGTGCCGATCCGTCCGCTCACAATCAATGCTGTAGCGCCCACGCGACTGAGCGCAGCCACCATTTCGGTTCGCCGCCACAGGAGCGGCAGAGGCATGGGGATGAAGCCCGCTCGCAGCACGCCAAGCACGGTGAGCACGTTCTCCACCGTGTTTGCCATCTGGATTGCCACAATGGCGTCGGTGTGCAGGCCAAGCCGGCGTAGCCTGCCGGCAATTGCAGAAACCATCCGGTCGGCTTGGCGGTAGGTGAGACGGCGCGCCATCTGCCGCCCGCACGATTGGGTGCGTCGATCAAAGCAAGCTCGTCGGGGCGACGCACGGCCGCCCGGTGCAGGAGCTCGTCGATGGTGGCGCGCGTGTTCAGGCGCGGAGCGGCTGACCGTCCGCGCGGGTCGCTCAGGATCATTGCTTAGACCTCATGGCCATTGACCTCATGGCCGTTTTGGCTCGCTCCACCAGGTTTCGGGCAGATAGCCATAGAGCGATGTTGTGGCGGGCCGTCCGATTCTCGCCCAACGCGCCACCCATTGCTGTGGCACATGGAAGAGTGGGATCGTGTAGAAGCCGGAAATCAGGACACGGTCGAGCGCGCGCACAGCCGCGACGAAATCCTCCCAGCTTTCTGCCTTGAGCAGTGCGGCAATCATCGCGTCAACAGCGGCGCTTTTGATACCCATGTAGTTGCGGGTGCCCGGTTGATCGGCGGCTGCCGAACCCCAGTAGAAGGCCTGCTCGTTGCCGGGCGAGAGCGATTGATCCCAGCGGTTCTCGATCATGTCGAAGTCGTAGGTCAGGCGCCGCCCCTCGAATTGGACAGCATCCACGAAACGCACCCGTGCCGTGATGCCGGCCCGCTTGAGGCTCTGCGCAAACAATAGCGCCAACCGCTCTTCGTCACGCGCAGTGACCATGATTTCGAAGGTGAAACGCCGGCCGCTTGCACCTTCGACCAGTTCCTGGCCGCGCAGCTCGTAACCCGCGGCTGACAAGAGATTGAGTGCCTGCTTGAGCGTTGCGCGATCGCGCCCGGAGCCGTCGCTGACCGGCGGTGACCAGCTGCCGCTCAGCACGTCTGAACGAACCGCCCCGGGAAAAGGCGCGAGCAGCGCCATCTCGTGCGCACTCGCGGGCTGTCGATGGGATGAGAGCTCCGAGCCATCGAAATAACCGGCGGTCCGTTCGTACAGGCCGAAGAAGTAACCGCGGTTGATCCACTCGAAATCGAACAGCAAATAAATCGCCTCGCGCACGCGCGCATCCGTGAAAAGGGCCGGCGTGTGTTGAAAACAAGATACGAGCTTGGCTTGGGCACGCCGGTCGGGAAGCTTTCCTTGATCACCAGGCCGTCTCGTACCGCGGGGAATGCGTAGGCGGTCTGCCAGCGCGCCGGATCGTATTCAAGCCGGAAGTCGTAAAGACCGCGCTTGAATGCCTCAAACTGGGAATTGGCTTCGCGATAAAAATCGAACCGGACCTCGGCAAAATTCCAGAAGCCGCGATTGATGGGAAGGTCGCGAGCCCAATAATTCGGATCACGCCGCAGGACCACGCTTTTTCCCGGATCGACCTCGCCTACCACGTAGGGACCAATCCAAGCGGAGCTCGGAACGAGGTTTCCTCGAAGGTCTCCGGCACAATTGCATGCTTCGCGAGCACCGGCATCAGGCCGAGGATAAGCGGAAGCTCGCGGTCGCTGCTTGCGGACAGATCAAAGCGCACCGTGTGTTGATCGATGATCTCGGCGCTGGAGACCTTCTTGTAATAAGTGCGGTAGTTGGGCCGGCCTTTGTCGCGCAGGAGCTGCCAGGAGAAGACGACGTCCTCGGCAGTAACGGCGCGGCCGTCCGAAAAGCGCGCGGCCGGATTGATCCGGAATGTCACGTAGCTGCGCTGCGGATCCGTGTCGACTGATTGGGCGATCAATCCGTACAACGTGAATGGCTCGTCGTAGCCGCGCGCCATGAGGCTTTCCACGACGTAACCTCGGATCGCCGGCAGTGAGATGCCTTTGACGATGAGTGGATTGAGGCTATCGAAAGTGCCCAGAATACTCTGGACCAGGCGCCCTCCTTTTGGCGCATCCGGATTGGCATAAGGGACGTTTTTGAAGCCTTCCGGCATGACGGGCTCGCCATGCATTGCGATGCCATGTCCACTCGCCTGCGCCGGCCCGGAGCACGGAAGCACCAGAGCAACGAGCAAGGCGCGCAGGATCATCGGCGGGCGGGCGATGGGTGGAGACCGAATAGGCATGGCTAAGTCGCAGATCGATACTTGGACCTTCTGGCATTCGCAGGGCGAGTTTGGGCCTCTTGGCTTTGCTGCCAAAGCACGATTTGGGTGGTTATCACCAATATTTCATCGTTTCCTGCGCAATCCTGCTGCTTCCTCGGCCCGCCCGGAGATCAAGGGTGTGTCACGTGGGCTGCGGTCACGCTCCTGCCGCATTTGATGACGACACAGCCTTTAGGATGGGGCGACCGTTCCGGCTGGAGCGCCGCGTGAGCGGTAAGCATGAGGGTTCGTCGATGAATTACAGGTTGGGTATTGCGCCCGCCGGTTTGGCCGCACGCGCGTTGGCCGTCGGCGCGGCAACCTCCATGTTGATGGGGCTGTGCAGTTTTGACGTATTAGCTCAGACGCCGCCCGCCCCCAAGACTGCGCCGAAAGCCGCCCCAAAAGCGGCACCTGCTCCGAAGGCCGCCGAGGCTCCCGCCCCACAGCAGCCGCAGGGAAACGAGCAGCCGCAGCTGATCTTCTCGCCTTGGACGAAATTCTGTCTCAAGGGTCAGGAGGCCACCGCCAAGCAGGTCTGCTTTACGGGCAAGGACGGGCGGGTCGAGAACGGGATGCCTGTCGTGGCAGCCGTGCTCATTGAGCCCGAGAACGACCCAAAAAAGGTGCTGCGGGTGACGTTACCGCTTGGAATGTCGCTCCAGCCCGGCACCCGCGTCATCGTCGACAACGGCCAGCCGATGACCGGACCGTACGTGATCTGCTTCAACAATGGTTGTATGGCCGATTACGAGGCCAGCGGTGAGTTGATTGGCAAGCTCAAGAAGGGGCAGGGACTTGTAATCCAGGGCATCAATGGCGCCGGCCAACCGATCAGCCTGGTGGTCCCGCTCGGTGATTTCGGGAAAGCCTACGACGGGCCGCCCACCGACCCGAAGGTTTTCGAGGAGCAGCAGAAAAAGTTGCAGGAAGAGCTGCAGCGGCGTGCCGAGGAAGCCCGCAAGAAGCTGGAGAACCAGCAACAGGCGGCACCCACCAGATAGCAGTTATCAGTGATCAGGTATCAGGCTCACCTAATCTAAGTCCTGATACCTGAAACCTGATACTTGATCTTAGTTGAACAGCGAGCTGCGCGGCCGGTAACGGCCCTTTTCGTCCTGCTCAAACACCTCAGCGATTTGAGGATGGCGTACGGGTTCTCCGGACGTGTCCGGCAGCAGATTCTGCTCTGAGACATAGGCGATGTATTCGGTCTCGGCATTTTCTGCGAATAGATGATAGAAGGGTTGATCTTTGCGAGGACGAACCTCGGCAGGTATCGATTGATACCATTCTTCGGTATTGTTGAATTCCGGATCGATGTCGAAGACGACACCTCGAAACGGAAAAATCCGATGACGAACGACTTGGCCGATCTTGAATTTCGCGGTGCGCGTTTTGCTCATCAGAAAACCTGAGATCATTCAGGCCCCCACCCTTTATCCCTCCCCCGCGCGCGGGGAGGGAAGGGTGGGGGTCAAACGCGGTAGGACCCGGCCATCTCCGGGTCCTTGGCAGCGATCAGACGCGCGAGGTCGACGAGTACCTTGGCCTGTTTCCAAGTGGCATCATCCTGCATCTTACCATCGATCATAACCGCTCCAGTGCCGTCTGGCATGGCATGCAGGATTCTGCTCGCGAATTCAACTTCGGCCGGATCAGGCGAGAAAACGCGCTTTGCGATCGGGACCTGACTGGGATGGAGCGTCCAGGCTCCGGCGCATCCCATTAGAAAGGCGTTTCGAAATTGCACCTCACATCCCGCCGGATCGGAAAAATCACCAAAGGGGCCGTAAAACGCCTTGATGCCCGCTGCGGCACAGGCATCAATCATTTTGGCCAACGTGTAGTGCCAGAGGTCCTGCTGGTACACGCTGCGCGGCGTGCCTTCCTCTGCGACATCGGCGAGGACCTTGTATTGCGGATGGCCGCCACCGACGCGCGTCGTTTTCATGGCGCGGGAGGCAGCGAGATCGGCGGGCCCGAGGCTGATTCCATGCATGCGCGGTGAGGCCTTGGCAATGTTGGAGACATTCTCAACCCCCTCGGCCGTTTCCAGGATGGCATGAATCAGAACTGGCTTCTGAACGCCATGCCGCGCTTCCATCTGCGCCAGGAGCTGATCGAGGTAATGAATATCCCATGCACCCTCCACCTTCGGAAGCATCACGACATCGAGCTTGTCCCCAACTGCGCCGAGGATCTCGATCACGTCGTCAGGCATCCAGGGCGAGTTGAGAGCGTTGATGCGCACCCATAAGCCGGTGGTGCCGAAATCGTACGCTTTTGCCATCTCGATGAAGCCAGCGCGGGCGGCGGTCTTGGCATCGGCCGCAATGGCGTCCTCCAGATTACCGAGGACCACGTCGACCTGCGAAATCAACTCCGGAACCTTGGCGCGCACCTTTTGGACGTGCGGCGGCACGAAATGAATCATGCGCTCAAGCTTGACCGGAAGCTCGCGCAACGGTGACGGCGCGCCGATCGCAAGCGGTCTGAAAAAGTTGCGCGGGAGCTTCATTCCTCATCTCCACCTGCGAGTGGTCGGTTCTCACGTTACAGCATGTCTCGCGAAAGTGGGAACCGGTTTTACGAAAAGGACATGCTCAACAAAGACATGGAGCAGGATGACGATTCGCATCCTGCTCTTTGTGCGGAAATCGGCTGCGCCAAGTCGGTTTTGCAGGCAGAAGGCGCCGTGGTCACAAAGCCAGTCCGCGCATCAGCCGCGGCTGAGAGGCGAATGGCATGACTCCTTCCCGCATGGCGGCGCGCCGCAAGGAAGCGGCACGACCGAGCAGAAAAAGGCCAACTCCGCGAGCCGCCTGGAGCGGCAGAAAGTCCGAAAGCAGACTTCGATTGAGCGCATCCACGGCGATGGTACGGCTGATGATGTCCGCCCGGCGCATTCGGCCGTATCGGTCCGTCACTTTGCTGGCCCCGATGTCGATGCCCTCGCGATGAGCCGTTACGACGATCTCGGCTATGGTCGCGGCATCCCGCAACCCCAAATTCAAGCCCTGCGCTCCGATCGGAGGAAGCGTGTGCGCCGCCTCACCCACGAGCACGATGCGGGGCGCGCCACACCGCGCGGCCGTCTCAACGGACAACGGGAATACCCCCCGGCCGGGCTCGACGTCGATACCGCCGAGGATGGAATGTGACCGGCGCTCGATCTCTTCCGCCATCAGGGAATCGGAAAGTTTGATGAGATCGCGGGCTTCGTCTGGATGCACAACGAATACGAGGCTCGCGCGCCGTCCCGGCAGCGGGACGAGCGTGAAAGGGCCCGTCTCGGTGTGGAATTCGGTCGAAATGTCATGGTGCTGGCGAGCGTGTCGCAGATTGAATGTCAAGGCTGTTTGGGCGTAGGTCCGCCGCGCAACGGATATCCCCGCGGCCATTCGGCACAGTGAGTGCCGGCCGTCAGCACCGATGACCAGCCTTGCTGTAATCACCGTGCCAGCGACCGTGCGGATCGTGGCGCTCGTGTCCGCAACTTCTACAACATCCGCCTGGTCTTCGATCCAGGTCAACGAGGCAAGCGCGCGTGCACGTCTTTCGAGCGCAGGCGTGAGGAGGTGGTTTTCAATATTCTGACCAAATGCCTCGAGACCGATTTCCTCCGCAGCAAAGAGAACTTCAGGCGCGCGCAACAGCCGCCTGGTATCATCGATGATGCGAATGGCCTTGAGTGGGGCAGCGTCGGCGCGGCATTGCTCCCAGACATCGAGTGCAGTCAGCGCCTTGACCGAGCTGTCGAGAAGGGCGGTGGTGCGGCGGTCCACGCCAGCAGCGGGGGCTGCAACCAGCACGGTTTCCACCCCAGCCGATGCGAGCGCGGTCGCGGCCGTGAGGCCGGCAGGTCCTCCACCAATGACGACACATTGCGCGCTCGAGCTCTTCATGTGACCTCGGAAAGCAGATAGCCGTAACGCAGATCACTGCCGATGGGATGCAAGTAGGCCCCTGCCGGACGGCACTCGCGGCACCTCTCAATGTATAGTGCACTCGAAAGCCCGGAGCACCTTCCGTGTCGCCGCTGATCCAGATCCGCGCGTTTGCGGTCCATGTCTTTACCGCAACCGGAGCGGCGCTTGCGCTCGCTTCGCTCTTCTATGCCGTGGAGGCGCGATGGACTTCCATGTTTCTATGCCTCGGCATCGCTCTTATCATCGATGCGGTCGACGGTACGATTGCCCGCTACGTCGGCGTGGCGGGTGTTCTTCCGCGCTGGTCGGGCGACCTGCTCGATCTGGTGGTCGATTTCGCCACCTATGTTTTCGTTCCGGCTTATGCCATCGCCGCGAGCGGCATCTTGCCGGCGCCGCTTGCCCTGCCTGCCGGCGCCCTCATTGTGATCACCGGCGCGATCTATTTTGCCGACCGGCAGATGAAATTGCCGGGCAACTACTTCCGTGGTTTTCCAGCGCTTTGGAATGGGCTCGCATTCTATCTTTTTCTGATCAGGCCGGCGCCCTGGTTTGCACTGCTCATTGTCATTGCATTCTCGGCGCTCACCTTCGCGCCGTTCAAGTTTCTCCACCCTATTCGGGTAAAGCGGTTTCGGGCCCTCAACCTCACCGCCGTACTTGTTGGGTCAATACTCGCAATCGTTGCTCTCATTTATGAGCTGCGTCCGGCGATGTGGGTGACGGCAGGCCTGCTGCTTATCGGGCTTTATTTCCTTGTTATCGGGTCGACCGATCGCGAACGCCCCACCCCCTAGGCGAGCAATTCCATGAAACTTGTCATTCCGGGGCGAGGCCGACGAAGGAGGCCGAGAGCCCGGAATCTATAACCCCAGGCCTGTGGTTATAGGTTCCGGGTTCGCCTCCGCTTCGCTTGGGCGCCCCGGAATGACGGCCGCATATGATTCGAACTTTGGATACACTGGACTAGGCATGTGCTAGGCATGCCGGGAGGCTTGATCCGCCGCCCCCGCTGAGAGACATTCAGCGCCCATTCGGTGCGTGCAATCAGGACAGGAGTGACAGCAATGGTCGCAGCGGTGCGAGTACACAAGGTCGGCGGGCCCGAAGTGCTGACTTACGAGGATGTTGCCGTGCCGGACCCGGGCCCGGGTCAAATCAAGATCAAAAACCATGCCTCCGGCGTCAACTTCATCGACACGTATTTTCGAATGGGCATGTATCCGTCGCCGGTCGGGCTGCCGTTCATTTCCGGCAATGAGGGGGCAGGGGAGGTGACCGCGGTCGGCCCCGGCGTGACCGACATCAAGGTCGGTGATCGCGTCGGCTACGTAGCTCCGCTGGGCTCGTATGCGGCAGAACGTCTGCTTCCCGCCGACCGGGCGGTAAAGCTGCCGGCCAGCATAAGCTATGAACAAGCTGCCGCGATGATGCTCAAGGGCATGACCGTGGAGTATCTGCTGCGGCGGACTTACAAGGTCGCCAAGGGCGATAACGTGCTCATTCACGCCGCCGCGGGCGGTGTCGGCCTTATCGCATGCCAATGGGCCAACTACCTTGGCGCAAACGTGATCGGGACGGTTGGTTCAAAAGACAAGGCCGAGCTGGCGAGGAAGAACGGCGCGCATCACACGATCCTTTATCGCGACGAGGATTTTGTCGCGAAGGTGAAGGAGATCACCGGCGGCAAACTTTGCGAGGTGGTCTATGACGGGGTGGGCAAGACGACCTTCCCCGCGTCGCTCGACTGTATCAAGCCGCTCGGCATGTTTGTGAGCTTCGGTAGTGCGTCGGGACAGATCGAGGCCTTCAACATCAATATCCTTCAAACCAAGGGCTCGCTGTTTGCGACTCGTCCCACCCTCAATCATTACGCCGCCAAACGGGAGGACCTGCTAAACGGAGCGAATGAGCTCTTCAAGGTTGTGACAAGCGGAGCGGTCAAGATCCCGATCAACCAGAAGTATTCTCTCAAGGATGCGCAGAAAGCCCACCGTGATCTGGAATCGCGTGCCACAACGGGCGCAAGCATTCTGGTGACGTGATCAGGGGTCAGTAGTCAGTAGCCGTAATGCGTCATAAACACCTCGACGTCATTCCGGGGCGCAGGCATGTCGGCCTTGCCGACTTGCCTGCGCCCCCGGAATCCATAACCCCAGGCGATGATGCAACCCCCGTCTCACCACACGGCCTGTGGTTATGGATTCCGGGCTCCGCTCGCTACGCTCGTGGCCCCGGAATGACGGCGCAGTTTGGTTTATGACGCAGTACAGGTAGTCAGTAGTCGAGTCAGAGCCACCGGCTTTCTGATTACTGATCACTTATCACTGATTACTGGCTGCTGGTAATCAGCTTGGCGAGTGCAGCGACTGCGGGGTGATCGAATGCACCGGCGCCAAGGCGGGGAATACCGACCAGCGGGATAGCATCGGCGAAGCGCTCGATGGTGGTTATGGTGTCGGCGAGCGAGGCGGCGCTGCCCTGGCTTTCGCTTATCGCCACCGCTGCGATGTCGAGATTGCGCCGCGCCAGGACTTCCAGTGACGTCAACGTGTGGCTGATCGCGCCTACATAGGTTCCGCTCACCAGGACAATCGGCACGCGCAGCACAGACATCCAATCGAGGACGGTTCGATGATTGTCCAGTGGCACCATGACCCCGCCAACCCCTTCGATCAGGAGGGTGTGACGCGAAGATCGGGCCGTGTTCCGGCAGAACTCGATAAGTTCCGCAAAAGCAATTGCGCGCCCTTCCTGGCGCGCTGCCATATCGGGAGAAAGAGGAGCCGCAAAACGCCAAGGCGACAGGAGCTCGATCTCCTGCAATGTGACAGGGCGTCCAAGTGCGGCAAGAAGCATGGCAGAATTGCTTTCCTGCCAGGTGGCTTGGTCGAAGCCCGATACCACCGGTTTGATCGCATGTACCGGATGGCCCACGCTTCTGAATTGCCGTATCAATGCGCTGCTGACAAAAGTTTTTCCGATACCGGTGCCGGTGCCTGTGACAAACACCGCGCTCATTGCGCGCTGATCGCGCGCTCATCCGAACGCGCAAGAATTTGCGTGCGGATGATGGACGCAAGCCGCTCGATTTCATCCTCGGGATGCTGCGCGGTGAAGGTCAGCCGCAGGCGCGCAGTGCCGGGTGGCACCGTGGGCGGCCGGATCGCGGTGACCAGAAACCCGTACTCCTCCAGGAGCCGCGAAGCCGAGAGGGCGGTCTCGGGCTTGCCGAGAACAATGGGAACAATCGGGCTTTCCGGTTCCGGCAGCCAGGCGGAACGGGCAAAAGCTTTGGCCTTTGCGAGCGGCAGCGCGGCGTATTCAGGTTGCTGCTCAATCAATTCAAGCGCAGCATTCGCCGCCGCCACGATGGCCGGCGGCAAGCCCGTTGAATAGATCAGGGTGCGCGCGCGATTGCGCAGCAGGTCAACCACTGGCGCCGAGGCGCAGATATAGCCGCCGTACGCGCCGAGTGCCTTGGAGAGGGTCCCCATCTGGAGCGGAACCTCGGCTTTTCTTGTGCGCACGAAATTGGATCCTCGGCTGCCGCCCACCACGCCCAAGCCATGCGCGTCATCAGAGAGGAGCCAGGCGTCATGGTGCTCCGCGAGCGCCGCAAGGCCGTGCAAGGGGGCGAGATCGCCATCCATCGAAAAGACGCCATCGGTCGCGATGAGGGCATGCTCATGCCGCCGGCGCAGCTCCGTGAGCAGGGACTTGACGTGTCCCACGTCCGCATGCCGGTAAGGGATCACCACCGCGCGTGCCAATCGCGAGCCCGCCCACAGGCAGGCGTGCGCCAGCTCGTCGATCAGGATGAGGTCATTGGGCCCCACCAGCGCCGGAATGATCCCAAGATTGGCCAGATAGCCAGAACCAAAAACACAGGCAGCTTGGGTGTCCTTCAGCCGCGCCAATCGCGATTCGAGTTCAGCAAATAGCGGATGATTGCCCGTGACCAGCCGAGACGCTCCCGCTCCAACCCCGTAGACACGCAACGCTTGCGTCGCCGCTTCCACCACCACCGGGTGGTGAGTTAAATTGAGGTAATCGTTGCAGCAAAACGACAAGAGCCGGCGACCGTTCCGCAACGTCCAGATTCCGGTCACTCGGACGGTCTCGACGAGCTCTCGCCGTAGACTATTGCGCTCGAGTTCAGCCAGTTTGGTCGTTGAGAATTCGTCGAGGGAACGCATTCAGAGGTTCCGCGCGCTTGCGTTCAGGTCAGAATGGAGGCAACGGAGCCGGAATGGAAGCGCCAATGCCACGCAACCTGGAAACCGAAAGGCGAGGACCGGTCTGGTACGACACCGGATTGCAGCATGTCTGGCTGCCCTATTCGCAAATGAAAACCGCGGCGGCGCCGCTGCCCGTCGCGCGCACGCACGGCTGCCGCATCGTGCTTGCAGACGGACGCGAGCTCGTTGACGGTATCGCGTCCTGGTGGACTGCGTGTCACGGCTATAATCACCGTTACATTCGTGCCGCTGTTGAGCAGCAGCTTGCCATCATGCCGCACGTGATGTTTGGCGGGCTTGCGCATGAGCAGGCCCTGACGCTTGCCGGGCGGCTCGCATCCCTTCTCCCCGGTGATCTCGACAGAGTGTTCTTCTGCGAGTTGGGGTCGGTCGCGGTCGAAGTCGCCTTGAAGATGGCCATTGGGTTCTGGCGCAATCAGGGCATCCCCGATCGAGCAAAATTCATGGCATTCAGGGGCGCCTACCATGGGGACACAACGGGAGCGATGTCGGTCTGCGATCCAGCGAGCGGAATGCACAGGCTGTTTGCGCCGTTGCTGCCCAAACATCACGTGCTCGACCTGCCCTGCGACGAAAAGAGCGCGGCTGCTTTTTTGCGTCATCTTGAGCGACACGGCGACGAGCTTGCGGGCATCATCGTCGAGCCGCTGGTGCAAGGCGCGGGGGGTATGCGCTTTCATGATCCGTCTGTGCTGTGCCGGCTGCGGGAGGCCGCGGATCGCTACGAGCTGCTTTTGATATTTGATGAAATCTTCACCGGGTTCGGCCGCACCGGAACGCTCTTCGGCTGTGGGGCTGCTGGTGTCGTGCCGGATATTATGACGGTGGGAAAAGCGCTCACCGGCGGAACGCTTCCGCTTGCGGCCACGATTGCGCGGCAGAAAGTCTTCGACGCCTTCTGGTCGGATGACCCTTCGCACGCGCTAATGCATGGGCCGACCTTCATGGCGAATGCGCTTGCCTGCGCGGCAGCCAACGCTTCCCTTGATTTGTTCGAACGCGAGCCCAGACTGGAGCAGGTTGCGGAAATTGCAGCCGCCCTGCGTGCTGGACTCTTAGCTTGCAGGGGCGCTCCCGGAGTGAAGGACGTGCGAGTCAAGGGAGCAATCGGCGTGATTGAGCTCGATCATGTCCCTGATCTCGAGAAGCTGCGCGCGCGCTTCGTGCAGCTTGGGGTGTTCGTGCGGCCTTTCGGTTCGATTGTTTATCTCACCCCTGCGTTCACAATCACCCGACAGGAGCTCAGCACGTTGATGGACGCTGTGATCCAGGTTGTACGCGAACTGGCGGTGTGAGGGGCGTGCCGCCTGGCGCAACCTTGGGTAATAAGTCCCTCGTGCACTACGGCCCCGCCATGATGCTTTGAATGCAACGCTGGTTCCTCAGCTATCACTCGCTCGATCAGCTGCTGGCGGAACGGCTCAAGGCCGCCATCGAGCGCAAGGACTCCGCCTCGCGCGTATTCTTCGCCCCCACCCACATGCGGGCCGGAGGTTCGTGGTCGGCCCAGCTTGCCCAGGAAATCGCGGACGCGACCGCTTTCATTCTGCTGATCGGCAAGGAAGTGGGTCCGTGGCAGGTGCTTGAATACGACGAGGCGCTCGACAAATGGGCCAAGTCACCGGCCGGTTTTCCGCTCGTCGTAATCTTGCTGGAAGGCCAGACCGCGCCCGGCCTGCCGTTCCTGCGGCGGCTGCACTGGATCATTACGCCCGATCCGTCCTCCGAAAAGGATGTCGGCCGATTGTTCGATGCGGCATCCGGTGGCGGCAGCAGCCGCAGCGACTTATGGCGCTATACGTCTCCGTATCGCGGCCTCGCGGCGATGGAGGAGAAGGACAGCGACTATTTCTTCGGCCGCAAGCGCGAAACCGTCGACGTGCTCTCCGCGCTCGCCGGCGCGCCTGACCGGCTGCCATTGCTCATCGGCAATTCGGGCGTGGGCAAATCCTCGCTGGCGCAGGCGGGCGTGCTGGCGGCACTCAAGCGCCAAGCCTGGCCCGAGGAGGCGCGGGCGCCGAATGCCTGGCCGGCGGCTTTTCATGACAGCCGGCAATGGTGCTTTCTGTCGCTCAAGCCCGGCACCGATCCGCTTAAGGCGCTGGTCGAATCGTTCCTCGACACTTGGCAATTCGCGGCCACTGATCCCGAGCGGGTCACACGCACAGCATGGCTGGATGGAGGCTTTGCACGGCGGCAAGGCCACGCTGCCCGATCTGATCGACGCTACCGAGCGCCGCCGCAAGGAGCTCGACCAGCCCAAACCGCCCGGCTTCTTTCTCTACGTCGACCAAGGCGAGGAGCTTTACGTGCGCGCCGAGGAGGGCCAACGCCGGCGTTTTTCCGAACTGCTCGCCCAGGCGCTGCCGGACCCACGGCTGCACCTAATGATGAGCATGCGGTCGGACTTCCTCGGCCATCTGCAAAACGACAAGCCGCTGTTCAAGGTGCGGCAGTACATCGAGGTGCCGCCGCTCGGTGAAGAGGAATTGCGCGAGATCGTCAGCCGCCCAGCACAACTGCTCTCGGCTCGGTTCGAAACCGATGGGCTTGTCGACATCATCAGCCGGCGCACCGCGGAGGATGCGGTTAAGGACGTGGGTGCCTTACCGCTCCTGTCCTATACGCTCGACGATATGTGGAAGCAGATGGTGCGACGCGACGACGGGACGCTTCGCCTGCCTGCACAATCCTTCGAGCTTGGCGGGGTGCTGGTCGATCGCGCCAATACGTTTCTGGAGACGCATCCAGGCGACGAGGACGCGCTGCGACGTGTGCTGACGCTCCGGCTGGCGACCGTGCGCGAGGACGGCGAGCCGACGCGACGCCGCGCGGCTCGTGCCGAGTTCTCGGATCAGGAGTGGCGGCTCGTCTCCGAACTGGCCAACTATCCAAATCGGCTTCTCGTCACCGTAACCACCGAGACGGGCGAAACCTTTGCCGAGGTGGCGCATGAGGCGATCTTCAAGCGCTGGGACAAGCTGCGCGATTGGATCGCGGCCGAGCGCGAGTTCCTGGCCTGGCGAACCGGGCTCGAAGCGGCGCGCCGCGCATGGCAGGCCACGCCGGACGGGTCGAAGCACGACGCGCTGCTGATGGGCGCGGCGCTCACACAGGCGCAAAGCTGGTTCGCGCAGCGCGCGCGAAGATTTGCCCGGGTCGACCGGGAATTTATTGCGCTCAGCATCGGGCGCGAGAGGAAGGGGCAAGCGCGGGCACGCCGCGTCCGGGCCCTCGTTTACGTGCTGCTGCTCGGCATCATCGTGGTCTCGTCGGTATAATCGAGAAGGAGCCAGTTAAGGAGCAGATTCAACTGGTTCGCAATGATGCGCCCCTACCGGGTCGCCAACATCGGTCCCTATGTGCTCAAGCCCGAGGCCGAGCGGGCACTCAAGTCGGGCGGTACTTTCCGGGAATGCGCCAAGGACTGCCCCGAGATGGTCGTCGTGCCGGCGGGTGAGTTCATGATGGGGTCGCCCAGCACGGAAAAGGGCCGTTTCAACTGGATGAGAGGGACGCAGCACAAAGTTACGATTGCCAAGCCGTTTGCAGTTTCGAAGTTCGATGTGACGTTCGCCGACTGGGACGCTTGCGTTTCGGTCGGAGGGTGCCCAACGGAAGGCGGGCCAACGACGCTGGCTGGGGACGGGGCAACTTCAACCGGTCATCTATGTGAGCTGGGGCGATGCGAAGGCGTACGCGGCCTGGCTCTCGACGATGACCGGCAAGGCGTACCGGCTGCTCACCGAAGCCGAATGGGAATACGCGGCGCGCGCCGGCACCACGACGACCTATTTTTGGGGTGACGAAATTTTTTATATATATTTCCCAACTTCACTGCGGCTTGATGCCAGCCGCCTTAATGATCGGCCACCACTTCTCGATCTCGGCCCTTTGGAACGCGGCGAGATATTCCGGCGTCTGCTCCTCGCGCGGACCGATCTCATAGCTCTGCTCGGCGAGCTTCTTGCGGATGTCAGGGTCATTGAGCGCATGCATCACCGCGCCGTTGAGTTTGATGATAATTTCTTTTGGTGTGCCTTTCGGCGCCCAGATCGCTTGCCACGGTGAGATGTACAGGCCGGGTGCGCCGGCCTCGTCGGTCGTCGGAATCTCAGGCGCGGTGGCGGTGCGGCTCTTCGCCATCACGGCGAAAATTTTGATGCGCCCGCCGCGAAACTGCGGCAGCGCGGTGATCGGATCAAGGATCGCCATGTCGAGTGAGCCCGAGACCAGGTCGGGGATCGACGGCGCGGTGCCGCGATAGGGAATGAGCGCAAAGCGTGTGCCCGTGATATTCTGCAACAGAATGCCGCCGAGGTGTGACGGACTGCCCAGGCCAGCAGTACCCGACGACCCTTTGCCCGGATTAGCCTTGAGCCATGCGACAAGGCCTTGGAGATCGTTCGCCGGCAGATCCTTGTTCGCGCAGATCAGCCAGGGTGTGGCGGCAATAAAGGCGACCGGTTCGAAATCCGTGAGCACGTCGTACTGGAGCTGATACACCGCGGGATTGACCACATGTGTGATGAAGGCCGCGTAGGTGATGGTGTAGCCATCAGGCGCTGCGCGCGCGACTCGACCAACCCCGATGCTGCCCGATGCGCCGGTCACATTTTCGATCACAACGGGCTGGCCGAGCGCTATCCGCATGCCCTCCGCGACAAGGCGCGCGTTGGTATCCAATGCACCACCAGCCGAAACCGGCACCACCATGGTGATCGGGCGCGACGGAAAGGCTTCCGCCCTTGCAACACGAGACATGGCCGGGAGCGCGGCAGCACCCGCTGCCAGATGCAAGAATTTGCGACGGGCACGTTTCATGTCATCCCGGATCTCCGATCGATTGCGGCGACGCTGGCGTCATGAGCAAGGAACGCTCGGACTCAATACCAGTGAAAACATGGGAGCTGGAGTTCGTGCGGCATTGCGCCCGGCTGGCGCGGAGCAGGGGCGGCAGGGCCTTGGCCATTGCCGTGAGCAAATTGGGCAATGGATGGCTCTACCCGCCACTCGCGGTGGCGCTGATTGCCGCCGCGGGAGCGAGAGCTTGGCCGGCCCTCCTGGTGGGCGGCGCCAGCATTGCCGTCGGGCAAGCCATCCTGGTCGTGCTGAAGAGATGGTGCTGCCGCAGCCGGCCCTGTCAGGCGGCCGAAGACCTCGAATGCCTGCTGCCGGTGCAGGATTGGAATTCGTTTCCCAGCGGGCACATGATGACATTGACCATGGCGATGGCCTCGGTCCTGCTGATATATCCGATGCTCGCATGGGTCGCCGGGCCGCTGTGGGGTTTGATGGCTTGGGCGCGGATGGCCTGTGGGCATCATTATCCGAGCGACGTCCTTGCCGGCACCGCGCTTGGCTTGGTGGTGTACTACCCGGTCTTGGCGCTTGCGGTCGGCGCCGATCTCGTTTGATCCCGGAAATCGGCAGCCGAGGGAGATGGTTGACCGCATGAGCGACACGCTGGCCGGCGGGCAACTCCGTCCAGTGCCGGCGAGGTATCAACCGCACGTCTTCAACGGCCCCCGGCACGCGTGTAGGTCACTTCCATCATTGCAATGCCGAGACTGGTCGCTTGCGTGGAGTAGGACGAGGAACTGATGAGCTTGAAGATGACTGTCGCGCTCGGGATGAGCCCAGGAAAGCTAATCTTTAGAGTTGCCGTGTCTCCAGCCCTGACACCCGATACTAACCCCTTCAATATCCGTGGAGATGCATTGCTTCCTGGAGATGAGGCTGTCTCGTCGAAAGTACCGGCGATTTTGTCAGCATCGAGTGTGATTGTCAGATGACTGACCTTGTGAAGCCCGGTCTCTCCTGTACATACTGTATCGCTGACCATTCGAATTAGGTCGACTCGATTATTCGATTGGCACTTCGTTTGCTGCTGTGACTCGAAAGGTGAATTACGATCAGTGCCGCTGCCACGCCACTCGCCATTTAATACGGTCAACCTGGATTCCGCTCGTGCGGTGAGTGGAAAGGTCCAAATCCCGAGCAGAATGGCAGCAATCGCAATCGTTGTACGGATGGGCTTTCTCATACGGTCGAGCTTGCAACCCTATTGTGGCTGGACGATGAGGCGCCTCAGAAACGCAATGCCCGCCAGTACTTGCGCAAAAATGCCGGCGACGATGCCGAGACGGCAGTCAACCATACTCTTGCGTGAATTGTTGCGCAAGGAGACGCATGCTGGAACTCGCAGCGCAAGGCAATGTGGAGGCGCAGCGCGAAGCATTGCCAGGCTCGGCGTTCCAACAAAGAGAGAGATGTTTGAGCATGGCAGGCCATCATGCACGTGATGCGAATCATCTTGCCTGCAGTTCTCGTGATTGGGGCAGTGGCGGCTTTTACGGACCGGCGGGAGCTCGCCTTCCATGGTTTTGTGCAAGGCGAGCTTGTCTTTGTCGGGTCGGAAGAAACCGGACGCCTTGTGGAGCTTCGGATCACGCCGGGGCAAAAAGTAGAGCCGGATCAATTGCTGTTCGTGCTTGACAGCGCGTTGGAGAAAGCCGCCCGGGACGAAGCAGCAGCCTCGGTCTCGGAGGCCCGCGCGCGACTTGCGCGCGCTCTTGCTGCGCGTGAAACTCCGGAAGAGATTGAGATCTTAAAGGCCAAGGAGAGGAAGGCGGAAGCTGCGCTCCAGCTCAGCCAACGCGAATTCGATCGTGCTCGTCAGCCTGAAAATATTGGGCGCCGCGATCTCCAGGATCGAACCACGGCGCAGCGGGATATCGATCTGGCCGCTCTCGACGAGGTTCGCCGCCAGATTGCTTTGGCAGGCATGAGCGCGCGTCCGGAGGATATTGAAGCAGCACGCGCGACGGTCGCGGCATTGGAAGCAAGACTGGCCGCAGCGCAAAGCCGGCTCGAACGGCGGAAGGTTAAGGGGTCGCACGCCGGAATTATTCAACAGGTCTATTTTCAGGGTGGGGAAATCATTTTTCTGGGCCGGCCAGTCGCTTCGCTGCTCCCTTTGGAAAACATTATCGTCCGCTTCTTTGCCGGCGAGGCTTTGCTACCCAGGTTTGTCGTTGGCGCCAACGTGCTGGTCAATTGCGATGGTTGTGGCGCCTCGATCAAGGCCCGCATCAGGTTCATTTCACCGACGGCGGAGTTTACTCCGCCGATCATTTTCTCCAATGAAGAGCGCAACCGGCTCGTATTCATGTTGGAGGCGGTACCCGAGGAGCCGGAGAAACTTCGGCCCGGTCAACCGGTCACCGTATCGCTGCCGGTGACAACAATTTCCGACGACTGAGCCGACGAGACGAAATGCACTAGTCTTACTATCACTTAGCCGCAGGTTCGACCGGCTACCAAATTGATTATTTTCCAGGATTCACCCGCAGCAGTTGGAGGCTGAGATGGATCTCCGAGGTGCAACCGACAGTGAATCGCGGTTTGCGGCTTATGTCGAGGGCCTTGTGAGCGTGATTGACATCGGCATGCCAAGCCGTTACGGGATCTATTGCGTGGGTCATGATGATGCCGATGCGAGCGCAAAAGCGTGGATACCGATGGCGGCGGTGACGGCGCCGGCGCAGCATCAGTCGCTGCTGCATTTTGACTGGCGAAGGTCGTTGGTGCGACGAGAAGGTGTTTGGCCAAGGTGCGCCGTGCCGCAGATCGAGCGTCACAGGCAAATCCAGGTACCTGGATCATCGATTGACGCGACTTTGCCGACAAGAAACTTATTCGGTTGGTCTGGTTAAACACATGCGGACAGCTAGGCAAGCTAGATGCGAACTGCCAGGTGCGGTATCGCTGTCGATCGCCAACCATCGATGCAAGGTTTCCGGTGGCCTATGAGCTGTATATGCCAAAAGACTGGACTGAAATCGCAAACGTCGGCGCAAAGCGGGCGTGCCGCCGGAGCTCGGCTTCAAGACCAAGCCGTTATTATCAGCGTTCCTGGCGCTGCAGTTAGGTGTCGTGCTGGCCTTCCTCGCGGTACAGGCTGCTGGACACCGGCTACGGTCATTGATATCTAAGCTGCGCACGTGGCATTACTGGGCAGGGATTAGCCTATGTGGCCGGCGTTCGGTTCAGCAGAGCTGGTATGTCCGGGCACGCGGCTGGTCGGACGCCGAAAAGGTGCGCCGCGACCGGCCAAGCGGTACATTCAGGCCGTGGGCTACGCAGAAAAAGCGTGGCGCACGATCAAGTGGCGCGAAGGCACGAACAAATGGTCGTCCTCACGCTTTGCACGTGCTGATGTTTGTGTGCATCGAACGCCCCGACCGACCAAAGTTGGGCTGCTGATCGAATCACCCGAGGGGGAGAACGAGCCAACCAAATATTGCTGTCTACCCTGCCGAAGAGCAACCGTTCGCGATCTGGTCGACGCCACCAACTGCGCTGGCGCATCGAGCGCGATTATCAGAGCTCAAGCAGGAGGTCGGCTTGGGCACTTGAAGGGCGCGTAGCAGGATACCATCATCACGCAACACTGTGCATCGCGGCTACGATTCCTGATCTCCGAGCGAGAACATCCTCGCGGACCTCGTTCGCCATCGCAATCTTCCATATCCGATTCCGACCGATCGCCCTTGCGGCGCCTGAACGCCACATCCCGAACTCGATCGCAACCATGCGCCGATTGCTCGGCGTCAGTACCTCTCGCGATGCCCATGCTGTCCGCCGCTCCGATCACACGAAACTCGCGCCGGAAAATTTTGTGATGCAGTAAGACTACGTATGCGGCCGTCATTCCGGGGCGCCGAAGCGAAGCGGAGGCGAACCCGGAACCTATAACCACAGGCCTGGGGTTATAGATTCCGGGCTCTCGGCCTCCTTCGTCGGCCTCGCCCCGGAATGACAACTTTCATGGAATCGCTCGTCTGGATTTTCATTCTTGACCAAGACCCCCATGAGTCGCATCCTGAACGAGGAGAGACCTCATGACCGGTGTCAGCGAACCCGACGCTCCGCGGCAACCTCGACCGGACACGCTCGCCGCTTCGCCGCGCTTGTTCAAAAACCCGGTACTCGACAAGCTGTCGCGTGTCCACTGGACCTTTCCGCTCATCTATCTTGTTCCGATCGTGCTGCTGCTCTGGGAGAGCGCTCGTGAGTTCTCGCCCGCGGCTGTCGTCGTTTGCGGCCTCCTCGGATACGCAATTTGGACGCTGTGCGAATATCTCGTTCACCGGTACGTGTTCCATTGGGAGTTTCCGGGTGCGATTGGCGCGGACATTCACTTCCTCATCCATGGCATCCATCATGCCCATCCCAGCGATCCGCTGCGTCTCGTCATGCCGCCCCTGATGAGCGCACCGATCGTTGCGCTTGCCTGGGCCGTGATTTCGCTCGTATTTGGTGCGCCGCTGAAATTCCCGGTGATGGCCGGGTTCCTCATGGGTTACGTGATTTACGACGAGCTGCACTACCACTTGCACAACCGCCAGCCGAGAACGCGGATCGGCGCCTGGCTGCGCTGGGCCCATATGGTCCATCATTTCCGTAATCCTGAGCGGGGCTTCGGTATCAGCGCGCCCTATTGGGACTATGTCTTCGGAACGGCCCATAACAGGGTAGAAAATCCGGGTGCGACCGCGCTTTGAGCGAATTCGAAACGGTTCGCCTTGCTGATTTTCTGCGTTGTCCGGAAGCCCTCAAATGGCAAGCCCAGGCGATATCTG
>CAVYVC010000037.1:0-102500 GCA_963771845.1 uncultured Alphaproteobacteria bacterium | reverse complement strand
GACGTTTTGTCGATCCGATGAAGATCAAGCTGCCGCGCGGGCGCGTGCTCGACGGCACCTTGCTCGCCTCCTTCGAGCAGGAGCGTAGCCGGCTCGATGCCATGCTCACACGCGCAACGCCGTCGCGCTACGCCCAGGGCAGGTAAGTATCAATAATCAGTGTCAGGTCAGCCTGAGACCACGCAACTGACTACTGATAACTGATTCCTGGTTACGCGGCATTCGCCAGCACACCATTAAACGTGAGGCCCTGTTTGCCGGCGGAGATCACTACGCGCTCGCCGTCCTTCACGCGACCGGCGAGGATCAGCTCGGCCAGGGGATCCTGCACCGATTTCTGAATGACGCGCTTGAGCGGCCGCGCGCCATAGGCGGGATCCCAGCCTTTCTCCGCTAGCCACTCGCGTGCCGACGGCTCGAGTTGAAGTGTGATCTTGCGGTCCTCCAGAAGCTTGGCGAGGCGCGCCATCTGGATGTCGACGATCTTTGTCATCTCGCGGCGCTGGAGCCTGTGGAACAGAATGATCTCATCGATGCGGTTGAGGAATTCAGGCCGGAAGCTTGCCCGCACCACCGCCATGACCTGATCGCGCACCGCGTCGGTGTCCTGTCCTTCGGGCTGATTGGCCAGGAATTCCGAGCCGAGATTCGACGTCATCACAATCAAGGAGTTGCGGAAGTCCACGGTATGGCCCTGGCCGTCGGTGAGGCGACCATCATCGAGGACCTGAAGCAGCACGTTGAAGACATCGGGATGCGCTTTCTCGATCTCGTCGAACAGAATGACCTGATACGGCCGCCGGCGCACGGCCTCGGTCAACGTGCCTCCTTCCTCGTAGCCGACGTAACCGGGGGGTGCGCCGATAAGCCGGGCGACCGAGTGCCTTTCCATGTACTCGGACATGTCGATGCGAAGAAGCGCTGCCTCGTCGTCGAACAGATACTCCGCGAGCGCCTTGGTCAGCTCGGTTTTGCCCACGCCGGTTGGCCCAAGGAACATGAAAGAGCCGATCGGCCGGTGGGGGTCCTGCAAGCCCGCGCGCGCGCGTCGCACCGCAGTCGACACGGCCTTGACCGCTTCCGCCTGGCCGATGACGCGCTTGCTGAGCTGCTCCTCCATGCGAAGAAGCTTTTCCTTCTCGCCTTCGAGCATCTTTTCGACCGGCACCCCGGTCCATCGGGAGACCACCGCAGCGATGTTGTCCGGGGTGACGGCCTCCTGAACCATCGCCCCCTTGCCCTCGCCCGCTTCGATGGTCTTGAGCTTCTTTTCGATTTCAGGGATGCGGCCATAGGCAAGCTCGCCTGCGCGCTGGAATTCCCCCTTGCGCTGCGCATTCGCGAGCTCGGTGCGTAAATGGTCGAGCTCGGTCTTGAGCTTTTGCGCGTCGGAGAGCTTCTCCTTTTCGGACTTCCAGCGCGCGGTGAGATCAGCGGACTGCTTCTCCAGCGACGCGAGCTCTTTCTCCAGATTTTTCAGCCGCTCCTTGGAGCCCGGATCGCGCTCTTTCTTGAGCGCTTCCTGCTCGATCTTCAGGCGGACAATCTCGCGATCGATCGAATTCGAGCTCCTCCGGCTTCGAATTCGACCTGCATCTTGAGGCGGGCCGCCGCCTCGTCGACGAGGTCGATTGCCTTGTCCGGGAGGAAACGGTCGGTGATGTAGCGGTGGGACAACGTCGCCGCGGCAACCAGAGCGGCATCGGTGATGCGCACGCCGTGGTGCTGCTCATAGCGATCTTTCAGGCCGCGCAGGATGGAGATGGTGTCCTCGACGCTCGGCTCATTGATGTAGACCGGCTGGAAACGGCGGGCCAGCGCCGCGTCCTTTTCTACATGCTTCTTGTACTCATCGAGCGTGGTGGCACCGACGCAATGCAGCTCGCCCCGCGCCAGCGCGGGCTTGAGCAAGTTCGAAGCGTCCATCGCGCCATCGGCTTTGCCGGCGCCGACGAGGGTGTGCATCTCATCAATGAAGAGAATGTAGGCGCCGGCCGAAGAAGTCACTTCCTGCAGAACTGCCTTGAGCCGCTCTTCGAACTCGCCGCGATACTTGGCGCCTGCGATGAGGGCGCCCATGTCAAGCGCCAGGAGTTTCTTGTCCTGCAAGCTCTCGGGGACATCGCCGTTGACGATGCGTTGCGCGAGCCCTTCGACAATGGCGGTCTTGCCTACGCCGGGCTCGCCAATGAGCACCGGATTGTTCTTGGTCCGGCGCGAGAGCACCTGGATGGTACGCCGGATCTCCTCATCGCGCCCGATCACCGGGTCGATCTTGCCGTCGCGCGCGGCCTGGGTAAGATCGCGGGCATATTTTTTCAGTGCATCGTAGGTGTTCTCGGCCGAGGAGGTGTCCGCCGTGCGGCCCTTGCGCAACGCCTCGATCGCGGCATTGAGATTCTGTGGGGTGACGCCGGCGCGGGCGAGAATCTTTCCCGCCTCGCTGTCGCGATCGAGCGCAAGCGCCAGCAGAAGGCGCTCTACGGTGACGTAGCTATCGCCCGCCTTCTGCGCGACCTTCTCCGCCTGATCGAAGACGCGCGCCAGGGCGGGCGCCAGATAGACCTGGCCCGATCCGCTGCCCGACACTTTCGGTATCTTCGCGAGCGCTCCTTCCACGCCCGAGAGCGCTTCGCGCGAGCGCCCGCCCGCGCGGTCAATCAGCCCTGCGCAGAGTCCTTCCGGGTCATCGAGCAGAACCTTGAGCAGATGCTCGGGAGTGAATTGCTGGTGGCCCTCGCGCATTGCAAGCGATTGGGCCGATTGCACAAAACCGCGGGCGCGGTCGGTGTATTTTTCAAAATCCATCTGTCCTGTTCCCTCAGCATGTTCCTCCGCCCTTCCGGCGCAAGAAGAACATCGTCAATGGGTGTCCCCCACAGGAGCGCCAGCCAACGGCGCTGTCGCCGAGAAGGCTGTCCTCAGTTCCTATGTGGGATCTGGGCGTTGCCGGGGAAAGAGGTTTGGCGGCATTTTGCGGCAGCCGGTTGTCAACGACTGGATTAAGCAGCAGAAGCGCGAGCCTACTTTCCGCGGCTGAGCAGGAAGACCGCCTGTTCTCCCAACAAATTCCAGAACCACCAGGGAAAATTGAAGCGCAGCGCACGTCCCCAAGCGTTAAGGGCCACCGCCTTGTCCATCTTGGCGCCGGCCACCCCGCACAGCTCGCGGAAATCCTTGATGGTGCAGAAGTGGATGTTCGGAGACTCCCACCAGGCATACGGCAGATTATCGGTTCGGGGCATCTGGCCGCCGAGCAGCAGCTGCAATCGGATTCCCCAGTGGCCAAAATTCGGAAACGAAACGATCGCATGCCGGCCAATGCGCAGCATATGTTCAAGGACGACGCGTGGATGCCGGGTGGCCTGGAGCGTTTGGGAGAGAATGACGTAATCGAACGCATCGTCGGGATAGTCCGAGAGGTCGGTATCGGCGTCGCCCTGGATCACGGCGAGGCCTTTTGCCACGCACTGATTGACCCCCTCGCGGGAGAGCTCGATGCCGCGGCCGTCAACGCGACGCGTTTCGCCAAGCAGGCGCAGCAGCTCGCCGTCGCCACAGCCAACGTCCAACACCTTCGCGCCGGGCGCAACCATCTCCGCCACAACGAGCAGATCGACGCGCGACCCGCCCGGGCTGCGCGCAGCTTCTGCCATTGTGAGATCGTGGTTGATCCGCGTCAGCATCGAAAGTTAGAGCGTGTTTCGCCGAGATCGAGCCAGCAGCGTGACCTCTCCACATGGGGGAGAGGTCGGAATGGGCGCTCCGCGCCCATTCCGGGTGAGGGGCTACGGAGTTTGAAGCGGCTCCCCCTCACCCGGATCGCGCAAGCGCGATCCGACCTCTCCCCTCCGGGGAGAGGTAACCCGCGCTGCACCATCGCGTCGTGATCGAACATCATCGAAGCTTACGCTGTCCTCATCTCTCCTGGGCCGGGGCAAGTCCACGCGCCTTCGCCGCCCCCTCCAGAAAGCCGCGCACAATGTCGAACAGTTCCGGCTCGTCGAGGAGGAAGGCGTCGTGGCCCTTGTCGGTGACGATCTCGGCGAAGGAAACCCGCGCGCCCCCGGCATTGAGCGCGTGCACAATCGCACGCGAATCCGAGGTCGGAAACAGCCAATCGGAGGTAAACGAGATCACGCAGAAACGGGTGGGCGTATCCTTGAAGGCGTTCGCCAGCACGCCCTCGCAGTCCGCCGCGAGATCAAAATAGTCCATCGCACGGGTCAAGTAGAGATATGAATTGGCGTCGAAGCGATCAACGAAACTGCTGCCCTGGTGGCGTAGATAGCTCTCCACCTGGAAATCGGCATCGAACGAAAAGGTAGGATTGTCGCGGTCCTGAAAGCGGCGGCCGAATTTCCGGTGCAGCGCCGCATCCGAAAGGTAGGTGATGTGCGCGCCCATGCGCGCGACGGCGAGACCGCGTCGCGGATTGGTCGCTTCCGCGAAATAGCGCCCGTGGCGCCATTCCGGATCGGCCATCACCGCCTGCCGCCCGACCTCGTGAAATGCGATGTTCTGGGCGGAATGTCGCGTCGACGTCGCAATCGGCAGCGCCGAGAACACGCGACGCGGATAGCTCGCGCACCATTGCAGCACCTGCATGCCACCCATTGAGCCACCCGCCATCGAGAACAGCGAGGTGATGCCCAGCTGGTCGAGCAGCATCGCCTGTGCGCGCACCATGTCGCGGATGGTGATGACGGGAAATTCGAGACCCCAAGGCATGCCGCTCGCCGGGTTGGTCGAGGCCGGACCGGTCGTGCCCATGCAGGCGCCGAGCACGTTCGGACAGATGACGAAATAGCGCTCCGTGTCGATCGGCCGACCGGGGCCGACCATGGTTTCCCACCAGCCCGGTTTCTGGGTGACGGGATGAATGTTGGCGACGTGCTGGTCGCCGGTGAGCGCATGGCAGATCAGGATTGCGTTGCTGCGCTCGGCATTGAGCTTGCCATAGGTCTGGTAGGCGATCTGAAATGGATACAGATCAATGCCGGCATCGAGCCGCAGCGGCTGATCTTTGCCGAAGCGCACGACCGGCGAATGCGGATAATCCGTTTCCCGCGCACGCTCGGCGGGATCAACCACGATACTCAACTCGGCTTCGACCATGCTCAAAATCTCGATCCCGTCATGCGCGGGCTCGACCTGGCTCGACCCGCGCATCCATCGAAAAATTTTTTTCAAGCCCGGCAATGACGGCCATTACCGGTTGTGACGGGCTTAGATAGGCCCTGCGGCAGGGCTGTCAATGTTTTCTTTGCTTTCAGCGGCTTGCGCACCTATCAATGCGGCGCGAGAGACCCGCATGAAAGTTTCAGTTTCGCAAGCGCCCTCCCTTGGCTCTCTGCGGCAGGAAATCGACCGCATTGATGAGGCCATGCACAAGCTGCTGATGGAGCGCGGCGAGATCATCGATCGGCTCATTGCAGCAAAACAGACGCAGGAATCAGGCTCGGCGTTTCGGCCGGCACGGGAGGCCGAGATGATGCGGCGCCTGGTGGCGCGCCATCGGGGTATCCTGCCGCTCGATACCGCCGAGAGTATCTGGCGCGTCATCATCGCGAGCTTCACCTATGTCCAGGCACCCTTCTCGGTGCACGCCGACCTTTCCGCCGGGGAAGCCATGATGCGCGATTCGGCGCGGTTTCATTTCGGCTTCACCGTCCCGTTCGTGCCTCACATGGGGGCTGCGGGCGCGGTCGCGGCAGTGTCGAACTCGAAAGGAGACCTGGCACTGGTGCCCGCTTTCGGCATCGCAGGCGCCGGCGCCTGGTGGAGTGCGCTCGAGTTCGATGCGGCACCCAAAATCATTGCCCGACTGCCGTTCGTCGAGCGCGCGGATCATCCGGCTGGATTGCCCGTATTTGTGGTCTCCCGCGCGGCGCCGGACGCCATGGTCAGGGAAGTCGAGGTTTGGAGCCTGCGCCTCGCCGGCTTTCGCACGTCGGCCGGGCGTGAGCTCGAAGCGATGGCCGAGATTATCGCGGTTCCTGATCGCGCATTCGATGGAGCGGCACTGCTCGTTTCCGTCCCCCACGGCGGCAGCATCGATCGGGTGAACGACGCCCTGATCAGGTCGGGAGCTTCCGTGCGCAGCTCCATCCTCGTCGGCAGCCATGCGACGCGCTATACGGTTTCCGCTGGCGAGCCGATGCAGACCGGCGGCCCTCATCCCGGAGCATGAAATGACGCTCCTCGAACGTCCGCAGCCGCGTCCCGGCGTGCTGACCATTAATCCCTACGTCCCCGGCAAAAGCTCTGCCGCAGGGGTTGAGCGCGTTTTCAAGCTCTCATCCAATGAGACTCCGCTCGGCCCCAGTCCCCAGGCGGTCGCTGCCTATCGTGAAGCCGGCGCGCATTTGCAGGACTATCCCGACGGCGCCTCGATCGCGCTGCGTGAAGCAATCGGCCGCGCCTTCGGGCTTGATCCCGAGCGCATTGTTTGCGGCGCGGGCTCGGACGATTTGTTGAACCTCATTGCCGACGCCTATCTGCGCGACGGCGATGAGGCGATCCACACGACGCACGGCTTTCTGGTTTATCCCATTGCCACGCTTGGCTCGGGAGCACGCCCGGTAGTGGCGGCGGAGAAGAATTACACCGCCGATGTCGACGCCATGCTGGCGGTGGTGAGCGAGCGCACCAAGGTCGTATTCCTGGCCAATCCCAATAATCCCACCGGCACCTACGTGCCGTTCGATGAAGTGAAGCGGCTGCATCGCGGCCTGCCTGCGCATGTGCTGCTGGTGCTTGATGCCGCTTATGCCGAGTACGTGCGTCGTAACGATTACGAAGCAGGCATCGAGCTGGTTGCGACAGCGGACAACGTCGTGATGTGCCGCACGTTCTCCAAAATCTACGGACTGGCGGCGCTCCGGTTGGGCTGGCTCTATGGGCCGCAGCACGTCGTCGATGCAGTGAACCGCATCCGCGGCCCGTTCAACGTCAACCTGCCTGCACAGGCTGCCGGGATTGCTGCAATCCAGGACCGGGCGCATGTGGAAGCGGCCCGCGCGCACAACGAGCGCTGGCTGGCCTGGCTGATGCAAGAGATCCCAAAGCTTGGACTTGAAGTAACCCCGAGCATTGCGAATTTCGTGCTGATCCATTTCCCCGATGTCGAAGGCCGTACCGCCGCCGAAGCCGACGTCTTTCTGACCCGGCGAGGCCTCATCCTGCGGCGGCTCAACGCCTACAAGCTGCCGAACGCGCTGCGCATGAGCGTCGGGACCGAGGAGGCCAATCGCCTGGTGGTGACTGCGCTTCGCGAATTGATGGGACGGCAATGAGCGCACAGGCGATCTTCAACCGCCTGGCGTTGATTGGAGCGGGCCTGATCGGATCCTCCATCGCCCGGGCAGCACGCGCGCAAGGGGCAGTGCGTTCGGTTGTGGTCACCGCGCGTTCGGCGGCGACACGCCGGCGTGTTGCCGAGCTCGGCATCGCCGACCAGGTGGTCGAGACCAATACAGCCGCGGTGGAAGGCGCCGATCTCGTTATTCTATGCGTTCCGGTTGGTGCATGCGGGGAGGTGGCAGCAGAGATCAGCTCGCATCTCGCGCCCGGCGCAATCGTCTCCGATGTCGGCTCGGTCAAGGGTGTGGTGATCCGGGATGTGTCGTCCCAGCTTCCGTCAGGCGTCCATTTCGTGCCTGCCCATCCGGTTGCCGGTACCGAACATTCCGGACCGGATGCGGGCTTTGCCGAACTGTTCGTCAACCGCTGGTGCATTCTTACGCCGGCCGCAGACACCGACCCAGGTGCTATCGAACGTCTAAGCGGTTTCTGGCGCTTGCTCGGCGCCAACGTCGAGAGGATGTCGGCCGAGCACCACGATCTCGTGCTCGGTATCACCAGCCATCTACCCCATCTCATCGCCTACACAATCGTGGGGACCGCCGATGAGCTCAAGCAGGTGACGCGCTCGGAAGTGCTGCAGTTCTCTGCCGGCGGCTTTCGTGATTTCACGCGCATCGCGGCGTCCGATCCCACCATGTGGCGGGACGTCTTTCTTGCAAACAAGGATGCCGTGCTCGAAATGCTTGGACGCTTCAATGAGGATCTCGCCACGCTGACGCGCGCGATCAGGCGCGGTGATGGCGAGACGCTATTCCAGCAATTCAGTCGGACCCGCGCCATCCGGCGCGGGATCGTTGAGATCGGCCAGGATTTGCCCGCGCCAGACTTCGGCCGCCCGCATCCCGAGTTGCCGCACGAGGCGCCACAGGAGCTGCCGCGGCCTTACTCCTCGGCCTAGGCTTGAGATCTATGGGCGTGGACTCAGAAGCTCTGAGCCAGATGCGGATAGCTGCCAGCTCGACAAAGGCGAGATAGTTGGCTGCTTCCGCGTTCGGGGCATACATGGCCAGAGTTGCTACTGGCTCGACCCGGTCGCGAATTACCCCGAAGCCGACCTGAGGGCGAGCATGAGGTGACGGGAAGCCAGTAACAACCCATTCGGACTTTCGTCAATCGGCAGCTGCGGACGGAGTTTGGAATTGTGTTCAACACCCCAATCAATGATCGGTACTTCGAGGATTACGTCGAAGGCGACATTCATTGCTGCGGTAGCATTACAGTCGAGGCGGATAAGGTGATCGCCTTTGCAAAGTGCTTTGACCCGCAAATCTTTCACGTAGATCCAGACGCGGCCAAGTTAACGCGTTTCGGTGGTCTCATCGCCAGCGGGTGGCACACTGCCGCGCTGTCCATGCGGCTCTTTGCGGACCACTATCTCACCCATGTGGCCAGTTTGGCTTCTCCGGGCGGTGACGAATTGCGTTGGGTGCGGCCAGTGCGCCCCGGGGATACCCTATCGTTGCGGGTGACCGTGCTGAAAGTAGTCCCTTCAAAATCCAAACCTGACCGTGGCGCTGTCACATCGCTGATGGAGGTTTTCAATCAAGCCAATGAAGCGGTCATGACGTTCAAGTGCGTGAACATCATCGGGCGGCGGCCCTTGGGTTAACCGACCCGTCTCCACGAGTAGTGTCCGCAACTTTGCTGCACTGCACGAGTCACCTTTGTGCAATGGCACTTGGCGCCATAATGGACCCCGATCCCGCCCACGCCGCCGACGATCTCTGGATATTTGCCTACGGCTCGTTGATGTGGCGGCCCGATTTTTCATTCGCGCAACGCCTTGAGGCCCGGCTGATTGGGGCACACCGGGCGCTGTGCGTCTATTCCTTCGTGCATCGCGGGACGCCTGAGCGGCCCGGGCTCGTGCTTGGGCTCGACCGCGGCGGCACCTGCCGCGGTATCGCCTACCGAGTGAGCGCCGCGCAACGCGCAAACACGATCGCCTATCTGCGCAAGCGCGAGCAGGTGACCTCGGTATATCGGGAAGTTGTTCGCCCCATCGTGCTGCAACACGGGCCACACCAGCGGGTGCCCGCGCTGTGCTATGTGGTCGACCGTGGACATCCGCAATATGCCGGCCGGCTGTCGCTCAATGCGCAACTCCATCATGTGCGTCAAGGCCATGGCGTCTCAGGCGCAAACCGGGACTATGTCATTGCGACCGTCGCTGCCCTGGAAGAGCTCGGATATCGTGAGAGCGAGTTGCACCGGCTGGCGCAGTTGATTGCCGGCACACACGAGACTGCGAGAACCGGGTAATCAGATTGATATCAGTACAGTCCGTCTATTCATCACTATTCTTTCCACGGTCCACCTTGCGCGAGGCTGTGAAGACCGGCACGCGTTTGGCGAAAAAGGCGCTGATGCCCTCCTCGATGTCCGCCCCGGTGAAGACGCGATGGCTGTCGGCGAGCGTGCGGTCGATCGCCTGCCGGGTCGTCTGATTGAATGAATCGCGCACGCCCGCGCGAATGAGGCTCAGCGCCAGCGCCGGACGAGTGGCGAGCGTCTGCGCGAAAGCGAGCGCGGCGGAGAAGGCTTGACCGGCGGGAGCAATGCGGTTGACCAGTCCGATGCGATGCGCTTCGCCCGCGTCAATGAGGTCACCGGTGTAAAGAAGCTCGTAGGCCCTTGCCGGACCGACGAGACGGGGCAGCCGGAAGATGCCGCCGCTGCCTGGGAAAATCCCGAGTTTCACCTCGGGAAAACCAATGCGCGCCGTCTCGTCCATGATGCGGATATCGCAGGTGAGTGCAATCTCGGCTCCGCCGCCCAGCGCCACACCATTCAATGCCGCGATCACGGGCACGGGCAGTCGCTCAAGCGCAGCAAAGGCTTCGTTTTCGCGCGCAAGCTTCGACCCAACGACGTCGTGGCGGACATGGGCGAATTCGCCGATGTCGGAGCCGGCGCAGAAGGCCTTCTCTCCCGCGCCCACCACCACGACGGCGCGTACTTTCTCGTCGCCTGCAATGTCGCGGCAGGTCGAGATGAGCTTATCCAGGGTGGCGAGGGTGGTGAGATTGAGCGGCGGATTGTCAAGGGTCAGCACGGCGACGCCGTGAGCCTGCAAGCGGTAATCAATGAAGGAGCACGCGGCCATCAGCACAATCCTCTCGAACCTGCCATTTCCCTTCCGAGGCTTAGGTCAGACGAGCGTCAGCTGGCCGGCAAGCTTCGGTTGGAGCTTGCGACCATAGGTCCTGCGCTTGTGCTTGGCTTCGGCAAGCCTGCCCGCCGTTCCGGCATGCTTTTCGAGCACTTGCTGCAGCTCTTCTTTGCCCGGATATTTCGCGCGCCCGACCAGCAACAGGGGTTCGCATTCCGGAGCATCGCGCACGCGCCGCTGTGCGAGCGTGATGTAGTGCGCGTTGACGTCGATGCCGATGTAGCGCCGGCCCATGCTTTTTGCGACCGCGCAGGTCGTCCCGGTCCCCACAAACGGATCGAGCACGACTTCCCCAGGAAAATCCCAAACAGCACCGTAGGAGTAAAGGCGGACGAGCCGGCCGGGAAGCTTTTGCGGAAACGGCGCGGGGTGATCGCGTTTGCGCTTTACGTCCTGGGGATACATGAACCAAACCTGCTGGGTGAGGTCGACCCATTGCGCGCGCGTGAGTGCATTGGCCCGCTTTACCTCGGCATCGAATTTGGGGGGCTTGCCCGGTTTGACGTAGACATTGATGAATTCGACCGTATTGTTCTCGATGATATTCCCCGGATAGGGATAGCTTCCGAACATCATCTTTGATGTCTGCTTCTGCCACACAAAGAGCGCGTAGCGCGCGAGCCTGGTCTCGGCCAGAATTTTGTGCTCGATATCGAAGGCGATGTTTTTCAGGTGACGCGTGTGCTGGCGGATCATGTCCTTCGGAATCGGCAGGACAGGAGCATTGATGCAGAGCTTGCCGTTTGGTCGCAGCACACGCCCGCACTGGGCCCACACTGTTTGCAGGTCGTCGAGATAGGCCTCATAGCTGGACCAAGGACGTTTCCCACCCTCGTACTCGACGGCCGTCCAGTACGGCGGCGACGTGACGATGAGGTCGACGGAGTTGTCGGGGAATGTGGCCATCACATCGGCAGCATGGCCGATCAGGAGGCGATTTGCGAAGCTTTCGCCGGTTGCAGCGGCCTGCATGCGGTCGTTTGGCATCTTGGTGTTGCGAATTGATCGGATTACTTTGGCCAGTTTACAGAGTCAGGACCGAAAAGCATGGCAGTTGAGATCATTGCTTACAGCACGCTCGCCTGCGAGCACGCGCTGCATGACATCGTGCCCGTATTCGAGCGGGCAAGCGGCCACAAGATCAACATCACGTTTGAGGCCGGACCCGATTTGATGACCAAGCTGCGCTCCGGTCTTGCGGGCGATCTCGTGATCGGCCCCTCGGACTTTACCGATGGCCTCCTGCAAGAGGGCAGGCTGATCACCGGCAGCCGGGTGGATTTTGTGCGCTCCGGCAGCGCGATCGCCGTGCGCGAAGGCGCACCCAAGCCGGAAGTGGGCACACCCGCGAAATTGAAGACCGCGCTGCTCGCGGCCAAAACGGTATCTTACAGTCGCGGCGTGAGCGGGCTGCATTTTGCCCGCGTGCTCGAGCAGCTCGACATTGCAGAGGAGGTAAAATCGAAGCTTGTCGCACCCCAGGGGCGCGAGCTGGTCGGTGCCGTCGTGGCGCGCGGGGACGCAGAGATTGGAATCCAGCAGCTCAGTGAGTTGTTGCCGGTCGCGGGCATCCACATTCTGGGGCCGCTCCCGGATGAGTTGCAGCGCTTCATGGTCTATGGCGCAAGTCTCCTGGCGGGCGCGAAGGAGCCCGCTGCCGCCAGCGAGTTTGTGAGTTTCCTCAAATCAGAGGTCGCGGCTACGGTCTTCAGAAAGAATGGAATGGAGCCAAACTTGTAGCCCGGGTGGAGCGCAGCGACACCCGGGGTTCGTTTGCTCGGCGAAAGTCCCCGCATTTCGCTACGCTCCATGCGGGCTACGGGCTCATCCGGGCTACGCAGTCCAAACGGTCGCGCTGTCAGCGCTGAGTGCGCTCCACGTCAGCGTCATGGCGACCGCCAGCGCCGCAGCGAGGTCGTCCGGGGCTACCTTGTCGCGCGTATCGGCGGCGGTGAGCAGGAATCGCAGATTGCTGCGCGGCTGGTTGAAGCCAGCGATAAGCCGCAGTGCAGGGATTCCCTGCGCGGCAAAATTGGCGTGGTCTGAATTGGCCATAAGCGGCAAATGGGTGGCAATCGGCAGACCCGCGCGGCTCAGGGCCTGTTTGACCCAGGCGTCGAGCGCCGCGAACCCGGACGTCAGCGCGGTCAATCCTGCTGCGCCGGCGACCGAATCGAGATTAATGTTGAGAACCATCGCGCGCCGGGTGCTCGCGGCCATGCGTTCGAGCCATAGCCGCGAGCCGACGAGACCCCATTCCTCGGCGCTGAACAGGCATATGCGCAATCCGCGCGGACACGCGCTTACATGCGGCGCAAGCAGGCGCGCAAGCGCCAGCGCAACCGCCACCCCCGTTGCGTTGTCGATCGCGCTCTCACCATGGGGATGGCCGTCGATATGCGCGCTCACGACGACCCATTCATCGGCTTGGCCCGGCAGGTCGGCAATCAGCATGGGGGCGCACGCGGGAAAATCTTCGCTCTCGACGAGCATGCGCGCGCTCGCAAGGGCGCCATCGGGCGACGGGCGCAACGCGTCCGCTGCTTGCGCCGCGATGCCAAGGGCAGGAATGCCGGGGCCGCCATTGCGGCCGCTCGAGCCCGAGACCGGCCCTGCATCGGGTTCCGGGTAGGCGATCAGAAACCCAAACGCTCGCATCTCCTGGGCGAGCGCCAGCTTCACGCGACGGTGCACGTGCGACGTCGTGAACGGATATTCGTGCCGCACCATGACAATGCGGCTGGCAATGTCGTTGGCATGCCGATTGAAATCGTCATGCCGGCCCAAGCCGAGATCAAGCACTTCGGCAACGAGACCGCTGGTCGATGCGGTGCCAAGGAGCGGCGTGCATGGCAGAGCAACGCCGGTTACTGCATGCGTGAGTTGCGCCTTCCGGCACCGCCAGCCGGGATAGTCCACATGATCCTCGCGCACCTGTGCATCGGGCACGGCCGCAAGCCGCTGCCGGGCGAAGGCGATTGCCTGCGCTTCGCTCGCCGAGCCCGCGAGCCGGCCTCCGCAGGCGCAGAGCGATTGAAAGTCTGACCACAGCGAGCTGTACGAGGCAGGACAGACAACAGACGACGCATGAGATTCGGCAGTCATCTGATCCGTCGTCTATCGTCTTCGCCTGTCGTCCGTCGTCTCACTCACGGATCCCGACCGAGTTGACAATCTCAGCCCAGCGCGCCGTATCGCTTTCAATCAGCGCTCGGAACTGCGCGGGCGTGGCATGGGATATCGTCACCCCGAGCGGAACGAGATGGGCAACAAACTCCTGCGAGTCGAGAATGGCTCTGAGGTCTGTCGTCAGGCGCGCGGCAATTTCGGCGGGCACGCCGGCGGGTGCAAGCACACCCCACCAATGCTCGACGACAAGATCGATGCCGGCTTCGCGAAAGGTTGCAACGTTCGGCTGCGAGGGCGACCGCGTCTCGCTCGCGACCGCGAGTACGCGCAGGCGATCGAGAACGGAACTCGCTGTTGCGAGCGTGGTGAAGGCGGACTGCACATGACCCGCGACGAGATCGTTCATGGCAGGGCCCGCGCCGCGAAACGGCACATGCACGAGCTTGATCCCCGCTTTGGCCTGAAACAGCTCGGCGGTGAGATGGGTGGCACTGCCGATCCCGCCCGAGGCGATGGTGATCCTGTCCGGTTCGGCCTTCGCCAAGGTGACGAAATCCCCGATCGTGTCCGCCTTCACCGCCGGCTGCGTGAAAAAGAACATGGACGCAGTGCCGATAAGCGCGATCGGCGTGAAGTCGCGCACAGGATCGTAATGCACGCCCTTCTGGACCGCCGGAATAATGGTATGCGGCACGTCGGCAAGAAGCAGCGTGTAGCCGTCGGGCGCAGCCTTGGCGGCAAGCTCGATTCCGAGCCGGCTACCGGCGCCGGCACGATTGTCGATCACGATCTGCTGGCCGAGCGATTTTGACAGCGGCACGGCAAGCAGGCGAGCGAGCACATCCGAACTCCCGCCCGCCGCATAGGGCACAATCATCGTGATGGGATGCTCGGGATATGGCGCGGCCGCGAGCGCCGGGCCCGCGAATGCAACGAGGAGGGCGAGAGCAAGCCTCACAGGCAAATGGTCACACGTCTTGCTTTTCGAGCCCGCAACCTTTCAGGATTGCGAATGAGTTGCAAGCCACAGCCGCGCATGCTGCTCCTCGATGAGCCCATGGCGGGGCTTGGTCCCGAGGAGTCCCGGCGCATGCTGGCGCTATCGCGTGAGCTCAAAGGCGTGCTGACAATCCTTCTGGTCGAGCGTGATATGGAAACGGTATTCTCGCTCGCCGACCGCATTACCGTGCTGGTCGCGTGGTCACGTTGGGTGCACCGCAGAAGATCCGGGCCAACGCCGAGGTACAGCGCGCCTATCTCGGCACGCAGGAGGCCGTCAGTGCGGTGTAGCAGCTGGTGGGAGGAGTCATGAGAGCAACCCAGAGCGCTAGCAAGACCGTGGATGTCTTCATGTTCGATCCCGCAGCGGAGACCATGCCGCGGGAATCGATCACGGCACTGCAGACGAATCGACTCAAACAAACATTGCAGCGTGCCTACGCCCATGTACCGCATTACCGAAAAACGTGGCAGGCGGCGGGCATTGATCCCGATCGCTTCATATCGCTCGCGGATATCGCGCGGTTTGCGTTCACGACCAAAGCCGACCTGCGCGACAATTATCCGTTCGGGCTGTTCGCCGTGCCGCGGCAGGAGTTGCGCCGCCTGCATGCCTCCTCCGGCACGACTGGCAAGCCCACTGTCGTCGGCTACACGGCGGAGGACCTCGAAACCTGGACGGACCTGATGGCGCGCTCGCTTGCATGCGCGGGCGCGGTTCCGGGCGACATCGTTCATAATGCCTATGGTTACGGGCTCTTCACCGGTGGCTTGGGCGTGCATTACGGAGCGGAGCGGCTCGGATGCGCGGTCGTGCCTGTCTCGGGCGGCGGGACCGAACGCCAGGTGACGCTTCTGAGCGATTTCGGCGCGCAGGTGCTGTGCGCGACTCCGTCGTACGCCCTCAACATCGCGGAAGTGGCGGCGAGCATGGACATTGATCTGCGCCAATCACAACTGCGTATTGGCGTGTTCGGCGCCGAGCCATGGAGCGAATCCGTGCGCCGCGAGCTCGAGCAGCGGCTCGGCATCAAAGCCGTGGACCTCTACGGGCTCTCCGAAATCCTGGGGCCGGGCGTTGCCAGCGAATGTCACGTGGCGCAAGCCGGGCTGCACGGCTGGGAAGATCACTTTCTTTTCGAGATCATCGATCCCGAAACGTTGCAGCCGCTGCCCATGGGCGAAACGGGCGAACTCGTGATTACCACCCTGAGCAAATCGGCGCTGCCCATGATCCGCTATCGCACCCGCGACATCAGCCGCCTCAACAACGAGCCGTGCAGCTGCGGCCGCAGCCACGTTCGCATCATGCGGGTGACCGGCCGCAATGACGACATGCTGATCATTCGCGGCGTCAACGTGTTTCCGTCCCAGGTGGAAGCGGTGCTGGTCGGTTTGCCGGGGCTGGCGCCGCACTATCAGCTCGTGCTGACCAGGGAAGGCGCGCTTGACGCCATGACCGTCGAGGTCGAGATGTCGCCGGAGGCTGGCCTTGCCGAGAGCGAGCGCGTCCGCAAGGCGAACGAAGTGGCTCATCACATCAAGTCGCGCATTGGACTGAGCTGCAACGTCGTCATCAAATCACCCGGCGAGGTGCCACGTTCCCAGGGCAAGGCGGTGCGGGTCAAGGACGAGCGAAAGAAATCGAATGGCAGATGACGAAACAGTCCGCCGGTTTCGGCCGCCGCGGATCGATTTTGCAAAATTTCAGCCGCAGCATTTCCGCTGGCAACTCGACGGCAAAGTCGGGACCGTCACGCTCAACCGGCCGGAACGCAAGAACACGCTCACGCTCGAATCTTACGGCGAATTGCGCGACACCTTTCGTGACCTCGTCTACGCCGACACGATCAGGAGCGTGGTGATCACGGGGGCCGGCGGCAATTTCTGCTCAGGCGGCGATGTGCATGAGATCATCGGACCGCTGGTGGAAATGCAGCGCAAGGGTGATGCGGCAGGTCTGCTCGCCTTCACCCGGATGACCGGCGATCTCGTGAAAGCCATGCGCTCCTGTCCGCAGCCGATTGTGGCTGCGATTGATGGAGTCTGTGCGGGTGCCGGTGCGATCGTGGCCATGGCGAGCGATCTGCGGCTCGCAACGGCGCGCAGCAAGGTTGCGTTTCTGTTCGTGCGGGTTGGACTTGCCGGTGCCGATATGGGTGCGTGCAACATCCTGCCGCGGATCATCGGGGCTGGACGGGCGGCCGAACTCCTCTATACCGGCCGCACCATGGACGGCACCGAGGCCGAGCGCTGGGGCTTCTTTAATCGGATCTGCGAGCCGGAGGCGGTGCTGAGAGAAGCGCAGACCTTGGCAAGGTCGCTGGCAGACGGTCCGACCTTCGCCCATGCCATGACCAAGCGTTGCATCCATCAGGAATGGAGCATGGGCATTGACGAAGCGATCGAAGCCGAAGCTCAGGCCCAGGCGCTCTGCATGCAGACCAAGGACTACGAGCGCGCCTACGACGCGTTCGTGCGGAAGGAAAAGCCGGTCTTCCAGGGCAATTGACGAATAGCATACGATGGGACTGGTTCAGACCACGCCGCACGCCCGGTCTGCTCCCTCGCCCCTCGGTTGGGGAGGGGGTGCGCGGTCAGGACGCGAAAGGACCCCCGCCCCCAGCCCCTCCCCACAAGGGGGAGGGGAGCCAACCGGGGGGGCGGCGCCGTTGGGCCTCGATACTTCACGCACTCACCGCCGCGCGATCCGAGTGTGGCTTTATGCAATCGCCGCGCTGCTGGTGCTCATGGTGATGGTGGGCGGCACGACACGGCTGACCAATTCTGGCCTGTCGATTGTCGAATGGCGTCCCGTGACCGGCATCGTGCCGCCGCTCTCCGAGAGCGCGTGGGCTGCCGAATTCACGAAATACAAAACTTCGCCCGAATACGAACTTGTCAACAAGGGCATGAGCCTCGACGACTTCAAACGCATTTATTGGTGGGAATGGGTGCACCGTTTGCTGGGGCGCCTCATCGGTGCAGCTTTCCTCATTCCCCTGCTGTTCTTTCAGTTCCGCGGCTGGATCGAGCCCGGGGTCAAATGGCGTCTGTGGTTCATATTTGGTTTGGGCGCACTGCAGGGTGCCATCGGCTGGTGGATGGTCGCTTCCGGGCTGGTCGGGCGCGTCGATGTTGCGCAGGAACGCCTGGCAGTCCATCTCCTTATGGCGTGCCTCATTCTGGCTGCGGTGATCTGGACGGCGCGCTTGCTCACGCCCGCGGCTGCGAATGGTGCGACGCGGCTCACGCCCCGGCGGCTTGCCGTGAGCGCAATGGCGATACTGGTTCTCTTGCTCGGACAGATTGCGCTTGGTGGGCTCGTCGCCGGGCTCAAAGCGGGTCTTATCTACAATACCTGGCCATTGATCGAGGGTGCGTTCATTCCGCCGCGTGAGCATCTGTTCCTGCTTGCGCCCGCGTGGCTCAATCTCCTCGACAATCACCTCGCCGTGCAGTTTACCCATCGCATGGTGGCGTACATTCTCGTGGCCGTGGGCACGCTCCACGCTCTGGATTGCTCTTGGCATCGGGTGTGCCGCAGCGGCGCCGTGGCGCTCGCACTTTTTCTCCTGCTGCAGGCGATGCTCGGCATAGCAACGCTTCTTCTGCAGGTGCCGATATTGCTTGCGCTGGCGCATCAAGCCGTGGCTATCGCTGCGCTGATCGCGGCGACGCTGCACGCAGCAAATTTACGCGTCACTTTTGCTCCACCTCTCCCCGCAACCCGGGCTTGCCCGGGTTGCGCAGTATAGTGCGCAAGTCGGGCAAGCCCGACTTGCGTTGGGGCCCCAGACGGGAGAGGTATCGAACCGGAACCGTCTTTCCCGCATGCAACGCGGTAATGGGTGCCCTGACAGAGCACTGCCGAGGCTTGTCACGGCGGCCGCGGTCCCATAGGTGACTGTGCTAGGCGGGGCTCTTTAGCCTTTACAGATCAGATCTTCGAAAATGGCCGCATCACTGCATCCCAGCATCCGCGTGAACAGCGTGATAGGCACCGGCCATTTCATGTCGCATTTTTATCAGCTCTGCCTGCCGCCAATGTTCCTGGCATGGCAGAGCGCCTTCGATGTGTCCTTCGCTCAGCTGGGTCTTTCGCTCGCCTTGATGTCCTGCGCGACCGGCCTGCTGCAGACCCCGGTCGGCTTTCTCGTGGATCGCTATGGCGCGCGGCCTTTTCTGATCGGCGGCACGCTGCTGATGAGCCTGTCCATCGCATCGCTAGGCGTTGCCACCGCGTATTGGCAGGTGCTGCTGCTGTGCCTCGCCTCGGGCATCGGAAATTCGGTCATTCACCCCACCGATTACGCGATCCTGAGCGGATCGGTAGAGCGCGACCAGCTGGGCCGTTCCTTTGCGGTGCACACGTTCTGCGGCAACCTGGGATCGGCGCTCGCGCCTCCCGTGAGCGCAATGCTGATGATTCTGCTTGGCTGGCGCAGCACGCTCCTCCTCGTCGGGCTCGTCGGTGTCCCGCTGGTGGCCCTCATCCTCTGGCAGAGCGCGATCCTGCGCGAGCAGGTCCGGCGGCACGAGGGCGCGCGCGATTCGGTTGCATCCAGCCGCAAGCTCCTCCTGTCTCGTTCCATGCTGCTGTTCTTCGGCTTCTTCATGCTGACCGCCATCGCCGGCTCCGGCATCCAATCCTGGCTGATTCCGGTCTTGCACGAAGTGCACGGAGTGGGGATTGAAGCCGCATCGCTGGCGCTCACAGGTTTTCTTGGCGGCGCCACCGGCGGCGTTCTCCTCGGCGGCTGGTTCGCCGATCGCAGCGACCGCCACCTCGCTTTTACCGTCCTCTTAACCATAGCGTCGGCTGCGCTCATTCTGCTGGTATGTTTCAACAGCATGAGCGAGATCGCGACCATTGGTGTTCTCCTCATGGCCGGGCTCCTGATTGGCGCGAGCCGCACGCCACGCGATGTCATGCTCAAGGATGCGTGTCCCCCGGGGCAGATCGGGAAGGTGTTCGGATTTGTCAGCGCCGGTTTGCCGTTGGGCGGAGCGCTCGCTCCGGTTCCCTTCGGACTTCTCATCGATCACGGGCGACCCGACCTGGTTCTCGCGCTGGCGGCCGTGATCCTGATGGCGAGCCTTTTATGTGTGGGTAGCGCGCGCGCGAGCGCCGCGCGCAGGCTCGTCCCGGAGCCGGCTGAATGAATGTCGCGGCATCTCGTTGCGCAGTTATCAGGTATCAGGTATCAGATCTCAGGCATCAGGTGACATCTGATACCTGACACCTGATATTCCTGATACCTGATCCCGCGGGGATAACCATGCACATCATTGATTCGCATTTCCATTGGTGGCCCCGATCCATTTTCGACGCGCTTTGCCGGCGCAAAAAATATCCCCGTGCCGAGGTCAACAGGCGTGGCGGCTACAACTACATGCGTCGCGCGGGCAGTGGCCAACACCTCAATAGCTGGACCGAATGGTTCGATCTCGACAAGCAGCTTGAATACATGGACGGGCTCGGACACGAAGTCGACGTGGTCTGCTCCATCGGGCCGTTCTCGGTGTCCTTCTCCGATATGCCAATCGAGGAAGGACGCGACTACGCCATCGCCTGGAACGAGGAAATGGCCGGCGCGCAGCGCAAATATCCGGGCAGGCTATGGGCCAGCGCGGCAGTCCCGTTGCAGGATACGAGGGTTGCGATCGAAGTCGTGGACGACGCAGTCAACCGGCTCGGGCTCATGGGCGTAAACTTGCCGGGCAGCGTCGGAGATGATGCGCGCATCGATTCCGAGCGATTGGAGCCGTTCTACGCGCATGTCGAAAAACTTGGCCTGCCCGTGTTCCTGCATCCCACCGATGTCATCTTCCAGGATGTGCTCGATGGCTATGACGGCGCGCTGCATTTGAGCCTTGGTCGGGTGATCGAGGTTAGCGTCGCCGCGATGCGGCTCATCCTTTCGGGCATGATGGAGCGTCATCCGAAATTGAAGATCGTGATGTCGCATACCGGCGGCTCGCTGCCCTACCAGGCCGGGCGCATGGACAAAAACTCCAAGGCCGCCAAGCTCGCGAAGCCGGTGACGTCCTACATGAAGCGCATGTTCACGGATACCGTTTCGCCCCATTCGGCGGGTATCAAGTTCGCGATCGACTATTTCGGCATCGATCACGTGATGTACGGCACGGATTATCCATGCTGGGATCCGGCGGCGTGCCTGAAGCTGCTCGGTGAGATCAATCTGAGCGATGCCGACAAGCACAGGCTGTTCTACGTCAACGCCCGCCGCATCCTTAATCTGCGCGATCGCCAGCCGGTGAAAACAGAACGCGCGCCGCAAGCCGCGCTGGCGTGACGGCAAGCTTGTCTGGGTGCGCGGCTTTACGCACCTTGTATTAGCGCGAATCACTATGATGCGTCCGTTCCGAAAGGAACGGTCCGGCCCAGGTGGCCACCCAGACCGGACCGGCCGATCGTCGGATCGTTGCGCACCGTAGCCTCAAGGGCTGTCTTTCGTAGCAAGATCGCGGTCGGCTCTTCATCAGGACCCGTATGGTTGATCGAACTTTAGGTTCGCATTGCAAGGAAGGGTCGAGAGAAGATGAGCAAACATAGCACAGTTTGCGCCGGGATCGATACCAGCAAACACAAGCTCGATGTAGCGCTTGAGGATCGCTCGCAGGAGCTGCAGGTGCCAAATACCGCTGAAGGGCACCGCCGGCTGTCGAACTGGCTGCGCAAGCACCGGGTCGCTCGGGTCGGTATCGAGGCGAGCGGCGGTTACGAGCAGGCAGTCGTGAGCCAGCTTCGGCAAGCTGGTTTTGTTGTGATCGTATTCCAGCCGGCACAGGTGAGGGCCTATGCCGTGTTCCACCTGCAAAAAGCCAAGAACGACAAGATCGACGCTGGCCTGATCGCTGAGTGTACCGCGGCGGCGAAGAAGATCCATGCGCCTCCGGATCCTCGCCTGGCGCCGTTTGCTGCGGTTGCGACGTTGCTTGATCAGCTCACCGAGGACATCGCTCGTCTAAAGACACGCCGTGAATTGTTTCACGATGAGCGGATAAAGACCCATTATACCAGTGAAATCCGCCGTCATAAGGCACTGTTACGCGCAGAGCTCAAGAAACTCGCCACCGAGATCCGTCGGCATAAGGATCTTGGCAAACGGCTCGAGCTCATCCTCAGCGTTGACGGAGTTGGTCTGCGAACTGCGGTTGCCATTCTGGTGCGCATGCCCGAGATCGGGCGTGTGACGCGGGAGCGAGCAGCCGCATTGGTGGGATTTGCCCCCTATGACAATGACAGTTCAGACCACAGCGGACCGCGTCATATCAGCGGCGGCCGCACACGCGTGCGGGGTAATCTTTATACCGCAGCGTTGCCAGCCTCGATGCGTTGGAATCCCCAGCTGATGGCGCTCTACAAACGTTTGATCGCAAAAGGCAAGCCGCACAAAGTTGCGTTGGTCGCTTGTGCCCGCAAGCTTCTGATCTTCGTCAACACTGTGGTTGAACGCGGGACACCATGGAGCAAGGAGGTACCGGCATTGGCAAACTTGAAGAGAGACGCCTGAGGCGCAGAAGGAGGCCTTGATCGCTTGGACGGCGAACCTTCGGACGCAAAGCTGGTGTCAAGGGCGGCTTGCCGCCGCGAAGCGGTCACGACCCTTGACACCAGCTGTGCGGCCGAACACCAACGTCCAAGCGATCACAGCCGAAACAATGGCCCGATTTAATGGTTGCTACGAAGCCGGCATGCCATAGCGGTCGTCAAGGCTGGCCCATTGGTCGAAACCGACCACCTTCTTGTATTGCTCGAAATCCATGCCGTCGTTGCGGCGCGCAAACTTGCCTGACTTCATGTCGAGCAGCACGGCTTCGATGGCCTTGGCCGCATGCATCAACGTATCGAGCCCCAGAACCGCCGCGTTGAAACCGAGCTTGCCCAGCTCTTCCATGCTCAGGATCGGTGTGTGGCCGCCGACCAGCGGGTTGCAGATCTGCGGCACGTCGAAGGCGCGGCCAATGCGCGCGAGTTCCTCGACGCTGCGCGGTGCCTCGATGAAAATGCCGTCGGCGCCCGCGCGGATGAAGCGCTCGGCCCGCCGCATGGCGTCGTCAAGATCGTAGACGGCGCGCGCATCCGTGCGGGCGAGAATCCAGGTGTCCGGATTGAGGCGCTCCGAGCATGCCGCCTTGATCTTCGCTTCCGCGACCTCGAGCGGAACGACCTTCTTGCCAAGCGTATGCCCGCAGCGTTTCGGCCATTGCTGATCTTCGATCAAGATCGCGCTCACGCCCATGCGTTCATAGCTCTGGACGGTGTGGACGACGTTCTTGACATCGCCGTAGCCGTCGTCGCCGTCGACAAAAACCGGCAGGTCGCAGGCCGACATGATGTCGCGCACGGCCGCGGAGATCTCGCCGAAGCCCTTCAGCCCGATATCGGGCAGGCCGTAGCGCGCCCCCACGGCCGGAAAGCCGCCGATGAAATAGGTCTCGAAGCCCAGCTTCTTGATCAAGCGCGCGCTGAGCGCATCATGCGCGCCGGGTACAACCAGGATGCGCTTCTCCTGCACTGCCTTATTGATGATCGCGCGAAAACTGGTCGCCATTGTCGGGGCCTCCCGTGCTTGCTCGCTGGAGCAGCGCCATGCCACGCAAATTCAAGCGCAGTTTGCCGGTCAAAAGCAAACGCGGACAAATCTCTGCGTTGGGTAAAACGCGCCGCCAGGCAATACGGGAGGAAATACCGTGCCTAGCCGGTCTGCTCGGTTGGCTCGACTGATTTGGGCGCGATGGCTGTGTGCGCCTTCATCATCAAGTTTGCCACGCGGATGCGTGCGAACCGAAAGAGATTTTGGGCACGCACGCAAACCGGCCGCAAACGTTGCGAGATGAGGCGCAGCAACTCGGTGAGCTTGCGTGCTGCCTCGTGTGCCTTCGACATGTCTTGCGGGCGCGTCATCAAGCGCAACAGCGCAAGCGTGGCAAGCAGGACGACGAGCGATGCCGCAAGCGTCCATTTCACGCGGTTCTCTTGCGCGGCTTTTTCGGCCTCGAACCGCGCCCACGCCACGCGTGCCTTGGTACGCTCCTCGGCCGCCAGCTGCTCGGCCTCCATGATTCTCGCGCGCTCGGCTTCAGCAGCCCGCGTCTTGGCAATAATGGTTTGTTGCGATCTGTCCTTGGTCGGACCAACCTGCCTTCCAGTCTCGGGCGCCGATGATGTCGGTTGTGGCGTCAAGAAGGGCCGCAAGTCACCCGTGGGCGCCGGAGCGCTGGGACGATCACCGCCGGCATTCGCATCCTTCGCCACTGTCCCGGTGACATCTTTTGTCGCGGGCGTCGCTGCGCGCTTTTTGGCGACTTCAGCGGTAGCATCTTTTCCTCCCGGACGGGAGGGCTCGTCCTTTGTTCCGGCGAGAGCGGCGGCATCGACAGCCAGGAAGCGCAGATGCCCGCGGCCGGCCTCGTCCGAAGCGGCGGACCACACGTATCCCGCGCTCCCGCGCAAGCGATAGATCGGCAGGCCGAGTTTGAGCGACTGGCGAATGTCGCCGAGGTGATCGATGAGCACGTTCTGCGGCGAGAGGGTGGTTTTTTCGAGGGCGGACCGGCTGTTGCTGTCGAGCTCCTCCAAGGCAACGTTTCCCCACACCGCAATGACTGCATTCGAAATGCCGTCGCGATCGGGCAAGCGCATTTCCCGGGCGGGTTTGCCAAATCGGGCTGAGAGCCGCTTGATTTCCACCTCCATGTCGTCATCTGCAAAAAAAGCAGGCCGGATCTCGCGACCGATATAGGCGACCGATCCGTCCTGCAGAATTGAAGTGGTGGAGTCGAACCCGCCGCGGCGTCCTCGCTCGTGGCGCTTGCGCTCGCACCACGTGTATTGAGGGAATTGCTCGCTCGGGCTGCATTGATAGCCGCGGCGCGAGTCGAAGGAGGCGCCAAGCGAGGTGCCATCAACCACATAAAGGGATGCAGCGCCTGCTTGGTGGGATGTGAGTGCCGCCGCGGCACTCAGGGTAGCGCACAGGATCGTTGCAAGCAGATTGCTACGCATGCTTTTGACTCTGTCTCTCTGAAACGGCGGAGGATGCTCAGCCTTTCAAGATGGATGGCGGCAAGGCAAAGGAACGGCGGTGAGCGTCCTGCACCCCACGTTTGGGCCAATCTTGAAATGTTAAGCTTAACAAGCCCCTAATCGCGCTCTGGGGCGGTGCGTGAGCAACTCGCCAAGTTCCTGCACGACCACCATGAGCGCACGCGGCCCAGCGAGTGAGCCCAACCCGCCCCGGCTATGGCGTACCCTGCGCAGTTCCGCCCTGGCCCGTGGTTTCAGGGGCTGCTGAAGGCGCTGCCTGGCCGGTTGTGGTCTGGGGGGCGGGGGGCGCAACGCCGGCGGCCGGCGCCGGAGCAGCGTTCACGGCGGGAGGATTGGCGGCGGTCTGCGACTCGCGCTTTGCGTTGATCCCATAGAACGTGAGACCCAGTATGACGACAATCGCCGCGCCAACCGCCAGGCTCCAGCGCGCCTGCCGCGGGCTTGCTCCCGCCTCCGCCGGGTGACGCTCCCGGCGCGGATCGGGACCTTGATAGGTCATGACCATTCTCCATCGCTCGTTGGCTCGCCTCAATAACCCGTGACGATGGAGACGTGTTCCACCTCGATATTGCTGCTCACTCGCAGCAAACGGCTAAGCAGTAGGAAATAGCGCAAACCTCGCGGTGCCGTCCTGCTTGATGCGTTCGAGCAGATCGACCTCCCAGGCGAGATATTCCTGCATGGCCTTGGTCGAGTCGCCCGAACGCTCATAAGGTTTGAGCCAGGTGTCGACGGGCTCGTCCGCCATCTGGACCTGCTCCGATGTCAGGGCATAGCCCGCTTTTTTCCATGCGGCATTGCCGCCTTCGAGATAACGCACGGGAGAAGGCAGGTACTCGGCCGCGTCGCGCGCGGCGAAACCGCCGAGGATGCCGTCCTCGGATGTGAAGACGAGCGTTCCCTTAAGCGGAATTCGATCCAGGGTTCGCGCCAGTCGCGAGCGGATGGCGAACCACGCATCTGGAATATGGGCTTTGAGGTACTCGCGGCTGAGCGATACATCGACGATGGTCGTCTGGTCGCGGCTTTTGAGAGCGGTAAGCGCGGCGCAATCGATGCGCAGCTCGGCGGGCGGGGAGCACAGAAGCTCGGATGGCGGATAGCCCTTCTCGCTGCCCGCCTCGGCCAGCACGAAGACGTCCTTCCAGCCCATCTGGCGCAGCCACGATGCCGTCATGACTGCGCGGACCTCGGCGTCGTCGACGAGCACAATGCGTGCGCCGAGCGTGCCCACATACTGATCGGTCGCCTGCACCAGCTGTCCGCCGGGCGCGGACAGCGCACCGGGGATATGGCCGGCCTCGTATTCGGCAGGGTCACGGACATCAAGCAAATAGACCGTGCGATTCGTCTCGGCACGGAAATTGTCCAGAGTTGCCTGATCGATGCGGGGGATCTTGAACCGTTGCGCCACTCGTTCGGCAGCAGACTTCGCCCAGGCCATGCTTTCGGCAGACACTGACGATGCACGGCGCGTCTGCCCGGTCTCGCACGCTCGCCCGGCAAGGCTCCAACCCATTGTGCCGTTGCGCAGCGCAACGACTTTGTTCGGTACGCCCGCGTTGATCAGTGATTGCGCGCCGATGATGCTGCGGGTGCGCCCGGCACAGTTGACCACGACCGTCGTGCCGGGTGAGGGGGCGAGATCGCGGATGTGCAGGACAAGCTCGGCTCCCGGCACATCGATTGCGGTTGGAATGGAGACGCGCTGATATTCTTCGAACGGCCTGCTGTCGAGCACGACGACATCATCGCCGTCCCTGATCATTCGATCGAGCTCGTCGGCCGCGATGCCGGGCGTGGCATCGGCATGCTCGATGAACTCGCCGAACGCCTTGCTTGGGACGTTGACACCCGAAGAAGACTTGAAAGCCCGCGTTGCTCCAGCCCCGAATCCCTTGGTCAAGCATGCCGACGTCCGAATACCCCGCCGCAAACAGGAGGCTGGCCGCGCGTTGAGCGAGGCCGCCGTCCTCATCGCACAGCACAATGCGGGTGCTGCGTCTCGGCACCAGGCGCGCGAAATTGAGCTCCAAGCGGCTCAATGGGATTGAGCGAGCGAAAAAGAGATGGGCCTGCGAGAAGATCAGCTCTTCGCGCACGTCGATGAGCGCCAGCTCGCCGCCGTCGGCGAGCATGGCGTGCAGAACTTGCGGGCTGATGAGCTTGAGCTTCATGTCGCCTGCTGCGGGGCCATCCGGTTTATCTTCCCATTCGCGAGGTCAAAACTCACGCGATAGATCTTGTCCAGGTTCGTTCCGGTGACGCGCACAAAGCGGGCGCGATCGGGATAGTCGATGGAATGGATCTTGCCGTCCTGGTAGATGCCCGCGTGTCCCGGCAGCAGGCGGTATTTCTTGACCGGCTTGAGCTTGGCTTTTCCCGGATCGCTGCCGTCGTCCTCGCGGTCCCATTCGGTCATCTCGGTGTAATGCGTGGCCTGGCCGTAGATCGCCCAGGACTCACCGTGGTCGTGCGGCGGCGACGTGCGCGCCTTGTCGTTGATGTGGGCAAGGATCTGAAAACCAAGCTCCTGGTCTTCGTAGAGCACCTTGTGTCCACGCGGCGCGTGCTCGCCGCAATATTCCTCGACGAAGTCCTTGTTCGAGAGCAGCTACTCGAGCCGGGTACGGACCTCCTCGCGTCCGTCCGGTCCGGGATCACGCTTGAGGATGGAACGGCAGTCGGACACGAATTGATCCAGATTGTATGACATGGCGATCCTCCTATGATAAAGATGTTCTGCCGATCAACGGAGCCTTAGTTCTGCGCAACGATGCCCGCTTCCTTGATGACGCGGCCCCACCTGTCGGCTTCCTCTTGCAGAAATGCTCCGACCTGTTCGGGAGTATCGGGCTTGCTCTCATAGCCAAGCGGCGCCAAACGACCTTCGACGCTCGGGTCAGCGAGCGCGGCGATCACATCGGCATTCATTTTCGAAACGATCGCAGGAGGCGTCTTGGCCGGCACGAAGAAGCCGTACCAGGAGATGACCTCAAAGCCAGGAACGCCATCTTCGGCGATGGTCGGCACGTCGGGCGCGATCTTGGAGCGTCTCGCACCGGTATAGCCAAGCACCTGCACCTGACCTGATCTTGCGTTGTCGAGCGTGGCGCCGCCCGAGAACAACAGGTGGACACGGCCGGGAATGAGGTCGTTCATGGCTGGAGCAGCGCCACGATAGGGCACGTGCACCATGTCGAGCCCGGCCATGTGCTTGAACAGCTCGCCGCACAGGTGCGGCGAAGATCCGGTGCCCGGCGAGGCGAGCGTGAGCTTGCCTTTGTTTGCCTTGACGTAGGCGATGAACTCGCTCACCGATTTCACCGGCAATGAGTTGGGCACAAACATGAAGAATGAATAGCCGCAGATGAAGGCGACCGGCGCAAAATCCGCGATCGGATCATAACTGAGCGACTGATAAAGCGCGCGCGTGGTCGCCTGCGACTGGCCGCCCATCAAAATCGTGTGGCCATCCGGTTCTGACCGCGCGACCGCCTCGTTGGCGATATTCGTTCCGCCGCCTGGGCGATTCTCAATGAGGACCTGCTGGTTCCACATTTTTGAGAGTCGCTCGGCGATGAGGCGCGCAATCACATCGGTCGGCCCTCCGGCGGCGAACGGCACAATGATATGGACGGAACGATTGGGCCAATCCTGGGCGTGCGCCCGATCGGGAGCGATGCTCGGAAGGAACAGGGATGCGCAAGCCTGAGCGTTGAAACGACGGCGTGTGATCATTGTCTTGTCCGAACGGGTTCGCATGGATTCATTTCATTCCTGGTTGCAATTCGGCGATTGACTTGTCCAGCGCACGTCCTTCCTCGTCGGCGAGCGCGGTCTTGATCAGACCTCCCAGCACGGCGCTGCTGTTCTCTCCCGTGCGCAGGCGGGGCAGCAGGGCCGTGATCTTTTCGAACTTGGCACGCCCGCGTTCAATGGTGTCGCCGTATCCCTTCACAAGGCCGCGCATCCGAGCAACTTCAAGCGCGAGGGCATAATCGCAGGCGGTGGTTTCGGCCACGAGATCGAGCCAGGCTCCAATTGCTTTCTGCTCGTCGGCAAAGCGCAAAGAACGACGCCGGAGCGGTTTGAGCTTACTCAAGGCATAAAGCAGGAGAAACCCGCTCATTGCGGTCGTCTTGATCGTCTTGCCTTTGCGCAGGAGGCGTTCGAGCAAACGGCGTGCCCACGGGGTCCGCAGGAGCCAGCGTCCGGCAGGGGCGGGGAGGGTATCCGCGATCTCCTCCACGCGCGGGTGAAGAAACTCGGCGATTTCGAGGATCTGATCGTCTTTGATCTGCGCCTCCGCGCGCACGCGCGCAAAACGAGCCGGACGAATTTTCAGCTCTGCCACGCGGATCGTGTCTTCATAGGCCATGGCAAGCGCGAGCTGGCGCGCCACTTCGGTGAGCAGCCGGCCAGAACCGTCGCCGTGCCGGCGTTCGATCTCCTGGAACCGCTCTAGCCGTCTCAGGAAATATTTCGCGTAGTCCGCATCCTGATAGTCGGCGAGCCGCTCGATTGCCGCCACTACAATGGAGCGCGTTTCGCCGGAATATTTCTGCAAAGCATCTCGAAATTGTTCGGCGGTCGGGGAAAGCGAGTCCTCGGTCCCGCTCTCTGCAATGATGCCGGCAGGAGCCGCAGATGGCTCTGCGCCGGCCGCCTCATAGCCGGCCGAAAACGCCGCGAGGCTGCTGGTCACGCCTACCTGTCCGCGCCGGATCGCAGCTTCGAAAGCCGGGCGCGTCATCGGCAATGCGCCTGTGCCTGCAAGGGCGCCAAACATCACCGCGCTCAGCACGCTTGCGGTTGCATCTGCGAGCGCTGCCATGTCGAACGCGATGAGCTTTTGTGCGGCATTGCGGCAGGCGGCAAAGAGAGCGGCCGCATCCGCCCGCCCGTCGGCCAGCGCGATTTTTTCGGTCATGGCGTAGACGCGATGGGTGGAAGCGATGAGCAGCGTCTTGTCCGGGGTGACGAAGCCGCGCTCGACCGCGCGTGCCGCTTCCATCAGTTCGGACGCAAGCACAATGTCGACGTCGCCTGGCATGGGAAGTAGCCCAAGCACGGGGTCGCGTCCGGCGGCTTGAGCCGCCGCCTTCGGGAACAGCTCGACGTAGTAAATTGTGGCGCCGGTGCGCTGGGCAACGCCAGGAACCGAGGTGGCCTGGGCGAGGTAACCGCCGTGCTGCGCCAGATCAACGATCCAGTCCGCCAGCACGCCGCCACCTTCACCACCAAGCGCAAGGATAGCAATGGTGATCGGCCGTACTTTGGTGACCTGCGCGTCCATTTGCTCAGGCGCGTGCCGGAGACGAGTGTGCATCAATCGCTCAGACGGATGCCGAGGGACGGGTTCGAGCCCGCGCTGAAGAGCGCCGATCGCAGCACTCCTGATCCGGTGCTTGAGCCGGTCCCAGCGCGTTGGATTGGCGATGATCGAGGCGCGATAGAAGGAGGGACACAGCACCGCGGCGTGTGCGACCTCGCCGCATAATCCGCAGCCGACACAGGAGTTGATCACCTTTGTCACGGGCTCGCGCCGCAAGGGATCGGGATTGGGCGCAAGCGTCAGCGAGGGACAGCCGGAGAGGCGGATGCAGGAGTGGTCGCCGGTACAAGTGTCCGGATCGACCCCGAAGCGCTCGCGCACCACGCGCTCGCCTGCGTCCATGCGCTTGCGCATGAGCGGGCGCTCGCGCCGCTGCCTGTTCAGCATGCATTCCGACTGCGCGATGATCACCTTCGGCCCCTTCACCGCGGTCGTGAGCGCCTCTTTGAGGAGATCGCGCATTCGCCCCACGTCGTAGGTGCGCGTGAGCGTATGCACCCATTTGACGCCGATGCCGCGCACGGCTTTCTCGATCGGGTTCTTGGTCGAACGCAGCGCGTTGTCGGCGGCCGAGGAAGGCACGTCCTGTCCGCCGGTGGCAGCGGCGTAGCCGTTGTCCACCACGATCATGACGTTATCGCTCTTGTTGAAGACGGCATTGCCGAAGCTCGAGGCAAGACCGTTATGCCAGAAGCCACCGTCACCGACGAGCGCGATGGCGCGCTTACCCGGCACGGCATTGAAGGCGGCTGCTCCTGCTCCGCCGAGTCCGTAGCCCATCGTGGAGTTGCCGATGTTGAACGGCGGAAGCACCGAAAAGAGATGGCAGCCGATGTCGCAGCTCACGTGGTGTGGTCCGAGTTCGCGCTCGACGAGCTTCATTGCCGCAAAGATCGGCCGTTCCGGACAGCCGGTACAGAACGAGGGAGGTCGAACGTGAACCTTTCCCGCGATGGCCCCCCGCGCGGTCGCAAGGCGAGGAGACTGTGATGGAGCATCGTTGAGCGCGAGCAAATCGGAGCGGTACTTCTCCACGAATTTGCGTACCCCTTCCTTCATCACGCCGCCGGTATATTCGCCCGCCATGGGCAGCATGCCTTTGCCTTCCACCCGCGTCTGGATATCCGCCCGCCGCAGAATTGTATTGACTGCCTGCTCAATGAAATCCGGTTGGCCCTCCTCAATGAGCAGGATTGCTTTCTTTCCCGCGCAGAAGCGCACGAATTCGCTGTCGATCAACGGGTAGGTGACGTTGAGGACGTAGAGCGGGATACGGCTCTCACCGAAGATGTCGGCAAGACCCAGCACTTCGAGGGCACGCAGCGCGGTATTGTACATGCCACCCTGCATGACGATGCCGATATCGTCCACATCACCTGGAAAGAATTCGTTGAGCTTGTTCTGCTCGATGAAACGGATCGCCGCCGGCCAGCGCTTCTCGATCTTTTCCTTTTCCTGCAGATAGCTCGCGGGCGGCAGCACGACCCGGTTCGTGTCGCGCACCGGATGCTCCAGCGCATCCTTGAGCCCAAACGTGGGACGGACATTGTCGCGCGCGGTGAAGCTGCCGTAGACGTGGCAGGCGCGAATGCGCAGCTCCAGCATCACGGGAGTATTCGACGCCTCCGACAGCTCGAACCCTTTTTCCACCGACTGCACGATGGAAGGCAGGTTGGGACGGGGGTCGAGCAGCCATATCTGCGACTTCATCGCGAAAGCATGACTGCGCTCCTGCATGATAGAGGAGCCTTCGCCATAGTCTTCCCCAACGATGATGAGGGCGCCGCCGGTCACGCCGCTCGATGACAGGTTCGCGAGTGCGTCTGAGGCCACATTGATGCCCACGGGCGCTTTGAAGGTTGCCGCGCCGCGCAATGGATAATTGACCGAAGCGGCAAGCGTCGCGGCCGCGGCCGCCTCGTTCGCGCTCGCCTCGAACCGGATAGCAAGCTCTTCCAGGAGGTCATTCGCGTCAGCAAGCACGTCGACGAGATGCGAGATCGGCGCCCCCTGGTAGCCTGAAACATACGACACGCCCGACTGCAGCAGCGCCTTCGTGACGGCAAGTATGCCCTCGCCGCGGAATTCTTCGTCCGCGCCAAGTCGCAGTTTCTTCACTTCCTGCTTGAAAGAGCGTTCAGCCATTGCGTGTCCTCTGCGCTTGGTTCCCAGCGGGAATTGACTTGCGCCGCTCGGCGACGAGTATATGCAAGTCAAACCAAGCAAAAAATAGCTTACTCGTCGGCCAGAGGGAAAGCATCATGCGTCATATTTTCATTGTGGCAATCCTCGGCTTCCTGCCGGCGCAGCCAGCGTGCGCGCAGCAGGTTACGCTGCGCGCGGTTTCCGCCTTCGCCGAGGGCACCGAGTTCTCTCGAAATTTCGAGCGCTTCGTGGACAAGGTGAACAAGGACGGCAAGGGAATTCTGCAGATCAATTACATCGGCGGGCCACGCGCGGTGCCGCCGTTCGAGGTCGGCAATGCCGTGCGCACCCGCGTGGTGGACATCGCGAACGTGACCGGGGCGTTCTACACCAATCTCATGCCCGAGGCCGATGGGTTCAAGCTCAACGGCAAGCCCATGAGCGAGCAACGCAAGAACGGCACGTGGCAATTCATCAACGAGCTGCACAATCAGAAGCTCAATTCACAATATCTTGCGCGCCAGTTCCACAATGTTCCGTTTCACATCTATCTCAACAAGCAAATCAGCAAGATCGATTTCTCCGGCCTGAAGATTCGGGTGACGCCTGTCTACAAGGATATCGTCGAAGCATTCGGTGGTGCCCCGATCACAACACCGCCGGGCGAGGTCTACACCGCGCTCGAACGTGGGGTTGCCGATGGCTACGGCTGGCCGATTACCGGGATTTTTGACCTCGGCTGGGACAAGGTGACAAAATTTCGCATGGAGCCGCCGTTCTACAGCGTCGAGGTGAACGTGTTGGTCAATCTCGATGCCTGGAAAGGTCTCAACGATGCGCAGCGCAACTTGCTCAATGCGCAGGCGCTCTGGCTGGAAGGGCTCGATGACGAAAAAGAAGCCGATATTAAAGCCGAGCGCGAACGCCAGGCTGCTGCCGGCATTCAGACGCTTGACTTCGGCGCGGCCGCATCGAAGGCGTTTCTCGACCGCGCCTACGAGGTGGCATGGCAGTCAGTGATCAAGCGCGCGCCCGAGAGCGGACCGAAGCTGCGGCAGCTGGCGGGAAATTGACGATAGGCGAGCTTGTGACGCCGTGATGTAGATGTGGTTGGGTCGAGTTCTTCACGAGACCCAACATTGAGCAGCGCGGGAAGGTGTTGGGTCTCGCAAGCGCTTCCACCCAACCTAAAAGGGTTGACTGATTTTGATCCACGTTTGCGCTGCATTCGGCCGAATGCTGGACGCGCTCGCGGCCGCGGCGGCGCTCCTCCTGCTGGCGATGGTCGTGGTTGTTTGCGCCGACATCGTGCTGCGCAACATCACCGGGGCAGGTATCGCATGGGCGAACGAGGCCTCGGAATACGCCCTCTACGTCATGACCTTGCTCACCGCGCCGTGGCTGCTGCGGCGCGGGCAACATGTTCGTCTCGATATTTTGCTCACCTTGGTGCCGCCGCGTCTCGCCTGGCTGCTGGAGGCGTTCGGCGACATGCTCGGCTTCGCCGTGAGCCTCATTATGGTCCGTTACGGCCTCGCCATGACCTCCGACAGCGCCCTTATCGGCGCGATCACGATCAAGAATCTGGTGTTCCCGGAATGGTGGCTGCTGGCGCCTCTTCCTGCCGCGTTCACTCTGCTGGCAGTCGAATTCCTATTCCGTTTTCAACGCCTGTTGGCGGGCGAACGGACGCGCCGCATCGAGGCAACCTCAGTCTCCTGAACGAATTCTACGTACTCGGCAATACGGCGGTTGCCTCGATCTCCAGACGGGCGCGCGGCTCGACCAGCCGGGTGACTTGAACCACTGCCATGGCCGGGAAATGCCGCCCCATGACCTCCCGATAGGCGGTGCCCAGGGCAGAGAGATCGGCGAGATATTCGTTGATGTCGCAGACGTACCAGGTCAGCCGGACGATGTGCTCGGGCGACGCGCCGGCTTCGGCAAGCACCGCGCTGATATTGCGGAGCGCCTGCTTCATCTGAAGGACAAAGCCATCGGCAAGATGGCCCTCGCGGTCGGTGCCGATCATGCCCCCAACGAACACCATTTCGCCGTGGGCAAGCATGCCGTTGGCATAGCCCTTCGGCCGCGGCCAGCCCGCCGGCTGCAACACCCGGTGCGCAGTGGTGTTCATTTCCGGCTCCGTCGAACGAATTAAGATGCGAGCTTGTGCGCAGCTTCGCCCGCCATGCGGCGAAGCTCAAATCGTTGCAGCTTGCCGGTCTGGGTGCGCGGCAAGGTCGCGACATACTCGATCGCACGCGGATATTTATAAGGTGCGATTGTCGCCTTGACGAAATCCTGCAGTGTCTTGGTCAATGCAGGATCACCCGTATAGCCTCCCCGCAGCACTACGTAGGCCTTGACGATCTGCCCGCGCTCCTCATGCGGCATACCCACCACGCCGCATTCCGCGACGGCAGGATGCTCGAGCAGAGCCGCTTCGACTTCAGGCCCGGCAATGTTGTAGCCCGCTGACACGATCATGTCGTCCGATCGTGCCTGGTACCAGAAGTACCCGTCCGCATCCATGAGATAAGTGTCGCCGGTAATATTCCAGCCGCTCTGCACATATTGCTGCTGGCGCTTGTCGGCGAGATAACGGCACCCGGTAGGTCCGCGAACCGCGAGCCGCCCCATTGTATTGGGCGGTACCGGTGCGCCTAACTCATCAACCACGCGGGCTTCGTAACCCGGCACCGGCCGCCCGGTGGCTCCGGGCCGGATTTCGCTCTCCGGCGAGCCGATGAAAATGTGCAGCATCTCGGTTGCACCGATGCCGTCCAGAATTTTGATGCCGGTCGCGGCAAGCCAGGCATCGAAAGTTGCTTTGGGCAAGGCCTCGCCCGCCGACACACATTTGCGCAGCGAGCGAATATTGCTTTCGGCGAGCTTTGAGAGCATCGCCCGGTAGGCGGTCGGTGCCGTGAAGCAGACGCTCGCTGCAAACCGCCCGATTGCGGCAAGCAGATCGTCGGGTCTGGTCCTTTCGAGCAGAATGGTAGCGGCGCCGATGCGCAGCGGAAACAGCACGAGCCCACCGAGACCGAAGGTGAAAGCAAGCGGTGGCGAGCCAATGAAGCGGTCGGAAGTTTTGGCCTCCAGCACGAACCGGCCATAGCTGTCGCAGGTCGCCAACATGTCACGATGAAAATGCATCGTGCCCTTCGGCTCTCCCGTGGTGCCGGAGGTGAACGCGATCAGACACACGTCCTCGCTTGCGGTATCGCAGGCGGGAAAAGTGGTCTCGGATCTTGCCATCATCGTTTCGAGCGAATCTCCGCCCTCACTGCCCCAATAAACGACGCGCCTCAGGCGGGGAGCGAGCGTGCGCGCTTTGTCCATTTCCTCCGCGAGTCGATGGTCGCAGAGCGCGAGATCGATCCTCGCCTTGGTCACGGGATAGGCGATCTCTTTCGCGCGCAAGAGCGGCATGGTCGCGACCGCAATACCGCCTGCCTTGATGACGCCGAGATAGGCCGCGACCATCATCGGGCTGTTCGGTCCGCGCAGCAGCACGCGATTGCCCGGCACGAGGCCAAGTTCGCGCGTTAGCATGCCGGCGATCCGGCTTACGCGCTCTGCCAGCTCAGCGTAGGACAACGTTTCCGCCGGAGCGATCAGGCAGGGGCGATCGCCATGGCCGCTCTCGACCCAACGGTCGAGCAACTCGACGACGCAATTCATCCGATCGGGGTACCGGAGCTCCGGCAAATCGAACAGAAAATCCGGCCATTGCTCCCGTGGCGGCAAGCTGTCGCGCGCGAACGTGTCAAGATGACCCGATGCAATCATGGCTGCCGACCCTCAATTATCCTCCGGTACTGCCGGGTTCGACCCGCGATCCTTACTCCGCGGCCTGCGCCGATTGTGTTGCGTCCTGCTTGAGCAACTCGCGCGCAATGACGATCTTCTGCACCTCGGTTGCGCCCTCATAGATACGCAGCGCGCGGATCTCGCGGTAAAGCTCCTCGACTGCGCTGCCCTTGGTGACTCCGAGGCCGCCGTGGAGCTGCACAGCGCGATCGATCACGCGCTGCGCCGCCTCGGTGGCAAACATCTTTGCGATCGCCGCCTCGCGCGTGATACGGGGGGCGCCCTGGTCCTTGGTCCAGGCGGCGCGATAGACCAGAAGGGCGGAAGCATCGGTCTCGCTCGCACTTTCGGCGATGGCCGCCTGCGTCATCTGTAGATCTCCAAGCGGTGCGCCGAAGAGCTTACGCGTATTCGCGCGCGCGATGGTCGCTTGCAGAGCTCGCCGCGCAAAACCAAGCGCAGCCGCACCAACGGTCGAGCGAAAGACGTCGAGGGTCGCCATGGCCACTTTGAATCCGTCGCCCCCGCTCCCGAGGCGATTTGCAAGCGGCACCCGCACGCCATCAAAACGCAATGTGGCGAGCGGGTGTGGAGCAATCACCTCGATGCGCTCGGCGACTGCGAGCCCTTGCGCGTTGGCATCAACGACGAAAGCCGACAACCCCCGGGCGCCGGCGCCCTCGCCCGTGCGGACAAACACCACGTAGTGATCGGCGATGCCGCCGTTCGAGATCCAGGTTTTTTCGCCGTTGATGCGGACGTGGGACGGTCCGTCGGCAATCGCCGTTGTTGCCAGTGCCGCGACATCGGATCCCGCCTCGGGCTCCGATAGTGCGAAGGCAGCAATGGCTTTGCCGTCGCGAACCGGCGGGAGATAACGGGCCTTGAGCGCAGTCGAGCCGAACAGGGAAATCGAACCGGTGCCGAGACCCTGCATGGCGAAAGCAAAGTCGGCGAGCCCGTCGCGCGCGGCCAGGATCTCGCGCGCGAGACAGAGCGTGCGCACGTCCAGCCGGGGATGCAGGCCACCGTGCTCGGCCGGCACGACAGCCTTGAGAAAGCCCTCATCGCCAAGCGCCTTGACCCGTGCGCGACAGGCGGCATCGACATCGTCATGCGGAAGCCGGGGCAGTGTCGCATCGGCCCAGCGCGCCAGCGCCTGCGCGAACCGCCGGTGCCCTTCCTCGAAGAAAGGCCAGCGCAGAGTCTCCTCAAGAGTTGTCCGGTTCATCACGCTCTTCCGATCGCGGCGCGCACGGATAGTTTCGCCTTGGCAAGGAGCCGCAGCAAGGTTTCGATGTCGCTGTTCGAAAGACCAGCAAACATCTCGCCGATCCACTGTTCATTAGCGCGCGCCATGGCGCGGAACAGTCGCCGGCCTTCCGCCGTGAGGCTCACGATCTGGGCGCGGCGATCCTCCAGGGATGGGCGACGATCGATAAGACCCTGCTCAACGAGACGGTCGACCAGGCCGGTCACGTTGCCATTCGTAACCATCATGCGCTGCGACAACTCGCCGAGCGTCATGCCCTTGTGCGCGCGATCAAGCTGCGCCATCAGATCGAACCGGGGCAGCGTGAACGCAAAATCCACACGCAAGTGCTTGCGGACCTCGCTTTCGATCAGCTCCTTGCAGGTAAACAGCCGCAGCCACAGGCGCAACTCGTCCTTGTGGTCGTGCGGCCGTTCCGCGACCTTTGTTTCCGCATCGAGTGGCGCTGCGCGATCGTCCACTAGAGCTCGCCTCCCGCGACGGCAAGCGTGGTGCCGGTGACGGCGGCCGCCTCCGGCAAGCAGAGGTAGAGCACGGCCGCCGCGACTTCGGCCGGACGGATCAACCGGCCGATCGGCGCATCCTTTACGTATTCGGCGAGAATCTGCGCTTGCGATCGGCTGGTCTTCGTGCCGACGCGCGCGATGCTCTCCCGTACCAGCTCGGTATCGGTGTAGCCGGGGCAGACCGCATTGACGGTCACGCCGTTGCCCGCAGTTTCCACCGCGAGCGCACGCGTGAGCCCCACGAGGGCGTGCTTCGCCGCGCAATAGGCGCTCACATAGGCATAGCCTTTGAGACCTGCGGTCGAGGCGACATTCACAATTCGTCCGAAACCGCGCTCGATCATGCCCGGAAGAACCTGCCGCATTGCATGCACCGCGCCCATGACATGGACGTTCCACATCGCCGTAAAAGCAGCTGGGTCGACTTTGAGGAACAGCCCGCTCTCGACCGAACCGGCATTGTTGACGAGGATGGCAATCGGTCCTCGCGCCTTCTCGGCGCTGCCCAACTGCTGTCTCAGCTGGGCGGCATCGGTCACGTCGGCAACGGCGCAGCCGGCCGCATCGCCTGCCGCAACCGCTTCCCGTAATGACCCTTCGGCGCGCCCGATCACGGTGACACTCGCTCCGGCAGCCGTGAGCGCTGAAGCGATGGCGCGGCCGATACCTCGCCCTCCGCCGGTGACCAGAGCATGCTTGCCGTCAAGGGCCATCGTTCTTGGCTGTCGCAGTTCTTCGCTGCCGCCGGACTATCCCGTGCCGCTATTTATTTTAGGCTTAAAATTTTCAAGCTTCAAGCTTGCTGGAAAGATATTTTAAGCCTAAAATAACCGCTACTGTTGGTCATCATCCGCGCAAGCGGACGACCTGCTAACCGCCGAACGTCGGATTTGGCTTGAGCTTTGTCTCAACCGGCGCGCCGGCATTACTGCGTGGCCCCTTTCGCGGGGCATGGCGGGAACGATCGTACGGAAAGCAAGCATGAAAATTCACGTCATTGGCGGCGGGCCGGGCGGGCTCTATTTCGCAAGCCTCATGAAAAAGGATTTTCCCCAGGCCCGGATCACTGTTTTCGAGCGCAACCGGCCACAGGACACGTTTGGTTTCGGCGTTGTCTTCTCAGATGAGACCCTCGACACCTTCGAGACCTATGACGTCGAGAGCTACCGTGCGATCACCGGCCATTTCGCCTATTGGGACGACATCGAAATCCATTTCCGCGGCACCACCCACCGCATCGGTGGCAACGGGTTTTGCGGCTGTTCGCGCGCGACCTTGCTCAAGATCCTCGGCCGGCGAGTGCGCGCACTCGGGGTGGATATCAAATATCAGACCGAAATCTCACCGCTCGATCCTGAAATTCTCGATGCCGATCTCATTATTGCTGCCGATGGCAGTAATTCGCGCTGGCGCGAGACCTATGCGGAAAAATTCAAGCCGAGCATCGAGCTGCGTCCCAATCTCTTTGCCTGGATGGGGTCGACCCGGCCATTCGACGCTTTCACCTTTTTCTTCCGCGAAACCGAGCACGGCATCTTCATTGCCCACTGCTATCAGTATGAGCCGGCCTCCTCGACCTGGATCATCGAGACCGATCCGCAAACCTTTGCCCGGGCCGGACTGGCAAAGCTGGACGAGGCTGCGTCTGCGCGCTTCGTCGAAGGTCTGTTCGCCAAAGAGCTGCAAGGGCATCGCATTATCACCAACCGCTCCATGTGGCGCAATTTTCCCAATATCCGCTGCGGGCGCTGGGTCGCGGACAATATGGTGCTGATCGGGGATGCCAAGGCGACGGCGCATTTTTCGATCGGCTCTGGCACCAAGCTCGCCATGGAAGATGCCATTGCACTCTATGAAGCGTTCCGCTCGACCGGAGGGCGGGACGTGCGCGGGGCACTCGATGTGTTCGAGTCACGCCGGCGCGAGGACGTGGAAAAGACACAGCACTCAGCCGACGTCTCGCTCGTCTGGTTCGAGCACGTCGGGCGGTTCTGGAACATGGATCCGACCCGCTTTGCCTTTGGGCTCATGACGCGCTCCAAGGCCATCACCTATGACAATCTTGCGCTGCGCGCCCCCGAATTCGTGAACAAGGCCGATCAGGCCGTCGCGCGCGAGGTCCGCGCGCTCGGGTTCAACGCCGATGTGCAGCATCCACTGGCTCCGATGTTTCAGCCGTTCCGCTTGCGCAGCCTGACGCTCGAGAACCGGGTCGTGGTTTCGCCCATGTGCCAGTACTCGTCCCAGGACGGCATGCCCAACGACTGGCACCTCGTCCATTATGGCTCGCGCGCCATCGGCGGCGCCGGGCTCATGTTCACGGAAATGACGGACGTGTCGGCGAATGCGCGCATCACACTAGGCTGCGCCGGCATGTACAACGACGGCCATGAGGCTGCGTGGAAGCGTATCGTCGATTTCGTGCATGCCCAGTCCAAGACCAGGTTCTGCATGCAGCTCGGCCATGCCGGCCGCAAAGGGGCCACCAAGCTGATGTGGGAAGGCATTGACGAACCGCTGCCCGAGGGCGGCTGGCCGATCATCTCGGCTTCTCCAATTCCTTATTTTCCGCACAGTGCAGTGCCGCGCGAGATGACGCGTGACGACATGGACGAGGTGATTGCCGATTTCGCCGCCGCGGCCAAACGCGCCGATCGCGCCGGCTTCGACATGCTCGAAATGCATGCGGCGCACGGCTATCTGCTCGCAAGCTTCATCTCGCCGCTCACCAACCGGCGCAGCGATGAGTATGGCGGCTCGCTCGAAAATCGCATGCGGTTTCCACTTGAGGTCTTCCGCGCCATGCGCGCGGCCTGGCCCGACGAGAAGCCAATGTCGATTCGCATCTCGGCGACCGACTGGGCCGATGGCGGCCTGACCAGCGACGACGCAGTCGAGGTCGCGCGCTTGTTCGCGCAACAGGGCTGCGACCTCATCGATGTGTCGACGGGACAGACGGTCGCCGACTCTCAACCCATTTTCGGGCGCATGTTTCAAACGCCGTTCTCCGACCAGATCAGGAACGAGGCGGGACTCGCCACTATGTGTGTGGGCGCTATTACGACGGCGGACCAGGTGAATACCATTCTTGCCGCTGGCCGCGCCGATCTCGTCGCGCTGGCGCGGCCGCACCTCGTCGATCCCTATTTCAGCATGAAGGCGGCGGCCTGGTATGATGCGCCGGCGATCCACTGCCCGCCGCAATATCTTGCCGGCAAGGAGCAGCTCTTGCGCAATGCCGCGCGCGACCGCGAGGAATGGATAGAGCTGCGCCATAAGGCCAAGCCCAAAGGACATCACACGGTGTGGCGGCAGGCGGCTGAGTAGGGACAAGGAGACGCGCCATGCACGAAGCGCTCAATCACGCCAAGCTCGCCATGCTTTTCCGCAAGGAGTTCGACCTCTGCAATGTGAAAAAGGGCGAGACGATCGTGTTGTTGAGCGATCTTGGCGCGCGCCGCGATTATGTTTCTGCCGCCTTCGCTGCCGCCGAGGAGTTCGGGGCCGACGCCTACGAGATGTGCGTGAACGCGATGCCTTCATGGACCAAGGTCGGCGTCGAGACCGTGGGTCGCTGCAAAGGCACGCTCGAGGCCATCAAGGCCGCGGACATGCTGGTGTGCCTGCACATTCCCCTCTTCACGCGCTGGCTCAAGCAGGCGCGCGATGCCGGCACACGCGTGCTCATGGTCATCGACGGGCCCGATGAGCTCGAAACGCTCATGTCCCCTCCCGGTTTGAAGGAGGCGGTGATCCATGCCGGCGCACGCCTCGAACGCGCCAGGACCATGCGCATCACGCGCCCCGGCGGTACCGATCTCACGGTGCAGCTCGGCGAATATCCCACCATGATCCAGTACGGCTACGCGGAATCGCCCGGCCGCTTCGATCACTGGGGCGCGGGCCACGTGCATACGTTTCCGAACGAGGGCTCTGCCAACGGTACCGTCGTACTTGCGCCCGGCGACATTGTGGTCCTGCCGTATTGCCGCTACGTGCAGGACGAGGTTCGCCTCGACATTCGCGACGGCTTCATTCGCAGCATTGAAGGCGGGCTCGACGCCAGGCTGATGAACGGTTGGCTTGAAGGCAACAAGGCGCGCGCCGACGACATGGACGGGCATGCGATTTCGCACCTCGGCTGGGGGCTCAATCCGCAGGGGCGCTGGGACGCGATTGCGCTCAACGGCGCCGATCCCGATCGCCATCATGCAGGCGCCCGCTGCTTTGCCGGAAATTTCTTGTTCTCCACCGGTCCAAACTCGCAGGGCGGCGGGAAGCGCACGACCAAGGGACATTATGATGTCCCCATGCGCGACTGCACGGTCGTGCTCGACAACAACATCATCATCGATCGCGGAAAATTCGCCGACGATAAGATGCAGGTCGCCTACGTGCCGCGGTGAGTGCTGCCTAAAAGCGCAGAAGCGTGGGGTCGACGAGAAAGAGCGTTGGGTCTTGCAAAGGGCTCGACCGAAGCTACGAATGACCGGCCCGGCAGGCCGAGGCGCGAGTGAGCAGGCCAAACCACTTTCGCATCACGTTGTGGTCCTTCGCCGTTCTGGCGAGGAAACTTTCGCGGCATGATTTACGGCAGAACCGCAGCCCGCGGTGCTGGTGGGAGACAAGACCGAGCTTTCCGCCACAGTGTGCGCAACGGTTATCTATTCTGGCCATGGGCCTGCCTCCGGACCGGCGGTTTGTCGCGCCGCGCCTTCGGCGCGAGAGGGAACGCACTCTAAATAAGACGAGGCGCATTGCGGCGACGTGTCGGCCGAATTAATCTTTTGCAATCTTCGTTCTGCTCGCGGGATGGCAGATTCGATGAACAATTGTTTGAGAATCGCCCTCGTCGCCATCGCCGCTGCAGCAAGCTCCACCAGCGTGGCTGGGGATCGCTATCCCTCACGCCCCATCACCATTATCGTCCCGACCACGGCGGGAGGGCCGCCCGATACCATCGCGCGGCTGCTTGGCGAGCGCATGAAGGTGACGCTCGGGGAGCCCATCATCGTCGAGAATGTGACGGGAGCAGGCGGCAGCATCGGGGTGGCCCGGGTGGTACGCGCGGAGCCGGACGGCTACACGGTGAGCATCGGTCACATCAATTCGCATGTGTTCAGCGGGGCGACTTATGCGCTGCCGTTTGACCTGCTGACGGACTTGGCGCCGGTCGCGCTGCTGACCACGTCTCCCCAGGTGTTCATTGGAAGAGGCGGTCTGCCGCCCGACGACCTGACAGAGCTTATCACCTGGCTTAAAGCCAACCCGAATGCTTCCTTCGGCAGTGTCGGGATGGGCGGCCCGGGACGTGTCTGGGGCACTTACTTTGCAAACACCATTGGCGCCGCCTTCCAGTTCATTCCCTATCGCGGCGCAGCCTCTTTCATGCAGGACCTGATTGCGGGCCAGATCGATCTGGCCGCTGCGGAAGGGTCCAACATCGTCCCGCATCTCGGCAGCGGCAAGATCAAGACCTACGCTGTTCTATCGAAAACCCGCTGGTCAGCGGCGCCGGACATACCTACGATTGAGCAAGCAGGAGGACCGGCGCTTTACCCTTCATTCTGGCATGGGCTTTGGGTACCGAAGGGCACGTCGAACGGTGTGATCTCCAAGCTCAATGCAGCGGTCGTGGACGCTCTTGCGGATCCCGCCGTGCAGGCGCGGCTTGCACAGCTTGGGCACGAGATTGTTCCGCGCGGTGCGCAGACACCTGAGGCGCTCGGCGCGTTTCACAAGGCCGAGATCGAGAAATGGTGGCCGATCATCAAGGCGGCAAATATCAAAGCGGAATGATGGCTGCGCGCTGCGGCCACAACAAAAACAGAGGAGGAATCCATTGCAGGGACTGTCACGCAGTCGCTTTCTTGCGGCGCTCTCGATCATCGCTGGATCGCTCAACTTCACCTCGATCGCAGCCGCGGCCACGGCACTCATTGTCGGCAAGGCCTCGCCCAATGCGTCCGCCATCATCCCTGTGAATGTCGGCGACAAGCTCGGCATCTTTGCCAAACATGGCCTCGATCTGAAAATTGCGGATTTCACCGGTGGCAGCAAGCTAGCGCAGGCAATGACCGCGGGCAGCATCGAGATCGGCGTCGGCGCGGGGACAGAGATGGCGCTGGTGGCGAAAGGAGCGCCCTTGCTGGCCGTCTGCAATGCGGCGCCCTCGATTCCGTTTATCGGCATCGCGGTCCCATGGGATTCACCGGTAAGGACGGTCGGGCAACTCCGTGGCAGCAAGATCGGCATATCGAGCGCGGGTTCCCTGACGGAGTGGCTGGCGCTCGAGCTGGCGCGCAAGGAGGGTTGGGGCGCTGACGGGGTGACACCGGTTGCCATCGGCAATGCTGCCGCGAGCATCGTCGCCGCTTTTCGGGAACATCTCGTCGATGCCGATGTTGCCGTCACATCGCTCATCTTCGACATGGAGGAAAAACAGATCGGGCGGCTCCTCGTTCCCGTGTCAAATTATGCGGGCAACCTCGCAGCCGGGACGATCTTTGCGACCACGCAACTGATCAACAGCAACCCCGCTGCGATCCGCGCGTTTCTCGCCGGTTGGCTGGAAACGATCGAGTTCATTCGGACGCATAAAGAGGAGACGGTCAAGGTCGAGAGCGAGGTCACTGGTTTCCCGCCAAGCGTGATGTCGAAGGAATATGACCTTACCGTTGGAATGTTCAGCCGCGACTGCAAATTCGATGCGGAGTCGCTCGCGACCCTCGAACGCTCCTTCGTGTCTCTCAAGCTCCTCAAGGATACGCCGGATATGTCCAAGCTCTATACCGAGGCGTTTATCCCGAAATAGCCGCCTGACCGAGGAGAAGAAGAGTTGGAGCTGCCAGCGTTGATTGAGGCTGATAAGTGCAAACATCAGGGAGGTGTGATTTGCTCGCGCGCATAATCGCGGCGATTTGCGTTATGACGGCGCTTGCAGTTGCACCCGCGCGGGCGGATGCCATCAGCGATTTTTACCGCAACAATCAGATCACGTTGATTGTCGGCGCCGCACCCGGCGGGAGCCAGGATCTCTACGCGCGGCTGCTGGCGCACCATCTCGGCGCTTTCGTTCCCGGCAATCCGCAAGTGGTCGTGCAGCACATGCCGGGAGGCGGAAGTCTCCGCGCCGCCAACTACCTTTATAATCTCGCGCCGCGCGACGGTACGGTTATTGCCATGCTTTCGCGCACTATGCCGCTGATTGGCCTGCTCGGCAGCAGTTCCAGCGTCCAGTTCAAACCACGCCGGTTCACGTGGCTTGGCTCGCCATCGAGTTTTCTTAACGATGCAAATATTCTCATCATCCGCAAGGACGCGCCGGTGAAATCCATCGACGAGGCGCGGCGCGCCGATCTTGCGCCGCTCGTCCTGGGAGCCAGTGCCGACGGCGGCGCCGGCAACGATGTTCCCATCATCCTGCGCGATACCATCGGGTTGCACGTGAAGCAGGTGGTGGGATTTCCGGACAGTCCCGCGATTTTCGTGGCGATGGACAGCGGCGAAGTGCACGGTCGCACCGTCGATTTCTCGGTGCTCAAAGCGAGCAAGCCGGAATGGCTCGCGCCGGAGAGCGCTTATCGCGTCCTGGTACAGTTCGCGCGCGCGACACGCCATCCGGCATTGCCGGATGTGCCGACTGCGCGTGAGCTTGCGAAGAATGAGGCCGCGCACGCGCTCATCGAGCTTGCCGAGCTGCCCTACTCTATATCGCGGCCGATCGCGGCTCCGCCGGACCTGCCCTCCGATCGGTTGCAGGCCCTCAAGCGCGCGTTTCTGGCGCTGCACGAGGATTCGCAATACCTTGCTGATGCCGCAGGCCTCCAGCTCGATATCAGCCCGATCGACGGCGATGAGGTCTTGCGTGCCATCGACCGCATCGCGCTTGCGCCGCCGGAATTCCTCGACTACGCCCGCAAGCTCTTCGCCGAAACCAGGGGCGGGGGGTAAGTGCCGGGGCTAGGCGCGCGCACCCACCCTATGATGATTTCGCGAGAAGCAAATGCAACGCAGCACCGACCGCATCATCACCACTCATGCCGGCAGTCTGCCGAGGCCGGCCGATCTCCTGGAAATAATGACGTCCGAAACTGCCGAGAAAGCTGGCAAGGCCGCACCGCATGCCGGGCGCCTGCGCGAGGCGGTGAAAGAAATTGTCAACCGGCAGATCGAGCTCGGCATCGATGTCATTGATGACGGCGAATTCGGCAAGCCGAGCTTCGTCTCCTACGTAAACGAGCGGCTGGGCGGCTTTGAGCCCGACCCGCAAGCGCCGCGCCAGAATCCATGGGCTGGCTCGCGCGAAGCAAAGTCCTTCCCGGAATTTTATGCAGCGGCCGCAAGCGCGGCGCGTCCCGCCCGCATGATCTGCACCGCGCCGATTAGCTATCGCGGCATGGCGCGGCTGCAGACCGATATCGACAATCTCAAGTCTGCGCTTAATGGAGCAAGGCCGCTCGAACTCTTCATGCCGGCGATTTCGCCGGCAAGCGCCGCCGACTGGCTGCGCAACGGCTACTACAAAAGCGACGAAGAATTTCTGTTCGCGATTGCAGACGCGTTGCGCGAGGAATACGAGACCATCGTGAATGCGGGATTTCTAGTCCAAATCGACGACCCCCAGCTGGTCACTTCCTGGACCAAGCAACCCGAGCTGACACTGCAGGAGTGGCGCAAATGGGCCGCGCGCCGGATCGAGGCGCTCAATCATGCGCTGCGCAACATTGCGCCGGAAAAGATTCGGCACCACACCTGCTATGGCATCAATATGGGCCCGCGCGTCCACGATCTCGAGCTTAAGGATATTGTCGATCTCGTGCTGAAAATCCGCGCCGGCGGGTATTCGTTCGAAGCGGCAAACCCGCGTCACGAGCACGAGTGGAAGGTCTGGCAGGCGGCCAGGCTGCCCGAAGGCAAGGCGCTCATCCCCGGAGTGATCAGCCATTCGACGGTGCTGGTGGAGCATCCCGAGCTCGTCGCCGAGCGCATCATGCGCTTCGCCAAGGTGGTGGGGCGCGAGAATGTGATCGCAGGCGCCGATTGCGGCTTTGCGACCTTCGCCGGCTCGAAGGAGGTGCATCCGAGCATCGTATGGGCGAAGTTCAAGTCGCTCGCGCAAGGAGCCCGACTCGCAAGCCGCGAGTTGTGGTAATTGCTCTACCGGCATTTCAGCCGAAGCTTCAAGGTTGTCTTGCTGCAAGTGCAGCGAAAATGCTGAGGGCCGACAGGGCAGCGAAGCAGTACAACGAAACCGTGTACGTGCCGGTCCAATCGTACAGGGCACCGGAGATTAAGGGACCCGTCGCCTGCGCCAAGACTTGCACTGATAGGGCTAATCCACGGATCGCACCGTAGTTAGCGCGTCCGAAATAGTCGGCCCAGGCCACAGGTAATAAGGTGAGAACACTGCCGATACCGGCCCCGAACAAGCCGGCAGAAAGATAGCCATCGGCCGCCGAGTTGATACCTTGCATCAGCAGTGTGCCGACAGCGGCCAGCATTCCAGCCAGCGCCAGTGGAAAGCGGATTGGCCATCGCCTCGGCAGGAATCCGCAGGCAATCGTCGCGATCGCTGACATGAGCGAGAAACTGCTGACGATCAAGGCCGCCGTGGTCGGGTTGAGGCCGCGTTGCACCAGGTGCGATGCCTGATGAAGACTTACGCCGGCCTGAACCGGATAGATCATCACCGTAAACAGCATCAGCAGCCAGAAGCTGGAGGTGCGCAACGCCTGACGGCGCGAGAAGGCCGGCTCGGCGGGCGGTGTGGTGGTTGTTCCTGATTGCGAAATGGCTGGACCGGCATGGTCTGGTTGGAGGCCCATATCCTCCGGCCGGCGCACCAGGAACAGCCAGACTGGGACAAAGCCGACGATCAAAACTACCGTGCCAAGCGCAATCCAGCCGGCGCGCCATCCGTTACGCGAGATCGCAAATTGTGCGATCAGCGGCATCGCCACCAAGCCAATCATCTGCGCGAGAGTGGCAATCGAGGCCGCAACGGTCCGGCGTGCGAGAAACCAGTTGTTCAATCCGCCATAGATGCCGAGGTCGAACGGTCCTGCCCAGTTCATTCGCGCAATGCAGAACAGCAGGTAGAAGACCAGTAACGACGGGGTCAACGATAGCAGCAGCAGAGCGACGCCATTGACCAAAACAGCGAAGCACAACACGAGCCGTGAACCGCGGCGGTCAAGCAGTGGACCAATGAACGGCAAGACCAGCGCGGCCAGCAAGCCGCCTAGGGAAACAGCACCCGACACAGCAACCCGGGACCAGCCGAAATCGCGCGTGAGGGGCTCGACAAAGATCGAAAAAGTTGCAACCGCAGGCCCTTGCCGCGCGAAGCCTGCGCAGCACAAACATGCAAGGACGATCCAGCCGTAATAGAAGGGGACCCGGGCTGCCAGGGCGCGCGGCAATGCCAGTCCGCGCGTGATCTTGCCTTGTGAATAGCCCACAGGGCAAAGCGTTACTGTGCTGGGCGATCATTCCGCAAGCGGTAAGCAACCGGCCGACAAGCCCGCTGACGCGGGCTTCGTTAACCATTGCTCGCCGATAGAGTGATCGCCCCGGACCGTTCTGGCGGTAGGACCGCAAGCCGCATGCTGCCACCGTTGACAGCTTTTCCAGCGGCCAATACCAATGCGATAACTTTAAGACTGATGAAAAAGAATAGCTTTCCAGAGGAACGTCAGGAAGGGTCTTGGCGCCGCTCCTACAGGTCAAGGACCTGCACACCGAATTCCGGACTGGCGCCGGCGTCGTGCGCGCCGTCGATGGGGTTTCGTATGCCGTCGAGCAGGGCGAGACAATCGCCATCGTCGGGGAGAGCGGGTCGGGCAAGTCCGTCAGCGCGCTATCGATTCTACGCCTGATTCCGGATTCCGCCGGGGCGAATCACGCGCGGCGAGGTTCTCTTCCTCGGCCGCGACCTCATGCGGCTCTCGGATGCGCAACTACGCGAAGTTCGGGGCGGCGATATTGGCATGGTGTTCCAGGAGCCGATGACGTCGTTGAATCCGGTTCTCACGATCGGGCGCCAGATCACTGAGACGCTTGAGCAGCACCGCCAGTCCGACCGTGCGGCTGCGCACAAGCGCGCCATCGAGCTCCTCGGCCTGGTCGGAATCGCCGATCCTGCCCGCCGCCTGAAACAGTATCCACACCAGCTGTCCGGCGGCATGCGCCAGCGCGTCATGATCGCGATTGCGATAGCCTGCGATCCCAAACTCATCATTGCGGACGAGCCGACGACCGCCCTCGACGTGACCATCCAGGCGCAGATACTGGAGCTGTTGAATGGGCTGACGCGACGTCTCAACGTGGCGCTCATCATCATCACGCACAATCTCGGCGTGGTGGCGCGCTATGCCAAGCGGGTCAACGTCATGTATGCCGGCCGCATCGTGGAGAGCGGCCCGGCGGCAGCAATCTACCACCACCCGCGCCATCCCTACACAATTGCGTTGCTGCGCTCGGTGCCGCGGCTCGATCGTCCGCGACAGGCGCGCCTCGACCCCGTGGAGGGCCAGCCGCCTGACCTTACGCGCCTCGACCAAGGCTGCGCGTTCCGCCCGCGCTGCCGCTTCGCGGTAGACGCCTGCGCCACGGTGCGGCCGTCGCTCCAGCCGGTCGGGCCCGCAGGCCAGCTTTCCGCCTGCCTTCGCGCTAACGAGATCAGCACGGTGTCCGGAGCGGCGGCATGACGACGCATGCGCCCGACAGGAAGCTCCTTGAAGTGAGGGGCTTGCGCAAAGTCTTTCCGGTCACCGAGGGCATTCTTGCGCGCCGCCTGGTCGGCGAGGTGAAGGCGGTTGACGGCGTCGACTTCACGCTTCGCCGAGGCGAGACGCTTGGGTTGGTCGGGGAGAGCGGTTGCGGCAAGACGACCACCGGCCGTTGCATCCTGCTGCTCGAGCGGCCGACGGCCGGCGAGATCGTCTATGACGGTCTCGACCTCACCAGGCTTACGCACAAACAGCTCCTGGCGCTGCGCAGCCGCATCCAGGTCATATTCCAGGATCCATACAGCTCGCTCAATCCGCGCATGAAGGTCGGCAGCATCATCGCTGAGCCGATGAAGGTACACGCCATTGAGCCTGATGCTACCCGCCGGGCGGCGCGGGTGTGCGAGCTGCTCGCGATCTGCGGCTTAAATCCGAATTTTGCCGATCGCTATCCACACGAAATGTCGGGCGGCCAGCGCCAGCGCGTCGGCATCGCACGCGCGCTCGCGCTCAACCCAGAATTCATCATCTGCGACGAGGCGGTGTCCGCCCTCGACGTGTCGATCCAGGCGCAGATCGTCAATCTGCTCGAGGATCTGCGTGAGCGCTTCAAGCTCACCTACCTCTTCATCGCCCACGACCTCTCGGTGGTGCGCCATCTCTGCCAGCGTGTCGCCGTGATGTATCTCGGCCGCATTGTCGAGCTGGCGGATTGCGACGAGTTGTTCGACAACCCGCTGCATCCCTATACGCGGGTACTGCTCGACGCCGTACCGGTGCCGGATCCGACCGTGGAGGCAGGCCGCAAGTTCCGGCCTGTGAAAGGAGAGGTGCCAAGCTCGATCAATCCGCCCTCGGGGTGCGTGTTTCATCCGCGTTGCCCAATGGCGGTGGAGAGCTGCAGCCGGAATCGTCCGCAGCTGCGGGAGGTGCAAGCAGGCCATTGGGTGGCGTGCAGCGAGGTGCATTATGCTTCATCACTCGACGATTAGCCAGGGGCTCTGCCGGAAAACAGCCCGGAGAACGGCACTATCGATCAAACCCAACACCAAAGGAGCGAGCCAATGATCAGGAAACCAGGATTGGCGGCAGCCGGCCTCAGCGCGGCTCTTTGCATTGCGACCATGACTGCTCCGGCCGCCGCCGAGACTCCGAAACGCGGCGGGACCCTCACCTTCATGATTCCGGCCGACGCTCCGCCGAGCTTCGACGGCCACCGCGAGACGACTTATGCGACCGTGCATGCAGTTGCGCCGTTCTACAGCGTGCTGATCCGGGTCAATCCGGACAATCCATCGTCGACGACCGAGTTCGTCTGCGATCTCTGCACCGAAATGCCGCAGCCGTCCGACGATGGGAAGACCTATACGTTTAAGATCCGACAAGGCGTCAAGTTCCATGATGGCTCGCCGCTTACCGCCGCTGACGTTGCGGCGAGCTGGCAGGAGATCGTCCATCCCCGCGACGGCGTGTCGAGCGCGCGCGAGAGCTACTTCATCATGGTCGACAAAGTCGAGGCGCCGGACGCCACGACCGTCGTGTTCCGGTTGAAGTCCGCGACCAACGCATTCCTGCCCTCGCTCGCCGACCCTTATGCCTGGATCTACAAGAAAGAGATCCTCGACAAGGATCCACACTGGTTCGAGAAGAACATCATGGGCTCCGGCCCGTTCAAGTTCGCAAGCTACGAGATCGGCCAGTCAATCAAGGGTGTGCGCAACCCCGACTATTATCATCAGGGACAACCCTATCTCGACGGGTTCATCGGCATCTTCGCGGCCAAGCAGGCCGTGCGGGTCGATGCGATCCGCGCCGATCGCGCCGCCATCGAGTTTCGCGGCATGCCGCCTTCGGCGCGTGACGAGCTCGTGCGCGAGCTCGGCGACAAGATTACGGTCCAGTCAAGCGACTGGAACTGCGGCAACCTGGTGACTCCAAACCACAAGAAGAAGCCGTTCGACGATATTCGGGTCCGCCGGGCGCTCGCGCTGGCAATCGACAGCTGGCACAGCGCGCCCGCGCTCGCCAAGATCGCAACCGTGCATACCGTCGGCGGCATCGTTTTCCCGGGATCGCCGCTCGCGGCCTCCAAGGAGGAGCTCGAGAAGCTGGCCGGGTTCTGGCCGGACATCGGGAAATCGCGCGAAGAGGCCAGGCGCCTGCTCAAGGAGGCGGGCGCCGAGGGGCTCAAGTTCGAGCTGATGAACCGCAACGTCGATCAACCCTACAAGTATGTCGGAACCTGGCTGATCGACGAGTGGAGCAAGATCGGCCTGCAAGTCACGCAGCGCGTGCTGCCGACCGGCCCGTTCTTCGACGCGCTGCGTCACGGCACCTTCGATGTAACCGTGGACTTCAACTGTCAGGGCGTGGTGAATCCACTCATGGACATCGGCAAGTTCCTGCCGCACTCGGTCTACGCCGAAAACTATGGCGGCTACGACGATCAGAAGGAGATCGAGCTTTATCAGGCAGTCCTGCACGAGACCGATTCTACCAAGCAACGCGCCATGATTTGCGAGTTCGAGACATACGTGCTCGATACCCAGGTGCACATGCTCATGACGCCGTGGTGGTATCGTGTTATTCCGTACCGGTCGTATGTGAAGGGCTGGAAGATCAGCCCGAGCCACTACGTCAATCAGGACTTGGCCAACGTGTGGCTCGACAAGTAGGCCCGGCGCGCGTCGGCTGACGCTCGCGGGCGCCGGGGCATGATTACGATCGGACGCATCGGATGTACCGCTATATCGTAAGCCGGGTGCTGCTCGTGATCCCGACGCTCGTCGGGGCGGCGGCGCTTGTGTTTGTGCTGATGCGTCTCATCCCGGGCGATATCTGCGTTGTCCGTCTCGGCTCAGGCGGCGGCAGCGTCGATCCGCGCGCCGTCGCGGTCTGTCACGCCGAACTCGGGCTCGATCATCCGCTGATTATCCAGTTCCTGGACTTTGTCTGGGGCTTCTTTCGCCTCGACTTCGGGATCTCCATGTGGTCGGGCAAGCCCGTCGCCGAAGAGATCGCAGCGCGCCTGCCGATCTCGCTCGAGATCGCCGTGATGGCGACCGTGGTCGCCATCCTCATCGCGATCCCGCTCGGCACCATCTCGGCGCTCAAGCAGAACAGCTGGATCGACCATGTGGTGCGCATCGCCGCCATTGCGGGCATCGCAACGCCGTCGTTCTGGCTCGGGATCGTCGCCATCCTGGTCGTTCTCGACGTATCACATGCGCTGTTCGGCGCGCCCTGGATGCCCCCGATCGACTATGTGCCGTTCTGGCAGGATCCGCTGCGCAACCTGTCAATGGCGGTCCTGCCAGCGCTCACCGTCGGCTACCGCTACGCCGCCGTTACTATGCGGATGACGCGCTCGGCGATGCTCGAAGTGTTGCGCGAGGACTATATCCGGACCGCGCGCGCCAAGGGCCTGATCGAACGGCTCATCATCAATCGGCATGCCCTGAAGAACGCGCTGCTGCCGGTCATCACCTTGATCGGAATTGAGTTTGCCTTCCTGATCGGAGGGCTCGTGGTGACCGAGCAGGTGTTCAACCTCAACGGCATTGGCCGCCTGTTCGTGCTGGCCGTCCAGAATCAGGACTATACGTTGACCCAGGCCCTGGTCATGCTCACGGTCACAATTTTTGTGTTCGCCAACCTCGCGGTCGACCTGCTCTATGCCTGGCTCGATCCGCGCATCCGCTTGGGCTGACGTGGTCGACCTCGCGCCATCCTATGTTCCCGCCGCTGTTGTCGATCACGCGGCGGTGGAGCCACGTTCGCGGCGTTCCGACATCATCGCGTTCTGCCGCCGTCAGCCGCTTGGCACGATCGGCCTCGTGATGGTGCTGGTGATGGCAGTAGCTGGCCTCTGCGCCGAGTGGATTGCGCCCTATAGTCCGACCTCGAATGATTTTGCCGCCATGACGGAGGCGCCGAGCTGGGCGCACCTCATGGGCACCGACCAGTTCGGCCGCGACCTGTTTTCCCGCATCGTGTTCGGTGCGCGCACTGCTCTGATCGTGGGTTTCTCCTGCGCGATCGTCGGGGGGATCGCCGGCTTGGTGCTGGGCGTGGCAAGCGCGTATTTCGGCGGCCGTCTCGATCTTTTTCTGCAGCGCGTCTTCGACGTGGTGATGGCCTTCCCGCTGATCATCATGGCGCTCGCCGTCATCGCCATCTTCGGCGGCGGCATTTACAACGTGATTGTGGCAATCACCATTCCGCTCATCCCGCGATGCGCGCGGGTCGTGCGCTCGAGCGCGCTTGCGATCCGGGAGCTGCCCTATATCGATGCGGCGCGCGCCTGCGGCTTCGGTCACGCGCGCATCATCCTTTTCCACATGGTGCCGAACGTGATGGCGTCGTTCCTCATCATGCTGACCGCATTCGTGGGACAGGCGATTCTGTCAGAGGCGTCGCTCTCCTATCTCGGCCTGGGCGTGCAGGAGCCGACCGCGGCGTGGGGCCTGATGTTGCAGGGAGGCGCCGAGGAATACGCCTCGACGGCGCCATGGATCGCCATCTTCCCGGGTCTTGCGATCGCGCTCACCGTGTTCGGCTTCAGCCTGTTCGGCGATGCGCTGCGCGATGCCCTCGATCCCAAGCTGCGCGATCGCTGAATCAGCGTTCTTCCGATCACATCCTTGCACCCGCGGAGCGCGAGAGTATCCTGCGCCGGCGTTAAAGGAGCATGCCCATGGCACAGTCATCCCCGCAAGCCTCCATCATCAAGGCATACTGGCAGCCCGGCTGCACCAGTTGTCTGCGGATGAAGGAGTTCCTGACCAGGCACGGCGTTCCGTTCGACTCCGTCAACGTACTCGAGGACAAGCAGGCCCTGGCAGAGCTGGAAACGCTGGGCATCCGCTCCGTGCCGATCATTCGACGCGGCAACGATTGGGCGAATGGGCAGGTGCTGCGCGACGTGGCCCGTGTCGCCGGCATTGCGTGGGGCGGCGCCAAGGTGCTGCCCGTGCCCGAACTTGCCGCGCGGCTTATCGAGATCCAAACGACAGCGCAGCGGCTCTTCGCGCAAATCCCCGACGACAAGCTCGGCCGTATGCTGCCGCGCCGGCCGCGCAGCTACGCGCAGCTCGCCTATCACATCTTCAATATCGCCGACGCCTTTCTTGAGCACGAGGTGCAAGGTCTCCCCCTGAAGGAAGGCGCCTACAGCCGAGTGCCGCCGCCGGAGATGAATACAAAGGCCAAGATCCTGACCTACGGACAAGATGTACTGCGGCGATTCCGGGCCTGGTGGAGCGGAGCTGAACAGACCACTGATTTTTCGCGCAAGGCCCACGTCTACTACGGCGACGTGACCCTGCAGGATTATCTGGAGCGGACAACGTGGCATTCGGGTCAGCACGTGCGCCAGCTTGTGATGGTGCTCGGCATGCTGGGCATTGAACCGGATCGACCACCGACCAGGGAAACCTTTGCGGGCCTGCCGATGCCTGACAAGGTCTGGGATGATGAACCCGTCATAGCCTGATGGCGGCATAACTCACCGCGATGAACGTCATCGAGAGCCGGCCGAATCTCGAGGAGGGCGATCAGGTTCAGCTCATCGCTGCCATCGACCGCTGGCTTGAGCGCGAGGTCAAGCCGGTCGTGAAGGAGCATGATCACGCCGACCGCTGGCCCGTCAAGATCGTCAGGCAGATGCAGGAGCTCGGCTTGTTCGGTGCCACCATCGGCGCTGAGTACGGCGGCCTTGGCCTGCCCGCTACCACCTATGCGGAGATCGTCATGCGCATCTCCGCGGTCTGGATGGCGATCACCGGGATCTTCAACTCCCATCTGATGCTGGCGCTTGCCATCGAAAAGTTTGGCACTGAGGTACAGAAGCGGCGCTGGCTCCCTCCTCTCGCGAGCGGGGAAATTCGCGGCGGGCTTGCGCTGACCGAGCCCGACGCCGGCACCGACCTGCAGGGCATTCGGATGACCGCCCGGCGCGAGGGAGACCACTACGTCATCAACGGCACCAAGACCTGGATCTCCAACGGCATCGAAGGCTCCTGCTTTGCGCTGCTGGTGAAGACCGATCCGAAGGCTGAGCCGCGCCACAAGGGCATGAGCCTGTTCATCGCTCCGAAGCAGGCCGGCCTCCGGGTGGGCCGCAAGCTCGAGAAGCTCGGCTACAAGGCGATTGATTCCGCCGAGTTGATCTTCGAGGATTATCGCATCTCCGCCAAACACCTTATTGGGGAAGTCGAGGGCCAGGGCTTTTACCAGGCGACCGGCGGGCTCGAGCTCGGACGCATCAACGTCGCCGCGCGGGGCGTCGGCATCGCCGAAGGGGCGCTGCGGCTCGCGACCGAGTACGCGCAGATCCGGCGCACGTTCGGCAAGCCGATCGCCGAGCACCAGGCGATTGCATTGAAGCTCGGCGATATGGTGACGCGCGCGCGCGCGGCACGATTGCTCACCCTCGATGCCGCCGCTGCTTTCGACCGCGGCATGCGCTGCGACATGGAGGCAGGCATGGCCAAATATTTCGCCTCGGAGGCGGCGCTTGAGAACAGCACGGAGTCTTTGCGCATTCACGGCGCCTACGGCTATTCCCAGGAGTACGACATCGAGCGGTTGTATCGCGACGCGCCGCTGACCTGCATCGGCGAGGGCACCAATGAGATGCAGCGCCTGATCATTGCCAGGCAGTGGCTGAAGCGGAGCGCCCCGTGATGAAGCCGCTCGCGGGCATGCGGGTGATTGCCATCGAGCAGTACGGCGCCGCACCCTACGGCACCATGATGCTCGCCGCGCTGGGCGCGGACGTCCTCAAGATCGAGCATGCCGCGACCGGTGGCGACCCGTCCCGTCATGTCGGCGGGCGCGGGCTCGGCCCGAACGACTGCCAGTACTTCCAGGCGTGGAATCTCAGCAAGCGCAGCGTCACCCTCGATGTCAAATCGGCCGAGGGAAAACGGCAGCTCGCAACGCTGGTGCGCGACGCCGAGGCCGTGGTCAACAATCTTCGCGGCAGCCTGCCGGCGCAGATCGGCCTCGACTACGCCACGCTCGGCCGCATCAACCCGGCCGTGGTGTGCCTGCACATATCGGCCTACGGCCGCGACAACGAGCGGGCCGACTGGCCGGGTTACGACTACCTGATGCAGGCCGAGGCCGGGCTGATGAGCCTGACCGGCGAGCCTGACGGGCCGCCGGCACGGGTTGGCGCTTCGATGGTCGATACATTAACCGGATTGACCGGCATGGTCGGCCTCTTGAGCTGCGTGATGCAGGCGCGCCGCACCGGACGCGGCTGTGACGTCGACACCTGCCTGTTCGATGTCGCCCTCCATCAGCTCACCTACGCCGGGGTGTGGTACCTGAACGCCGGTGACAAGCCGGAGCGCCTCTCGCGCAGCGCGCATCTTTCGCAAGTGCCGGTCCAGACCTTTCCCACCGCGGATGGCTGGATCTTCATTATGTGCATGACCGAGAAGTTCTGGCGCATCTTTTGCGATGTCGTCGCCCGCCCCGATCTGCCTGAGGACCGGCGTTTCGCTACCGCCGACCGGCGTCGGGAGAACCGCGAAGCGCTCATCGCGCTGCTGGATCAGGAGCTGCGCAGGCACCCGACCGAGCACTGGCTCGCCTTGCTCACCGGCAAGGTTCCTGTCGCCCCGGTGTACGACGTTGCAGCGGCGCTCGATGCACCGTTCACCAGGCGCATCGGCATGGTGCAGAGCGTTACGCATCCGGCTCGATCCGAGCTCTTGGTGCTGGCCAATCCTCTGAAGATCGATGGCGTGCGGCTACCGCAGCGCGCCTGCGCGCCGCTCGGCGCCGACAACGCGCTTCTCCAGCCAGAGGAGCCGGCGACGGCATGAAGCTCGGCGGCTTCAAGGTCATCGATTTGTCCTGGTTCCTGCCGGGGCCGTTCCTCACCATGACGCTCGCGGATCACGGCGCCGAGGTGATCAAGGTTGAACCGCCCAACGGCGATCCCGGCCGCGACATCGGACCGAGCGACGGACCAACCAGTGTGTTCTTCCGCAATTTGAACCGCGGCAAAAAGAGCGTGGTAATCGACTTGAAGACCGCCGCGGGTCGCGAGACGCTACTGCGACTGTGCGACAGCGCGGACGTGGTGGTGGAGTCGTTTCGTCCCGGCGTCGCGGCGCGCCTGGGCGTCAGCTACGACGTCGTCAGCGCGCGCAATCCCGCAATCGTCTACTGCTCGATCAGCGCGTTCGGTCAGAACGGCACCTACGCGACGCGCCCAGCGCATGATCTCGCGCTCGAAGCCGTCACCGGCGTGCTCAGCCTGACCTTGGGCGACGACAACCGGCCTGCCATTCCCGGCATTCCGATCGCCGATCATCTCAGTGCCTTGCAGGGACTCTCCGGCGTGCTGATGGCGCTGTTGCGGCGCGCAAAGACCGGGCGCGGCGACTACCTCGACATCGCGATGCATGACTGCTTGCTCGCTGCCTGCGTCAACGTCGTTGGGCCGGCGCTGGTCGAGGGCCGCCAGCCGATCGTCAAGCATCAGCGCGCCACCGGCGGCTCAGCCTTCTACCGCATCTACGATACGGGCGACGGCCGCCAGCTTGTGCTCGCGGGTCAGGAGCCAAAGTTTATCCACACGCTCCTGGGAGCGCTCGGCCGGCTCGATCTCGAGCCGCTCTGCCTGCGCGGCCCTGGTCCGCATCAGCAGCCAGTGATCGATCTTCTGAACGCAACCTTCCTGCAACGCAGCCTGTCTGCTTGGATGACCTTCCTGGCGCGGCTGGATATCGCCTTCGCGCCAGTGCACACCCTGCCGGAAGCGCTCGACGATCCCAATCTGAGAGCGCGGGCGATGCTGCTGACCGACGAATCTGGCCGGCGCCACATCGCGCCGGCGATCCGTTTTCGCCAGGAAATGGCGGCACCGACGCTGCGCGAGCCGCTGCTGGGCGAGCACACGGCGGAGATTCTCCTGCAAGACAGAGCGGAATTTGAGGAGAAACTGATAGCGAATAGTTGTCGCAGTTGACCCCGAGGCTCAGCACCGGCCTGCCGTCCGGGCGCGGCTGTTCGCTCAGCGCTGCCTCCAGGTTGCCGAGTAGACCCAACGCCCTTCCCGCGCTGCTCAATGTTGGGTCTCATGAAGAACTCGACCCAACCTACACGTGAGCTATGACTCAAATGCAGCGCTGAAACGGCTCCTTTTCACCGCTCCGCGCCTGTATTCATTGTAAATAACAGGAAAAATACAATGGGGCGCGCAAGAAGCGCCCGTAAAATGCCGGCTTGCGAAAAAAATAACAGAAGCGGGAACAGGGCGATTGCGGGCAATAACAGAGAGATAGCAGAGAAGCCGGGCTGAGATAGCAAACCCGCCGGCTGCTGTTTGGATCGGCAAAATTGCATGGCTTCCTTTGAGTACTTGGAGGCTGCGAGGTAATCGTCATGAAGCGCTGCTTGTAATCGTGTCGCGATTTGCGCGAGTTGCCATGCGGACTGCAACCATCGGCTCCGGAAAGCGCTGTGTGAAGCAGCCCTCACAGATAACTCCTTCGTTGATAAGGCTTTTCGTCCGTTGGCTTTGTTTGGTAATCGCGCCCCGTGGAGGCGCTCCTTGCTTTGCACCGAACGGCGGATGCGGATTGCGGCTGCGATGCGGCCGGAGCTCGTGTTGCTGAGTGCCCGCATCAAAAAACCCGGCACGCTGAGCGTCCGGGTTTCACCTCTGGAGTATGCCGATTTCTCTACCAAAAGCGTTTCGAAAAGTCAAGCAAATTCTTTGGGCAAATTGGCAAATTCTTTGGGGTGGTTTTTTGTTGCGGCAGTCGGCCTGAAAGCCAAAACATTTGCGGGTCGAACCGAGTCTTCAAGGTGGATTGAGCAAACAAGATGCGGCCCTCGACGCCGGTTCCCTGCCGAATACATTCCCGCAGATTGGAAGCCACCACATGCCCAGCGGCTTTTACATTGATGCTCGGCAAGTCAGCTGTCGCCAGCTGCAGACATCCTCTTTCAGGAGGTCTCAGCGGCTATGTACCAAGAGCGGCTGTGAGCAATCGCAGCAAGGCAGCCCTTATTCGATCACCTCGTCGGCGAGCAATTGCATGGAGTTGGGTACCTCGATGCCCAGCACCTTGGCCGTTTGCAGGTTGATGATGAACTCGAATTTTGTGGACTGCACCACCGGCAGGTCGCCGGGCTTCTCGCCCTTGAGAATACGCCCGACGTAGACACCGGCCACGCGATATGCGTCCGGAATGCTGTTGCCGTAAGCCATCAGGCCACCAGCCTGAGCGAATTCGCGTAGGTAATAGATGGCCGGTATCCGATGATGTGCTGCCAGTGAGACAATCTGGTCGCGCTGGCCAAACAAAAAAGTGTCGGAGGCGCCGACAAGTGCGCCTACTTGCTGTTGCGACATAGTTGCAAATGCGGTGTCAAGCTCACTTTCATTACTGGCGCGGAAGACATGCATGTCCATTCCAAGAGAACGGGCGGTCTCCTGCGCCACGCTCATTTCGAAGTCCGCATTCGGATTGTTAGGATTCATGAGATAAGCGATGGTGACAGCACGGGGCACAAGATCATGCAGCAACTGCAACCGCTTAGCGACCGCGGCCGGACCGAATATGGTGACGCCAGTGGCATTGCCGCCCGGGCGATTGAGGCTTGCTGCCAAGCCCTCACTGATAGGGTCGCCGTTCGTGGCGAACACGATAGGAATTGTTTGAGTAGCCGCCTTTGCCACCTGGGGTGAAGGTTGGCCACCCATCGCGGCGATCACCGCGACCTGCCGATGAACTAGATCGGCTGCCAACTCCGGCAATCGATCGTATTGTCCGCGCGCCCACCGATATTCGACCACCAAGTTCTGGCCTTCGACGAAGCCCTGTTCCTTGAGACCCTGTCGGAAGGCGGGCACAAAATGTGGAACATTCTCAGGCGATAGGATGTGCATGAAGCCGACTACCGGCATCGCTGGTTGCTGCGCGCGTGTCGTGACCGGCCACGCGGCTGCCGCACCGCCGAGTAGCGTGATGAACTCGCGCCGTTTCAATTCACCAAATTGCATCCGCTGCCCCTAGCCGTAGCCAGGCCAACAGCATAACGGATTGCCGCGCATCAAGTCAGGGCCTCGCCGCAGTGCGAAATTTCTATCCGGGCTAAGTCAGCTCATGGTCAAAAGTGCGGATTATCCTCAGCGCGATCGAGTCACAGTAGGTCCGCAGCACCTCCGATAGCGGGCATAAAGTTGACCCCAAACGACCACTGCTCGGGCTTGCACGCATAAAGGGTCTGCGCTTCAGCGAGGCAGACTAGAGTTTCATCAGGCTAATGTGGCCGATATATTCATCGAATTGACGGACATGGTCGAGTAATGTCTCCATGTGCCGCTTGCCTATGTCGCCGATCGATACCAAGCCGACGAGAAGGTGATTGTCGAGCACCGGCATATGGCGGAATTTTTCGGTCGTCATGCGTTTCAAAACGCTGCTGATCGAATCGTTCACGTCGCAGGTAAAGACGTTGCGCGTCATCACCTGCGCGACCGACAACTCCAGCGCAGCGCCCGCGCTTTCCGCCAGCGCGCGCATGATGTCGCGCTCCGATAGAATACCGACGAGGCGGCCACCAGCGTCGATGACCACCAGCACGCCGACGCGACGCGTGGTGAGCAGCTTTGCTGCGGCGACAAGATCGGCGGTCGGTTCGATGCTCACAACCTCGCCTCCCTTGGCGGCAAGAATGGTCTTCACGGTCATGCCAAAACTCCTGAGCCCCGGCCACAGCTGGAATTGCGCGGCGGGCTCGATCGAAAGATCCGGTCAAAATACAAGCTTCGTCAAGCCGCCCAAACAACACCGAGAAATTCACGTCGCCGCATGTCCGTCCCAAGGGTCTTGTGTCACGAGTATCGCCGGTCCAAACGGCGATGCCGCGCTTTATTCGATCACCTCATCGGCGGCTATTTGGAGGCCTCATGTCGTTTCTCGGTCGGAGGACATCGACCTGAAATAATGCTCGGCGTGCTGGTAGTAGTTTTCTGCCCCGACTATATCGCCGGACTGGGCTTGGGCTTGGGCTAGCGCGAGATACCGCTCATAGTTTCGTTGCGCGTTTCCAGAGCCCCTCGGCTCGGGGCGGGCGACATTCGATGTCCACTGCTTCGAGCGGTTAGCGAATGGCCTCGCCGATTTGGGGCGGTGCGTTCTCATCATCGTTTTTTGGCCATTCTGCATGGCTCACTCCTTGGTAATGGTAGGTGAAATATGCCCCGTGCGGCAGGAAGGGAAATCAGAGCGAACGGAATTTACGCCGCTCTCGCTCGTGTGCGACCTGCACTATTCGTAGTGAGAAATTTCCGTGAGAAAGCGCTCACGATTTCTGGGATTGATCAATTCACTCGTCGTGGCGGTACCTACCGACTACACGAGTATTTATGAACCAATTGTGCATTATTTGGGGGTATTTCGAGGAATTGTCAAGCACGGCAGGTCATGGGAGTGTCATGGGAGGGAAGAACTCGCTGCGAGTGTTGCTGAGTTCCTGTGTGCGATCGAGAGCAGTCGTAAACGGGGCGAAATGGCACTCATCGTGCCAAGGGACATGAACTCACGTTGCCGCATTTCCGCACCCAAGGTCAGCGGCCAGCATTGTATCGGCTCAAACGAGGACGTTGATAGGGCTCAAGCCGGGCATCAAAACCATTTCCGCAGTGCATAGCCAATGTCGGAGTTGGGTCATGAACTCGCGCCGATTCATCCCGTTCTCCATCCCCCCAAAGCCTTCAGGGTCACTCCATCCTGCTCAAAACATAGCACATCGGGGCAAGGCGGTATGGGGTCTTGGACTGGGGGCGGGAGTGCCGCCTAAATCGGCTGACCAACCGGTTACCCCCTCCGACAGCTGCCTTATCGTTGAGCTGCAGCATGGGATAGGCAATTGGCAGTGTTGCAGCGGATGGTAAGATAGGCTCAGGGTCGAATGCCCTTGCAGGAACGCCCCGATCCAAGCTTGATAATCCCGATCGTCTCCGGCTGCGGGCAGTAGCACACCGATGCGCCGCATCCCGCCGCTCTGCTGGGCGCGCGCGGCGCCCGGCCAGGTGGCTGTTGTACAAGCCATTCCGGTAATGAAATCGCGCCGTCGCATTGTTTTTCCCTGAAACGTCGGGACCACGCCAAATGGCGGTGCTCAACTCAGGCCATCAAATCAGGAATTTGCGCCCAGCGATATGGGCGGCAATGGTCTGTTTTGCTTGGCAGCAATCCGGAGACGCCGATGACCGCAACAGGTCAATGGCACGCATTACCGCACTGCAGCATCGCTGTCCGCTTCACCCCAGTTAGCGGAATCAATTCGCGCAGCCAAGCGCTTCCGAGTCGTGCCAGCAGCGGACTAATGCGGTGCAGCAAAACAGCCTTCCTATGCGGTGCCCTTTGGGGGTTCAACAATTCTCGGCAACCGGATCGTGAAGGTGGACCCGCGACCAGGCTCGCTCTCAACCGTGATGTCGCCGCCCATCATCTGACAGAAGCGTTTACTGATCGCGAGGCCAAGCCCGGTGCCGCCGTATTTGCTTGCCGTAGTGGACGACGCTTGGGAGAACTCCTGGAACAGCTTGCCCATCTGCTCGGGCGTCATTCCGATGCCGGTGTCGGCCACCGCCAGCGTGATCCAGTCACGGCCGTTCTCCTGTCCTTGCCGCGCGTCGATGGTGATGGTGCCGTGGTCGGTGAACTTGTTGGCATTGCTCAAGAGATTTAATAGCGCCTGGCGCAGCCGCATCTGATCGGCCTGCATGACTCCGATTGCAGCCTCGCAGTGGACCGCAACCTGGTTGGAGTCCTTTGCCGCCAGCGGTTCAATGGTCTTGATGACATCGTTGATCAGCGGGGTAAGCGCGAATGACGAGAGGGCAAGGTCCATCCGCCCGGCTTCGATCTTGGACAGGTCGAGAATGTCATTGATCAACGCAAGGAGATGCCGGCCCGCACCGAGCACGCGGTCGAGCGGCTCGGTGTCCTGCTTGAGCGCCTCGGCATCCTCCCGCAGCATCTCGCTGACGCCGATTATAGCGTTCAGTGGTGTCCGTAGCTCATGGCTCATATTGGCGAGGAACTGAGATTTGTGCTGACTCGCCTCCGCAAGCTGCCGGCTCTTGTTCTGGATTTCGTCGAACAGCCCCACATTCTCGATGGCTATGACCGCTTGGTCCGCAAAGGTGATCAACAATTGCATCTGCCGCTCTGAAAACGGCTCGGCTTCTGCTTTGCCAACAGATATGGCGCCGATTGGCTTTCCGTGACGCAACATAGGAACTGCCACCGAGGCCCGCCAATTTCCTGCCAGTGCCAAGTCATGGGCGTAAGAGGAATCCGCGAGCATATCAGGCACATGCGCAGTTCTACCATCCAATATCGCTCGTCCGGCTGCTAACGAGCGGTCGGGCCGCTTAGGATAGCTCGTTAAGATGCGATCCAGGACTGTTCGTGTGAAATTGTGACTTGCTACATAGTAGAGGAGATCACCGTCGTACTGCCAGACGACGCTGAATGCTGCCTCGCAAAGACGAGCAGCACTTTCCACAATCGCATCGAAAACCGGCTGAGCATTGGTTGGCGACCGGCTAATAACATTAAGAACTTCGCTCGTTGCCGACTGATATTCAAGAGACTCCTGCAGTTCGGCCGTACGTTTCTGTACCTCATCGAATAGCCGGACGTTTTCTATCGCGATTACCGCTTGGTCAGCGAACGTCGTAACTAGCTCGATCTGCTTCTCGGTAAACGGCCGCATCGTCTTGCGCTGCAGGCTGAGAACGCCGATAGGCGTTCCTTCTCGGAGCAGCGGAACTGCAAGAAGCGTGTGATAACCCCCGATCTTCTGGCCCTCGGTATAGGTATATTCCGTGTCGGTTAGGACATTTGGAATGTGCGTGATTGTACCCTCGACCAGGGTTCGACCGGTCGCCGTTCCCCTGTCGATCGTGGCCGGGTGAGACGCTACGAACTCCTTGTATTCGGCCGAGAATCCAAATGTCGCCTCGAAATGATAATTTTTGCCTTTTGGTCGCGCCAAGACAGCCATATCGGCTTCGCATAGCCGGGCCGCGAACTCAACCAGCGCGTTGAGCACCGTCTGCAGATCGAACGTTGACCGACTGATAACCTTGAGCACGTCGGCGGTCGCGGTCTGCTGCTGCAGCGATTCGCGCAGTTCATTCAGCAGGCGCGTGTTCTCGATGGCTATAACGGCTTGGTCCGCAAACGTCACGACCAGCGCGATGTGATTGGCGTCGAATGGTCGAACAGTCGGGCGCGTCAGCACCATCACGCCAATCGGTGTTCCTTCGCGTAATAACGGAACGCCAAGCGCCGACCGATACCCTCCTCGCTTTTGAGCCTCACGGAACGTGTATTCCGGATCGGCAAGAACATCGGGAATATGGACGGTACGCCCTTCCAGCACGGCGCGTGCCGCAACGGTGCCGCGGCCGGGAACAATAATCTGCTCTTTCAGGTAGTTGATCCACTCGGGTATGTCGCCGCTGCCCGAAACGCATTGATAACCGTCACCCTCGCGTAAGAAGATAAACGAGTGGTCGGCTTGGCAAAGGCTAGCCGCCGACTTGAGAAGGGTATCGAGCACGCCGTGCAGATCGAAGGTCGAGCGACTGATGACCTTGAGCACTTCGGCGGTAGCGGTTTGTTGCTGGAGCAACTCAGAGAGATCGTCGGTGCGCTGGCGCAGGTCGTTGAGGAGACGCGTGTTCTCGATAGCGATCACCGCCTGTGCGGCGAAGTTCGACAGCAACTCCATCTGCTTGTCAGTGAAGGGGCGCACTTCCTGGCGGTAGACGGTGAGCACACCGATCAATTCACCGTCTTTCAGCAGTGGAACGGCAACGTAAGTCCGTACGCCCCCGAGTTCGACGGCCGCCACAACTCCCGGCTCGCGTCGCTCGGTATAAGCCCGCTCAGCAGCAGCATCGATGGCATGAACCAAAGTTTTGGCCGCTATCATGCGGCCAAAGGCATTGTCCTTACTTGGTCGGTATGGCGAACGCCTGCGATGCTCGGCAAACGCGGGTGGGACATTGTGACTCGCAACAAGCTCGACCTCGTGTCCGTCCCAGCGGTAGATATTTCCAAAGGTGGCCTGGCAGATGCGGAGTGCCTTCTCCAGCATGGCCTGGAACACAGGCTCCAGTTCGCCGGGCGAGCTTGAGATGACTTGCAGAACCTCAGAGGTCGCCGTCTGCTGTTCTAGCGCCTCAGCAAGGTGCTTTCGCGCCTCGGCGAGCTTGCGGGTCTGCTGGTCAAGTTGCTTCTGGAGATTGGCCGCCAAGGAACCACGAGGACGGGCAGCCGCTGGGTGTTTGCGGCGCGCGACTTTCTTCGTTTTACGGCCCGTTTTCATAATCACGCCGCCTGTCGCCGGGCCGGTCTGGCGAACGGCCATGCGACCAATGTAATCGGCGTGACGACTGCCCACCCCTTCATAAAGCCCTCCCACGACGCTCAAGACCATGCCAGGGGCAGCGAACGGTACCACGCCCGCGCCGACCTTGAGAGGGCTTGAAGCCAGGGCAGAGGGCAAAAGTGCAATGCGCTATTCTGCGCCGCTTATGTCCGAGGAGGGTCTTGTGTCACGAGTATCGCCGGTCCAAACGGCGTCGCGCAACTGTACGAGAGATGAAGGAAGGTCCTTCGAGATCGGCAATCAGGTGTTGATCTCAAACCACAGCAGGCTGGTGCGGCAATCCCACGCTTGCAACCCCCATGGCGCAATTATCGCGTTGCAACATCCTGACACTGCGTTGGTCCGGTTAGGGTCAATTGCACGCATTACCGCGCTGCAGCATTGCTGTCCGCTTCACCCCAGTTAGCGGAAGCAGTTTGCGCAGCCAAGCGCTTCCGAGTCGTGCCATGTATGGACGGCGCCCGCGGTGCAAGAGAAAAGATCTGACCTTTCGCGAAACGATATGGGTGCAGCCATGTATCCGGCCTCTAGGCCAAGTAGCCCGGATCCCGTGTTATCGAGTATGTGCGCCACGCCACGCCAACCCCAACTTTTCGGCTGCTGCTTGCAGGGGGTTGTCGCGCATCCACAGAGCGGCGCCGGGCGTAAAGCGGACGGAGACGAGCAGGTGGGCGTCAGTGTATCCGATGCCGGTCCCGTAAAGCTCTTCGCGCTCGACGAATTGAAGTGCCTCAATGTGCGTGGCAACGCTCGCCTGCGGCTGCTGGTGGAGATCACCGAGAATGACATCTCGACGGCGTAGGCGTCCAAGCGCAAGCTCGCCAATTACAACGGATGCCCAAGAGCCATAATAACATCGAGCGGCTCGGTGAGAATCTGATCGGTGCCACACAGATGGTCTACCCAGACTGAGGTGTCGACCAGGATCACGCGGACTTTGGACGCCGCCTACGGGGCATTTGGACTCCGGGCTCGGTACCGCCCAACCGTGCAAGTCGGCGCGCGCTTTCGCGCTCGATCAAGGCTTTGAGCGCCTCACGCACTACCGCTGATTTCTCCCGCAGCCCGGTAAACGCCTGAGCCTTGGCCAGCAATTCGTCGTCAAGCGCGATGGTCGTTCGCATCGTCGTTCTGTGGCTCCGAGGGATCGAGATTAGTATCACTTGATAGCTATTGCGATGCCGAGGTCGGTAGCCCGGATTGAGCGTTGCGCAAAGCGCTTATCCCCGGATTTCGCCCGCCGTCGCTAACGCTCCGGTGCGCTCAATCCGGGCTACGAAGCAGTCTCACACCAACGCTTCCGATTTTCGCGGCTGTGAGCCGCCTCTGCCGCCGTTTCCGCCGCCGATGCGCGTCAGTTCCGCCGCCGCTGTTGCAGCGGCGCCATAAATTCTAGGGGCCGAATCAACTTTAAGCAGATGAGACGTGTCATGAAAGCCATGGAGCTGGAGAGCCGATACAGCGCCCGCAATTACGAGCCTCTCCCGGTCGTGCTTGCGCGCGGGGAGGGCGCTTACCTGTGGGACGCCGCCGGGCGGCGTTACGTCGACATGATGAGCGCGTATTCCGCGGCAAGCCACGGGCATGCCCATCCGCGCATTCTCGCCGCGCTCGAGACGCAGGCGAAGCGGCTTGCCGTGCCGTCCCGCGCCTTTTTCAATGATCGCCTTGGCCCGTTCCTGGCCGAGCTTTGCAAGCTTACCGGCCTCGAAGCCGCGCTCCCCATGAACACCGGGGCGGAGGCGGTCGAGACCGCAATCAAGGCCGCGCGCCGCTGGGGCTATCGCGTCAAGGGCATTGCGCGCGACCGCGCCGAAATCCTTGTCGCCGCCGGCAACTTTCATGGCCGCACCACGACCGTGATCTCGTTCTCGACTGAGCAGGACTACCGCGACGGCTTTGGCCCGTTCACGCCCGGATTCCGCTCGGTGCCTTTCGGCGATCTTGCCGCGGTCGAGCGCGCGATCACGCCGGATACGGCAGCCGTGCTGGTCGAGCCCATCCAGGGCGAGGCCGGGATCATCGTGCCGCCGGCAGGTTGGCTGCGCGGGCTGCGCAACGTCTGCGATGTCAACCGCGTGCTGCTCATGCTCGATGAGGTGCAGTCGGGGCTCGGCCGCACCGGTGCCTGGTTTGCCTACGAGCACGAGAGCATTCGCCCGGATGGACTGATTCTGGGCAAGGCGCTTGGCGGCGGCGTGCTGCCGGTCTCCGCCTTCGTTGCCACGCGCGAGGTGATGGACGTGTTCACGCCCGGCTCCCATGGCTCGACCTTCGGCGGCAATGCGCTTGCCGCCGCGGTCGGCCTCGAAGCGCTTAATGTGATCCGCGACGAGAAGCTCGTGGAAAGGAGCGCCGTTCTCGGAGCCCACATGCTGGCGCGTCTGAGCGCGTTCAAGCATGCCGCGCTCAAGGATGTGCGCGGGCGCGGGCTGTGGGCGGGTGCCGAGATCGATCCTCATATCGCGAGCGCGCGTGAAGTCTGCGAGCGGCTGCTGCAAAAGGGCGTGCTCTCGAAGGAGACGCATCACGTCGTGGTGCGGCTTGCGCCTCCCCTGGTCATTGCGCGCGCCGATCTCGACTGGGCGCTCGATCGTTTCGCGGAAGTGCTCGATGAATTGGAAGGGTCGCATGGACGCCGCAAGGCGGCCTGAAAACATGAGGACGTGACATGGAAAATCGGCCCACTTTCCTGATGTGTCGGCCTGAGCATTTCGCGGTCAGCTACGTCATCAATCCCTGGATGGACCCGCAGAACTGGGCGCGCGACCGGCGTGGCCAGGTCGCGGCCGCGCGCGAATGGCAGGCACTCCATGACAAGCTGCTCGAAGCCGGCGCTCGCATCGAGCTTGTGCCGCCGGCGGCAGGGTGGCCCGATCTCGTGTTTACGGCCAATGCAGCCGTCGTGCTCGATCGGAAGGTCCTGCTCGCGCGCTTCCGGCACGCGGAGCGCCGCGGCGAGGAGCCGCATTTCGAAGCGGCGTTTCGCGCCTTGCAGGCGCGCGGCGGGATCGACGTCATGCGCAAGCTCCCCGCCGGCCTCGTGCTGGAAGGCGCCGGCGATTGCGTGTTCGATGCGACGCGCAGCCTTTTCTGGATGGGCTACGGGCCGCGTTCGGATCTCGCTGCGCGGGATGCCGTCGCGGGCATGTTTGGGCAGGACGTGGTCGCGCTGGAGCTTGCCGATGCGCGCTTCTATCACATCGATACGGCGCTCTGCCCGCTGCCGGGCGGGGAGGTGCTCTATCTGCCCACCGCGTTCACGCGCGCGGGATTGGCCGAGATCCGCGCACGTGCGCAGCCACAGGACCGCATTGAAATCGGCGAGCAGGATGGTTGCCGGCTCTCCGCCAACGCCGTGTGTATCGGCAAGGCGCTGATCATGTCGGGCGCCGGGGCGCGACTGCGTGCCGAACTGGCCGAGCGCGGCTATCGCGTCATCATCACGCCGCTGCGCTCGTTCCTGCGCAGCGGCGGTTCCGCCTTTTGCCTGACACTGCGGCTCGACCGGGGCTCCGTCGCGGCGCGTTCCGTGAGCCGCGCCGCTGTGGCGTGATGGCGTCAGCGCAGAGCTCGCGAGGTCGGGTTACCGCGCGTAGCTTGCGCGATCTCGGGTCCGGGCGATTGGCTTCGGGATTTGTAGCCCCCTCACCCGGAATGTGCGCGCGAGGCGCGCACATTCCGACCTCTCCCCTGCGGGGAGAGGTAGACCGAGACTGTCAATGTCAGCGGAACACCGCATGCTCGCCCGTCAGGGTCGGCGCTCCCCCGGATTTTGCCCGTCTGCGCTAAAGCTTCGACGGGCTCATCCGGAAAGCTCTAAGCTGCAATCTCATTCCTTCCACAATTGACTAAACCGCGCGGCAACGACGTCATCATAAGCCACGGCCTCTTTGATCAGGCCGGAGCTGGTGGCAAACTTCATCAGGCCGTCGATCGCTTCCCGCGATATTGCGGCGTCGTAAAACGGGGCATCGCGCTCGATTAGGCCCGCAATCAATTCGGCCTCATCGGCCGGGAAGAGTTTTTGGGCAATGTCCGTCGAGATCGACGGATTTGCTTTCAGCGCCTTCTGCGCCCTGATGATCGCGCGGATCGCGCCGGCCGCTTCCTCCGGGTGCTCGTCAATAAAGGACTCCTGCACGGTGAGCGCGGGAAAATTGTAAAGTCGCGCTCCCGCCGGACCATCGCCGCGCCGAAGGTCGAGATGCATCTTCGCAATCCCGAGCTTTTCGCCAAGGGCTACTCGCATTCCGTTCCCCCAATAGGCGTCGGCGAGGTTCTGCGTGATGGCGTCGACACCGTTTCTCGCCATGTAGCCCTTCTCGCCATAGGGCGGCGGCGGCGCAACGATCCGCACATTGTCGCGCTTAAGATCGATACCGGCCTGCGTCAGCGTGTGCCGCAGTGCCATTTCCGGCCACGGCGGCGCGGCGGAGATGCGCAGCCCCTTCAATGCTGCGATGTCACCGCGTTTGATCTTGAGGTCGGCGCGCACCGCCAGGAACCAGTATGAATACTGCGACAGCGCGCACAACAGTTTGAGCCCGTTCCATCCGGGAAACGCCCGCGTGCCCGCGTAAGCAGGCCCCGCGATAAAGTCGAGCTTGCCCTCGCGCATGAGCTCGGGGCCTTGCATGGTGTTGTAGACGAATTCGGTCGGCACGCCCTCTTGCTTGAAAAAGCCGAGCTCGACCGCGGCGATCGCGACGAAATAGGAAGGGGAATCGAGGTCAGGGACCCATATTCGAAACATTTGAACCCTCCTGCGCGATTGATATTCAGGAATTGTAGCCCGGATTGAGCGCGTCGGAGCGCAAGCAACGACGGGCAAAATCCGGGAAAGCGCTCCCGGATTTGCGCTTGCGCCTCGCGCAAGCTTCAATCCGGGCTACGAGACTACGGGCGGATCGGCGGGTCGGGCAGATAGCCGGCACGGAATATCTGCTCGGCGTTGAGCTTTCCGCCCGGCACGTCGATGTTCGTGTTGATGAAGTTTACCGTGTTCCTCAATCGATCAATGGAGACATAGCCGAAGCCGTTCTTCTCAACGTCCGGCGTAACGGCCAGGCGTTTCACGATTGCGAGCTCTTCCTTGATGATCTCGGGATCGAGCGCCTTGACGTATTGCACCTCGATGCGCGCGGCTTCTTCCGGATTGGCGAGTGCATCCTTCCAGCCCCGCAGCGCGGCGCGGACGAATTTCTTCACGATCTGCGGATTTTTCGCGAGAAATTCCTCGGTCACGCCGATCGCGTTCGCATAGATTTCGAGACCATAATCGCCGGCGAAGAGGCAAACCGGCTTGGCATTGGTAACGGCGCGGCGGATCGACGGCTCGCTCATGATAAACAAATCGATCGATTGCACCTTGCCCGCCGCCAGCATGGGTACGCGCGATGCCGGCTCGATGTTCACGATCTTGAGGGTCTTGCTGTCGACCTTGTTCATTGCCATGAAGGCTTGCCAGATCTTGGGAACGAACGACCCCGTGCTCGATCCGAGCTCCAAGTCTTTCATTTGCCTGGGTTCGGTGACGTTGGCGCCCGGATTGAGCGAGAACACGCAGTACGGCGGCTTCTGGTAATTCACCGCGACGATCTTGATCGCGCCTCCCGCGCTTCCCGACGCCACCAGGCTCGGAATGTCAATAAAACCCAGTTCAGCAACGCCGGAAGCGACCGAATGGATCGCGTCGGCCGTGCCCTTCGCCGGAAGAATCGTGACGTTGAGGCCTTCTTCCTTGTAGTAGCCTTTGCCGAGCGCCACGTACCACGGCGCGTGCCGCCCCAAGCTGATGAAGTCGAGCGTAAACTTCAAATCGCGCTCCTGCGCTTGCAGCGCGCTCGATGCGAGGCACGCGACAGCGATAGCAATCAAATGTCGAAACATGGACTCCCCCTCGTGATTTGCGCTGGCGGCGCGTTCACAGCAACGGAATGGTTAGCCGGGCGACGGCTCCCGCGCGCCCATTTGACGCTGAAAAAATATCATAAGATACCCCGATTCCATTCATTGGCGAAAAACAGCTTGCCGGGGCGTGGAACGCGATTCTGTTGGGGAGATGATTCGCGGCGGCTTTCTTGATCCGGCAATCCGAGCCGACCTTATCGCGCTGGTGCGAGATGGGAAGGCCGAACTCGCCTGACACGACGCGCGAATGCGTTGCTGCTGCTCGACGACGGAATGAGCTGCGAGGCGATCGCGAAGGTTCTCTACCTGGACGATGACACGATCCGCTATTGGTACAAATTGTATGGCGAGAAAGGCCTGAATTGGCTGGCCGATTTCGGCTACAAGGGCCGCGCCTGCGAACTGACGGTGGCGCAGCAGGACGCGTTGAAAAACTGGGTGTCGCAACGCTGCCGCGGACCACCACCATAGTGGGGGAGTGGATCGAAAAGTGCTATGGCGTGAGCTACACCCGTTCCGCCCTGATCAAACTCTTGCAGCGCATCGAGGTGGAATATTGCAAGCCCAAACTGATACCGCGCAAGCTTGATCCCGCGCAGCAGCAGGCTTTTATCGCGAACTATGAGAATCTGCTCAATAATCTCGGCGATGATGAAGCCGTGCTGTTTGCCGATGCCGTGCATCCAACGCACGAGGCGCGACCGGCGGGCTGTTGGGCACCAAAGGACGCTAAGGTTGCGCTTGAACAGACCAGCGGGCGGCAGCGGCTGAACATTCACGGCGCCATCGATCTGGAAACGGGTGCAACCCGCATGATCGAAGCGACGACGATTGATGCCTTGAGCACGATCGCACTCTGATGGCGATCTCGTTGATGTATCCCACGAAGAGGCTCATTCACGTCTTTGTCGACAATGCCAGGTACCACCATGCCCTGCTCGTTCAGGAATGGCTGGCAAGACCGGGGTGCCGGATCAGGGTTCATTGCATTCCGAGCTCTGCCCGCACCTTGATTCGATCGAGCGCTTGTGGGGATTGATGCATCGACACGTGACCCACAACCGCTGCTATGCGACCTCAACGACTTCTGCCGAGCCGTTCTACATTTCCTGCGCGAGGAGGTACCGAAAAACTGGGCCATCCTCTGCAATTCGGTCACTGACAACTGCCGCATCATAAGCCCTGCCGATTTTCGAGTTGATACAGAAGGTCGAGCGCCACGTAAGACGGCGCGTACAGCCCCAAGCTGATGAAGTCGAGCGTAAACTTCAAATCGCGCTCCTGCGCTTGCAGCGCGCTCGATGCGAGGCACGCGACAGCGATAGCAATCAAATGTCGAAACATGGACTCCCCCTCGTGATTTGCGCTGGCGGCGCGTACACAGCAACGGAATGGTTAGCCGGGCGACGGCTCCCGCGCGCCCATTTGACGCTGAAAAAATATCATAAGATATTGGACAAGATACTCAAGGACCGCGCACGAGCGGGGAGGGCGGCGACGTGCTGCGGTTGCAGAAGGTCGTCCGACGCCAGCAAGAGCGGGATGGCTTTCTTCGAGTCGTCATCCCGCTCTACGTCTTTGTTTGAGCATGTCCTTTTTCGCAAAAAGCCCCCAGCCTCTATCCCTCCCCCGCTTAAAGGAGGGGGTTGCGGGACATGCTCCAGCATGATGCCGAGAATTGCTCGCAGAGGCCGCGCCGGCGAATGCCATTCGGGGTGATCGGCAACGTTCGCAAGGTCTTTCCGGGCGGCGCGCCTCGATCCGCCGCCGGCGAGCCCGTTGTTGCGCTCGATGACGCGAGCTTCCAGTTCGAAGAGGGCGAGCTGGTCGCGCTGCTTGGTCCGAGCGGCTGCGGAAAGACGACGTTGTTGCGCATCGTCGGCGGCCTCATCCAGAAGACGTCAGGTTCGGTGCGCATTGGCGGGCGCGAGATCGTCCGGCCGACGGGAGACTACGGCTTTGTGTTCCAGGCGCCGAGTTTGATGCCGTGGCGCAGCGTCCTCGACAACGTGCTCTTCACGATGGAGATCCTGCGGCGGAACGATCGTGCCGCACATGAGCGCGCGCGCGATCTCCTGCGCCTCGTCGGCCTCTCTGACTTTCTCACTGCGCGTCCGCATCAGTTGTCCGGGGGAATGCAGCAGCGCGTTGCATTGTGCCGTGCGCTCATTCACCAGCCGAAGCTGTTGCTGATGGACGAGCCGTTCGGCGCGCTTGATGAATTGACCCGGCTTGAAATGAATGACCTGCTGCTTCGGATTCGCCAGGAGACCGGAGCTTCCGTGTTGTTCGTGACCCATTCGGTTCCGGAGGCGGTCTATCTCTCCGATAAGGTCGTCGTGTTCAGCAAGCGTCCGGCGCGCGTTGTGAAGGAGATCGCGGTCATGTTTGCATACCCCCGCCAGCAGCGGCTGCGTTTCACTCCTGCCTTCAACGAAGCCGAACGGATTGCAAGCGAGGCGCTCGGCGTGCTTGCTCCGGCAACCGATGACATGAGTGCACCATGAGTGGAATTGCCGGGCGCATCGGCTACCCGCTGCTTGGTCTCCTGCTGCTGCTCGCGGTGTGGACCCTGGCGTGCTGGCTTGTAAGCATCCCAACCGTCGTGCTGCCCTCGCCGGACAAGGTGCTCCAGGCCATCGTGACGCGCAGCGATCTTTTGCTTGAGGAGAGCCTCATCACCCTCAAGGAGACACTGTTCGGCTTCCTGCTGGCACTCGCCGTGGGGCTGCCGCTGGCGGTTGCGGTGGCGAATTCGCGCCCGCTCAACCTGATGTTCTACCCCTTGCTTATCGCCCTTCAATCGGTACCCAAAGTGGCGCTCGCGCCCATCGTGCTGGTCTGGTTCGGCACCGGCATGGAATCCAAGCTCGCCATCGTCTGGCTGGTCGCATTCTTCCCGATCATCGTCGACACGGTTGCCGGGTTGCGGTCGACGCCGCGGGAACTGCTCGAGCTTGCCGACAGCCTCAAGGCGACGCGCGCGCAAATCTTCCTGAAGGTGCAATTTCCGGCGGCGCTGCCATTCGTGATCACCGGCGCGAAGGTCGCGATCACGCTTGCGGTCATCGGTGCTGTGATCGGCGAGTTCATCGGTTCGAGCGAAGGGCTGGGCTTTCTTCTCCTGAGCGCCACGTCGCAGCTCAATACGCCGCTCGCGTTCGGCGCGCTGTTTGCGCTCGCGGCGCTCGGAATTCTTGTCTATCTGCTGGTCGAGCTGGCCGAGCGCCTGATGGCGCCCTGGCTGCCGCCTGCCCCGGAACGGCATTGATCGTCATCACACGCAATGGAGATCATGATGTCCAATGAGAAAATCTCTGCGCCTGGAGCAATGCCTGGGCTCGACGAAGTGCTCATGCAAAGCAACGAGCTGCCGTGGCGGCCCAAGTCGCTCCCCGGCGTGTCCGAGAAAATGCTGTGGCGCGATGAGATAACCGGCGCCAGCATCGCGCTCATCAAGTTCGATAAGGGTGCGAGCATCCCCGAGCCGCACCTGCACGCAGCGAACCAATTCATGTTTTGTCTGCAGGGAAAGTACGAGTACACCAAGACGGGCACCATATTGACCGCCGGCTCGTTCTACTGGAATCCGAAGGGGAATGTGCATGGGCCAACGCTGGCGCATGAAGAGACCATTGTGGTCGAGGTCTACGACGGTCCGCACTATCCGCAGCGCCCTTCGTGGTATGACAACGACGAGGACGCGCGCTGATGGCCGCGGCCGCGGGTGCGGCCATCGAGATCGAAGCGGCGCGTCTGATCGCCGCCACCACCGCGATCTTCGCGGCGTTGGGCATCCATGCCGATGACGCCGAGACCGTCGCGGCCGACATGGTTTGCGCAGATCTCGAGGGCATCGCTTCGCATGGCGTGATGCTGGTGCCACTCTATGTGGAGCGCCTCATCAAAGGTTCAGTGTCGAAACGCAGGCTGGGCGAGGTGGTGAGCGCCAACGCAGGCGCGGTCGTGATCGATGCCGGCAACGCGCTCGGACAGCTCACCGCGCGGCAAGCGGTAAAGCTGGCAGTCGAACACGCGCGAGAACACGCCCTTGCCGCCGTTGCCGTGCGCAATGCTTTTCATTTTGGCACCGCCGGACGCTACGCGAGGTTGATGGCCGCAGACGGCTGCGTGGGCATGGTGATGTGTAACACGCGTCCGCTGCTGCCGGCTCCCGGCGGCGCCGAAGCCCTGGTGGGCAACAACCCGATCGCGATCGCGCTGCCGTCCGCGGGTGAGTTCCCGGTCGAGGTCGACATGGCGCTCAGCGCGAGCGCCATGGGCAAGATCAGACTCGCCGCGGCGGCCGCAAACAGCATCCCGCCGGATTGGGCCGTGGACGCAGAAGGCCGGCCGACCACGGATCCGGCCGAAGCGATCAAGGGCATGTTGCTGCCGGCCGCCGGGCCGAAGGGCTTCGGATTGGCTTTCGTGATTGATCTTCTGTGCGGCGGGTTGTCCGGCGGAGGAGTGGGCTCGCAGGTGCGGCCGCTCTACGGCGACCCGGCGGAGCCCTATCGCTGCGCACACTTCTTTCTTGCCATTGATGTCGGTCAATTCGGCGATGCGGCCGTTTTCGCCGAGCGGGTGCGCGATCAGGCGGCGCGCGCCAGCGCCTGCAAGCGCAGTCCCGGCGTCGAGCGCGTCTACGCGCCGGGTGAGCTCGTTTGGGCGAACCCGCGCGCAAGCCACGGGATTTGCCGGCTCGATGTGCAGACCCTGCGGAGCGTCGCGCAAGCGGCAGCGCGCGCCGGCGTGAGCGATTTCGAGAGAATACTCGGGACAAAATGAAAGTGCGGTTTGAAGCAGAGGGGGACGTAGTCGTGATCACCGGCGGCGCGAATGGCATCGGCCGCGCGCTTGCGCTCGCCGCTGCGGACGTTGGCGCCCGTGTCTTCGTCTGTGACATCGATGAGGAAGCGATGGCGACGCTCGCCGGAAGATCAATCAGGACTGAGCGGCTTGATGTGGCCGACCGTGCCGCCGTTCTTGACGCATTTGCGAAAATCGAGCGGGAAGCCGGCCGGATCGATGGACTCGTCTGTGGCGCGGCGATCCAGCCGCGCAAGCCGGTGCATGACATGGATCCCGCGCAATGGACGCGCGTGTTGAGCACCAATCTCGACGGCGTTGTATGGTGCTACCAGGCGGCGATTGCCGGCATGATTGCGCGCCGGCGCGGCAGCATTATCGCATTCACGTCGGGTCTGGCGCAGCAAGGCTGGCCCGAGGCATCGGCCTATGCCGCCAGCAAGGCGGCGCTGATCGCCTTCGTAAAAAGCGCGGCGAAGGAGGTGGCGCAGCATCGGGTCCGATTCAATCTGATTGCGCCCGGGGTCATCGATACGCCCCAATACCGCGCGGCGAATGCCGGCGCTGACGATGCGCGCTGGCGCGCCTCGGTCGGAGTGGGAAAGCCGGAGGATACCGTCAGTCCCCTCCTTTTTCTGCTCTCGGATGCTGCAACCATGACCGCCTCGATCATCAGCCGCGACTTTGCCTTTCCGGCGCGGGGCGGTTGACGCGATGACAGACAAACCGATCCTCGTGGTCGGCGCCGGGCCGGTCGGATTGACCACCGCGCTCGGGCTGCATTTCTACGGCCTGCCCTTTGAACTGTTCGAAGAGGACGCCGACCTCTCGCGCGATACCAAGGCCGGCACCATCCTTACGCGCACGCTCGAAGCATTCCGGCGCTATGGCGTTGCCGACCAGGTGCTGGCCAAAGGGCTCAGAGTCGACGAGATCGGCGACGTGGAACGCGCAACCAACCGGGCGCGGCCATCGGTGCAGACGGACCTGCTCATCGAGGACACGCGTTATCCCTTCGTTATCAACATGCCGCAACATCACCTGGAGCCCATCCTCATGCGGGCGCTCGAGGAGCGGCGGCCTGGCGCACTGCATCTTCAGCATCGGCTCATCTCCTTCCACAATCTTGCCGACGGCGTGGCCGCCACGTTCGACACGCCTGGTGGTCCGCGCGAGATCGAAGGCGCCTATCTGCTTGCTTGCGACGGCGGGCGGAGCACCGTGCGAGGGCAGCTCGGCATTCCTGTCGAGGGAGAATCGCTCGAAGACCGTGTGCTTCTCGTCGACGTCAAGGTCGATCTCGATGTCGCCAATCCGCGTGATTATCCGTACCTTGCTTATTTCGCCGACCCGCAGGAATGGATGATCCTGGTGCGCCATCCTCATTGCTGGCGCTTTCTCTATCCGCTTGCGCCCGATGCGATGGAGCCCACGCACGCAGAATTTCGCGCCAAGGTGTTGCGCTTCATCGGCGAGGTGACGGATTTGGAGATTCTCCAGACCATCGTCTATCGCGTCCACCACCGTATCGCGGCCGAGTGGCGCCGCGGCCGCGTCTTTCTCATGGGTGACGCGGCGCATCTCATTACCCCGATGTGGGCGCTCGGTCTCAACACCGGCATTCTCGACGCGATCAATCTGCCGTGGCGGCTTGCCTGGGTGACGCGCGGCTGGGCAAGCGACGTTCTGCTCGACGGTTACGCGCTCGAGCAGCATCCGGTTGCCGCTCAGGGATCCGGCGAGATGGCGGAAGCGGCGCTCAAATACATGGCCGGCCGCAACGACGAGCTCAAAGCGATGTCGGGCAGCGCCTGGGCCAATGCGCTGACCCGCACCATGCTGGGCGTGCGGCTCGGCGTCGACGATGCAAGCGACTGGTCCATGGTGAAAACCGAGCGCGCGCCGTTGCGCGTCGGCGACCGCATTCCCGACGCGCAGCTCCATGGCGGCGACGGCCGTCCGACCCGCGTGCACGAGCTTACCGACGATAGTTTTGTCGCGCTCTATTTCACCGACGTCCGGCGCCGGCCCGCGCTGCCAGCGGACGGGAAAGGCCTCAAGCACCGGGTCGTCTCGCGGCGGGATTCGCCACTCGACTCTGGCCTGCGTGATCGGTCACTGTTCGATGTGGGCGACCGTTTCCGCCAGCGGGTAGGCGTCGCGACTGATACCATCGTGCTGGTGCGCCCCGACGATCACATCGCGGCCATGGTGCCGCTAGGCGAGGGCGTGGCAGAGGAGCTCTATCGCAAGGCGGTGTGCAAGTAGTCAGTCAATCTTTTGGCTTTGCCGCCATTGCGACGGCATCACAAAACTTCCCGCCCAGATCCCACGCTTGGCAGCTCTCGCTTCCGCTTCCTCAAATTCGTAGATGTTCGCATAGCCATAAGCCACCGCCCAACCTTGCTGCACCATCCAGGCGTTGACGTCGGAGCCATCGGACAGGGTGCATACTGCGACCACTCGCTTGTATTTGTCGAAAGCTTTGCTGGCGCAGGTCAGCTCCTGCGCAGCGATGCGCGCCTTGAGCTCGCCCGCCGCGGCTTTCCCGCAGGACCATGTCTTTCCTCTGCCATCGGAGCACGGTTGATCGAGCTCTGGCGCGTCTATTCCTTCAAGCCGAATGTGGGTGCCGGCTATGTTGATGGTGTCGCCGTCGATCACCCACGCTATGCCGACGATTGCCGGCGGGGGCGATGCGTTCCAGTGCTTGTAGGCATAGTACCCGAGCCCGCCGGCGATAAGAATGAGGCCGATGAGCAGCTCTGCATCGGGCTGCGCCACTCTGCCTAGTCCGGCTTGCCGGCGACGTACCCGTCTGACCATTTGGGCTTGCGCCTGCTGAGCCGATCTTGCCCTGGTTGGCCCGCCCTACAATAGGCACGCGATCGCAAAAATGAAGGAGGGCCGGCGATCGCGGGGCGCCGGCCCAAAACCTTTGCCGAGGGATGCCGATTACACTTGCGCCGACGAACGGCCGCGGCGCTCTTCCATGAATTGATCGAACTCCTGCTTGTCCTTCGCCATCCGCAGACGGCGCAGAAAATCCTGAAACTCGCGTTGCTCCTCTTCGAGGCGGCGCAGAGTTTCGGCCCGGTAATCGTCGAACGCCTGGTTACCCGAACGCGAGGGCCGCCACCAAGTCCCCGCACTGCGCATTTCATCGAAGCCGCCGTGCCAACGGCCCACACAGCCACCCTTCAACGCGTTCATCCTTCCACTCCCGATCAAAAAGGCCAGAACCGCAAGCCCTATCGGCCACCAGTAGACGAAGCCGAGGATCGTCAGTGCGATCCAGGCTGGTTTTCCCAAGTCATCGAGTTTTGCAACCAAAGGCATGGCAGCCTCGCTAGTGAATGTTAAATACATTTACATTAGTATAGGCGGTGACCCCGCTTGTCAAGACGGCTCCTATTTCGATTTCCCCTCGGGCGGGACGTGAAGCCCCAGACCGCGCAGGTAGATGAGCATGGCCGCTTCGAGTAGTTCTGCCGCCGGCATGGGCAGCGCACGGCTGGCTGCATCGCCGCGGCTGAACAATGATGCGATGCCATGCGACATGGACCAAATGTGCAGCGCCATCATCAGCACCGGCGGCCGCTTCTGTGCCGTCATGGTGTCGACGACCTGCTCGGTTGCTTGCCGCAGCACATCGAAGCAACGCTCGCCCGCTTCACGCAGCTGCGGGCGAGAGTTCGATCGCAATGCCGGCTTCGAACATGGCGGAGTAATACGCCGGCTCGCTCCGTGCGAACTCGAGATACGCCATTCCGACCCGTTCCAGTGCGGCGAAAGCGCTCGGGCGGCCGTTGTCCCACGCGCGCGTTAGCGCGGACTCAAACTGCTCAAAGCCGCGCCGCGCCACATCGGCCACTAGCTCGTCGCGGTCGCTGAAATGCCGATAGGGTGCAGCCGGACTCACTCCCGCCCAGCGCGCCGCTTCCGCAAAGGTGAAGCCCGCTGTTCCTTTCTGCGCAATGAGCGCCAGCGCCGCCCGGATCAACGCTTCCTTGAGATTGCCATGGTGATAGGCGCGGGGGCCGGAAGGCCCGCCCTGCTTGCTCCAGCTCATGTAATGAGTCTTTACATGACTCGGAACCGCACGTCCAACAGCAGAGGACGGACGACAGAGGAAGACCTGTTCGATCGCTCCGCCAAAGCCGCGGGCGCTGCGATGTATTGGGGCACGCGAACGGCACGTCTGATGATCGGCGTGCCCGATTACGAGACGTACGTGGCGCATATGCGGGCGAACCATCCGGATGCGCCAATCATGAGCTACACAGAATTCTTTCGCGAGCGCCAGCAGGCGCGCTATGCCGTGAGCAAGGGCAGGTTGCGCGGTTGTTGTTGAGGGGAGGCACTTGTAGGGGCGGGTTTTAAACCCGCCCCTAGTGCGTCCGTCAGTCCGTCTGGTCAGTACGGTGGGAGTCCGTACCATGTGAAGTCACCGCATATGTAGCCGAAAGCAACTGCGTCGTGCGAGGGGCGGTCTTGTTCGCGTCGCTTCGAGGCGGGGTGGGGAGCAGCTGGAGGCGAATGGATAGCCTGTAGGAACACGAACCCGATTCGGCGGCGTGTAGTGGCGAGCTTCCTAGGGGTATAGGCGAAGCCTGGCTCTGCAAGGAGCCGACCGAGCGCACGAGGTGATAGGCACGTGACGTTCGGGCGCACGACGTGGTTGGGGATTGGATGTCCAGAAGGCCAGCGGATGGAACGGAGAGGCCTGTCGTGCTGTGTGCGAGGCGCGGCAGGAGTCAGAGCCCGCATAGTACCGCAGCGGCGAAGAGCCGCGGAAAGTGCGGAAAGCAAAGCCGCACCGAGGGAAGGCAGGGTAGGAAGGTAGATGCGTGATGGGCCGGAACGGATCACAGACAGCACCGGCAGTGCCCGCGAGGGCTACACAAGGTGTAGAAGCCCGCGACTGGTCGTGGGTGGAAGATACGGTCTGGACCGAGCGCATGGTGTCGGCGCTGGTGAACGGCGTCAAAGGAGGTCGTTGGTACAGTTTGATGGACAAGGTGTTTGCGCCCGACACGCTGGATGCGGCCTGGGAGAGAGTCTTGGCCAATAAAGGTGCGGCGGGCGTGGATGGTCAAAGCATCAAGCGGTTTGAAGCGCGTGCGGAGCTGTATCTGACCGAGCTTTCGACGGCACTGCGGAACGGGAGTTACCGGCCGCAACCGATCAGGCGGGTCGAGATCCCGAAGGGCGATGGTCGGACGCGACCGTTGGGAATTCCCACGGTCAAGGACCGCATCGTCCAGACGGCGGTGAAGTTCGCACTCGAACCGATCTTCGAAGCGATGTTCCGACCGACGAGCTACGGCTTTCGGCCGGGACGCGGCTGCCGGGATGCGTTGCGCGAAGTAGCCCAGCTGATTGCGGACGGCCACGCGTTTGTGGTTGACGCAGACTTCGAAAGCTATTTCGACACGATTCCGCATGATCGACTGATGCAGCGAGTTGAGGAGCGAGTGAGTGATGGGCGTATCCTCGCGCTGCTGCGCAGTTGGCTTACACAGGACATCATGCGCGATTTGCAGCGATGGACACCGACGGCGGGCACTCCGCAAGGAGCAGTGATCAGCCCGCTGCTGGCGAACATCTACCTGCACCCGCTGGATGAACTGATGGCAGCCCGCGGCTATCGCATGGTGCGCTACGCAGACGACTTCGTGGTGCTCTGTAGGAGCCGCGAAGAGGCCGATGCCGCTCTGGCCGAGATTCGTGCCTGGGTGGTTGAGAACGGCCTGCGTCTGCATCCCAACAAGACGCATGTCGGCGACTGCCGGCAGACCGGGGAAGGGTTCGAGTTCCTCGGCTATCGGTTCGAAGCTGGACGGCGCCTTGTTCGCAAGAAGAGTTTGGACCGGTTCAAGGACAGCATCCGGGCGAAGACACGACGAACACGCGGGCAGGCGCTCGCGGTCATCGTCGTTGATCTCAACCGGTTGCTGCGCGGCTGGTTCGCCTACTTCAAGCATGCGCACCCTTACACCTTCCGCCCTCTCGATCAGTTCATCCGGCGGCGGTTGCGCGCGCTCCTGCGCAAGCAGACGCTCCGGCGCCCCGGCATGGGACTGACCGCAGCGGATCATCAACGCTGGCCCAACGCCTTCTTCGCGGAAGCTGGGTTGCTCGCTCTTCACACGGCCTGGCAGACAGCGAGACACTCCCGATGAGGAACAACTACCGACTGGAGAGCCGTATGCGGGAAAACCGCCCGTGCGGTTCGGAGGGCGGGGAGGGCGTCAGCCCTTTCCGACCCCTATCATTCATCACGATCCGGACGCGTCATGACCGTCGTGTTTGCTTCCCGCTCAGCTGCGGAACTCGGGAATGTCGGGCTTTGCTCCCCATTCACAAAAGCCGGCCGGATCGAAGGTGAGCTGCCGCTCGCGGTAGAGCAGTTCGTCGGCGATCATTTTGACGCCAGAGGAATATTCGAACACCATGCCGTCGGGGCCCTCGAAATAGAGGAATTTGGCCGACGAAGAGGGATGCCGTCCGGGCCCAAACACGATTCTGATCTGTCGCTCTTTCAGGAACCGCAACGAACGCATCACGTCGTCGGCGCTCTCGACCTGGTGGTTGATGTGCTGGATGCCGCCGTGATCGGTCGGAAACATTGCAATCGTGTGATGCACTTCGTTGATCCGCAACAGGGGCGCGTCTCCGACGCGGTCGCTCACGCGCGCATTGCAGACCTGCGTCCAGAATGCCTCATCGCGCGCTGCGTCCGTGGTGCACAGGCCGACGTGGCTGAAGCCAGTGATGCCGGCGTCGCGCGTGCCATGATAGCGCACGCCGCCGTGGGCGGGCCGCCACACCAACTCGATGCGATTGCCGGTTGGGTCGTTGAACGCGATGAACGCGCGTACCTTGCGCCCGTCCGCCTCGGCCGGCGTGCCGGCATGAACCGCGTGTCCGAGCCGCTCCAGCTCGGTTGCAGCGGCCGACAATGCCGCATGCGTGCCAACCTCGAAGCCGACCGCCTGCTCATGCGGGTCGCCGTCGACGTAGCACAGCGTGTGCTCGCGCTGGTCGGATCTGAAATAGACGGCGTCTTTGCGGACTTCGCTGATTTCGAGACCGAGCACGTCCGTGGCGAAACGCCTCGCGCCTTCGATATCCCGGGTGCCGAGCCGCACGTAGCAGACTCCCTGCAGGTCGATCATTTGCGGATCTCCGTTCTAGGTCCTGTCTTCAGTTACCCGCGCGTTGCGCGGGAACGGATCAGAATCAAACGCAGAACACCGTAACATTTGGGATTCCCAAATCAGCGATTGTGTGACTCGTGGGCGGTCAGCCTTGAGGAGGGCTGACCGATGCGACGCTATGCATTACGTGACGACCAGTGGGAGCGGATCAAGGACTTTCTGCCCGGGCGCGAAGGCCATGTCGGCGGCACCGCGGCCGATAATCGCTTGTTTGTCGAAGCCGTGCTGTACCGATTTCGAGCGGGCATTCCCTGGCGTGATCTCCCCGAGCGCTTCGGTGATTGGAAGATCGTCTATCAGCGCTTCAGCCGATGGGCCAAGGGCAGTGTTTTTGAACGTATTTTCAAGGAATTGGCGAGTGATCACGACAACGAGTACATGATGATCGATACCACTATTGTGCGCGCTCACCAGCATAGTGCTGGCGCAAGAAAAAAAACGGCGCGCAAGCGATCGGTCGATCCCGCGGCGGGCTGAGCACGAAAATTCACGCACTCGTCGATGCTCTCGGCAATCCCGTCGAGTTCATTCTCACGCCAGGACAAGACCACGATCTCACCGGCGGCGAGCCATTGCTCGAGCATGTTGATCCAGGGGCGGTCATTGCCGACAAGGCATACGACGCAGACGCCTTCATCAATACCCTTACCGAGCGGCAAATCACCCCGGTGATTCCTTCCCACCCCCGCCGCACCACGCCATTACCCTGCGATTTTGCCCTGTATTGCGAGCGTAATCTCGTCGAGCGCTTTTTCAACAAACTCAAGCACTTTCGCGCTATCGCGACACGCTACGACAAACTAGCGAGAAATTTTCTCGCCGGGATCCACTTGGCTTCCGCTATCATTCTGCTCAACTGAACACAGGACCTAGAGCGGGATGACAATCGTCATCCCGCTCTGTGTTTTTGTTTGAGCATGTCCTTTTTCGCAAAACCGGTTCCCACTTTTGCGGGACATGCTCTAATCGTCGCTCACGGCGAATTCAGGCACGGTGCTCTCGCTGCCCCAGGCGCAAAACGAAAGGCGCTTGCGGGCGAACTGGCGGGGACGGTGGGTGCCGTTGCCGGCAATGCGAGCACCCTCGGCCACATAGCTAAACAGCATATCGTCCGGTCCCGCAAAGGTCAGGAAGATTTGGTCCGACGTCGGCCGGCGTCCTGGGCCGTGGACGATCTTCACCTGAGCGGATTGCAGGAAATACATGGATTGCATGATCTGGTTCATGCTTTCGACCGCATATTCGATTGCCAGCACTCCGGCGCGATCGGAGGGATGCAGCGCAAGACGATGGTGGGCATCATCGAAGCGGATGAAGGCAGCGTCGCCTATCCAGTCGCTGACGCGGCCGTTGAACAGCGTGGTCCAGAGCGTCTCGTCGGCACCGCTCGAGGTGGTGCGCAGCGCAACAGCTGCGAGCCCGCTGATCCCGGCATCGCGCGAGGGAAAGTAACGCCAGCCCGAGGTCTCCGGTCGCACGACCAGCTCGAAGGTATTGCCGCTATGGTCGCAGAAGCTCGCCATCGCCCGCGCCCTGCGGCGCGCCAGCGCGTATCCATTCGCGGCTGTGGCAATGATGCCGATTTCCGCGAGCGCCGTGACGGCCCGATCGAGCGTCGCCTGCGTGCGCACCTCCAGGCCCACAAACTGGTGCGCGGGATCGCCGACCTCATACACCAGCGTATGGTCGCGAAAGTCCGAGCGAAAGGCGGCGTGCTCGTCGGTTTTGTCGATCAGCTGCAGTCCGAGAATGCGTTGTGCGAAATCGATCGCGACTGGCAGGTCGCGCGTGCCCAGGCGGACGTAACGCAGCTGCTCGATCTCGATCACCGCCGGGTCTCTGCCGGGTCGTTCCAAATTGCGGATCAGTCCACTCTAGGGTCCGCCCAAGGGCTGTCAACACTGAGCGGTCCACTTTAGGTGCCGGGTTATGTAAGTCCCGACCGCGCTCAAATAGGATGGCGCTGATCTGTTTCGAGCGTAATTGGACAACTGCCTGTCATTACCGGAACGCGATAATCTGATGCGCGATATGGAGGATATGTCGGCAATCAACCTGACATATCGACTGAACAATCCGGTTAACTGTCAGAATTGAAGCTCTGTATCACTGACGTGTGATTGCCAGCTCGTTTACGGCACGCACATCTTTAGGTGGTAGGCCTTCCTTGAACGCGACGGCCAAGCCGCGATCCAAAAACGCGATCCAGATAACGCGGACGTAGCTTAGCGGCAGAGCGTCACCTTCCCGGGTGAAAGCGAAGGTTCAACTCCTTCCGTCCGCTCCACTGCATTGTCTGAAAAGAAAACCCCGCCGGGGGGGAGGGGCGGGGTCTCCTTACACGAGACGGCGGGTCGGGGGGCTGGGAAAAGCCGCCGTCCTGCCCGTTAGTCGAACCGCAGAAGCCCCAGGTTCAGCGTGCCCCAACAATGCCCTAATTCATCCACCTGACTTGGAGAAATATAAGCAATATCATCGGGCTAATGCTTGTTCTCGCGCGTGTGCGCCAAGTGCCGCCGGTGCAGAAACGGCCCATCGCAGCCGTCCAGGAGCGGCGAAACCGGCTGATGAACGATCAGAAGGCCAATGCCTCCACTTTTGATTGAGTGGGACGCCAGCAACCCGGTAGCTCCCTTCCTCGGCGGCTACTCTCCTGTTCGGAGAAGGATTCGCGCGCGCCAGGAATGACGCAGTGCATGTTGATTTAGGTTAAGAGGGGCGGCAACCTGACAGCACCGATTCCGACCCGCATCGTCAGCCCGAACACTCGCCGTGGTTACGGGTTGTAATCGCCAAACCCCCTGATCTCTAGGGCCTTCGAGCGAATGATCGACGTAATGCCGTACCTGCGGGCCACCCGGATTGCCTATTTCTCCATGGAAATCGGGCTTCGCCCCGAAATGCACACCTATTCCGGTGGACTGGGAGTCCTCGCAGGCGATGCGGCGCGCTCGGCGGCGGATCTCGCGCTGCCCATGGTCTTCGTGACGCTTGTTAGCCGATGCGGCTATCTGCATCAGGACATCGATTCCCACGGAGCGCAAGTCGATAGCCCCGATCCCTGGAATCCGGAGGACTACACGGATCCGGCGGGTGTCATGGTCGCGGTCGCTATCGAGAGCCGCACGGTCTGGATTCGCCCCTGGCTCTACGAGCTCAAATCTCCGTTTGGCGGCCGGGTCCCGATCATCCTTCTGGACACGAACCTGAAGGAAAATGACGCACGCGACCGCTCGATCACGGACCGGCTCTATGGCGGCAACGAGCTCGACCGCATCAGACAGGAGGTCGTTCTCGGGATCGGCGGCGAGCGAGTGTTGCGGGCACTTGGTTTTGCGATCAGCACGTACCACCTCAACGAGGGCCACGCTGCATTTCTGGCACTGTCGCTCCTGCTGCGGTATCGGCGCGAGCCCGTCCTCGCCGCCGATGAGTCCCTGACCTACGCCATTGCCCAGGTGCGCGAGCAATGCGTCTTCACGACCCACACCCCGGTCAAAACGGGGCACGATCGATTCGAGTACAGCGACATTCGGTGCATCCTCGGCGATATCATCGAGCTCGATCGGTTGAAGGAACTCGCAGGCCTCGATCTTCTTAACATGACTCATCTTGCTCTAAGCCTGAGCGGCTACGTCAACGGGGTCGCGCTGCGGCACGCCGAAACGGCGCAGACCATGTTCCCCGGCCATCGCGTGCGCGCCATCACCAACGGCGCCCACGTTCCCACATGGATGCACGGCAAGATCGCCACGGTGGTGGAGAAACATCTCCCGCATTGGGCGAGCGAACCGGTCAGCCTGCTGCGGGTCGACGATATCAACGCGGAATCACTCTGGTCCGCGCACCAGCACATCAAGGGCGAGTTGATCGCCGAAATCCGGCGCCTTACCGGGGTCGACATGAAGAGCGATGTCGCGCTTCTTGGCTTCGCGCGGCGCATGACCGGCTACAAGCGGCCGGATCTTCTGTTCGCCGACCTCCATCGCCTGCTCGCGATCAACGCCAAATATGCGTTTCAAGTCGTCATGGCCGGAAAGGCGCATCCGCGCGACGAAGAAGGCAAGGCGCTGATCCAGGCGATCCATGCCTACATGCCTAAGGTCAAGCCGCTCGCGGTTGCCTTCCTGCCCAATTACGACATGAACATTGCCGCCCGGCTCGTCGCCGGCACGGATGTGTGGCTCAACTCTCCCCTGCCGCCGCTCGAGGCATCCGGGACGAGCGGGATGAAAGCCGCTTTCAACGGCGTGTTGAATTTGAGCGTGCTCGACGGCTGGTGGGTCCAGGGCTGGGAGGAAGGCGTGACCGGATGGGCGATCGGCAGCGACAAAGATAACCTGGACGCGACCGCCCACGCCGCCGACCTCTATCGCAAGCTCGAAAACATCGTCCTGCCGCTCTATTACTCTGATCGCGCGCGCTGGATATGGATGATGAAGCAAGCCATCGGCAAGATCGGCTCGGTGTTCAACAGCCAGAGAATGATGCGGCGTTATACGACGGAAGCCTATGTCCGGCATTGAGCTGGTCGGGCGAATTTGCCGGCGGGAAAAGCCGCATCTCCAGTAGCGCAAGCCGGCATTGATGTACTAATTTAGTTCGGTAGCGGGCGTCCGACTCGGCTATCGGCGTGCTGATACTGGTCTCGGGCCGCGCCATGCGTTATCTGTCAAGACCCTGATCGGCCGATCCGGACTTTCCAACTCGAACCTGAGCCCCCGAAAATGCTTCAGCGCAGGATAATGATTGCCGCCGCGGCCAGCCTGTTTGTCGCGGTGGTTGTCCCCGCGCGCGCCGCCGACACCGTCTCGGTGAACGATACCGCGCGCTTCCTTGCGGGCCTGCCGCCCGCCGCCGAGTCTCCGCTCGCGCGATTGACCGAGGATCCCGCCTGGCAAGAGCACGCCCGCGCTTTCGACGGCGCCTTCGAACACGTCGAGCAGAGCCAGCTTACACGCATCCGCGCCTGGTCGGCGAGCAATCTCAATGCCTCGCGGCCGACCATGTTCTACATGTTCGGCGGTCCGGATTTCCTCTACGCGAACGCGTTCTATCCCAACGCCAGGACCTATGTGTTGAGCGGCCTTGAGCCGGCCGGCGTGGTCCCCGATCTTTCGACGTTGCGCGGCTCGCTTGCCCCTGATCTTGCGAGGCTGCGGGTATCGCTGCGCTGGATCCTGCAGTACAGCTACTTCATCACGAGCCAAATGGGGTCGGATCTGCACCGCGGCCGGCTCACCGGCACGTTGCCGGTGCTCTATGTCTTCCTCGCGCGCTCGGGCAAGACCATCCGCGAGGTCACCCCCGTCGTGCTCGACGACAATGGTGCCGTGCAGCCGGACGATAGCGCTCGCCGTGTCCCGGCGCGCGGGGTCAAGATCGTGTTTGCGGGCAGCGACGGCGAGGAGCGCACCCTCTATTATTTCAGCACCAATCTTGCCAATGACGGCGTCAGCAAGAGCAAGTTCCTGGCATTCTGCGAGGCGCTGGCGCCGGGTGAAAGCCTGGTGAAGAGCGCTTCCTACCTGCTGCACAACAACGGTTTCTCAATGGTGCGCGAATTCCTCCTCGCCAACAGCACCGTAATGGTGCAGGATGATACCGGCATTCCGCTCGCCTACTACGACCCGGAGAAATGGGAGCTCCAGCCGTTCGGCCAATATGTCGGGCCAATCCCGGTGTTCCGTTACATGTACCAGGCGAAATATGCGGCGCTTTTCAAGAACAGCCAGCCCATCGATTTCGGCATCGGCTATCGTTGGAAGCCCAGCCAGTCGAACGTGCTGCTGGCGGTAAAGAAGCAGCCCGGCGTTTCGTTCTCCGAATCGTCGCTGGGCATGCTGCCCAGGCAGTGAGGCTGTGTCGAAGCGGTACCACCTCGGTGAAACTCTTGGTCAAGCCTGCGAGCGGAACGTAATGGTTCCGCGCGGACCATGACGAGCTCCCCGCATATCCCGAGTGCGCCGCTCAATCCCGAACGCATCACCCAGTATCACGCGCATATCTATTATGACCCGGCACACACGCGGCAGCGGGCAGCGTTGCTGCGGGAACAACTGGCGCAGATTTGTCCCGACGCGAGACTGGGGCGCTGGCATGACGAGCCGGTCGGCCCGCATCCGCAGGCGATGTATCAGGTCGCCTTCCGGCCTGAGCGCCTTGCAACGATTTTGCCGTGGCTGATGCTCAACCGCATCGGATTGACCATCCTCGTCCATCCGGAAACCGGGAATGACTACGCCGATCACTCCCGCCACGCGCTTTGGCTCGGCGACATGCTGCCGCTGCGGCTCGAAGTGCTCAAAGGAGCACCGTAATCGAGCTATTCGACCTGGATCGCCGGGGATGCGTGTGATCTCGGACAGCGAGTGCTTCCAAGGCTGCTTGAAAGCGCAATGATCATGGGTATATAAGGCGCCTTCCGGTCAGGCGGAGTGTAGCGCAGTCTGGTAGCGCACCTCGTTCGGGACGAGTTATTCGGACGATACACTTTCGCCGCCCCTTCAACCACTTAGCTCGCGATTAAATGATAAACGGGACCGATATCGGGACCGAGCGCATGTTACTTTATCTTCTCTCCGCGGGCGACTTGCAGTCAGCCAGCAGATGAAAAGTTGCTGAGCAATGGCGTCTCCTGTATGTCGCCACTATTAACATCCTGAATTTCAGCGTCCGCCCCCTAGATCAAAGCTGTCTACCAGTGGGAAAGCGTGCGTGGCTGCGGCGGTATGAGCGCCGAACTTAGAGGGCAACATGATGCGGGAGAAAAAGAAGAAAATCGAAGGCGAAATGGACAAAAAACTATCTGCTCCTACTATTCTGGAAGGCGCTGACATATTCGATGCGAAGCAGGCTCTCCGTGACAGCAATGAAGCCTCTATCGGATGGTATTTGCAAGACGAGGCAAAAAGCTTGAAACTCATCAGCAATTTGCTCGACCCGACCTCGAAGCATCAAAAGGTGCGGCTTGGATTTATGTCCGACCGCCCCCGCGCGCGCCCAAAGCGAGACAGAGCAGGGTCAACGCCAGATCAGGAAGAAGACTGGGTCGGTAGCCCTCCTCAAATCGAAGCGGCTATCAAGGCGCAATCGGCAAGACTCCTGGGTTGGCATCTGCGTGATTTGGGTGATTTCGTGGAGTCGCTAGCCCTTGCCTTCGATCCTCCCCAAGGCTCAAGAGACTGGCGGCTGCGTTTCAAGCGCGAGGGACGAGGCAGACCATGTGATGGAACTGCAGAAATGTTTAGGCGCGACGCTGTTCTCATGAAGTTGCGGTTTGAAACTAGTGCCGCTGGAAAGCAGGAAGCCGCCATTGAAAAGCTGAAGAAAATGCCCGGTGCTAGTCGGGCATCGCTCTTCCGAAAAAAAAAGCGGCGCAGCTGAAGAGGCGCGAATTAGAACCCCCCCTGTTTTCCTTGGCATAGCCGTTGCGGTTGCGACCTACGGGGTTTCCCTTGGGGAATTATCCGAATTTTCGGGGTTGGCCAGTGTCGTTAATATTCAGTCTATCGATGTGGGGGGCTACCATGTTGATGCCAGTCCGAAGTGGTCAATTCAAATCGATAAATCGCAATTTCCCGTACCTGACCAGGGGTTCTATCGTCATTCTCGCTCTGGTTGTCATCATAACCAGCGCCGGACCTTCTCCTTGTAGCTGATATAGTTCCCACCAAAACGCCTTTCGAGAAATACCTCTTCTGGTTCAATTGCCCGACGCTGTACGATAGCCAATGCGACTGGCAAGAGGATGAGTGCCCAAACGGACTGCCCCGCTATCGTCATGCCGAGGTAGACCAACGCGAGTCCGAGGTACATGGGATTCCGGGTAATCTTATACGGACCTGCGATGACGAGCGTACTGGCCCCGCGGTCGGGTCGAACAGTCGTGCCCGCGTCCCTGAATTTCAATATCGCAGAGCCCGCCAGAACAGCGCCACAAAAAATGAGAATTCCTCCAACCGTCCACGCCACCCAATTGGGAGCGACCTTGGTCGGCATCCAGATACTATACCTCTATGCCTTGAGAACCCGAAAATCGGCAGGGCTTATGATGCGGAAGTTGTCAGTGACCGAATCGCAGAGGATCGCCCAGTTTTTCGGTACCTCCTCGCGCAGGAAATGTAGAACGGCTCGGCAGAAGTCGTTGTAGGTCGCGTAGCAGCGGTTGTGGGTCACGTGTCGATGCATCAATCCCCACAAGCGCTCGATCGAATCAAGGTGCGGGCAGTAGCTCGGAATGTAATGAACCCTGATCCGGCACCCCGGTCTTGCCAGCCATTCCTGAACGAGCAGGGCATGGTGGTACCTGGCATTGTCGACAAAGACGTGAATGAGCCTCTTCGTAGGATATATCAACGAGATCGCCATCAAGAGTGCGATCGTGCTCAAGGCATCAATCGTCGTCGCTTCGATCATGCGGGTTGCACCCGTTTCCAGATCGATGGCACCGTGAATGTTCAGCCGCTGCCGCCCGCTGGTCTGTTCAAGCGCAACCTTTGCGTCCTTTGGTGCCCAACAGCCCGCCGGTCGCGCCTCGTGCGTTGGATGCACGGCATCGGCAAACAGCACGGCTTCATCATCGCCGAGATTATTGAGCAGATTTTCATAGTTCGCGATAAAGGCCTGCTGCTGCGCGGGATCAAGCTTGCGCGGTATCAGTTTGGGCTTGCAATATTCCACCTCGATGCGCTGCAAGAGTTTGATCAGGGCGGAACGGGTGTAGCTCACGCCATAGGACTTTTCGATCCACTCCCCCACTATGGTGGTGGTCCGCGGCAGCGTTTGCGACACCCAGTTTTTCAACGCGTCCTGCTGCGCCACCGTCAGTTCGCAGGCGCGGCCCTTGTAGCCGAAATCGGCCAGCCAATTCAGGCCTTTCTCGCCATACAATTTGTACCAATAGCGGATCGTGTCATCGTCCAGGTAGAGAACCTTCGCGATCGCCTCGCAGCTCATTCCGTCGTCGAGCAGCAGCAACGCATTCGCGCGTCGTGTCAGGCGAGTCTCGGCCTTCCCATCTCGCACCAGCGCGATAAGGTCGGCTCGGATTGCCGGATCAAGAAAGCCGCCGCGAATCATCTCCCCAACTAGAATCGCGTTCTCACGCCCCGGCAAGCCGTTTTTCGCCAATGAATGGAATCGGGGTATAGCAAGAAAACCAATGACGATGCCCGCCAGATAAATCAGGGGAGGAATAATTTTCACATTTGGAGCGTCGTCGTCACCGCTCATATTGGCACTCCCTGACGTACCCGCCCGAGATTTTTTGACGGAAGGACTAAACCGTCCACTTTCGATCGCCGTCGCTATGATCTTTCGAAAATATTATTTTCCCATCTTTGGATTTTAATCTGATGTGTCCGATCCAGCAAGCAGGCACCGTTCGCAATACAGGCAACCTACGCAACTTTGGATCGGTTGACCTGCCGATGCACCAGGAATGCGACGTCAGCTTTCTCCAACTGCGGACATGCTTGCCGGATTGGCTTAGGCAGCTTTGTGCCACGAGCGGCCGTAAGCAGATGCAGCAAGTGCACGAGGCTCCGGTTCACTCGATCACCTCGTCGGCGCGCGCGAGCACGGTCGGCGGCATGTCGAGGCCGATGGCCTTCGCGGTCTTGAGATTGATGACCAGTTCGTACTTGGTCGGCGCCTGCACCGGCAGGTCGGCTGGCTTCTCACCCTTGAGAATGCGATCGATGTAGACGGCGGCGCGGCGGTACTGGTCGATAAAATTGGCCCCATAAGAGATCAGGCCGCCGTCGGTGACAAAACTTCGGTTGTTGTATACCGCAGGCAGTTTGTGCCGGAGCGCGAGCGCGACAATCAGATTGCGATGAACTACCGACAGCGCGCTCGCCGTCAGGATCAGACCACCATTTGGGGATTGTGCGAATGTTGCGACCGCGCGCTCAATCTCGCCGGCGTCGCGCAAATTGACCGGACTTACCTCCATCCCGAGAGACGGCGCCACGGACTGGATGACGGCAAACTGGCCGATCCCGGCGGTTATTGCGGGATCCCAAAGGATCACGGCTCGGGTCATGTCCGGCGCGATTTGCTTGAGAAGTTCCAGCCATTTTCCGCTCAAACTGTATTCGAACTGGATAAAACCGGTGGCATTGCCGCCCGGCCGTGACAGACTATTGACGAAGCCGGAACCGACCGGATCGGGGACAATCGCGAACACAATCGGCACGGTGCGGGTCACACGGAGCAACGCCCCCATTGCCGCACTGCCCGTGGCGAAGATGACGTCCGGCGCAAGCGCAGCCAACTCGGTCGCAGATTTGCCGAGGCGTTCTGGGTCACCGCCGGCCCAACGGAAGTCGGTTTGCAGGTTGTGGCCGTCGGTCCAGCCCAATTGCGCCAGGCCCGCCAGCAACGCGGCGTGGCGGGCCTGCGTATCCAAATCGCCTTCACCTACTCCCGTCAAAACGCCGATCCGCCGAATGCGCTCGGCCTGCTGCGCGCGCGCCGCGAGCGGCCATGTAGCGGCCCCGCTGCCGAGAAGGCTAATGAACTCACGTCGCCGCATTGCCGCACCCAAGCTCAAGGGACAGCATTGTATCGGCTCAAACGGATACTTTGATAGGGGCTGAAACCGGCATCCAAGCCATTGCTGCAGTGCACAGCCAGTGTCCGAGTTGGGTCAAATCCCGAATGGCCTCTGACCACCCTTATGTCGGCTTCCACCAGCTACGGACATACCGGCGCAGCAGATTATGTGAATGTGCCAATAGGCGACAACAGAGAGTAACCGCCCCAGGGTAATCGGGTGAAGAAGCGCGTGACAAATCGCTGAAGTGCTGAATCTGTCGTGATCCTCTGATTCGTTTGCGGAGGATGCGATGGAGCAGGCTACGATAGCCCTTGAGGCGATCGGCGAGAGCGTTGTTTTTCTGGATCATTTCAAGGAATTACCGGACCCTCGCCAGCGTGGCAAAATCACCTATCCGCTGGACGAGGTACTGCTGCTGTGTCTACTCGCGGTTCTGGGCGGAGCGGAGACGTTCGTGGATATTGCGCGGTTCGGCGAGAAGAAGATTGATCTTTTGCGTCGGTTTCGGCCGTTCCGTGACGGAACGCCCTCGCACGATCACCTCGGCGATATCTTTGCGACGCTCGATGCCAAGGCCTTTCAGCGCTGCTTCGTTTCCTGGGTGGCAGCGCTGACCGGCGCGCCGGCCGATGTGATCGCCATCGATGGCAAGACGCTGCGCCGCTCCTACCAGCAGAAAGGCGCGAAGGCGCCGATCCACATGGTTTCGGCCTTCGCGGCGCGCCAGCGCCTGGTCCTCGGGCAGGTCAAGGTGGCCGACAAGTCGAATGAGATCGTCGCCATCCCGGCGCTGCTCGACATGATGACGATCGCGGGGGCCATCGTGACCATTGACGCGATGGGCTGCCAGCGCGGCATCGCTCAGAAAATCGTGGACAATAAGGCTGATTACGTGCTCGCGCTCAAAGGCAACCAGGGCACGCTTCGAGAAGATGTCGAGGTTTTCGCCGCCGAGCAAAAGGCCAACGGCTTCAAGGATACAAAGATCAGCCAAGATCAAACAGTCGACGGCGATCACGGCCGCATCGAAACCAGAACCTACACCGTGTTCCATGATGTGGCCTGGTTGCAGGAACGCCACGATTGGCCGGGATTGAAGGGTATCATCATGGTCGAGAGTAAGCGCGAAATTCCCGGGCCGAGCCCGGAGACCGACAAGATCGAGCAAGAGACGCGCTTCTACATCACGTCCTTGGTATGGCTGGCGCACCAGTTGGGTCCCGTCGTGCGCGGTCACTGGTCAGTCGAAAATAGTCTTCACTGGGTGATGGACATGCTGTTCCGCGATGACGAATGCCGAATCCGTACCCATCACGCACCCGCTAACTTCACCACCCTCAAACATATGGCCCACAACCTCATTCGAAAGGCTCCTGGCAAAGACAGCCTGCGCCTCAAACGCAAAGTTGCCGCTTGGGACGATGACTTCCTTGCAAGCCTAATAGCCACATGATTTCTTCACCCGATTCCCCTGGTAACCGCCCATTCGAGCAGTGGCACCGGCGATTGCATCAAGGTGATGATCGCTCTTGCAGGCATACCAACCGAAAGGGTACCGCCCTTGGTTAGGGTCAAACGGCCGTTTTCACATCCGTGGATGCCGGTGATAGGCTGCGTGGTCATCAGGCGGAGGCCGACAGAATGGATTTCACCGGCAAGGTTGCGGTGGTCACCGGCGGCGGCAATGGAATCGGCCGCGCCACATCCGTGGCGTTCGCGCGTCATGGCGCGAAGGTGGTGGTGGTGGACCGCGACAGCGCCGGGGTGCAAGCGACCATTGGCATCATCCGCCAGAACGGCGGGGAAGCTCTTGCGGTGACGGCTGATGTCGTCAAAGCCGAGGACGTGAAGGCCTATGTGAAGGCTGCGATAGAGACATATGGCCGGATCGACTGCTTCTTCAACAATGCCGGTATCGAGGGCAAGCTTGCCCCGACCTCCGAGTACGACGAGGCCATGTTCGACGCCGTGATCGGCGTGAACGTGAAGGGCGTTTTTCTTGGTCTCCGCCATGTGTTGCCAGAAATGATCCGCCAGGGCAGCGGCGCAGTGGTCAACACCGCCTCCGTCGCCGGCTTGGTGGCGACGCCGGGCATGCCGGCCTATGTGGCATCGAAGCACGCCGTGATTGGGCTCACCAAGACGGTGGCAGGCGAGGTCGCGCGCCAGGGCATCCGGGTTAACGCCGTGTGCCCGGGGCCGGTCGATACGCGCATGATTCATGCGCTAGAAGAGCAGATCTCGCCCGGCAACTCGGCCGCGGTCGGGGAGCGTTACCAGGCCGCGATACCGAGTGGCCGCTACACGACCGCGGACGAGATCGCCAACATGGTGCTTTTTCTTTGCTCCGACCTCGCCTCTAACACCACGGGTGGACAATTCGTCGTCGACGGTGGGCGCTCGGCGACCGGGGGTGCGGTCACCAATCTGGTGACGCGGTAGAAGAAAAGCGACAGCAGTACGTCAATCATGATCAAGCTAACCACCAAAGCGGATATCGAGCTGCTCGTAGAAGAGGCCTCTGAGATGTTTGAGGAGACCGGTTGCGTCCCCGACGTTGACGGCAAGAAAGTACGCGCGGAAAAGATCGTCCCACGTGCAAAGCGATACATATTGGAGACAATCGACAACCCCAAGGCAAGCTACGATGCAACGATATGGCATTCGCCGGGGTATACGTTGGTTCTTTCGTGGCTGTCACAAAAATGGCTGAAGTACTGCCAAAAATTAGCACCTACCGTCCTTAAGGACCCTGATCTACACCTGCCTAAGGAACAACGAAAGCTATGCCTCGATTGGGCCGCAGATGAGTTGACCCGACAAATCACGCGGCGGGGACAGAGGTTTCACTAGGGCAAGCACAACGATGAGTCCGGCCGCGAGGGCTGTCGGAAAGCGGCGTCGCTATCCAAAAAGCTGGAGTTGCTGCGTGGCTTGCTGGGAACGCGGCCAAGCGCGACTTCGTCCTCCTCCGTGCTCATAAGCACGCCGATGCGCCCCATCCGCTCAGACTGCTGCGAATGCGCCGCAAGCGGCCAAGCGACCGCCACGCCGCCGATCAGCGTGATTAACTCTCGTCTCTTCAACCGATCGAAAGGCATCCGGTGCTCTGTCACCATGACTTCCAGCACCCGACATTATTTGGTGCCATTAGCAGTCATGCGTCCGATTAATCGATGACCTCGTCAACTTCCGCGAGCAAAATTGGAGAGAGCGAAAGCCCCAGCGCCTCGGCCGTTTGCCTGTTCACCGTTACCAGAAATTTCGAAGGCTGCTCAACCGGTAAGCTGGCGGGATTGGCACCTTTGAGGATTTTATCGACATATACCGCGGCATACTCATACAGCAGCGGGAAATTGGCGGAGATCGAAGCCAATCCGCCGTCTACAACCGCACTCCGATCAGTCGACATGTACCCAATCCGATGCTTATTGGCTATCTGCGCAACGCGTTTCGAATATGGCCCGAAAAATCCCTGGACGATAACGGCCTGGACGCCGTCCTTGGCCAGGATCGAAAAACCTTCCTCCAACTCACTAGGCCCGCCGATTAGGACGGGCGAGAGTTCGCAGGTTTGCGGCTCCGGCCGCAACCTGAATGTCCGCCACGAAAGGACGACTGAAAGGGTCCGTGGTCGGGGTTGTTGCGAGCACGCCGACACGTTCAAGGTTCGGAATGAGATCTCGCAAGAGCTGGATGCGCTTGCCGCCTAGTTCGGCGTCCATGGCGGACAGCCCCGTGACGTTGCCACCCGGCTCATAGAGGCTTTTAATAAATCCGGATTGTAGCGGCGCACCCGCCGGGGCCATCACAATAGGGATGGTTTTGGTGGCGGCGATGGCGGCTCTCGTCGCCGGTGTAAAATGAGCAACGATAACGGCTACAGGGATCCGAACAAGTTCGGCTGCCAGCTCGGCAGCGCGATCACTTTGCCCCTGCGTGTAGAGTACGTGAAGCTCAATGTTTTGACCTTCCGAATAACCTAGCCGTTGCAAACCGCGCCGCAAAGCATCGGCAAATGGATGAGGTTCCGATGCAGAGACGAGCGCACCGACGCGCTGCATCTTTCCGACTTGCTGCGCTCGCACCAGTCGCGGCCACGCCACCGCAGCGCCGAGAAGCGTGACGAACTCGCGGCGTTTCACTTGATCACCTCCATCCAACGCGCGCGATACAACAGACATTAGGCAGCGTGCCATTCGCACGCTGCCGATAGCTTTCGCAACTGTCGAAATCCCGCGCCTACGGGGAGCCTGCCCCGTGCAGTGCGCGAAGGCTACCACAGTTCACGTGCGATACACATCCAAGCGGGTTCGCCTGGACAGAGGCGGAAAGCGGCTTCGCTACTGCAACATTGGATTCTGCCCGGCGTCAGGTTTGGGTCAATAGTTTGCATTACCGCGCCGCAGCATCGCTGTCTGCTTTACCCCAGTTAGCGGAAGCGGTTCGCGCAGCCAAGCGCTTCCGAGTTGTGCCAGGTTGTACGGTTATTCGATCACCTCGTCGGCGAGCGCGAGTAACGTCGGCGGCAGCGTGAGACCGAGCAACCTCGCCGTCGGGAGATTGATGACCAGCTCGAACTTCGATGCTTGTATCACTGGCAGGTCCGCAGGCTTGGCGCCCTTGAGAATGCGCGCGGCATAGACGGCCCACTGCCGGTAGGCATCCGCAATGCTGGGTCCATAGCTCATTAGCGCGCCGGTTTCCGTAGCTTCACGCAATGAGAAAGTTGCGGGCAGCCGGTGGAACGTTGCGAGCTGGACCAATTGGACACGCCGGATATTCAGAAAGGCGCCGGACCCCACGAACAGGGCATCGGGGCGCTCCGGGCCAATCGCGGCGAAGGCTTCGTCGATCCCACGAGCCGTGCTGGCCTTTAGAATGTGGACTTGCAGGCCGGTGGTGCGCGCAACCGCCCCTACTTCCCGCAAGGTAGTCTCGGTGTTCGTCGCATCGGCCGGATTAACGAGGACGGCAATACGCTTGGCTTCCGGCACTAACTGATGCAGAAGCTCCAGCCGCTTTGCCTCCAACTCGTTGGCGAACAGATTGATCCCGGTGAGATTGCCGCTCGGTCGGGCGAGGCTGCTGACGAGACCCAGTCTGGTGGGGTCTTCTCCAACCAGAAATACGATGGGAATCGTCGTAGTGGCGGCCTTGGCGGCCAATGCCGTGGTAGGGCCTCCCGTCGTGACGATTACCGTGGGCTGCCGGCTCACTAGTTCGGTGGCCATCTCCGGCAGACGGTCCAGTCGATTTTCCGCCCAGCGGTAGGCGACTGCCACATTCTCACCTTCGGCAAAGCCGAGCTCTTTGAGACCTTGGCGAAACCCACCGAGGCGGTTTCCCATCGCATCCGACGATCTGCTGTCGAGAAACCCAATCACCGGCATCGCCGGCTGCTGCGCGCGCGCTGCCAGCGGCCACGTGACCGCCGCGACGCCGAGAAGCGTTATGAACTCACGTCGCCGCTTCCTGTCGAACATGGGGCTCCTTCCCTCAGGCAGGCGTCACCAATAGCTGCCGTGCGCAGGTGCAGCAACAGGAGCGTACAGAAGCCCAATTTACTCGATCACCTCGTCGGCAAGCGCGAGTAGTTTTGCGGGAATTTCAAGCCCAAGCGCCTTCGCGGTCTTGAGATTGATTGAGAGTATGAACTTGGTCGGCTGTTGCACCGGAAGATCGGCTGGGTGTGCACCCTTGAGAATCCGGCCCGCGTAGGCGCCAGCAAGCCGATAATTGTCCGTGAGCTTGCTACCATAACTCATCAGGCCACCAGCCAAAACGAACTCGCGAAATTCGTAGATTGCCGGAATTGCAAGGTATGCAGTCAAAGCCACTAACTGCTCCCGTCGGCTGAAGAGAAATGGGTCATGGGCGACAAGGAGGGCGTCCGTCCGTTGCTGGACCATAGTCCGAAAAGCCGCATCGATATCTCGTTCACTGCCGGCACGCAGGAAGTCAATTTGTTGGTCAACCGCTCGTGCTGCGGCCTCTACATCTTGAATGTCACCTTCGGCAGTCGGATTGTTGGGGTTCACCAACATAGCGATGCGCGGGATCGTGGGTGCGAGTTCGCGCAGAAGTGCAAAGCGCTTCACTTCTAGCTCGGAGGTAAAGAAACTTACGCCCGTCACGTTCCCGCCCGGCTGGTTGAGGCTCGTCACCAAGCCGAACCTCACCGGATCATCGCTGCCCGTGAACACGATCGGAATCGTTGTCGTCGCGGCTTTGGCGGCCAGCGTGGGCCGGTCACCGCCACCCGCGATGATCAACGCCACTTGCTGGCCGACCAATTCAGCGGCCATCGCCGGCAAACGATCGTACTGACCATCCGCAAAGCGGTAGTCGATCCTCACATTCTGGCCGTCAACGTATCCAGCTTCACTTAAACCGCCACGAAGAGCCGTAAGAAATGGAGCAAACGCGCCTGCAGACGCGCTGTGAAGGACCCCGATTACTGGCGTCGATTGCTGCGCTCGCCCTGCCGACGACCATATAACAGCCGCGCTGCCGAGTAGCCTGATGAACGCGCGCCGTTTCAGTTGGTCGAATTGCATCGGATGCCACGAAGCCGCGAAGGGAGGATACCGAATTGGGCTTAATCAGTCAGCGGGTAGTCCAGCTATTTGTGCAGTGCGAAATTTCGACCCGGCTTACCGCCGCATTGGGTCAAAACCCGAATGGCCTCTGACCGCCCTTATGTCAGCTTTCACCAGGTGCAGACATTTGGTCAGCGAGAGCGATCCCATTGGTGAAGCTCGCACATGTTGCCTTAGGGAAGGTACCCCTTGCGCCATCGCGATGATATAGCAGGATGGCAGTTCACTATGGCTTCCCTTTCGCCCCGTGGTTCTTCGCCTCATCCAAGAGTTCGAACAGCTTGCTGCTGATACGGTCCAACACATCGGAAAACGGAATCAGCGCGCAAGTCTGCTTAGGCAATTCCATCTCCTCAGACGATTTTGGCTTTCCAAGTTTATATACTGGTCCACCAGCGATTTTTTGCGAACACAACGCCACAATCCATTTATCATTGCTCGGCCACAGCGCCGCGTAGACTTTCCATCCCTCCAGAGTGTCCTTCTTGCCCCAGTCCTTCCAGAGGGTATTGACTGCTTCACTCGCCGAGGACGGTGGAATTCCCAATTGCACTAGCTCGTTCTTCAACGCTGTCTTGTAGACCTCTTCCGCCGAAAACAGCCGGTTCCTAAGTTGCCGTCCTCCGATTCGGGCTCGGGTTATGATGCCATAGCGAAGCCAGTTATTCACAGTGTCGATGTCGATCCCGACGATCTGGCCTAACTCTGCGGCAGAGACCAGCACAGAGATGTCGCTTAACGGTTTCATCGATAAGCCCCGCTGAGGCACGTCTTGCTAAGGTCTAGTAATATGACCATATACCAGGATGATTACTGGAGGCTAGTGGGGCTACCGATGAAGTCCCCATTCAATGTTGCGGTTGTGACCGCAAGGGCATGGTCTAGAGGTCACCGAAAAAGGCCCGCAAGTCCTGTCCGCTAGGCTCGGATTTGCCTTTGGGGACAGGCCCCAGACCGGACAAGACCTCAGGGGACAAGAAGCTGCCAGGATGAAAACCGTTCTCTACTGTCGAGTATCTACTCTAGACCAAACGTTGGAGCACCAACGGGTCCAGGCCGAACAGGCTGGCTTCAGGCCTGACCTGGTGCTTGCCGACCATGGCATCTCAGGCGTCGCCACACGGCTCAGGGAAAGGCCCGAGGGGAAACGGCTGTTCGATGTTCTCCGGGAAGGCGACACCCTCGTAGTGCGATGGGTGGACCGCCTAGGGCGAAACTATGCCGATGTAACGGACACCATCCGGGAATTCATTCGGCGCGGAGTCGTTGTTCGAACGGTCATCAATGGATTGACCTTTGACGGTGCGACTAGGGACCCGATGCAGCAAGCCGTGCGTGACTCCCTGATCGCCTTCATGGCAGCGACGGCTCAAGCCCAAGC
>CAVYVC010000036.1:0-336199 GCA_963771845.1 uncultured Alphaproteobacteria bacterium | reverse complement strand
GCGCTCATTGAAGGTTTGTTGCAGCCGGTCACGCGCGACCTTGACCCCTTCAATTCGTTGCTTCTGCTCGACTTTCGCAGACCGTCCCGCTGGTGATGCCGAGAAAAAGGCAACCACCGTTTTGTTCAGGCTTTCCGCCTCAGCGATCAAATCCTGATCCTCACGAACGAGCCGCTGCGCCAGCTCATCGTTGCCCGCGGCAAACCGTGCAGCGAGCCTGGAAACATCAGTCGCAGCTGCGGAAGCCCAAGCGCGCTGGACAATTTCAAAGCTGTCCGTAAGCGCTTGATCGGGTCCCAGAAGTTTTTTCCCCCGCGCGTCGTAAAGCACAGGAAACGCGACCGTCTTGTCTGCAGTGCGCTGCAATATGGCACGAGCTGCGCACGCCGCTCAACGCAATCATTGGCGTCAGCGAGATGCTGCGGGAGGATGCGGAGGCATTGCAGCAGGACACCGAACCCCTTGACCGCGTCCTTGGTGCGGGCCGACATCTACTTGCCTTGATCAACGACATTCTCGACCTGTCCAAGATCGAGGCGGGGCGCATGGAGCTTGCTCTCTCGTCGTTCGCGCTTGCGCCGCTCATCGCCGATGTCGTCAAGACGATCGAACCTCTGGCGGCCAAAAACTCCAACAAAGTTGCGGTTCAGTGCGACTCCGGAATCGGAACGATGCAGGCCGACCAGATGCGCCTGCGCCAGGCATTGTTGAACCTCATGAGCAACGCGAACAAGTTCACCGACCGCGGCATCATCAGCATCGAGGCGCGTCAGGGACAAGAGAACGGCCGTGACTGGATCACGCTGGCAGTCGCCGACACCGGCATCGGGATGACGGCGGAGCAGATGGACAAGCTTTTCCAGGAGTTTTCCCAGGCCTCATCCACCACCGCGAGCAAGTACGGCGGAACCGGCCTCGGCCTGGTCATCAGCCGGCGCTTTTGCCAGATGATGGGCGGGGACATCACGGTCGAGAGCGAGCCCGGTCGTGGCTCGACCTTTACAATCCGGCTACCGAGAATTGTAGAAGTTTCCAAGGAAGCAGCGCCTGCCAATCCGGCTCATACGGGACAGCGCGCTGAAATCTCATAAGACCCTGGACCGCGGGGGTTCCGCGCCGCCTGAAGCGGCGTGCTACGGTTTCAGCCGGACCACGGCTCGACAATGGAAGGGCTGCCCACAGCGGCAGCCCTTCTTGTTTCAGACCGACCGCCTGCAGGATGGGTTTGGCTCGCTCAACCCATCCTGCCGGATCTGATATATTGCAAGTCCGCTGGGGCTTGGTGGTTTGAAGGTCTGGCATGCCGTTCATCGATTGGCTTATAGACAATGCGCTCTGGCTGATGCTGGTTGCGAACGTGTTCAACCTCGTGATCGGGTATTGGCTTGGAACCAAGCACGCAAATTCCAGCCAACGGACCGACCAGCCGAATAATGGATTGACCGGCAAGACCGGCGCGTCTCCCTAGATCAGCGTTTATTTCCCAGATGGAGCCAGCGCAGGCAGGCATCCTATCTGCCAGTGCCATGATTTTGCTTCCGCTTTCAGCGGGACAGCCGACATGGCGGGACCTGCTGCTGGCTTCGTCCCGGTCGAAAATGACCCAACTCGGACATTGGCTGTGCGCTGCAGCAATGGTTTTGGGGTGTCGGTTTTAGCCCCTATCAAAGTACCTGTTTCGGCCAATACAATGCTCCTTCCTAAGCTCGGGAGCGGATATGAAGCGCCGCGAGTTCATCACGCTGCTTGGCGGCGCGGCGACGTGGCCGCTTGCCGCCCAAGCGCAGCGGCCGGCAGCGCGCGTGACGCGGCTCAATGCGCAGGCGCAACGGGTCTCGCTGGTGGTCGGCAATGCCGGCTATCGCAACGTTCCCGCGTTGAGAAATCCGGCCAGCGAGGCCGCTGCTGTCGCGCGGTCATTGCGCGTGGTCGGGTTTCAAACGGTCACGGTCGCGGCCGATCTCGACCGCGTGCGGCTCGTCGATGCCTTGCAGGATTTCGCGCGCGAGGCTGCGGCGGCGGATTGGGGCGTCATCTATTACGCCGGGCATGGCATCGAGGTCGGCGGCTCGAACTACCTGATTCCGATCGACGCCAGGCTTGAGGACGACCGTGACGTTCCGATCGAAACGGTCCCGTTCGATCTCCTCGTCAAGGCGCTCGAAGGCGCTAGGGCGATGCGGCTGGCGTTTCTCGATGCCTGCCGCAACGATCCGTTTCTCGGCGTCATGCGCCGTGCCGACCCGAACCGGCAGGTTGGCCAGGGCCTTGCCGCTCCGCCGCCAGACGTTGGCATTCTGATGGTCTATGCGACCAAGGCCGGCCAGGTCGCGTTTGATGGCGGGGGCGACAACGGCCCGTTTGCGCAGGCACTATCAGCGCGCATCCCGACGCCCGGGCTCGAAGTGCGCCAACTTATCGGGCAGGTCAGGGACGACGTGATGCGAGCGACAGGCAACCGCCAACTGCCGTTTGCCTACGGCTCGCTGCCTCAGGGAACCTTCTTCTTCGTGCCACCATAGTCCAACATTTTTGCAGTGCATGTGTTTGGGGTCCTGCTGCGGTGCACGAGTTTGGTTTTTGTGAAGGGTTTCGGATGACGGCCTCTTAGTCCAAGCGATGACCTCGCGCGCAGCGCGCCCCCGCGTGAGCGGGTTCGTTCAATGGCACATGGCGGAATAGAGCGCATGGGGCGGTTTGTCCGCAGCTGGCCAAAGCTGACATGCGAGCATTCGGCAGGCATTCGGGTTTTGACCCAAAGCGGGCATAAGCCCGGCTGAAATCAGCGCAACAGTCTCCCGGCAATCCCGTGCAGCGTGTCCGCTCACAGCGGAAGCAGCAGCCGGCAAACCTACCGACCATCGGATTCCAAGAGGCTCAATGACCTCCTGAAGACCTCGGGTGAGTTGGCGAAGGAGGCGGATCATCTGAGTTAGCTCTTTTGCCTAATAGTTAGCCTCCCGTCACCGCGGCGGGCGGAACAAATACGCGACATCCGCGTTGGCATTGACGTGCTCAACGTCGTGAGCGGCACGGCGAGCGGCGTGTTCAGCAGGGACGCCTCGGTGTTTGTCTCCTCACGGGTTTGCATTATGCACGCGCGTTGAGGCCCAGATATTTTCCTCACTTGCATTCGGACCATTGAAGGGTCTCCAGTCATCGACAAGGGAGGGTAAACGATGAAGATCGTCGTCATCGGCGGCACCGGCCTGATCGGCTCGAAGACCGTCGCCATTCTGCGCCAGGGCGGCCACGAGGTCATCGCCGCCTCGCCCAAAAGCGGCGTCAACACCATCACCGGCGAGGGGCTCAAGGAGGCCATGGCCGGCACGCAGGTGGTGATCGACCTCGCCAATTCGCCCTCATTTGAAGACAAGGCGGTGCTGGAATTCTTCGAGACCTCCGGCCGCAACCTTCTCGCGGCGGAGGCCGCAGCGGGCGTCCGATACCATGTCGCGCTATCCATCGTCGGAACCGACCGGACAAACAATGGCTATTTCCGCGCCAAGGTCGCCCAAGAGAAACTGATCAAGACCTCCGGCATCCCATACACCATCGTCCGCTCGACCCAGTTTCTGGAATTCCTCGGCGGCATCGCCGATTCAAGTGCGGATGGAAACCTGGTCAGGCTCCCGCCCGTCCTGTTCCAGCCCATCGCTTCGGACGACGTTGCTGCCAGCGTTGCCGATGTGGCGCTCGCGCCGCCGCACAATGGCATCGTTGAGATCGCCGGCCCGGAACGAGCGCCGTTCAACGAAATCGTCGCCCGCTATCTGAAGGCGGTCGGCGACCCGCGCGAGGTAGTGAGCGATCCCGAGGCCCGATACTGGGGCGGCCGGGTTGACGAGCACTCGCTCGTGCCGTTGGGCGAGGCGCGCCTCGGCCGCATCGGTTTCGACGAATGGCTCCGCCGCTCACAGGCAGCAGCCTGATCCCGCATCGGAGGTACGCCCAGTCTGTCCGAGCGGGTCCCGGGCAACGAACGAAAGAGGCGACTATGACGATCAAACTCGTTGCGGTGGTTCTTCTGTGCCTCATGACCGGCACGGCGGTGGCTCAGGAGCCTAAGGTCACGTCACTCATGTCTAAGGATCTTCCGGAGAATCCCGGCAGGGAAGCTCTGATGATCACAGTCGAGCATGCGCCCGGCGGGTCGAGCGCTATCCACCGACACAATGCACATGCGTTTGTTTACGTGCTGGAGGGCTCCGTCGTGATGCAGCTGAAGGGTGGACAACAGGTGACACTGACACCGGGACAGTCCTTCTATGAAGGCCCTGATGATGTTCATGTCGTCGACCGGAACGCAAGCGGCACCCAGCCGGCGAAATTCCTGGTGCTCTTGATCAAGGACAAGGGCGCCCCGGCGCTCGTGCCCGCACAGTGACTGTTACGGCAACCCAAGTACACGAAAGGTGAGGCGGTCAACGCGAGACAAACATGAGCTTGGACAACACCTCACACCCCGGTAGACCGGGGCCAGACGAGCTGGTTCCGTCGCGCTACGCGCTGCGGGTCGGCGAGATTGACGTAATGGTGGTCAGCGATGGGGTGCTATCGCTGCCAGGAGCGATGTTGGGCCACAACGCCGACCCGGCCGTCCGGGCGGCCTGGCTGGACGACATGTTCCTGCCGCCGGACGTGCTCGAGTGGGCGCTGAACGTGGTCGTGGTGCGTAGCGGCGGCCGGACCATACTCATCGACGCTGGGATGGGGGTGGAGTTCCCGGACTTGCCGCGGGCCGGGCGGTTGGCCCAGCGACTGGAGGCCGCCGGCATCGATCTCGCATCCGTGACCGACGTGGTACTTACCCACATGCACATGGACCACGTTGGCGGGCTGCTCGCCGACGGGGTGAGGGACCGGCTGCGTCCGGACCTGCGGGTCCACCTGGCGGCCGCCGAGGCCGAGTTCTGGGCGTCGCCCGATTTCTCCCGCGTCTCGATGCCGCCGGGGTTCCCGGACGCGCTTCGGCGGACGGCTAAGCGGTTCTTGAACGAGTACCGCAGCCAGATGCGGACGTTCGAGACGGAGTACGAGGTGGCGCCGGGGGTGGTCGTCCGTCGCACCGGCGGCCACACCCCCGGGCACAGCGTGGTCCGCCTGGCGTCCGGCGGCGACAGGCTGACGTTCGCCGGCGACGCCGTGTTCCAGGTCGGGTTCGAACACCCCGATTGGTACAACGGCTTCGAACACGACCCCGAGGAGGCGGCCCGCGTCCGGGTCGGTCTTTTGCGGGAGCTGGCGGCGAACCGCGAGTTGCTGGTGGCCACTCACCTGTCGTTCCCGTCCGTCTGCCATGTGGCGGTCGCCGGCGACGTCTTTCGTTGGGTACCGGCCGTCTGGGAGTACTGACCGCTTGTTGGGTTGGGGCCGAACTAGACGACCGCATGCGTTTGAACAACTGGTCGATCGCTGCCTCGTACGACACCGCCCGTATCTTCGCCGGCTTAGGCTTCGGCTCCTCCACCGCGAGCCGGTCGATCATCTCGCGCCCGCGCCGCACCGGCTTGTGCTCATGCAGGCGTAGGGGCTCTGCTCGGGATCGATCCGGCATTTCAAGCGGCGCGTCATGGGCGGTAGCCGGTCAGATTCTCACGTTCCATACAAGAGCCTGGTTGAGCTTCGCGCCGCCTACATGCCGGATGCCGCTTGGGCAGTCTCATACCATTTCCAGATCATGATGACTTGACGATGTAGGGGAAAGAGGTGATGGATTTGACGAGTTCTGGATTTTGTTCGATGTAGAGTGCAGCCTCCACAAGCTTATCGCAGACCTCGTCCATAGATTTGAGGGCGTAGTTCTTGAAGATTTTCTCCCGAATTTCGTCCCAGAGATTTTCTTGAGGGTTAAGCTCCGGCGAGTAAGGCGGAAGGAAGTGCAGCATGATATTAGCGGGGATCACGAGATCGTCGCAGTGATGATTGGGGGCACCGTCTACAAACAGCAGGATATGCTGTCCGGAAAATTTCTTGGCCAAGATGTCGAGGAAGATCTGGAAGCACTCCGTATCAGACGCCGGCATGATCAGGAAGACGCAAGCCCCATCCTTTGGGCACACGGCTCCATACAGGTAGGTGTATTCGCGAATGAGCTGGGACGCGACCCGTGGCCTCATGCCTGTGGGGGCCCAGCACGGCCGAGGGCGGTTCATCCGACCAAAACGTGCTTCATCGGCGAACATGATCCGCAAGCGACGACCACGTTGCGCGGCGATTTGCCGGGCTCTCCTTACCGCTTCCGAAAAGCCTTTTTTTTAAAGTCAATCTGCGCCTCGATATCCTGGTCAGGATGAACAGGGCGCGGCATCAGCTTGCGCCAGTCGTGGCGGTCCAGAAGATTATAGACCGTGCTGTTGCTGGTCGGGTGCCCGATGGCCTTTTCATACGCCGTTTTGAGATCGTGGATGTTCAACATCTCTCCGGCGCCGGCGGCTTTGGCAAAACGATCGAGCAGGACCTTTTCCTCGGCCAGGGTCATGTTTTCCCGGATCCGCCCGCCGCTCGGCTTGGGTTCCAACGCCTTGCGCCCGCCGTGGTCATAAGCCATATGCGCTCGGTTCACCGTGCTCAGGGATACCCCCATAGCTTCGGCAATCTCAGGCTGCGTCATCCCGTTTTCGCGCAGTAACACCATCTGGATTCGCTGTCGCATCGTAGGGTTTTTCTCGTGCTTCAGCGCTCGTTGCAACCGCGTCACCTGGTCTTTGTTGCACTTGACCATCTGGCCCCGCTCCCGAATCAGATGGTCTTAGCGAATCACACACAGAGTCCATTGGCGACCCCCCGTTTCGCGACCCGACTACCGGAGACCCCCTTCAATTCATGCCGCTACGGAAGTGGTATCAGTGCATCCCCCGAGCTGATCCCGGAGGAGTGGCCCCCCGGTTTTGACATCGTCTAATCTGCTTTCGACACTTCTGCAGCGGTTCGCTTGCGCTCGTCACTCTCAACCTTGCCTGTCGGAATCTTGTCCCGACTTTTCCGCAACGTTCACCACCATTGCTTTTGACAACAGCAGCTTGCGGTGGCTTGAGATCAACACCTGATTGCCGACCTCGAAGGACCTTCCTTCATCTCTCGTACAGTTGCGCAACGCCGTTTGGACCGGCGATACTCGTGACACAAGACCCATCTCGGAAATAAACCTGCCTTTGGCCAGCAGTCAGCCGGTTGCATAATCGCGTTCATACCCGCTGACTGAACCCGGCCAATTCGATATCCTCACAATCATGGCTTAGGGGCTCGTATGCGAAAGGAAGGAAAAAAATGTCGAATCATTTTACTGGACTAAGCCTTGGTCCGCCGCTCGGCGACCAAAGACTCGACCTGTGCGATCTCTACGCATTCCAGTCGCCCAACGACCCGTCGAGGACCGTGATCATCCTCAACGCAAATCCAAATGCTGACGCGCTCCATCCCGACGCCATTTACCGGCTCAACATCGACAACGACGGTGATTTGGTGACGGACGTCGCGCTTAGCTACGTGTTTTCGAAGCCGCAAAACGGCAAGCAGACTTTCAACGTGCTTCTGGCCAAAGGCGCGGAGTCGCGCTCGGTCGAAGCCGTCGGGAAGAAAATAGTCGCCGATGCAGAGGTCTCATTCGGCCTCAAGCCCAACGTCGTCAAGGCGGGCGACTACACATTCTTCGCCGGCAGTCGCAGCGACGCTTTCTTCTTCGATTTTGACGGCATTAAGAATCTGTTCGACATCAGGGGCAAGCGGAATTTCACTGAGCCTCACCTAAGCGGCAAGTCACCGTGGACTGGTGTGGATTTAAACACCGAAGCCAACGTCTTCTCGACGGTGGTCGAACTGCCGACGAGCGAACTAGCACCGAAGCCCGAAGTACACATCTGGGGACGATGCAGCGTGCGGCAGGACGGCAAGCTGGTCCACGTCGATCGTGCAGGCCATCCGAGTGTCAGCAGCTTTTTCAACACCGACGACACGAAGTTGGAATACAACGCCAGCGAACCGGTCAACGATCGCAAACGCTGGCTCGATCAGTTCGTGCATCTGATGGGGCACACGGGGAATTACTCGCGCGAAGAAGCAATTGCCGAGATCGACAAGGAGCAAACACTGCCCGACGTGCTGAGTTTCGATCCGTCGAAGCCTGCGAAGTATCCCAACGGCCGCGTCTTCACTGACGATGTGATTGATTACCGCCTCGCGTTCCTGACCAAGGGCGAATGCCCTCCCAGCGGTTTGAAACCGCACACCGACATTCTCAGGGAGTTTCCGTACCTGGGCACCCCGCATCAGAAGAAGAGCTAGCAGAGCGCGCGGAAGTTTAGCCCGATCGTAGGAGCGGGAAACGTTTGCGCGCCTTGCTGCGACAAAGTGCTGTTTGCTGCGCTGCATGAGTGGCACTGGGCTGCCGAGCCGGAATGTCCGCATTCACGGAGAGTTTGGGAGGGTAACCATGGCAAAAACCTACCGTGAAATTGCGATAGAGGAAATGCTGCGAACCGTCGAAGAAGCGATGAGTCACGTCATTGAATGGTGGGGAGACCTGCCGGCGCCGATGAAAGAAGCGATTGTGCAGTTTCGCACCCAACTTGGGGCGGCAATTGATTCCGTCGACTTTGTAAAGAGGGCACTCGATAGACAAGTACCCGAAAATAACCGCGGGGAGGATCCTGCCTGATGTTTGCTGCACTGCACGAGTCCGGTCCTGGCACTTGGCGTCTTTCACTGCGGTGCACAAAATTTCGACGCGATTGGAGTTTACTGCGGACATAGCTGCTGACAAACGCAGCCGATAGCACCATGGGAATGATCCGGCTTGGGTTGCTTCACACTATCCGCGATTGGTGGAGGGACTCGCGTGCTCGGGTGCTCGAACCAGAGCGAGGTATGGTACGACCCGCCAACTTCCGTACCGGCGGCGGACTGACCGGCGCCAGCCCAGCCACGCGCGTGGAACCCGCTAAGTTTTGCAACGGTGGTTTCGCTTTATTGAAATTGCGTTGATCGCGTGTTGGTATAGCGTCGGCAGCAGCAGTACCGGGCGGCGTGGCCGGCTTCGGAGGACTAACCATTGGGCGCCGGATATGACCATTGAGCCATGGCGGGCGACTTGCATCCAGGCCATCAGCAAGCTTGCGGTCAAGGCTGCCGATCGCGACGGTGCGTGGGCGATCATTGACGAGAACATTGCGCACGCGCTCGCGCTGATCGAAGCGGCAACGCAAACAGCCGATCCTGCAAAGCTCGTTGTGCTGCCGGAATTCGCGTTGCAGGGGCCGCCGCACGGTCTGCCGGCTGCAGATTGGATCGAGAAGGCGTGCTGTGCAATTCCCGGCCCGCATTAGCGCGCCACTGCAGAGCCTGGCGCGCCGGGCGCACATCTATATCGCGGCCCATCAGTTCGAGAGCGATCCGGAATGGCCAGGCCGCTATTTCAATACCAGCTTTTTGATCGCTCCGACCGGAGCCGTCATTCTGCGCTACCGGCGCGTCAATACCGCTGCCTTCCCCTCCCCGCACGATTTAATGGATGCGTATCTGGCGCGCTACGGCATGGCTGAGATTTTTCCCGTGGTGGACACCGAGCTCGGCCGGCTCGCGATGATTCCTTGCGGCGAGATCAACGTGCCGGAGGTCGCGCGGGTGCTGATGATGCAAGGGGCGGAGGTCATCCTCCACCCGACGAATTCACCGAGACGGCCGGCGCAGGAGGCCGCCAAGATCGTGCGCGCAGCTGAAAACATGGTCTACATCGTCAGCGCGAACGTGGCCGAAGGCATCGGATTTTCGTGGGATGGGTCCGTGCCCGGTGGCCGTTCTCACATCATCGACTATCTTGGCCGGACGTTGGCCTATGAGGATGGCGCCGAAGAGACGATAGCGGTCTCCGCGCGGATCGACATCGACGCGCTGCGCGCGGCACGCAAACAGGACACTGGCACAGCCAATCCTCTGTTGCGCGCACGCTGGGAAATGTACCGGCCTTTCTTTGCGACGGCGTCATTCTATCCGCCCAACAGTTTCCTGCATGCGCCGATGCCGGATGCCGCCGCCGCCAAGCCGGCGCTTGCCGCATCCTTGCGAAACATGGCAAAGGCCGGCGTCATCGTCGATGAACCCGTCGTCCAAGTCCAAAGACGAGCAGGAGAAGCCAGATGATCAGCGCAGGCGAGAACGAACTTTTGACGCGCGTGGGCCGCAACACGCCGATGGGTATGTTCATGCGGCAATTCTGGATTCCGGCTTGTCTTTCGTCGGAGCTGCAAGCCGACGGCCCGCAAATGCGCTTGATGCTCCTGGGCGAGAAGCTGATCGCATTTCGTGACACGGCCGGCCGCGTCGGCATTTTCGATCATTTGTGCCCGCATCGCCTGGCATCGCTGTTCCTCGGCCGCAACGAGGACCACGGGCTTCGCTGCGGCTATCACGGCTGGAAGTTCGACGTTGACGGCAATTGCCTTGACCAGCCGAATCTGCCGGACAAAAACAAATATCCCGCGGGCGTGAAGGCCAAGGCCTACAAGACGACCGAACGCGGCGGGATGGTCTTCGTGTATATGGGAGAACGCGCGGAGGCGCCTGCGTTCCCGGAGATCGAAGCTGCCACCACCACCAACCCCGACGACCGGAACATCGCGTTAACCCACCGCGAGTGCAATTGGCTGCAAGCGCTCGAAGGCGACATCGATACCTCGCATCTGGGCTTTCTGCACGCCGGATGCGTCGACGCCTCGAAAATGGATCCGAACGACGCGGCTACCTACACCGTGCTGAACAAGGCCCCCCACATCAATGTCAGTGAAATGCCCTTCGGGACGATGTACTCCGCCTCGCGCGCCGCCATGGAAGGTTACGACCACCATCGCTTCGCGAGTTTCATTTTTCCGTTCTGGGTAACCTATCCGAGCGATCGGCTGGAAAAGAACCTGTCGGCCAACGCGTGGGTACCGATCAACGACGAGCACACCATGATTTTCAATATCGATCTGCAGCGCGCGAGCGGCAAGTTCAAATCGATGCGATATGCCGATGGCAGCGCCGTCCCCGGCCTCGCACGTCCGCTGGAATATCTCCCGCGGACGAACGATTGGATGGGTCGCTGGCGCCCGGTCAAGAACAAAACCAACGATCACGGGCTTGACCGCGACATGCAGCGCAAGGGTGACAGCTTCTCCGGCATCATCGGCATTCCGCTCCAGGATCAGGCAATCCAGGAAACCATGGACCCGATCATCGACCGCACGCAGGAGCATCTGGCCTCCAGCGACCGTATGGTCATGCTCACCCGTCGCGTCCTGCTCCGCGCGGTCCGCGACTATGCGGAGACGGGCAAGCTTCCCGCCGTGCTGGACGACCCCACGCTCTGTCGCAACGCGCGCGGCGGCGACGTGATTACGCCGGCCGGCACGGGTTGGCTGGATGCCTATGAAGAGGCCATGACCGCAGCCCACGGCCCGGGGCGCAGCGTTGCTGCGGAATAGCCGCTTCCGGGCAGGTGCGACCTGGCGGGACTGCGCCGCCGATACGAATCCATGCTGAGGACCGAACCCCGACAGCGGCAGAGCAGTGCGGGCGCACGCACCGATGCAATCGAGATTGAGAACGTCGGAAAGGTGTTTCGGACGCGCCTGGGTACGGTTGCGGTCGAAGCGTTGCGCGACGTGAGTTTCGCCATCTCGCCGGGACAGTTCGTGTCCTTCGTGGGGCCCAGCGGCTGCGGCAAGTCGACCTTATTGAAGTTGATCGGAGGACTTCATCGAGCCGACCTCCGGACGGATCACCGTCGGTGGGGTCGACGTTAAGGGACCGCGGCGCGACATCGGCATGATGTTTCAAACACCCGTTCTTTTTCCCTGGCGAACTGTCCTCGAAAACGTTTTACTCCCGATCGAGGTCTTCGGGCTCGACCGGCGGAGCGCCATCGAGAGAGCCCGGGACATTCTTCGACTGGTCGGGCTTGCGGACCGCGAGCGTGCCTATCCCTCCGAGCTGTCGGGCGGCATGCAGCAGCGCGCCGCGCTCAGCCGGGTTCTGGTTGTCGATCCACAGATCATCTTGATGGATGAGCCGTTTGGGGCGATCGACGAGTTCACGCGCGAACGGTTGAACCTTGAGCTGCTGCGCATCTGGGAGCAGCGTGGCCAGACTATCATCTTCGTGACGCATAGCATCATCGAGGCGGTCTTCCTCGCCGACCGGGTCGTCGTCATGGGCACCGCTCCGGGACGCGTGTTGTCCGTCGTCGACGTGCCGCTGCCACGTCCGCGCTCGATCGAGCACATGAAGTCGCCGGATTTCGCAAGTGTCGTCTTCGGGGTCCGTGAGTATCTGGGAGTGGCTCGATGAACACCACCCATTCTTCACTTGCAGAGGGAGAGCGCCGTTCATTGGAGAGGATCTCGGCGAGCCGGCGACTCTATGGGCTGCTCCAGAATCACCCCGGGATCATCCTGTCGCCGCTCAGTTTCGGCCTCTTGCTCGTCCTGTGGGAGCTGGTCAGTCGAGCCGGGCTCGTGGCACCGATCATCCTCCCGCCGCCCACTCGAGTATGGGACGGACTGGTCATCCTCTTCACTGCGCCGTGGTTTCCGCAGCACGTCTGGTTGACGACGGCCGAGACGCTGATCGGGTTCGCGATCGGGGGTGCCGGCGCCATTCTGCTCGGAATTGCCATGGTCAACATGTCGCTCTTCAAAGAGGTCGTCTATCCATATGTGGTCGCCTTCCAGGTAATGCCGAAGGTTGTCCTGGCCCCGATCTTCATCACGTGGTTCGGCTTAGGCATCGAATCCAAAATTGTCATGGCGATCGCGATCTCGTTCTTCCCGGTCGTGATCAACACGGTCGTCGGACTGGAATCGGTGGAGGAGAACGCCATGCTCCTCATGCGCTCACTGGTGGCATCGCGGCGTCAGATCTTCTGGAAGTTGGCTTGGCCCGCGGCGCTGCCCAGCATCTTCGCCGGTTTGAAGACCTCGCTGACGTTGGCGTTGATTGGCGCGCTGGTCGCCGAGTTCGTGACCGCAAATGAAGGCTTGGGCACCCTCATCATCACCTTCAGCTTCGAGCTCAAGGCCTATCTCGTCTTCGCCGTGATCATCGTGGTGTCCGTGCTAGGGTTAGCGCTGTACGGCATCATGGAGTACCTCGACCGGAAAGTGGTGTTCTGGCGTCACAGCCCCTTCACTGGTTGACCGGAGGAAGGGCTTATCGTTTTCGCTCTGTTTGGGGTTCCCTAGCGCAAGTTTCGATGACGTTTGATCATGACGAAGCGGTGCAGCGTGCGATACCTCCCCCCTGCGGGGAGAGGTCGGATCGCGCTTGCGCGATCCGGGTGATGGGAATCAGCTTCACGAACAAAGCTTGTAGCCCCCTCACCCGGAATGGGCGCGAGGCGCCCATTCCGACCTCTCCCCTGCGGGGAGAGGTGGACCTGCTGGCTCGATCTCGCCGAAACAGGCTCTAAGTCAAAGCGAAAGGACAAACCATGCATCGTAGAGTTTCGATTGTGTCCGCGATCTTTGCGCTCGCGATCGCCCTCACGGCCTACAAGGCATCCTCGCCAGCAGCATCGAAAGAGATGCCGAAGCCAGCCCAAGCCCTCACCACGCTCGCGATCATGCGCGCCGCGGCGACGGCGCCAGCAGTTGCGCAGACACCGGGGAAGCCGGCGATCCGGATGGCTCAGGCGCGGCCGGTCGAGAGCCCGCCTCCACTTAAGAAATTCCGAAGTCCTGCTGCCGTTCAAGATCGGTATCACGTTCTTCCCGATCAGCGTGGCGAACGAGCTCGGGTACTTGAAGGAGGAAGGGATCGATCTCGATCTCCAGGCGGCGAACGGCAGCAGCGCCGTCGTCCAGCAGCTTGCCGGCGGCAACGCCGAAATCGGCGTGATCCTCGCGCCCAACACTCTGCTGGGCTTCTCGGAGGGCGTGAAATACAAGGCCTTCTACGACTTTTTGACGAAGAACACGTTCGACGTCAAAGTCATGCAGAGCAGCCCGATCGGCAAGCCAGCCGATCTGAAGGGCAAGAAGGTCGGCACCATTGACTTGACGAGGGGCGACTTGCCGCTACTGCGCGCGGAGCTCCAGCGGGCCGGACTCGACCCGCAGCGGGACGTCCAAATCGTGGCCCTCGGCTTTAACATGGCCCTGCATGCCCAAGCCCTCAAGGACGGCCGGGTTGATGCGCTCAATATCTCCTGGAACAACACCGTCGGCGTGGAGGCGGCCGGGATTGCGCTCAAGTGCATAACGTGCGACCAGGAATTTCAGCTCGCGTCCGAGACTACCGTCGTACCCGACAACATCTTCAAGCAGGACCGGCGCTACATCATCGGCTTCGGTCGGGCGATGGCGAAGGCGACGCTCTTCGCCGAGACAAATCCCGAGGCCGCTATCGCCATCATGAAGAAGGCGGCGCCGCAGGAGCAGACCGACCCGGCGTTCACCAAGACGTTCTTCGCGGCCGCGCTCGCCGTCATGAAGCCGCGCCACTCTGGAAAGTACGGCCTGCAGGATATCGGCGGTTGGGAGCGGCTGCAAAATTTTATGGCTGCGCCGGTGGCGGGCCAGCCCCTGGGCCTCCAGACCAGAGTGGACGTCAACCAGTTGGTGACCAATGAGCTCGTAGAGGAGTTCAACAAGTTCGACGTCGAGGCGGTCCGCAAGCAGGCCATGGAGTACCGGCCATAGCGGGGCTTCACGTCACCGGGATTTCTACGTCGATTGGACTCTGCCGAAGCCCGAACCGTTCTATGCGGTGCATGGCATGCGATAGGTGTGTGTACCGAGAGCTCCTAACGTCAGCGGCGATGATCACACTCCTCTCCAACTAGAGCGTGTTTCGTTGAGATCGAGCCAGCAGGTCCACCTCTCCCCGCAGGGGAGAGGTCGGAATGGGCGCCTCGCGCCCATTCCGGGTGAGGGGGCTACTACTCGTAAAGCTGATCCCCCCCCACCCGGATCGCGCAAGCGCGATCCGACCTCTCCCCCTCCGGGGAGAGGTGCACCATCGCGTGGTGATCGAACGTCATCGAAACTGGACCATACCCAACTCCGATCGGCGGAATTCCTCTAAGTGTCCTCTTGCGGCTTGCCGATATGGTGCTGGGCGTAGAGCTCGAGCCCGAGCTTGCCGATAAGATCGAGCTGGGTCTCCAAAAAATCGATATGCTCCTCCTCATCGTGCATCAGCTCCTCGAACAAGTCGCGCGATACGTAATCCTTGACTGAATGGCAATGGGTCGCGGCCTCTTGATAGAGAGAACGCGCGTCCATTTCGGCCTGCAGGTCACGCTCAACGATTTCCTTTACCGTTTGACCGATATGAAGCGATTCCAGAGTCTGCATATTGGGGAACCCATCTAGGAAGATGATACGCTCGATTAACTTATCGGCATGCTGCATCTCCTCGATCAATTCTTGACGCCATTTCTTGGCGAGCACCTTGTATCCCCAATTGTCCAACAGGCGAAAGTGCAACCAATATTGGTTCACCGCCGTGAGCTCATGCCGCAATGCCTTGTTGAGATACTCAACAACTTTGGGTTCGCCTCTCATGATGCCTCTTTCCTTCTGGTTCAGTTGCGAGGAGATTCATGAGCTCCGGATGCACCGCCTGGCTGTCCCCCTCGATAGGCAAGCAAGGCAGCGGGGCAGTACACCGCGGCGCCGGCCCAACCTTTATTATCGCGGCGCAAACCTGTAGCGGAACGTGCAGCTCGGTGCGCCTTGCATGATGGTCTGGTCACGTGTGAGAGTGACTTCGCCGCCACTAGCCGCGGCAATGTCGAAATCGGTCTCGCATATCAGCAGCGCGCCGAGTTCAGGCTCGCCGAGTGCGTGAAAGAATTCTGCGAATCGACACCGCGTTATATCGAATTCGAGCGCTCCCTTATCATGTCGGCGCATCTCCACCGTAACATCCTGCTCGGTGATTTCGGCCATGGCCGTGTGCATAGCCGCCCATTTTCGCCGTGGACTGCCATCAACGCCGTCGCCCAGGTCGGCGAACAGCTGCTTCGACCAACCGCGCAAAGCTTGTTTGACGAGCGCGTCAGCCTTTTCTTTCCCCAGTTCCGAGCGCAGGGCTCGTAACACCGGCACCAGAACCTGGGCCTGAATGCGCGTCTTGTCCAGGAGCGAGAGCCTGGGATCAACCAAATAGTCGTCGAGTACGCTCATCGCCGTTTTCTCCCGAGTGTGTCCCACTCTAACGCTTTTGTCTGGCTTTGGAATCCAGACATGGCTGCGGCTTCCCGTCAGTGGGTCCCAACGACAACCGGCAGGCCGGCGGCGCGCCACTCCGGAAGACCATCTTCCAAACGGCGCGCCTTGAAACCACGAACACGAAGCGCCGCAACCGCTTCGTAAGAGAGGACACAGTAGGGACCTCGGCAGTAAGCGACGATCTCTTGTGCAGGATCGAACTCGGCAAGCCGCGCTTCAAGCTCGCGCAGCGGGATGTTCACTGCACCAGGCAGATGGCCCAATGCGAATTCATCCTCTGGCCGCACGTCGAGAACCGTGACCGCCCGCGCGCGCAGGCGTTCCAGCAGCCCTTCGCGAGAAATGGGCTCCAGGCTGTCACGATCATGAAAGTAGCTGCGCACAATCCGCTCGACCTCGGCGACGTTGCGCTCGGCGATGCTGCGCAGAGCTGCCATGAGGTCGAGCACGGCGTCGTCGGCAAGCCGGTAGTAGATGAATTTGCCGTCGCGCCTGTTCGCCACCAAGCCGGCGCGCCGCATCTGCTGGAGATGCTGCGATGCGTTGGCAATCGACAGCCCGGTTCGGTTGGCCAGCACCTCCACGCTGCGCTCGCCCTGGGCCAGCTGCTCCAGGAGCTCGAGCCGATGCGCATGCGCCAGGGATTTCGCAACGGTTGCGAATTGGGCGAACAGCGCCAGCTTCGGATTTCGAGTTGACATCTCGAGCCAATAACCCTATCTTATTCAAGATAATGATTGAATAATAATGATCTCAAGCGCTTAGTCAAGCCGCCAGGCACCATTTCTGAGCCGTGGGTAACGCCGTGCTGGAATATGCACCGTATATCCGGTTGGCCGTGTTCGGCAGCGTGTTCGCCGCGATGGCGATTTGGGAGCTGGTCGAACCGCGACGAACCCAGAGCATCGGCCGCGGCCGGCGATGGCCCAATAATCTCGGTGTCGTGGTTTTGGACACGCTCTTGATCCGCATTCTCTTTCCAACGACGGCCGCCGGTCTTGCCCTCGTTGCCGAGGCTCGCGGCCTCGGACTCTTCAACGTCGTGCCACTTCCGGCATGGATTGGTGTAGTGGCCTCCGTCATCCTCCTGGACCTCGCGATCTACTTTCAGCATGTGCTCTTTCACGCCGTACCGGTACTGTGGCGCTTACATCGGATGCATCATGCTGATCTCGACATCGATGTGAGCACCGGTTTGCGTTTCCATCCGATCGAGATCTTGCTGTCGATGGCGATCAAGCTGGCCGTGGTCTTGGCACTCGGGGCGCCTGCGGTGGCCGTCCTGGTCTTCGAAATGCTGCTCAACGCTACCTCGATGTTCAATCATAGCAACATCCGCATGCCAAATAGCTTCGACCGCCTGCTGCGCTGGCTTGTCGTAACGCCGGATATGCATCGCGTCCATCATTCAATTCTTTCACGCGAGACCAACAGCAATTTTGGGTTCAACCTGCCCTGGTGGGACCGGCTGTTCGGGACCTACCGGGCACAGCCCACCGCCGGCCACGAAGCCATGACGATCGGTATTGAGCAGTTCCGTGATCCGCGCGAACTGGGCCTCGATCGCATGTTGCTCCAGCCCTTCCGCGGTGATGCCGGCCGCTATCCACTGGCAGAGAGGCAAGTCGAGCAATGAGCTTGCGCCGCGCATTGCCGCGCGTGGCCCTGGCGGTGCTACTCGCCGCAATGATGGGCTGGGCCATCCTTCACCGCGACCAGATCAATCTGGCGACGCTCGATGCATGGCTCCGTTCGCTCGGTCCGTGGGCGCCGATCGGCTACCTGATGCTCTTTGCTCTCGCCACCGTCGCTTTCGTTCCAGGTGTAGTCTTCAGCCTTGCCGGTGGTGCCCTGTTCGGTCCTTTCTGGGGCAGCCTCTGGAATCTGACAGGTGCCACGCTCGGTGCTACCCTTGCATTTCTCGTTGCGCGCTACATCGCGGGAGACTGGGTTGCGCGCAGGGCCGGCGGCCTGCTCAAGCGACTAATCGACGGCGTCGACGCGGAGGGTTGGCGTTTCGTTGCCTTCGTGCGGCTAGTGCCGCTCTTTCCTTTCAATCTATCGAATTACGCGCTTGGCCTCACGCGCATTCCGCTGCACCACTACATCATCGCCACCCTCTTCTGCATGGCGCCTGGTACGGTCGCTTATACGTGGCTCGGGCATGCCGGACGCGGGGCGCTGAGCGGCGAAACAGATGCAGTGCGCTATGGTCTTTTCGCGCTCGCTCTTCTCGCGACAATCGCCGTGCTGCCGCGACTGATCGCGCGGCTGCGCAGATCGTTCGCGTGGATCGAGCCAAGCGAGCTCAAGCGGCGGCTCGACCGCGGCGAAGCCGTGGCGGTTATTGATGTGCGGGGGACCGACGAGTTCGCCGGACCGCTTGGGCATATCGCGACCTCGCGCAATATTCCCGTCGCCGAGCTCAACACCCGCTTGGCCGAACTGAGCGGGTTCGAGCGCACGCCAATCATTCTCGTCTGCCGGACTGACAAACGCTCGGCTGCGGCTGCGCGAACGCTGCGAGCAGCGGGCTTCACACAGGTCAGCGTCCTGCACCGCGGGATGGAGCAATGGAACGAGGCCGGCTTGCCGGTGGAAGGTCGCGCCGTCGTGACAGCAACATAAAGGCAGTGCCCGTCAATCGTCAGTTAGCGATCCGGCTTTTTGCCCGCGAGCAGGCTGTTGATCTTTTGTATGAGCCGGTCGAAATCGACGGGTTTGGTGTCGAAATCGTCGCAGCCGGCAGCAAGAGCCTTTTCGCGCGATCCCGACATGGCATGCGCGGTCAATGCGATAATGGTCATCCTTGATGACGACGGTTCGCGCGCCTTGGCCGAGGAGATTTACGGCACGGCCTGAACTGTCTAAACTCGCAATGGCCCGTCTGCGTGGGCGAATGAAATAGCAGTGCCGATGACAGACGCGGCACTCGCCACGCCGGCGGCGTCTGCTTCCGACACCATCAGGATCACGGGAATCCATGAGTGTAACGTCCATAACGGGGCAATTATCGAATGGCTTGGCTGCCCTTCGGGCAGCCAGTCTCGTGCAGGGCAAAACATCGGCTGTCCCGAAGAAAAATCCCGAACTGATTTATGGGCTCAATGATGTTCCACCGCTTTTCGTCGTCGTGGTCAGCGGGCTACAGCATATCGGACTGCTTTCGGTCTTCCTTCTTTTTCCGCTGCTTATCATCAAAGAAGTCGGCTTGCCCACCAATTTGTCTGCCAATGTACTCAGTCTTGCCATGATGGCGCTGGGTGTCGCCACGCTGTTTCAGGCGTGGCCAAAAATCGGCAGCGGATTTCTCAGCCCGGCGACTCTTACGGCCATCTTTCTTGGGCCGTCGCTCGCAGCTGCGAAGCTCGGAGGGCTGCCACTGGTGTTTGGCATGACAGTCTTTGCCGGCGTGATCGAGGCCGTATTGTCACCGTTTCTGCGCCGCATCAGGCCGTTGTTTCCGCCGGAGATCGGCGGACTTGTCATCTTTTTCGTGGGCGTAACCGCGGCCATAGTGGGTTTCCGAAACATGTTTGCTATCGGGGCAACCCAACCGGTGGGGTGGGAACACTGGACGGCTGTCGCGGTCACTCTGGGGCTCACTGTTGCACTGAATGTTTGGGGCAGAGGCCAGGCGCGTATGTTCTGCGCTTTGCTCGGCATGAGTGGCGGATATCTCACGGCTGTCGCGACGGGCATCCTTCCACCAAACGACGTGCATACGCTTGCTGACCTGCCCATCGTCGCGATTCCGACTTTTGGTCACCTCAGTTGGACATTTTCGACCGTGATGATCTTGCCCTTTGCGATTGGTGCAATCGCAGTAACCGTAAAGGCAGTCGGGATGATTACGGTCTGTCAGCGCGTAAACGATGCCGGGTGGGTGCGGCCGGAGATGACGACGCTCAGCAAGGGCGTGTTCGCTGACGGCCTGGGAACGATTTTTGCCGGGTTGGTCGGTTCGGTTGGCGTGAATCCCGGCGCGTCCTGCATCGGACTTGTCTCCGCCACGGGAGTTGCAAGTCGCGTGATTGCCTACGCCGTTGGAGTTATGTTGATTGCCCTTGCGTTCCTGCCTCCCCTTACCGGCATTTTGGTGCTGATGCCTAAGCCGGTCATCGGTTCGGCGTTATTTTTTGCTGCGTGTTTCATCCTTATCAACGGGCTTCAAACGATCACGTCGCGGATGTTTGACGCGCGGCGTACGCTCGTAGTTGGGCTTGCAATGTCGATCGGAATCGCGGCCGAGGTCGTGCCAAATTTCATTCCCAATGCTCCCGCAATGCTTCAGCCAATACTGGGCTCCTCGCTGGTACTTGGCACGATCACGGCATTGCTCTTGAACGGGCTCTTCCGCCTGGGCCAAAGGCAGCGCGTGTCACTGACGATAGACCCCGCGGCGACCAACGTACCGACTCAAGTCGAGGACTTTTTCAACGCCAACGGAGAACGTTGGGGCGCTCGACGGGACGTGATGAATCGCGTTTGCTTTGGCGTAAGCCAGGCAGTCGAAGCCGTCCTTGAGCATTGCGGACCCCAGGGACCGGTGCTGGTAGAAGCGCAATTCGACGAGTTCAATCTTGACGTTCAAATCATCTATCGGGGTGCACTGCTTGAACTTCCCGACCGCCGGCCCTCAACCAATGAGATTATCGAGAGCGAGGCAGGCTCCCGCCGGCTGGCAGGCTTCATGTTGCGTCGAAATGCCGACCGCGTGCGTTCTGGGTCAAAAGACGGGAGTGCAACATTGCACTTCCATTTCGACCATTAACTCTCCCGCAGATTGGGATATCGCGTAGCATCGGTCAGGCGTTCGAGACGATTCGCGAGCTTTGCGAATCGTGCAGCCCGATTCGAATAGTTATTCGATGCGGCTCAGCGTTTGCTCTCCAGCAGCTGATCGATCTTTTGCATGAGCCGGTCGAAATCCACCGGCTTGGTGTCGAATTCGTCGCAGCCGGCAGCAAGAGCCTTTTCGCGCGAGCCTGACATGGCGTGCGCCGTCAGGGCAATGATCGGAATGTCGTGCGTCGCCGGGTTGTTCTTGAGCCGGCGCGACGCCTCCCAGCCGTCCACCACCGGGAGGTCGAGGTCCATCAGAATCAGGTCCGGATTCTCGGCAATCGCTTTCGCGCAGCCTGCTTCGCCATCTTCCGCCACCAGCAGTTCGAAGCCGTCGAGTAATTCGAAGCGCAACATCAGCATGTAAACGTTGTCGTCGTTGTCCTCGACATAGAGAATTCTGGTCACGAGGCCGCCTCCGTCACTCTTTCCAGGTGGCGCGTCTTGGCCACGAGGCGGCGAAGACCGTCAATCAGATCGGACGGCCTGAAGGCTTCCTTCAGCAGCACTGTTTCGACCCCGGAATTGAGACGTGCGCGATCCTGCGCGCTGAGATCAAGCGCAGTAACGACAACAACGGGAATGCGCCGCCACTGCGGATGCTCCTGCAATGCCGCCACAAGCTGGAATCCGTCCATTTCCGGCATCATGAGATCGAGGACGATAACGTCGGGCACCGTGTCCTTCAGACGATCAAGCGCGACACGTCCATTCTCCGCTTCCATCACCAGCCATTGCGGTGGCCCAAGCAAGCCGCGCACGCACTCGCGCTGCGCCACATCGTCCTCGACGACAAGCACCCGCGTCGGCCCGGAGGGCGCTCCATAGCGCCGGATGATCTCAACCAGCTTGTCACCATCGATCGGCTTGGTGAGGTATCCGACGGCTCCCAAGGTCATTCCCTGCCGGCGCTCGTCGACGATGGTCGCCATGATCACGGGAATATCGGCCAGCTGCGGATCGCCGCGCAAAGCCGCCAGCACCGTCCAGCCGTCAATATCGGGCATCATGACGTCGAGCGTGATCGCGATCGGATGATGTTCCTTGGCGCGTTTGAGTCCTTCGAGCCCACCTGCAGCCGTGATCACCGCAAATCCGGCCTGGCGGAGATAGTCCGCAATGAGACCGCGGGCGGTCGCGTCGTCGTCGATCACCAGCACGCAGTCGCCGGACGGCGCGTCGGTGCCGGCGTCACGGACCTCGTCGCGCGCACTCACGACGGCCGCGGCGACCGGCAGGCGGACCGTAAAGGTTGTCCCTTTGCCCACCTCGCTCGTCACCGATACATCGCCGCCCATCATCTGGCAGAGGCGGCGCGTGATCGCCAAGCCGAGGCCGGTCCCGCCATACTGGCGTGCGGTGGTGGCGTCACCCTGGGAGAATTCCTCGAACAGCCGCCCCAGCTGTTCAGGGGTCATCCCGATGCCGGAATCGGCCACGGCAAACACGATGCAATCCTGCCCTTGATGCGCAACCTGGCACACTCGCAGAATTATGCTGCCGTCCTTCGTAAACTTGCAGGCGTTGCTCAACAGATTGAGAAGAATTTGCCGAACCCGCATGGCGTCGGCTTCGATGGGCGGGAGGTCGTCTGGGCATTCCACGGACAGGCGGTTCTTGTTCTGCTCGGCGAGCGGACGTGCGGTGCCGATGACTTCTTCGACCAGCGCCGGAATGCTGACGCTCTCCAGATTGAGCTCCAGCTTGCCGGCTTCGATCTTCGACAGGTCGAGGACCTGGTTGATCAGCCCGAGGAGATGTGTACCCGCGCGGTGAACACGGCGGAGCGGCTCCAGCGCCTTCTCCGTGCCAAAGCGCGCCGCATTGCCTACCAGCATGTCGGTCAGCCCGATGATCGCATTCAACGGGGTGCGCAGCTCGTGGCTCATGCTGGAAAGGAAGCTTGACTTGGTGCGGTTGGCTTCGTCGGCAGCATCGCGCGCGGCGGCAAGCTCGGCTTCGTGCTGCTTCAATTCGGTGATGTCCGCATAGATCGCAACCACACCGCCATTGGCGGTCTTTCGTTCGCTGACCTGAATCCAACGGCCGTCGCTGCGGCGTTGCATGTGCATCTCGCTCGCGGCGTGGTGGCGCGCGAGCCGTTCCGCGATCCAGGCCTCGCGCCGCCCCTCGGCATCCTTGATCAGGCCGCGTTCGGTCGCGGTGCGCAAGATCGCCTCGAAGCTCGTGCCGGGCATCATCACGTCGGAATGGGATGCAAAGAGCTCGCGATAATGGCTGTTGCAGACGACGAGCTTGTCGTCGGCATCGTACAGCGAGAAGCCCTCTGAGATCGTTTCGATGGCGTCAGTAAGCCGCTCTCGAGCTTCGCGGATTTCCTTGAGATTGGCCTCCTCCATCTCGACCGCCGTTGCGCGAAACACGCTCAGCGCCTGCGCCATCCGTCCGATCTCGTCGGTGCCGCCCTGCGGAAGCGGTGATTTGAGATCACCTCGAGCCAAGGTCAGCATGCGATCACTGAGCGCTCTGAGGCGAGCGATGAGATTGCGTCCGACATAGAGCCATACGATGAGTATCGAGCTCGCAAGGCTCAACACGACGGCAGTCACAATAATCCAGCTGCTCCAGCGGACAACGGAAAGCGCCTCGATGTTGGCGCCGGTAATATCCTGTTTCGCATTCTCCACTAATTCGTCGACCCTCCCGGTCAAGTTTTTCGAGAGCACGACGTTCTCGCCCAGGAGGCGTGCCGCATTGGTGGTGAGATCAAGCTCGCTCTTGCGTAATACCGGAATGCTCTCGCTTCCACTGATGAAAGGACGCAGCTGTCCAATCAAATCGACCATCGGCGGCTGCAGATTCGGATCAAGTTCCGAGCGTCAAGCGTTCCAATTCGCGCAACGCTTGCTGGAGCCGGAAAGACACGACCGTCAAGCTGTTGCCATCATTCGGTCGATGCCGCACGCTGCAGCATGTCATTGATGTAAGATGCCAGGACCTGGGTTTGCTGCAGCGATCGGAACCAGGCGAGAGATTCCTCGAACTCGCGATCCGCCAGTTGGCGCCGCTCGGGGGGCACGGCCGGATCCGCCGCCATTTTGCGCCACTGGGCGATCTTTCCATCCATGACCGAGGCCCAAGGTCCCCAGCAGTTGCTGCATGGCGCCCGCGACGGCAAGCTCTTTGCCCACCAAATCTTTTTTCTGCCCGGCGATAACCAAGCGATTGTTTACCAGCAGATTGAGCTCGCTCGAGATTGTCGCGCAGCCGTTCGACATAGGGCTCCAACGACGCCAATTCCGGGCTTTCGGAGCCGGCGTTCCTGAGATTCGCAAGCAGTGAGATAAGAACATTGACCTCGCTCGATATCCGAACGGACCACTCCGCCTTCTCGTCCTGGGTCGTCGCCGTGAGCAGCTCCGGCGCCGCAGCGAGAATTCGCTCCGTGCGACGCGATAGCTCTTGCGACATCAGCGCAACCGGGATGCGGCGCTGAGTGATCAGGCCCAGGGCATCATCCGATCTGGCGGAACGAATAGAACGCCGCGCCCGCACCGAGCACGGCAAAAGCGCTGATACCAAAAAAAGCCAAGCAGCAGGCGGCCCCGTACACCTAGTCGAGACAGCAGCCCTGTGCTCCGTGAGCGATCCGGGGCAGGCGGCCGAATTATTGACGCTCCACAAATCAAGCCTTCGTTCCGTAGGTAAATTTCAGGCCGCGTGCATTCAGATAACCGCGCTCCGCCAAGTCGGCCCAACGGTTCGCTCGGCTCCAGAAGACGATGTAGCTATCATAGGTGCGGCGCGTCAGTGCATCCTTGCGGGCCGCTTCCACCAGCACTTCACCGCTTGCATTTCCGAGCGCCTGCAGAAGCGTGTCATCGAACTTTCGGATTTCGATCGACTTGTCCTGGCTGCAGCTGCTCCAAGGATTTGGCGTTGTTTGCGTTGAACTCCGCCAGCGACAGTGTGTATTCCGCATTCGCAAGCCATCGCTATGGCGCTACGATCCTCGGCACTCAACCCGTCCCACAGCTTCTTGTTGATACCGAGTCCCAAAGCTGTGCCCGGTTCATGAAACCCCGGGTAGTAATAGAACTTCGACACCTTGTGCAGCCCTAGGATCATGTCGTTCCATGGACCAACCCATTCGCTAGCATCGATCGCGCGCGATTTTAGAGCAGCTGTGATCTCGCCGCCTGGAAGGTTGACGACAACGGCGCCAAGACGGCGCAGCACCTCACCGCCGAGACCCGGCATGCGGTATCGCAGTCCCGCATAGCTTTCCGGGCCGGTGACCTCCTTGGTGAACCAGCCCCCCATTTGGACGCCGGTGTTCGTCGACAACAGCGGTCTTGATATTGAAACCGGCGCTTAGCTCGTCCCACAGTTCCTGGCCGCCACCCCAATGAACCCAGGCGGCCAATTCGTCGGCCGTGAAGCCGAACGGCACGGCGGCAAAGAAATTGAAGGCCGGTGAACGCTTCTCCCAGTAATACTCGGCGGAGTGATACATGTCGGCGACCCCGGTTGAGACGGCATCGAACACCTCAAAAGCGCTGACAAGTTCTCCCGCACCGAAGACCTGCACTTTGAGGCGTCCGCCGGTGATCGCCGTGATCGCACGGCCTAGTCTCTCCGCGCTGGTGCCCAGACCTGCAAGTCCCTTTGGGCCAACTCGTCACCATCTTGAGTTCCCGCACGCCCTGCGCAATGGCGGGGGCCGGGAATGTTCCCGCAACGCCGGCAACTGCGCCGGCTCGGATCAAAAAACTGCGTCGATTTATTGCACCATTCCTCCCATTGAGAGGACAAGCTCCACCCGGGGAGCCATCCGAACTTAAGATTTTTTGTGGCTATTCAAGATCTTGCTCCTGAACTCGTCAATAAATCAAGGATGAGGAGAGTCCTCGACATAGAGAATTCTGGTCACGAGGCCGCCTCCGTCACTCTTTCCAGGTGGCGGGTCTTGGCCACGAGACGGCGAAGACCGTCAATGAGATCGGACGGCTTGAACGCTTCCTTCAGCAGGACCGTTTCGACTCCGGAATTAAGACGGGCGCGATCCTGCGCGCTGAGATCAAGCGCAGTAACGACAACAACGGGAATGCGCCGCCACTGCGGATGCTGCTGCAATGCCGCCACAAGCTGAAAGCCGTCCATTTCCGGCATCATGAGATCGAGGATGATAACATCGGGCACCGTGTCCTTCAGACGATCAAGCGCGACACGCCCATTCTCGGCTTCCGTCACCAGCCATTGCGGCGGCTCAAGCAAGCTGCGCACATGCTCGCGCTGCGCCGCATCGTCCTCGACGACAAGCACCCGCGTCGGCCCGGAGGGTGCTCCATAGCGCCGGATGATCTCAACCAGCTTGTCACCATCGATCGGCTTGGTCAGGTATCCGACGGCTCCCAAGGTCATCCCCTGCCGGCGCTCGTCCACGATGGTCGCCATGATCACGGGAATATCGGCCAGCTGCGGATCGCCGCGCAAAGCCGCCAGCACCGTCCAGCCGTCAATATCGGGCATCATGACGTCGAGCGTGATCGCGATCGGATGATGTTCCTTGGCGCGTTTGAGTCCTTCCGCCCCGCCTGCGGCCGTGATCACCGCAAACCCGGCTTGGCGGAGATAGTCCGCAATGAGACCGCGGGCGGTCGCGTCATCGTCGATCACCAGCACGCAGTCGCCGGACGGCACGTCGGTGACGGCGTCACGGACCTCGTCGCGCGCACTCACGGCGGCCGCAGCGACCGGCAGGCGGACCGTAAAGGTTGTCCCTTTGCCCACCTCGCTCGTCACCGATACATCGCCGCCCATCATCTGGCAGAGGCGGCGCGTGATCGCCAAGCCGAGGCCGGTCCCGCCATACTGGCGTGCGGTGGTGGCGTCACCCTGCGAGAATTCCTCGAACAGCCGCCCCAGCTGTTCAGGGCTCATCCCGATGCCGGAATCGGCCACGGCAAACACGATGCAATCCTGCCCTTGATGCGCAACCTGGCGCACGCGCAGAATTATGCTGCCGTCCTTGGTGAACTTGCAGGCGTTGCTCAAGAGATTGAGGAGAATCTGCCGAACCCGCATGGCATCGGCTTCGATGGGCGGGAGATCGCCTGGACATTCCACCGACAGGCGGTTCTTGTTCTGCTCGGCGAGCGGACGTGCGGTGCCGATGACCTCTTCGACCAGCGGCGGAATGCTGACGCTCTCCAGATTGAGCTCCAGCTTGCCGGCTTCGATCTTCGACAGGTCGAGGACCTGGTTGATCAGCCCGAGGAGATGGGTGCCCGCGCGGTGAACACGTCGGAGCGGCTCCAGCGCCTTCTCCGTGCCAAAGCGCGCCGCATTGCCTACCAGCATGTCGGTCAAACCGATAATTGCGTTCAATGGCGTGCGCAGCTCGTGCGACATGTTGGCGAGGAAGCTCGATTTGGTGCGGTTGGCTTCGTCGGCAGCGTCGCGCGCGGCGGCAAGCTCGGCTTCGTGCTGCTTCAATTCGGTGATGTCCGCATAGATCGCAACCACACCGCCATCGGCGGTCTTTCGCTCGCTGACCTGGATCCACCGGCCGTCGCTGCGGCGTTGGATGTGCATCGCGCTCGCGGCGTGGTGGCGCGCGAGTTGTTCCGCGATCCAGGCCTCACGGCGCCCCTCGGCATCCTTGATCAGGCCGCGTTCGGCCGCGGTGCGCAAAATCGTCTCGAAGCTCGTGCCGGGCACCATCACTTCGGCGTGGGATGCAAAGAGCTCGCGATAATGACTGTTGCAGACGACGAGCTTGTCGTCGGAATCGAACAGTGAAAAGCCCTCTGAGATCGTTTCGATGGCGTCAGTAAGCCGCTCTCGAGCTTCACGGATTTCCTTGAGATTGGCCTCCTCCATCTCGACCGCCGTTGCGCGAAACACGCCCAGCGCCTGCGCCATCCGTCCGATCTCGTCAGTGCCGCCCTGCGGAAGCGGCGATTTGAGATCGCCCTGCGCCAAGGTCAGCATGCGATCGCTCAGCGCCGTGAGCCGAGCAACGATATTGCGTCCGACATAAAGCCAAACGATCAGCGCCGAGCTGATCAGGCTGAGCGCGACGACGGCAAGTAATCCTATGCGGCCAAACTTCTGGACGGACTGTGTTTGCTCAGTGGCTGTCGCGATTCCTTTCTTCGATCCGGCCACCAAGACGGCCACCGCATTGCTCAACTGCGTGGATAATGTCGAGTTCTCCTCTGTGAGCCGGCGACCCTCCGCGGTCGCTTGCAGCTCGGTCTGTCGCGCGGCCAGGATGCTCGAATTTCCCGTCGCGCTGGTCCGCAAGCGGCTGAGCGGAACGATCAATGCAAGCGAGAGGTCGGGATCAAGACCCGAAACCAGATCGTCGATGCGCCGGACCGAGCGGTCGGTTTGAACCTGGATGGTATCGAGAACGGCTTGCGTGCCGGCTCCGGCAGCGCGGACGAGCGCCTCGAACGCGACCGCAGCCTCCTGCTGAATCTGTTCGAGCGGCGTGAGATCCCGAAGCACCGTGTTGAGGCGGTTGAGGGAGGCCAAGCGCTCCTCGGGTGTGCTCCCGGTTGCTTCGAGCGAGCGCTGCAACGCGGCGACATGGCCCTTGAGCTCCTCGAATTTCGGTGTCCAGATGGTGCGGAACTGATTGTAGGCGTCGAATGTATCGCGGACGAGCGTGGCTTTGCGATCGGCAGCCGCGATGCGGAGCTGCGCCGCCGATTTTAGTGCCGCGAGATTGACCGCTACCTGATTGAAGACAGCTTGGATCTCGATCAGCTTGTCCACTGTGAGACCCTTGTCCGGTAGATCATTGAGTAGTTGTGCGGCTTCGTTCAGTTCTTGTTCGACAGCCGCGGAAGCGCTGGTAAATTCCGCGTTGTTGGTTGCCGCAAGCAGCGAGGGTCCCGCAGCAACGATACGCTCGGTGCGTTGCGCGAGCTCCAAGGTCGCGATCGCCGGAGGGACCGATTTCTCCGTGACCTGGTGCAGCGCCTCGCCAATGGCGTAGAAGGCGTAGTTGCCTACCAGCGCTGCGACCACCGCAAAGGCGCTGATCGCGATGAACGAAAGGAGCAGCCGTCCACGCAGGCCATAGCCCACTTTCGCCGGTTTCAATGCCTTCGCCGCCATTACAGCGTGTTTCGCTCAAATAGAATCGTAGGGTGGGCAAAGGAGCCGGCGCTTGCGCCGGCGACGTGCCCACGCGTGGGCACGGCGCGCAAGAGCGCGCCTTTGCCCACCCTACGAATTCGATCCGGTTTCATCGGGACATGCTGTAGGTTTGTCCGCGGTATCCAGTTTGTCTCATCAGGCGACAGCAAGGCTTGACGACAGTCAAGAGTAGGGAATAGTAGGCGAACTTTCCAATCAAAAAGATAGCCCAGTGAGGGCTCCGGGAGGGTGCAATCATGCGGGTGGGATCGCTTGTTGCCGTCATCGGGACGCTGCTCGCTATTGGCGCATCAACCAGCGTCCCGGCCGCCGGCCCCGACTGGCCAAAGTCTCTCACGTTGGGGACGGCTTCGCCGGGCGGAGTTTATTACATTTATGGCGAAGAGCTCGCGCAGATCCTGACGGAGAAGCTCGGCATTGCGGTCAATCCCCTGCCGACCCAGGGCACGGTCCACAACGTGAAGCTGGTCGATAGCGGAGGGGTGCAGCTTGGCTTGATTACGATGGGGGTCGGCCTGCAGGGCTGGAACGGCACCGGAGATTGGACGGGCGGGAAACAGTTCCGGAATATGCGGGCGCTGTTTCCGATGTACGATACGCCTTTTCAAGCCGTGGCCTTGCAGCGAGCCGGCATTGCGACCCTCGCCCAGCTCGACAACAAGCGCATCGGCGGCGGACCGCGTGGGGGCACCAGCGGCACTTATATTCCAGCAATAGTGAAGGTTCTCGGAATTTCAGCCGAAATCAACCATGGATCATGGAACACCATGATCACCGAGCTTCTCGCCGGTCACCATGACGCTTTCCTGGCGGTGATCGGAGCACCGATGCCGGCGGTCGAGAAAGCGGAGGCGCAGCCGTTCACATTCATCGATCTTTCTCCCGAACAAATCGAAGCCATCCGAAAAGCGATGCCTGAGTTCAGCCCTTCCAAGATCGCGGCCGGAACTTACCGGTTCTTGCAGAAGGACCATATCACCGTCGGAGTGTATAATTTTGCGATCGGGCGAGCCGACCTTCCGGACGATTTGGTCTATCAACTGGTCAAAGCGGCTTTTGAGAACCAGCCGCGCCTCGTGAAGGCTCATCCGGCAGCAAGGGACACCCTCCCGCAGAACGTGGACAAAAACACGTTCCTGCCGTTTCATCCTGGCGCTGTCCGCTACTATCGCGAGATCGGCGTCACCATTCCGGAGACGCTTGCTTCCACGCATTGATCGGTCAATCGCGCGAATGCTTAATCGACGCACGGGAGTATAGAATCATGCGGATGGCATCACTTTTGGGTGTTATTGGGACCTTACTCGCCGTTGGCGCATCAAGCAGCGGAACAGCCGCCAGCCCAGATTGGCCGAAGTCTCTCACGTTGGGGACGGCTTCGCCGGGCGGCGTGTATTACGTCTATGGCGAAGCACTCGCGCAGATCCTTACGGAGAAGCTTGGCATTCCGGTCAACCCCTTGCCTACCCAGGGCCCGGTCCACAACGTAAAGCTCCTCGATAGCGGCGCGGGGCAGCTTGGGCTGACAACCATGGGCGTCGCCCTGCAGGGCTGGAACGGCAGCGGCGATTGGACAGGCGGAAAGCGCTTCGGGAACATGCGCGCGCTCTTCCTGATGTACGACACTTCGTTTCAATTCGCGGTGTTGCGTCGATCTGGGATTTCTACACTCGCAATGCTTGACAAGCTTGATGTCGGTGCCGGTCCCAAAGCGGGAACCGGAGGAACCTATGTTCCGGAGATATTAAAGGCTCTCGGGCTCTCGGCCCGGTTCGGCTATGGATCGTGGGACGACGCGACCACCAAGCTTCTTTCCGGTCAGTACAACGCGGTGGTGTTTACGGGGGGCGCTCCTTTACCCGCGGCGAAGCAAGTGGAGGCCAAGGAACCGCTCACTTTCATTAGCCCCTCCGCCGAGGAAATTGATTTGATTCGCAAGGCGATGCCGGAACTCACTCCTTCAATCATTCCTGCCGGAACCTATTCCTCTCTCAACAAGGATTACTCTACAATTGGCGTCTACAATTTCGCGGTTGGCCGCTCCGCTCTCCCCGAGGATCTGGTCTATCTGTTGGTCAAAGCGGTTTTCGAGAATCAGCCTCGTCTGGTCAAAGCCAGTTCGGCAGCCAGCGAAACCGTTGCCCAGAACGTCGTGAAGAATACCTTCCTGCCGTTTCATCCCGGCGCTGTCCGCTACTATCGCGAGATCGGCATCAGCATCCCGGACTCGCTTGTCCCCACGAATTGATTGGGCATTGCGCGAAACTGCAGTGATCCAACAGCGTCAGTGTCTCCTCGATAACGCTCTCCGCATGCAACGTCACGCCAGCGGTGTCAGTGATCGAAGTGGAAAAGCACGCTTGCCCGACCGTCCTTCGCGTCTGCCCGCACGCGGTCGGCATTGCGACGTAGCATGAAACCAGCGAGCAAACGGGCACCATCTTCTTCCAGAATCTGTTCGTTGGAGGGACGCTGCTCAGGAAATTCCATGGCGTCCCCTTCATAGGACACGCGTATGTCGAGATTGAATTCATCAAAGCTCGCTTCGATGACGATCTCGCTCTGCACGTCTTCAAGCACATCAAGCAACTGCTGAACAGCGAATATCGCCCGGTTCACAACGTCGCGCCGTGCCGCCCAGTGAGAACCTTGTTCTGAGAGAAACCGTTCGACGGCCTCCCATCTCACATCCCCTGCTGCGAGGCGGATTGAAACGCGTTTGCGCACCCCGATACGCATGATTAAGTTCAAAAACACGGCGCAAATTGTACCGAGCACCAGCGCGTTGTCGAAAACCGGGCGAACCAGCACGGGAACTTGCGTTAGTGTCTCGTGGTAGATGTCGGCGATCATCGCTGCTGAGAACGAGAAGCCGATGACGATGATTTTACGCGCATCCAGAAGGCGCGCGGTTATCATCTGCAAACCGCTGGTGAAGACGAACGCGGCGGTGAAGAACAACGCCGCCCCAATCACCGGGAGAGGAATGGTCGCCAACAGGGCCGCTGCAGGCGGCATGAAAGCCAGCAGAACGAACGCGATGCTGATGACTGGGGCGAGCGAACGGCTGGTGATACCGGTCGCGGTGGATAGACCAATACTCGAACTGTAGCTGTTGACGCCCAGGCTCCCGATCAGGCTGCAGACGATCGAAGCAAGGCCATTACCCGCCAATCCGCTGCTCAAGGAGCCGAAACTCGGACGCATCCAATCAGCGTCATTGACACGCTGAGCCGTGGATATGTTGCCCATCAGATGCAACGCACCGGCGACAGCAACGACAACGAATGGCGCAAACAGAGTTACGTCGAAACGCCAGTCAAAAAAATGGACACGAGGAAAGCGCAGAAAGTACAGCGCGTCGCTGGGCACTGCGGCGGGGAAATCGAGCACGCCAAGGGCCGCACTGGCAAGGTAGCCAACCGCTATGCCGGCAAGAACGCAGAACATCCGGGCATAGCCTTGGGTCCAGACATTCAGGACAACCATTGTAATCAGGGAGACCGCGGCAATAGTGAGCTGGGTAGGCTGCAGCTCACTCTCCGTGGTGACGCCGAGGCTGTATCGTGCGCCGAGGACTGCGATGGAAAGACCCACAATAGCGATGACCAGGCCCGCAATCTCGGGCGGCAACAGAGCACGAGCACGCTGCAACACGGGTGCCATGGCGAGTTGCAAGATGCCAGCAAGCAATGTCATCCCAAACACAAGCGGCAAACCTCCAGTCTGGACCGCGAACAGCGAAGGGCCTAGATAAATTTGCGTATACGCCGCGGGACAAAGATACCCACAGCCAATGAAGCGGGTTCTAGCGCAGAGCAGGAAGGTCGATATTCCTAGCGCCAACATCGACAGCGAAACAAAATCAACAAGACTCTCCGAGGAGAGATGCGCCTCTCGTCCCAGAATTATGGGATAGACTAGCGAATTCGATATCAGCGCGACGTGTTGGAGCGCTGCCACCACAAGTACCGCGCGCGGTGGAATTTCGTCTACGGAATAGAGCAGTCCGGGCGGGCGGGTTGGCTTGCGCGCTCCGCGATTCTGGATCCGGCCGCGCCAATGCTTACTCACGCGAGCCAGCAATTGTGCATACATGTGAGTTCTCGTACCTACCGTCCTCAAGCTACGGAGGCACCCAGCCATCGCAGCGCCATCGCCGTAATGTCGTCGGATTGCGCAGCGCCGTCGGCAAAGCGCTGGACGGCGTCTGCGACCGCAGTGACAACGCTATTTGTGCTGTCGCCCGCGGACTCACGAAGTACTGCCTCAAGTCCTTGCTCAGCGAACAGCTCACCCGTACGATTGTGCGCCTCGGTGACGCCATCCGTGTAAAGATACAATGTTTCGCCGGCCGCCAGCGTCAAGCTGCCGGTCTCGTAGGTCGAAGTGGTGCGCAACCCGAGCGGATGGCCTTTGCCCAAGGTCACGGCTTCAACCGCCTTGCCATCGAGGCGATAGGGCGGATTGTGGCCGGCATTGGTGAACCGCAGGTCTCCGCTCTTTGGATCAAGCATGCCGAAGAATAGCGTCACGAACATCATCCCGGTATTGTCCTGACATAGCTCGCGATTGACCATGCCGACGATCTCGGCGGGTCCGGGCGCGGCTCCATCAGCGCCGCGCGCAAGCCGCGTGATCAGGCGAATGAGGTTCTTGGCGTGCGCCATGAACAGTGCCGCGGGCACGCCCTTCCCGGAGACATCGCCAATCAGAAAGCACAAGGTGCCGTCATCGCAATCGAAGAAGTCGTACAGATCGCCGCCGACCTCGCGCGCAGGCTCCATCATGGCGAAGATTTCAACCGGCCGCTGCTTGCTCGGGGACGGAAAAACTGTTGGCAGCATGCTCATCTGAAGTTGACGTGCCGATTCGAGCTCTTCCTCCATACGAGCCACATGCGTCCTGACCTCGTCGCGCAGCCGTTTCTTTTCCAGGCTGGCGCCCACGCGCGCCTTGAGCAGCACGGGATCGAACGGCTTCGAGAGATAATCCACCGCGCCGAGCTCGATGCAGCGCACTACGCTCTCGATCTCGTTGAGCGCCGAGATCATGATGACCGGAATATTGTGCAAGCGGCCTTCGGCTTTCAGCCGCTCAAGCACCTGGTAGCCGTCGAGCTTCGGCATCATGACGTCGAGCAGCACAAGATCGAATTCCTGCGTCCGTAACAGCTCGATCGCCGCCTCACCATCGTCAGCGACCGAAATCTCCTGATACCCTTCGAGTTCGAGTCTGAGAATGAGCGTATAGCGGTTGTCCTCGTTGTCATCGACAACGAGGAGACGCGCACCTGTCTGGCCTGCAGCAAGAATTTCGCCGGTCATGGATATCGGCCTATTTCAGGCTGTCCGATTTGATGCCATTATCAACATATGTCGTTATGACATATTCCTGGCAGGGACATTTTTGGCAAGACGGTTATTCCGCAGTGTCGGACAATGCCATCGCTTGATTCAGACCACAACGGCAGCCTGCAGATCGGCAATACCATAGCCGAAATGAAGAAAGTCGTAGCCTTTGTCGATCGGTTCTGCGCCATCCACCACGTTCCGCGAGAGATTGCGAATGACGTTAATCTATGCCTCGACGAAATCTTGAACAACACGATCTCGTATGGCTACGCCGACCAAGACGATCATTCCATCCTCGTGACCCTGTCGATCATAGGAAATTGGATGATCGCCGAGATTAAAGATGACGCCAAACCTTTCGATCCGCGCCAATCCGCTCCACCCAATCCCTTAGACAGCTTGCAGGCACGAAGGGTCGGCGGCGTGGGACTCCACTTCGTGAAAGCTTTAATGGACGAGGTGGACTATGTGCGGAAACAGGGATATAACCGGCTTCGGCTCAAGAAAAAATTGCAACCTTCGGATTAGCGCAATCGCCCCAGGGAAAGCGACATTGGATATCGCTGAGGAGCAAAGAGGCGACATTACGATCGTCGAGATCAAAGGACGGATCGACAGCAACACCGCGAAGTCGTTCGGAGAACGGCTGACCGGCCTGATCAAAGCCGGCCGAATGCGCGTAGTCGTCGACCTCAAGCATCTCGTTTACATCAGCAGCGCCGGGTTTCGCGCGCTTCTGGTGGCGGGCCAGCTTGCGGAAGAAAGCAAGGGAACGCTGGCCCTTTGCAGCCTCTCGTCGGAGGTGCAGCGGCTGTTCGATCTCGGAGCGTTTACGGACTTGTTCGCAATCTATGGCTCGCGCGAGGAAGGCGTAACGAAGCTGTCGTAGTGGGATTGGGCCTCGCGCCCGCAGGTCCTCGCCTGCAAGCAGTCAATGATCGAAGTGGAAAAGCACGCTCGCTCGGCCGTCTTTCGCGTCCGAGCGCACGCGGTCGGCATTGCGGCGGAGCATGAAGCCCGCGAGTAACCGGGCGCCATCGTCACTCTGGCGAATCTGCTCGTTGGTGGGGCGCTGCCGGGGAAATTCCAGCATATCCCCCTCATAGGAAATCCGAACGTCCAGATTGAATTCATCGAAGCTGGCTTCGACTATGATGGGTCCGCTACGCAGATATTCGCCTGCAACGGTCTCGATCAATTGATTGACGCCAAACGTTGCGCGTTTCACGACTTCCGGACGCGCCCCCCACACGCCGCCGCTTTTTTGCATGAAGTCTTCGATCTCGTTCGGCTTGGACTCCTGGGCATCCACAGTTAATTGCACCGTCTTTTTCACACCGATGCGGAACAGCAGATTGAGCACGAGCGCAATCACCGTCGAAAATACCAACGAAGAGCCGATCAAGGGGGACAGCGATTTCGGCGCCGATGCCGCGATTGATGGAAAAACATCAACGGCAACGCCGGCGACCATCGCCAATCCAATCGTCAGCGACCGCCGCGCGTCCAAGAGGCGCGAGTTGATCACCTGCAATCCGTTGATCATGATGAAGGTGACTGCAAAGAGCAGTGCTGGCACGATCACCGCTCTGGGAATGACCGCGAACAATGCGGTCAGTTTGGGGAACAGGCTCAAGACAATGAAGATTGCTCCAGCCGCATAGGCCACGGTCCGGCTTGTAACTCCGGTGGCGGTCGCCAACCCCACCACGGGCGTCGATGTATTCGTTCCGACGCCACCGGCCAGCCCGGAAAAGGCGGTGATCACACCGTCCGCCAGGACGCCGCGCGTCACCGACTGCATGTCGGGCCGTACCCAATTGGCATCGTTGCTGCGTTGGCACACGGCGATCGTACCGGCGGCCTTCATGGCCGCGGCCACGGCCGCAATGGCGAATGGAGCGATGAGGGCTACGTCGAACGACCACGACAGGTGACGCAGCGACGGTAGCCCGATGATGGAAGCGTGCCTCACCGCGGTGAGCATCCCAGCGTCGATGAGATCGGAAAATACGGCAGCGACATAGCCAACGACCAATCCAATCAGCGCGCACAGCATCCGGAACAGGCCTGTCCCCCAGACATTGAGAGCGGCCATGATTGCAAGCGTCAAGCCGGCAACAATCCATTCCGTCACACTCACCGGTGCCGCGGCGTTACCCAACAACGAACGCAGTCCGGCAATGCCCGCCGACAGGCCGATCATCAGGATGACGAGGCCGGAGACCTCGGGAGGAAAAATGGCGCGGAGCCGATTGAGAACGGGCGCGAGTGCGGCTTCCAGCAAGCCGGCGAAAAGGGTCATTCCGAACACCAGTGACAGCCCACCGCTTGTGGCCGCCAGCAACGAAGGTCCGAAATAGTTTGCCGCAAACGTGGATGGACACATAAACCCGGAGCCCACAGGGCCAACGCCGCGGGATTGCAAGAAAGTTCCAACGCCGAGCACAAACATGCCGATCGTCAGCAGATCGGTAACGACCTCAATCGGCGTGTTAGTCGCTCGGAATATCAGCAACGGATAAACGAGGTTGATCGCGATGACGCCGACGTGTTGCGCGCCAATAGAGATCGTCACCGGCAGCGGCGGCGATTCTTCCAAGCCATAGATGAGACTCGCGGGCTTTTTTGGCGTCTGCATGCATAAAGCATTGCACCAAAAACTATTGGCCGCCTAGGGGACAATCATCGTGATTTGTCCGGCCTTGAGTTGGCGCTTTTAGGCGAATTCGACATCGACTTGTCAAACGATTTTACGCAAACCCGACCACAGCGGCAATGAACTGCAAAACTCCTAACGGCTTGTCATTTTGGGGCACCGCCGACCTCCGGTTCATCCGAGCTCGCTCCGGCGGCGTGGAATTGTGCAGCGCAAGGCTCGTAGGGCGGAATAGCGAAGCGTATTCCGCCACTCGGCCTCGCCGATCGCTAGAACGCGGCAATCGCCATCCGCAAAATCGATGGAAGCCATGGCCGCTTACTGGCCTATCGGCATTCGTATTGTCCGCATGTTCGCCCAAGTGTGGCGCGGTTAGCGAGGTTGCGCGCAGAATGGCGGAATACGCTTCGCTATTCCGCCCTACGTGCTGTGCTTGCAGGCGTCACAGGCCGGTTGAGACTATTGCGGGTGCGACTCACATGTTGTGGTCGGTCTTGTCGTGCAGCACGTCGCCCACAAACAGGACGACGGTCTTGTTTCCCGTATTCTGCCACCAATGCGACGTGCCGCTGGTCTCCGGCCGGATATCGCCGGCTTTGTGCACAATCGGAACCGCGCAGTTGCTGGCATATTCAACAATCTCGCCTTCCGCGATGTAGATGATGGCGGGACGATCCCCGTGGCTGTGCCATGGCACGATTCCTCCCGGCTCTATGGTGAGCTTGCGGAACCGCAGTTGGCGCTCCTTGATGTTGGCCGGTTCCTTTTCGAGATCGATGGCGGCGAGCACCGTATCGGTCACACCCTTGCCCGCCTGGGTGACCGGCTGCCGCGCGTCGGCTTTCATCTTGTCGGAAGGACAACTACCGGCAAGCGCGGCTGACACGCCGATGAACGTCGATAGCGTGGTGACGCCAGCCAGAACCGTGTGTCGGCCAAAGCTTGGACCAGCGGTCATGCGATTGAACATATTCGGGTCTCCTCTGTTCGGCCGCACTCCGAGGCGAGGCGGCAGCGGGCTTTAGAATTCACCGGGCGCGCATCGAACGGAAATGCCGAATGGCTTTTGAATCGATACGCAACGGCTATCGTGCTGAGCGACCGCTACTTTGCCTGCACGCTCGAGGTGATGGAGGCGATCACGCTCGTTGCCATCTTGAGGCTGCGCTTTTCGCTATCGAGCGGGCGGCATTGAAGCGCAAGAGCACGCATAGCGGGCGGCTATCGGCTCGATAGCTAATCGATATTTCCGCAATTGGGCCGGCTGTTGTTCATTGCCCACACCGGTGGGTGCGCAAGCCTGCCCCTCACCCGAGCGGCGATCTCGCCGCCGCCTTGCTGCATGACCGCTCCTTGGAGGATCGCGCCGTGAAAGACATCCAGCACAGCGCCGTGCGCCGCAAAGCTAATGTGTGCGCGGAGTTCTCTCGTTCGCCGCGAGCAAGTGAGCGGACCTGTGGCGGGGTGTTGCTCCGTCATGACCGCACGAGCCTGGTCGACTTTCTAGCCGTCCGATATCCCGTCGTCCGTCGGGTAGTGGGGGAGCTGTCATTTCGGGTGGCAGCGCGTCGCTTCATCCTCAGCGAGCCGCCAGGAGTCCCGATTGCTCAAAGTTACGGCGACAACTTTCCACGCTTTATCCGAAGCCTGGGCAATGTCGCGTCGATCGAATATGTCGCCGACATCGCGGAGCTCGAAATGCTGCAACAGAAGGCGCAAGCGGCCGCAGACGTCCGGCCGCTTGCTGCACCCATGCTGTCGTCCCTGCCGGCCGAGCGGCTCAATGGGTTGCGCGTCGTGCTGCACCCGTCGGTTGGCTTGGTGCAATCGCGTTTCCCGATCGTGGCGGCATGGGAGAACAACCAAACCAACGATGATGATGGCAGGATCGAGCGATGGGTCGGCGAGGCTGCTCTGGTGGCGCGACCGTTTCTCAAAGCCGAAGTCCGGCGGCTTCCGCCCGGCGGCTATGCCTTCCTGCGCGCGTTGGCCGAGGGACAGACCGTGACAACGGCCGCGGCGCTCGCATCCGCAGCCACGTCCCAATTCGAGATGGCCTCCAACCAATTGCTGCTGGACAACGCCAATGTCATCGTCGGCATTCGGCAACCTGCCTGAGCCCGCAGCGGTCAACACAGATACGAGCCCTAAAAATGAATTCCATTCCTGCCAATTTGCCCCGCGTTGTGATTATCGGAGCAGGGTTCGGCGGGCTTTCGGCAGCCAAGCAACTGGCGCAAGCGCCTTTCGACGTTACCATTGTCGATCGCCACAACTACCACCTGTTCCAGCCGCTGCTTTACCAAGTCGCGACCGCGGGCCTGTCGCCTGGCGATATCGCCTCACCAATCCGCGGCGTCCTGCGCCGGCAGAAGAACATCAGGGTGGTTCTGGCGAAAGTCTCGGGCATCGACACGCTGCGCAGAGAGGTGGTCGCGGAAGGCCGCCGCATTCCCTACGACTATCTGGTGGTCGCGACTGGCGCCGAGCACGCTTATTTCGGGCATGATTGGTCGTCCTACGCGCCCGGTTTGAAGACGATCGACGACGCGACCTATTTGCGCCGCCGGATCCTGCTCGCGTTCGAGCGTGCCGAAACCGAGCCGGACCCGGAAGAGCGGCGGCGTCTGCTTAATTTCGTGGTGGTCGGCGGCGGCCCGACCGGCGTCGAGATGGCGGGCGCCATCGCCGAATTGGCGAAACGCGCGCTGGCCGCAGATTTCCGCTCCATCGATCCACGCTGGGCGCGGATCATTCTGATCGAGGCCGGGCCACGGCTGCTTGCACCGTTCGATCCCGCGCTATCGGAAGCGGCGCGGCGTTCGCTGGAACAGCTCGGCGTCGAAGTCCGTCTCGGCGCCAGCGTCACGGATTGCGATTGCTCGGCGGTCTCGCTCGGCCATGAACGTCTGCAGACGCGAACCATCGTGTGGGCGGCCGGGGTCAAAGCCTCCCCGGTGGCCGAGTGGCTCGGCGCCCAGAGCGACCGTGCCGGCCGCGTGAAAGTAAAGGCGGATCTTTCAGTGCCGGCTCATCCGGACATTTTCGTGATCGGCGATGCCGCTGCTGCCGCTGGATTGGATGGCAATCCGCTGCCCGGCATTGCACCCGTAGCCAAGCAGCAGGGATGCTACGTGGCGAATCTGCTCAGAGCGCGTATCGAGGGCAGAACCGCGCCTGCATTCCGCTATCGCGATTTCGGAGCCATGGCCACGATCGGCCGCAAGCGCGCGGTCGCACAGATCGGAGCTTTCAAGGCTTCGGGAATCGTGGCATGGCTGTTATGGAGTCTCGCCCACATCTATTTCCTGATCGGCTTTCGCAACCGTCTCGCTGTCGCCATGAACTGGGGCTGGAATTATGTTACGTTTCAGCGTGGCACGCGCTTGATCACCGGCATTTCCGGCTCACGCATTGAGGACGTGCTGCCGGGCGTGGCGACCGCGCCGGCTTTGGCAGTGAGCGCCGGAGACACCGGATCGGTCTTTCAAGCTCTGGAGCATAACGATTTGTCCTGGCAGGAAGGCGCGCGGCATGTCTGAGCTCAATCCGTCCTGGAAAATGGTTCTGGAGCGCTGCAGGTTCGCAAGCGCAGGTGCTCGCGGCAGAACCTTGCCATGATCGCAAATATCGGAAGCGAGCCCCTGGACGATGCATTCAAACGCGTGCGCGATCTCGACGTTTCTTTGCAAGAGCAGCTTCGCACCTTTGCGCAGACGGTACGGCAAGAACGGCCGGAATTTGCCGCCGCGGTGGATCGGCTCGTCAACCGGCTTCGTCAATATGGCGCCGGCGAATCGGCGCCGCAAATCGGCGAGTCGATGCCCCCATTCGTCCTGCCCGACGAGACCGGGCAAATGGTCAGCCTCGAGGAGCTTCTGAACCGGGGACCGGTTGCCGTGACCTTCCATCGCGGCCATTGGTGCCCCTATTGCCGCATCAACATCAATGCGCTGGCGGGGGCGCAGAGGGCGTTGCCTGCCGGCGAGGGCCAGATCGTTGCCATCATGCCTGACCGGCAGAAATTCGTTGCGGAGCTCAAACTGCAATCGAATGTGCCGTTTCCCATCCTCACGGACATGGATAACGGGTATGCTCTCTCCCTCAATCTGACCATCTGGGTCGGCGCTGAAGTACAGAAGATGATGGAAGGCCGTCGGGATCTTCCGACTTTTCAGGGCAACAGCTCGTGGATGCTTCCGATACCGGCGACCTTCGTTGTCGGCCGCGACGGGCTCATCAGGGCGCGCTTCATCGATCCCGATTACCGCAACCGGATGATGATTTCCGACATGCTCGGCGCGATGCAGATCTGAAACGAGCTACTAGCCGGCGAGAAGGTTCGAGTCTTTCGTTGCACCAGCGACGCCTTCTTGCGCCAAGCGCGCGGCAATCGCTTTGTTGCCAAACCATTTTTTCCGCATGGCCTCCCGCACCAGCGCGCCCACGCCCGGCGAATAGGGCCGGCCTCTGACCGTGACCAGATTCACTTTTCGCCAGAACTCAGGCTCAATCACGGGCAACGCGACGACACCGGGATGCCGAGCGGCATTTTCCGGCATGAACGCAAAGCCAAGTCCCGCCGCAACCATGGCCAAGGTCCAATCGTCGCGTTCACTCCAGTAGGTCGGCGCGCATGTCACTCCTTTTTCCTGGAGGATATGGTCGGCGTAGCCAGCAAATTCGCAGTTCATCCGGTGAATGTAAGATTCGCCGTCGAGTTCCCTGACCGGAAAAGCATTTTCGCCGGCGAGACGATGACCGCGATGAATCGCGATGACCATCTGCTCTGCAAACAGCGGCATCACGTGCGTGCGCTCATCCAACTCTTCGCCTGGCAACGCGTAGATGACGACTTCAAGGTCGCCGGCAAGCAGGCGATCCCGCAGCTCCCGGGCGCTTGCATCGCACAGACGCAGTTCAAGCCCGTCATGGCGCAGCTTCAGAGCCGCAATGAGATCGACAATTTCATCCGGCGATATCGTGCTCATGATTCCAAGCTTGAGGGGCACCCGCTTGAGTTGACTGAGGTCTTGCGACAGGCGCTTTGCCTCGACGGCTGCCCCGTAGACGGTTTCCAGATGGGGGCGAACCATCTCGCCGAGATCAGTCAGATGCGTGAGATGGCGTTCCCGGTGAAAAAGCGGGCCGCCAAGTTCTCCCTCCAGCTGCTGAATCGCACGCGAGAGCGAGGGCTGCGAAACGTTGCACTTTTCAGCTGCACGCGAGAAGTTCAATTCCTGTGCAACCGCCAGAAAATAACGAACTTGATGCATTTCCATGCCGGTGCTCCGCGGTGATCCACCACGACAGTTTTCCGCTTAACTTGAACAGATCGTCAATACCGAGGCGATGCATCGCCATAGCGGGATTGTATCATAGCCAATAAGCATTGTTATTGCCTGGCTTGCCTGCGGCAAATTCGTGCGGACGCGAACGCAATATCCTTTTCGAACCGGAAGGCATGCCGAACATTACCACCAGCTAACGAGGCTCTGCCTCAGACCGACGAGGCGTGTATGCTGTTTATCACATAGCGGAGGGCTTGGCTCGTTCTGCAACGCCTTTCTCGCATGTGGCATCGTTCCGCGCTAGGCAACCTTCGCGCGGAGAGGGGCACATGCCAGTCAACATCGAACGAGGTGATGGCGGCGAGGACCGGCCAATTATTTGGCTGCCGTGACCATGATCTCGACCAAACAATTGCGCACGAGATCGGCTCGCACGCATGCCCGTACCGGCGCGTTCTCCGAATCGACCCACGCATTCCACACCGCATTGTGGGCTGCAAAGTGCTGCATATTGGCGAGCCAAACCTGCTCGGTGAGTAGCTTCGATCTATTGCTCTTGCTCTGACAAAAGGCATTTCGAACACGATTGGAAAGGCTGATCCAATGCTACTCACCTATCGGATCCATAGACGAAGAGCATTGGAGTGATGTGCTACCCATACGCCAGGGCTATCGATTTCATAAACGAACGGCATTTCAGTTCGGGCGTTTTGCGGAGCTTAATAAATGTCACGCTCGCTCGGTGAGCGTAGTTCGACCAATCCAGGAGGACGAAGCCAATGCCCGAGAAATCTCCCGCAACGACCGCCGTGTCGTTTCACCGCCGCAGCCGCGGCATGGACGAGGCCATGAAAGCCGGGATCGGGGCCATCGTCTGCAGCGTGCTCACCTTGGCCATTGTCTTGCTGGCGATGCACACGCTGCCGACCAGCATCGGATAACAACCCCGATGATCACTCAAATTGGAATGCCCCGGTCATCGCGCTGTCGCCTGCCAAGTGCTTGAGATTATCGGCCCAGCCTGCCCTAACGAGGGTGGGCCCGGACGCGGATATAGCGAATTGGGCCGACCCTATTTGCCGAAAAGCTCGCGCCCATCTGGGGAATGTCGCCAAAATGAAAGAAACTAAAATGCGTAACACGATCCTGCCTCTGATGACCGCCGCCGCGGTCACGTTCTTGGTCGCGATGCCTGCAGCCGCTTCGGACCAAACCGATGTTGTCGCAGTGGTGAAGCGATACGCCGAGGCCGTAACTAAGGCCGACAAAGATGCATTTCAGGGCCTTTGCGCCCCGCAAGCCGCCATTATCGACGATATACAACCATATGTCTTTCAAGGCTCTGCGGCCTGCACGGAGTGGTGGGACGCTCTCCATGCTCTCGACAAGCAAGCGGGGATAAGCGCGGAACGTCTGGCGATCGGCACACCGAAGCGCGTCGTCGTTACCGGAGACCACGCCTATGTCGTGACACCGGCCATTTTCAGCTACAGCCTGAAAGGCAAGGCCACGTCGCAGGATGGCAGCTGGACATTAGCGTTGCAAAAACTCCCGAACGGCTGGCACATCACAGGCTGGACTTGGTCGCAGATGTCACAGGAAGCTCCTCATCTAGATAACCAATAACGGTATCGTCGAGGCCGCGTCGGGCGCCTGGTCAACAGGGTCGAGACTCTCGCCGGACGGATACGGACAACCGGTCAAGAACGACGACGGCATTGGAAACGCCATCGCATCGGGCATGGACAAGTATACATCCGCCGAGTGCCGAGCGCGGCGGAACAAAGCGACTCTTCTACTGCAAAGCGGCGACAAACTCGACGACCTCCTCTCGCGTCATTCGCTCCACGAGTTTCGCAAGTTCCTTTTGAGACATAGTCGCCTCACCGATGCGCAGCCGATAGAAGCCAGTAGGTCGCGGGCCGCTGACGACAGAGGCATTGTACGCGTCCAGGAATTTGGTGATGTCTGCCGCGATCGCCTGCGGAGCAAATCGTACGACAATACCACTTCCTTCAGTTGCGCTCGAAGCGGTCTGGTACTGAAGCTCTTTCGTGCTAAGCTCTCTCCTCATTGAGGCCTGCGCGATGATGCCCACCAGCGCCATTGCTATCACGCAGGCGAAAGTGCGCGGGCCGAGTTTGGATTCGAGCGCGGCAAGGCGGCGGCGCAGAACCAACCAAAGCTGACTGCGGCTCCGAATCTCCGACAAAGGCAGCGTCAGGACTTGGGTGCCGTTCTCGTCGGTGACGACCACCTTCCACGTTCGAGGTATTTCCTTGTGTTGGACAAGATCTCGGGCAAAACCGATCGCCCCTTTCTCTGCCTCACGTACGCTATTGAGTACGACTCCTTCGGAGTCCTTTGCGATATTCTTCGTGGCGCCTTCCACTACATTAAAAAAATAGCGGGGCATCTTTGCATTCCTTGGCGGTTTCTTTTCGCCGGAGAGAAAGATCTACGTTCCCACGCGAGGAACTGCGGTGGTTCAACTAGGGCAGACTTAGGACAGCAAAGTGACAGTGCGAGCGCAGTTGCGCCTGTTGGTTAAAGAAATTTTTCCCGAATAGGTAGGTAGATTGAAAATCCCAGACCAAGGAGGACGTTAGGGAGAAATGACCCGATCAGGTTACGGGAAATTGAGAGCGAGACACGTGCAAACGTGCAAACCGCAGCGGGCCACTAGGTTTCGCCGGCATGCGCTGAAGACCTTGAGGGTTATATTGAAATCTTCCTTCGGAAGGTCCGTCGTGATACGGCCAAACCAAATGACGAGGCTGCCAATTGAGGCGGCCAAAGAAAAGCCCCGACCTGAGAGGTTGGGGGCGTAGGGGCCGGGCCGGGGCTGACGCTGGCAGTCGCTCCCATCCGGGAACGACGCCGGCGCAATTACAGTACCTAGCCGCGTGGATTACTTCAGCGCCGTCGAAACGCTGGTGAATGTTGAGTTCAGGGCTGTGCCCAAACTCTGCACGGCAACAATGATTGCGATCGAAATGCCAGCGGCGATCAGGCCGTACTCGATTGCGGTTGCGCCGCCTTCATTGCGGAAAAATCGAACGAGAATGTCCATGACGTACCCTCTTTTCCAGTAGTGCCCTGGGCCTGCTTTTTCCAGTAGTGCCCTGGGCCTGTTTTCGCTGGAAGTTGCTGAGATATCGTACAGTAAATTAGGACACTTGAAATTCAAATTAGGACAGATCGGTCGGTCTGAACTTTCGAAAACATTAATAAGTTGGGAGTGTAAAGATCGCTTCATTTGAGGTTATGGTCGTGCTCGGTATTCGACTTGGTCTCCCACGCTGGAATTCTTCCCGCCTGAAGTCCTACCGCGCTTGGGTACAAAGCGCGGATAAAACAAAGCTGATTGAGTGCGTCGTCTGCGAGCTCTCGGCCGGCGGAGGATGTATCACGCTCTCCGGGCCAATCGACATTCCTGAGGAGTTCACCGTCGCACTGACCAAAGACGGTACAGCGCACCGCCAGTGTCGGGTCATCTGGAAGTCGAAAAAGGCTATCGGCGTTCGATTTCTCTAAACAATTGCGGCTGGAAATATCTGGTTGCAGCGGGTCTCGCTCAGTCCAAACGCAGAAAATAGCGCCACTCGCTGCCCATGTTGTCGTCGGTCATGATCTCCCTGCCGGCGGTACGGGTGAGTACATCGGAGCAGGACTGATCGGCCGCTCCGGATAGGGTGCCCTGGACGTCAGGCTTGCCGCCATGGCCTCGGCCTTGTCGAGCAGCACGCTATCCTCCGTGCGCGCAGGATCGAACTGGGGCTCGCCGTCGATGCGATAGGCTGCGAGCGTGCGCCGCCAGCGTTGGAAATCCCATGCGATTGGCGCCGGAGAGACCACCATATGATTGGTGAAGCGGGCTCCGTTGCCAAAGGCGAGGCAGCCGGTCCGCTGCGCTCGGTCCGAGTCGGTCGTATTGTAGAACAAGATACCCCCGGGATTGAGTTGGTCCTTCACCAGCGCGAAAAATTCGGCGGAGAGCAGGTTGGTGACGTTGGCGCGGAAATACCAAGTCGTGTTCGAGACGATGGCGTCGAAATGACGCTCGCGATTGAGGTGGAGCCAGCGCCGTCCGTCGTCGTTGACGATCGTGACCTTGGGGTTGGTAAGCAAGGACGCGACTTCTGGCACCTGAGCGATCAGCTTCCCATAGCCTGGATTGATCTCGATGACGGTCAGCGTCCGTACCGACGGATTGTTCGCGATCACCTGCGCCCAGGAACCTGATGACAGGCCGATCATCAGAACATCGCGCGGGCTGGGATGGAACAGCGAGAGTGCATAAGGACGGATGATGCCGTTGTTGTCGTGTTTAAGGTCGACATTGAAGTGGCCGTCATACATCCCGTTGCCGAACACCGTGCGGTCGGTGTCAACGGTGATGATGCCGCTGCGGTTCTCAATGACGTGCGTGAACGGCTTGGCGAGCGCGGAACCCTTCCATTGCAGGCTCTCAAGCACACCGCTCGACCAGCGTGGGATCAACAGCATTGCTGCGAGCGAAAGCGCGAGCGCGCTGCTGCCATAGGTGAGCTTCTCCCGCTGGGGTACTTTGAGCGCTGCGATCAAGAGCATGATGCAAAGCAATCCCGTGACGACCAGTGCCGTCGCGATCCCGGTGAGGCCAAGCCGATCCATCGCCACAAATCCGGTCAAGATCGAGCCTGCCGCCGCACCCAGGATGTTGGCGAGATAGAGGAGCGCACTGTGCATGCCGCTATTGGCGTCGGCCTTAATGCCGAGCTCGGCGAGATATGGCAGCAGCGCGCCCCAAAACCGCGCCACCAGATAAACCATCAGCAAGGCAACACCGATGATGCCGCGATCGAGCCAGGCAAGATGGTCAAGCAGCGGCAAGAACAGGAAACCGACGAGGCTCCCGATCATCAGACCGCCGATGGCGCGCCGAATTCCCTCCTCGGGCGACAGGGTTGCGCAGTGCTGACCCGCTTGGCGCGCACCGGAGGCAAGCCCGACCAGGAATGCGCTCAGCGTCACAGCGAACGCGGTCGCGCTCGATCCCGAGGCATATGAAACCGTGCGGAAGAAGAAGATCTCATACGATAGCGAGACGAAACCGCCGGCAGCAGCGAGTACCAGCACGGGAATGAGCGCCAACGCGGGAACAGCGGAAGACGCAGATGCCGATCCTTCGACAGACGCTCCGGCAAAGTCTTTGCGGCCGCGCCAATGCGCGACAAGCGCTCCGGCTGCGACCGCTCCATTGATCGCAACCGCAACGTAGACAGAACCCTGCATGCCGAAGAACGGGAACAACAGCACCGTGCACACCAGACAGGCGGCGCCAGCGCCGAGCGTGTTGACGTAATAAAGCAGGCCCACAGCGCTGCCTACGCTGGCTGTGCGGCGTACAAGGTGTGCGATCATCAGCGGCAGCGTCGCTCCCATGAGTAGGGTCGGGACCAGCACTAGGCCTAGATTGACCACTGCCATCGCGGGAAGGGGCCAACCGGTCGTCAGTTCGCCCACTCGCTCGAAGATCGCCAGCGAAAAGATGCCGAAGGCGCCAGTCAGGATTTCAATGCCAGCAAACAGCGGAAGCAATGGGATGTTGCGTCGCTTCGACAGCCATCCGCCCGCAAGGCTTCCAAAGCCGAGGCCGAGCATGAAGGCGGTCACGACGATGGTGACCGATTCGATGTTCACTCCGAAGATACGGCACAGTGTGCGCTGCCAAACGAGTTGAAAGATCAGCGCCGGAAAGCCAGAGAAGAAGAACAATACGCACAGGACGCGAGTCCACTGAGCAAGGCGCCCGCTGCGGTTGACATCGTCGCCGGCGGCGAGGTCGAGGGTCGTCATGGGCAGGTTGCTCGCGCGAATGCACGGGCAAACTACGCCGGGAGTATTACGGGAGCCTCAACAGGGATGGCGCGCTTGGCGTACCGAATGATAGCGTATCAGCCGGGCTTGCGGTTTCGTGCTTTGGCGCTGTTCGGACGTCGGCCACCGAAGCCCGTGGTCAGATCATCGCGGGATGCGATATCTTGCACCATCCCGCATATTATGAACCGTGCGGGCTCACGCAGCTTTATGCGGCATGGCACTTTGCCCGTGGTGCGAAGCACGGGGGGTTCTGCAACAACGTCGTCGCTCTGCAGGGGGCATTCGTTTCGAGCCGCTCGCCGCGAGGGCAATTGTTCGCTTAGGCTCGTGAATCTAACGAAACACTGAGGCTAAATGCTTTTTGCCTGGTCGCGCCTTCACTCCTCTTAAGCGTTCGAGCAATTTTACGCGCGGGCGTCTTTTCCCGAGCAAGCGCCTTCAAATTGCGAATATCGTCTCTGGTCCATTCGCGCCGCTTCGAAGTTTTCTTTGCCATGTTGCCTCTGATTTGAAACAGGAAAAGGTTGTAATAACAAAAAAACAACCAACAAGCCGGGGTTCTTCAGGAGGCGATGCAGTAGACGTCGCCTGTAGTAAAGTCAACTAATTTTATTTCCAGCTAATCGCAGCCAATATTTTAACCAGCAAAACACCAGCGCAGTCGTCTTGAAGCTGCTCACTGCGCCGTTTGGACGCGCGGTGCTGATATTCGCCTGCCATGCGCATGAGCTCGGCGGCGACATCGGGGCTTGTGGTCGCTCGTGCCTGCTCTTTGCAGATGCGGGCCAGTTCAATTAAATCGTTGTAGGTCTGCATGGTCCCTCTCGGGCCATGCAGATTTCATAGCGGCAGATAATCGGCTTTGAGATAGATCAAGCGATTACGTCGAGAGCGATTTCAGTGCGCCTTCGCGTAGGCGGATTGGGTCGCGTTCACCAGATTGGGCAAGTTCGATAATTTTTCTGGCGACAATCGTTACTGCCGGATCGTTGCGGTCGATCAAGCGGAGAGGCGGGTATCGTGTTCATCGCGACGCATCCCTTTTGACGATCTTGATCGGCCCTATTGCAACGGCGTGAGTTCACTCATCATGGTCGGAATGAATTCCGACACCGTGGGATGAATGTGCATCGCGCGTTGCATGACCGTGTAGGGTGCCTTGGCATACATGAGATCGAGGACGCAGTGGATCACCTCGTCACCTGCAAGTCCAAGGAGTGAGGCACCCAGTATCTCCTTGCTGTCTCGATCCACGAGGATTTTCATGAAGCCCTTGGTCTCTCCTTTCTCATACGCGCGACCCACGTCTTCCATTGCTATAGTAGAGATCAGCGCCGGCCTGCCGGATTTGCGAACCTCTGCTTCTGTCATACCGGCGCGGCCGAGCGGGGGATCGGTGTAGAGCGCGTAGGCGGTGATGCGGTCGCTCACGCGCCTCTGATCGTTATCGAGAAGGTTGGCCGCTACGACCTCGAAATCGTTCCACGACGTGTGCGTAAACGCTCCCCGGCCATTGCAGTCGCCCATCGCCCAGATACCGGGCACGTTGGTGCGCAGCTGATCGTCCACCTGGATGTAACCGTGCGCGTCGGTGGCAATACCGGCCTTGTCCAGGCCAAGGTCGTCCGTATTCGGCCGCCGACCGATCGCCACCAGCACGTGAGTTCCAACGACCTGTGAAATCTTCCCGGCCAATTCGACCTTCACCGCAATCGAGTTTCCCTGCTTCCCGACACCGACCACCTTGCTGTCGACACGCACGTCGATGCCTTCCTCCTTGAGGAAGTCGGCCACCGTGCGTGAGATATCCTCGTCCTCGCGCGCGATCAGGCGCGGTGCGAGCTCGATCACCGTCACCTCGCTCCCGAAGCGGCGATAGACCTGCGCGAATTCGAGGCCGATGTAGCTGCCGCCCAGAACGATAAGATGCGGGGGCAGGAAATCGACGTCCATCATCGAGCTGTTGGTGAAGTAAGGTACTTGGTCGAGGCCAGGGATCGGGGGGATAGACGCTCGCCCGCCTACATTGATGAAGATGCGATCGGCACCGAGCTCGAAACCGTTCACTGCCACTTTCTTGTCCGCGACAAACCGGGCATGACCTTCGTAGACCGTGCAGCCTTCCAGTGTCTTGAGCGAGCGCTCGACGCCCCGCCGCGAGGCCCCGGCGATGGCATCCTTGCGTGCCTTGACGGCCTGCATGTCGACTCCGACCGGGCCGCCGATAGTCACTCCGTAATCACCCGCACGGCGCGCCAGATAAGCCGCGTAGGCACTCGCGACGAGCGTCTTAGTGGGTGTGCATCCGGTATTGACGCAGGTGCCGCCGAAGAACTTGCGTTCGACAACGGCTACCCTCTGGCCGGCAGCGACGAGACGCCGCGCCAGCGCCGGCCCGGATTGTCCCGTACCGATGACGATAGCATCATGATTAGGCATGGTGTTCCCTCGCTAGGCTCAGGTGCTTATTCCACCGCGATCGCGAGATCAGGCACCGATTCGTGCAGTGTTTCGCGCAGTGACGCGGTCTATTTCAGTGCGCCGTCCAACCGCCGTCGACGGGCAATGCGATGCCGGTGATTGAGGCAGCAGCGTCGGAAGCCAGGAAGACCGAAAGAGCGCCAAGCTCTTCGACGGTGGCGAAGCGCTTGTTGGGCTGCTGCGCCAGCAGCACATCACGGATCACCTTCTCGCGCGGGATATTATGCGCCTTGGCTTGGCCATCGATCTGCGCCTCTACCAGCGGCGTATAGACGTAGCCCGGACAGATGGCATTGCACGTGATGCCTTGTTCGGCAGTCTCCAGTGCCGTGACCTTGGTCAGGCCGACAATGCCGTGCTTGGCGGCGACATAAGCCGACTTATATGGCGAGGCCACGAGCCCATGCGCCGACGCGATGTTGATGATGCGGCCCCACTTGTTGCGAAGCATCGCAGGCAGCGCCAATCGGGTGGTATGGAAGGCCGATGACAGATCGATGGCCAGGATGGCGTCCCATTTTTCCGGCGGGAAATCCTGCAATGGGGCCACATGCTGGATGCCAGCGTTGTTGACCAGAATGTCGAGCCGGCCGGACGATTCCAGGGTTTTTTCGATCATTTCCCGGATCGCCGCTGGCTTCGACATGTCCGCTGGCGAGAAGGACACCCGCACCTTGAAGTCCGCGGCGATCTTCGCCTGCACATCGGCCACCTCTTCCGGCTTGCCGAAACCGTTGAGAACGATTTCCGAGCCGGCTGCGGCCAACGCCCGGGCAATACCCAAGCCGATCCCACTCGTGGACCCCGTTACCAACGACACCTTGCCCGCAAGCGTTTCTCGACTATTGATATTTTCCGGCTTGATGGCGACGTTCATGGCTCGATACCTCCTGGTTGGATCGCGGATATTTCCTGTTGTGCTGCGACGCCAACTTGCCCGATTGGGGTAATGCGAAGCCAATGCCGATTGGCTAACGGGTCGATAAACTCCTGCTATGGAAAGGCGTCTCCGCCGGCTCTACGGACGCTTCGTTCAGCAATGGAGTGGTAGACTGAAGCTATGGAAATGCATCAGGTCAGATATTTCCTGGCGACGGTCGGTGAGCTGAATTTCACCAAGGCTGCCGAGAGGTGCAATGTGACGCAGCCGTCACTCACCCGCGCCATCAAGCAGCTCGAAGACGAGCTCGGCGGCGACCTGTTTCGGCGCGAGCGTCCGCAAGCTCAGCTGACCGAGCTCGGTCAGCGCATGCATCCGCTGCTGAAGCAATGCTACGATAGCGCGCTTGGGGCAAGGTCGCTTGCTGCAGCCGTAAAGAGTGGCGAAATTGGTTCGCTCAAGCTCGCCTTGTCACACGCGATCAATCTGGACCTGCTGACGCCGCATCTGACCGAGCTCAGTCGGCTGTTCAACAGAATAGAGGTGAAATTGCTACGCGGCACGGCGCCTGAGATTGTCGGGCTGCTCAAGTCAGGCGAGGCCGAGCTGGCCATTGCCGCCGAGCTCGGTGAGGGATGGGAGCGCCTCGATCGCTGAGCTCTTTTTACCGAGGAATTCGGGTTGATGCTCAACGCCAAGCATCCGCTCGCATCACGTTCCGATATCGACATCGATGAGCTGCGACGAGAGCGCTGGCTGCGACGCATCTATTGCGAGCACTTCGAGGAGGCTATGTCGCTCATTCGCAGCCATGACCTCGACGTCGATCAGGGCCACGAGCTGACCTCGGAGCGCGATTTGATTAGCTTGCTCGAAGCCGATTTGGGTATTGCATTCGTTCCCCGCAGCATTTCGTGCCCTCAAACGCTGAAGCAATTGCCGGTAAAAGGCGTGGAGCTCCAACGCACCGTCTATCTCTATGGTGTGGCTGGCCGCCAACGCACGGCGGCGGCATCGGCGGTGTTGAAGATGCTGCGTGCGGCCAATTGGAACTAGCTTCAGGCTGAGCGTGCGCTTCGCAACGCTGCGAGCATGCTGTCAGCAAAGTTATACAGGCCGATCGGGCTTGTGCGATCACGCCGAGCCAAAATCCCGCTACGATTACGTCGGCCCGAATACCCCGCATACGCATCAGGATCGAACCGAGCAACGCTTTTCTGCTGGTTTTCCAAGGCGCGGTCCCTCCGCTGAGTGATTGCGCTACGAGGCGCTGCCGATGGCGCCGGCCAGGAACGCCAGGGTCGCTTGGGCGCGCCTCACCTCGCCGGTGAAGATCGGATAGGGCGGGACATCATTGTCCCATTCCATCAGTGATGGAGGTGTGTTCCGGTCTGACGGCCTTCGCCGAAAAAACAAGCATAGTATTTCCGCAATGCGGCGCACCGCAGTTGCATCGGCGCTTCTCAACGAGCGGTGCATCGGCTTCTCCTCGGAAAACCTTTCCCTTGCGGCGATCAACATCTGCTGCCAGTGAACAACGGCGGACCCAATTGTGAAAATATCGATTGGCTATCGAGCCGATAGCTGCCTGCTATGCGTGCCCCGCAGTCCATCCATAGCGAGCAGCTATCGAAATCGAAGCCATTCGGCATTTTCGTTTGGCGCAGCCCCGCTTCATTCTGCCTGCCGTATCAGCAGCAGGAGGAGCATCCCATGTTCGCGCGCCTGATTCAGCTTTGTTCGGCCTTTCTATTCGCATCCGCCCTGACGGCATCGTCGCCGGCACTGGCCGGCAATGACGGTATCGTCACGGTGAAAAGCGCCTTTCCGATCGGAGAGACCATCGAGCGCTTGAAGAGGGACATTGCCGACAAGGGCATCAAGTTCTTCAACGAGATCGACCAATCCAAGCTGGCAGCAGATGCGGGCATCAAGCTCCGACCGTCGGTATTGCTGATCTTCGGGAACCCGCCGCTCGGCACGCAATTCATTACGGCAAACGCCAATGCCGGCCTCGACTGGCCGGTGCGGCTTCTCGTCTTTGAGAACGAGAAAGGCGAGGTGTGGACTGCCTATACCGATTTTGACTGGATCGCACGGCGGCACGGAATCGAGAGCCGCAATGATCAGTTCAAGATGGCATCGAGCGTGATTACCTCCATCACGTCGAGCGTGAAAGCAAAGTAGCGATTTGGTCGACAGCCGGCTCCGGCAGTTTTTCCGGAGCCGGCAAATGACGCACTCGTGCGTTGTGGGACGCCGATATGGAATGTCATCGAGAGCTCGGCCTGCAGGACTTGTTGAAACGCGGTGACAAACGCGCGGGACTGATCCTGGGCAGCGACACCGCGGACGGAAGTGACGGGTCGCGACCCCTGCCGCACGTCTTCCATCGCCGTACTCACCCGCGATAGCCGCCGCGTATTGATTCAAGAGGCAATCGGCATTTCCGTTCGACAACCGTTCGGTCGATTGTGACGCCGCTGCGGCATCCGCCGGGGATGCCCAAAGAGGAGAGCACGAGGATCCAACATGGCGCACGCAGTACCTTTGGAAGCGGCAGAGATGGAGATGCAGGGTCACCCTTCCGGTGTGCTGCTGCGCACGACCGTGATCGGCTTGACTGCCTTTCTGACGGTCGTGGATTTGTTTGCGACGCAGGCAATTCTGCCGTCGCTGGCGCGCGCGTATCAGGTCACGCCCGCGGCCATGGGTTTTGCCGTCAACTCCAGCACCATGGGCATGGCCGTTGCGGGACTGGTCGTCTCTCTGTTCAGCCAGCGCATCAACCGCCGGCTTGGCATCCTGATCAGCCTGTCAGTCCTCTCGATCCCGACCGCGTTGCTCGCGGTTGCACCGGACTTGACCACATTCACTGTGCTCCGCATTCTGCAGGGCCTTTGCATGGCATCCGCCTTTACGCTCACGCTCGCTTATCTGGGCGAGGAGTGCAGCGCCGCCGACGCTGGCGGCGCCTTTTCCGCCTACATCACCGGCAACGTCGCGAGCAATCTCATCGGGCGCCTGGTGTCGGCCGCGATCGCTGACCACCTCGGCCTTGCCTCGAACTTCTACCTCTTTGCGGCGCTCAATCTCGCCGGCGCGGTGCTCGTCTACTATACCGTCGCGCAATCCACCCCGATGATGCAAATGACGCCGGCCGCCCGCTCTCCCTTTGCGGCATGGATCGCGCATTTGCGCGACCCGCGGCTGCGCGCAGCTTTCGGCATTGGTTTCTGCATCCTGTTCGCGTTCATCGGCACTTTCACCTACGTCAATTTCGTCCTGGTGCGCCCGCCACTGTCGCTCGGCCCGATGCAGCTCGGATTCGTTTACTTTGTCTTCCTGCCCTCGATCGTGACGACGCTCCTGGCCGGTCATGCAGTTCATCGCTGGGGTACCCGACCGACCTTGTGGGGTTCGCTGGCATTGGCCGGAGCTGGATTGCCGCTGCTTCTGCTGCCTAATCTCGCGGCGGTCCTGCTGGGGATGGTGCTCATCGGGGTTGGCACGTTTTTCGCCCAGGCGACCGCGACCGGCTTCGTCAGCCAAGCCGCCACCGAAGACCGCGGCGCCGCCAGCGGCATCTATCTCGCCTGTTATTTCGCCGGCGGCCTGGTCGGCACGGCGATCCTCGGTCAGATCTTCGACCGGATCGGCTGGCCGGCCTGTGTCGGCGGAATTGCGCTGTCGCTCGGCGCGGCCGCGTTTCTTGCTCTTCGCCTGAAAATGACCCCGACCACCAACTAGCATACAGGAGAGTAACCCGTGATCAGAGCGTTATCATCTGGTGCGAGCACTTCGGCGTTCTCATCTCACCGGCGGACCTGACGATGACTGTGGCGGCCAGGTGAACGGCGGAACCCCGTCCTGCCACGCGATCTTGCAGTAGTGTGATAGAACAGTCAGGTTGGAACTAACAGATAAGATAAACAATCAAGCCGCAGTCTGGAGTGCCGCAATCAGTTCTTCGACCGACATCCGCCGGCGAAAATCAGGATCGACAAACCGCGCACTGATGCGGCCGTCACGTCCGACCACGAACGTTGCAGGGATCGGCAGTATCCAGGCATCATTGCCCTGGTATTCGGGCAGCATGCGACCGAATGAGGACAACAGGTTTTCCAGGTCCGGGCCAATCCAAATGGCCAGGTTCAACGACAATGCGTATCCGTTATCGACATCGGTAAAGATGGGGAACGGTGAAGCGGTATTTCTCTTGAATTCCGCCGCGAACGCTTGCCGGTCGGGCATGACGTTCGCCAGCTGTCCGCCCGTGCCGCTGATTTCATTTTGAACCTTCGCGAGCGCATTAGCGCTGATACGGCACCAGGGACACCAGTGCCCGCGGTGGAACGTGATCGCGATAGGACCATTGCGCAGGAGAGAATCGAAACTCGTCAAGCGTCCAGTCTCGTCCGGGAGGACGAAAGGCGGCATCATGTCGCCGGGCTGCGGAGCGCTCGCGCCGGCGCCATTGCCCGATAGTCGAGCCACCAATCGGTCCACCGCATCGGCGTAGGAAGGAATGAACTTTCGTACGGCGCTCGAATAGGCATCGAGCCGCTCGTTGAGGGGTGCATCCAAATCGCGACACCGCACGAATTCATCGGCGAGTGCGGCAAGCTGTATCGCGGTCATGACAGTTTTTTTCACCCACGTCTGGCGGGACCGAGGGCGCACACATTCTCCAGGACCATAGGGTACAAACGGTGCTCACCCAAGGTTGGTTTCATTCGGAGATCCGTTTTGCGAATGCGCAGAGTTGCGAGCGTTCATTTCCGTGGCGTTATGCATGGACGGATGGCGGATCGACCGACGCTAGGGGGATTTAGCCACGGCTGGACACACTAATCCAATGCTCTTCGTCTATCGATCCGATAGTCGACTGGCATTGAGAGGGCTGATCAGCTTTCCCGCCCCGGCTTAGCCGGAACCTATGGAATCAATAGCTATTCGGTATTTTCAATTGGCCCAATAACAAGCGACCCTCCGCCTGGCGCCGTGGTATCGCGCGCCACCATTGAAGCAAGGAGCAAGCTATGGCTACTGAAACAATCAGTCGTTTGTCCCGCCGTACTGTGGCAATGGCGGGCACTTTCGCGGCTCTCGCTGCCTCGACTCGAGCATTCGCCAGTGCATGCCCCGCGGACAAGGTCGGGGGCGACGTAATGGGTCCCGGAGCCACAAAGCACAAAGGCGTCACCGACGCAGTCATCGGCTCGATCGATCTCGTGAACGAGAAAGTGAAGCTCGCGGGTTATCAATTGCGAACGCGTCGGCTTGTCATCGATCCGGGCGGAGAAGTCGCTTGGCATAGCCATGCCGAGCGGCCGGCAATGATCTACATCCTCAAGGGCACGATCACGGAATTTAAGAGCACTTGTGCGGTTCCGATCGTCCACAAGGCCGGCGATCTCGCGGTCGAGACGCACGAGGTCTCGCATTGGTGGAAAAACTCCGGGAAGGAGAGTGTCATCATCCTGTCGTTCGACCTTTTCCACGAGGCTCAAGACCCGCACATGATGTGACCGACCATAGCCTCGCGTGCGGCTTCGCCCTCGAAGGGCTTTCCGCCTGCATCGACAACCAATTAACTCGCAGCAATTTACCTCCCCCTGAAAGGCCCTGAAAGTGGGAGGCCGGTCGCGAAAGGCGCCTGCACCGGACGGTCGACCGGACGCTGCGGTGAACCGGCCGCTTGTGATGTGAGGATTCTGAAAGAGTCGAGGACGTTTCATTTGGGAGAAAGAGATGCTGGATGTCGTGAAGGCGCGGCCCACGGATGGCAAGCAGGAGCGGCCGGCGCCGCGGGAGAAATCCGCAGCCGAGCAGCGCCCGATCGTCCTCGTGTTTCAAGGCGGCGGCGCGCTCGGCGCGTACCAAGCCGGCGTTTACCAGGCGTTGCACGAATCGCAAATCGAGCCGGACTGGATCATCGGTACCTCCATCGGCGCCATCAATGCGAGCCTCATTGCCGGCAATGAACGCGAGGATCGTCTCGACCGGCTGGATGAATTCTGGCGCCGGATGCGGCGCAAGGAGTTTTGGGGTCTCTCGACCTGGCCCGGGCTGTCCGACACCACGGCCTATTGGTCGACTTTGCTCGGTGGCATTCCGGGCTTCTTCGAGCCTAATCCGCTCGCGTTTCTGGGCGCGCACTATCCCCTGGGGAAGGACAAAGCCGGGTTCTACTCGACTGCGCCGCTGGAGAAGACCCTGACCGAGCTTGTCGACTTTGCGCTGGTAAAGCGCTGCATGCCGCGCCTCACGGTCGGCGCCGCGCATGTGCGATCCAGTCAGATGCGCTACTTCGACAGCCGCGAGACGGCGATATCGGTCCGGCATGTGATGGCATCGGGCGCACTGCCGCCGGCATTCCCGGCCGTTCGCATCGATGGCGAGCTTTATTGGGACGGCGGCATTCTTTCCAATACGCCGACCGAGGCGATCTTCGACGACAATCCGCGCCGAAACTGCCTGGTCTTTGCCGTGCATATGTGGAATCCGATGGGAGCCGAACCGGAAACAATCTGGGAGGTGCTCCACCGTCAAAAGGACATCCAATATTCGAGCCGGGTTGCAAATCACATTGCGAAGCAGCGCCAGGTACATAAGCTGCGCCACGTCGTCTCGGAGCTGGTGCAATTCATACCGGAGGAGAAACGCAACCATCCGGTCGTCAAGGACTTGGCCGAATATGGCTGCCGGACGCAGATGCACGTCGTACCACTTCTGGCTCCGCGGCTCGACAACGAAAATCACACCAAGGATATCGACTTCAGCCCTGCCGGCATTCGTCTGCGGTGGGAAGCAGGCTATGCCGACATGGCCCGCGCGCTGCGACGGGCGGCCTGGGACGACGATGATTGCGATCCGCTCGAAGGTGTCATTCTGCACGAGCCGATGCCCGACGCTGTCGAGGCAACGAAATAGTGCGAGGCAACGAAATAGTGCCGGCCAACGACTCATTGCCTGCGTTATCGCTCGACTATCTTACGGACCTGAGATTCGGCGAGCATTCTTGATCATGCTTCACCCAAAGTAGCGGCGTCACGCAACATGACCGCCGAAGCCACACGCTCGACGCCGCCAGTGCCGGACAATGCGAAGGCGCCGAAGACCGCCTTTGTGCTCGCGGGGGGCGGCAGCTTCGGCTCCGTGCAGGTCGGCATGCTGCGTGCGCTGGTTGCACGCGGCGTAACGGCGGACATGGTGGTGGGCTCCAGCGTCGGCGCCATGAACGCCGCCTTTTACGCCGGGACGCCGACGGCAGAGGGCATCGAGAAGCTCACCGCGATCTGGCGTTCGCTGCGCCGGCAAGACGTATTCCCGGTCACCTTGCGAACGCTGATCGGTTTTATCAGGCGGCGCGACTTTCTGGTCGCAACAGACGGCGTGCGCCGGCTGATCGACACGCACGTGCCGTATCGCAACATCGAGGAGGCAAAGATCCCGCTGCACGTGGTCGCCACCGATCTTCTCTCCGGCGAAACCGTCGTCCTGTCAAAAGGGTCGGTTGCGCAGGCGATTCTTGCGTCGACGGCGATCCCGGCCGCCTTCGCGCCGGTACAGCTCGAGAGCCTCTATCTCGCCGACGGCGCGATCACGTGCAACACGCCGGTGAGGGTCGCCATCGCGTGCGGCGCGCGGCGCCTGATTGTCTTGCCGGCGGGCTACGCCTGCGCGCTGGAAATGCCGCCACGCGGGGCGATTGCGTGCGCGCTGCACGCGCTCACGCTGCTTATCGCGCGCCAGCTGTTGCACGAGCTGCACGGACTCGGCTCCGACATCGAATATTGCGTCGTGCCACCGCTCTGTCCGCTAGGCGGGTCGCCGTACGATTTTTCGCAGACGAACAAGCTGATCGATCGTGCCGCCGAGAGCACCCGCACCTGGCTCGCCGAGGGTGGATTGACGCGGCGCGCGATCCCCAACCAGATGCACACGCACAAGCATCACTAGCTGAGCGATTCCTTGAAAGTGATCACATCATCAAATGACTTCGTCATTCCGGGGCGCCGCCGAGCTCGGATTTACCCGAGATCGGCGGCGAGCCCGGAATCCAGTAACCACCGCCGCTTTTAATTAGCCACGGTGGTGATTACTGGGTTCCCGGCTCCCTCGCTGCGCTCGGTCCCGGGAATGACGTGGCATATGATGCAGGCGACGATCAGCGCGGTCGCGCCTGCACCCTCGCGCAAGAGCCTCCGAGATGGCATAATAGTGCCGTTTCAGAGCGAAGGATTTGCCATGCCGCTGCAACGAGGAGAGATACTAGGCTACGACTTCAACCGGATGGTCGTTGAATTCACGATGCTCAATCAGGACAAGACAGTTCGGTGTGCGATCAGCACTGCGGCGATGGATGATCTTGAAGGCAGGCGTGATGTGAAGGAAGAACAACGCGTAGATCAGTTTACGCGGCTGCGCGATGCGATTGAAGAGCGAGCATCGCGCAAGTTCTTCGAAGGGCCAGTTGAGACCAAAGGACCGGTGGTGTTGCGGTCCAACGATTTCTTCAGGTAGCTGCCTCATTCCCCGCCGCCGCCAACAGCACTATCGGCATCGCGAGTGGACAGGTTGTACGGTCTGCATGTTCGACCGAGCTCAATTTCTTGCCATATTCGCGGGAGCAGCCGGCGGCGCGATTGCGATCGCGAGCATGGAGGCGTTCTCCATCACCACCGCATTTCCGCTGGTAGCGATTCCATTCGCGACCTCGATCGTCACGGTCCTAGGCTCACCAAAGGCAGAGCCGGCACAGCCGCGCGCCTTAATTGGTGGCCATCTCATCTCTACGTTCGTTGGACTGTTGATCGTCAAACTGTTCGGGCCGGACCCATGGGCCGCCGCAATGGCAGTCGGTCTTGCGATGGTCGCGATGCATATGACGGGCACATTCCACCCGCCGGCCGGAATCGATCCATTGGTCGTTGTTGTTAATAACATGTCATGGAGTTTCCTGCTTGTGCCGGTTGGCATTGGCGCGCTGCTGCTCGCACTGTTTGCCTTTACCTGGCACAATCTATTCGCGCGCGGCGCAAATAAGGGAGACACTTGGCCGCTACGGTGGTGGTGAAGGCCGTGAACAACCCCTGTCAAGGCGAGCCCGTTAGGGGTATGTTGCTGCGTGAATTGTGCTAGTCTTTGCCCACTGCCCGGGGCAGGTTCCCCGTAGGCGCGGAATTTCGACAATTGCGAGCAGCTATCGGCGGCGTGGCGAATGGCACGCTGCCCGATGTCCTTTTGTTTCGTGCATTGCGCCAACCCCCCTGACGCGACGACCTACGGAGGTGACCAAGTGAAACGACGCCAATTCATCACGCTTCTCGGCGGTGTGGCGGCTGCGTGGCCGGTGGTGGCACGAGCACTACAGGCCAAGCGGGTCGGCGTCCTCGACCTGGGCAATGTGGATGCCCAATCCTTTAGGACGGAGCTGCGCGAGGGATTGCGCAAGAGCGGCTATATCGAAGGACAAAACATCGAGTACGCGTTCCGTTCGGCAGACAACAACGCTGGCCTGTCCAAGCTCGCGGCCGAGCTGGTCGCGCTCAAGGTCGATGTCCTCGTGGCGCTCTACACACCCTGTGCGCTAGCGGCGCAACAGGCGACGCGGGAGATTCCAACAGTCAGCGTGTCAGGCGATCCCGTTGGACTGGGTCTAGTCGCGAGCCTCGCACGGCCGGGCGGCAACATCACTGGCATTTCTCTAATGGCGGCGGAGTTGCACGGCAAATGCGTGGAGCTGTTTCGCGACATGCTTCCGTCGGTGCACCGCGTGGCCGTTGTCGGCAACGATGCGGATCCATTCTCGAAACCATTACTTGAGAAGGTTCGGCTTGCGGGCCGGACTATGGGCATTGAGATTGCCCCTGTCGTGATGGTGCACGCGCAAGATGAGCTCGATGCGGCATTTTCGACAGCGAAGAAAGAACGCGCGGACGCGGTCGTCGTTCAGGCCAGCTTGTCGACGCAGCACCTCGTCAATCTCGCATTCAAGCACCGCTTGCCGGCCGCCACTGTGTCGCGGTCGTTTGCCGAATTCGGCGGCCTCATGTCCTACGGTGTCGATGGCCCCAATGCATTTCGGCTCAGCTCCGTCTTCGTGGAGAAGATTTTGCAAGGCAGCAAACCGGCCGACCTGCCGGTCGAGCAGCCGACAAAATTCGAGCTGGTGATCAATCTCAGGACTGCAAAGATGCTCGACCTGAATATCCCGGAATCGTTCCTACTGCGCGCTGACGCGATCATCGAATGAGGACGCTGTTTGCGGTGCGAACTGACGCTATTGGCGACCGCGTCTTACTCAATTGAGCTTGAGGGGTCGCGGAAAGTCTCTTCCGAGAGCGGTGCGAATAGGTGCGCCAGCCGCAAGCTGATGCGATCCAGCCGGTGCAAGTCCGGCGCAGGCTTCGGCACATGATTGCAATGCTCTTCGTCTATCGATCCGATAGCCGCCTGGCATTGGACTGCGGCTTCAAGCCCGTGCTCGAATGGCCTGCGTCAAAACAGAAGAGCAGGCTCCCTCCATGGCACACCTTGCCGTTGTCGCGGCCAATCCCACGTGCCCTCCTTCGGCCCGGGCTGCCCACGACTTGCGCAACATCCTCGCGAGCATCGGGCTGCAGCTCGAAACGCTCCAGCGCCTGAGCGGGACGAGCGGCGCAAAGGCGGCGAACGCTGCATATGCCCTGCTGACGCGGGGAACGGCTTTGTGCAACAGCGCTTTGGATTGCACCGCCAGTGCGGATCGCAACGCGCGACGGTGCCGGGTCGATTTGGTGCAGATCGCGCGCCAAATTTCCGATCTATTGGCATCAAGCGCCCCCAACAACTTTTCCTTCGATATCGATCAAAATAATGCATGCTGCGTTCTCGCCGACCCGGACGACGTTTTCCGGATCCTGTTCAATCTGATGAACAATGCCGTCAGTGTCGCGAGGCGCAAAGCGAACGCGATCAAATCGGTGACGATCCGCGTCATTGCCGAAGGCACGGTCGTCACGCTGCAGATCAGCGACGATGGCCCGGGATTACCGGCGTGCGTGCAGTCAGGTTTGTTCAGAACGCAATCGCGGCAGTCGAGGCCGCCCCGACGCGGTTACGGTCTCGCCATCGCACGTGAGCTTGCGGAGCGAAACGGCGGCACGCTTACGCTTGCCCGTTCAACCAAAGGCGCGAGCTTCGAATTGAAGCTCGCGGCGGCACTAGTCTCGGTACTCCCGAAGGATGCGCCGCAATCCATTGGCCGTCGCGCCGTGGCCTCATGATGAAAAGCATCACCTGCAATGCCATCTGCCCCGGCTACGTCTATACCCCGCTGGTCGAGGCGCAGATCAATGGACAGGCCAAAGCACATAACATCTCGCGCGAGAAAGTGATCCGTGACGTGTTGCTCGCGCAGCAGCCCAACAAGCGTTTCGCCACTGTTGAAGAGCTTGGTGCGCTATCGGTTTTCCTCGCTTCCGACGCGGCAGCCTCGATTACCGGCATCGCATTGCCAGTCGACGGCGGCTGGACCGCGCACTGAAATTGGCAGAGCGCGGTTGGACGCGTCTCTGCTAACAGCACCGTGGAGATCGCGATGAGCATGTCTAGACGGATGGTTGCGAGAGCGGTCGACGAATTTCGTTCGAACTCGAAGGGACAGGTGGTGCTCGTCCTGCAGGGCGGTGGAGCTCTGGGCGCCTACCAGGTTGGTGTATACGAGGCGCTGCATGAGGCGGGGGTCGAGCCGGATTGGATCATCGGCACCTCGATCGGTGCCATCAACGCCGGCATCATCGCCGGTAATAAGGCAGAGGACCGCCTCGCCAGGCTCAACGAATTCTGGAACAGGATGGAGGCTCCTAATATCTGGCCGTTCGTGCCGGCTTGGACGGGAGTGCCGGACACGTGGTCGTACTGGTCGACCCTGGTCAGAGGCATCCCCGGATTTTTCGAGCCTCATCTACCGGCGTTCCTGGGAGCGCACATTCCGTTGGGGGTGGATCGCGCCGGATTCTATTCGACCGCGGCGCTCCGGCAAACCCTGGATGAGCTGGTGGATTTTTCCATCATCAACGCACAAGTGCCACGGTTGACCATCGGCGCTGCAAACGTGCGGACCAGCATGATGCACTATTTCGACAGCCGTCAGTCGGAAATCAATGCCAACCATATCATGGCATCCGGAGCGCTGCCGCCGGCGTTCCCCGCCATCTCTATCGATGGCGAATACTATTGGGATGGCGGCATTCTCTCCAATACGCCGACCGAGGTCATATTCGACGACTATCCCCGCCGCAACTCGCTCATATTCGCGGTTCACTTGTGGAATCCAACCGGGCCCGTGCCGGGATCAATTTGGGAAGTGCTGCATCGCCAGAAGGACATCCAGTACTCGAGCCGTATTGCGAGCCACATCACTCGGCAGCAGCAAACGCATCGACTACGGCACGTCGTCAGCCAGCTGGTCCGCTACCTGCCCGACGATGTGCGCAAGACCGAGGCGGTGCAGGAGCTGGCCGGCTACGGATGCGTGACGCAGATGCATGTTGTCCGTCTCCTGGCGCCGCGTCTGGAAAATGAGAACCACACCAAAGATATCGATTTTACTCCATCCGGAATCCGCATGCGCCGGGAGGCAGGTTTCGAGGCCACGATGCGGGCACTCAGGCAGGCCCCGTGGGAGGGAGAGTTTGACCCGATCGAAGGCGTAATCCTGCACGAGTCAATGCCTGATCTTGCGATGGCGGCGGAATAACAACTCTAGCTACTCAGATTTGTCAGGAAGGATACGACGCGATGAACAAGATGACGTCACCGATTGCAACGGCCGGCTTGGCTGTTGCAATTCTCGCCGCCGGCAGCGCGAGCGGCCGAGCTGCGGAGCCGGTCGTCGGCCATGTCTACACGCTCAGCAACGACGGTGTTTCAAATGGTGTCGTTATTCTCAACCGTCTGGCCGATGGTTCGCTTGACGAAATGCCAGGATCGCCCGTTGCAACCGGCGGCAAGGGCCTCGTGGTCCCGTCCGGCGGCGATCTGGACTCGCAGGGACCGCTTCGCATCCACGGCAAGCATCTTCTTGCTGTGAACCCTGGCAGCGACTCGATTGCGGTCTTTGAAATTGCTCCTTCGGGTGCACTCAAGCCTGTCGCCGGCTCGCCGTTTGCGTCAGGTGGTTCTCATCCAATGAGCCTCGCCCTGCACGGTGATATCGTCTATGTGGCAAACCAGGCCGTGCCCTTTGCAAATCCCACAGTGGCACCGAACATCACCGGGTTTCGCCTCGATCAGGCTGGCCGCCTGACCCCGATTGCAGGTTCGACCATAGAGTTTCCGCGCGGGGAAGGCCCCGCCCAAGTCGAGTTCAACCCTGCGGGCACGGTGCTTGCCGTTACAGCCGGGTTTCAGAGCGATGGCAGCGTTCGCACCTTCGCAGCGCAAAGCAACGGCCGCCTGAAGGAAGGACCGGGATCGCCGTTCAAGGCGAGCAGGCAAAGCGGGCTGAGCGGAACGGTCGGATTTTCCTGGAGCGCCGATGGTCGCCGCATCATGGTAACAAATTTTCGCGGCAGCGCGATTCGCGTATTCTCGGTCGACCCAAAGACGGCTGCCTTGAAGCTGGAAGGTGAGCCCTATTCAAATCACCAGCGCGCCATGTGCTGGGCCGTTTTGGCGCCTGACGGCAAGTCGCTCTACGCCTCCAACTACGTGACCAACAACGTGAGTGTATTTTCGATTGCAGCGGGCGGCACGCTTGAACTGATTGGCAACAGCGCGCCGAAGCGTCTTTCGAGCTCGAGCGTCCCTGACAGCAAGGAGCTGCAGGTTTCCCCGGATGGCAAATTCCTCTACCTCATTGGACCGATTGCCACCCAGATCGCGATATTCTCCCTTCAGGCGGAAGACCGGGTGCCGCAAGAGTTCGCGGAAAGCCAATCGCCTTTCCGGGTCAGGACCGGACAATGGACGATGGGCCTTGCGCTCAACTAGCGGCCATGGAGCTCGCCCGGGCGGTGGAGCTTTGCGCAAGGATAGGGTATTGAAGGCAGCGTGATCGAGCATCGGGAGAAAACAAATGCCTAGACTGCGCTACATCGCGGAAGACGAAAAGACCCCCCATACACGCGAGTTGATCGAATCCGCCAAGCGCACCGGCGCACCCGATCCGCGCGTGGTCAGCCTGATGACGCGCAGCCCGCTCGGCATCGCTTGGGTAGAGTATTGGAACAAGCTGCTCTATCAGGGCGTGTTGCCGCACAAGCTTAAGGAAATGTGCCGCATCAAGATTTCAGTCGCGCATCAATGCGGCTACTGCTCGACGGTGCGCTCGAATGTCGCAAAGGCGCAAGGCCTGTCCGAGGAGACGATCAACGACCTCTTCGAATATGCGGGCAGCAAGCGTTTGAGCGAGCGTGAGAAGGCAGCGCTGCACTACGCGGATCTGTTCAAGCAGGGCGAGCACGCCATCGACAAGGACCAGGTCTATGCCGATCTCGCCATGCACTTCAGCGATGAAGAGATCATAGAGCTAGGCCTGTTCTGCGCCGAGGTCGACGGCGTCGGCAAGTTCGTCAAATCGCTCAACGTGCTGAGTTGGGAGGAGGCCTGCGAGCTCAATCCCAAGCTCAAATCCGGCCCGGCGCAGGTCGCGGCGGAGTAGACGGGAGCGAGGAACACGCGAGTGAGGCATGCTCACGCTTTACCATGGCCGGACATCGGTCTGCTCAATCAAGGCAAGGCTCGCGCTGGCGGAAAAAGGGGTGAGTTTCGACAGCCGACAGATGACGCTGCGCGGCGATCAGTTCGATCCCGGCTACATGAAGCTAAACCCCAATGCCGTGGTCCCCACAATCGACCATGACGGAAGGGTTGTCATCGAGTCCACGGTGATCATGCATTATGTCGACGATGCCTTCCGCGGCCCTGCACTCATGCCCACCGATGCGCTCGCGCGTTCGAAGGTTCGCATGATGACCAAGCTGATGGATGAATACGTCCATGTTGCTTGCATGACATTGACTTTTGCAACAGCCAACCGCGAGTGGCTTGCTCGCATGACGCCGCAGGAGATGGCGGCCGAGCTGGCAAAGTCGCCTGACAGGAAACGTGCGGAGATCAAGCGCCAGGTTGTCGCACATGGGCTTGACGCGCCGCCCGTAGCCGATGCGATTCGTCAGCACCAGAAGCTCCTCGACGGTATCGAGGCGGCGACAAGAAATGGGCCTTATCTTGCTGGTGAGGAGTGGTCGCTGGCCGATGCAGCTGCAACTCCCTACGTCTGGCGTCTCGACAAGCTCAAGCTCGCGCGGATGTGGGAGGACCGCCCGGGAGTCCTTGCCTGGTATGATCGCGTCCGCTTGCGGCCGTCGTTCAAGGTAGCCGTCGACGATTGGCTAAGTCTCGCGGACAGCGAGCGTTATGCCGACGCGCCTGATCCGTGGCCGAAGGTGCAGGATATTTTACGGGCGGCTTAGGCTCGCTTCGTAGATTGCGGGACGGACTGGGCGATCAAGCAGGCGCAACGCTCTGAAGTTGCCAAGCCTTCGCTCTCGCCAGAACGGACGCGTGTTCTTGAGTCACTGGGATTCTTGGTTGTTCAAGTTACGAATACAGATGTGTCTGAGAACATCGACGGTGTCTTGGAGATGATCGATCGGACTTTGCACCATGATGAATTTGACCCCCTCACCCGGCGCCTTCGGCGCCGACCTCTCCCCAACGACGGGGAGAGGTGGAGCCTCCCGCGATCAGTGGATGCTATGCAGCGGCCGCTCGATTGCGGACGCGCTTCTCAACTCGCTCGGCCAGATCGGCCTGCTGGTCATACTTTTGTGCCATCCGGAGATACTTCTGCTTGGTCCGGGCACCCCGCGCGTATTCGGCGCGCGCCCGCGCGTAGTTGGCGCTCGCCCGTGCGTATTCGGCGCGCTTGCGCCAGAACTCGGAGCCAGCACCAGGCCCCGCCATATCTGCCCCCAAGTCGGTAACATCTGAAACTGTGCTGGCGCGCTTCTTAACTCGCTCTCCGGCGCGATCGGCCTCCTGGTCATACTTTTTTGCGATCTTGAGGTACTTCTGCTTGGACCGGTCGCTGCGCGCGCTTTCGGCGCACTCGCGCGCGTATTCGGCGCAGTGCCGCGCGTATTGGGCACGCTTGCGCCAGTAAGTAGCGCTATCACGAAGCCACATCATATCCGCTCCTCGCTCGCCAATGACTGAACTGTATGTACTTGCGGCGAGCTGCAACCAGCGTCGGCTGAGCACACTGTGCGCCCAGTCGGGTTACATTTCAATGACGTTTGTTATCCGATCAGCCGACGAAACTCCGCTTCAGGCGTGCCGTATGAATTTCCCGCGGTGCGCTCCAAACCTTTTCGATTGCGCAAGGCGACCTTGCCCGTGCCGGTGTAAATCAGTCTTTGGCTTTCCAAACTGTGCAGCGCCTCGGTCACGCCCGCTCGGCGCACGCCCAGCATCAGAGACAGAAATTCATGGGTGAGCGGCAGGGTCTCGTTACGAACCCTGTCATGAGCCATCAGAAGCCACCGGGCGAGACGCGCATCGAGCCTGCCGCGTGCATTGGAAATGGCAGTATGCGCCGTCTGCACCATGAAAACTTGCACATACCTGAGCAACAACATGCGCAGGGACTTGCTGGCCTCCATCGCTTGGCGCAATTTTAGAGCGCCTATGCGCTGGCCCTGGCCGGCAGCCTGGATGTAGGTCGAGTGCGGCGTTCGATCGCTGCCAAGCAGGATCGACGTGCCTGTCATGCCTTCATAGCCGATCAGTCCGACTTCGATCCGCGTGTCATTGGCCTGCACCGCCACGACGGATGCGAAGCCGCCATCCGGAAAGTAGACGTAGTCGATGCGGCGGTTGGGCGATTCCAGATCCTGACGAAGCTTCAGTGGCCCGTGTTTCAGGTGAGGCTACAGCAAATCCAGATCTGCGCGGGAAAGAGCCGCAAGCAACCGGTTGGAAGATGGGGACACTGCGAGCATGGCTCTCTCCCGTTCACCAGGGCAAGAGCACAGCCGCGTCTCTCAATCGTCCGCGCCCAAGGGGCCGATGCGGGCGGCGCAGCTCTTGTAGGCCTGTTCCCGTTCAAAAGCTATGTTTTTCCAAAAAAACTCCCGTTGTACGGAACTGTACAGCCGGAGCAGCGCTTGTCGCTAAATTCACCGACATCAACCTGAACGGGATTGCCGAGGGCTGGAGGATCGCGAAAATCTTTCGCACTTCGCGTCCCGCCACCGGAATCGTATTGGGGTGGGTTGCTGCGGTGGCGCGTCGAAATGCTAAAAAAGCCTTGTTGTTCGGAATCGTACAGTGCTACAAGCTGTTCAGCCTGAACGTCTCGCCGAACGCCGGGTAGCGCTGCGCAAATACGCAACAGTTCATTCTGCAAAAGGCGAAGTGGCACGGCAGCAGAGAAGGCTCGGCAACCGAGAAATTGAACGCCGGTCGGATTCCCCGGCCGCCAGTTCGTGACGCTGAGGTCTGCAAAGCTTGAGTGAGCCGCATTAGCGCGTCGTGTCACAGCACCAATTGAGCGAGGTTAAAGCTCGGTGCGGCCTGGTAGCTCTCACAATTACACGGTGCGCACATTGCGGCAGCAAACTTTGGTGGACACCATGGAAGCACATCTGACCCAGCAACCAGGCGTTGCCTGTCCTCCTGTGCTCTGCGCCCGCAGCTGGGGGCAAATTCTTGGGCGCTATCGCAAGCCCAGTCACGCGCGCAGTATCATCGAGATTGCAATCACGTTTGGACCGCTTTCAGCGTTGTGGGTGCTGGCTTGGACAGCGCTTTATTTGGGGCATTTCTGGCTCTGTTTGCTGCTCGCGATTCCAGCTGCGGGTTTCCTCGTTCGGCTGTTCATGATCCAGCATGATTGCGGCCACGGTTCATTCTTTTACAATCGTTCGGCAAACGACTGGGTGGGACGAGTGATCGGCGTGCTCACGCTCACGCCCTATGATTACTGGCGCCGCACCCATGCCATGCATCACGCCACCTCCGGCCATCTCGAACGGCGCGGGCTGGGCGACGTCGATACCCTCACCGTGGGCGAATATAGGGCGCTCTCCTTCTGGCGCCGCGTGCGCTACCGCGTTTACCGGCACCCGGGCGTCATGTTCGGCATCGGGCCCGCGTACCTGTTTATTCTAAAGCACCGGCTGCCGATCGGGCTGTTACGCGCTGGCTGGCAACCGTGGCTCAGCACCATGGCGACGAATTTCGCGATCGCGGTGATCGCCGCCGGCCTGATTCGGCTCATCGGTATCGGACCGTTCCTGCTGGTGCACCTCCCCATTATGCTTCTCGCAGGCGCGGTTGGAGTATGGCTGTTCTACGTGCAGCACCAGTTCGAGACGACATTCTGGGCACACGACGGCGAGTGGACATTTCAAAAGGCGGCCCTGCACGGAAGCTCGCACTACGACTTACCGGCGATCCTGCGCTGGTTCACGGCCAATATTGGCATGCACCATGTCCATCACTTGGCGAGCGGCATTCCGTACTACCGCCTGCCGCGGGTGTTGCGCGAGCATCCCGAGCTTCGCGACGTGAGCCGGCTCACGCTGCTGCATAGCTTTCGCTGCGTGCGCCTCGTTCTATGGGACGAAAGCCGGAAACGTCTCATTTCCTTTCGTGAGGCGAGCTCGATCCCATACCCCGTTACCGTCAAATGAACCACTTTGCCGCGGGTGCGACTAAAAAGTGAGTGGGCTCCTTGGTTGAGAACGGATCAGCCGGGACCACATAGCAGCGGCGTAAACCCCGGTGGCAAGCGTCGCGGCAAACCGCGGGTGGGAAGCATGTCGATCCTTCCGATGCGCCTGGGAATTGCAGCCCTTGTCCTTCTTCTTTCTGCATCATCGGGACAAGCTGTTACCTGCCAGGAGGTACGAGGTCTGAGCGCGACGGAGCTCGCCTATTGGGCCGAGCGTCTACAAGTTTCGCCGCCCTACCTGGCCAAACTATTGGACCAAGCATTTTGTAAATTGGGATCGCGAGATGAACTTGCGACAGTTCCCAATTATAAGTCTCGTCCGCCGAAGGCGCTTTGAGGGGTTTGCCCCGCTCGCACGCTGTGCGAATGCAGAACGAGACTCAGCGTCCATATTCTCGCGCGCGCCCTTGTCCGAGCCATGTCAACTGGATTAAGGTGAGCACCTGCGGTCATCGCCGGAAAGGCGAGCAACCCGATGCCGTCCCACAAATTCAAGATCGGAGACATTGTTACCATCAACCCGGCAATTAGCCGGTTTGTGCCAGGCGGTGTTTTCGAGGTGATCAAACAGCTTCCAGGCGGCAACGAGCCTGAATATCGCATCAAGAGCGCCAACGAACCGCATGAGCGCGTGGCGCGCGAAAGCGAGCTTATCAAGGCTTAGCGGGCGCAGCAGGATGCGTTAGGCTCGCGCATCGTCGAGTGTCGCGATCATCGCCCTTTAGTTGCCACGCGGACAGCGTCCTAATTTGAGGAATTACAACGATATACCTTTACCACGATTACGCCCTCAATCAGACGCGCAGTCCAACTCTCAATCTGAGGATTTTCGGCCGCAAACCGCCAATGGATTAGATTCAACTGTTCCTCGGTCAGGTTGCCTGCAGGAAGGCAAAAAGGCAGCGCTCGCTGATGTGATCCTACAATTCCAAACCGCACGCCCTGCATAAGATTTGCGATGTAATCCGTGCATGCCGTCCTCAATTCCTTAACCTCATGGGCATTGCCGGACCCCCTCAGACAACGATCAAGCAACGGCGACTCGTCGGCCGCTCCCAGGCCGATCCCCCAGACAAGGACAATTACCGAAAGGAACGATCGCCGCATTCTTACCTCGTGCAGGGGAGAGGCGGAGAGCCCGGGTTGCGGGGAGAGGTGGAGCGTGCTCGCGGCGCTAATCTTTAGCGCAACGATGCGCCGGTTTCCTATCCGATCAAGCCGACGAAAATAAGGGCAAGTGCACAGCAGCGTCTCTCAAGCCTCCGCGCCCATCGGTCGCTGCGGACGACGGAACAGCATAGGGCTGAGAGCAACAGCGCCGAAGCGGCCATCGCGATGTGCAGGGCCGGTGTGCGTGTGGACGTTTTGTTTACTGACATAAACCTCAGCGGGCTCGCTCGGGTGGGCAGTCGCGGAAGCGTTTCGGACTGCAATCCCAAAAATTGGGGTGGTGTACACATCGGGCAATTCGGGCGACCACCAGCGGGGCGTTGCAGGCAGTCTTTTCTTCCGGAAGCCGTACCGCAGGGCAGAAATCTTGCAGGCATGTCGGCTGCTACCGAGGCAGTAAGCCTCGACGGCCCTGCGTACGGTAGGAGTTTCATGTGGGCAAAACCAACGCCCCGGTTGACGAGTGGTCAGTCGCCCTGCGACTTCGTGAAACTGCGTCTAACGATTCGGGGCAGCCATGGCCACGCATTCACAGCTCCGGGATAAGCTTCGTAAGATAGAAGCCCTGTTCGCGGGCGGAGCGACCGCCGGCGAACGAGGTGCGGCGGAAGCGGCACTCGAACGCGTCCAGGCGAAGCTTGCGGAGTTCGAACAGCAAGATTCACCAATCGAGATGCAGTTCTCCATAGCCGACCCCTGGTCGCGGCAACTATTCACAGCCCTTTGCCGCCGGTATCGGCTCAATCCTTACCGCTATCCCCGTCAACGACGGACGACGGTCATGATTCGCGCCCCCCGCCGCTTCATCGATCAAGTGCTTTGGCGCGAATTTGTTGATCTCAATGCCGAGTTGCAGGCCTATCTCCACGACATGACTGTAAAGCTCATTCGCGAGGAGGTTCACGGCGATACGAGCGACGCGCATGAGGTCCCGGAGGCACTCCCGGCTGCCTGATCTTCGTGCGTGGCCAAAACACAACTCGTTGTACGTGGTGGTTCCGGCCGCTGTTTTCGCATTATCAGGTCGATTGGCATTAACCGGCTGGGCTGAAGGATTCGATGTGCGGCGAATTACGCTGCGCTAATCCGCCCTACTTGCCGCCACTCCTGTGCAGGGCGGGTTAGATCAGGCATCTTCGCCGTAACCCGCCGCCTTCTCAGCGGCCGGTCGCGTGAATGTGTTGCCCATCATGTAAACCAAAATCCCGCATTGGCCGGAATGACCTGGCCGGTCAACGCAAGCGCACTCGGCGTGAGCAGGAAGACGACGATATCGACAATGTCCTCCGGCATTTGCGGTCCCGGAACGGCGCGTCTGGTTTCATACTCCTGATGGCGCTCGGCCGGCACGTACTCGGTCGCCGCGTTGCGCATGATGCCCGGCGCGATCGCACAGATGCCGATTCCACGCGGGCCCAGCTCACGCGCCAGCGATCGGGTCATGGAAATCACCGCTCCCTTGCTGGTAACGTAGGCGAGCAGGCGCGGCGGTCCCCACAGCGCTGTGTCGGAAGCAACGTTCACAATCCTGCCACCTCCGTGCGTCGGGAACAGTGGCGTCAGAGCGCGCGTGACCAGCCAGGTGCCACGCACATTGATGCGCATCACCCGGTCCCATAAGTCGATCGGGATTTGCTCGAAAGGATCGCCGCCGACCGCCGTCGCAATTGCCGCGTTGTTCACCAGACCGTGGATGCGCCCGTGCATGCGACGGACTTCCGTCGCAAAAGCCTCGATCGAGGGGGGCTCGCCGAGATCCACCGGCACGAAGCGCACATCCGATCCGCAGGCAGCAAGCTCGCGCGCGGCCTGCTCGCCCTGCTCTGCAAGAACATCGCCAATCACCAACCGTGCCCCATGCCGTAGACACGCTTTGGCGATGGCGAGGCCCACGCCACGCGCCGCCCCGGTGATTACGATCGTCCGGTCTTTGAGCATGCAGATCGCGCGCCTCATCGCGATCTGCAACGGACGGCGCACGCGCCAGCGCGAAAATTACCCGGCATGAAAGGCGTCTCAGCCTACTTTCTGTTGTTGCGAAGCTTCCTCGAACTCGAGCTGTCGCTTTGCCCGTTCTTGCAGCGTGCGCCGCAGGCGAACCACGCCCACATCGTGCTGGTACAGTAACTCCCGATGACGCGCGTCGAAGGGAATATTTTCCAGCATGGCGCGATCCTGCTCGAGCACGTCCCAATGCTGCTTCTCGTAAAAAGCTCTGAACAGGAATTGCCATGCCTCGCCCGCAATTCCCGACACCTTCCGGTTGCGCCAGAAAAAGACCCGGGTTCTGCTCTCATCGACCGGAGTCAGGAAACCCAGGATGCGGAACGGTCCACCCGGGCCGCCCGCCGGCGGGTACGGAATATCGAGACGGATATACGGAGCGGATGTATCCGTCACCACGTGCACCCAGTCGAAGTTCTCTCCGACCTGGCCGACGCGCGTAACGATGAAACCGCCTGCTGCTTTCTCCAGCTTCATCAAATCCTGTTTCGCACCGTAGGCAAGGGTGAACGAATCCGCATGCAGGTAACAGCCATGCATCGGATCGGCAGTATTATCCGCTGCGTATTGGTAGTTGCAGCTCCAAAGGGCCGAGCAGAGGAAGGAGCTCCATTGCGGGCTGCCGAATTCGCCTGGCAGCTCGAGCGGCGGGGGCTCCGGTTTTTCGATGCTCGGAAAGTAAACGAATACACCGTCATTGGCCTCCTGCACGCTATACGCGATCCCGGCGCGGCGGCCTTCCAGCGGACAGGCCGGCATGGCAGGCACGCGGATGATCTTTCCCGTGCCATCGAGCTTGATGCCGTGATACCGGCAGGCGATATGGCCTTCGAGTATCTCGCCGCGCGAAAGCGGTGCTCCCCGGTGCGGGCAAAAGTCCTCCAGGCAGCAGACGCTGCCTTCCGCATTGCGCCAGAGCACGAGCTTCTTGCCCAGCGCTTGCACCGCCATGGGCTTCTCGCCCCGCACCTGCACCGACTTGGCCACCACGTACCACTGGCCCGGCAGTCCCTGCGACACGCGTTCCTTTATTCGGTCGGGGCTGATCATGGCCTGATCCTTTCAGCTACCTTGGTGACATTTCCTCATGGGCTGACCGCATCAGGCGCCAAATCCGTTTTCGGCGTATGCGCGGTCGAGCGACGTATTGATTTGATGCAGTTCCTGCTCGAGACTTTGCAACGTCCACGGGCCGGACTCGCCGGACGGCCTGGGCACCTTCCATTCTTCGAGCAGACGGGCAACAGCCGCAAAGTCGTGTTCCCCGGTGCCGAAGGCTTTGATCATTGCGCTTGCGAGCGCGCCCTCCTTCTCGGTCAACTGCCGCCCCAATGACTGATATGCGAGGAGCGAGTGGTCGTGGGTGATGATCATGGCTGCGAGTTCCACATCCGGCTGCGTTGCATAGGTGCCTTAAGCTCGTCCCAATTACAATTGGCGTCTTGACGCTGCACCCGGCGTTGTACGAACTGACACTCAGGATTACTATCCTGTCAAAGCCCAGCGCGATGCGAACATTGCTGTGAGCGAGCGCGCTGCCCGCTGACAACATGGCTTTGGGTTGCGTAGACCGGCTATGAACATCAACCACGGAGGCCAGGATGGCGCTGCCTTACAAACGCAATGAAGTAAAGGAACGGGTCCGGGCCACCTGGAAGGGCGCCTGCAATGTGACGTTGCCTTCTTTTACGCTGCGGTTCGATGCGCTCAACGAGCGGGCAATCACGCATGATATTCGCCGTGGCGCGGAGATGGGGTTTTGGGGCACGCTCGTCGCCTCGGAGTCGGGCACCACGTTCCGCGAATACTGCCAATTCATGGAGATCGCGGCAGCCGCGGCACCGAAGGGCTTCGCGCTCGTCACTCATCTGAGCTTCGACACTGCGGAGGAGACGCTCGAGGCCGCAAGGCTGGCCGAGAAGCTTGGTTTCGAAGGAGCGCTTACCTCGTATCCGCCATCGTTCAGGCCGAAGAGCGCCAGCGAGATTGTCTCCTACACCAGAGAGGTTGCAGACGCGACCGATCTTGCCCTCATTCTGTTCGGTGTGACCACCTGGGGCTTCAAGACGCTACATCCAAGCGCGTTCCCGCCGGATGCGCTGGTCGAAATGGCCCGTTTCCCCACCGCTGCCAGCATCAAATACGAGGCCAATCCACCCGGCATGATTGCAGGCCTGGCTGACATCCTGCGCCGTTGCAAGAACGATGTGATCATCCAATGTCCACTGGAGCATTACGCGCCGGGTCTGGTTGAGTGGTATGCAATGCCATTCATGGGCACGAGCGCGTACGACTCGTTCGGGGATCGCGTGGCGAAATGGTTCCGCATGCTGCATGAGGGGAAATGGGACGAAGGCATGAAGCTGTACTGGAGCTACCAGCCGGCGCGAGAGGCGAAGGGCGCATTCCACGCTTCGTTTGCAGGCGCAAATCTCATCCATAGGGTCGGCTGGAAATATCTGTCCTGGCTGCATGGCTACAGCGGCGGCTTGCTGCGCATGCCGCAAATGCGTCTTGCTCCGCATCAGATGCGAGCGCTGCGCATGGGGTTGGCAAATTCCGGTTATGATCTCCCGGCCAATGACGACGGCTTCTATGAGGGCCGGTTCCCGGCAGAGAGTGATCCCGTGCTTGCCAAACGGGCAGCCGCCGAGTAGCGCGATGGTCCGTTGCTAGCAGGGCGAGGCATGCCTCACCCTGCATCGCCAGTGCAGCATCCCAATCATCGAGGTAAATCGTGGCGCTGCTTCTCAAGCACAGCGATGTCCAGGCCAGCGTAACGATGGTCGATGCGATCGCTGCGATGGAGCAGGCCTTCAAGGAAGAGGGAGAGGGTTCCGCGTTTTTGCCGCAGCGGATCAACATGAAAGCTGGAGGCGGTTGGCTCCGCCTTGGGCCCGTCGCGCTGGAGAAATCGGGTTGGATGGGATTCAAAGCGATGAATCTCGCGCCGGGACAGGGATTGCGCTATCAGGTCCATCTCTACCGGATCGACTCCGGAGAATTGCTCTGCATCATGGATGCGCAGCACCTCACTACTTTGCGCACCGGTGCGACAAGCGCGGTTGCCACACGACGGTTGGCACGCAAGGGACCGGCCGTTGTGGCGCTCCTCGGCTCGGGCGTGGAGGCGCGGGCCCAGCTCGAGGCGATGCACGCGGACGGCTTCGTCCGTAACGCCCGCGTCTTCAGTCCGACCGAAGCCAAGCGCAGCAAGCTTGCCGCAGATTTCCGTCGTGACTTTGAAATGGACATCGTGGCTGTCGGCAGCGCCCGCGAGGCGGTCGAAGGCTCCGAGATCGTGCTGGCTGCGGTCAAGGCGAAAGCTCCTGCTTTGATGGGATCGTGGCTGCGCCCTGGCATGCACGTGAACTCGGTAGGAACTGCCCGGCGCGATCAGCGCGAGATCGACGAAGAGACTTTCCGCCGAAGCGCCAGAGTGGTCGTGGATACGCGAACCGGCGTCTTCGAAGAAGCGGGGGACGCGGTTGCAGCCCGCGGCGCGGTCGAGCCGCAACGGGTGCACGAGCTTTGCGAGGTCGTTTGCGGAAAGGCGCCAGGCCGCACCAGCGACGATCAGATCACGCTGTTCAAGTCGGTAGGGACTGGTATCCAGGACATCGCACTCGCCGCAGTCATTTATGGCCGCGCGAGAGAGAACGGCAGGGGGACGCAGATGGGCGAATTCCCGTACCTGAAGAGCACTTGAGAAGCCTGCGCCGGAGAAAATGATGCCGCAGTCTGGCCGCTATGTTGCAAAGCTGCGCTGGAAGCAAACAAAGCTGCGGCAACACCCCCCAAAGAATTTGCACCAAAAGAATTTTCCAAAAGAATTTTCTTGACTTTCCGAAACATTTTTGGTAGAGAAATTGGCATGCTCCAGAGTTGAGCCCGGACACGCCAGCGTGCCGGGTTTTTTCATGCCTGCACGTCAGCAACACGACGTCCGCCCGCATCGCAGCCGCAATCCGCAGCCGCAGTTTGTTGCAAACAAGGAGCGCCTCCACGCGGCTCGATTTTTACCAAATACCCAACTACCAAACAAAGCCAACAGACGAAAAGCTTTATCAACGAAGGAGTTATCTGTGAGGGCTGCTTCACACAGCGCTTGCGGTGCCGATGGTTACAGTCCGCATGGCAACTCGCGCAAATCGCAACAGGATTACACGCAGCGCTTCATGACGATTACCTCGCAGCCTCCAAGTACACTCAAATGAAGCCATGCAATTTTGCCGATCCAAACGGCAGCCGGCGGGTTTGCAATCTCCGCCCGGCTTCCCTGCTATCTCCCTGTTATTGCCCTGTTCCCGCCTCTGTTATTTTTTGGCAAGTCCGCATTTTACGGGCACTTCTTGCACGCGGGCCCGTATTTCCTGTTCTTTACAGGCAATACAGGCGCGGAGCGGTGAAGGCAGCCGTTTCGGCGCTGCATTTGAGTTATAGCTCACGCGGCGAGGCGCGCCGCGTTTTGATTTAATCCCCGATCAGCTCCCGGCGCCTGCGCTCAAGCTCCTCGGAATAGCGGCGCAGCGCATGGGCTTCGGTGAGCAAGCCGATGACGTAGCGGTTGCTCGGGAGACTGGACCACGGCCAGCGCCTCCGCTTCGGAATTCTCGAAAACGGTGACCGCCTCCTTCACGGTCATGGCCGGCAACAGCGTGGTGTCGGGAAAGTGGAGAATGTCGCGAATGGACGTTGATCCATCAAGCTCGACGGCGTGTGCCTCCGGGACATTGACAATCCCGGCGTAATCTTTGTCCTCGTTGAGCGCGACGACGTGGCTGGTGGAACCGAGCGGAAACACCATGCGAAACCGCGCTACCGTTGTGTGCGACGGGACCGTGCGCATATCGGGCCGCATCATTCGCCGCACCGTGAGCTCGCGCAGCCAGCCCACATCGGCCGCGCTGCGAATGGTCTCGCCGCGCAGGTGAAAGCGCCAGGTCGCGAACGAATATCCAAATGCCTCGCGGGTCACTTGCGCCGATATGATCACCGCGATCAGCACCGCCGTGGTCAGCCAAAAGTCTCCGGTCGTCTCCAGGGCGATGAAAGTCATGGTGAGCGGACCGCCGATCACGGATACTGAAAGCGCTCCCATGCCAATAATGGAATAGATCTGCTGATCGAGGGCGAGGCCGGGCCATAGCGCGGTCAGAGCGCCTGCGAACACGCGCCCGCCAACCGCCCCAAGCAGCAGCGAGGAGAAGAATAGCCCGCCGCGAAACCCGACGCCAAGCGAGACGATCGAGGCCAGAGCCTTGAGCAGGAACACAAGCGTGATATCCCGCAACGGCCGTTCCATCAGAGCAGTGACCTGTATCGCGCCATGGCCGGATGAGAGAACCTGCGGACTGATCCAGCCAAAGACACCGACGATCAAACCGCCGAGCGCGAGACGCAGGAACGACGGCAGACGCAACCGATTCAACAAAGTCTCGCCGAGCACGACGCCGCGCATGATCACAATGCCTGCAGCCGCTCCCGCAAGACCGACGACGCTCGCAATCGCGAGATCCTGGCCGGTCACACGCGATACATAGAGCGTTCCGATTCCGAGCGCACTCGGCTCGAACACGTTGGCAACGAGATAGCCCACGAGCGCCGCCAATCCGACGGGAGCGAGGCTTGCCGCGGAGTAGCTTCCGATAATGAGCTCGAAGCCATAAAACGCGCCGGCAAAGGGCGCCCCAAACGCACCGGCAATGGCGCCCGCCGATCCGCATCCGACAAGCGTGCGAAGGTCGCGGCGGCGCAAGCGAAATGCGCGACCGAGCCAGGACGCGATCCCGCTCGCAAGCTGCGTGTAGCCGGCCTCCAACCCCACGGACGCCCCTACTCCACTCGACCAGACCGTCTGCAAACCGACGTTCACGCTGCCGATGAACGCCATGCGGCCGCCATGCAGAGCGTTGGCCTCAATCGGATCGATTTCCCGGGCCGGCCGCCAGCGCGACACCACAATCAATGCAAGTCCGAAGATCAGGCCGCCCAGTGCCGGAACCGTCAACGCCGTCGCGAAGCCAAGCGCGTCCTGTGCAGAAAGCCTTTGGCCTGGCGCGAGCCCAAAGAACAGCGTATGAAGCGCGTTAACGGCAAAGCTCATCACCGCGACGACAATGCCTGCCAAGGCTCCCACCGCGGCTCCAAGAAACAGAAGGCTCGACTCCCGCGCGCGCACAAAGGCGCGCAGCGGGCGCGGAATCTCCAGTAAGGCGCCAGCAGCGCGGGCTTTTTTTGCGGGGCTCAACATCGCTGCTGTTGATCCGAAATCAGTGCGCGACCGAGCAAAAATATTTTCAGCGGATCGAGTGTAGGTGCGTTATTCTCGGTGCACCGGGCCGATTTCTCATAGCGGCTCAATACGCGCCCGGCAACCTTTCGAAGCCGTTCTTTCAGGCGAGCTCATGCCCGAGCAATCTCAGGTCAATCCACTACAGCGCGTTTCACTCAAATAAAATCGTGCAGGAGTAGCTTTACTCTGAAGTCTATATCGCCCACGGAAGGCGGGGCGATGCAGGTTGGGTCGAGTTCTTCACGCGACCCAACCTTCCGTCATGCGGTGAGATGCTGGATCTCGCAAGCGCTCGACCCAGCCTACAAGCTCTACAACCTACAAGCTAATTACCGGGGTGCCCGCAGTCGCGGGGCACGACGGCCCTGTGCCGCGCTACCGCAGCATTTGAGTTTCAATCGGCCGTTTGAATTCAGCTTGGTGTCAGCTTGCTTAAGATTGGCGTCAGCTTGGTGAAGGTAGGGTGAATATACTGCTCAGACCGTGTTCAGGACGAACCGAATAGATGTCAAGCTCGGAGAAAACCCGGAGGCCCGATTAAGGTCCTCCGTTCAGCCTAAGGAGAGCTTCCCATGTTACGCACAATCATGATCGCTTTCGCCGCGGCCAGCCTGCTCGGCATTTCTGCTGCGTCGGCCGCTCCCGTCAACGGCTCCGCAATCACCGCGGCGTTCTACGAGAACGGCGGCCTACAGCAGGTATGGTGGGGCGGATACCGCCATCATCACCGGCATTTCTACCACCATCATCATCGCCGCGGGTGGTAACCCCACAGCGGCAGCGTTGCTGGCGCCGCAACCTTGGTCCGGCAACGCAAAGAACCTGGCCGGCTTTGGCCGGCCAGGTTCGGGGCAACCACGCCTCCACGGCAGGAACTTTAGTTCATGCCGAGTAGAGCGTCATTGCGCACCTCCTGCTCGTTGGGGTGGCTACTGTCCGCGCGGCCCAGGATTGGCAGGATTTCCGGACTGACTGTTCGTCAGTCAAGCCGACGCTGTCTCATGGCGGCGACGACCTTCGATAATTCATCCTCCACCCGTCCAATGCTGCGGCTGATATCCCGGCCGATCGCGAAAAATACGAACACAATGAGGCACGCACCGATAAGCACCTGGTATTCGGCCAAGCCCTGTGCATAGCCCAACAACAAATCATTCATTTCCGGTTCTCCTCTTTGCAATTTCGGCGCCCGCGCGTGATCGCAGGGCATTATCCACCAGGGTTTTGCCGAGACTCCAAATTGCGCCAGGCACGCGATGGGCATCCGAGATCACCGCCTCAAACGAGCGCTCGATCCACGCGCAGTCCGCATCGGATATGACGAGCGGCGGCAGAAGCTTGACGGTGTGGCTTCCGTGCCCCGCGACCTGAATGAGAATCCTGTGCTCGCTCAGCAACGGAATCACGATCAGCTGGCAAAACAATCCGCTGCCGGCAGTCTCCAGCAAATTCCAGGACGCCTTGAGCCGCAGCGACCGGGGCGCGCCGAACTCGATCCCGATCATCAACCCTTTGCCCCGTACCGCCTTGACCAGCTCATAACGCTGCGAGATCGCCTCGAACACAGCCAGCAGGCGCGCGCCCATGCGCGCGGCGTTCTCGATGAGATGCTCGGATTCAATGACTTCGAGCGTCGCCAAACCGGCCGCCATGGCAAGATCGTTTTTTGCAAAGGTCGATCCATGCACAATGGCCCGATCCATCCGATCGAAAACCTTGTCAAAAATCCATTTCTTGGTGAGCACTGCCCCAATAGGCACGTGCCCGCCCGAAAGCGATTTCGCGAGCAGGACCATATCGGGCTCGATGCCCCAGTGATCGACGGCAAGAAATCGTCCAGTGCGGCCCAGTCCGGTTTGGATTTCATCGGCAATGAAAAGGGTGCCGTGTTTGCGGCAGAGATCGAGAGCACCGCCGAGATAGCCGTCGGCCGGCAAGGTCACCCCTTTGCCTTGGATCGGCTCCACGATGAAGGCCGCGATCTGCCGTGACGCCAAAGCCCGTTCCAGGGCGTCGAGGTCATTGAATGGAATCTCCACGCATTGCGGGAGTAGCGGCCCAAACCCCGCGCGGAAGACCGGATCGCCGTTGAGCGAAAGAGCGCCGTAGGTCAGGCCGTGGAACGCCTGCGCGCAATAAACAATTCCGGGACGGCCCGTCGCCGCGCGCGCAAATTTCAGGGCGGCCTCGACCGACTCCGTTCCGGAATTCGCGAAAAACACCTTATCTGCGCAGCGGACCTGCCGCAGCAACCGCTCTGCCAAAATTCCGGCAAGGACTGAGACATCGAGCTGAACCAGATTGGGCAGTTCGCCATCGAGCACCTGCGTGAGAGCGCTGCGAACGTCAGGGTGATTGCGCCCGATGGCGAAAACTCCCCAGCCGCTCAACAGATCGAGGTACTGCTCGCCGCTCTCGTCGTAGAGATACTGCCCCCGAGCTCGCCGGTAGCGCCGGTCGAACCCGATGGTCTTCAACACCCGGACCATTTGCTCGTTGAGGTAGCGGGTATGGAGGCTGTATCTTTCTGCCTCCCGCTCGGCGAAGAGATCGGCGATCTGGAGGCTCATTGCCGGGCTCCGAAACGAGAGGCTGTGGCGATTTGATCCATTGTAATAGGCTTGCGCGTGATGTCCCATGATCCCCGCCCACGACTTTTGCGGGAGAGGGTGACTAATCCGCCACCTTGGTATATGGCTAGGGGAGTATAATAATGGCGTAACCGAGGGTGTCGTTGCTCCGTTACAGCCATTGGAAAGAGCGTATGCCGGGTCGGGGGCACGTCATTGCCGTCACTTCACTTGCGCTCGAGGCGCGGATTGCCTCGGGTTCCGGAGTGTCGGTCATTTGCTCTCACGCATCCCAACTCGTCGCCGCGCTGGAAGCGGCAATCACGCAGGGCGCATCCGGCATCATCAGCTTTGGAATTTCGGGAGGATTGGCAAGCGATCTCTACGCCGGGGATTGGGTGATCGGATCGGCTGTGCAGAGCGGCCGGGAACTCTATCCTGCCGATCAGAGATGGGCCCAAACCCTGCTCGCGGCGCTGCCCGGTGCCGTGCACGCGCAAATTGTCGGCGCGAACGCGCCGGTTGCAGACGCCTTCGAGAAGCGCCGCCTACACGCGCAGACAGGAGCTGTAGCGGTGGACATGGAATCCCATATCGCGGCCAAGATCGCTGCGGCGAAGCGGATACCTTTTGCTGCCTGTCGCGCAATCATTGATGCGGTCCACCGGGATCTTCCGCACGCGGCGGTGGTCGGATTGCGGCCGGACGGTACGCCTGATCTGCGCGCCATTTCACGCTCCCTTGCACGCCAACCAAACCAATTCCCCGCCATGCTGCGTCTGGCCATGGACGCCTGGGTCGCGCGCGATGCTCTGCGCGACGGCAGACGCCGGCTGGGCCCGGGCCTTGCCTGTCCCTATTTCGCCGAAACCGGCGCCGCGACAGATGCGGCGGCAAGCGCCTACGTTGAGCCGCAGCTTCGCTCCGCGAACTCCTGAGCGCCTGGGGCGCCGAGGCTACCAACCACCCCCGTTGCCCAATTGCTTCTGTTGTGTCCCGGTGATTGAATGCACGCAATCCGCGCGCGGAACAGCAGCATGAGCGTTACAGTCGTCCCGCTCACAGAAAGCTTCGCGGCCGAGATCGGCGACATCGATTTGTCGCAACCGGTTGCGCCCTGCGATCTTGCGACCATCAATGAGGCGTTTGCGAAATACGCGGTCCTGATCTTTCCCGACCAGCGCCTCTCGCAAGGCCAGCACCTCGAATTTGCCAAGCTTTTCGGCCCGCTGGAAACAACCATCGGCGTTTACCGGAAAGACGCGCCGCTGCGCCTGCCGACGGAATTGGCCGACGTCTCAAACCTAAACCACGAGAATGAGGTCTGGGGAAAGGAGAGCCGGGTTCGCCTTTTCCAACTCGGTAATCGGCTCTGGCACACCGACAGCTCGTTTAAGCGGGTACCGGCACGCGCATCTTTGCTCTACGCACGAACGATCGCACCGGTCGGAGGCCATACCGAATTTGCCGATGAACGCGCCGCCTATGACGCCTTGCCGGAGCAGATGAAAAGACGCATCGAGACCCTGGTCGCCGAGCATTCGATCTTCAACTCTCGCGCACGGCTTGGCTTCACCAATTTCAGCGAGGAGGAGCGGCGGGAAATGCCGCCGGTTCCGCAGGTTCTCGTGCGTACCATCCCCGAATCCGGACGCAAGTCGCTCTATCTCGCTTCCCACGCCGGTCGCATCTTCGGCATGTCCGAAGCAGACGGGCGCGCGCTCATCGACCACCTCATTGCGCATGCAACCCAGCGGCAATTCGTGTATACTCATCGCTGGCGCGTCAACGATCTGGTCATGTGGGACAACCGCTGCACGCTTCACCGCGGCACCGAGTTTGATGATCTGCGTTGGAAACGCGACGTGCAGCGCGCCACTGTGTGCGATGTGGCAAATTCCTGCGAGCAGGAAGGCATCGCCATCGCAGCCGCATAGCGCTCTTAAAATGCGAGCCGCAGAGCTCTCCTGAAACTACATGTGGTAGTAGCATCTCTCAGCTGGCGAGGCTCCCGAGCGGAGGGAATACGTCTCCGGCGCGCGCGAGCATCGCTCGCGCCTGACGAGCATCGTCGTCCATCTGCCGGACGAGCTCCTGCGTGCTATCAAATTTCAGCTCCGGTCGAATCCAATCGATAAACGCGACGTCAATGTCCTTGCCGTACAGATCGCCTGAAAAATCAAACAAGAACGGCTCGAGCAGTACGGTGCCCTGATCGAACATCGGCCGTCGCCCAAAGCTCGCGACGCCATCATAGCGGCGGCCATCCATTCCCACCCGCACCGCATAGATGCCGTGCGCGAGGCGACAGGCCGGATCGAGCCGCAGATTCGCCGTCGGATAACCGAGCTTGCGCCCGCGCTTGTCGCCGTGAATGACTTCACCGCTCACGAACCAGGGATAGCCGAGAAGCTCGTTCGCCTGCGCAATGTGTCCTTCCGAAAGCGCGGCGCGGATCCATCCTGACCGCACCAGATGCCCCGCGTGCTCGAACCCCGGCACGATATCGACGGCGAACCCGAGCTTGGCGCCTTGGGCGGCAAGATAGTCCGGTGAGCCGGCGCGATTGAGTCCGAAGTGAAAATCAAATCCAATCACAACCCCACGCAGCGCAAACCGATTAACGAGAAGCTCACGGATGAAATCATGCGCGGACAAGCTCGCGAGCGCCGCGTCAAAACGCAGCACGATTGCGCCGTTCAATCCGCTCGCGGCGAAAAGGCGTAATTTGGCTTGCGCATCCGTAAGCCTGAACAGGCTCTCGTTCGGACGGAAAAAGCTGCGGGGATGCGGCTCGAAAGTGAGCGCGGCCGCGGGGCACCCGAGCGCCTGCGCGCGCTTGAGCGCGGCAGCAATGACGGCGCGGTGGCCGCGATGCACGCCATCGAAATTGCCGATGGCTGCGACCGCGCCCCGCAAGGCCGGGTCGGCTCGCCCTTCGCCGCGAACGACGACAAACGACTTTAGCGGCTTGAATTGGTCGTTCATGACGAGACTGATCTATGAGCCGCCGGCAGAGTGAGCCCGCCGAGGTCATCCTCATTTCAGAACCGTTGCGTTTATTCAAGCGCGTGCGCAACGCAGCGCCGCTCGGATTTGAGCTGACGCGGCGCAGTGCTCGGTTGCCGCAGGGAGCGAAGCCGCCGAAGCCCTTGGCCGCTAGTGTTTAGCGCGCGGGAGGGAGCAAGCCTTCACCAGGATGCCTTGGCAACTTTACTGGCCGCGCCTGCGCTTTGCGCCGTTGTATCAGCAGCACGCAGCCGCGTCTCCCGCAAGCCGAGCGCGAGCTTGTGCCAGTCCCCGCGCGATTGCACGTGCGCGGGATCTGGCCCAGGGATGGGACGGTGAAGGCCGAACTTGGCGCCATTGGCGTCGATCCAGCGCCAGACCACATCCGCTTCGCCATCGGCAGTCGTGAGATCGACCGCGCGGCCGTGGCCGTAGCCCCCGGTCGCCCGCGTGCCGCCATGGAGCGAATTTCCGACGCGCGCCTTGAACCCTTTCGCCAGCCCCTGGCGGTAATCGTCGCGGAAGGCGCTCAGCATGGACCATTGGATTCCGGCCGCATCCATTGCACGCCCGGCATGGTAGAGCTGCTCGCGGAAATCGGGATCCATTCCGCCGATCGCATATTCGGGCAATGAAAGGCCCATGCGCTGGGCGGCGGCCGAATCCTTCCACGTGAAATCGCCGGAGCCGTCACGTTTTATCGGCGCTCGCTGGTACACCTCCCACAGATACCGATCCACCTCGTCCATGTTGGGGGCGCCTTTGCGGCGGCGATTGGCAGGCCAATCCGCTGCATCGCCGAGGGCGAGCTCTGCATTCTGCTTGCCCGGAAAAGCGACGAAGGCCCCTACCCTTGCCATGTTTGAAGAGCCGCGCGCTCCGCTACGGTCATTCGCCTCCGCATCAACGAATTGGATGGTTCGAACCGCGCGTGAATAGGTCAGGCCCGTCTCGTTGGCCTGATCAGCGGCTGCTGTGTCCTGCTCATCCTCGGCAACGGACGGTTGCGGCATCTGCCGGAAAACAATGGTCTCATTGCCGGCCGAGGCCAACTGGAATTCGCTACCTGCAGAGGCCACACCGAACAGTTCCGCCTTGCTGCGTTCATTGTTGACATAGGCGAGAGCCGCAATTGCGCCTGCTATCCCGGCGAGCAGAATACTCACGCCCGTCTTGGTCGTGATCGGCAATCTCCACGTGATCGCGCTCACGCGCGCGAAGTTGCGCCGCGCAAGATTAGCCGTGGAGAAAAGGTGCTGGAGCACAACTCTGAAGACATCGAGCACCTCGGCAATTGCCCATGGCCGTCCATGGCGTTGCATCGGCCTCAAAACGGCGCGCGGCCAGCTACGCCAGTGGGCGGCAGCGAACGCCCTCACCTGGTCGAAAAACACAGACAGAGAAATTGCGCGTTGGAAAGCGAGAGGCGCGTGCGCGCGTCGCAGCACAGCCGCGTATGCGTTCATGCAACAGGTCCCCCGTGCCGATCACTGCGCCGGCGATATCCCACTCAAACCCGGCCGGCATCCGCCTATGAGGCGAAACCAATGCGCCGATACGCTACGCTCAGATGAGAGGAAGAGTGCCCCGATCCGACAAACAGTGATCCCCGATGAACGGGGAGTAGGGTTGATAAATAAGGAGAAATATTGACGCCACCGGTACCGATTGACGGCAATCGCTGGTTTTCCTCGCCTGCCTAGGATGTTTGCGTTCTGGCAATCGCTGTCTCGCATCACCATGCGAGCTGCCGCATCACCATTTTCGGGAACAGGCCGGCAGCCGCGAATATCTCAGCCAGCGCGGCCGCATCGGGGCTCTCCCGCCCGCCAAGTTCCTCAGCGTGGATTCCCGCAGTTACAAACAAGCAATCGATTCCGAAGGCGGCAGCCCCCTTGAGATCGGTGCGAACGGAATCTCCGACCGCCAGCACGCGCTCAAGGGCGGGCAACCGGCGGCACGCCGCCTGGGCGATGCGCAAAGCCTCCTCGTAGATCGGCCGGTAGGGCTTGCCGGCATAAATCACCGGGCCGCCGGCAGCGGCATAAAGATCGGCAATGGCACCCGCGCAATAGACAAGCTGTTCACCACGCTCGACGACGATATCGGGATTGGCACAGATCATCGGGAGCGCCCGCATGCGCATCTGTTCAATCAGACGATGATAGTCCTGCGGAGTTTCCACCGTGTCATCGGTCAAACCGGAGCAGACCACGTAATCCGCCGTCGTGACGTCCGCCCTCGGGGCATCGAGGCCATCGAAGATGGCGACATCGCGCTTGGGACCGATATGAAAGACGCCCAACCCCTTTCGCGCGGCAATGAGCGCGTGGGTAACATCGCCTGAACTCACAATGCCATCGTAAGCGGCACGGGGTACCCCGAGCCGATCAAGCGTGAAGCGCGCCACGACCTCGCCTGGCCGTGGCGCGTTCGTGATCAACACCACGATTCCGCCCTGCCGGCGAAAGCGCACGAGCGCATCGCAAGCATCGGGCTTTGCAGCAATGCCGTTGTGAACGACGCCCCACACATCGCTGAGAATGATGTCGTAGCCTTTGGCCACTTCGGCGAGATGCGCGGTGATCGGGGGAGGCGAGACAGACATCAGCGGAGCGGCGGGGCCACATTGCGCGAGGCGCCAAAATTGGTGCTCACGAGCTGGAATGGCAATATCAATTATGCCCGCTGGCGCCGCTCGCCAGTTGCGTCAGAGCACTCAGGTCGACATTGCTCTGTTGTGAAATCGGAGCCGGTGCGGGCCGTGTCGAATTGGACATTGCGGCATCGGTATTCTCACCGCCACGCTCGCGCGTGAGCTCGGCCGCACGCTCAGGGATCGCCCGTAACGCCTCGGCACGCACCGGACGCGGTGGCGAGAACAGCAGACCCTGTCCATAGCGCACGTCCAGATCCAGGAGCTCGACGACGGTATTTTCGGTCTCGATCCTGTCGGCAATCAGGTCAATACCAAACCGCCCGAGCAAATCGGCGAGCTCGGAAGGACGGGTCTCCGCTGCAGAGCGGGCGCCTCTGAGCAACAGACTGGAATTGACCTTGACAAAACGGAAGCCACGTTTGGCGAGATCCGCGGGCTCAATGCGCAGATCCAGCACCTGGTCCATGGAAAACCGAAAGCCATGATCGAACAATGCCGCGAGATTCTCGTATTCGATCTGGCCCATTGCACGGACGCCAGCATGGGTAAACTGGAGCACAAGCGAGGGCGCAATAACGCGATTCGCCGCAAGAAACTCGAGAATTCTGGAGAAAGAGCCCGCATCGGCCAGCGTTGTCCGGGAAAGATTGCAGAGCAACCCGATCTCATGGTTCTTGAGCAGCAAGCGTCTGACAATTGCAACGCAACGGAACAGCACAAGATTGTCGATCTGGGACATCAGTCCCGCGTTCTCGGCGTGCGGGACGAAGTCGGCCGCCGCCAGCGGCTCGCCTTTGCGATCGCGCAGCCGTGACATTGATTCGTAGTGGCGGACCTTGCGTTGCGGCAGGCTCACGACCGGCTGGAGATAAAGATCGATCTCATTCGCGTCGATCGCGTTGCGAATGGCCGTCAAGACCGTCTCGACGCTGCGGGAAGGAGGCTCTTGCGCTGCGCCGGGCTGCGGCAATGAGGACATCACCTGGTCATGCGATTGCGGCGCATCGGCGGGCGATTGTGCGGTTGCCATGGCGGCGAGCGTATCGCCGGGGCTCGTGACGTTGCGTTGCAGTGCGTCCAGACCGAACTGTTGTATTGCGACGGTTTCCGCGAGACTCTTCACCAACGTACCCAGCTCACCAATCTCGGCCGTGAGTGGATCGGTGAGCGCACGGGTCTGGTCGAGCGCTGTATCAACCTTGCCTTCCAGGGCAGCCAACCGCCGTCCCATCTCGGCGACTTGGCGTGCAACATCGGCGCTGCCGCGCGACAAATCAGTGAGTTGACGATCCACGACCGATCGCAAGCCGATCCGGCCGGATATGAGACTGGAGAGAATAAGAGCAATGAGAGTGGCCGCTGCGGCCGCTGCCGCCTCCGGGAGGCCGAGCTCAAGGTAGAGGTAGACGATCGCGCCGGCGGAGCCCGCGATGATCAACATGCACAGCGCGATGAAGATGCCGCCCAGGCGCATCGGGTTGGTCCAGCCGTGCCGATTGTAGTACGCGATTCGCTGCTATGCCTCACCCTGCATGACATGCTCCCCGGCATTCACGCAAGCGATCTCGGGGCGCCGGGGAGCGGGTGAGCCGGAAAAGTACTTATGAATGAACTACGCCACCGCCCTGATCGCGTTGGCGACTTTGGCGAAAATCTGATCGATTTCACTCTCAGTCACGATCAAAGGCGGCGTAACTGCAATCGTTTCGGCGTTGATCCGGATGACCAGATTCTCGCTCCGGAAGGCGTGCTCCATTGCCACGTAGCCACGCCGCCCCACGGCGTCCGGCCGCGAAGCAAGATCAATGCCCGCCGTGAGCCCTACGCACCGGATATCAAGCACATTCGGCAATCCCTTCAGCCGCATGGCCGCGTCCGCCCAGTACGGTTCGAGTTTTCTCGCCCGTTCGAAAAGCGCCTCATCACGATACAGGTCGAGCGCCGCAAGGCCGGCCGCGCACGCCAGCGGGTGCGCCGAGTAAGTGTAGCCATGGAAGAGCTCAACCATGTGCTCGGGTCCGCGCATGAACGCGTCATAGACGCCCTTGCGCACAATAACCCCGCCCATGGGAACGGTGCCCGATGTGATGCCCTTGGCGAAGGTGATCATATCGGGGACGATGCCGTAGCGCTCGGCCGCGAAGCTGTAGCCCAGCCGTCCGAAGCCGGTGATGACCTCGTCCAATATTAACAGGATGCCGTGGCGGTCGCACAGCGCGCGCAGGCGCTGGAGATAACCCTTCGGCGCCGGCAGCACGCCGGTTGAGCCTGCCATGGGCTCGACGATTACAGCCGCGATGGTGCTGGCATCGTGCAGCGCGACGATGCGCTCGAGATCGTCGGCGAGATGGGCGCCCCATTCGGGCTCGCCCTTGCTGAACGCCTGGTGCTCGCGGCTGTAGGTTGCCGGCAGGTGATCGACCCCCGCGAGCAGCGAACCAAAGAATTTGCGATTGTTGACAATGCCGCCCACCGAAATGCCGCCGAAGCCGACGCCGTGATAGCCGCGCTCGCGTCCGATCAGCCGTGTGCGCGTGCCCTCGCCGCGAACGTTGTGGAAGGCAAGCGCGATCTTGAGCGCCGTATCAACCGCCTCGGAGCCGGAATTGCAGAAGAACACGTGATCAAGGTCGCCGGGCGCGAGCACTGCGACCCGGCTTGCGAGCTCGAACGCTTTCGGATGGGAAAATTGAAAAGCCGGCGCATAGTCCAGCGTTTCCGCCTGGGCGCGAATCGCCGCCACGATGGAGTTGCGGTTGTGGCCGGCATTGGTACACCACAGCCCGGCGGTGCCGTCGAGGACCGCGCGTCCGTCCGGGGTGTAGTAATACATATCTTTTGCACGCGCGATGAGACGCGGCGAAGCCTTGAACGCGCGGTTGGGCGTGAAAGGAAGCCAATAGGCTTCGAGATCATTGGGAACGGCAGTCACTTTGGTCGCTGCTGCTGACGGCATTGTTGCTTTCCCTTGCCGCTCCTGGATGCGGCTGCTACTTCCGGCTCCCGCTGAAGCCATGCGCTTCCGGGTTGTGATTGCAAGCAATAATGACTGCGAAGCCCAACAAAGCCAATAAGCTCAAGGCGCGTCTGCCGCGCGGTTTTGCCGATCGCGGCCCGGGCGAGATCGCCGTTGCGAGGCGCATGCTCGATCGTATCCGTGCCGTGTTTGAGCGCTACGGTTTCGAGCCATTGGAGACCCCCGCGATCGAATATACGGATGCGCTGGGAAAATTCCTGCCCGATCAGGATCGGCCTAATGAAGGAGTGTTTTCGTTTCAGGACGATGACGGTCAATGGCTGTCACTGCGCTACGATCTGACGGCGCCGCTCGCGCGCTATGTCGCCGAGAATTTCGATGCCCTGCCGAAGCCCTTTCGCAGTTACCGCGTAGGCTCGGTGTTCCGGAACGAAAAGCCGGGACCCGGCCGTTTCAGAGAGTTCATGCAGTTCGATGCCGACACGGTGGGCTCCGCATCACCGGCTGCCGATGCCGAAATCTGCATGATGGCGGCAGATACAATGGAGGCGCTGGGCATTAAACGGGGGGACTACCTCATCAAGGTGAATAGCCGCAGAGTACTCGACGGGGTCCTCCAAACCATCGGCTTAGCCGGGGAAGAGAACAGCACTCAGAAACTCACCGTCCTGCGGGCCCTGGATAAGTATGACCGTCTGGGAATTGCGGGCGTCAAGCAGCTGCTCGGGGAAGGCCGCAGAGATGAATCCGGCGACTATACAAAGGGTGCAGGTTTGAGCGAAGCCGCGATTACAACCGTGCTGCAAGTGTTTGAGCCTGCAACCGACAGTGCAGACAAGATTGCTCAACTTGATCTCTATTTGAGGGACAGCAAAACAGGACAACAAGGTCGCGAGGAATTGGAACAGATTGACGCGCTGGTGAAAGCCTGTGGATACGACAACAATCGGATCGTGATTGAACCATCCGTGGTTCGCGGGCTCGAATACTACACCGGGGCGGTCTATGAGATTGATCTGACATTCGAGACCAGGGACGAGGACGGCCGGCCGGTCCGCTTCGGCTCGGTCGGCGGCGGCGGGCGCTATGATGGACTGATCGCACGCTTTCGTGGAGATCAGGTTCCTGCAACCGGCTTCTCCATCGGCGTATCCCGCCTGAGGGCAGCGCTCGGTCATCTGGGTGGAGTCGAGAGCAAAGCTCTGCCTGGTCCCGTGGTGGTGACGGTTTTCGATCGCGAGCGCATCGCCGATTATCAGAAAATGGTTGCAAGCTTGCGCAACGCCGGGGTCCGTGCGGAGCTTTATCTCGGCTCCGGCAAGATGGGCGCGCAGCTCAAATATGCCGACAGGCGAAGCGCGCCTTGCGTGGTCATCCAGGGCGGTGACGAGAAGGCCAAAGGCGAAGTTCAGATCAAAGACCTGATCGAGGGCGCCAGGGCGGCGAGCTCAATTGCAAGCCACGACGAATGGCGCGAGAGCCGGCCCGCACAATTCTCCGTTGGCGAGGAGAAGCTCGTCGACGCGGTGCGGGAAGTTCTAAAACGGCACGATATTGGGTAGTCAGTCGAGCACCCGCACGCGCGGCCAGAGGCGTTCATAGCCGCAAGCCGAGCGCGTGTGGACGGCCGGCAGCGCGTAGCGGTTGATGTAGGGTGTCCACAGGCAATTGAATGCGATGTAATCGCCGTAGTGCCGGTGCACGCTGGTGATGCGGTGATATTTATCCCAGCGGGCGCAATAGGCGGCCGCAATCGCATGGGCGGCGGCCTCGTTCTCGCAGGTCCATGGGATGATGCCGCCGGTATCATTGGCATGATAGACCTGCGCCTGGGCGCTCATGGCCATGAGCATGAAGGCGATACCCCACAACAGAACGCGCATGCCGGACAACTCCCCACCCGTCGACCCGCCAGCCTAAATGCGCTCCTGCGGTGTAGGAAGGGGCCGCGCTCGATTGCGGCAAGGTGTTGCAGATTAGGCACCAACAGGGGTGCCCGACAGGCTTTCCGTGCTCAGCTCCTGCGCGGTAGGATGCCATTAGGGTTGATCTGCGCGCTCTCTTTATTCTCTTTTTGTTCTTGAAATGTCCCAGGAACTGTTGTAGATTGCTTCGGTCGTTTGGGTTGTTCCGAGGGTCGCTGTCATGAAACTGTGTATCGGGCCTTCTGCCGCTCTTTCCATTGCGCTCTTCCTCGCCCACTCTCCCCTGGCCGCCCAGGACCAGCGTCAGAACGCACCGGGGCAATTCGATTTTTATGTCCTGTCGCTCTCGTGGTCGCCGTCGTTTTGTGAGGCAGCCGGTGAACGGGGCACGCCACCGCAACAGCAGTGCGGCGCCCGGCCCTTCTCTTTTGTCGTGCATGGTTTGTGGCCGCAATACGAGCGCGGCTTTCCGGAATTCTGCCAAGTCCCGGCACCACGCCTCGATCGCACGACCGTATCGTCCATGCTTGATCTGATGCCGGCGATCCGATTGATCTTTCAGCAATGGGAAAAGCACGGTACCTGTTCCGGTCTTTCCCCCACGGCCTATTTCGAGACTGTCCGCAAGGTGCGCGCGACTGTTAAAATCCCGCCTGAATTCATCGATTTGAAAGAGATGCTGACAGTCACTCCGGGTGAGGTGGAGGACGCGTTTGTGAAGTTCAATCCTGGACTTGCGCGCGATGCCATTGCTGTCACCTGCGACAGCAGGCGTCTGGGGGAGGTGCGCATCTGCATCGGAAAGGATCTGCGCTTCCGTTCATGCCCCGAAACGGTTTCGCGGGCATGCCGTCGCGATAAGGTCGTGATGCCGCCGATGCGCCAGGGAAGCGCCGCCCTGACCCGTTGATCGGGCGTTCACGCTCGCAGCACCACCCGCCTTGCTTTTGACGATAGCTGCCGCGTCTTCGCCCGCGATTGCTCGATAACCTCGCCAGAGCGGCTGCCATCTCGCATGGTTTGCAACTACAATCGCCTTTGGCGAGGCGCCCGTCGAGGCGGAGGAACGACCATGGACTTGCGTGGATTCGGCCGTACCGGAATGAAGCTATCACTCCTGGGTTTTGGTTGTGGCGCGGTCGGCGGGCTGATGGTGCGGGGTGATCCGCTCGACCAGGAGCGCACAATCGCGCGGGCGATTGCCGCCGGGGTGAACTATTTCGACACCGCGGTCCAGTACGGCGACGGCGAATCGGAAAAGAATCTCGGGCGCGTTCTCGGCAGACTGAAACCGGCGACCGCGATCGTCGGCACCAAGGTCCGGCTGCCGTCCGCGGACTTTGCCCGCATCGCGCAGGCCGTGGCAATCTCGCTCGAAGGCAGTCTGCGGCGATTGCAGCTCGAGCGCGTCGACATCTTCCACCTGCACAATGCCGTTACCGAGCACGGGGGCGGCGAAGCGCTCGGCGTGCGCCAAGTGCTCAACGAAGTGGTGCCCGCCTTCGAGCGGCTGCGCGAGAAAGGCAAAACGCGTTTTCTTGGGCTCACGGCAATCGGCGATACGGCGGCTCTCCATCGCCTGATCGACTCGGGCGCCTTTCACAGTGCCCAGGTAGTCTACAACATGCTCAACCCCTCGGCGGCAATCGCGCTGGCGCCGAATTATCCGGCGCAGGATTACGGACGGCTGTTCGATCATACCGCGACCGCCGGCGTGGGCGTGGTTGGGATCCGGGTGCTGGCCGGCGGCGCGCTCTCCGGCTCCGCCGAGCGTCATCCCATTGCCGGTCCGGCGCCCGAGCCGATCGGCTCCGCTGCGGTCTACGCGACCGATGTCGCGCGCGCCCGCCGGCTGATGCCGTTGGTCAACGAAGGGTTCACCGCGACCCTGACCGAAGCGGCCATCCGCTTTGCACTCTCGCATCCCGCCATGGGTACCATCCTGGTCGGCATGGCAACGCCGCAGCAGTTCGAGCATGCGCTCGCCGCGGTAGAGCAGGGTCCGCTGCCGTCCGCCGCGTTCGACCGGCTCGCACAGCTGCGGCAGGGATTTGCGGACGAGCGGTTGTAATCGCAACTCCCACGATCACCGAACGTTTTGTCGCCTTAGTATGCATGGCTTTGCAACGCTCCCTCCGAACACCCAATACTGCGGAGCTCAGGATGACCGGCGCGCATCATTGTTCTGGGCCGGCTGGCAGTTCAAATCCGTCATAGAGCCAAGCGAGGCATTGCAAGGTATCCGCTTCACTGCGTTCGCCCAGCATCTGCCAGTAGACCTCGCGCGCGATGCCGTCGGCGTGATAGATGTTCCAGAGATAGCGCGATTCCAGTGTGACGCGCGCCGTGCGCAAACCGCGCGCCCTTTCGTACCGCCGGAACGCTGTTTCGTAGTCCTCGCCAGCAGCGGCGATGCAGTCGGCGAGGCAGAGACCGTCTTCGATCGCCATGCAGGCGCCCTGCGCCAGGGATTGCAGCGTCGGATGTGCGGCATCACCGAGCAGCACAATACGACCCTTGTGCCAACGCCGGATCGGGTCGCGATCGCCGACCGCCTGACGTCGGCCCAGATCAAGCATGGCCAACAAGGCCTTCATCGCCGGGTGCGCGTCGCGATAGATCTCCTCCAACTCGGCCCGGTAAGCCGCGCTATCGCCGCGCTCCGAATGAGCTGACCGCCGGAACACCGCCACGATGTTGAATAGTGTCCCGTGACGAAGCGGATAATGCACGAGGTGGAAGCCCGGCCCGCCCCAGAGCGCAACAATGTCGCGGCGAACCTCCGCGGTGACATCGGCCATCGGCACAATGGTGCGAAATGCCATGAACCCGTTGGGGAGAGGATCGCCGTCCGCGAGCAACTGTGCGCGGATGCGTGAACGGATGCCGTCAGCGCCGATCAGGGCGCTGCCTTCGAAGCTGCGGCCGTCTTGCGTTGTGGCGGTCACTCTTTCACCGTGGTCGGCGAAGCATGACACCATGCAGTTGGGCTCGAGTACGATGAGCGGATTGCGCCGGCAGGCCGCAAGCATGACATCATGCGGATCAACGCGATGGATGATGATGTAGGGATGTTCGAAGCGGGCGCGCAGTAGCGGGCCGGTCGGCACCCGAGTGACCTCCTTGCCGTTGAGCGCATCGATCATCAACACGGCGGGCGGACTGTCGGCCTTCGCAAGCACGGCCGCGCTCAAGGCGAGGCGATCAAATACGCGAAAGACATTGGGGCCGAATTGGATACCGTAACCAATGGCACCGAATGCCGGCGCACCTTCGAGCACGCGAACCGGTTTGCCGTGAGATGCCAGCACAAGCGCGGCGGTGAGCCCGCCGAGCCCGCCGCCGACAATGAGGATGGGAGAGCTCACGGCATTGGCCTACTTTCCTCCGCGCTACTTCTTCCTGTACGCTGAGCGTCCATTCCAAACCAGCCGAATAAATGAGGCGCAGCATGTTGGGCAAGAGCATCAAGATCCGTTCAAGCGACGGCGGCGAATTCGATTGCTACCTCGCAGTACCGCACGAGAACAAGAAAGTGCCGGCGATTGTGCTTGCGTCTGCCGTCCATGGCGTGGATGGCGATATTATTGCAATTGCCGAGGAGTTTGCGGCGCATGGGTTCATTGCCGCCGCACCCGACCTGTTCTGGCGCTCCATCCCGGGACCGCTCTCCCACGACGACGGTCGCACACAGCAACGCTCACAGCCGCGTCTTGAAAAGATCAAAGCCGGCGAACGGGACCTCACAGATACGCTGGGGCACCTCGGCGGCGTCCCGCAGTTCAACGGCCGCGCCGCGGTGATGGGCTTTTGCTACGGAGGTCCGTACGCGATTTTGGGCCCCAAGCGCCTTGGCTACGCCGCCGGCATCTCCTGCCATGGATCGCAGATGCTGGACTACATCGCAGACCTCGACGGCGGCGCGGAGCCGGTCTGTATCATATGGGGCGACCGCGACCACCGGGCGCCGCCCGAAGTGCTGGACGCCTATCGCGCGTTGTCCGCACGCATGAAGAACGTCGAGTTGCATATCTTTCCGGGCGTGCTCCACGGCTACATGATGCACGGCGCGCCCAAGGCGTTCGATCAAAAGACGCGCGATTTTTCGATGGGACGCGCACTGGCAATTCTTGACAACCTGCGCGGGACAAAAACGCAAGAACCGCTGCGGCACGCCTCCTGATTGCCCGTTCCTCCATCCTTCCCGCCCCCGCAAGCGGGGGAGGGAAGGGTGCGGGGGGTGAGCGACGTGCGCGCGGGAGGATCCCCACCGGTTTCCTCCCGATGTCCGCATCCGGCGGAAGCGGAAGTGCGACCGACAAAGAGGGATTCGGGTTTTGACCCGGAACGGACATGCGACCACCGGCGTCTCGATCGCCAAATATGCCTTAGACTAGGGTGGCGCTTCGTCTTGGCCGAGGTTGGGGTCGTTGCCACGCGGCCATAGCGGACGCCACGCTCGGCGATAGTACGATCGGCGAAGTGCCTTACACGTTTCCGCTTGATCCTTGAGAGCGGTCACCTCCATGCAGGTCTCATCGGGGCAAAGCGGACGTTGCGGTTTTGCGCGCCGTGTCCGGAAATGACTGCCGGACACATTTAACGGCGCGGTGTCTGAATCTGCAAATTGCGGCGTGGCTCCCTCAAGGACACGTCACAGCGATCCTATTGGCGACCTGGGTCCAGGTCTGGCGAGTAATCGCGGATTTGCATTGGCTCGGCGTATTGATAAGCTCAACTGGTGTCTGCTCGGCAAGACGGATATCGACGAAATAGCTCGGATCATAGACCTCGAGCTCAAGCGTCTGCCCCGTTAGCGGTGACCGGAACGGCAACGTGAAATGCAAAGTCAAAACGCCGTCCTCAGACTCGAGCCGATAGTCGGCGGGAGGTTCAAACTGTTGCTTGACGCCGTTCACGGTTGCGTTGGTGAAATAGTCTGAAGATTTGAGCGACGCCACTTGCGCCTCTGCCAGTGAGGCTAACTTCTCTTGGCTAAATATTCCCTTCTGTCTGTCCTCGGTTCCAAGTGCGATGTAAGCAGAGGACATTTCATCGAATATCCACGTGTATCTCACCCCTATTGTCGAGCCGTCCGCACCGAAAATTATCTGGCATTTCATCGTCACCCATATATGCGGGTGGGCGTGTGAGACTTCAACGCTGAAGGTGAGGAGAACGCATGCAACGAGTCTGCGCCAACCTTTACCCATGCTCTCCCTGCCAAGGGTTAGTGAAGAGCGACCGCCAAGTTCGAACGCGCTAGGGAATCGTTGCTCTAGCGCTTCGCTACCTCATAGGGCGCGGGATCATCGAGAACCGATCGTACAAACTGCTTGGCTGCTTCCCTCTGGAAGCCAGCCTTTTGGTAGACTTCGTAGATTTTGAAATCTCCCACGCGGGAAAGGACAAACCAGGCCAGCTTATTGGCTTCACGCGAATCCGGCTTCAAGCCGAGATCTTTTGCGGTCTCGTCCAGCAACTCAAAGGCAAATCTCGCCGCGACCATTGTCGAGAATGACCAAGCCTCATCCGTAAAGGTGACCAACCACCACTCGGCCATGCGCTCCTCCGGCTTGACGACAGGCGCTGGTTTCTTCGCGATTTCCGCTGCCTCGCGGAAAGCCGGGTTCATTCCTTCGCCGTCTTTCTCAAGAGCCCAATACGGATCGAAGTGAGCTGATGCGGCTGAGAAGAGAAGTTCCGTCGGTAACCCTCGAGCAATCAGTTCGGCGTACAGCACAGCCCCGTGGCCGCCCATCCATTTCCAATTGGCTTTGGTGCCCCACGCCTTTGGATACCAGTCTGGTTCCCGTATCTTCCCGCTACTGTCGTCAAATAGGAACCAGACCTTTCCCCAATCATGGAGGATTAGCCCGGCAACGACGAGATCACGATCCAGCTTGACGCCGTATACCTTCTCCCAGGTATCCGACCACCCCAGGGCTACCTCTACCCATTCCAGGTTGTGAACCGAGAGGCCACCCGGATAAGCGTGATGGCTCTTCCACCCGCTGCCCGGAGAGGCCGACCATGATTGCGTCGCTGCTTGTCCGAACGCGGTCGCTTTGGGGCTGAGGACAAATTCCAGGACGATGTCGCGAATTTGTTTGTTCTGAATGCGATAGATATGGGCGAGTTGCGCCTCATATGCGCGCTTTGTAAATGCCGACGTTGCAGCCATGTCCTCCGCGCTCATGTCAAAGATGGCTTGGAGCCGCTGCTGCAATGATGCCGGCGGCGCGGTTTGAGCGCCGGCCGAAACCAATAATGCACCAAGAGCTATCGCGGCGCACAATGGGCGCATCAATCGGCTCGCGTCCAATGTTTTTACGAAGACGAAGCTCCGCTGGAAGTTCGAAAGCCGAGCAAGCCCGGCCAAGACCTGGATGACAAAGGACATGGGTCCCTCCTCGCAGCCGGCTATTCGCGGGCGCTTCACGGAGCGTACCGCTCCCTGCCAATGTTGGCATTGAGATAGTCTTGATTTTCCTTGAGATTGGGTGGAAACATCTTGAGGCAAACTGACGGTGGGGCTGTAGGTGATCTACAGATTCGAAGCATACACGCTCGACGCCGACCGATACGAACTGCGGCGGGGAGCCGATCTTGTCCCGGTTGAACCGCAAGTCTTCGGTGTTCTGCTTCATCTTGTCCGGAGTTGCGGCCGCATCGTTAGCCGGGACGATCTGATTGCTGGCGTCTGGGATGGCCGCATCGTTTCGTAATCGACGCTCAATAGTCGGGTCTCCGCAGTTCGTCACGCGATCGGGGACGACGGCGAGCAGCAGCGCCTTATTCGTACTCTGCCGCACAAGGGATATCGTTTCATTGGCCTTGTTCAGGAATCAAACGAAGCTCGCAAGGACGGGGTGCAGGTCGGAATTGACGGCCATGAAGAGATACGATCAGCGCCGGGGTGCACATCACCGCTGTCTCGCGATAAAGCTTCCATTCTGGTTTTTCCGTTTGCCAATCTTTCAGCAGACTCCGAGCAAGACTGTTTCATCGACGGTCTCGTCGATGATATCACCGCCGCGCTGTCTCGGTTTCGCCATCTGCTGGTCATCGGCCGCAGCGTCACTCGGGGTCACAGGCACCAGACACTGGACCTTAGACAATTGGCAGCTGAGCTGGGTGCGCGTTATGTCATCGAAGGAACCCTGCGCAAGGAAGAAAGTCGCATTCGCATCGCGGCTCAGTTGATCGATTCGTCGACCATGGCTTGCCTGTGGGCGAGTCGTTTCGACGAGAACTTGAGAAATACCTTCAATTTGCAAGACCAAATCACCGCCAGCGTGGTGGGCGCGCTCGTGTCGAAGGTCGAACAAGTGGAAATCGAGCGCATCAAAATCGGGCCGAAACGTAAGCTTGATGCCTACTCGTGCACTTTGTGTGGGCTCGACAACCTGCATCAGTGGACAAAGGATGGCATTGACGAGGCACTTCATCTTTTTCAGAAGGCGATTGAGATCGAACCAGAGTTCGCATCGGCATACGCCATGGCGGCGTACTGCTATGTGCAGCGACAGTCGTACGGATGGATAACCGATCGCCCGGGAGAAACCGCCGAGTGCGTCCAGCTGGCACTACGGGCGGCAGAGCTCGGCAAGGATGATGCGCTTGCCCTTGCCAAGGCCGCACACGCAATTTCAGCTGTTGGTGGAGACGTCGAGGGCGGCGCTAGTTTGATCGAGCGGGCAATCCGGCTCAATCCTCATCTGACGGCGGCATGGTACGTCAGCGGCTGGATCATGCTCTGGCTAGGCAAGCCCGAAGTGGCGATCCAACATCTACAGCATGCCATAAAACTCAGTCCATACGATCGATTGGTCTTCAAGATACATGCGGCAGTGGCTTACGCTCATTTCTTCTCCCGGCGCTACGATGCTTCGGTTGCATCGGCAAGCGAAGCGCTGAGCGCGAGGCCAAATTATCTTACGGCGTTGCGAGTTGCCTCAGCTAGTCACGGGCTGGGTGGTCGATTGATTGAAGGTCGACAATTGATGGCGAAAATGTGCCAACTCGATCCCGGGCTACACGTCTCTGGCCTGGCCGACCAGGCACCGTTTCGCAGAGAGAAGGATTCCGCCAAGTGGGCAGGCGCTCTGCAGAGAATGGGGCTGCCCGATTAAGTGTGCGCGGCCCCCAGCCGATCTGCGTCCAAACACGTTTACCCCAGTTGCGCTTATCTAGCTCCTTCACGCCATCGCATTTTGTCTGTTGAATGTCTCCTATTGGCACATAGCAGACCAGAGCCCATGCGGCGGCATGTCCGTAGCTGGCGAAAGCTGACGATGCATTGACCACCGCTCCCCCGATCCCCTACTTCCTTCGCGCATGCTGTCACGTTCGCGTGCCTGCCCGGCGGGCTTCATCCACCAAGGCTCCGCAGCCGCCTTCCGGCGATCTGTGGGTCGCACGAGATCAGCACGCGGTGATCGATACTGGAGCCTCGGAAAGGGCCGTCGAGGCCGTGGGCCGGCGCGGGACTATAGGAGGTGGACGCCCTATGCAAGCGCGCCTGCCCGACAGACGATACCCGATATGATACCCGAAATCGAAAAATCATATACATTTTCTGAGAAAAATGCGAAGTTTTCCATGAATTATCGTCATGCATTCCACGCCGGCAACTTCGCCGATGTCATGAAGCACGCCACGCTCGTGCGCGTGCTCGAATATCTGCGCACAAAACCCGCGCCATTTCGCGTCATCGATACGCATGCGGGAAGTGGGCTATACGAACTCACCGGCGAGGAAGCGAGCCGCAGCGGAGAATGGCGCGACGGCATCGCGCGGTTGCTCGCGTCTGCGCAGCCGCAGGCCGCCGCCGTTCTGCTTGCCCCCTACATCGAGGCCGTTACCGCCTGCAACAAAGGGGGACAGCTTGCGCTCTACCCGGGTTCGCCGATGTTGGCGCGCAGGTTTTTGCGCGTACGCGACCGTCTCATCGCATGCGAGCGCGAACCGCTGCCAGCAGCGGCTCTCGCGCGCAATCTCCATGGCGACCGCCGGTGCAAGGCACTCGCGATCGACGGCTGGACGGCGCTCAATGCCTATATACCGCCGAAGGAACGGCGTGGGATCGTGCTCATCGATCCGCCATTCGAGGAGGCGGCGGATTTCCCGCGGCTTGCGAATGCAATCGAAGGAGCGCACCGTAAATGGCCGACAGGCATCTATCTGATCTGGTATCCGGTAAAAGAGCCTGGAAGCGTAGAAGCTCTTGCGCGACGCCTGCGACGGCTGGATATTTCCAAGATCCTGCGCGCAGAAATCAGCCTGGCAACGACGCCCGAGCCCGGCCGTCTGAGCGCCTGCGGGCTGATTATCGTCAATCCGCCCTGGACGCTCGAAGGTGAACTGCGGACATTGCTGCCGCAGCTCGTGGCGGCTCTGGCAGGGGGTGGCGGCACCTCTCGCATCGATTGGCTCGCGCGCGAAAAGTCGTCCGGCTTGCGCGGAGCCAGCGCGCGCGTGGCGCTCGCGGATTGCGGGCGCAATCAGAAGCGCACGTTCAGACCGCCGCGCAAGAGATTTGCGTAGAACGAACCATCGCCGTTCGCAGCAAGGCCGCAATTGAAACCGCAATTGAAAGTCCCGAGATCGACATAGAGATATTCGGCCTTAAGACTCACGTTGCGCACGATGCCCACTTCGAGCCCCGCCCCGAGCGTCCAGCCGACGTTGGTGATGCTGCCACCGGGAAAAGCGGGGCGGCTGGCATTGATGTCTCCGAGTGCTATCCCGACGGTTATGTAAGGGAGAAAGCGATCGAATGCATAACCAAGTCTGCCGCGGACCGTGGCCAGCCAGTCGTTGCGGGTCGAGCAGCCAAGGGGACACAGCACAGCTGTCGTTCCTTTTATGTCCGACCAATCGATGTCGCCTTCCGCGCCGAGCACGAGGCGATTGAACTGCCAACTGTAGCCGATCGTGCCGCCGACCACCCCGCCGGAAACATCGAACCTGTCGATTCCATCCCATTGCGACCGGCCCCATCCGCCTCCGCCGTTGATGCCGAGGTAAAAGCCGGTCCAGTTGTAGTAGGGGGAATAATAAACCGGAGCGCGCGCAACCGGCGCATAGCCCGGGGACAGGTCGGCCGCGGCCGCCACGCTTGCAGACAGAGCCAGTGCGACGAGACTAATGCAGAAGAGGACAGCGCGCTTCATCATGATCCCCCGGATTTTATATAATTCGTACCTACATTATTGCGGAAATCCGCGTCGTCTAGTGAGGCCGCAACACACCGGGGTTCTAACTAAAAAATCGGAGGCTGAATCTGTACCTATGGTCAATGAATATTTAAAACGACCCCGGCTGGTCCGCTGACATACATTTTCGCGGCGCTGGCCGGTGGTTGAAGGACAGCTTGGCTTTTCCCGCAATGAGCCCGACCAAGAAAGATATCGATCCGGCAACGGAACTCGTCGAGGAGGATGAGGATCAATCGCTGCCGGAAGCTGATGCGGCGGTCGAGAATGCAGCCGCATCGCTTCCGGCGGGCCGCGCGGTCATTGAGCGTTCCGCCAAGCTCGCGCCGTCCTCTCCCGGCGTCTATCGCATGATCGACGCCAACGGAGACGTGCTCTACGTCGGCAAGGCGAAGAACATTCGCAAACGCATCATCGCCTATGCCCGTCCCACCGGCTATGACACGCGCATCGAGCGAATGATTGCGGCTACCGCGTCATTGGAGTTCGTCTCGACGGCGACCGAGACCGAGGCGCTTCTGCTCGAAGCGAACCTGATCAAGCGGCTGCGGCCGCGATTCAACGTGTTGTTGCGCGACGACAAGTCGTTTCCGTACATCCTGATCACGGCAGACCACTGGGCGCCGCAAATTCTCAAGCATCGCGGCGCGCGAACGCGGCAGGGCAACTATTACGGCCCGTTCGCCTCGGTCTGGGCGGTCAATCGTACCATCACCGCTCTGCAACGGGCTTTTCTGCTGCGCTCGTGCTCGGATGCATTCTTCGAGAGCCGTACCCGGCCGTGCCTGCTCTACCAGATCAAACGCTGTTCGGGCCCCTGCACGCGCGAGATCGAGTTCACCGATTATCGCGAGCTCGTGCGGGAAGCGAACGCTTTTTTGTCCGGCAAGAGTCAGTCCATCCAGGACGAATTGGCGGGCGAGATGGAAAAGACCTCTGCCGCCCTCGAGTTCGAACGTGCTGCCATCTATCGCGATCGTCTGGCAGCGCTTTCGGCGGTACAATCCCATCAGGGCATCAACCCGCGCGGCGTCAAGGACGCCGACGTGTTCGCCATCCATCAAGCAGGCGGGTTTAATTGCGTGGAGGTGTTTTTCTTCCGTAGCGGTCAGAACTGGGGCAATCGTGCCTATTTTCCCAGGGCTGATCGTTCCCTCGCCGCGGCCGAGGTGTTGAGCGCATTCATCGCGCAGTTCTACGACGACAAGCCATGCCCGCCCTGCATCTTCACCTCACACGTGATTGAAGAGGAGTTGTTGCTTGCCGACGCGCTGACCGTCAAGAGCGGCCACAAAGTTGAAGTGAATGCCCCCCAGCGCGGTGAAAAAAGGGAGCTTGTCGATCACGCGCTTGCCAATGCGCGCGAAGCTTTGGCGCGCAAGCTCGCCGAAACGGCATCGCAGCACAAGTTGCTGGACGCATTGGGCAAAAGCGTGGGGCTTGCGCGCGCCCCGCATCGCGTTGAAGTCTACGACAACAGCCACATTCAGGGCACGAATGCGGTCGGCGCGATGATCGTCGCCGGTCCTGAAGGATTTCAGAAGAATCAATATCGCAAGTTCAATATACGATCATCTGATCTCGCCCCGGGTGACGATTTCGGCATGATGCGCGAGGTCCTCAGCCGCCGCTTCAAGCGTCTCATCAAGGAGGCCCCACGCGCGTCCGCGACGGTTCCCGGCACAACGCTTGTGCCCATGCCCGCGCCGAACGAGATGCCGATTGATATCGGCGGCTCTGGCGAGTTGCCTTGGCCCGACCTGGTCATCATCGACGGCGGACGCGGCCAGCTGGCGGCGGCGCAGGAGGCCCTTTCCGCCCTCGGGATCGCGGATGTGCCGCTGCTGGCCGTCGCAAAAGGACCGGACCGTGACGCCGGGCTGGAGACATTCTTTCTGCCTGGCCGGGAGCCATTCAAGCTCAAGCCGCGCGATCCCGTGCTTTATTTTGTTCAGCGGTTGCGCGACGAGGCGCATCGTTTTGCGGTCGGCTCGCACCGCGTCCGGCGGCGGCGCGATCTGCGTGAGGCCGGCCTGCAGGAAATCCCCGGGGTCGGGCCCACACGCAAGCGCGCGCTGCTTCATCATTTCGGGACGCTCAAGGCAATTGAACGGGCGGCGCTCACCGACCTCGCCAAGGTGCCGGGAATCAGTGCTGAGACCGCGCGCAAGATTTACGACTTCTTTCATGATCGCCCAGGTTGAAAAGAATCCGCCACTGCGATCAACCCGGCATTCCGTTTGACCTGGCGAGCGGAAGGGTATTCTTTCGGCGCATGAACACGGCGACGTCCCGACCGCTCGCAGCAAGGCCGCTTGCGCTCGCAAATGTGCTGACCTACGCCCGCATCGTGGCAGTGCCGGCGGTGGTTGCCTGCCTTTATTGGCAGAATGTCCTCGCGGGAGGACTTTGGTTGCGCTGGCTTGCGCTCGCCATCTTCATCGCAGCCGGGGTGACTGACGTTCTCGACGGTTATTTCGCGCGCAAATGGGGCGAGCAGTCGGCCTTCGGCCGCATGCTCGATCCGATCGCGGACAAACTGCTCGTGGCGTCGTGCCTGCTTATGCTCGCCGCCGATGATACCATCCGCGGATGGTCGCTATGGGCTGCAATTGTCATTCTCTGCCGGGAAATCCTGGTGTCTGGTCTGCGCGAATATCTCGCCGAATTGCGCGTGAGCGTACCGGTGACACAGCTTGCAAAATGGAAGACGACGCTCCAACTCGTTGCTGTCGGATTCCTGATCGCAGGCAAGGCGGGTGACGCGGTCCTGCCGGTCGTGACACCCATCGGCCTCGCCTTGATCTGGCTTTCCGCGTTGCTCACGCTCTATACCGGCTGGGACTATTTCCGTGCCGGGATGCGCCACCTGATGGAGGATTGAGCCGGTGAAGCTGCGTTACTTTGCATGGGTGCGGGAGCGCATTGGCAAGCCCGAGGAGGAGATCGAGCTTCCCGCCGGAATAACAACCATCGCGGACCTCATGCACTGGCTGAGCCAACGCGGGGAGGAATATGCGCATGCTTTCGAGGACCCAAAGATCATTCGCGCGGCGCTCGATCGCATGCATGTCAAGGCGGAGACCGCCATCGGGGGAGCACGCGAAATAGCGTTCTTCCCGCCAATGACCGGGGGATAGCGCAAGCCATGGCCGCCACGATCCGCCTGCAGCAGGAGAGGTTCGATGGCGCGCTTGAGGTCGCGCGACTGGCCGATGGACGCATCGACATCGGCGCAATTGTCACGTTCACAGGCCTATGCCGCGGGGAGGAAGCGGGCCTGCCGCTCGTTGCCATGACGCTGGAGCATTATCCCGGCATGGCGGAGGCGGAGATCGCGCGCCATGTCGAAGTCGCTGAGAAACGCTGGCCGCTCCTCGGCGTCACCGTCATTCATCGTTGCGGGCGGCTCACCCCCGGCGAGGAGATCGTGCTGGTCATAGCGGTCGCCCGGCACCGGCAGGATGCTTTCGCTGCGGCCGAGTTCCTTATGGACTACCTCAAGACTCGCGCGCCGTTCTGGAAACGCGTTGAAACTGCGGCTGGAACCAGCTGGGTCGAGGCAAGGCACGCGGACAATATCTCGGCGGACCGCTGGGCGCCTTCGCCAAGCAGGCAAGCCGCGGCGGAATGAGGCATTGCTGCCGAGCGGGCGGCGTACTCACGATTGCGTCGCAATCGCCTGGATGCAGCGCGCTGCCGCGATAAGGATCAGCGATCCGGCAGCGTAAACCGTTCTGGATCAGCTCAGGCCGCCGCTTTCTTGCCTTTCGGCTGCACCTCGGCGGTATAATCGGCCATCAGTTGCTGGGTGAATGCCGCCGGCGTAAATCGCCACCGCGCGATTTCGGACACCGCCGTCACTTCGGCCGCGCTCCCGGTGATGAAGCACTCCGAAAACTGCGACAGCTCGTCCGGCATAATCCGCCGCTCGATCACTTCAATCCCGCGCCGCCTCGCCAGCTCGATCACAGTGCGCCGGGTGATGCCGTCGAGAAAACAATCGGCGATCGGAGTGTGGATCTTGCCATCCCTGATGAAGAAGATGTTGGCGCCGGTACACTCCGCGACACGGCCTTGCCAGTCCAGCATCATGGCATCGGCATAGCCTTTGCGCTCAGCCTGATGCTTCGAGATCGTGCAGATCATGTAGAGGCCTGACGCCTTGGCGCGGACGGGCGCGGTCGCCGGGTCGGGGCGCCGGTACTCGGCCAAATCCAAGCGAATGCCCTTCAACCGCTGCACCGGATCGAAATAGCTCGGCCATTGCCAGCTGGCGATCGCGATATGAATTTTGTTGTTCTGCGCGGAGACCCCCATCATCTCGGATCCGCGCCAGGCAACCGGGCGCACATAGGCATCGCTCTGGGCGTTCTTCTCCAGCACGAGCCGTTTGGCGGCATCGATCTCCGCAATCGAATAGGGAATTTCAAAATCGAGCAGCTGGGCTGAGCGTCGCAGGCGCTCCGAGTGCTCTGTGCATTTGAAAATCTCGCCGCCATAAGCGCGCTCGCCTTCGAACACGCAACTCGCATAGTGCAATCCATGCGACAAGACATGCAGTGTCGCCTCGCCCCAGGGCACAAGTTGGCCGTCGCACCAGATCACCCCGTCCAGCCGATCATAGGGTTTCTCAGCCATGGCGTTTCCTCCTGCCAGCTAGCATCGGCGCTGCGGCCCCTCCCCGACATTGTAATGCTTTGCCTCACCCGGCGGCAGCGGGTATGGTTGGGCCGCCCATGAGAACCCCCTTTGCGCCTGGCGCAGTCGGGAAAGGGCGCTCTCCCCGCGCATGTTTGTTCCGTGATGGGCTGTCTTTGGGGTAGCAAGACAGGCTGAATATGTCAATATGACTGACCTAAATTTTCCGTTCACCGCACGTTCCTCTGACCCGCGCCGGGCGCCGCCTGAGCCGATCTGGAGCGTCATCGAGCTTCTGTTCTTCGCCTACCGCGATTTCATCAGCGAGCCGGATGACGTGCTGGCGAAACTGGGTTTTGGACGCGCGCATCATCGCGTTCTGCATTTCGTCAACCGCAACCCGGGCATGAAAGTTGCTGAACTGCTCGACATTCTCCGCATCACAAAGCAATCGCTCGGCCGCGTGCTCAAGCAGCTTATCCAGCAGGGTTACGTCGTGCAGAAGGAGGGAGAGAGCGACCGGCGCCAGCGGCTGCTTTATGTCACGCCCAAAGGCGAAGCACTGGCCATGCGACTTGCCGGCTTGCAGACAACTCGCATCGCGCGCGCTCTTGCCGAGCTTGGTCCCGACGCGCACGACCTGGCGTGCCGCTTCCTCGTCGCCATGATAAATAGCGAGCATCGCGACAGCGTCCTGAGTTTTATCGCCCGCGCCGACCGCGGGCGCCGAAAAGGATAAATCGACAAAATGCCGGCAACGAGCAGCGTCGCGGCCGCACTTGCCGACGACGCCCCGCATTTGCTGCTCGTTGACGACGACAGGCGCATTCGCGATCTGCTCTCGCGTTTCTTGCTGGCTGAGGGATATCGCGTGACCACGGCAGATACTGCCGCGGATGCCCGGGCAAAGCTGGAAGGGCTGCGCTTTGATCTGCTGATCCTCGACGTGATGATGCCGGGAGAGACGGGCTTTAGTCTGGCGCGGGATCTGCGTTCCACCTCCAACGTTCCGATTATCATGTTGACTGCGCGGGTGGAGGCGCAGAGCCGAATCGAGGGGCTGGCGATCGGTGCCGACGATTACCTCGGCAAGCCGTTCGAGCCGAAAGAGCTTTCGCTGCGTATCGCCAGCATCCTGCGGCGCGCACGGCCGGTGATGATTCCTTCAGTTGAAACAGTGCGTTTCGGCGAATTCAACTTCAACGTTGCGCGCGGGGAGCTCCGGCGGGGCGAAGAAGTCATTCGGCTCACCGATCGCGAGCGCGACATGCTTCGTTCGCTCGCAGCAACGCCGGGCGAGACCGTGCCGCGGCCCACTCTGGCCGGCCCAGGCGGGGCGACCGGCGAGCGCGCCGTCGATGTGCAGGTCAATCGGCTGCGCCGGAAGATCGAGCGCGACCCAGCCAATCCGCTCTTCGTTCAAACTGTGCGTGGTATAGGATATCGGCTCGTGACCTCGCCGTAGAATCTGGCCATAAGAAGCTCGCCATGACCACCCTCGACGTTGGATTAAACGCGCTCCGTACAGGGGTGTCGGCGCTGCGCTCGCTTGTGGCTCGCGTGAACCAATTCTTTGACCGCGCCTCAGTCACGTTGAAAGGCGCGATGCCAAAGGGCCTTTTTGCCCGCGCGCTTCTGATCATCATCGCTCCGATGGTCCTTCTGCAATCAGTGGTCGCATACATGTTCATGGAGCGCCACTACAATCTCGTCACTCAAAGGCTGTCCGCCGGCGTGGTGCAGGACATCGCAAGCCTGATCGAGTTTTACAAGCTGCTTCCGCAGGACAGCAATCGTGTACAGCTTCGCCGGATCGCGCAGGAGAAGCTCGGCCTGGTCGTGGACTTCTTGTCAGTCGACGAACTGCCGCCGCCCGCCCCGAAGCCATTCTTTTCTCTGCTCGATCAGGCGCTCTCGGAGGAAGTGAGTAAACAGATACGCCGGCCGTTCTGGGTCGATACCGTGGGACGGTCTGCGCTGCTCGAAATTCGCATCAGGCTCGACGACGCAGTCATGCGGGTATTCGCGCCGCGCGGCGCAGCCTATGTGTCGAACTCCCATATCTTCCTCGAATGGATGGTAGGCACCTCGCTGGTCCTCATCACGGTCGCGGTCTTGTTTCTGCGCAATCAGATACGCCCGATCCTGAGCCTGGCGGACGCGGCGGAGAGCTTCGGAAAAGGACGCGAAGTGCCGGATTTTCGGCCGCGTGGCGCACGCGAAGTTCGGCGCGCCGCGCATGCCTTCATCGAAATGAAGCGGCGCATCGAGCGGGCGATCGAGCAGCGCACCGCCATGCTGGCGGGGGTATCACACGATCTTCGTACAATCCTTACTCGTTTCAAACTCGAGCTTGCCTTGATCGGTGAGGGTCCCGAGGTTGAAGCGATGAAGAAGGACGTGGATGAGATGAGTTGCATGCTGGAAGCATATCTCGCCTTTGCGCGCGGCGATTCAGGTGAGCATTCGGCACTCACCGACATGAGCGCGTTCTTGCAGGAGCTCAAGTCCGACGCCGAGCGCAACGGTCACGAAGCAAATGTAAGTTTCTATGGCGATCCCATCGTCAGCGTGCGGCCGGCAGCATTCAAGCGCTGCCTCGGAAATCTCCTGTCCAACGCCGCGCGTCATGCGGCGTCGATTTCGATCACCGGACATCGTGATCACCGCTGGTTGACGGTGACGGTCGATGACGACGGCCCGGGTATTCCTCCACAATTGCGCGAGGAAGTGTTCAAGCCCTTTCTGCGCCTGGATGACGCGCGCAACCAGGACGAGGGCGGCACCGGGCTCGGCCTTGCAATCGCAAGGGACATTGCCCGTTCGCACGGCGGGGATATTCTGCTTTCGGATAGCCCGATGGGGGGACTGCGCGCGACGGTACGCGTACCGGTATAGGCCTTCTATACCTCAACTGTCCGCTCATCGTCGGAGTCGCTATCCCGGCGCTGGCGCATCCCCGTCCTGAACCGGGGAATCCGACAGAGATCACCAACAAAACGCGACAAGCGTTGGCCGCGCGCGAGCGCACGATCGAGGGCAGCCATAGTGCGTGCGTGGCCCGGATCGTCGTCATTGATCCACGTTCGCAGCACGGACGCGAATAGAAGCGCCAGTCCCTGCGCGCGGATCATGCCTCCCGGCCCGCTCGCGTCGAGGCCGGCGGCAGCGAGCATCCACTGCTGTGAGCGAACGGCAAGCCCGTTCAGCGCCATGGCCATTCCCGGATCGCGCCGACATGAGCGTAGCAGCGAACGCACCGCCTCCTTGCGTGGCTCGAGGATTTCGAGCCGGCGCATGAGCACGTCGAACAACCGCTCGCGTGCGGATTCCTCGGCCATGTCCGGATCGCGTGCCGCAAGCACCTTGCGGTCGATCTCCTTCACATGGGCGGCAACCATGGCGAGCTTTGATCCAAAGGCGGCGCGAAGCTCGGACAGCGAAAGATCGGCACGGCCGGCAATTTCACCAAATCCGATTTGGTCGATCGGCTTCTGCGCCAGAAGATCCATGAACGCATCGATGATCCGCTCGCGGACGGATTTGGTGCCCTGTGTCGCGGTGGCGCTTGCAACGCGTGCGCGTTGTCTCTGAGGGGAGCGAGCTTTGCGAGCCATTGCCGTCTCTCGTCGTCTTAGCTGCGCATCAATTTAACCGGGCAGGGTCGAGCGTTCCAGGGTGCCCGCCGCCATAAGGGGAGGCCTGAGCTTTAGCCGGCCAGTTCGCGGGATCGCTTGGTCGCCGCCGCAATCGCTTTTTGCATCAGCGCCGGAAGGCCGTCGTTGCCCATCAGAACGTCAAGAGCCGCGGCAGTCGTGCCGCCGGGTGACGTCACGTTTTCGCGCAAGATAGCCGGATCCAGCTCCGATCGCTGCAAGAGCTCGCCGGAGCCTGCCACCGTCGCGCGCGCCAAGGCCTCCGCGAGCGCGCGCGGCAGGCCGGCAGCGCAACCGGCCCGCGCCATGGCCTCGCACAGCAGAAATACATATGCCGGGCCTGAACCTGACACGGCCGTGACCGCGTCCATAAAGGCCTCATCCTCGATCCACTCCACGCGCCCAACTGCGGAAAGGAGTGCATGCGCGAGCTTGCGTTGGGTGGCGGATACTTTCGCGTTTGGAACCGCAACCGTGATCCCGCGGCCGACAGCCGCCGGCGTATTCGGCATGGCGCGAACCAGCGCCGTGTCCGGAACGCTCGCCTGAAGGAAGCGCAACGTCCTGCCAGCCATGATGGAGACCACAATGGTCCCAGCCCGAATGAAGGGCCGCAGCGCCGGCACGACTTCGGGCGCGATTTGCGGCTTGACCGCAATGACGGCCGCCGCGATTTCGCGGTCCTGCCCTTGCGCCGGGTTGAGGCACAGGCCCCGATCGGTGAGTGACACAATAGCGTCGGTTGGTTGCGGCTCGATGACGATGAGCCGTTCGGGCGACAGCCCGAGGCCAAGCCATCCTTCCAGCAAGGCGCCCCCCATTTTGCCAGCGCCGGCGAGCAATATGCTGCCGCAAAGCTCGCGTCCAAGCATCCCTTGCGCTTGGTCGTCCGTGCCAGGACTCATGGACTGCTCCTGCGCGCCACTGTGCCGGATGCCGGCACGCGGGCGTTAAATCACATCGCAGGAAAGAGGGCGAGCACCGCAGATGCTAGGCCTGACCTTGGGTCTCGAACATCGCCGCATCAAGCGACTCGCGCGCCGACTTGCCGGCCCAGACCACGAATTGAAAGGCCGGGAAGTAACGCTCGCACACGTCCAGCGCGGTTCCCAACAGCGCCTCGCATTGACGATTTGTCGCCTCAACCCCCCCGGCCAGCACCAGAGCGTGGCGATACATGACGAGCCCCTCCTGGATCCAAAGATCGAGGTGACCCACCCACATCTGTTCGTTGATGAGAGAAATCAGTTGCTGGACCTCGAGCCGGCACCGCTCCGGCACCTTGAGCTCGAAAGCGCAGGCGAGATGCAAGGCTTCGATGTTGAACATCCATGTGTAGGAAACCTGATATTCGGACCACTTGCCGCTGACGATAATTGTGATCTCGTCATCGCCAGCGCGCTCAAAGGCCCAGCCGTTGCCGGCGGCCACCCGCTCGACGACGTCGAGTGGATTGAGGCGCGGCTGCTCGCTAAGGTCGATGAGTGACATGCCCGTCTCCACCACATGCCGCTGGGATGTGGACTGCGTACTCGCCCGCACGCACGCCGCTGTTCGACGCGGTCCCCGATGGAGCCAATCCCCGCCCCGGGGCGAATCACCGTCGAGTCGAATATAACCCCTTGATTCCAGCCACTAAAGCGCAATAGGCCTCTGGAGGGGTTAACGATTGGTGGATATCCGGCCCGCGCGGAGTCGTTCTCCACAGGAAGCTCACGGACGGACGGCTGACGAAGCAGGGCAGAGGACCGAGAGACCCCCGTTGTCGACTCTGTCGTCCTCTAAGTTCTAGTCGAACAGGCTCGACACCGATTCCTCGGCAGCTGTGCGCCCGATCGCCTCCCCGATGAGGCTTGCGACCGAGAGCACGCGGATGTTGCGGGAGACCCGCACGGCCTGAGTCGGCTGAATGGAATCGGTAATCACAAGCTCCTTGAGCCGTGACGCAGCGATGCGCGCGACTGCGCCGCCTGAAAGCACCCCATGAGTAATATAGGCGTACACTTCGGTGGCACCCTTATCGAGCAGCGCGTCGGCTGCATTGACCACGGTCCCGCCGGAATCGATGATATCGTCGATGAGAATGCAGATCGCCCTCTCGACATCGCCGATTACGTTCATCACCTCAGATTCACCGGGCCGCTCGCGGCGCTTATCCACGATTGCGAGCGGAGCATTGATGCGCTTGGCGAGCCCGCGCGCGCGCCCCACTCCGCCCACATCGGGCGATACGACCATGATCTTTGACAGCTCGAATCGCTCCTTGATGTCACGCACCATCATGGGGGCGGCGTAAAGATTGTCGGTCGGAATGTCGAAAAAACCCTGAATCTGTCCAGCGTGGAGGTCGAGCGTCATTACCCGGTCGGCGCCGGCTCGCGTGATGAGATTGGACACAAGCTTGGCGGAGATGGGAGTTCGGGGACCGGGCTTTCGGTCCTGACGCGCATAGCCGAAATAAGGGATGACGGCCGTGACGCGCCGCCCCGATGCACGCCGCAGCGCATCGATAATGATGAGCAGCTCCATAAGGTGGTCGTTTGCCGGGAACGAGGTCGACTGCAGCACAAAAACGTCGGTGCCGCGCACGTTCTCCTGGATTTCGACGAAGATTTCCATGTCCGCAAATCTGCGGACCACCGCCTTCGTGAGGGGGGTTGCGAGATAGGCGGCGATGGCATCGGCAAGAGCTGGATTGGAGTTGCCGGCGACAAGCTTGATCGCCCCATTATTCGGCCGCATGGCAGTCTCCCGGCGCGGGCCGCGCTCTGTCAGGGCTCAATAACAAGGGGCTGGCAAGGCTGGCAATATGACCCGTAATAACCATGGGCACCTGGGCACACCGAAGTTGCTTGTGGATATGTCCGGCACACACGGCATCTTCAATCGAAGAGCGCAATCGCGCTGATGTGGCGTCCATCATCGTTTTCGCCGGAATGCGTCGACCGGCGATAACTGAAAAAACGGACCCGGCTCGGATAGGAGCCGTGGCGCATATCCTGTATCCGCTGCAAGAGGTCTTGCTGTTGGTGGCTGCGCCACGATTGCCTCCTGCGATGATTCGACGACATTGTCGCCTGGGGCAAACACCATCTTGCCTTCCTGCGGCATTTCTCGGAGTTTCATCACGGCATTCCCTGCGAGCGCTGGCTCCGGGCCCTCCTCAATCGGATCGATCCGATCCTGTTCGGCCGCTGTTTCAACAGCTGGATTGCCGCACTGTGGCCGAACCGGCACGAATTCATCGCCATCGACGGCAAAACGTCACGCCGGACCCACGACCAGCGCAAAGGGCTTAAAGCTCTGCATACGCTCAGCGCCTACGCCACCCATGCAAGGCTGACATTGGCGCAGTTGAGCGTTCCGGAGAAGACCAACGAGATCACCGCCATCCCCGATCTTCTCGATCAACTCGCCGAGACCAAACAGCTTGAGGGCGCGCTCGTCACCATCGACGCCATGGGCTGCCAAGTCGAGATTGCTGACAAGATCGTTGCTCATAAGGCCGATTATTTGCTGCCCCTCAAGGGCAACCAACCCACGCTCGAAGCCGATGTCGAGGACTATTTCCGCACCGCGCCCGCCGACGAGTTCGTCAGCAAAACTACGGTCGAGAAGGGACATGGCCGGATCGAGACGCGCACCTACACCGCCTCCAGCAAGGTCGACTGGATAACGTCGGAGAGAAGCTACCCGGGCCAGCCGCGCTTCAAGAACATCAAAACCATCGCGAAGGTCCACGCACGTGCTGAATATTCCGATCGCTGCAGCTTCGATACCCACCACTATATCTCGTCCGCGCCGCTCGATATCGAACGGATCGCCAGGGGCGCGCGCGGTCATTGGGGCGTCGAGAGCATGCATTGGCTGCTCGATGTCGAATTCAAGGACGATCTGTCGCGTTATCGGACCGGCCACGGAGCCAAGAACATGACTATCGTCCGCCGCTTCGCTCTCGGCCTCGTGCGTGCCAATAAGGCCAAGGGGAGCGTCAAGACACGACGCAAAACTGCCGGCTGGAACCCGGATTTCTTGCTAGAAATTCTTCAACTCAAATGAGCGTTAACCCGGATTCCGTGCCGTGTAATAACCATGGGCACCTGGGCACACCGAAGTTGCTTGTGGATATGTCCGGCACACACGGCATCTTCAATCGAAGAGCGCAATCGCGCTGATGTGGCGTCCATAATCGTTTTCGCCGGAATGCGTCGACCGGCGATAACTGAAAAAACGGACCGGATCGGAATAGGTGCAGTGGCCGATATCCTCGATCTGCGCAATATCCATGCGAACGAGGCGGGCTGCGATATAGCTTGCGAGATCGAATAACGCATGCCCTGGCCTCGCGGCAGGCTTGAAGAACCTCCCATTCCCGGCTTCCTCGCTATTGAAGGCTCTAACCAATTCCGGCCCCACTTCATAGGAGGGCTGACGGATCATTGGCCCCAGCGCAGCTACGATGCGCTTGCGATCCGCCCCGCAACCCTCCATGGCCTCTACAGTTGCTTCGAGCACCCCGGCGGCAGCGCCCCGCCAGCCAGCGTGTGCTGCCGCGATCACGCGGGCTGCATGGTCGGCGAGCAGAACAGGGCCGCAATCGGCTGTCGTAATCGCAATCGCGAGCCCGGGACGCGTTGTCACCAGCGCATCAGCGCGGGGCCGTGCCTTGACCGCCCAGGGAGTGTCAACAACGACGACCTTGGGCGAATGGATCTGATAAGGGGTGAGCAGATACTCGGCGCCGACCCCAAGGGCGGCTGCCATGCGGGCGCGGTTTTCCGCCACTTTGGCGGGGTCATCGTCCGAACCGATGCCCGCGTTGAGGCTGGCGTAGATGCCCTCGGATACGCCCCCTTGGCGAGTGAAAAAAGCGTGGCGGATACCCGCAAGCACAGAGAGCGCGCCAGCTTGCAACATGCTCAAGCTTCGAACCCCGGGAGCGAATGCAGTTTGGGGCTGGACAAGGCGAGCACCTTTATCAGCTGGCCCATGCCGAGACGGTCCTCGTCCGTGAGCCGACCGACCGCCGCGTCAATGGTGCTGGCATAATCTGCCGGGGCGGCTGCCTTGAGCACGCTCGCCCGCTGCCCAATTCCGAGCCGCCGGAGAAACCGGGCCTGTGTGACCGGGCCGTGCACGCGCGCGTCCATGCCTTCGGCGGCCTGCGCCAGAGCCTGAAAGTCGACGTGTGCCGTCAAATCGGCCATGCCCGGATCCGCAAGGGGATCGGCAAAGCCATGCCTGCTGACGGCTTGCAGCGTGTCTCCGATTGCGCTTCTGACATGGCCGTAATCGATGATAAGAGCAACACCACCCGAGCGCACCACGCGCTGGCCAATTTCGAGCGCAATGTGATCTGCGCGCCATTCAAAAATTTCCCCAATTCTCGCATTGCATATCTCGCGGGGCAGAAAGTCATCAAACAGCGGGCTGGGATCGCGATCGATGCTGAAATGGAGCTCCTCGTCCTCCCCGAGCTTGATTACTCTTTCGTGCCAGCCGTCGGCGCACATCACAGCTTGGTGCGCAGGCAGCGCATCAATGAACTCGTTCGCGACAATGATGAGCGGGCCGTCGGGCACGTCGTCCAGGGTGCGGTGCCAGGAGACCGGCACGTCGGTTGCAATCAAGGCCTGACGTTGCAGCTTCTCCAGCACGGGGCTGATTTCGACCATGTGAAGCACAATCGCGGCTCGAAATGCGGGCACGACCTTCGCCGCCCGCAATGCATCGAGCATCATTGTGCCGCGGCCCGGCCCGAGTTCCACGAGCCGGACGTTTTCGGGCGCGCCCATCGCCTGCCATGCCGCAGCCGCCCAGATGCCGATCAACTCGCCGAACATCTGGCTGATCTCCGGCGCCGTCGTGAAATCGCCGCCGGCTCCGATGGGACCGCGGGTGCAGTAATAGCCGTGCTCGGGATGCGTGAGACACAGCTCCATGTACTCCCATACCGGCAACGAACCTGCGCTCTCGATGCGGCGGCGAATCTCGGCTGCGAGCGGCGTAAGCGTATCCGTTTTCATGACTGGTCCGCGGTTCGATATCGCACGGCGAAGATCATGAAGGCTACGCCCGCCAGGAAGAGCGGAATGGAGAGCAGCATTCCCATGGTTAATCCGCCCCACAGAAAGCCGAGCTGCGCATCGGGCTCGCGAAAAAATTCAGCCGTCGTGCGTGCGGTGGCATATCCGCACGCGAACGCTCCGATGACGAAGCCCGGACGCTTGAGGGCGCCCCAGACCCAGACCAGAACGGCCAATAGGGCGAACAGGAGCAGGCCCTCCAGCGCGGCCTCATACAGCTGGCTGGGATGGCGCGGCACCGGTCCGCCGCTCGGAAATATCATCGCCCAGGGCACGTCGGTCGGGCGGCCCCACAGCTCCCCGTTGATGAAGTTCGCGATCCGCCCGAGGAAAAGGCCGATTGGCGCGGCGGCGCAGGTCACATCGCCCAGTGAAAGTATGGACAGGCCGCGACGATGTGCAAACCAGACGACGGCGAGCACGCAACCCAGAAATCCGCCGTGAAAGGACATGCCGCCCTTCCACAGCTCGATGGTTTCGAGTGGATGCCGGGCGAAATATCCAGGATTGTAGAACAGCACATAACCGATACGGCCGCCGAGAATGATTCCAAGCGTTATCCAGAGCACGAAATCATCGTAATCGCGCAAGGTCATTGCCGGCGCGCCCGCCCACAATTGCTCGCTCCTGATGAGCGTTCGGGCATAGAGCCAGCCGAGAAGAATCCCCACAATGTAGGCGAGCGCATACCAGCGCACGACAATGGGTCCGATGCTCACCAGCACCGGATCGAACGCCGGAAAAGGAATGACGAGGAGATGCATAAGCGATTCGAACAGCTGCAAGCGTGATGCGGGCAGCCCGTCGACGGAGTCAAGTGACCAGCTAAGAACCGGACTTGGAATCCGTCGATAAGTGCATCACCGACTGCCTCGGGGACGGCATCGAGGCGCCGCTGCTGCGCAGCCTTGTCCGGATGATCAAGGTAAAACTCATCCACGAATTCATCGAGGGCGAGAGCAAAATCGGCTTTCCGCTCCCGTGCGTGCCTGGCAACATCCGCGAGTGTCTGCGGGCGGGCCATCCTTCGCTCACAAATTCGACCGCGACTTGATCGCGTGCACCAGCTCGTTCAAGCGCAATTCCGCCGCAGCCGGAAGCGGCTCGTCTGCGAAGAACTTCTGATAGACGTCGCGCAGCGCTTCCTGCGTCGTTGTTCCGCATGCCGCGCCGAGAGCGACGGCGTCTTCGAAGTCACGATCATCCGCGGTCGATCGTTCAAGTGCGCTGAGCTTCATCGCAAGAATCCGGCCTTGTGGCCTTAGCAGATAATCACCATTATTTCGGGCAACCAGCAGGAGCCAAGGCCCATGACCCAGACCAGCAATCGCTTCCTGGACGAGATGGCAAGGTTGATGAACGATGCGGCGGGCGTCGCCTCCGGGGTTCGGCGCGAACTCGATACGGCTTTTCGCAACCAGGCTGACCGCATCTTGCGCGATCTTGATGTGGTCAAGCGCGAGGAGTTTGAGGCGGTAAAGGAGATGGCGCGCATCGCACGCGAAGAGAACGAGGCCTTGAAGGTACGGGTCGCGGCATTGGAAGCCAAGCTGGGGGCTCCCGGGCCAGCGTGACCTGTTTCCGTCGTGGGCCGTCGCTTGCCCGGTAAATCCGGCATTCCTTGAGTTTCCGCTCCCCCCTCGTTATAAGCGCGCCAAATCGCAATAAGGCTCTGGCGTGTATGTGCTGCGCCTGCACGGCTGCGGCATTCGGCAAAGGAATTCGACAAAGGAATTCGACATGGCGACCGTGAGGCAGATGAAAGCGAGTGCACGTGCGCAGGGCGGCAAGGGAGCCGCACGGGCGGAGCGACGCGCCGGTCGGGTGCCGGGCGTGATCTATGGCGACGGCCAGCCGCCATTGAATGTCTCGGTTGATCACGCTGACCTCAAGCAGCGCATCTACGCTGGGCGCTTTCTCACCACCATTTGCGAGCTCGATCTTGACGGCACCAAGCATCGGGTGATTCCACGGGATTATCAGCTCGACCCAGTGAAGGATCTCCCTATCCATGTCGATTTTCTGCGGCTTGGTGAAGGCGCACAGATTCGGGTGCGCATTCCGGTCCACGTGATGAATGCCGAGCAGGCGCCGGGGGTCAAACGCGGAGGTACGGTCAACATTGTTACCCACACCGTCGAAGTGGTGTGTTCGGCGGACGCCATTCCAGCATCAATTGACGTCGACATTTCCGAGCTGGAGATCAATTACTCCAAGCATCTCGACGAGGTCACGTTGCCGCCCAATGTGCGCGTGGTGGGCAGGCTCGACCAGACCCTGGTGACCATCGTGCCTCCATCGGGATATGCCGAAGAGATGAAGGCGGCGGCGGAAGCTGCGGCAGCGGCGGCCGCCGCGGCTGCAGCCGCGGCCGAAGCCGGGACTCCCGCCGAGGGTGCGGCGCCCGCAGCTGCTCCGGGTGCACCCGGCGCAGCGCCCGCAGCTGGCGCTACCGCCCCCGCTGCCGGCCCCGAGAAGAAATAAGCCGATCAGCTTATGGCTCATGCTGCTTTTGGTGGGGCTCGGCAATCCCGGGGCACGCTATGCCGGCAATCGGCACAATATCGGCTTCATGGCCGTCGATGCGATTGCCAAGCATCATGATATCGGGCCGTGGCGCCGCCGCTTTCAGGGCGTAGCGGCGGAAGGGCCGCTCGCGGGCGAGCGAGTCCTGCTTCTGCTCCCTGGCACGTATATGAACGAGTCCGGCCGCGCCGTCGCGGAGGCGGCTCATTTCTACAAGCTGGGCGTCCCCGATATCGTCGTTTTCCACGACGAGATTGACCTCGAGCCAGGCAAGGTGCGCGTGAAAACCGGCGGCGGCATCGCCGGCCACAACGGTTTGCGCTCGATCTCGGCGCATATCGGGAATGATTACCGGCGCGTGCGCATCGGGGTTGGGCATCCCGGTGTGAAGGATCTGGTCTACTCCTATGTACTGAGCGATTTCGGCAAGGACGAGCGGCCGTGGGTCGGCGCCTTATGCGAGCTGATCGCCGTCAATACTGATCTGCTCGCGAAAGGCCAGGACGCAACGTTCCAGAACAAGGTCCACCTCGGCATGCAGGCCAAGGGTTTCTTCCCGCCGAAAGATATGGATTCACCGACACCCGCGCGTAGCCCGGATTGAGCGGAAGCCAATTTGACTAAAGGCCGCCGAAGCCCTCGGCTTGCGCTCAATCCAGGTTACCGAGGAAGAGAAGAACGTTCATGGGATTCAAGTGCGGCATTCTCGGACTGTCGAATGTCGGGAAATCAACACTGTTCAACGCGCTGACCGCTACCGCTGCCGCGCAGGCTTCGAACTATCCCTTTAGCACCATCGAGCCGAATGTCGGCGAAGTGCTTGTCCCCGATCCCCGGCTTGAAGTGCTGGCCAAGCTTGCGAGCTCCGCCAAGATCAAGCCGACGCGACTAAGCTTCGTCGATATCGCAGGGCTGGTCAGCGGCGCCTCCAGGGGCGAAGGCCTCGGCAATCAATTTCTGGCCCATGTGCGCGAGGTCGACGCGATCGCGCACGTCGTGCGCTGCTTCGAGGACGCGGACGTCGCCCATGTGTCCGGCACCATCGATCCGGTCGCCGACATCGACACCATCGAAACCGAGCTGATGCTGGCCGACCTCGACAGCCTGGAGCGGCGCGTGGACAACCTCGTCAAAAAGGCGAAGGGAACCGACCGGGACGCGATCGAAGCCAAACAGACTCTCGATCTCGTCGAGCGATCTCTCGCGTTATTGCGCGAGGGCAAGCCCGCACGCCTGGTGGAGCGCGCGCCCGAGGAGGAGAAGCCGTTTCACATGCTCGGCCTGTTGACATCGGTGCCGGTGCTCTACGTGTGCAACGTTGACGAGGCCTCTGCTGCGAGCGGAAACGAGTTCAGCCGCAAAGTCGAAGCTCGCGCGCGCGAGGAAGGCGCCGCCTGCGTCGTCATCTCAGCCAAGATAGAGGCCGAGATCGCAGTGCTGCCGGCAGATGAGCGCCGGGAATATCTGGCCGCAATTGGGCTACGTGAGGCCGGTCTCGACCGCTTGATCCGGGCCGGATACGCGCTGCTCGATCTCATTACCTATTTCACCGCCGGGCCCAAGGAGGCTGCGGCCTGGACGGTGACCCGCGGCACCAAGGCGCCACAGGCGGCCGCCGTCATTCATTCCGATTTCGAGCGCGGATTTCATTCGAGCCGAGACGATCGCATACGATGACTATGTGACATTCGGGGGCGAGAGCGGCGCGCGCGATGCCGGCAAAATGCGGCTGGAGGGAAAGTCGTACGTCGTCGCCGACGGCGACGTCATGCATTTCCGGTTCGCAACGTAAGCGGATGTGAGAGCAGATGTCAGATGTCAGAGATCAGATCCACACCTGTCACCTGTCATCTGTCATCTGACCCCCGCGCTGGCGGATTGCTCCGAGATGCTCGTTGATCCGGAACATGATCAAGATGAATTCCGACACGATGCGTGCGAACATCACGCCGATGGCAATTCCGATCAGGCTGGCGATGATCCACAACAGCCCCGCGAGTGGATGCAGGGACATGAGCGCAAGACCGGAAATGATGCCGGAAAGGCCGAACAAGGCCGACATTCCGATGGCGAGCCAATAAAACACCTTGATGATCGACGGCGTGATGAAGCGTTCCCACTGAAAAAGGTCGTTGTAATCAAACATGGAACCCTCCGGGGGTGAGTGACCAAACGCGGCGCAGCACCGCTCCAAATCAAGCCGATCATGGAACTGTTGGCAATCGTTTGCGGTTCTTAAGTAAGCACCAAAAGCAAGAGAACCGTTATGAAGACGAGCTGGTTTGCCTGGATGATGGTCGCTGCCACCCTTTCAGGGGCTGCCTCTTGCCCCGTAACGGCCGCCGGCAACATTGAGCTTGCACAGGCGGATTTCGGCGCCCGCATGGGGCCATCCCGCAGTCCTGACGTGGTTATCGAGGAGCCACGCCCGCCGCGTGCCGTCATTGAAACGGAGGGCCGGGGAGAACCCCAGAACTGCCGCTCCGTCAATATCACGGAGTGGCGCGACGGGATCGAAGTCACCCGAACCGAGCGGGAGTGTGATGAGCGCTGATGCGGCTCACGGCATGGGTCTATTCCGCCTCGGTGCGCTGCGGCGCGCCGGTTTCATCTCAGCTCGCGCATCCCTCCCGAACGCGGGAGGCATGTCATTCATTGCCCCGTACAAAAATTGCGTCGTTTGTTAACGGCGCTGGTTCCTCAATGCGCTGAAATTGTTCGCCGCGCTCCCAAACCGGAACGCTCGGATGCGGCTTTCCCGCAACAGTCGAGAACCAAACGTTGAGATGAACGTTCCTGTTAACGAGGCGGAAGAGGGCCATTCCTAACGTGCAGCGTTGGCTGCAAAGGGGTGGCTACCATGTGGTCTTCGGCAAAGCAGGCTGTCGCCGTCATCGCCGTATGTTCCGGACTTGCTGCGGCGACATGGCCGGGCGGCATCGGGCTGAGGGCGCAGCCCGCTCCAGACGAAACGATCGGCAGCGCCGGCCCCATGCGCAGCGTTCCTCTCCTGCTCACGGATGAGGAGCGCCACCGCGTCTATCAGGGGCTCATGCGTTTTCCCGATGTCGCCACCAAGGATGCACTTGACTTGGCGGACAAAGTGCCCGGCGGCGCCCCGCTGCAGGATTTACCGGCGAACGTGACGGCCAATATTCCACGCGCGCGGGGGCACAAATTCATGAAGCTCGAGGACCGCATCCTCCTGGTCGAGCCGGCGAGCCGTGTCGTCGTCGCAATGATCCCACGCTACAAGCTGCTGCCTTAGCCGCAGGGCGAAGCAGCGTCATCCGAGCCGCTCCGCCGCATAACCGCAGCGTCAGGTAGAGCGAAGTCGCCCGAGGGGAGCGATGCCGATGCTCAGTCCTCGCGCATGCTGGGCGCGTCGGGAACCCGTTTCCAGTGGGTCAGGCTTTCCGCGATAATCTTGGTCGACTGCATGGCGGCCTGGCTGAGAGTCGCGAATTCGACGATCTCACGCTGCACGCGGGTGCTTTCGGTGTGCAGCATGTCGCGCAAGGTCTGCAGCTCGACGATGAGCTTGTCGATCTCCTTCACCGAGGTGCCGGCAACGCGCTGGAGCAGCGTGCCGATGTTGTTTGCCACGACCTCGCTCTCGTTCTCCGGCTGGCGCCGAAAGGTCGCGACATCGCGGCGAACAAATTCCCGGATCTCGCCTTCGACCTGACTTTCAGCCGTTTTATCGATGTGCGTGGACTCGCTTGTCTTGGTTACCGTCATTTGACTACCCCCTTTGCGCCCGCGGGCGCTCTCCACGGGGGCGATTGCCGCACGACAATGTGACGGCTTCGCGGCCAAGACGGGCTTTTCCCCGCACTCTTGGCGGATGGAACTATGTTGTTTATCAATCACTTCGGCGCCCTGCCACCGCCAGTCCGATACTGGCACAGCGCAGGCCCAGGAAGCCGCCAAAACTTTTCCAGTTGATCGTGAACGACGAACGATTTTCGGCGAGTTGCGCAGCCGTTAGTCTCGTAACGGCCGATCATGCGATTCGTGTTGCGCCGGTGAAACCGAGTTTTTTCCGCGCTTCTTTCGCTCGTCTCGACAGAAAAGCCAATGACCGCAGAAATAATCGAATTCGTGGGCGAGGGGCCATTCGGCGCCATCTTAGCGGATCCGCCCTGGCGGTTCGCCAACCGGACGGGAAAGATGGCCCCCGAACACAAGCGCTTGTCGCGTTATCACACGATGACGCTCGAAGAGATCATGGCCTTGCCGGTTGAAAAACTCACACGCGACCCGGCCCATGTCTATCTCTGGTGCCCGAACGCCCTGCTGCCTGAAGGTTTGGCAGTGATGAAGGCCTGGGGTTTTCGTTACAAAGCAAATATCGTCTGGCACAAAGTGCGCAAAGACGGTGGCTCTGATGGCCGTGGAGTGGGCTTCTATTTCCGCAATGTCACAGAACTGATCTTGTTCGGGACCAGGGGCAAGAATGCACGCACGCTCGCGCCGGGGCGCCGTCAGGTCAACCTGCTCGCGACCCGCAAACGAGAGCATTCGCGCAAACCCGACGAGCTATATGATCTCGTCGAGGCCTGCTCTCCCGGGCCTTATCTCGAACTGTTTGCGCGTGGGACCCGGAACGGCTGGATCAGCTGGGGTCATCAGGCCAGTGAGAGCTATGCTCCCACGTGGAGGACATACGCTCACAATTCGCTTATCGCGGCAGCGAAAAGCGCAGGCTAGATTCCACTCGCGCAGCTGTGCGTCAACGGCTGCTGCTCATTGACGCAACGTTCGGGCTGGGCCTAGCCCTTCTTCGCCATGATATCGAGTTTCACCTGCCCCTGCCCGCCAGATGATGACGGCGCCAGGCCGCCCTTCTTTTTCTTGTTCCAGTCCGCCTTCGGCTTCTTCTTTTCCTTGGTACTGCGCTGCTGACCCTTGGCCATGATCTCCTCCCGGGTTGGTCGCCGATCGAGCGTACAACAAATTGCGCCGACCGCCACATCATTGTTACGGTGGGTGCACGGACCACCCATTGCAAGGAGCCAGCATCGTGAGCACTGCCCCCGCCGAAGTCGTGAAGGATATCGCGCCCACCGGGAAGCTGCGCGCCGCCATCAATCTCGGCAACATGGTGCTGGCGCAGAAGGACCCGGCGACGGGACAGCCGCGCGGCATCACGGTCGACCTCGCCCGCGAGCTTGGCCGCCGGCTCGGGTTGCCGGTCGAGCTCGTCCCATTCGACGCCGCCGGCAAGGTCTTCGACGCGCTCAAAAACGGCGCATGGGACATCGCGTTTCTTGCCATCGAGCCGGTGCGGGCGGCCGAGATCGCCTTCACCGCGCCCTATGTCATCATCGAGGGCGTCTACATGGTGCTGGTCGACTCACCCCTGCGCTCGGTCGGTGATGTCGATCGCGACGGCGTGCGCATCGCCGTCAACAAGGCCTCGGCCTACGACCTCTTTCTCACCCGCACGCTCAAGCACGCCAAGCTGGTCCGGGGCGAAAACGGAGTTGAGGTCTTCCTCAAGGACAAGCTCGAAGCCGCGGCGGGGGTGAAACAGCCGCTCGTCGAGTTCGCCAAAACCAATCCCGGTGTACGCATCATGGACGGCCGGTTCATGGAAATCCGTCAGGCGATGGGTACCCCGAAGCAGCGCTATCAGGGCCGCGAGGCGGTACCGCGCTATCTGCACGCTTTCGTCGAGGAGATGAAGGCGAGCGGCTTTGTCGCGAACGCGCTCGAACGCAGCAACCAGCCCGACGCCATGGTCGCTCCGCCGGCGACGGGATAGGTTGCGGCCTCGCGAAGAGCTCGACCCCAACCTACCGCGGTTGGGTTTCACCGCCGACTACCACGGTTGGGTTTCATCGCCGACGCGGGCGCCAGCCGCCGCGCATGCCGGGACGCCCCGTGGTCGAACGCGGGCCCGCCCGATAGGGCTTCGATTCCGGCCCTGGACCCATTTCGTCGAGGGTGGGCTTGCGCGGCCGCTCTCGCTCCCCGCGCAGCGGCCGGACCTCGTGCGAAAGCGCGATCCCCATTTCATCCAGGTTGGGCTTGTGGGCTCGGCCGCGTCCGCCTGGGCGCGAAATCGCAACCGCCCGCGTGGTGGGATCATCCACGACCGCGAGCTCGGTGGCGTGTAAGCGTTTGATCTCGTCGCGCAGCCGCGCAGCCTCCTCGAAGTCGAGGTCGCCGGCGGCCGCGCGCATGCGCGCCTCGAGATCGGCGATCACCGCCTCAAAATTGTGTCCGATCGTGGCCGCAGCTTCGCCCTCGCCGATGCCGGCAAGCCCGCCACCGGTCGAGACCAGCACGTGGTCGCGCTCGTAGACGGATTCCAGAATGTCAGCGATGCCCTTGCGCACGCTGGCGGGCGTGATCCCGTTTGCGGTGTTGTAGGCTTCCTGCTTCTCGCGCCGACGGTTGGTTTCCGCAATCGCGCGCTCCATCGAGCCGGTCACCGTATCGGCATAGAGGATCACGCGCCCATCGACGTTGCGCGCGGCGCGGCCGATGGTCTGGATCAGCGAGGTCTCGCTGCGCAGAAAACCTTCCTTGTCGGCGTCGAGGATGGCAACCAGGGCGCATTCCGGAATGTCGAGACCCTCGCGCAAGAGATTGATCCCGACCAGCACGTCAAAGGCGCCGAGGCGAAGGTCGCGGATGATCTCAATGCGCTCGATGGTGTCGATGTCGCTGTGCATGTAACGCACGCGAATACCCTGCTCGTGCAGATATTCCGTGAGGTCTTCCGCCATGCGCTTGGTGAGCACGGTCACCAGAGCGCGATAGCCCGCCGCCGCCACCTGGCGAACCTCACCGACGAGATCGTCGACCTGCGTGCGTGCCGGCCGGACCTCGACCGGAGGATCGATCAGGCCGGTGGGCCGGATGACCTGCTCCGCAAACACGCCGTGCGCCTGCTCGATCTCCCACGGCCCGGGGGTCGCCGACACGCCGACGGTCTGCGGGCGCATGGCGTCCCACTCCTCAAACCGCAGTGGCCGATTGTCCATGCACGAGGGCAGGCGAAAACCGTATTCCGCGAGCGTCGCCTTGCGCCGGAAATCGCCGCGGAACATGCCGCCGAGCTGCGGAATGCTGACATGACTTTCGTCCACGAACACCAGCGCATTGTCCGGCACATATTCGAACAGCGTGGGCGGCGGCTCACCCGCCTTGCGGCCGGTGAGATAGCGCGAATAGTTCTCGATGCCCGCGCACGAACCCGTGGCCTCCATCATTTCGAGATCGTAGAGCGTGCGCTGCTCCAGCCGTTGGGCTTCCAGCAGGCGGCCGGCGGCATTGAGCTGCAAGAGACGCGACTTGAGTTCCTGCTTGATGCCGGCGATCGCCTGCAGGAGCGTGGGGCGCGGCGTCACATAGTGTGAGTTGGCATAGATCTTGACGAATTCGAGCTCGTCGGTCTTTTCGCCGGTCAGCGGATCGAATTCGTGGATGGCTTCGATCTCGTCCCCGAACAGCGACACGCGCCAGGCGCGGTCTTCATAGTGGGCGGGGAAAATCTCGATCACATCGCCGCGCACGCGAAAGGTGCCACGATAGAAATCGCCGGCGCTGCGCTTGTACTGCAACGCCACCAGATCGGCGATCAGCGCCCGCTGGTCGATGCGTTCGCCCTGCTTGAGGGCGAACGTCATTGCCGAATAGGTTTCCACCGACCCGATGCCGTAGATGCAGGACACCGACGCGACGATGATCACGTCATCGCGTTCGAGCAGCGAGCGGGTCGCGCTGTGGCGCATGCGATCGATCTGCTCGTTGATCGAGGATTCCTTCTCGATGTAGGTGTCCGTGCGCGGGACATAGGCTTCGGGCTGATAGTAATCGTAGTAGCTGACGAAATATTCGACCGCGTTGTCCGGAAAGAAGCTCCTGAACTCGCCGTAGAGCTGGGCAGCGAGCGTCTTGTTGGGCGCGAGGACGAGGGCGGGGCGCTGGGTCTCCTCGATTACCTTGGCCATGGTGAAGGTCTTGCCGGAACCGGTGACACCCAGAAGAACCTGCGTTCGATCCTGACGCCGCACCCCTTCCACGAGATCGGCGATGGCCTGCGGCTGATCGCCCTGCGGCTGGAAATCCGACTTGATCACCAGAGCCTGGCCGCCCTCCGATTTTTCCGGCCGCGGCGGACGGTGCGGGGTCCAAGGGCGTTCGCCGAATTCGGGCCGTCCCTCGCGCAGCAGCTGCTCCAGCGCCGTGATCGTTGCGGAGGCTCCGGCGACGCCGCGCAAGCCCGGCATCTCGCCTGCGGCTGGTTGAACAGTCTCCTCTGCGTCGAACCCGAGCGCCTGAGCCAGCTCCGGATTCAATCCCAATGGCTGCACGCCTTTGGCGGCATAGCCGGACTGTGGCGTCTCGTTGAATCCGGCAGCGGTGGATTTGCGGGCGCGATGTGCGGCGGCGAAATCGGCACGGCGGTCGAACGAATTGTCCGGGGGCGGCTGCAGCCCGGTCTGCGAGCCGGGCCCCGCGGTTCCCTGCTCGATCCCGGGGTTGAGCAGGCGCGCAAGCGCGGGTGCGGTGGGCGGCAACTCCGGCCGCGCCGCCTTGGCGCGTGTCGGTTTCGCCGGGTCCTTTTTCGAATGCTTCGCGGGATCGCGCGCGGGCCGCTGCGGCGGCTTCTCGGGAGACTTTGCCATCGCCGGAATATGGAGCCTGCTCTATGATGGGAAAAGGGCCGGAGCCATCGCGGTACCCTTCCCTCCCCCAGGAGAATGATCGTTGCAGGAAATGGAGAAAGTCGTGCGTCCATCACATATGCCGACCCGTCGCACGGCGTTGACGTTCTGTGCGAGCGCGGCGGCACAGCCGCTGCTCTTCATAACGACGAGCGGCTCCGCGCAGGATTATCCCAGCAAGCCGGTGAAAGTGATCGTGCCCTATCCGCCGGGCGGCGGCGCCGACACCGTGAGCCGCATCCTGTTCACGCGATTGAGCGAGGCATTCGGCCAGCAATTCGTGATCGACAATCGGGGTGGCGCTGGGGGCACCATCGGGGCCGCGGTTGCGGCCAAGGCGGAGCGCGACGGCTATACGATTCTTTATGACGCAACCGCGTTCTCGGTGAATCCGTCGCTCTATCCGCGCCTGCCCTATGACACGAACAAAGATTTCCAGCCGGTCTTTCTGGCTTCCCTGGTGGCCAACCTGCTGGTCGTGAATCCTTCCGTGCAGGCGCACACCGTCAATGACGTGATCGAGATTGCGAAAGCCGCGCCCGGCGGCCTCGATTGGGCATCATCCGGCAACGGCACCGTGCAGCACCTCTGCCTCGAAATGTTTCGGCTGCGCACCGGGGTCAAGCTCAATCACATTCCCTATCGCGGCGGCGGCCCCGCGCTCAACGATGTGATCGCCGGACAGGTGAAGTTCTTCTTCTCCAATGGCGCGGCATCCATCGGTCACGTGCAGAGCGGCGCGCTGCGCGCGATCGCGCATAGCGGGCGCGGGCGGCTGCGCACATTGCCCGACGTCCCCCCGGTCGCCGACACGCTGCCGGGCTTCGAGGCCTATGAATGGAACGGCGTATTCGTGCCGGCCGGCACCCCCGCTGCGATCGCGCACAAGCTCAATGCGGGCCTGAATGCGACGCTGCGCCATCCCGGCGTGATCGAGCGGTTCGAGGCGCTCAACGTCGAGTTCCGCGAGAACACGCCGGAAGAATTCGGCACCTTCGTCCATGAGGAGATGGAAAAGTGGGGCCGCGTGGTGCGCGAGGCGAATATCAAGCTGGGGTGACGCCAACGTAGCCCGGATGAGCCAACGGGTCGGCGCGAAGCTTCGCCCGATGACAGGCTCCAAAAGGCGCGACTAACATACAATCCGGGAACGATCTTGCCGCGCGGCATAGGCCCCGGGTGTCGCTACGCTCACCCGGGCTACAAGCTACGCCGCCGCCTTCTCCAATCCGCGCTTGAGAGAGGCGATCACCTCATCAATGGTCTGCACGTCGCCGAAGATGGAATAGAACGTGCGCAGGCTCGCATTGTGCTCCTCGTCGGTATAGGTGGCGAGCACGTCGTGCACCATGATGACCTTGAAATTGAGCATCATGGCATCCCGCGCCGAGCTCTCGCAGCACACGTTGGTGGCGGTGCCGCCGATGAGGACGGTGTCGATACCGCGGCCGCGCAAATAGGATTCGATGTCCGACGATCCCGGCAGGAACGCGCTGAAGCGTTTTTTCACAATCTGGACGTCCTGCGGGCGCACTTCGAGCTCCGCCCACAGCGCGTGCCCCTCGTGCGCGAGATCCATGCTGGCATAACGCAGATCGCGGCGATGCGGCGTCTGCAGCCAATCGTGAAAAATGCTCCAGCTCTCGCGCGTGTCGTTGGTGGCGTTCTTGACCCACACAACATGCCCGCCCAGCTCGCGCAGCGCGGCGGCGAGGCGGTTCACCGCCGGCACGATTGCGCGTGCCTTCGGCACTTCGCCCTGGAAGCCCGGCTGCATGAAATAGTTCTGCATGTCGACGACCACAAACGCACACTTTGCCGGCTCGATCACGTCGAAGGGATGCGCGCGGCCGGCGCGCTCGGTCACGCGGGCGACGAGGTCGGCGGGAAGCGAGAGCTCATGCATGGTGCGTCTCCGGGATGTTGCGGGCCGATTGTCAATTTTTTCAGCGGCGGCGCAAGTGCGGGGGTGGCCCCAAACATACGGTGGGCACCGCACCCCTTCTTTTTGTTGCAATGCCGTGCATGCGCTCTCCCCGCCGGCGGGGAGAGCGCGCAGTGGCCGGATGATCAATATCTCGCGACTTCCGGAGCGGTGGGGCCGAACTTGAAGTTTAGCCCGACCTTGAACACGTTCTTGTGTTCCTTGACGTCGATTGGAAGAAACACGCTCACACAGCCCGCGAGCGAGCAGCTAAAGTTGTTGGTCGTCGTGCCGAAGCCGTAGAAGTCATATTCGACGAAGCCGGTGAGCCAGTCCAGGAAGGCATACTCGCCGCCCACCCCCACCGTCCATCCTGCGCGTTGCTCGCTGGTCGTGCCAAAGGGCGCTCCGGTTGCGGTCACCACGATGCTGTAGTTGTCGCGCTCCCACGCGCCGCCCGCCTTGGCGTAGAGCAGGAAGCGATCCCAAGCGTAGCCGGCACGCGCGGTCACCGAAGCGAGCGATTGAATGCTCGACTGATCGGTTAGCCCGGTCAGCACGCTGTTGACATTGTTGCCGGTGGCGTTGGTCCACTCGTAGTCGCCCTGGAGACCGAACACCCAGGTGCCGATCTGATAGTCGCAGCCGCCTTGCAGGCCGCCGATCCCACCGCTTGCGGTGTGCGTTCCGAAACCCGCTCCGGCAGGAGCGGCGGGAATTGGGATCGGGATCCCGCTCACCGTAGCCCCGGGGAAAGCAGCGCTGTTGGACCATTCCTTGTTGACCCAGACGCCGCCGCCGTTGCCGCCGATATGGCATCCGGTCCAGGTGAAATAGGCCACCACCGGAGGCGGCGGCCGATAGACCGGCACCGGCCTCGCAAGATCGGCCGCACCGGCCGATCCCCCAAGCATCGCCGTCACGGTGAAGCCAACGAATAATGACTTTTTCTTCATCCGACACCCCCACTCACGCAACTTCTACGGCTGCTTCCTCCTCTAAAAGAAAAGCCCCGGACGTGCCGGGGCTCGTGTTGTCTAGCTCGCGGGTCTCAGCCTCCGAACTTGAAGTTCACACCAACCTTGAGCACGTTGACATCGGTGTTGAGGCCAACGTTCGTCGTTGCAATGCCGCAGGCCACGGCCGTGCAGAGCAATGCTCCCGAACTGCCGTTGTTGAAGCGGTAAAAGTCGTACTCGACGAAGCCGGTGAGCCAGTTCAAGAAGGCGTACTCGCCGCCAACACCGACGGTCCAGCCGGACTGGGTCACGCTCGCCGTGGCGATGGGGCCTGCGAACGTCACAAAGCCGTAGTTTGCCTGCTCCCAAGCGCCGCCGGCTTTTACGTAGCCGAGAAAGCGATCCCAGGAATAGCCGACCCGGCCGGTGACCGACGCAATCGACTTGATCTGCACGTGATCCTGCAGTCCGAATGGGAGGGCGGCAGGTAACGGATTAGCGATGCTATTGTCGATGCTGGTCCAATCCCAGTCACCTTGGATACCAAATACCCAGCCACCGGTCTGATAATTGCAGCCGACCTGAAGACCACCCAGGCCGCCGCTGAAGGTATCGCCATTATCGAAGTTGCCGAGGATGCTATCGTTGAAGGTGTTGTTGGCCCAGATGCCGCCGCCGTTGCCACCGACGTAACATCCGGTCCAACTGAAATAAGCCACCACCGGGGGCGGCGGCTGATAGACGGGCACAGGCCTCGCAAGGTCAGCGGCGGTTGCGGAACCGCCGATGAGCGCGGTCGCGGCAAGGCCAGCGAGCAATGACTTCTTCATCCGATCCTCCATTTGGCCGCGCACACTCGTACTCTTTCCCCGGCGGCCGTTGCCCATTGTTTTACTCCCAAGGAGGGCTTGAGTTTGTTGCGTGCGTGTCACAGTCGCGGAGTTTCGCGTTGCTCAACACTGCGCGCTCGTGAAAACGTCCTCAGCCCCGCGCGCAACTTTTCTCGCGCGCAAGGCGCATTTGAGGCAAGAAACCGGCGTGGCAACGGCAAAAAACGCGTTGGTGTGGAAAGAATCTGGCGCACTCGCGGCGAAGCAGCGGATGCGACAAGTTCGCAACTTGCAAGTAAATTTTTAACCAAACCGCATTGATTCCCGAACGCGGTGCATCCGAGCTTCGGCTTATACCGTGCTGCGCGCGGGAAAGCCGCACACGCGCATTCGCCGATACAAGACAAAGGCAAGCGCAAGCGCGAACAGTATTGCGGCCGGCGCATCGCCGTAACGTGCGTAGATGGTCGGCGCGATGGAACGCGGCAGCGGGGCATCGAGTATGCCTTCGACGCCGAGTGGCAACGAGGCAATCACGCGCCCGGCGGGATCGACCACGGCCGAGATTCCGGTATTGGCTGCCCGCACCAGCGGCAGCCCCTGCTCGATGGCGCGCAGGCGCGCCTGCGCAAAGTGCTGGTAGGGACCGCTGCTTATTCCGAACCAGCCGTCGTTGGTCAGGTTAAGGAGCCAGCCCGCTCTCTCATTGCCCGTCCCCATCTCGTCAGCGAAAATCACTTCGTAACAAAGCAACGGCAGCGCGGACGGGGCGCCTGGAACCGGCATCACTTGCCGCCGCTCGCCCGGCCGCAGGCCCGCCGTCACCTTGGTGAGCGCCATCAGCCCCATGCGGTGGAGAAGATTCTCGAGCGGCAGAAACTCGCCGAACGGGACGAGATGAACCTTGTCATAGAGCGCGCGCACCGTGCCGGCATGATCGAACACGTAGATGGATGTATGCGCGTCGGTATTGGCAGCTCCCGCCGGCGGTTCGCCCACGCGATCCGCGCCTGTGATCAGGATAGTTTTCTCCGGCAGCAGCGCTGCAAGCCGAGCGATCGCATCGGGCTCCGTGGTGAGATAGAAGGGAAACGCCGATTCTGGCCAGATCAAATGCGTGACGGCGTCAAGCGGCTGATTGCCGCCGCGGCGGGAGAGATTGATGTACCTGGTCATGACGGCGTCTTTGGCCGAATAGTTGAACTTGTCGTCCTGCTGCAGATTGGGCTGCATGATGCGCAGCATTACGCCGTCAACGAAGCTTGCCGGAATCTGCGACAAGCGCCACCATCCGAACAGCGCGAGCGCAACAAGAAGAATGACAGCGACGAGAAGCGGCAGCCAGGGCCAGCGCGTATCGGCGCGATCGTCGGTGAGCGTGGCCGGGCTTGCAAATACCGCAAGCGCGATGAAGGTCAGGCCCCAGAGCCCGATGGTTGAAGCGTTCTGTGCGAGCGGCAGCGGAGATGCGAGCGCATAGCCAAACGCATTCCAGGGAAACCCGGTGAGCACGTGGCCGCGCAACCATTCCACCGCGGTAAGCGATACGGCGAGCGCGAGGATGCGCGTGGCGCCGGGCGACCAGAGGAGGCGCGCACAAGCAAGGCCGGCACCGGGAAACAAGCCGAGGAAAGCGGGAAGGCCCATCACCGCAATCGGCAGCAGCCAGCCGAACGTCTGTACATCGACCAGAAATGCGTGTCCGATCCAATAGAAGCCCGCGAGAAAATATCCAAACCCGAAACACCAACCGGTGACGGCGCAGGCCCGAACGCCGCGCCAGCGTTGCGCCGGCGCGCCGTCGATCAACCAGACCAGGAGCGGCAGGGTCACGAACAAGATGGGCCAGAAATTGATCGGCGCCTGGCTGAGCGCCGACGCCGCCCCCGCGCCGAATGCGATCAACGCACGCCGCCACCCGCGGGCCGCGCTGACGCGCTGCATGAGCCGCCCCGACGGCAAGCTCAGCCTGGCGCCGAACACAGTGGTTGATGCATCGGATGCTGAATTGGCCAATACCAAACCCACGTGGCGGATCAGGCTTGCAAGCCTATCGGAATTGCAGCCTCGATGTTAAAGATCGACTGCACAGGCAAGACATTCTTGTCCAGCACTGCGTATCACGACGCTTTGGGCATTGGCAGACTTCGGAACTCTCGATCATGCGCGGACGTCGAATCCAGCTGCTGCCATCAGCCCGCGTCAGGAACGACATACTACACTTTGCCCACAAGGTGCCGACCTTGCCGGTGCAGCGGCGCATGGCACTGGACTCGCTGGTGAAGGCGCGAAGCGCCTGCCAGAAGCGTCCACCATGGACAGCGCTGTTCCTCAGGGCCTACGCATTGCTGGCGCAGGAAATCCCCGAGCTGAGACGGGTCTATATTGGTCTGCCGCGTCCGCATCTCTATGAGTATCCGACGAGCGTGGGGATGGTCGCCTTCGAGCGAAAGACGGCCGAGGGGGCGGAAATCTTTGCCGGAAGAATAAAGGATCCCGCAAGCAGATCGCTCGCTGAGCTTGCAGAAATCCTGCGGCGATTTAACGAGGCTCCGCTGGGGGAAATCAAGGACTTCCGTCGTGCTCTGACCGTCGGCCGCCTGCCATTGCGTCTTCGTCGTCTGCTAATATGGATCGCACTCAATTTTGGCCGGGAGCGTGCCAATTTCTTTGGCACCTTTTATTTGACGGTCTATTCCGCGTTCGGAGCCGAACTCGCTGCGGCCACTGTTTCCCTGTACGACCGTCCTCAACTACGGCGTGATTGCCGCCGACGGCACGGTCGACGTGCGCTTGAACTACGACCATCGCGTCATGGACGGTGCGATCATCGCTCGCGCCCTGCACTCGCTCGAGGACATTCTGACGAAGAGAATAGTCGAGGAGCTGACGACGACTTGGCGCTGAGCAACGCAACACGAAGGCGCCGCAGCGCGCCCATAACAAGCGCAGCCCCGCCGTTGCGGGGCCGCCTGTTTCATTGGCCGAATTCAGGGAGCGTCAAGGCTCACTGAACATGGGCGTAGGACGACCCTGCCGTCTGCGCCGCCGGAGACTGTTGCGGCCGGCCCGCGGCCTGCTGCGGCCGGCGCGGGCGGCCGGCTACGGATGACGGTGCGCTCTGCTCGCGGGCCTCCGGCACGCTTTGCTGGCGGGCCTCCGGCGCGCGCTCATGCCGGGCAGCCTGCTGCGACTGCTGGCGTGCCGCAGCGGGATTTACCGATGCCAGCCAGTTGCTGGCCAACTGCGTGCGCCCGCCGGATGCCTGCCTGATGCCGTTGATGTATTCCTTCGGCATCAGCCAGTGGCTCACTGGGGCCTCGAGGCCCATGAAATCTTGCGATATCGCCGATGAAGGCGTTGCAGTTGTAGATGACCGCATGCCACATCGGCGTATTACGCTGCATCTCGCGCATCTTTGCGAGTACCACCCGGTACTCGGCCTCCGTCAGGTAAACCCGATACTTGGCAATGATGTACTTGTCATTGTAGCCGACGTCGCCGTCACTCCAGCCCGTCTCAGACGCGACCGGTATGAAGTGTCCGATCATCCAGGGCGTTTCGTCGCCAGTTTTCTCAGCTGGATGCAGGCCGACCACGCTCTTGGCCGTGATCGGGTCACCGACGCGCCCGTGGACGAGGAACGTGTGGCCGTAGCTCATGGCGCTACGCGCCCGAAACTCGACGAAATATGGTCTGTCCGCGGGGCCACCCGAAGCTTGCTTCGCGGCGGGTCGAACTTCAACGGGCTTGAGCGGAGTGGCCTGCTGTGCCGGCGCTTCAGCTTCCGCCGCCGCGGCCGGCTCGGTGGCGATGGCGGGCGGCGCTGCGATCTCCGTCGCGGGAACGCTGGGCCGGGCCTCGGTGCTTACTGCGCTGGCCTGTTGCGTGGATGTGTCCTGGGCGCGCGCCGTGCAAAGCCCTGCCGAGATTGCCAGCGCACACACGCCAGCCAGTAACCTGCTGCCCCTATTCAGATTGCTCATCACGAGTCCCCCTCCTGAACCCGACCCAGGAACGATTTGGTCTTTCGCCGGTTCCGGCACCGTCGTACCCCGCGTCGTATTAGCCGAGTGGGGCCGGCGCGAGCCGGCCCCATCAGTGAACCGTAGCATTAGCCCTTCGTGACGACGGGCGGAGCTTTGCCTTTGCCGACGCATCCGGCCATGCCGAAGGCGACAAATGTTGCAAGCAAGGCGATCAGAACCTTCTTCATTGGATACCCCCTGCGTTAACAGATTCTCGTGCGCTGAACCGATGCGATTTCAACCATAAACGGCCATAAGCGCCTAGTGCACAAAAGCCACACTGCCGAAGTGTTTGGCGGTCGGCCGAGCCCGGTAGCCTATGGTACCCGCGAAATGCGCGCGAATAGTTTAAGCGGGGCGTTGAAAAGCCTTGACGATCCGCGCGGTGATGTTTGCTGGCAACAGCCGGAAAGCCAGCATGAGCGTGCGATCGACCGGCCGCGGGATCACATGGGGTCTGCCGGTCTTGAAAGCTTTCCACCCGACTGCGGCGGTGTCTGCCGCATCCGATCTGGGCATAAATTTCATGATCCGGCTCTGCCCAACCGAGCAGCGCTCGAAAAAAGACGTCCTAACCACCCCAGGGGCCAGGCAGGTGACGGTGACACCTGTTCCCGCGACTTCCGCCGCCAGAGCCGCCGAAAACGAGTTCACATAGGCTTTCGAGGCATAATAGACGGCCATGTTGGGCCCGGGCACGTAGCCAGAGATGGATCCCACGTTGAGAATACCGCCCCTCCCACGCGCTACCATGCCTGGAAGGAATCGCAGCGTCAGCGCGGTCACCGCGCGAACATTGACATCCACGAGGTCGAGTTGATCGCGCGCCGGGACGTCAGTCGCCGCCCCGAATGTGCCGAAACCGGCGCAGTTTACGAGCACGTCACAATACAGATTGCGCTCCGACAGTGCGCTTTCCACCCGTGCGACGGCCTGCGAATTGAGGAGATCGATGCACAGATCGGCCGCGCGCACGCCCTTGCCGACCAGCTCCTGGACCAGATCAGCAAGCGGCTGCTGCGAGCGGTCGACCAGCAGCAGGAAACATCGTTCGCGCGCAGCCGTCAGCGCCAGCTCCCGCCCGATTCCGGACGCGGCGCCGGTTACGACAATCGCCGGCTCCATTGGTTCCAGACCCAAAGCCTCGTTCAGCGGCCGCCCCCCGCATGAATAGCACGCGCCAAGGCTCTGCCAATACAGTCATACCCATCGGCGGAATTGTGCAGTCCGTCCCACGCCACGAGCGCGCTCGCCGGAAGTCCTGCCTCGATCGATCGACGCATGAGGGCAAAGCGGGAAAACAGTCCGACATGTTCCTCCTGCGCCACCTCGGCGATAATGGTCGTAATGAACTCGTGCTGCGGGGAGGCAAGCACCATCGGCGCGTATTGCGGATCCATCAGGATCACATCTGCTCCGTCCGCCTTCAACGCGCGCACGCCGGCAACGATCTCCCGCTTGAGGCCATCAGCCCGCCCGCCCCAGGCCACGTCGTTGGTGCCGAGCTGCCATATGATGAGATCGGGACGATGCGCCAGGACGTCGCGATCAAAACGCACCATGCTGCTCGAGATGGTATCGGCAACGCGACCGCTGTTGACGACCTCGATGCGTGCACCGGGGCGCAAATAGGCGAGTTCGCGCCGCATCACCTCCGGATAGGTTGCCTCCGGGTTCAGCATCCACAAGCCGAAAGTCGACGAGGAGCCGACGGCGACGATCCGCACTGTCTGTTGCGCCTTCAACCGCGCGGCCGTGCGCGGGAGCGGCGCCCCGAGCGTCAGGCCGCGGTTGGCTGCCAGACAGCTGTCGGCCGCCGATTGCGCCGCAACTGTGGCAGGGGCTGCGGTCGCCAATGCGACCAGAAGGCAGACGGTGCTCAAAATGCGTTCGGCCCCGGTCACGAGGTGCCTTTCCTGCGCTTGAATGACGTCATTGCGGTGTGTCGTCTTCAATTCCGGCAAATGCTGGACGGAAAGCGCAGCCATGCACCTCCCGGTCCCTGCATCACATCATGTCGGCTGCCACCTGCTTGCGGTGCTCGCAGTGACAGCCTGCCTGCTCATTGCCGGTGCCGGTCTTCCTGCCGGTCTTGCGCGCCGCGATGCCGTCAACTAGAACGCTGCTTCGCCGGCCGCTGTACTCCATGCGGATCTGCTGTCAACCGCAACGGCGAGTTGCGCGCAACTAATGATTATTTCATGTGGTGGGCCGGTGCCTGGCGCCGAGTGCCCGCGCGATCGCAGGTCCAGCCGAATATTTCGGAGTTGGGGGCTCGATCCGGCAGATCGATCGGGAGGCCGGCGCCGCCGCCGGCTTGAGCGATGTCGCTGTTTCTCGCCAAGATGGTCTGGGCGCTTGGCTGCATCGGCTGGTTCGTCATCCGGCTTCCGCATCAGCGCCGCGCGCGTAAAACACTGGTCACGTCCGACACGCGGCGACCTCGCGACTTGCGGCTGTTGGCGATCTCTCACTCGGGGCTCGGCGTGGTGCCCGCCATCTACGTGACCAGCGGCGCGCCGAGGCTCGCCGATTATCCTTTTCAACCGGCACTTGCGTGGGCCGGTACCGCGGTATTCGCGTTCGCACTGTTCATGTTTTATCGGACACATCGCGACCTTGGCCGTAGCTGGTCTGTAACGTTGGCGATCCGCGATCGCCATCGGCTGATCACTGATGGAATCTATCGCCGGTTGCGTCACCCGATGTACACAGCGTTCTGGCTCTGGGCTCTCGCACAGGCACTCCTGCTGCCGAATTGGTTCGCGGGTTTTGCCGGCATTGTCGGGTTCGGTATCTTGTTCTTCGGCCGGGTCGGAGAGGAGGAGCGGATGATGCTGGAGACCTTCGGCGAGCAATATCGCGTCTACATGTCCCGGACGTACCGGATTATCCCGGGACTGTATTAGGAATCCCGTTGGCCGTGATCGCCGAGAACCGGCCGATAACCGTGTCGCCGACACCAACGGCGAGCTTGCGAGATCGCGGTCCGGTGCGGGCACAAGTTGTCATCGTGGGGGCCGGGTTTGCCGGCATTGGGCTCGGCATCAAGCTCAAGGAGTCCGGTCTTCACGATTTCATCATCCTGGAAAAATCGGATCATATCGGCGGCGTCTGGCAGCAAAATCACTATCCTGGCGCCGAATGCGATGTGCCGTCGCATCTTTATTCATTCTCCTTCGAGCTGCATCCCGATTGGCCGCGCAAATATGCAAGCCAGGCCGACATATTGGATTACCTTGTTCATTGCGTGCGAAAATACGGGCTCGAGCCACATATTCGTCGCGCGGCAGAAGTCACGGAAGCTCGTTGGGACGAGCCCGCCGGTCTTTGGGTCGTGCAAACAAATGATGGCCGGGTCTTCCAGGCTCGGGCGCTCGTCACCGCAACCGGTCAACTGAGCCGCCCCTTGCGCCCGCAATTGCCGGGACTTGCCCGTTTCTCCGGAATGGTTTTTCATTCAGCCGAATGGCGGGATGATTATGATCTTCGCGACAAGCGCGTCGCCGTCATCGGAACCGGTGCAAGTGCAATACAGTTCATTCCCATGATCGCGCCGTTGGCGAGCAAACTCTATGTTTTCCAGCGCTCCGCCGCCTATGTCCTGCCAAAGGCAAACAAATCGTACTCGGGATGGCAAAGAGTACTGTTCAGACACATCCCCGGAGCGCTCAGGTTGCACCGCCTGCTGATCTTTTTGCAGCATGAGTGGTGGGTGCTTGCATTTATCCGCTTTCGTAAATGGCTGCGCATCAGACGGCCAGCTTTTCTCCGGCACCTTCATCGACAAGTCACAGATCCGGATTTGTGCCTTCGCTTGACACCCGACTATCACATGGGTTGCAAGCGCATCCTGCTTTCCAACGACTTCTATCCGGCGATGGAGCGGCCGAATGTCGAATTGGTAACAACAGCAATCAGCGAGTTGCGCTCGGACACCATAATCGCAACAGACGCAAGCGAGCGGAAGGTCGACTGCATTATTTTCGGCACTGGGTTCGCAGCAACCGATTTCCTGGCCCCGATGAGGATCGCCGGACTGGACAAACAGAACCTGCATGATTGTTGGAAAAACGGGGCAGAAGCGTATCTGGGCATGGCGGTTTCAGGCTTCCCGAACTTTTTCATGCTTTACGGCCCCAACACAAATCTCGCTCACAACTCCATCATCTACATGATCGAAAGCCAAATTCATTATGTCACCCGTTGTCTGGCGCGCGTGTGCCGCAACGAGATCCGCGCGCTTGAGATCAAGAAACAGGTCCAGGACGAGTTCAACTCGCAAATCCAGCAGCGCCTGGAAAGGACGGTTTGGGCCAAAGGGTGCACGGCCTGGTACCTGACTGCCAGTGGACGCAATACGGCCAACTGGCCCGGCTCCACCTTCGAATTCAGGCTGCGAACGCGTGCACCGAAGTGGGACGACTATATTGTCCGATAGTACCGGCCTGGAGCCGGCCGCTGCCCGCGCGGGCCTGGCTGAAACATTCCTGCGAGTGGCGATGCGGGTCGGATTGCATCCTGTGCTCTCGCCGAGCATTCCAATCCCCTGGCAACGGCGATGGTTGCGCCTGGTGACGCGCCTGAACCGGCCAAGCGACAGGGTGGAAATTACCTCCGCCGTGCTTGGCGGCATAACAGGGGAATGGCTACGCATGCGCGGTCCGGCGGCCGCCGCGCACAAAGGGACCGCTGTCCTGTATCTGCACGGAGGCGCCTATTGCGTGGGATCGCCCGCGACACATCGCGCGCTGACTTCGAATCTCGCCCGTGCTGCTCAAGTTCCCGTCTTCGCGGCCGACTACCGGCTTGCGCCGGAGCATCCATTCCCGGCGGCCGTTGAGGATTGCATTTCGGCCTATCGATCTCTCATCGAATTGGGACCTGTTGTCATTGCCGGCGACTCCGCCGGGGCGGGGCTCGCATTGGCAACGGCGCTCGCAGCTCAACAACAGCAAGTCGCCGCCCCGGCTGCACTCATTCTGTTTTCGCCCTGGATCGATCTGACGATGTCCGTCAGCTCGAAAACCGCGGAGAACGACGCGCTGCTGAGCGCCCGGTGGCTGCGCGCCTGCGCTCATCATTATCTGGGCAGCACGAATGCGACAGAGCCGCTTGCTTCACCGGTGTACGGGGAATTGCGCGGGTTGCCTCCGACATTGATCCAGGCAGGCGCAGAAGAGCTTCTGCGTTGTGACGCAAAGCGCGCCCACGATGCTCTGCTCGACGCCGGTGTTGCCGTTCGCTGTGAGCTCGTGCCCGGCTGCTGGCACGCCTTTCAGCTCCTTGCCGGCTTGCTGCCAAGCGCCGATGCGGCGATCGAGCGGGCTGCGAAATTCATCGCACTCAACCTGGGATCATGAGCCAACGAAGCGATGCTCGAAACGTCGCTGCGTCTGTACAGGAAGGGGAGCCATGCGCCTGCGTCTTTGCATCAGCGGACCTTCGGCGCCACTTCCATTGCCGGCCATGCTACTGCATCATCCGACCGACCACGGCCAATCAGGGACATGTCAAGATGATAGACCTTCATTATTGGACGACGCCAAACGGCCACAAGATCACGATTTTTCTCGAGGAAACTGGTCTGCCTTACAAGATCATCCCGGTGAATATCGGCAAGGGCGAGCAGTTCAAGGCAGATTTCCTGGGCCTTTCACCCAACAATCGTATCCCGGCCATGCTCGATCATGCTCCCGCCGGCGGCGGCAAACCCCTCGCGGTGTTCGAGTTGGGCGCCATGCTGCTTTATCTCGCGGAGAAGACCGGCCGGTTTCTCTCACGCGACACGCGGGTGCGCATCGATGCCATCCAGTGGCTGTTCTGGCAGATGGGCAATCTCGGGCCTATGGCCGGACAGAACAATCATTTCAGCCACTACGCGGTCGACAAGATTCCCTATGCGATCGATCGCTACCGTAACGAGGTCAACCGGCTCTACGGCGTGCTCAACAAGCGGTTGGCAGACCGCAGCTTCGTCGCGGGCGAGTACTCGATTGCCGATATGGCGATCTATCCCTGGATCGTGCCCTACGAGCGCCAGGGCCAGAAGCTCGAGGACTTCACGCACCTCAAGCGCTGGTTCGAGGCGATCCACGCGCGTCCCGCGGTCGAGCGCGCCTATGCCAAGGCCAAGGAGGTCAACCCGAACATGGGTGGCATCCGCACCGCCGAGGAGCGCGCGATCCTGTTCGGCCAGACCGCCGCTTCGGTCAATCGCGCGGCGGCCCAGGCGGGAAGCTGAGGCATGGGAGCGATGTTAGCCGGGTGGAGCGGTAGCGACACCCGGGACTCTTGCCGCGCGGACAGGTTTCCCGATTGCCCATCGGCCGGCGCAGACGCCGCCCGGTGGGCAATCCGGGCTACAACGGACCCTGATTTCATTGAGGAATTCTCTTTCATTCCGAAAAACCGCAATCTGTAGTTGCTTACAGCTTAGGATAGGTTGCGCTCGGGTTCGTTTTTCCTCGGCTCGGCAGTTCGGGTTCCTTGCGTTCAGGATGGAGACCAGCGGGTGAACACGATTGCTTCCGTTGCGCAAACGCCGGCACCGGCACAAGCGGCGGAAGAGCTGATCGAAGTGCGCTTGAGCGCGATCCGCTACGCGGCGCGCGACACCAACATCTACGAATTCACCCGTCCCGATGACAAGCCGTTCCCACGGTATGAGCCCGGCGCCCATATCGATCTGCATCTGCCGAACGGGATCGTGCGGCAATATTCGCTGATCGAGGCCGAGCCCGATCCGCTCACCTACACCATCGCGGTCAAGCGCGATCCGGCCAGCCGCGGCGGCTCGCGCTACGTGCATGATGAGCTGCGCGCCGGCAAAACGCTTACCATCGCCGGGCCGCGCAACAATTTCCCGCTGGTGGAAAACGCGAGCCACGTCATTCTGCTCGCCGGCGGCATCGGCATCACCCCGATCTGGTGCATGGTGCAGCGGCTGCAAAAGCTCGGCCGCTCCTGGAAGCTCTATTATGCCTGCCGCTCGCGCGCCGACATGGCGTTTCTCGAGGCGCTCGAGCGCATGCCGTCATCGCAGTTCCATTTTGACGATGAGGCCGCAGGGACGTTCCTCAACGTCGCGGCAATCGCCGCCGCGGCGCCGAAGGATGCCCACCTCTATTGCTGCGGTCCTACCCCCATGCTCAAGGCGTTTGAGAGCGCGACGGTAAACTGGCCGCGCGATCAAATTCATGTCGAGTATTTCACGCCCAAGCAGGAGCCGGCCAAGACCGGCGGGTTCATCGTCGAGCTCGCGCGTTCGGGCAAGGAATTCGTGATCCCGCAAGGCAAGAGCATACTTCAAGTGCTGCTCGATGCCGGCGTGGACGTCGATTATTCCTGCGAGCTCGGCATTTGCGGGGCGTGCGAGCAACGGGTCATTTCCGGCATTCCCGAGCACCGCGACGCCATCCTCACCGAGGAGGAGCAGGCCTCGAACAGCAAGGTCATGATCTGCTGCGCCGGCTGCAAGAGCGAGCGGCTGGTGCTGGACTTGTAGCCCGGATTGAGCCACCGGGTCGGCGCGAAGCTCCGCCCCGATGGCAGGCTCCACGAAATCCGGGAGCAGTCCCCGCGTTTCGCTGCGCTTAACGCGGGCTACTGTCTGACATCTGATAACAACGGAATGGTTTTGTAATCCGGTGGTTTTGGGATCGACTCGAGATAAGCATGGATGTCGGCGAGATCGCCGTCGGAGAGGATGGTCTCGCTGTAGGGGGGCATGGCGCGGTTGGTCGTGCGCACGAACGCGGCAAATGCTTCCATGGGGGCGGGATGAGACGCGAGCGCGGGACCCGTGATGCCGCCCTGGCCGGCAAAGCCGTGACATTGCCAGCAGCCATGCGCGATGTAGGCGGCCCTGCCCTTTTCGGCCGACGCCGCGAGCGCGCTGTGAGAGATGATGGCGGCGAGCGCGAGCGAAACAAGCCACGCAGGATTAAAGCAAGCCGCCTGAACGAAAGCCGCTGCGCGCGCGCAAGCGATTGCGGCGTGGCAGGGCCCCCTCCCGCCCCCGTCGCAAGTCGGGCCTGTCCGACTTGCGCCGTAGACTGCGCAATCCGGGCAAGCCCGGGTTGCATTGGGGAAGGGATTAACGCGGCTGGGTCCAGACATTGACGAGAGCGGGCTCGCCGGCCTTGACGGCGGCGACCGCTTCCTTGAGGGCGGGGCCAAGCTCGGAGGGATCCTTGATCGGGCCCTTCGCCCACCAGCCCATGGATTGCGCGAGCTTCTCATATTCAATGTCCGGGTTCGCAATGCTGGTGCCGATCGGGCCGATGTCGTTCCCGAGGCTTGCCACCCGGTTGCGGAAATTCGACAGCCGCTGCACGTGCATGACCTCCTGGTGGTAGCCGCGGTTGTTGTGCATAACCGCGAGCAACGGGATGTTGTGCCGCGCCGCGGTCCACAGCGATCCCGGCACATACATCAGATCGCCGTCGGCCTGGATGCTTACGGAAAAGCGGCCGAGATCGCGATTGGCGAGCGCCGCTCCGATCGAGGCGGGAGCGCCATACCCCACCCCGGATCCGCCCGATCGTCCCAGCCAGTGATAGTGCCTCTCCATCGGCCACAGCCGGTTGGGCCAGCCGCTGACGTTTCCGGATGACGAAACCAGCGACCAGTCGAGGTCCTTGATCTGCGCCCAGATCTCCATGGCAAGGCGCGCAGTGGTGATCGGGCTTGCATCCCAGCCGAGCGCTGCCGCCTGCTGGGTGCGCACCTCCGCGTCGGCAAATGCCTTGCGCGCCGTTTCGCCGCGTCGCTCGATCGCCGCGCTTCGATTATTCGCAATTGCAGCTTTCACCGCCTCGATCAGCGCCGGAAGCGTGGCCTCCGGGTCCCCTGCCATCGGCACGTCGACCGACTGGAAGCGCTGGAAATCCTGATAGTTCGATTTGGTGTTGAGCTCGGCTGCGCTGATGCTGATCAGCCTGGTATCGGGCTTGATCCTCGATGTGTTGACCCCGATGCCGCCTTCGCCGTTGTCGGTCCAGCCGTTCACGGTGCCCCAATAGTCCGCAAGCTCCATGCCGATGATCACGTCGGCGTTGGCGACGGCGTTACGCCCACGGCGCAGATAATGGGTGCGCGGGAAATTCATGCGCCCGCCGTGATCGATCACCGACGCCTGCAAGGCTTCGGCGAGCTCGACAATGAGCCGCATCCCGTTCTCGGTGCGCGCGGCGCGATCGACAACAATGACGGGATTTTGCGCGTTGGCGAGAAGCCGTGCGGCCTCTTTCACCGCGCCAGAATCGCCTTGCGGCGGCGCCGTGGGAACATAACGCGGAATGTAGAGGCTTTCCCCGTTGTGCGCGATCGGCCGCTGCTGGAGACCGCTATCGAGCGCGATCGCGACCGGGCCATAGGGCGGCGTCATCGCGATCTTGTAAGCGCGCACGAAGGATTGCGCGAAATGCTGCAGCGAGATCGGGGTGTCGTCCCACTTTGTATAGTCGCGCACAATCGCATTGGCGTCCTGCGCGGAATGGAAGGTAGGGGTGCCGGGGGGCCGATGCGCCGCGTCAAGCTCGTTGCCGCCCACCACGATGACGGGCACACGATCGCACCAGGCGTTGTAAATCGCCATGGTCGCGTGCTGCAGGCCGACCGTGCCGTGGCACATGGTCATCAGCGGCTTGCCGGCAATCTTGAAATAGCCGTGCGCCATGGCGACGGCAGCTTCCTCATGGGTGCAGGTGAGGAACTCGGGCATTCTGTTGCCGCCGTAGTTGATGAGCGACTCGTGAATGCCGCGCAGGCTCGAAGCCGGATTCGCGGGCAGATATTTGATGTCGAGCGTCTTGATGACATCGACCATGAAGTCCGAGCCCGGCACGCCCCCGATGCGCGACAATTGACTCGCGGGCGCCGCCCCGCCGGCGGCAAGCTGCGTGGGCGGGATTATTGCAGGCTGCGCCGGGGACGAACTGCCGAAAGCACGCGTTGCGCTGTTTCCAAGGCGCGGGCCGACCGCCGTCGCAGCGCTCGCGAGCGCGACGGAAGCCAGAAACCTGCGCCGGCTCACTGCGCGCCGCCCGTGCCGCGCCGGATTTTTGCTGGTCATGAATTCCTCCCATGAGCGACGTCCTGATTGTGCGTGAGGTTGATCCGAGCTTAGCCGTATGAACTTCGATTGCGCAGCTGATGACGGTAATTCTCTCGCAGCGAGCCTGTTGCGCAAGGGCGGGTTTAAAACCCGCCCCTACAAGCTGCGCGACCGCGATGTGCTTTCCGTCCGGGGTTTGCGCGACGCTTGCTCATACGCGATTGCCCTGCCTTTCAGGGGGAGGGATTAGGCCAGCATCAGTCGGCTTGGAGATTGAGCTTGCGTACCAGTGTGCCCCACTTCGCCTCTTCGCTGTCAATGTCGTTGGCGTATTCGTCGGGGGTCGAGGTGAGCGGATCACCCCCTTCGGCCACAATGCGCGCCTTCACCTCCGCGGTCTCGACGCTGCCGCGCAGTGCCGCATTGAGTCGCTCGATGATCGCGCGCGGCGTGCCCGCAGGCGCAAGCAGCCCGTAGTGAAGAACGGATTCAAATCCGGGCAGGCCGGATTCGGCCGCGGTCGGCACCTGCGGCAAAAGGCTAAAGCGCGTGGGGCTCAAGACCGCGATGGCGCGCAGCGTGCCGGCCTGCAGATTACCCAGTGCCGGCGGCAACACCCCGAATGCAACCGGCACCTGGTTGCCAACGAGGTCATTCATGAGCTGGGCCGTTCCCTTGTAGGGAATGATCACCGCCTCGATGCCGGTGGTGGCCTTGAACAGCTCGGCGGAAAGATAGCTCCCGGTGCCCACCGCTGACGTACCGATGTTGAAACCGCCGGCCTCTCTGTTCGCCACCGTCACGACATCGCGCACCGTGGCGCCCGGGAAGGACGGATGTGCGAGCAACGCAACAGGCATGGACGCAACGAGTCCGACAGGAGCGAAGTCGCGTCGCGGATCGAACCCGGCATTGCGATAAAGGCTCGGGTTGATGCAGATCGATCCGGTATGTCCGAGGAAAAGGGTATAGCCGTCGGGTGGGCTCTTGATGAAAGAGCGCGTGCCGGTCAGGCCCGAGGCGCCGGCGCGATTGTCCACGACCACCTGCTGGCCGAGCGCGCCCGAAAGCTTGTCGGCAACGACGCGGGCCATGGCGTCGACGCCGCCGCCGGGAGGATAGGGCACCACAAGCGTGATGGTGCGCGCGGGATAATCGTCGGCCGGCGCTGGCGCAGAAATAAAAAACGGCGCCACCGCGCCGGCAACAATAACTACTCTTGCCGCAGCAATGGTTGCGGCGCGCAATCCGGAACGCATTTCTTTCACTTCATTGCACGCCCGACCGCTCCACCTCCTACGCGGTGGAGCATTGGCCGGGCCGCGACGTCTATTGCTCCTTCAGTCCCGCAACGTCTTAGTGGAGAGCGGTTTCCATCTGCAGACGCGCGATTTGGTCCTTCACCAACAACTTGCGACGCTTTAATTCCACGATCTCAAGATCATCGACCGAGGGATGAGCCCGGGCGTCATTGATTTCTGCCTCAAGCGCCCGATGCCGTCTTTCGAGTTCCGCAAGATGGGCTTCAATGGACATGTTATGGAGTTCTCCTTTGCCAGACTGAACCTGACACAAAACTATAACATACGAATGGGTGGGATACGAAGGTCATTTGATGTTGCAATGCAACAATCCCCGCTTTGCTTAATTGCACGCCGACCAGCCGCCTTGAACGAAATCCGACAAAAAGCGATACTTTTGGCCATTACACTGGACGCCGTCTCAACCGCCGGTAGTCTATGACCAAAGAGGAAGAGCGTGAGTTGCAGGAGCAGCTGGCGCGGCTGCAGCAGGAGCATCGCGACCTCGACACCGCAATCTCGGCCTTGCAGCACACCCCCGGCTCGGATCAGTTGCAGGTCCAGCGGCTCAAGAAACGCAAGCTCCACCTGCGCGACCGCATCTCCTATATCGAGGACCAGCTCACGCCGGACATTATTGCCTAAGCCGGCGCGTGCCGGAAAACCACACGGTTTGCAAATTTGGTGCGTTTGCGAATTGGAAAGAAAAAAAGACTAACTTTCACCTTCATCTTGAGTGATCGGTTAATGGCCGGCGCGGTCAGTCCATCTGACCGGGGAAAAGCGCCGGCTCGCGTCGAGGTTCGTCTTGACCCTGGGGGGAGCATTATGACTGGCATCTCGCTTGGACCATCCGCTCGACTCGTTCGGCTCGCGACTGTTCGCGCGAGCGCCGGCATAAACGCCGGCCGGTATTCCCCGCCCAGAGTGCGTCGGCCCCTTGCGCTCAACGCCGCGGGCGAGCTGCGCTCCGGGCGCACGACGCCACAAGCGGAATTTCCCCGCGGATTTGTCGACTTTCTGCTCGGCAGAGGCCCACGCCAACCGCGCTGATCCACCTGCCGAACCGAAAAGCAGGGCTGTCCCAGGATCCTTGACGACGCGCGCCGAGTAGCCGTCGCATTGCGACCGGTTTCACTCGCGTTCCATTTTCACGACTGCGAAGGCAACGGTATCGGCGCTAAAATCGCGCCATGAGCAAACTTGACGATCTCAAACAATCCATCACGGTCTGCATGTTCGACCAGTACGGCACGGTGGTGGACATGCAGTCCGGTCTGGTGGAGGCCGCCCGTCCCTTGCTCGCGAGCAAAGGGTGGCAGGGCAGTCCGAATGCTTTCGTCACCTGGTGGCGCCGAACCCATTTCGAAAATTCCATGATCGACGCGCTGCTTGGGCGCAAGCACACCTCCTATCGTGAGATCGGCCAGCAATCCGTTGCCTTCGTGCTCGAACGCGCGGGCATTCCCTACAGCATGGAAGAAGTGCGATCTCTGGTCGCCGCCATCGAGCGGCTGCGTCCCTTTCCGGAAGTGCCGGCAGCGCTTGCCCGTCTTCGCACCCGCTACAAGCTCGTGGTCCTCTCGAACGGCGACCCCGACATGCTGGAAGCCGCGCGGCAATATCACGGCCTCGCCTTCGACCGGCTGATTTCAGTCGCGGAGGCAGGTGCCTTCAAGCCCCATGTCGCGACCTATCGCAAGGCGGCCGAGATGATGAGCGTGCCCGTGGATAACGTGCTGTTCGTCGCCAATCACGTCTTCGACTGCATCGGCGCGAAGTCCGCGGGCATGCGCACCGCGTTCGTCAATCGCCGCCAGCGCCCATTTGGAATGACGCCGCATCAGCCTGACATCGTGGTGCGCAGCATGACGGAGCTTGCGGAGCGCATGGTGTGACTCTTCCGTCGTCATGCCCCGCGAAAGCGGGGTACCCAGTAATTGGCGAATAGCCGACTTGGCAAAGCCACGATCAATTTTCAACTTTTGATGTGTACTGGGTCGTCCGCTTGCGCGGACGATGACGGGCTGCGGAGGCATCTGCTATAAGCGCCGCATGAACAAGATGGTGCGCGACATCGCGGCGCGGGTGCGCATCGGCGCCTCCGCCTGTCCGCACGATTGTCCTTCCACCTGCGCGCTCGAAGTCGAGCTCCTGGACGAGCGCACCATAGGCCGCGTGCGTGGCGCCAAGGACAACAGCTACACCGCGGGAGTGATCTGCGCCAAGGTCGCGCGCTATGCCGAACGCCTCCATCACCCGGAGCGTCTGACCAAGCCTCTGATCCGCAGCGGGCCGAAGGGATCGGGGGAATTTTCATCGGTCTCCTGGGACGCGGCGCTGGATCTTGTCGCAGAAAAGCTCCTGCACGAGGAAGAGCGCCACGGCGCGCAGGCGATCTGGCCCTATTATTATGCCGGCACCATGGGCCTTGTGATGCGCGACGGCATCCATCGCCTGCGCCACGCCAAGAAATATTCCGGCTTTCATTCCACCATCTGCGTCAATCCTGCCTTTAGCGGTTTTGCCGCTGGCGTGGGCCGCATCGCGGGGCCCGACCCGCGCGAGATGGCCAAGTCGGACCTGGTGGTGATCTGGGGCACCAACGCGGTCAATACCCAGGTCAACGTGATGACGCATGCCGTGCGCGCGCGCAAAACGCGTGGAGCCAAGATCGTCGCGGTCGACATCTATATGAACGGCACCATGGCGCAGGCGGATCTGCCGGTGCTCATTCGTCCCGGCACCGATGGGGCACTCGCCTGCGCCGTCATGCATTGCCTGTTTCGCGACGGCAAGGCTGACTGGGATTATCTCGAGCGCTACACGGACGCTCCGCGCGAGCTCGCAGCGCACTTGCGCGCGCGCGATCCGGCCTGGGCGGCGGCCATCACCGGCTGCCCGGCCGAGACCATCGAGGCGTTCGCGCGCCTCGTGGGCGAGCGCAAGCGCGCGTTCTTTCGGCTGGGCTACGGGTTTTGCCGCTCGCGCAACGGAGCCGCCAACATGCATGCGGCGAGCGCCATCCCCGCGGTGACCGGCGCCTGGCGCTACGAAGGCGGCGGCGCCTTCCACAACAATGCGGATATCTATCACTGGAACCGCACGATGATCGAAGGGCTCGACGTGCGCGACCGCACGGTGCGTGTGCTCGATCAATCGCGCATCGGCGCTATCCTTTGCGGGGACGATGATGCGCTTGCTGGCGGGCCGCCGATCACGGCGCTGTTCATTCAGAACACCAATCCCGTTTCGGTTGCGCCCGACCAAGAGCGGGTGAAGCGCGGCTTCGCGCGCGACGATCTCTTCGTCTGCGTGCACGAGCAGTTCCTCACCGAAACCGCGCGCATGGCAGACGTGGTGCTGCCGGCGACCATGTTCCTCGAGCACGACGACATCTATCAGGGCGGCGGTCATCAGCACATTCTGCTCGGGCCGAAGCTGGTCGAGCCGCCGGGTGAATGCCGCTCCAATCACGAGGTAATCTGCGCGCTCGCCGCCAGGGTGGGTGCAAAACATCCCGGCTTTGCGATGAGCGCGCGCGATCTGATCGACTGGACCTTGCGCCATTCCGGCTGGGGCACGCTCGCGGAGCTTGAAGGGAAGAAGTGGATCGATTGTCAGCCGGATTTCGAGGCCGCCCATTACCTGCGCGGCTTTGCCTGGCCGGACGGCAAATTCAGATTCAAACCGGACTGGCGCAACGTTCCGTTCCGCAGTCCCTGGCGCGCTGGTCCGGTCGAGAAGATGCCCGCGCTGCCGGACCATTGGGATGTCATCGAGGAGGCCGACGCCGAGCATCCGTTCCGGCTCGCGACTTCGCCTGCGCGCGAGTTCCTCAACTCGACTTTCACCGAGATGCCGACATCGCGCGCCCGGCACGGCCGGCCGGAAGTGATGATTCATCCCGATGATGCGGCCGCGCTCGGCATCGCCGACGGGGCCGAGATCGTGCTCGGCAATCGCCGCGGCGAGGTCAGGCTGCACGCACGGCTGTTAGAAGGCGTGCGCCCGGGCGTTCTGATAGCGGAATCAGTCTGGCCGAACGCGGCCTACCGGGACGGCCGGGGGATCAACACGCTTACCGGGGCCGACCCGATCGCGCCTTACGGCGGCGCCGCCTTTCACGACAACAAGGTCTGGATAAGGCGCTGAATATCACCGATTACGTCAGGAGGATCGCGCAGCAGCGCACGGTTCGCCTGCTTGCCACGGCGCGCCTGCGCGAGCCTGTTTCTTCCTAAATTTCGTTGATATGCGCAGGGCAAGGCCAAGGCCGGCATTCCTCAATACAATCCTGCCAAAAGTTGCAAAACAGGAAACCTTTTCGCCGACTCCGTTCGCGCGGCAGAACATTGCGGAATTGTGTATCCATCCCTGCGCCATGCCGCCGGTACTTGTCTGGTCGCACTTGTGCCGCATGCGGTTCAATCCGTGCGGCAAGGCGGAGTTGTTAGGCTGACCTGGACTGGACGGAGCGGTCCGCATCTTTCGCGACAGGCGCAGTGACCGCAAGACAACATGAGCCAGAATGCGCAGCGTTTTATGTTGCCTCTGGTATGTCCGCTGTTCCCCGATCGCTACCAAGTTTACGCATTGCGATGCTTCGCCGCTCTGTGCCACAAGCCGACCTTCCGTGGGTCTTTACGGCGCACCGCGAAGTAGCTCACAGACCCCCTGACCGCCATACGCCAATTTGGGTAGGATGCCGGTACGGTCCTCGAACCGGTGGGGGCAAATGACGACGAGAGTTCATCACGCTTCTCGGCGGCGCGGCGGCCGCATGGCCGCTCGCCGCGCGTGCGCAGCAGCCGGCGGTGCCGGTGATCGGGTTTCTCGCCATATCATCACGTGACACCTATGGGTACCTGATCGATGCATTCCGCCGAGGCCTGAATGAAAGCGGCTACGTCGAGGGCCAAAATGCTACGATCGAATATCGCTGGGCGGACAATCAAATTGATCGACTGCCGGCGCTGGCGGCTGATTTGGTTCGCAGACAGGTAGCCGTGATCGCTGCGGTCGGCGGCACCTCCTCGGCACGCGCGGCCGAAGCTGCGACCACAACCATCCCGATCGTCTTCACCACCGGCGATGACCCGGTCAAAGTCGGTCTGGTCGCAAGTCTCAATCGGCCGGGTGGCAACGCCACAGGGATGAGCCTGCTCAGTGGGACCCTGCTGGCAAAGCGGCTCGGGTTGGTCCGTGAGCTGCTACCAACAGCCGCGTTGGTTGCGGCGCTAACAAACCCAACGACTCCCGAAAACGCCACCGATGTGAAAGATGTGCAGGAAGCGGCGCGCGCCGTCGGGCAGCGGATTCTCGTCCTGGAGGCGTCCACCGAGAACGGCCTTGTCACGGCCTTCGCGACGCTCATCCAACAGCAGGCGAAGGCACTCCTGGTCGGAAACGATGTATTCTTCAACAGCCGACGCGATCAACTTATCGCGCTGGCAGCTCGTGATGCGGTGCCCACAATTTATTTTCAACGCGAGGCCGTCAAGGCCGGCGGCCTGATAAGCTATGGCGCCAGCATTCCGGACATGTATCGCCAGATCGGCCTCTACACCGGCCGCGTTCTCAAGGGCGAGAAACCCGCCGACCTGCCGGTGCTGCAGCCGACCAAGTTCGAGCTGGTCATCAATCTCAAGACCGCCAAGACGCTCGGCCTCACAGTACCGCTGACTCTGCAGGTGGCTGCTGACGAGATAATCGAGTAGCAAGGTCGGAACGCTATAGGCCCTTACTAGTTAACGGCCTCATCTAGTTCCGCTTTGGGTCAATCTCGATCAAGACGCTGTAAGCCGCGAGCCCATCCAGGTCCACAGTCCACTCGATAGCGACCATAAACTCAATGAGTTATTTCGGTCGGCGCGCGACTGCATCGACTTTGGCAATTTCAAAGCCGATGGCCACCAGTTCCCTCAGATGTTCCTCGACTTTTGTCACGAACTCTGCATCGCGTCCACGTACCGGAATTACATTTCCAGTCATCTCAGGGAAATATTCCGGTGAGAGAGGCAAACGTGCGATCCGGCTCGCATCGACATGAAACGCGGTCTTCTGACCCAGTTCAATCGCCCTCGCGTGGCTTACGAACAGATACTGACGCGGACGCCGCGCGCCTTGGTAACCGGTTTGGGAAGTGGTGTAGAAGACGATTGCAAAGCTTACATGACGTACGCGGCCAGTCGCAGCGCACAACACGATATGGGGCGACGGCCCAGGCCCGATAGATTTGCGAAAGGGAAAATTGCAGAGAACGTAATCACCTCGACGAAGCATCAACCACGGCGACCGAAGAGGCTATCATAGAGCTCCGAGCGGCGAGCATAGCTCTCATCGTCTTCGTCAGGCTCGCGATTGATTTGGAAATCGTTACCTTCCTGGACATGATCGTAGACAAGAATGCTTTCCTCGCCCGGACTCCGCTCGAAGCTCCTGCGCAACAGTAGAGAGACGTAGACTGTAACGCTCAAACCTTCTTCTGCGGCCCGCCGTGCGGCCGCTTCAGCAACGTCGCGGTCAATTTCTATCCGAGCCAGATCGCTCATCACAACTCTCCCCCTAGCACAATTTAACGTCGTTCAGCCAGAGACGCGAGGCCCCTCTCCCAGGTAAACATACCCGAGGGGCATCAGCGGTTTTGCCTCTTGGGGACAATTTCTGCTCAGGGTCAATTTGTACCTGGACCTCCTCCGCCGGCAACCCATTTACCACCGGGATACTCTGAAAGCTGACATAAATTCGGGGATTGTGGCACGCTCCCGCCCTCCCCTACCCTCACCAGCAGGAAATTACTTGATGCCCCGCCGCGGGGCATAACGACCTCTGGGAGAGCGCGTTGGATCTCGCGCAGCGCTCGACCCAACCTGCAGCATTACTTCAGTCCGAAATCGCCTTGGCGGCATTGGCGATCACGGCGGCGGGTGTTGCATACAGCCGATTGAGCAGCGCATCGATCTCGCGGCCTGCCATCGGATCGATCTCCATCTTTTCGCGCGCTGCCTGCGCGCGAAATTCGCCATCCTGCATCGTATCATCGAATGCTTGCACGAGTGCGGCTTTGCGTTCCGCCGGAATGCCGGGCGGAGCAGCAAACGGCCGTCCCATCGCTTGCGGCGCGAAATGCAAATACAGGATCTGCTTCTGCTCGGGATCATCGATGATATCAAGCGCCAGCGGCACGTCGGGGAGCTCGGGATCTTTTTTCAACGCAGCTTGCAACAAAAAATTCACGCTGCCGTCTCGCAACCAGCCCGGATGCGCAATTTTGAGCGTGCCCCAGGAGAGTCCACAGATGCCGTCGACCTCGCCGCGCTCCATGGCAAGCGTGATGTCGTTCGTTCCCGGATATCCGGAGACGAGCTTGATCTGCGCATGGAGCACGTTCCTGTAGAGGCGCGCATAGATGTCGGAATCGGCGCCGAATGATTGCCCGCCCATCACCACGGGTTTGCTCAGCATGTCTTGCCATGTCCTGATCGGTGATTTGCCGCTGGTGAGACACAGGCTGGTGTCGCCGGACATGCTGCCCAGCCAGCTCAATTTTGTCGCATCGAAGCTCGCGGGCGGCGCGAGCAGGGGAAGGATGGGAATGCTGCGCGAGAAGGTCGCGATGACGCTGCCGTCCTTCGGCGCGACCGAATAAAGATAATTGGTGACGCGCAGACCGCCGGCGCCGGGCATGTTCTGCACGACGACACCGGGCTGCCCGGGAATATGCCCGCCCAGAAAACGCCCAAGCATGCGCGCATAAAGATCGTAGCCCCCGCCGACGCTGTGTCCGACCAGCACCGTGAGCGTGCGGCCGGAATAGAAATCCGCGACGCCAGCCGCACGCGCTTCCTGCGCCAGCGTCAGAACCAGAACGACTGCCGACGCAAGTTTGCAACCAATGCGCAGCGTTGTGAGTATTGCCATGGGTATTCAGGGTGTAGCCCGCCATACGAGAAAAGTGCAACAATACGCGAAAGTCTGCGCGCGTTTGAAAATGGAGACTCGATATGCGGCTCGATCAGTTGCCCAGAAGCGAGAATGTGGACGACCGGCGCGGCGGCATGGATTCCGGCGGTGGCGCTATCCGCATTCCCGGAGGCCGCGGCGGGATCGGCGTTGGTACCCTCATCGTGGTTGCCCTGGTCGGATGGTTCCTCGGCATCGACCCGCGGCTGTTGATCGAGGGCACCGATATTTTGACCGGCGGCGACAGAACGCAGCAGCAGACACCCGACACGCCGGACACGCAAGGTCCCTCCGACCAGATGAAGGAATTCGTATCGGCTGTGCTCGGCAGCACGGAGGCGCAGTGGGGAAAAATTTTCGCGGCGGCGGGGCGGACGTATGAGCCGCCGACCCTGGTCATGTTTTCCGGCGCCACCCGTTCCGGCTGCGGATTCGCGCAATCAGCCATGGGTCCGTTCTACTGCCCCCTCGATCGCAAGGTCTATCTCGATACCTCCTTCTTTCGCGATCTCGAGCGCCGCTTTGCGGCATGCGACGCCGGCAGCAAGACCTGCCAGTTCTCGCAGGCTTACGTGATCACCCACGAGGTCGGACATCACGTGCAGAATCTGTTGGGGATACTGCCCCAGGTTCAACAAATGCAGCAGAGCATGGATAAGGCGGAGGCCAACCAGCTCCAGGTCCGGGTGGAACTGCAGGCCGACTGCCTTGCCGGGGTTTGGGCAAACCGGTCGCAGCAGCAATGGCAGTTCATTGAACCCGGCGACGTGGAAGCAGCGATGCAGACCGCATCCGCCATCGGGGATGACCGGCTGCAGCGGCAGAGCCAGGGCTATGTCGTGCCCGATGCCTTTACCCACGGCTCGTCGGCGCAACGCACGCGCTGGTTCATGAACGGGCTCAAATCCGGCACCGTCGAGAGTTGCGACACATTCAAGGCAGCGCGACTGTGAAGGGCCTTGCGTAGCCCGGATGAGCCAACGGGTCGGCGCGAAGCGCCGCCCGATGACAGGCTCCGCGAAATCCGGGGCGGTCCCGCGTTTCGCTGCGCTCAACGCGGGCTACTTTATGTCCGGATAAAGTCCCGACGCTTTCACCACGGCCAGGCCTTCGGCGCGATCGGCCTCGAGCTCCTGCGCGAAGTCATCCGCTGAATTGAGCACCGGGTCGAGACCGCGGCTGGTCATGTGCCTCTCCTGAAACTGCGCCTGAGAGGCAACCTCGATGACGGCGCGGTTGAGCTTCGCGATGATCGGCTTGGGGGTGGCGGCCGGCGCATAGATGCCGAAGAAGCTCGCCATCAGGTGCTGCGTGTAACCAATCTCCCTGAAGGTCGGGATGTCGGGAGCGAGCGGCGAGCGCTTATCGCCGTCGACCGCGAGCCCGATGATTTCTCCGTTACGGATGAATTGGATCAGATTGCCGATGCCGAAGATCGCGATCGCGGTTGTGCCCGTGAGCATGCTGTTGACGGCGTCTCCGCCGCCCTTGAACGGCACGCGCACGAAGTCGGTGCCGTGCCTGCGGTTGAACTCCTCCATGAACGCGACCTTCGAGAGCGAGGGCGCCATGTAGCTCAACGACTTTGGCCTCGCTCTCGCCGCGGCTGCGAGCTGCTCGAAGGACTTCGCGTGCAACGACGCGTTCACCGCAAACACTTGCGTGAGGATGAAAGCCTTGGTGATGGGAGCGAGACTCGCTCTGGGATCAAATCCCGCAATGGGCGAGATAACGGGATTGATGACCATGGCCTCGGCCGGAAGGATGCAGATGGTGTAGCCGTCGGGCGGCGCGTCAGCGCAGGCGCGCGCGCCGATCGAGCCTGCCGCCCCCATGCGATCCTCGACCACGACGCTCTGCCCGAGCAGCGGGCCGAGCTCCTCGGCGAGCGCCCGCATCCAGATGTCGCTCAGCCCGCCGGGTCCCTGCGATGCGATCGCCCGGATCGGCCTTGCCGGGTAATCCGCTGCCGCGGCCGGCGCAGCGATCACCAGCAAGGCAAGCAGCGCGAGCGAACGCGAGGGAACGCGCACAGCCACCATCACCGGCGCAGCAAGGCGAAGCCGAAATTGCGGCCGAGCTGCTGGACCAGCGCAAGCCTGATCCACACCATCGCCATGGGTTCGAGATAGCGGCTCATGGCGAGCGGACCAGCGTCGACGGCCTCGAAGCCAAGATCACTCGCAAGCGTCATTGTGGTCTGTTTTGCATGCTGGTCGTCGCCCGCGACCAGCATGAGCAGCTTGCCGCCGCTGTAGCGGGCGTCCGCCATGTTATTGGCGCCGGTGGTGTTGAAGGCCTTCACGACGCGCGCGCCGGGCGCAAGCCGCGCCACCGTCTCGCCGGCGGAATCATTGTGCCCGAGAGCGAGCGACCGGTCAGGGGTCAATGGATTGATGGCATCAATGACGATCTTGCCCGCAAGCGAGCCGAGACTCTTCACGGCGCTGGCGAGCGCGCTCCATGGTACCGCGAGCACAATCACCTCTCCCGCCGCGGGCGCCGCTTCGTTGGTCGCGAGCACCGAGAACCCCTGCTGCTTCAACTCACCCGCCTTGCTGCTGGCAGGATCGCGCACTGCAAGCGTGATCTTGTGTCCGGCCCGCGTCCAACCCGTGGCAAGCGCCCGCCCGACGTTGCCCGCGCCGACAATCACGATGTTCATGTCATTCCTCCATTGATCCGTTCTCGCAGTTCATCGAACGAGCAAAGCTCCCCGGCAATGGCGCTCGCTGCCACGGTCGGCGGGCTTGCGAGCCATACCTTTCCCGGTCCGGATCGCCCGGGAAAGTTGCGGTTGATCGCGCTCACGGTGGTCTGATCGGCATTGGTGGAGGCGCCCGGCCCGCAATTGGCGCAGGCCCCGCAAGCCGGCTGCAACAGCTCCGCCCCGACCCGCGCCAAGGCGTCGAGATACCCCTTGTCGATGCAATAATCGCGCACCGCAATGGTGCCGAACTGCAGGAACAGCTGCACATGGGGCGCCACTTTGCGTCCGTTCTGCGCAGCCCAGGCCAGAACCTCGTGATAGCGGTCGAAATCCTCGCGCTTGCCCGCCGTGCATGAGCCGCCATAGGCGATGTCGATCCTGGGCCGATCTTTCAGATCGGGAAGCGCAATGCCGTTGCCGGGATCGCCCGGCGCCGCGACCATGGGAGCAATGGCAGCGCAGTCAACCTCGATCGCATCGCAGTAGGCAGCACCCTCGTCGCTGCGCATCCAGGGTTCGAGCTTCAGGTCGATGCCGCGCCGCTCGCGCAGGAAGCGAACGGTCTCGGCGTCAGGCGCAATGATACCGGTGAAGCCGCCCAGTTCCGCCGTCATGTTGGTGAGCGTCGCGCGTTCATCGGTGGCGAGATCAGGAAGCGCGGAGCCGGTAAACTCGAACACCTTGCCAACGCCGGCGCCCGCCTTGATCGCAGGCAACGCCAATAGATGCAGCACGATGTCTTTGGCAGTAATACCGCGCGGCAGGCAACCATGCAGGTCCACACGCAGCACGAATGGCACGGTGATGCGGACGGCGCCGGCGACCATGGCATTGGCCATATCGGTCGTCCCGACGCCGAAGGCGAGAGCGCCCACGGCACCGATATGCGGCGTGTGCGAATCGGTCCCGGCGACGAGCTGACCCGGCAGCGCGTAGTGCTCGGTCATAACGGCGTGACAGATCCCTTCCGAGCCCTCGCCCGCTGGTAGATAACCGTGACGCCGCAACCAATAAAGCTCGACGAACGCGCGATGTGCATCCGACAAACTCTTCACCGCGTCCCGCAGCGCTGGCTCCCGGTGGAGCGCGCTGCGATGGGAATAGGAGAGATGATCCTCAAACGCGATGATGCTTGCGGGGTCATGCATCGCTACCGGCCGGCCGAAGGTCGCATGCAGGATCGCAGCGCACATGCCGGTGAAATATTCGTGGATAAAACGCCAGTCGGCGCGGACGAAAGCGCCGGTTCCCGGTTTAAGGGATGAATCGCCGTCCGGCACCCGCACGGCGTGGCGTGCCAGGATCTTCTCGAAATAGGTCTGCGGGCGTTGCCCGCTCGGGTCGTGTTCGGACGCGTCGCGCAGATGCGCCCGGCCATATCGCAGCAAACCGCCGCTGCGCAGGATGGCGGCGGTGACCGCATCGCGCGCGGCGACAATCTCCTCGATGTCGATTGCCTCGCCGCGGCGGATGCGCTCGATCAGCCCGAAATCAGTCGAGGTGAGCAGGCCGAGGTTGTCGGCATTCTGGCGGTAGATGCGCTCGAAGCTCTTGGCAATGATCAGACGGATGCCGGCGGCCTTCTCCGCCGCGGGGCTGTGCTCGCGCGAGGAGCCCTTGCCGTAGCGGCTTCCGGCCACGGTGACGGCGAAGCCGCCGTTGCGCACCGCATCGACACCGATCGGGCGCGCGTCCTGAGCCTTGAATCCGGTATAGGGATAGCGAGCAAGCCGGTCGTCATAATAGAGGCAAGCCGCGACCGGGGTGATTTCGTCGGTCGATACGTCATCGCGCAGCGGACCTGCCTGGGCAAGATCGAGGTCGGCACCGGCAAGCTGCGCATCGATCCGGCGCGGATCAGCGCACAGAAACAGAATGCGGCCGTCAAACTTTATTGCGGGCATGGCACTCTATCATAGGCGCCGCTGCGGGCGCCGTCGAACTCGGCTGATCCGAAGGCACTGGCGCCAGACTTTGGATTTCGCGGCCGCCGATGTGGTTGCCGGCCATGAACCCGCCCTAACAAATCGTTGACGGGATATTCTTTTCGTTGTCTACACCAATCGCGGCGATGTCCGGCGGATCATTTCGGCGCGGCGCGCCACCAGGAAGGAACGCATGCTATGGCACTCGTTCGTCGAACGTTGGAGCGCATCCGGCGAGTGAAGCCGCGCATCGACCGCGCCAGGATCGATGCGACGACCGAAGCCGACATTCGACGTCACATGATCGAGGACGGGCAGGATCCAGCGCGCCCGCTCGCCGGCTTTGCTCCGGTCATTCCTCCACATGTGCTGCGCAAGCGGCTGGGTATGACCCAAGCCGAGTTCGCCCGTGCATTGCGGATTCCGCTCTCGACGCTGCGGAACTGGGAGCAGGGTCGCGTGCTTCCCGATCCGGCCGCACGCTCGCTGCTCACGATTGTCGCGCGCAATCCCAAAGCCGCGTTCAAAGCGCTGGCGGCGTGATACTGGCGCCGGCATGTTCGGTCTGATGACGCCGCACTAAAAACCAGATCGCAGTGAAGTTGAAGCATGATCGCGCCGCAGACTCGATGGCCCCCTCTCCCCGCTTGCGGGGGTGAGGGGCGAACTGCATCGATATCGGGGTTTGCCCCTCACCCCGCTCTCCCCGTTAAGAACGGGGAGAGCGAGCAGACCGGGTGTGCTGCCAGTTCTGAGCCCATTTGACCGAAACATACTTTAATTCTTCAGACGATACCCCGTTTTGAAGATCCATCCTATGGCCGCGAGGCAGCCGGTCAGGAACATCACCACCATCGCAAGGCTGACGGCCACGTTCACATCGGCGACCTCGAAGAAGCTCCAGCGGAACCCGCTGACGAGATACACGACCGGATTGAACAGCGTCACGGTCTGCCAGGCCGGGGGAAGCACGCTGATGGAGTAGAAGCTGCCGCCGAGAAACGTAAGCGGCGTAATGACCAGGAGCGGCACGATTTGCAACCGCTCGAAGCCATCGGCGACGATGCCGATAATGAAGCCGAGCAGGCTGAACGTCACGGCCGTGAGCAGCAGGAAGGCAATCATCCAGAACGGATGCGCGATGCGCAGCGGGACGAACAAACCGGCCGTGAGCAGGATGATCAACCCCAGGATGATCGACTTGGTCGCGGCCGCGCCGACATAGCCGAGCACGATCTCCAGGTACGAGACGGGCGCGGAGAGAAGCTCGTAAATAGTGCCGGTGAAGCGCGGAAAGTAGATCCCGAACGATGCGTTCATGACGCTCTGGGTGAGCAAGGTCAGCATGATCAATCCGGGAACGATGAACGCGCCGTAGCGTACGCCCTCGATCTCGGTGATGCGCGAGCCGATGGCAGCCCCGAACACCACGAAATAAAGCGAGGTCGAGATCACCGGCGCCACGATGCTTTGGAGCAGCGTGCGCCCGGTTCTCGCCATCTCAAAGCTATAGATCGCGCGCACCGCGTGGACGTTCATGGCCATCATGGCTTCACCAGATCGACAAAAATGTCCTCCAGCGAGCTTTGCCTGGTCTCGAGGTCGCGAAACCTGATGCCGGCATCGCGCAGATCCGCCAGCAGGGCGGTGATGCCTGTGCGTTCTCCTTGCGTGTCGTAGTTGTAAACCAGCGAGCCGCCGCCGTCGTTCAACACGAGGCGATGCGGAGCGAGCTCGCCGGGCACGGCGTCGAGCTTTCTCTGCAGGTGGACGATCAGCTGCTTCTTGCCGAGCTTGCGCATGAGCTCGGTCTTGTCCTCGACCAGGATGAGCTCGCCGTGATTGATGACGCCGATCCGGTCGGCCATGTCCTCGGCTTCCTCGATGTAGTGGGTGGTCAGGATGATCGTCACGCCGGAAGCGCGCAGCGCGCGCACGAGCTGCCACATGTCCTGGCGCAGCCGCACATCGACGCCCGCCGTCGGCTCATCGAGAAACAGAACTTGCGGCTCGTGGGAGAGCGCCTTGGCGATCAGGAGGCGGCGTTTCATGCCGCCTGAGAGCGTCATGATCTTGCTGTCCTTCTTGTCCCAGAGCGAAAGCTGCTTGAGCACCTTGGCGATATGACCAGGATCAGGCGCCTTGCCGAACAGTCCGCGGCTGAAGCTGGTGGTGCCCCAGACGCTTTCGAATGCGTCGGTGTGGAGCTCCTGCGGCACCAGGCCGATCATGGAGCGGGCGGCGCGATAGTCCGCGATGATGTCGTGCCCGCAGACGCAAACACGGCCTGCGGATGGCGTAACGATCCCGCAGATGATGTTGATCAGCGTGGTCTTGCCGGCCCCGTTGGGACCGAGCAGCGCAAATATTTCGCCCCGCCGGATTTCCAGATTGACGCGCTTGAGCGCCGCAAAGCCGGAGGCATAGGTCTTGGAAAGGCTTGCAACGGAAACGGCAGGGTGCATGCACATGGCGATAGCCGATGCCTGCGCGCGCGGCTAGACTGGCGCCCATGATCAAGAAGTTCCACGTGCTCTATGTCGGCCAGCTCGAGCTCGACAATATCGGGCTTGCCGGCACGCCGGCGAACGACCGGCGCTATTCCAATAACCGCCTCTCCGAGGTGTTCGCGACCGCGCGGGATATCGCCCGCACGATGGATGCGCTCGGCTATGACGTGCTGTGGACGGCCGAGCATCATTTCCAGCGCGAGGGCTACGAATGCTTTCCCAACCTGATCCAGCTCGGACTGTGGCTTGCCACCCAGACCGAGCGGCTCAAGTTCGGCTGCGCGTTCAATATTCTGCCGATGTGGCATCCCATCCGGCTCGCCGAAGACTATGCCATGGCGGATATCGTCACCGACGGCCGTATCATCATGGGGGTAGGCCGCGGCTATCACACGCGCGAGGTGGAAACCTTCGGCGCGCCGCTTATTGATGCGCAGAAGAACCGCGAGCTGTTCGAGGAGCAGCTCGAACTGTTGATCAAGTGCTTCAATGAGGAAAGCCTCCAGCACAAGGGAAAATATTACGAGTGCCCGCCGGCGGTCGAGTACCGCGGCTATCGATTGGCCGACATCACGGTGGTGCCGCGTCCCAAGCACCTGCCGGTCGACATCTTCATGCCGATTGCGAGCGGCAAGACCATCGACCTGATGGCGCGCCACGATCTCAAGGCAATGGTGACGCTCAACGGAGAAAAAATTCTCGATGACGTCGTGCGCGCCTATCAGGCCGCGTGCGTCCGGCACGGCCGCCGCAAAGAGCTCGGAGAAGACATGATCTGGGGCGCCGGTGTCTATCTCGCGGACACGCAGGAGGAGGCGATCCGCAGGATAGAGCCCGCTCACGACGAGCGCTACAAGTGGTTCGCTCCATTCGGCTTCGTGCGCTACGCCGATGAGCACGGGCGAACCTGGGGCATGCCGGGCGCGCCCGCGCGCGTGCCGGCGCTGCGCGACGGCGTGGCGCAGAAGGCCTGGTTCTGCGGCCCGCCCGCGCAGGTCATCGACGGCATCCGCTCGATTGCAGACAAATATCCCGGGCTCGAAAGCTTCATGGTCCATTGGGCGGAAGGCCTTGCGCCGAAGGAATTCAAGGAGCAGCTGACCTGGTTCGCCAAGGACGTGATGCCCGCGCTCAGGCAAGGATGATGGCGGCAATTCTCTCGCAACGAGCCTGTGGCACAGGGGCGGGTTTAAAACCCGCCCCTACAAGCTTCGCGACCGCGATGTGCTTCCCGTCCGGGAGTTGCGGAACGCTTGTCATCACGCAGTCAATCTCCTGCGCACGCGACGGCGATGTGCTGCCCGTCCGGGAGCACGCCGAGCGCTTGACTATGCGATTGCCCTGCCCGCAAGCGGGGGAGGGATAAGCCCATTCCCGGCGCAGGCGGTCGTCCGCCTTGAAGGCTGCAATGCGATCGCGGCAGTTTTCGGTCAGGCCGATATCGTCCCAGCCGTTGAGCAGCCGCGCGCGGCTCACATCATCGATTGTGAAGGCAAACACGCGATTGCCGCACGTGATCGTCCGCTGCTCGAGATCGACACTCAGCGGCAAAGCAGACCCATCATTGAGAATTTGCATAAGCGTTGAGGCATCTTCCTCGCAAACAGTGGCGGCGAGCAAACCGTTCTGGACGGCGTTTGCGAAAAGGATGTCACCGAAGGAAGGCGCGATGACGCAGCGAATGCCGGCGTCCATGAGCGCATAGACAGCGGATTTGCGCGAGGAGCCGCAACCGAAATTGCGCGCACCCACAATGATGCGGGCGTCGCGCCAGGGCGGCCGGTTGAGCGGAAAATCCGGCCGCTCTTGCCCATGGGCATCCCGCCGCAGATCGTGCAGCAGAAATTGGCCAAGCCCGGCCGCGCGCGGCACCTTGAGAAAGCGCGCCGGCAGCAGCGCATCCGTGTTCAGGTTGGCGATATCGAGCGGGCAGGCCGGCCCGATGACACGGATGAGCTTTTCCACCGGCGCTTCCTCCGTCAGATCTTGCGTCCGGCGAGCAGCGGCCGCACGTCGCAGAGCCGCCCGGTCACGGCTGCCGCCGCAACCATGGCCGGTGACATCAGGTGGGTGCGGGCGAGCGGACCCTGACGGCCGCGGAAATTGCGGTTGGTTGTCGAGGCGCAACGCTCTCCGGGGGGGACGAGGTCGCCGTTGATGCCGACGCACATGGAACAACCCGACTCACCCCATTCCAGCCCGGCATCGCGAAAGATGCGGTCGAGACCTTCTTCCTGCGCCTGGCGCTTGACACTGGTCGATCCGGGCGAGACCAGGCCCGGCACCTTGCTCATCCGGCCGGCCAGCACGGCTGCTGCCGCGCGCAGGTCTTCGATGCGCGCGTTGGTGCAGGATCCGATGAAGACGCGATCGATCGCGATGTCGGTGAGCTTCCTGCCGGGCGCGATCCCCATGTAGTCGAGCGCGTCGCGCAGATACCTGGCGCGCGCGGCGTCGGCTTCGCGCGCAGGATCGGGAACGCTGGCATCGATTGGCAGCGCGTCCTCGGGACTGGTGCCCCAGGTCACGAATGGCGCGATGCCGGAGGCGTCGAGGGCGAGCTCGCGGTCGAAGGCCGCGCCCGCATCGCTGCGCAGCGCCGACCAGTCATCGACCGCGCGATCGAACGCGCTGCCTTGCGGCGCATAAGGACGGCCTTTGATGTAGTTGAACGTCGCATCGTCGGGAGCAACCAACCCGCAACGCGCGCCTGCCTCGATCGACATGTTGCAGAGCGTCAGCCGTCCCTCGATGGAGAGCGCGCGGATCGCCTCGCCGGCAAATTCGATGGCGTGACCCGATCCGCCGCCGATACCGATGCGCGCAATAATCGCGAGCACGATGTCCTTGGCTCCGACACCCGGCACGACGCGACCGGAAATGTTGATCCGCATCCGTTTGGGTTTGCGCTGCCAGATGGTCTGCGTGATGAGCACATGGGCGACTTGCGAGGCGCCGATTCCGAAAGCGAAAGCGCCGAGCGCGCCATGGGTGGAAGTGTGACTGTCGCCGCAGACAATGAGCAGGCCGGGCAGGGTGAGTCCTTGCTCCGGACCGACCACATGCACAATGCCCTGGCGGGGATCATCGATCCCGAACAGGGCAATGCCATGCCTGGCGGTGTTCTCCTCGAGCGTGCGCACCATGCGCGCGATCTCGGGGTTGCCGATCTCACGCCGCGATCCGCGGGTGGGAACGTAATGGTCGGCAACCGCGAACGTCAGTCCCGGCTCGGCCACGCACGCCTGCCGCGTCTCTACCTGGGCGAAGGCCTGAAACGAGCCTTCGTGAATGTAGTGCCGATCCACCCAGAGCAGCGATTCCCCGTCGTCGCGACGGACGATCTCATGCGCGGTCCAGAGCTTGTCGAAGAGCGTCTGAGGTGCAGTCATGGGATATTGCTAGTGCGCTCTATAAGTGGGGCTTTGCCGGCTCTCCCACGACCGACAAACGCAGCCCATAGCCGGGGATCGGCCTCGGCGTCGGATTTTGCCCCGTCGATCATCGCGAGTATGGATTGTTGCAGCGCCTCAGCATGGGACAGCGTTGGATCGCGCGCGCTTGCCGCAAACGTGCCGACCATCAGCCTTGCCGTTGCTTCGTCGCTTACGCTCCAGTGCGAGACAATGAGCGATCGCGCGCCCGCATAGAAGAAGGCGCGCGCCAGGCCGGAGAGCGCTTCCGCTCCGGGTTTTTCTTCCGCCGCCGTGTTGCAGGCGGAGAGCACCGCCCAGTCGGCATCAAGCTTGAGCTGCGCGATCTCGCTCGCGGTGAGCAGGCCATCGTCTTCCTCGGTTGGCTTTGCGGGAATGCTCAGCGCCAGCGCGGGCTCCGCCTTGCTCTTGGCAAACTCCTCCAGGTATCCCGAGACCAGGCCGTGGGTGGCGAAATAGACGATGCGGTATTGGTCGAGCTTGGCCTGCTTGACCGCGGTCTCGGTCGCATCCAGGCCGAGCATTACGTCTTGCGATGGCGCCTTGAGCTCCGCCGCGATTTCCTTGACTTCCCGGCGGGTGCCCGGCAGCTGCGGCAGATGCTCCCCGATCGCGGCAACATCGACCTGGGTGCCGCGATAAAAGCTCGTGATGCTCTCCAGCGCGGCTTGTTGCTGCGCCGATGCGCGAGCGGCCTTCGAGAACACGGGATCGGCAAAGGCAATCATCGGCTTGCGCGCCGCCGAGATTTGCGAACTGCCCCGCAGCACTTTGAGGCTCGCGACCGACGGCAGGACGGTGATGGCATGGGAACGGATCAACCAGTCCAGGTCCTTGAGCGTCTTGCCGCTCGGGTCTTTGGTGACCAGGAGCGCGGGAGGCAGGCTGGTCAATGCGCCATTGGCGATGATGGTGAGCCGCTTCCGCGCCGGCGATCTTGTCGGCAAATGCCGCGAACGTCGCCTGATAGATGTTATAGGCCAGGGCAGGATCGAACCGCTGCCGGGGGTCGGTCAACCACCCGCGCAAGTTCCTGACCTGCGCATCAAGCTCGCTCGCTGAAATCTTCAGCTCCGTCCAGCCGGCATCGGTCGAGGTGATGATCCAGGCATAAGACTTGGCGTCGAAGTCGAACACCAGCAGGGCTTCATCATTGGCAAGCAGCGCTTGCGTCTCCTGCAACGATACCGGCTGCGGCCGCGATAGCGCGACATAGTCGGGAAAGCGCTGATCGAAGATTTGGCTGAGCTTCTCGCGCTCCGCCTTGACCACCGCGATGCGCCCGCGAATTTCGTCCTCGGCTTGCGCAAAGCGCTGCGCCGGCGGCTTGGAGACAAAGGCAACCACCGCTTTGTCCAGGCTCTCCGCTTCGGCGGTGAGGTCCTGATCGTTGCGAACGAGTTGCGCCAGTTCGCCGCTGCCGGCGGCAAATCGCGCCGCCAGCTTGGATACCGCATTGGCGGCTGCGGAGGATGAAGCGCGCTGGACGATTTCGTAGCTGTCCGTCAGGACTTGTGCAGCACTGACCAGACTGTGCCCCTGTGACGCAAAGAGCACCGCAAATGCAACAACCTTATTCGCAGTGCCCTGTGCCATGGTTCGCCGGACAATGGGCAAGGCATCCGCATAGCGCGCTTGTTTTAGGTACAGATAAGCCAGATTGTTCAGCGCCGTTGCGACATCGGGATGATCGCGCCCGAGCGCCTTCTCGTAAATGGCCAACGAACGCTGGTACAGCGGCTCGGCGTCGGCGTAGCGGCCTTGGCTCTTATACAGCAAAGCCAGATTGTTCAGCGCCCGCGCGACATCGCGATGATCGCGCCCGAGTGCCTTTTCGTAAATGGCCAACGAACGCTGGTACAGCGGCTCGGCGTCGGCGTAGTGGCCTTGGCCGCGATACAGCCCAGCCAGATTGTTCAGCGCCGTTGCGACATCCGGATGATCGCGCCCGAGCGCCTTTTCCAAAATGGCCAACGAACGCTGGTACAGCGGCTCGGCGTCGGCGTAGCGGCCTTGGCTGCATAGAGCAAAGCCAGATTGTTCAGCGCCATTGCGACAGCGGGATGCTCGCGCCCGAGCGCCTTTTCCCGAATGGCCAACGAGTGCTGGTACAGCGGCTCAGCGTCGGCGTAGCGGCCTTGGTTGAAATACAGGACAGCCAGATTGCTCAGCGATTGCGCGACATCGGGATGATCGCGCCCTAGCGCCTTTTCTCGAATGGCCAACGAACGTTGGTACAGCGGCTCGGCGTCGGCGTAGCGGCCTTGGTTGGCATAGAGCCCAGCCAGATTGTTCAGAGATGTTGCGACATCGGGATGATCGCGCCCGAGCGCCTTTTCCCGAATGGCAAACGAACGCTGATAGAGCGGCTCGGCGTCGGCGTAACGGCCTTGGTTGACATAGAGGAAAGCCAGATTGTTCAGCGATAGCGCGACATCGGGATGATCACGCCCCAGCGCCTTTTCTTTAATTGCCAACGAACGCTGGTACAGCGGCTCGGCGTCGGCGTAGCGGCCTTGGCTGTCATAGAGCAAAGCCAGATTGTTAAGCGCCGCCGCGACATAGGGATGATCGCGACCGAGCGCCTTCTCGCGAATAGCCAACGCCTGCTGCGCGATGGGAATGGCGTCCGCGTACCGTCCGGCGTTGTAAAGCTCGATGACTTTCTTGTTTAGTTCGCTCGCCTCATCCGCCTGTTGCGCCGCTGAAATCGAAGGATTGCCGAAAAGCAATATCGCCGCGAAAGCTACGGCCTTGCTGCTTTGAGAAGTGATCGCTTGACGAGACCAATGCACCGTGTAGTCATTTATTGCAACTCGCGGCGGACCCGTGCGATGTGGAGGAGCAATTGGTCGAAAGTATACCCAAAAGGCGCATGAACGAAGTTTAATTTGGCGCTTCGGGTTGAACCGAGTCGATGCCTCTCGCGACATCGCAAGCCCGGATAACGTAGGGCGGATTAGCGCTGATCCGCCGAAGGCGGACGGCGCGTAATCCGCCGCCAACTCGCCTCTGAGTCCGATGCCAAGAGTTACACATGCCAAACTATCGGCGCGCATGGGTGGCTTGTGGTTGCTGGTTTTTTTACCATCAACTTGCTCGACGGCGGCGTTTGCGGGCGAGTTCGGAGAGCGCCTCCAGCCTCGCCGGCGGGTTACGCGGCCGAAATCGGCAAGCGCCGATTTCGGCCGCTAACCCGCCCTACGAAGTAGCGCCCTGCTACTGCGCTTTGCACGCGACCAGCGCTTGCGGTCGCGTCCGGCTTGTCACGGACGGTGGCGCGAAGACCGCGAGATAGGCATCGCTGCCCGTCAGTCGATCGATGCCGATCTCGCGATACCCGAGCGCCGCCAGCTCGCAGCGCAAGAGATCCGGCGGGGTTCCGTGTTTGGATGTTGGCGCAAACGCGTCGACAATGCCTACGCGCGCACCAGCTTTGAGGGCCGGAACGAGGTTGTACATCAGGCCATACGGCTGCGCGATCTCGTGATACATATGCACCAGAATCGCAACATCGGCCGAGTCAGCGGGCAATTTCGGGTCATGCGGCTCGCCGGAAATGATCGTGACATTGCGCAAGCCGAGATCGCGGACCCGCATGCGCAAGGCCTGCAGGTATTCGGATTTTACGTCTTCCGCGAGGATGCGACCGCTCGCGCCGACGATTGGCGACAGCCGGACGACGTAGTAACCGCTGCCCGCGCCGATGTCCGCGACTGTCATCCCGGATTTTAAGCCGAGCCGGCGCACAAGCTGGCCGGGCTCGCCCGCGGCGTCGCGCTCCTGTTCATCGTGCCAGATCGGACTGACGATATCCGCGACCGGGCGATCGGGTTTCGCAAAGGCGGACGCCGGCGCGCCTGATTGCGCCAGCACATTGTAAAGCGCGCCTGCCAGCATGAAACCTGCGGCAAAAACAACGGTGATTGTCACTCGCATTCTTGCGGCCTAAATCCGAACGGCAGCGCGAAATCCGCCCAAGTCTCACGATGGAGATTTGCACGATCCTCGAAGCTGAGTCACATGCACCGACCTTCACATGCCGTGAGGCCGGTTGCCATTTTTCCGTTGTCCCGGCATGATTCCTCCATGACGACGGAGACCTCAATGGCGAAATCCATCACTCGCACCACCCGCCGCCGCCTGCTGCGAACGACCATGCTCGGTGCCGCTGCGGCGGCGAGCGCAGCTATGCCGGCGGTACTGCGCGCACAAGGTACCGGTGTGAAAATCGGCGTGTTGCACCCGGTATCAGGCGCCTTGTCACTCAACGGCCAGCAGGGCCGTCTCGGCGCTACGCTGGCGATCGACGAGATCAACGCCGGCGGCGGCATCAAGGCGCTCAACGGGGCCAAGATCGAGCCGGTGCTGGGTGACGCGCAATCCACGCCCGAAGGCGGCAACGCCGAAGTGGAAAAGATGAATTCCGCAGGCGTCGCCTGCGTCGTCGGCGGCTATGGCAGCTCCATCTGTCTGGCGGCGAGCCAGACTGCCGCGCGCTATGACCTGCCTTATGTGGTCGATGTGGGCGTTGTCGACGCAATCGTCACGCGCGGGCTGACCAACACGTTTCGTTTTGGCCCGGGCTTCGGCGTGATCGCCAGGACGGCGCTCGACAATCTCGTCACCATCAACGACCAGGCGGGCAAGCCGGCGAAGACCGTGATGATCGTGCACGAGGATTCTGCCTTCGGCTCAGGCCTTGCGAAGCTCCTCAACGATCAGCTGCCGGGACGCGGATTCCAGGTGCTCGAGACCATTGCGCATCCCACGCCGACGCGCGACTTCAACAACGTCGTGCTCAAGATCAAGGCTGGCAATCCGGACCTCGTCATTCCGGCAAATTATTACAACGAATACGTTCTGCTCGCGCGCAGCATGCAGCAGCAGCGCGTGCGTCCGAAAGCGATCTATTCCGTGCTCGGGGGCGCTGCTTCCTCCTACAAGTTCGTGAAGGAATTCCCGGAGGCCGCGGCCTATATCATGGACTGCAATCACTGGTTCGACCCGCGCAATCCGAAGGCGATCGCGCTCAAGAAAAAGGTCGAGGACAGGGGCGAATATTACACCTACGAGGTGTTCATGAATTACTCCTGCATCCTGCTCGTGGCGGATGCGATCGAGCGCGCGGCCAGCGCCGAGCGGCCAAAAATCGTTTCGGCGTTGCAGAGCTCGACCTTCAGCGGACACTTGATGCCTTACGGGCCGACCAAATTCGTCAACGGCCAGAACCAGGGCGCCGCACCGGTGAATACGCAGGTGCTCGGCAACGATATCCAGGTGATATTCCCGCAAACTTTCGCCTCGGCGAAACCGGTCTTCCCCATCCCGCCCGCGTGAGCGGGAAGTGCACGAAATTCGCCACGCGATGGGTGTGTTCCCCTCCCCCTTGTGGGGAGGGGCTAGGGGTGGGGGTCCCCGTTCGGGCGCCGGCGTGCACAACAACATCGACCCCCCTCCCCAACCCTCCCCCATCGCAAGTCGGGCCTGCCCGACTTGCGCACCATACTGCACAACCCGGGCAAGCCCGGGTTGCGTCGGGGAGGGAGCCGACCGGTCGTGTTGCGCCGCTCTGCATCAACTTGACCGAAATCGACGCTAGTGCTGTCGCCGGAAATCGTTTTTGCTGCCGTTCTCAATGGGCTCTTGACCGGCGCCGTCTACGCGCTCGTGGCGCTCGGATTGACGCTGATCTACGGCGTCCTGCACATCATCAATTTCGCCCATGGCGCGTTGCTCACGGCGGCGATGTTCGCCGCGTTCTTTGCGCACGCGCTGCTCGGGCTCGATCCCTATCTCGCGATGCTCATTCTCACGCCGCTGTTCTTTGCGCTCGGCTATGGGTTGGCGCGCCTGGTCATCGGCCCGGCCTCACACGGCGAGGATCGCAATTCTCTGCTGGTCACGCTGGGGCTCGCGGTTGTCATCGAAAACGCGCTGCTCTACGCCTTTCGCGCCGATACCCGCACGCTCAATCTTCCTTACGCCTTTGACGTGGTGGCATTCGGGGGCGCCTTTCTGGCGCTGCCGCGTGTCATCGGATTTTTCATCGTGCTGATCGTTGCCGCCGCGCTGTGGCTTTTGATGCGATGGACCGATACCGGCAAAGCGATCCGCGCGGTCGCCCGGGAAAGGCTCGGCGCCGAGCTGACCGGCATCGACCCGAGCCATATCTACGCAGTGACGTTCGGGATCGGCACGGCCTGCCTTGCGATCGCGGCCTGCCTCCTGATCCCGACCTACTACGTCAATCCGCAGGCCGGGAATGCTTTCGTGCTGATCGCTTTCACGATCGTGGTTCTCGGCGGCATGGGCTCCGTGCCCGGCGCGTTGATTGCCGGCCTGTTCATTGGAATCGTGGAAAGCCTTTGCGGCCTTTATCTCGGAGAATCGCTGGGGCAGATCGGCATTTTTCTCATATTCATTCTGGTCCTGTTGTTTCGCCCCAGCGGGCTGTTGGGGGCGCGCGCATGAGAGGCACGCTGCTTGTGGCGATGGCCGCGCTGGCGGCTATCCCACTGGTGACATCCTCCAACGTCGTGCTCAATTTTCTCGTCTCCGCTTTGCTGATTGCGCTCGTCGGCCAGGGCTGGAACGTGCTCGGCGGCTACGGTGGCCAATATTCGTTCGGCCACTCCGCATTTTTCGGGACCGGCGCCTATGTCAGCGCGATCATGCAGATGCGCTACGGCGTCAATGCGTGGGTCGCCTTTTGCCTCGGCATTGCCGCCGCCGCCTTGCTCGGAGCCATCATCGGCGCGCTCACATTCCCTTCCGGCCTGAAAGGAGCGTACTTTGCGCTCGTCACGCTCGCCTTCGCCGAGGTGCTGCGCATCATCGCAAGCGTGGCGCCGATTACCGGCGCCGGGGTCGGCACGCTGATTACGCTCGATCTGCGAGCTGAGGCATTCCAGTTCCAGAGTCGCGCCCCGTTCTACTGGATCGTGCTCGCGCTCGTGGCACTCTCTCTCGTAATCGTGTGGGCGATTGAAAATAGCCGGTTTGGAGCCTGGCTCATCGCACTGCGCGAGAATGAGGCCGCCGCCCAGGCGCTCGGCATCGACGTCACGAGGATCAAACTTCAAGCGATGGCGCTGTCTGCGGCGCTTGCCGCCGCGGCTGGTTGCTTTTATGCGCAGTATTACCTCTTTATCGATGCCGCCATCGCCTATGGCCCCTGGATTTCGGTCGAGGCCCTGCTCGCCGCAATCATCGGCGGCGCCGGCACGGTTGCCGGTCCGCTCATTGGCGCGCTGCTCATCAAGAGCCTCGGCGAGCTTGCAAAAACCTTCATCGGGGAAGCGCCCGGGCTTGATCTCGTTGTCTACGGCAGCATGCTGATCGTCGTGGTGGCGCTCGCGCCACGAGGCATTGCGGGCGTTCTATCAGATCGATGGCGGCGTTCGCGTTTAGCGCCTGCGGGGCCTGCCATGGAGCGTGCCGATGGCTGAGGCGTTGCTGCGGGTCAAGGGCATCTGCAAGCGCTTCAGCGGCTTGCTCGCGCTCGACCATGCTTCGTTCGTGGTCGAGCGCGGAAGCATCACCGCATTGATCGGGCCCAACGGCGCCGGCAAGACCACCTTGTTCGCCATCATCTCCGGATTTTTGCCCCCGGATGAAGGCCGTATCGTTTATGCCGGAACGGACATCACGGGCACGACGCCCCACCGGCTGGCGCGGCGCGGAATTGCCCGCACCTTCCAGATTGTTCAGCCGTTCGGGAGCTTGACCGTTGCGGAGAATATCGCGGTGGGCTGCCACCTTTCGCGGCCGGCAAGAACCGATGCGCTCGCGGCGGCGCGTGAGCTCGCGCAAACCGTCGGGCTTGGGGATCTGGTAGAACGGCGAGCCGCCGATCTTACGCTCGCGGCGCTCAAGCGGCTCGAGCTCGCCCGCGCGCTTGCGATCGAGCCGCGGCTCCTCCTGCTCGACGAGGTGCTCGCCGGACTCAATCCGGCCGAAATTACCGAGGTCTTGCCGCTCATTCGCACGATCCGGGAACGCGGCACCACCATCATCCTGATCGAGCACGTGATGCAGGCGGTCATGAGCCTCGCAGACGAAGTCCTGGTGCTCGCAGAGGGCCGCATCATAACGAACGGCGCGCCGGCGGCGGTCGCATCCAACCCGAGCGTCATCGAAGCCTATCTCGGTCGCGGCGCGGCCGGCCGGATGCCCGCAGCGGCGCAAAGCAATGGCTGAGGTTCTGCTTGCTGTGCGCGGCCTTTACGCCGGCTACGGCGGCCGCGACGTCTTGCGCGGGCTCGACCTCACGGTGGAGCACGCCGAAATCGTCGCGGTGCTCGGCGGCAATGGCGCGGGCAAATCGACGCTCAATCGCACGATCTCGGGCGTGTTGCAGCCTTCCCGCGGTTCGGTCTCGTTCGCGAATGTGCCGATTGAACGGGCCAAGGCGAGTTTTATCGTCGCGCGCGGATTGATCCACGTGCCCGAGGGCAGGCGCATCTTCCCGAACATGACGGTGCGCGAAAACCTCGATCTCGGCTGTTACCGCCGCGCGCGCCCGCGCCGCGCCGCCAATCGCCACCGGGTGTTCGCGCTCTTTCCACGCTTGGCGGAGCGCGCTTGCCAGCTCGCCGGCACGCTTTCCGGAGGCGAGCAGCAGATGCTCGCCATCGGTCGCGGCTTGATGGCCGAGCCCAGGCTGCTCATTCTGGATGAACCCTCGCTCGGCCTCTCGCCTGTTCTGGTCGACCAGATGTTCGCCTTGATCAAGACCATCAATGACGAAGGGACGGCAGTCCTCCTGGTCGAGCAGAACGTCGTGGCGAGCCTTGCGGTGGCGCACCGCGCCTATGTCATTGAAAACGGCGCTTTCGTGTTGCAGGGAAGCGCCGCGCATGTGAGCAACGATCCGAGTCTGCGTCGCACTTATCTCGGCTTGTGAAATGATGCACCCCGGAACCGCGCGACGGACCTGCTCCCTCCCCCGCTTGCGGGGGAGGGTTGGGGAGGGGGTTAATACCGCGATTTTCGGCGTGCGCACCCCCTCCCTGTCCCTCCCCCGCAAGCGGGGGAGGGGACGTTGCGGCACTGCACGTCGCATTCACCAATGACGGCAGTGATGATGATCGATCCCGTCACGCTTGCAGTTCTCAACGGACGCCTCATCGGGATCGCCGACGAGATGGACGCGACGCTCTTTCGATCGGCGTTCAATCCAATCATCGCGGAAGCCCATGATGCGTGTCACGGCCTCTATCATCCCGCCACCGGCGCAACCCTGGTGCAGGGCACGTCGGGCCTGCCCATCTTCGTCGGCGCCATGGCGTTTGCGGTCAAAGCCGTCATCGACAAATCAGCGCAAGACCGTGATCTCACGCCGGGCGATACGTATCTGTTCAACGATCCCTATGACGGCGGTACCCATCTCAACGATTTCCGGCTCGTGCGTCCGTTCATGCGCGGCGGCCAGGTGTTTGCCTGGCTCGCATCGGTCGCACATTGGCTCGATGTGGGAGGCAATGTCCCCGGCAATTTCAACGCGCGGGCGACGGAGAGCTTCCAGGAAGGCTTTCGCGTCCCGCCGGTGAAGCTCATGCGAGGCGGTGTCCTGCAGCAGGACATCGTCGATATTCTGGCGGCGAATTCGCGCGTGCCACAGTCGAACTGGGGCGACCTTAACGGCCAGCTCAATGCGCTTGACCTCGGCGAGCGGCGCCTGCACGACCTGCTCGACGAGTACGGCGACGCGACGATCCGGAGCGCGCTTGCGGCCCTGAGCGCTCGCGCCGAAACGCTGATGCGGGCCAACATCGAGGCGTTGCCGGACGGCACCTACAGCTTCGACGACTTCCTCGACAACGACGGCGTAAACGATGCTCCGCTGCGTATCGCTCTCGACCTGCGCGTGGAAGGGGATCGGATGCGGCTCGATTTCTCGCGCTCGGCGCCGCCCTGCGAGGGGCCGCTCAACATCGCGCGCTCCACCACCATCGCCTGCTGCTACGTCGCGCTCAAGCACCTGTTCACGGACGTCCCCGCGAATGCCGGCTGCCTCGCGCCGATCGAATTCATCGTTCCGCAAACGACGCTGCTCGGCGTATCAGCGCCGCTGCCGGTCGGCGGTTACACGGAAACGATCCTCCGCGTCATCGACGTGATCTTCGGCGCGTTTGCGCAGGCGGCGCCGGAGCGCGCCAACGGCAGCCCATTCGCGACCATCAACGCGCTCTCGCTCGCGGGTCGGCGGGCGCTTGGGCGCAAATGGGTGATGTTCTGCTTCTTCGGCGGCGGACTCGGGGGCAATCCCGAAGGCGACGGCCTCAATCACAGCAATAACCCGATCTCGACGGCGGTCATCCCGCCGGTCGAGATTCTGGAATCACTCTATCCTGTCATGTTCACGCAATGGGCGCTGCGGCCGGACTCCGGCGGGCCGGGACTGCATCGCGGCGGGCTCGGAGCGATCTACGAGATCGAAGTGCTCGCGGATGGAGGCGCCGAAGTGTTTCTGCTGGGAGAGCGCGGCAAGTATCCGCCCTTTGGCGTCAACGGCGGCAAACCGGCAGCGCTCAATCGGTTCGTCTATGACACGCAGAGCGGCGAGGCCGCGCCGCCGCTCGTTTCCAAGACGACGGACGTGCGGATTCGCCGCGGGCAGAAGGTGCGCCTGGAGACTCCGGGGGGCGGCGGCTTCGGCGATCCTTGCGCGCGCGATCCCGAGCGCGTCGCGCGGGACGTGCGGCTGGGCTACGTATCCCGCGGGATGGCGCGCCGCGATTATAAGGTCGTCCTGCGCGAGGACGGCACGGCCGATGCCGAGGCGACGTCAAAACTGCGCTCGCCCGCATGACGGCTTGCGGCATTATCATCGGCGTCGACGTCGGCGGAACGTTCACTGACCTGTTCCTGCTCGATACCACGACACGCGGTTTCAAGACCTGCAAGGTGCCGTCGCACCGGGGCGATGAAGCGCGCGGCTTTCTCAATGGCCTCGCGGCGCTTGATGGCCTCGCGGCGCCTGCGGGCGGTTCGATCGTGCACGGAACGACCGTAGGCACCAACACGCTGCTTGAGCGCCGTGGTCCGATCATCGGCGTTATCACCACGCGCGGCTTTCGCGACGTGCTTGAAATGCGCCGTCGCGACCGCCGCCGCACCTGGGGGCTTTGGGGCGATTTCGTTCCGATTGTCGAGCGCGCCATGCGCATCGAAGTCGGCGAGCGGACCCTCGCCGACGGAACCATTCGCACCGCCATCGATCCCGCCGAGATACGCTCGACCGCAGCGTTGCTGCGGGAAAGCGGCGCCGAGAGCGTCGCAATCCTGTTCATCAACGCTTACGCCAATGCCGAAAACGAACGCCGCGCGCTTGCTGCGGTGCGCGCAGTGTGGCCGAACGAGCATGTCAGCGCGTCGCACGAGGTGCTCGCAGAAATTCGCGAGTTCGAGCGCTTCTCGACTGCCGCGCTCAACGCCTACCTGCAGCCTGTCATCGGCGCCTATCTCAGCAGGATCGAGGCATCGCTGGCGCAGCAGCCCTCCACGCGCAAACTCCACGTCGTTCAGTCGAATGGCGGGATCATGTCGACCGCAAGCGCCCGCAAGCTTCCGGTGCGCACCGCATTGTCCGGACCGGCGGCAGGCGTGATCGCGGCCGCGGCGATCGCCAAGGCGGCGGGATTTGAGAACGTCATCACCTGCGATCTCGGCGGCACATCGTTCGACGTTTCGGTCATCGCCGCGGGCAAATCTGCCGTTGCGCCGCAAACGACCATCGATTTCGGCCTGGTCATCCGCACGCCCATGGTCGAGATCATGACCATCGGCGCCGGCGGAGGATCACTGGCTTATGTCGATCGCGGCGGGCTCCTGCAGGTTGGGCCCGAGAGCGCGGGCTCAACTCCCGGCCCCGCCTGTTACGGTCTCGGCAATACGCGGCCGACGCTGACCGATGCCCAACTCGCGCTCGGACGCATCAATTCGTCGCGCCCGCTCGGCGGCGGGCTCAAATCGCTCGACATCGATAAAGCCAAACATGCGCTCGCGACGCATATCGGCAAACCGCTTGGCCTTCCCGTCGCCGAAGCCGCGGACGCCGTCGTGCGCGTCGCGGAGGCACGCATGGCCGGCGCCATCCGGCTCATTTCGATTGAACGCGGCCACGATCCCAAACGCTTCATCGCCATGCCGTTCGGCGGCGGGGGCGCCTTGCACATCGGCGCTCTCATCCGGCAGATCGGACTGGCATGCGCCGTGGTGCCGCGCTTTCCGGGCATCACTTCGGCGCTTGGCTGCGTGATTGCCGACCCGAAGCACGATCTGGTGCAGACGGTCAATCTGGCATTGGACGGGATCGACGCGGCAGCGCTCGCAAGAGCGCTGCGCGCGAGCAGCGAGACAACAAGCGCGGTGATCGCGGCCACCGGCATTGCGGTCGAGCGCATCGATGTCCAGCATGAGCTCGACATGCATTATGTCGGGCAGATCCACACGATTGCGGTGCCGCTGGGCGCAACAGCGCAGGGCGCCGCCCCTCAGGTGACTGAGGACAGCGTGCGTGCTGCCTTCGAAACGGCCTATGATGCTTCGTTCGGCCGCCTGCTGCGTGGTCTGCCGATCGCGATTGCGTCGCTGCGCGTGTCGGCGATCGGACACCGTCCCGCTTTTGATGCGTCTCTGTTTGCTCCCGACCCGACGGCTTCGCTCGATCGAGCAGCGCTCGGGTTGCGCCAGGTCTGGTTCGATGGCGACTGGCGCGACACGCGCATCTGGTCGCGGCTCGACTTGCCCGCCGGAGCCGAGATCGAAGGACCTGCCATCCTTGAGCAGCCCGACGCCACAACCGTGATCGAGCGGGGCTTGATCGGCCGCACGGATCGGCTCGGCAACTTGATTGTAAGAGCGGTCGCGTGATCGGAGCGTTCCGCTATGCGGTACGGTGTGCCGGCGCGACCGGCGTTGTGGGACTGTGCATGCGCAAGTAGCGCGTACGGCGTCAATCGCGTTTCGGGATACCTGCCTTCTCGATCACGGCCGCCCATTTGGCGATGTCGCTGCGCATGCGCTGCGTCATCGCCTCGGGTGTGCTCCCGCGCATCTCCATGCCGAGCTTGCTTGCCTTCTCCTGCACATCACGCCCGGGCAGCACCTGGTTGATGGCCCGGGTAAGAATCTCGACAATCTCCTTTGGAGTGGCCGCCGGAACTGATATTCCGTTCCAGCTTGTGACTTCGTAGTCCGGTATGCCGCTCTCCGCGACGGTCGGGATATCCGGCAGATACGCGGTCCTTTGCGGGCCCGTCGACGCAAGCGCGCGGACCTTGCCGTCATCGATCGTCCCGTGCATGGCGGCATAGAACTCGAACGCGACATCCACGTCGCCGCGCAGGACCGCGGTCGCCATGTCGGGCGACGTGCGGAACGGAACGATGGCCGCATCGATTGTGCCTGCACTGCGGAAAAGCTCGGCAGCAAGATTCTGCGTGCTGCCGGGATTGATGGTCGCGATATTGAGCCGGCCGGGATTGGCCTTTGCGGCCTTGACAAGGTCCGCGATCGATTTCAGCTCTGACTCCACCCTGGTCACAATCAAGAGGTCGAAAAAAGAAGTGGTCGAGGTCGAGGCAAAATCGGTCAGAATGTTATAGGGCAGCGTTCTGAAAAGAGACGCGCTGATCGCGTTGTTGTTACCGGTCATTAACAGGGTGTAGCCGTCGGGAGCAGCCGAGGCGCCTGCCTTGGCCGCGACAATACCGCCTGCGCCCGGCCGGTTCTCCACCACGAACGGCTGCTTGAGCTGCGCGCTGAGCTTGTCGGCGAGGATGCGCATGCCGGCATCGGCGATGCCACCGGCGGCATACGGCACGATGATCTGCACCGAACGGTTTGGATAGGACTGTTGCGGATGGGCAGGCGCGAGGAGACCGATCACCAGCACAGATGCGACGCCGGCGCCAGCAACGCATTGCCGCGAGGCTTTGAGAGCTATTCGGACCAAACCAATCATGGATTCACCCTCCTCGCGCGCAACGAGCTTCCGCCGGAGTTCACGCTCCGTGTCGGAGAGATGTCACGGCGTAGCCGAATGATCTGGCGCACCTGCTTTAACGCGGGGCTCCAGTTCGAGCCGGCGCATTCGCCCTGAGCCGCGCCAACGCTTCGCGGATCGGTCCGAATGGACCGTATTTGTGCTGCTGCTCGGAGAAACCGTCGGCATAGGGTCCGTATGGCGTGTCCACGGGCTTTTGCAGCAGGTCAGGATAATCGTGCTCCAGCCCCGCCTTGTGCGGCCGCGGCTGCGAGATCATGTACGCCGCGACATCCCACGCTTCCTCTGCCGTGAGTTGCGGATTGAGGTAGTCGGTGCCGTGCGGCATGTTGAAATGAACGAAATTGGCAGCGGTGATGAGCCGCGCCATTCCAGCTCCATCATTGAAGCTGTCGCGGCCCCATAACGGCGGCATGATATAGCCGAGGTCCACGCTCGGAATGCTCCGACGCACTCCCGCTCCGTCGGGCCCGTGGCATGTGGCACAGGCGCGCGCGTAAACCGGCTCACCGCGCGCAGGCTCTGCCGCCCGGGTGAGCTCGGGCATTTTTCCCGCGCCCAACCCCGGCAGTTCCTGTCCCGGCGGCACGCCCGTCGACAGGAACTTGATGTAGGCCACAATTGCCTGCATTTGCGGAGCGTCGAGCGGCAGGGCCTGCCCGTTCAAGCTTCGCATCATACAGCCGTTGACGCGGCCCGCAATGGTGATTTCCTCACCGGAGCGGGCGTTGTAGCGCGGGTACTCTGCGTACAACCCGAACAGGGCAAGCCCGAACTTTTTGGTCCCGGCTTCAAGGTGACAGTTGCTGCACGCCAGATTGTTGCCGGCGTAGCGATCAGCGACGGCGGGCACCTCCGGTCCGATATGGGCATAAGTCGCGGTGATGAGATCGCGTCCGCGCCGCACCAGCCGGCCGAACGCATTATCGGGCAACGCGCCGACCTCGGGCACGGTCCAGACCTTCGCGGTCTCCTGCGCCGTTGCGGCAAAGGGGCCCAGTAACAACCACGCCACACAAATCAACGGAGCTGCGCGCCGGCCGGCCATTCGCATGATCATGCGTTGAGCGTACCCTCTGTGACGATGACCGCATCACCGGCGATCGAGGCGCCAGCAAGTGCTCCGCCGTCAATTTGCATTTCCAGGTGAATCACGCTCGGGCGGCCCATCTCATAACCCTGCTCGATTGCAATCTTGTGCGTGGCGGAGGCAAAGCCACCGCGCGCCGCCAGCAATCCCGCAAATGCGGCCGCCGCCGAGCCGGTTGCGGGATCCTCGTGGATGCCCAGGAGCGGCGCGAACATTCGCGCTCGAAAGGTGGCGATCGTACCGCTACTGCCTTGCGGGGTGAACAGATAGACCACGCGCGGCCCGCTCGTGCCAAAGCTATCCTCCCAGCGGGAGACGTCTGGCCGCACGCGCGTCAAGGCTGCAAGCCCATTGACCGGAACGAAGCAGATATCGATGCCGGCGGACCATTTTTCCGGCCCGAAGGCGCCGCAATCAATGTCTTCCGGCGCGAGATTCAACGCAGCCGCAATGACGGAGGTGTTGGCTTCCCATGCAATCTTGCGAGGCAGGATCGGGAGCTTGAATCGCGCGTGGGCAAGCTCGCCGCCTCTGGCGACGGCCTCGCAATGGACTGCGCCAATCTGCTCCTCGAGGATGAGGCGCACCGGAGCGCTATGCTTGTTCATCAGTGCGAGCAGTGCCGCCGTGCCGACGGTGGGGTGACCGGCAAACGGCAGTTCCGCCGCCGGGGTAAAAATGCGCAGATGCGCGGCGTGGGCCGCATCGGTGGCGGGGTGAATGAACACGGTTTCAGGCAGGGCGAACTCGCGCGCAATGGCCTGCATGCGCTTGCTGTCGAGGCCATCACTCGCATGCACCACGGCAAGCGGATTGCCGGCGAAGCGTTCCGCCGTGAACACGTCGAGCGTGGTGAAGCGCCGCTGCATTAACGCCGCCCTGCCGATCTGCTAGCCACCGTTTGCGCTGCATAGCATACTGCGCGAGCACCCACATGCGAAGCGCAGGGAAAAGAGATGCCGATGCCATGGATCGAGGCTCTCAAATACGGCCTTACCGCACTTGCTGCTCTGTTCGGCTTTTGGGCCGCTGTGAAGGTCAAGGCGCAGGGGCAGGCACCCACGGAACGGGGCACGCGCCTGATTGAACGCTTCATGCTGTTCTGCCTCGGTCTCCTGCTCGCGTCCGTCCTGCTTGCGCTGTACGAAGGCTTCTTCTTTCAGCAGAGCCCCCGGATGAAGCAGATGCGTCAAATCATCAGCACAATAGATGAAGGCGTCGGCCGGGAGCTCAATGTGGAGAACGATGCATTTGCAGCGCTCGACTCGCACTCCAAGCAGGTAATCGACAACCTGATCCGCAACGTATGCCGGGAAATCGTCGAGCTCGACCAGATTGTCTCATCGAATGTCCCGCCGCATTGCAAGGCCCGCCTCGAACGTCCCGCGGGCGGCTCGCAGACGTGACGCCGCGTTGTTTGGACATGCTTGCGCGTCTGTTGCGCAACCGGTTTGCTCTGTCTGCGATCGTTGTGGTTTTGCTTCCGTTGTGCGCAGCGGTCCGTGCCGACCAGCGCCTGCAGGAGATTCGCAGCTGGGCGTTCCAGCTGCAAAACGTCGATCCCGTCGAGATCAAGCTCAGTCCCTACGACCTGATCGTGATCGACTACGGCTTCGACCGGCGTAATGCGACCGCGTTCCCGCGCGAAGTGGTCAACCTCATGCGCAGCAAGCCGGATGGAAAAAAGCGTCTGCTATTCGCCTATCTCAGCGTCGGGGAAGCCGAGAGCTACCGCTACTACTGGCAGGACAATTGGCTGACTGCCCGGCCGGAATGGCTGGAGCCAGAAAATCCCGACTGGCCCGGCAACTACCTCGTGCAATACTGGAATCCGCAATGGCAGGAGATCCTCTTCGGCAATCCCAATGCGTATCTCGATCGCATCCTCGCCGCCGGATTTGACGGGGTTTATCTCGACGGCGCGGACAAATTCGAGCAGTGGCGGCAACGGCGGGAGAGCGCGGCCTCCGACATGGTCGACCTTGTCGGCGCCATTGCCTCCTACGCGCACGCGCAGCATCCGGATTTCTTGATCATTCCGCAAAACGGAGACGCTCTTCTCGGCATCCCCCGTTATCTGGATATCATCGACGGGTTTGCGCGCGAGGATTTACTGTACAGCGAAAGGAATGCGGAGATCCGCAACTCGCCCCTGAGCATCGCTGAATCCATCCGCCGCATGCGGCCGCTTGTTGCCGCCGGCAAGCCGGTCCTGGTGATAGAATACACCTCCGACGCGCAGCTTGCCGCCGCCATGCTCGATGAAATTCACGAGCTTGGCTTCATCGGCTATGTCGCCGCGCGCGATCTGCGCTCGCTGTCACCGCCCGCCCTGGGGTGCGGGTCGCGGGACTGCTCGCGATGATCGGGATGTCTGTCACGAAGTCGTCGGTGCTGCGGGCGGCCTTGCGCTGCCCTACGACCGGCCGATCGAGGGCGCGGTCGCGCGGATTGCGCGGCTGTGCGGCAGGGTTGACGCCGGCGTGGAGCTTGGAGTTCACCTTTGCTAAGGCGATCCCGGCCACAAACACATCGTCGAGCCTGCCGATCTCGAGATCAGCGTCGCATTCGCCAATGGAATTTGCCGATCATCGCCCGATCTCTTCCTAAGTAGAGCAGTTGGGATGAACATGCACTGGCAGAGCACGACGGTATGGCGCTCAACCTGCGGAGAAGCAGATGAGACGACGCCAGCTCCTCAAGCTGCTCGGTACAGGCGCAGTGACATGGCCATTCGCTGTGGACGCGCAGCAGCAGGCGATCCCGGTTGTTGGCTTTCTCAGCAGCGTGTCGCCCGGTGACGCGGTCAGAACCCGTCTTATGGCTTTCCGTCAGGGCCTGGCCGAAGCCGGCTATGTCGAGGGGCGTAACGTCACGGTCGAATACCGTTGGGCTGAGGGCAAGCTCGACCGGCTTCCGGAGCTTGCGGCGGATCTGGTTCGCCACAAGGTCGCGGTGATCGTCGCGCCAGGCAGCGAGCCGGGCGCCCTCGCCGCAAAAGCAGCAACGACCACGATCCCCATCGTCTTCGGGGTCGCGCAAGACCCGGTGGCGCTTGGTCTCGTGGCAAGCCTTGCCCGCCCTGGTGGCAACGCGACAGGGATCAATTTCTTTGCAGCCGAGCTTGCAGCGAAGCGCCTTGAATGGTTGCGCGAAATGGTGCCTCAGGCAGCGCGTGTGGGCGCTCTCATCAATCCGGCCAACACTGCGATTGCCGAGGCCACATTGAGAGATGTGCAGTCGGCTAGCCGCGGCATGGGACTGACAATTCACCTGCTTTATGCGGCTAGTCGCAGCGAAATAGATGACGCTCTCGCCGCGTTCGCACGCGAGCGTGTCGACGCCGTCTTTGTCGGACCCGACCCCTTCTTCAATAGTCGGCGCATGCAATTGGCCATCATGGCCGTGCACCACAGGATCCCGGCGGTTTATGCCGCACGCGACTACGTCGAGGCAGGCGGGCTCATGAGCTACGGAACGAATATCCCAGACATGTTTCGCCAGGTGGGGGGCTACGCCGGCAGAATTTTGAAGGGAGCCGCACCAGCGGATTTACCGGTCGTGCAGGCGACCAAATTCGAGTTCCTCATCAACCAGCAGGCGGCAATTGCGCTTGGCCTCGTCGTGCCCGACAAGCTGCTCGTCGCTGCTGAGGAGGTGATCGAATGATGAAGCGGCGCGAGTTCATCACGTTTCTCGGCGGCGCGGCGGCTGCGTGGCCACTTGCGGCGACCGCACAGAAATCGGAGCGCATCAGGCTTATCGGCATGCTCACTGCCGTCAACGATCCAGAGATGAAAGCATTCCAGCAGGAACTCGAAAAGCGTGGATGGTCCGAGGGCCGCAATATTCATATCGAATATCGCTATGCGCCAGCAGGCGCTCAACTGCAGACGCTTGCGAGAGAGCTGGTTGCGATGCAATCCGAGGTGGTTTTTGCGATGTCAAGACCGGCCACTGCCGCGTTGCAAAAAGAAACCAGCACAATACCAATCGTGTTCACCGTAATCGACCCGATCGGAGCGGGCTTCATCGCAAGCCTGGCACGCCCTGGCGGCAACCTCACCGGCCTCATGGCTTACGAGCCAAGCACGGTCGGCAAATGGCTCAGTATGCTCAAAGAGATCGCACCGCAAACTGCACGCGTGGCGCTTTTGGGAAATCCGAAAACTGCCGTCTATTATGATTACTTACTGGGCGCGGCCCAGGCGGTCGCGCCATCACTTGGAATTGAGGCGTTCCCCAGCCGGGTCGAGAATGACGCCGCCGATATCGAGCGCGCGATCGCCGCGATCGTCAGCATACCAAATGGCAGCATGCTCGTATTGCCGGAAAACACGACCACCATAAATCACGATCTCATCATCACGCTCGCGGCTCGCAACCGCTTACCGGCAGTTTACAGCTTTAAGTATATGGTCCAGGCGGGCGGTCTCATGTCCTTCGGTATTGTCTCCGCTGACCATTATCGGCAGGCAGCGTTCTACGTCGATCGAATTCTCCGCGGTACTAAGCCGGCCGAGCTGCCGGTACAGACTCCGACGAAGTACGAGACTGCCCTCAATCTCAAAACGGCCAAAGCGCTTGGCTTGACTCCACCCGCTGGCCTGCTCGTCGCTGCCGACGAGGTGATCGAGTAACCGTCGGCCATGTCCGCTTCTGTGCACTTCGTGGCGGTTCGAGGGGGTGCGCAATGGGTTGGATTTACATCGGGTTTCGGAGCACGCCGGTGATAAACCGACTACCCCAAGGTCAGTCTTTGGGCATAAAATGAACTCGACTCGGACATAGGCGGATTTGTGCGGCGCACATCGCGGCACCACCGACCAGTTTCGCTTAGCACACTTTCCTGTTTTGATGGATCAAGTTGAAGCCGGATCAAGCGTGGGGCAGTCCGGTCACGCTAGCCCATCGGGACCTGATCATTAGGCTGGCGGCCCAGTACCGACTGCCAGGAGTTTACACCACTCGTTACTTTGTCGCCGACGGCGGCTTGATGTCCTACGGGCCGGACCGGGTCGATTTGTACCGGCGCGCGGCCAGCTACGTCGATCGCATTCTCAAAGGCGAGAAGCCAGCCGACCTTCCGGCGCAGGCGCCAACCAAATACGAGCTGGTGATCAATCTGAAAGCCGCCAAGGAGCTTGGCCTCGAAGTGCCGCCGATGCTACTCGTCCGCGCCGACGAGGTAATCGAATAGAATTCGTTTGTTGCGGTGCATGACACCGGAAGTGGCACTCAGCGGCGGCATACGGAGCTCCAGAAAATTTGGTAGTGGGTCGGGAACACAGATATGGGCGGGCCTACGCTGCGCGCCTGCGCATGCGGTGCGCCGGATTGTTGGCAATGAAGGTGAGATATTCGAGCCGGTAGAGCGTGCGCGCGAGCGCGAGATAGGCGATCAGGGCCGAAATCGTGCAGGCGGCAAGAAATCCCAGGCCGAGATAGTTCGGGCCGAACGGCAGCAGCAAGATTGTCAGAGCCGCATTGAGCGCGAGAAACACAAGTTGGAGGAGAAAAAACACCGCGCGCCGGTCGAAATATAACGTGAGCGAGGAGCAAGTGATGAACAGAAACTGGAAGGCTGCCCCGATCACGCCGAGCCGCAGTATGCCGACCTGGCGAAACTGCAAATCGAGCAGGCTCACCACCGCCGGCGCCGAGAGCGCGACCAGGCCGCACACCACGAGCTGCGGCACCGTGATTGCCGACAGCGAAGCAATGGTTTCCGCGCGCAGCCGTTCCCCATGGGCGTGAATCTGCGCCAGCGTGGCGTGTTCGAGGATGCTGGAGTAGTACCTGCGATAATTGCGGAAGAACTGCACTTCAAGGTGAATGATGAAGGCCGCATAGGCGGGGATCACGACCAGATACGACACGAACATCGCGCTGTCGTAAAGCGGAGCGTGCAGGAGACCGTACTGGATCTGCGTGCCGTAGGGGGAAAGCCAGACTACCCACTTGTCCACCCAGGCGCCCGCGGCTCCAAACAGCCCGCCCGCCGCAATGGGCCAATAGCGTGCGAGCGAGCGCGCGACCTCGCGCAGCGGCACGCTTGTCACCGCGAACGGGAAGGTTGCAACAATCCGGCTGAGCAATCCGAACAAGGTCGCGCCGAGGCCGAGATTGAAGCCCCACAGCATGACGTCGAGCTCTGGACGCAACTTATAGCCAAGCGTGACCGCGACGACCGAAATCGCAAGACCGAGGGCGAAGAACGCAGTCACCGAGGTGTAGTCACGCGTCACGCTCGCGAACAGACAGGCCACCCAGATGAGTCCGATGAGAGCGCAATTTGCCATCACCGCCGCGATGACAGCCGGTTCAAGATCAAGCATGAGCCCGAACAGGATAGCCCCGCAGCCTACGAGAAGAACGGCAGCAAATCCGAACGCAGCCAGCATGATTGCAGGAACCTCGGCAATCGAGAGATCATGCAACTTGTCGGAGATGAGGCGAGCGCTGACCAGAGCTACCGGCGCGGTGACGACGAACGAGAGCGCAAAACTGTAGATGATGAGCGCGCGGAACGCCGCAATGGAGGTTCTGCCTTCAAGCTCGCTGATGGTCGCGCTGATCAACCAGATGCAGAGCACCGCAAGCAGGCATGGACCCGCTGCCACGATCGAAGCATGCGCGAACGATGCCGCACGATCGGCGAGCGAAGTGCCGCGATAAAGCCGCTCCAGCGCAAACCCAATGCCGGCCATGCAATTAGGCCACCCCCTGAGCCTGCGCGGCCATGTGGCGCCGGTAGATGGTCGCATAAGCCTCGTCGACGACGCCGAGATCATAATAGCGCTGCACGCGCTGCTGCATGATGAGGCCGAAACGCGTGCGGCGGTCGTGATCACGCAGCAATTCCGCGATGGCAGCCGCCGTCTGCTCGGCCGAAGCCACATCGGTAAGAATGCCGCCCGCTCCGAGCTGATCGTCGCGCCGGCCGAACAGGATCTCGCGGCAGGCACCGACGTTGCTGGCCACCGTCGGAATGGCTGCCGCGCCCGCCTCCAGCACGCTCAGGGGCTGCGATTCGCTAACGCTGGTCAACACGTTGACGTGGATGCGCGGAAAATACTGCGTCACGTCGACCTGGCCGGTGAAGCGCAAGGTAGCGTCCAGGTTCAGCTCGCTCGCCACTTTCTTGCATTCCTCGTAGTAGTCCGGCTGCTCGTCGGTCGGCCCCATCACCATCGCCGTGAGACCGGGAAATCGCGGGCGCAGCAGATCGATGGCCTGGATATAGGTTTTGATATCCTTGATCGGGACGACACGCCCGATCAGCGCGACCGTCGGAGGATCTTCGGCACTTGCCCGCGGAAGGACCGACAATGTTGTGTAGTCGACCCCGTTGGGAATAATCCGCATGCGCTCGGGAGCGGCGCCCTGCATGATTTGCGCGGACTGGTTGGCCCCGTGCAGCGTGATGACCTCGGTGCAAGCCTGGTAGCAGGCGCGCGCGTAGCTCTCGAAAGCGCGGGTCCAGAAATCGCGCAGATCGCGGCGGGGATCATGCAGCGCAAAGCCCTTGTCGACGGTATCAACGATCCAGTCGGCCTGAAGAATTTCGATACGGCGCTCGTTGGTGTAGATGCCATGCTCGGTGATCAGGGCGGGCCGTCCCGTCTCCATGGCCGCGCGCGCTGCCAGGAGGCCCGCGTAGCCGGTCGAAACCGTGTGATAGACCCGCGCCGGCGGCAGCGGAAAGGAGAGCGTCGCAACCAAGCCCCCGAACAGCGCTCGCCATGCCCAGAAAAAATGCAGGAAGGATTCGTGCGGCATTTCGCGCGCATAGAGCTCGCACACAAGATTCCAGGCGAGCGTCGAATCCAGGAGATCGGCAGTACGCCGCGCCTTCACGAGCGGCGCAATGAGCCGATCCACATTGGCCAGCTCGGCAAGGCCGCCGGAGCTCAAGAAAAAATCAACCGCCTTGTCAAATTCGGCCTGATCGAAAGCGCGCGGCCGCGGCCAACCCGCGCCGCCGTAGGTCTCACTGAGATAGAGATGATGCAGCCGCGCGAGATTCGGGAGCGGGCTATACTTTGCGGGGGGCGCAGGCGGTTCCGGCAGGATCGCCACCACAGTGAATTGCAAATCCTTTTGACGGCGAATGAGCCCATGCACCCAGGCCGAGACTCCGCCTGAAACATAAGGATAGGCTCCTTCCACGACGATGCAGACATCGGCGAGGGCTGCCCCGTGCTTGCGGGCGTACCCGCCGGCTGCGCCCAGAGCTGGGGCGCCGCCAAGCCGCCGGTTCTCCGCAGGCGCGAACATGGGCGTCATTCTGGCTTGGAGCCACCCTCGTCACGCGTCCGGTCAGGCGCTCCCGACCACAGGCTCTTCTTCTCCTCGCCACCGAGGCGGCTTGCGATAGCGGCCGCCTGGGCCCGGATGAAACCGTTCTTGTTGCGCAGCGCCTGTCGCAAGGTCGCTCGAAAGTCACCGTGATAGCGCCGGCCGATCGCACTGAGCACACGCTGCTGCTCCTCCGTGGAGCCGCCGGAGAGGATGGGACGAAAGCGAGGAATCTCCGCGATTGGATCTCGCGGCAGCCGGCCCGAGCTCAGCTCCTCATAGATTCGCGCAGAGCGGTCGCGCGCAACCACACCCGCAATGTAGGCGTACCAGGATTGCAGCCGCTCGGGCGACGGCCGCCGGCGCCGCAGCGAGCGCGCCATAAACGCACAGCCCAAGGCGCCGAGCGGTCCGCAGCCGATTGTGGTGAGAAGGAGCAGCGCGGGGATCGTGACGTCGCCCTTTTCGCGCAACCGCTCGATGAGGAAGATGACCGGTACCATCAGGCTCGCTGCATAGAGCCCGATAAATGCCGGGACCGTTGCAAGTCTTACGGCCAAGGCGAGCAGAGCGAGGCTCGCCGCAAAGGACAGCAACGAGATACTGACATCCTGTGAGACAATATCGAGTGCCGGCGCCGATAGGCTTGCGGCACCCGATGCATGGGCCTGCTCGTCACCTTGAGCTCCATAAAGAACTCGACCCACCCGGTGGGTTTGATCGAGATCGGTCATTGCACGGTCATGACCTGCTCGGGTGCGCTTGGCGGCGGGAGCTCCTGATGTGACGCCGGCGAGGCGGTTTCGGGTGCAGACTGCGCCAACATATCGGACTTGTATCCATTGAGCTTGCCGGGCGTGGCGGCTTGCCAGCGCTCGATCAATCCGATGCGACCGGAAAGTAACGCGAGTTCCGAGCAAATGAGCCCAAATCTGCGCTCCACGTCGTCGGGATGATCATTGAGCGAGTCTCCGCCCAGGGCGAACATTCCGATCACGCGATCACCGGACTCCGTCAGAGGCCCGGCCATCAGGGCGCGCGCCGCAAGCAGAGCATGATCGGCGGCACGGCTTACCGAAACGATACGTCGGTCATGCACAATGGGTGCAAACAGAGGATCGTCCTCGGCGACTGCAAAAGCCGGGCGGTGGTCGTCGGCCGGGCGAAGCACGGGCTTGAGCGCATTGTCACGAAGCAAGTGAATAGTGAATTCGGAAGAGCCCGTCATGAGAGTGACGAACCTCGTCAGACTCTGCGCAAAATCGTCCCAGCCGGCACGCTGCAGCGCGCTCAACGCCTCCACCACGTCGGCGTTGGACGCGTGCGCATTCGCCGCCACGTGGCGCTCCAAGGTCTCGATCCGGTGTCGCAGATCGACACAGAGCTCCGCCACCGCAGCCGCATGCGCGCTGCGCTCCGCAAGCCTGGCTTCAAGCTCCCTGGTGTTGGCGATCTGCCGGCTGCGCATATGCCCGATCAGGAGCGCAAGACATGTCCAGCCGATCGGCTCGAAGGCAATGCGGCCGATATAGGAATACATGTCTTCGGTTATCAGCGGCGCCGGCAGGGCGGGGGCATACTGCAGGGCGGCGGCGATAAGAGCCGCAAGCAGGCCAGCGGCCAGCCCATGCTGGAGCGAGAGGACCATTACGGGCAACCACAATAGATTGGGATATGGCGTGCTCGCCCCGCTGAGCAGCTCCTTTGCTGCCATGGTGGCTGCAAACAGCAAAAAAAACTCGAGCGCAGTGCGCAGCATTGCCGACCAGCGCGAGCGTCGCGGTGCAGTTTCGTTCACCGGCGTCTCCTGCGGGTTATTTCGTCGGCGGGCTCGACGCGGGTTACGGCATTGGCGGGCGGGGCCTGCGAGGCGCCTTCCGCGGCCGGCGGGTTGAGAGCGCAGATCCGGTCCGGCACGCCCGGCGTCACCAGCGGCGCCTCTTCGCGCTGCACCTGACAAATGAGCCGCTCCGCTGCTGCCTCGTCGACTGCCATCATCATGCGCACGAGCCGCGCGGTCGGCGTCTCGCCCTCCGCGTTGTGATGGCTGCTGGCCTTGCGAAAATAGCCGATCCAGGACGCCGCCTTTGCAAGTGCCGTCGTCCTGTCGCCGGTCTGCACCAGCACGTCGAACAGTACAAAGCGGCCGAGGCTGCGCTCGGGATTAGCGATCTCATCGAAACGCACGAGCGCCTCGCGAGCGCCGTAAAGGTCGCCCTGCGCTGCCAGCATCAGACCGAGGCGCTCGGCGTCGTTGGCCATGATAATGTCCTTGGCCAGCAGCGTTCGTAAGAGCTTCTCTTCCCGATCGAACGCGCCATCGAGACGATATTGCGCGAGCAGCTCGCGCGCGGTCGCAAGCGAGGGCGACAGTTCGAACAGCCGCTCCAATGTGGCGACCTTATTGGGCTTGTCCTCGATGTCGGCGTAATGCTTTGCCAACATTGCAAGCGCTTCCGGATTTTCCGGATGATCGGCGGCAAAATCCGCCATCACCCGCGTCGCCGCCTCGATCTCGGCAAATGACATGTAGAGCTTGTAGAGGTTGACGACGGTATCGATCTCCCGGTGGCCGGCACGATAGAGCCCTTGCAGCGTCTTGAGCGCCTCCTTGTTTCGCCCATCGCGGACCAGCATAGTCCACTGCTCGCGCTCCCCGGGCACCATGGCCACGCCGGCCGCGAGCGCGGCCGCGGTGAGGCAAATAACAAGGGCTATGTGCCGGAGCATCAGTTATCGCCCTCGATGCAGGTCACATCGATGTCCACGGGCGAGATCGCATCGGCATCGGCGGTCAATGCGAGCCGGCCGTCCTCGCCGGCCTCCGCTTCCTCGTCCCACAGGCTTTCTTTCGAATTGCGCACGCTGACGCGATAAAGCCCCGGCTTGAGTCCGCCCCAGGTCATCTGACCAGTACCAAACCCTTTTGCCATGGCCGAAAAACCGCACGCGCGCCGGCGCAGATCCCGGAACGTCCAGCGACCTTCAAGCAGGTAAGGCGCTGATGCTTCGGCGGGCGCGTTGCTGAGCGCCACGATGACGTCCTCCACAGCTTCATCGAGGGCGACATAAAGGGTTGCGTCCTTTCTGTGCTGGCCGATCACGCCGACGCTGCGGGTAAAATCGACGGCGATGGAGGCGGCATCATCAAACCTCACCGTTTGTAACGCGCCTCGATGCTGCACCAGCCAGCTCAGATCGCCGAGCGCGGTGATCTCGGTCGAGAAGAAGCCGTCCGCAATTGCGGCATAGTGGGAGGCCGCGATCGGCGTGACCGCGCCCTGCCGTGCGCCGTCAAGATGGTGCCGAACGGCCGCGAGCTGCGCCGGATGCTCGCCCGCATACATGTGATAATAGACATTGATCGGCTTGAGGCGGCGCGGATTCTCGGTTCGCTTGACGGTCTCGTCGAGATGGAGAAACCCGTGGTCGCGGCCGTTTCCGTCGGTGATGAAGATGTAGTCGTTGGCATCGCCGGCGTAGATTTGGCGCTCGGCTCCGGCAAGGCGCGAAATCGGCGACAAGTAACTGATCGACGGGAAATCGGGATCGAAACGGGAGTCACCGCCGTTGAGATTGCGCAGCCCGAGGCGGCGCGTCGCCGCCACTGCGGCCTCGAACGGCTCCGCACCCCCGCTCCAGAGATAGAGAGTGGCATGCTTGTCCTCGGGCGCGAGCTCCTCGGCGGCAAGGATTGAGCCACGAATCTCCTGGTCGAGATCAAAGGGAAAATCGCTGTAGGCGCGCGGCGGATCGTCTCCGGCTACCTTTGTATCGGTTTCAGCCTCCTTGCGCACAATTCCCGGAAACAGGCGCCGCGCAACCCGGCGCAAACGGTCGCCCAGCACGGCTTTCCATTCGGATTCGTCGGGGCCAATGAGGCGCTCCTCGAGCTTGCGATCGTAATTTTCGAAGAAGCTCCATTGATACGGATGCGAATAGGTATGCGAAGCAATCTCGACCTGCGGCAAAGCAAAGAGCTCGCGCGCTGCCTGGCGGCCCGCTTCGGACGTGCCATAGCGCTCGTCAATGTCGGCGCCGATCACGCCGACCGCGACCGGCAAATCGGGATAAGGCGCAATGAGCTCCCGCAGCACCACGCCGGCAGCAACGACTGATTTGTCACGGTATTCTTCGATATTGGTGACATTATTCCAACCGTCTCCATCGATATGGCTGAACCAGAGGCGCCGGCCAGAAAGGGTGGTCACGTCGGGTATGGGGATGCCCTGGCCGCCGAAAGCCTTTTGAAAAAACGAGAATGGGTCGATCAGCCACTTCGTGCGCGCCGTTGTGGGCTCCTCGTAGACAAAATATCCGCTGGCCGCATAGCCCCCGCGATTGCTGGTCAGCACCACGCTCGAGGTCAAGATCAGGTCGCCGTCGCGATGCTGGAGGATGAGGTGCGAAGAAACGTCCGGGTTGAGCGTGCCCACAATGGGAAAGGCGGGCAGCACCGGATCAAGCTCCCGCTCAAAGCCGATGAGGCCATCGCGGTAGAGGACCTTGGTGGAATAGGTGATGTCGACGCTGGCGCCACTCAATCCAAATCCGATCTCCCGAAACATGCGGTTGGCATCGGCCAGCGGAGCGTTACCTGAAAAAAGGCCGCTGTCGCCGAGGACGACCATGCGCATCCCGTGGGCGAGCTGATCAAGGCCCCAGAGATAAAAAAGGCTTGGTGGCGCGCGCCGGAACCAGGTGATAACGCCCCGGATCCGGGCGGTGCGCTCCGCGCTCGGAAGACCGGAATTGACGTCCCAGTAGCTGACGATGAAGCCGAGGTGGTTGAGCGTCATTTCCGCAAAGCGGTGAATGCGGGTCTGGTCCGGACGCGCCTCTTCCCGGCTGTCATACATGGCAAGAATCTCGCGCCGTACCGGCTCGGCGAGCGGCTCTTCCGGCCAGGGCTGCGCGCGCGCCGGAAGCGCCAATAAAAGCGCAAAGACGATGAAAAATGCCGGCCGAATCATGCGCAGTGGGCGCTTAGCTGTGGTCACCGAGAACAAGCCTGCCAGCCCCAGCCCAGCCACGTCCAAAAGCCAGCCACGCGAAAAATGGGCCCGCCGCAGTATGAATAAACGTTCAATTTCGGAGGCCTCGAATTCGGCCTTCGAATATCCCCACAACGGTGCGCAAATGCTCCTCCAACAGGCCTGCATTTTTCTTTCGTCTCGCCCAGGGCTTTCCTCACCTCGACCGAGCCGCGGGCGCCCTTCCCTTGCACTTCGCTTATGACCAAGCGCCTGTGTTATCAACTACTTTACGGCGGCGGTTGGGCCGGTCGTTAACCGTCCGCAACACCTGTTCGCAGCGGATAGCGATGCCATCGCCGGCGCAGTCACCGCTGAGCGGCGAAAGCAAGCTATCAAATACAGCGCCCTGCGGTCGAGCAAGCCTAGGCCATCCCGGGCGCCCTGAAAAAACATTTCTCAACTGTTTTATTCTGGCCCCGCAGGAGGCTCACGACAAAGGCCCCGCGGTGCTCGCCTCGTGCTAGGTATAGGCCAAACGGGGGGTAAGGCTCATGGCTGAATGCTTCGTGGCCAAGGCGTCCGAGATGGCAGACGGAGACCGGCGCATTGTTCTGGCCGGACGCTGCGAGATCGGAGTGTTCTACAAGCACGGCAGCTATTTCGCCTACAGCAATTACTGTGCGCACTCCGGCGGCCCGGCCTGCGAAGGCCTCCTGATCAACCGGGTCGTCGATGTGATTGCGCCCGATCGAACCTATCAGGGACAAACATTCTCAGACGACGTTCACTTTGTGTGTCCCTGGCACGGTTACGAATATGATCTCAAGACAGGAGAATGCGTCGGCGACCGGCGACTGAAACTAAAGCGGTTCGAGGTCGTGCGTCGCGGCGACGACATCTTCGTCATTGCATGAGCCGGGAGACCCAGCAATGGACATGCTTCGCAGCGAGGTCCGCAAGCTTGCGGCCGAGGACTATACCACGCCGGCCCATCTGGCGCATGCTTGCGAGCAGGCGCGCAAACGCAAGTATCAGGATTTTCTAATCGTTGATGTGGACGCTCATCATTACGAAAGCGAATTGTACAAGGACGTGTTCGAATACATAGAAAATCCCGTCATTCGCCGGCAAGCAGTCGAGTTGGCAAAGCGCGGCGGCCGCGCTTCCATGCTTGGAGGGCAGATCGGATATCAGGATATCGGCGGGCGCATCACGCGCCATGAGCTGCGCAAGCATGACATCCGCCGGCATGACAAGCTCGCAAGCGCAAAGCACCGCGACGTCGGCATGACGCTCGAATGGATGGACGCGATGGGCGTCGATTACTGCTGCCTGTTTCCCACTCCGATGCTGTTTCTTGGCCTGCATCCCCAGGTAGAGGTCGAGGTCGCCATGTGCCGCGCCTACAACCGCTGGCTCTGCGAGCGTATCCTGAGCGTCGAGCCGCGCATCATCTCCATGCTCTATCTGCCGTTCAACGATCCGGATGCGGCCTACAGGACGGTGAAGGATTTCGGCGACAAGAAAGGCGTGGTGGGCTTCATGGTGACCTCGCCCCGCTACAAGCCCGTGCACGACAATGCGTATGTCAGGACCTATGCGTTGCTGGAGGAAATGGGCAAGCCGATCGCGTTTCATGCCGCCTATAACTGGCACGACCAGGCGCTCTCGTTGACCAACCGCTTCATCTCGGTGCATGCGCTCGGCTTCATGTGGTTCAACATGCTCCACATGACGAACTGGGTGATCAACGGCCTGCCGGAGCGGTTTCCCGGGCTCAAGGTGATGTGGATCGAGAGCGGATTGACCTGGGCCTATTGCCTGATGCAGCGGCTCGATCATTCCTACATGATGCGAACGTCGGATTGCCCCTCGCTCAAGCGCAAGCCGAGCGAATACATGCGCGAGATGTACTATTCCTCGCAGCCCATGGAGAAACCGCGCGACCGTTCCATCCTGGAGGCGACCTTCAAGATGATCAATGCCGAGACCCAGCTTATGTGGTCATCGGACTATCCGCATTGGGATTTCGATCTGCCGAGCGTGATCTACGATCTGCCTTTCCTGAGCGAGAGCGGCCGGCGCAACATCCTGGGTGGCAATGCAGCGAAAGTGTTCGGTCTTGCTCCCAAGCCGGTGAAGAAGATTCCGGCGTAGGTTGGATCGAGCTCTTCACGAGACCCAACATCGGGTAACCGCGAGAGAGCGTTGGGTCTCGCAAGCGCTCGACTCCAACCTACGATGCGTATTTCGGGAACAGCGCGAGCGCATTGCCGCGATCGATCGCAAAACGCCTCTCCTGCGACAGGAATCCGGCTTCGTAGGTGTTCACCGCTTCGGCGATCACGCGCGCATTGGCAAACGGGAAATCGCTGCCGAACACAATGCGTTCAGGGCGCGCAACTTGATCAAGCGCGCCGAATGTCTCTCTGCCGGGCGAGAGCGCGTTGTCGTACCAGAAATGGGCGAGACCCGCGTAGACCTTTTCGCGCGCGAGCGCCGGCAATCGCGCATCGATCATGGGCGACACCGACAGTCGCCAGGCAAAATAGGGTATGAGGCCGCCGGCATGGGGCAGGATGAAGCGAATGCGGGGATAGCGCTCGATCGCGCCGGAGAAAACCAGGTTCACCACCGCGCGCGTGGTGTCGAACAGGTATTCCATCATGAAGGCCGGCCATGGCAGGGCGAGCCCCTTGCTGGACGGATGGAGGCCCGGATGGATGAACACCGCGGCGCCGCGCGCGTTGAGCATCTCAAGTACCGGATCGAATTCGCGGTCGCCGAGGAATTTCTCGCCATAGCTTGCAAACAGCGAGACACCGTCGAAGCGCAGTGCATCGAGCGCATAAGCGATTTCCTTGCAGGCGCCCTCCCTGCTCCACATCGGCACGGTCGCAAACGCGCCAAAGCGCGCGGGCCAACGGGTCATCAGCCCGGCCGCGAAATCGTTGCAATGGCGCGCCAACGACTCCGCGCTCTCGCGGGTGCCGAAGCCGACGCCAGGCTGCGCCAGCGAGGTCAGCGCAACCTCGATGCCCTGGGCATCCATCAGCTCGAGCGCGACCGCGGGCGACCAGTCCGGGTATTTGCCGATCGCGGGGCCTCGGCCGGCCGCATAGACCGCCTCGCGGTAGAACGGCGGAATGTGGTGGAAGTGAACGTCGATGCGGCGTGGTGATGGCATCGCTGGAACTTAGCAGATCATAGCCTGCATGAGTGAGGCGATATGCGGGGATCGTTCCCGCATGTCGCTGCGCCCGTGCGGGCTACCGACTCATGCGGGCTACGGTTGAATTTCCCTGGCTGCCGTGGCTCTATCGCTGCGCAGGAGAAACGATATGCCCTGGCTGGAAGCAAACGGCATCAGTATCCATTATGAGCTATCCGGGAACGGCCCCTCGCTCGTGCTGCTGCACGAGATGGGTGGAACGCTCGCGAGCTGGGACAGCTTGTTTCCGACGCTGAGCAAACGTTTTCGCACGCTCCGCTACGATCAGCGCGGCTCGGGACTGTCTGAAAAAGTGCGGGGATCGATCAGCACCGGGCAACTGGTCGACGATCTCACCGCCGTGCTGGAAATCACGGGGCTCCCACCGCCCTATCGTTTGGTGACCGTTGCGGCTGCGACGATGCAGGCGCTCATTTATATGACGCGCCATCCCGATCGCGTTGCGAGCTTTGTATTCTGCAATCCGTTCACCGGCGCGGACGAAAGCCGCCTTGCGGCGCTTGATGAACGCGCCTCATTGGCCGAGCGGGAAGGAATGCGCGCCGCCATCGGCGTAACGCTCGACAAGTCATGGCCCCCGGATATTGGCGAGAACTCCGCTTACCTCACCTATCGTGGACGATATCTCGCCCATGATCCGGTTTGCTTCGCGGCGCTCAACCGGGCGATCGGGCGCCCCAATGTTGGTCATCTCGGCAAGGAAGTCCGGGCTCCCACCATGGTCGTCGCCGGCCGGTTTGATCAGGTGCGTCCGCCCGCTGCAAGCGAAGCGTTCGCGCGCACTATCCCCGGCGCGCGGTTTGAGCTCATTGACGCCGTGCACATGATGCCGGCTCAGGCAGGCGCGGCGCTGCTGCCTCTGCTGCAGGATTTTTTCGATGCGCAATCTGCGCCGGGTTTAGCGGCCCGGCAGCAGGCGAGCTGAGGGAATGCAATGAAAGTCAAGGCGAACGGCATCAGCATCAATTATCAGGTCGATGGCGGGGACGGCGTGCCCTGGCTCATTTTTAGCAATTCACTCGCAACCAACCTTTCGGCCTGGGACGATCAGGCGCGCGAATTTGGCCGGAGCTTCCGCGTGCTGCGCTATGACCAGCGCGGCCACGGCGCAACCGATGCGCCGGCCGGGCGCTACAGCTTCGACACCCTTATCGCGGACGCGATCGCGCTGATGGATGCACTCGGGATCAAGAAGGCGCATTTCGCCGGACTGTCCATGGGCGGCGCGACCGCGCTCGGGCTCGCGGAGCAGCATTCCGAACGGCTCGACAAAGTAATTGTGTGCGATTCCCCCTGCCAGTCGACGCCGGTCAGCACGCAGCAATGGGAGGAGCGCATCGCGGTTGCGCAAAAGCAGGGCATGGGGGCGCTGGTCGAAGCCACCGTATCGCGCTGGTTTCCCCCCGACGTGATCAAAGCCAACCCGGCCTATCTCGAGCGGATCGGGCAGATGATCCGCAGCACGCCCACGGCCGGCTTCATCGGATGTGCGGCAGCGCTTGCCGACCACGACTATGCCTCGGCGGCAGGAACGGTGAAGCGGCCGGTTCTTTTCCTCGCGGGCGAGAAGGACGGGGTTACGCCCGCGGCCATGCGCAAGCTTAACGCAGCGCTGCCGGGCTCGAAATACGTGGAGCTTGCGGGCGCGGGGCACATTTCCAATCTGGACCAACCCGCCGCGTTCAATCGTGCCGTCGCCGATTTTCTGCAGGCGGCCTGACGGCATTGCCCCCACCCTTCCCTCCCCCGCTCGCGGGGGAGGGAAGGGTGGGGGCACCGCGTTGCAATTGTGTTGAGCCATACGTCGCCAGGAGACTTTGGCTCTGGATGGAAGACACCCTTTCTGGGCATAATGTGATTTAAAGCCTTGCGCACCCGTTCGACAGGAGAGAACGCAATGACGGCAGCAGCAGCGACCCAAATGAAGGCCCCCGCGGGCTTGTCCAACAAGGCGCGCGAGATGATGGAGGCCATCAACACCGATGCCGCCAAGCATCACGTGTGGGTGCGCACCCAGGCGAACGCACCGGCCCAGCGTCCCTGGTTCAGCCAAACCGGCGGTGAAGGCGGCGGGGAGCTTGCTTCCGGTCGCGTGGCCGCGGCCCAGCTCAAGACGCTGCCCCATCTCTGGCGCTGGAAGGAGTTCAGTCCGTATCTTGACCGCATTTCCGAGATCGCGCGCAAGGCCGACGTGTCGCCGATCGAGTTCGCTGACCGCCAGAGCATTCTCCTGCTCAACCCCGGTCTCAAAGGAAGGCTGCAGATCACCAATACCATCCGTTGCGCGATCTCGATCTACAATCCCGGCGACGTTGCGCCCGTGCACCTTCACTCTCCCAATGCAAGCCGCACCATTCTTTCCGACAAGGGCGGCTACACCGTCGTGGAAGGCGAGCGCTGCGAGGCCGCGCGCGGAGACCTCATCCTCACCCCCAACGGCACCTGGCACGATCACGGCAACGACGCCGACGAACCGGTGATCTGGATCGACATGCTGGATTGGCCTTTGATCGAGTTTTTGGACATTGCATGGGTCGATCACGACATGCCGGGCGCCCAGGGCAATACCAGGGTGCAGCCGACAACAAAGAGCGACGGCTATTCACGCCGGCTCTATAGCCGCGGCGGAATGATGCCGACCTTCGTCGATCATCAGCTCGGTGTCGGGGGCAGCCCAGCCCCGCTTATTCACTACCGCGGCGCCGACGTGCAGCAAACGCTGCACGACTTGCGCAAGGAAAAAGGCGACCCGTACGAGGGCATCAAGATCGATTTCGTAAACCCGGTGACTGGCAAGCCCGTTTTCACGACCTTGAACTACTCTGCCCAACTCCTGCGCCCGGGCGAGGAGACCGAGCTCAAGCGCGAAACCGCGGGCACGTTCTACGTCGTGATCGAAGGCAGCGGTGTCACCGAGGTCGGCGGCCAGCGCTTCGACTGGACGCGAAACGACATCTTCGTGGCGCCGAATTTCCTCTGGCGCCGGCACATCAATACCGGAAAGAACGATGCCGTGATCTATTCCGTATCCGACGCGGCGCTGTTGCGGAATATCGGCCACTACTACGCCCAGGGCCGCTCGAAAGACGGCAGCGTGCGCGAGCTGGTGCACTGACGCGACTGCATCCCGTCACGCGCGGGCAATCGCATAGAGCAAGCCGTACCCCAAACCGAGGCTGCGAAGCGGCACTACGCCGCGGGTTTCAAACCCGCCCCTACAAGCTTCGCAAGAAGTTTTTACGGTGACGCCAACAATTAGGTCTCGTCCACCACCTCGTTACGCAGCACGCCAATCTCCGGCACCTCGACTTCCACCACGTCGCCGGGCTTGAGCCACACCGACGGATTGCGATGGACGCCGGCACCGGTCGGCGTTCCGGTCCAGATCAAATCGCCAGGTTTGAGCGTTGCAAAGGTGCTGATGTAATTGATCAGCCAGGCAAAGCCCCAGGTTAGGCGGTCGGTGCTGTCGTCCTGGCGCAGCTCGCCATTCACGCGGGTTGTCAAATGCAGCGGCTTTGCCGGGTCAAGCTCGTCGGAGGTGACGATCCAGGGGCCGACGCTCCCGGAGCGGTCGAAATTCTTGCCCTGGGTGACGTTGAGCGTGCCGTGACGCAGCCAGTCGCGCACGCTGCCCTCGTTGCCGAGCGTGACGCCTGCAATGAACGAGAGCGCCTGCTCGCGCGGAATGTGCCTGCCCTCCTTGCCGATCACCAGTATGACCTCGCCTTCGTAGTCGAACTTGTCCGATACTTTCGGTCGCACGATCGGCTGCCCGCTGCCGACCAGGGAGCTGGGAAAGCGGCAGAACAGGTTTGGATATTTCGGCGCTTCGCGACTGTCTTTGTACTCGGCGCTGCGGTCGGGATAGTTGATGCCGACACAGATGTTTTTCTCGGGACTGACGATCGGCGGCAGCATTTCCACGTCCTTGATCTGATAATCGGCCGCGCCGCTTGCAGCCGCGCGTGCTTGCGCGACCGCCTGCGCGCGCAACAGGTCCAAGAGGCTCGCGTATTTGGGAAACTTAGGCGAGAGATCGATGATGCCGGCACCGGTAACCGCGCCGTAGCTGGCGCGGCCATTTGCCTTGAAGCTCGCAAGTCGCATGGGTTCGCTCGTTGTTGGTGGGAATATCAGACCGATGCAGGCGCACCGGGCTGTCGCAACGGGTGGGCGCGCGCGAATGCCTCGTTCTGCATACAGAGATCCGTGATCCGGCGGACGGCCGGAAACGGCGCCAGATCATACTTGAAGAAATTCGCGCCGGTCGCCTGGCTCACAAGGCAGATATCGGCAATGGTGACGGTATCGCCCTGGCAATAGCGCCCGGTCTCCTTGCTGCCGGCGAGACTGGCTTCGAGCGCCTGCAAGGCTTCCCCGATCCAATGCTGGATCCATTTGAGCCGCGCGGGCTCGTCAAGCTTGCACTCGTGTTCGAGATATTCACGCACCCGCGGCACCAGCAACGGATGAGAGTCGCAGGCGACGATCTGCGCGAGCGCGCGCACGCGAGCCCGCGCCCGCGGCGAAGATGGCAGCAGCGGCGGCTTGGGATGGGTCTCGTCGAGATATTCCAGGATAGCGAGCGACTGAAACAGCACGGGGCCCTCCCCGTCCACGAGCGCCGGAAGCAGCATCTGCGGATTGACTCCGCGGAAGGCAGTCTCGCGCTGGCGCCCCTGCATCAGGTTCACATCGACGACTTCGTCGGGCGTGATGCCCTTGAGATTGAGCGCGATGCGCACCCGGAATGTCGCAAGCGAGCGCCAGAACGAATAAAGCTTCACGCGCGGCCCTCCCCAAATTGTGAGCTCGTCGTTTGTACCATAAGATGCAGCATAACATGTGGGGAGGACAAGAATGGCTGTCGTCGACGCGGCCCGCTGCGCAAACGCTCACCGGCAAGAGGTAGTCCGGATCAAGCCATCGGGCATGGCGCGATGGCTTGAGGATGCCGCTCGGGTGTCCCCGGATTTCGCCGTCGTCGCTCATGCTCCGACGCGCTCAATCCGGGCTACGATCTGGCGGCCGGACCGAATTTGGGTCATTGTGGATAGAGCAGCGCAAACAACAACTCACCATTGGAGGAAACGACGATGACACTTGACCGCCGCAAGGTATTAAAGGGGCTTGCCGGAACCGCAGTGAGCGCGGCTGCCGTCAGGGCGCCGCGCGTCCATGCCCAGGGCGCTCCGCTCAAAATCGGCCTGCTGACGGTCAAGACCGGCCCCCTCGCCCAGGGCGGCATCCAGATGGAGCAGGGCGTCACCGTCTTCCTGAAGGAAAAGAACTATACCATGGCGGGGCGCAAGGCCGAATTGGTCTCGGCCGACACCGGGGGAAATCCGGCAGGCGCCAAGACCAAGGCGCAAGAGCTGGTCGAGCGGGATCATGTGGATGTGATCCTCGGGCCGCTCGCAGCCTTCGAGCTCCTTGCCATCACCGACTACATCGCCCAGGCGAAGACCCCGTTGCTCAGTCTTGCCGCAGCGGAGGATCTGACCCAGCGCCGCCCGAACCCGTATTTTCTGCGCGCTTCGGCAACTTCGTCCCAGGCCATGCATCCCATGGCGGACTACGCGGCGAAGGAGCTCAAACTCAAGCGCATCGTCACAATTTCCGAAGACTTTGCCTTCGGCTACGAGCAGATGGGCGGTTTCCAGCAGGCTTTTGAGGACGAGGGCGGCAGGATCATCAAGAAGCTGTGGCCGCCGATCGTCACCCCCGATTATACGCCTTACCTCGCCCAGATCAGCGATTGTGACGGCGTGTGTCAGGGCTTTGCCGGATCGAACCCGGTCCGCTTCATGAAACAGTATGCCGATTTCGGTCTCAAGCTTCCTGTCGTCGGCGGTGAAACGGCCGGCGATGATGCGCTCCTGCGCAGCTTCGGCGACGAGGCGATCGGGATGTATTCGTGTTGTCCCTACACTCTCGACCTGGAAACCGACAGCAACAAACGATTCATCGCTGCGATGCAGAAGGACTATGGTGTAGATCCCGGCTTCTATGCCGCGGGCCTTTATGTCAACTGCGCGGTGGTCGAGGCCGCCTTGCAGAAGACCGGCGGCAAGTCTGATGACAAGGACGCATTGATGGCGGCGCTCAAGTCAGTGTCACTCACCGACACCCCGCGCGGGCCGATCAAGTTCGATCATTTCGGCAACGTGATCGGAGATTTCTACGTCCGCCGTTGCGAACGATCGGGAGGCAAGCTCATCAACAAAACAGTCAAGACCTACAAGGACGTGAGCCAGTTCTGGACCTATGATGAGAAGAAGTTTTTGTCCCAGCCGGTTTATTCGCGCAACTTTCCACCGCTGAAGAGCTGACGAGGAGAAGGCCGCAAGGCGCGCGGCGCCGCCGCGCGCCTCGCCCGGCCGCGCGAGCAAGAAGGGCTGGGATAATGACCTTTTGGCTGCTGCTCGCGGTCAACAGCATCACCTTCGGCGGACTATTGTTCCTGCTGTCGGCGGGATTCTCGCTGATCTTCGGGCTGATGCGCATTCCTAATCTTACGCACGGCTCGCTGTTCATGCTCGGCGCGTATTTTGGCGCGACGTTGGCAATCGGATACCGCGGCGTGTCCATTAATTTTTGGATTGCCGCGCTCCTTGGCGCGCTGCTGGTCGCGGCCTTCGGCGGATTGATCGAGCGCCTGCTGTTGCGCCGGCTGCCGGGCGAGCAGCTGGCTCAGGTTCTGGTCACGCTCGGCATCTCCTTCATGATCGCCGACCTTTGCCTGATGGGATGGGGCGGCGATCCGATCTCGGTCGCCACGCCGCGCGCCTTCGAAGGTTTTTCCCGTCTGGGCGCGCTCGTCTTTCCGACCTATCGGCTGGTCATCATTCTGATCGCGGCCGCGGTCGCGGTTGCGCTCTGGCTGATGCTCGATCGAACCAGGCTCGGCGCCATGATCCGCGCCGGCGTCGATGACCCCGAGATGGCGCGGGTGGTGGGCATTCGGGTATCTCGCCTCTTCACCATCGTGTTCGCGCTCGGTGCCGGGCTTGCGGGATTCGCCGGCATGATCGGCACCCCGATCCTGTCAGTCTATCCCGGTCTTGACCAGGACATGCTGCCGCTCGCGCTGGTGGTTGTCATCCTCGGAGGCGCCGGAAGCCTGCTGGGCTCATTCGTCGGCAGCATGATCGTTGGCATCATCTACAATTTCGGCCAGGCGCTCATGCCCGAACTTGCATATTTCGTGCTGTTTCTGCCGATGTTGCTGGTCCTGATTCTGCGCCCGCAGGGCCTGTTCGGCCGGCACGCGCCATGACGAGCCGCTGCGTTGCACTTGGCCTCGCGCTCGCCGCGCTCGCGGCCATCCCGTATGAGGTTGCGGGAAGCTATTACATCAATGTCGCCAGCCAGATTCTTCTGTACGCCATCTTTGCGCTCGGCCTGAGCGTGCTCGTCGGCTATGCCGGACTTGTGTCGCTCGGCCATGCCGGACTGTTCGGGGTCTCCTGCTATGCCATCGCCTACCTGCTGGCGGCCGGCTATGGCCATGCATTCGCCATCACGGCCGGATTGACGATCACGCTTGTGGCGACCGGCCTGTTCGCGGCGCTTTCGCTGCGCAGCACCGGCATCGGCTTCATCATGATCACGCTGGCGCTCGGGGAAATTCTTTGGGGTCTCGCCTACCGCTGGATCAGCATCACGAACGGTGATAACGGCATCAGCGTCGCGTCCCGGCCTTCGCCGTTCGGGCTCTCGCTCGTCTCCGCCACGGGATTTTATTACGCGACATTGCTGATCTTTCTGCTTGCAGTCGCGGCCGTGCTCACCTTCGTGCGCTCGCCCTTTGGCGCGGCGCTCGCCGGAACGCGTGACCAGGCGCGGCGCATGAATGCGCTCGGCTATCATGTGTGGATGATCCGGTTCTGGGCTTGCCTGTTTTCCGGGCTGCTCACGGCAATCGCCGGTATGCTGTTCGTCTATTACAATCAGTTCATCAGCCCACAAACCTTGGCTCTGACCTCCTCGGCCGAGGTGTTGCTGATGGTCATCTCGGGCGGCGCGAGCACGCTGCTCGGGCCGATCGTCGGGGCGGCCCTGGTCGTCATCATCAAGAACGTGGTGAGCGGCTACATCGAACGGTGGAATTTCATGCTGGGCGCGATTTTTGTCGCCATTGTCATCTTGATGCCGGAAGGCTTGGTGCCGGGGACTGTGCGACTGTGGCGGATGGGATCGCGTGCGCTCGGAAAGCGTCGGAAATCCCCGGTCGCAGCCGCGGGCGCGGGCGGCAAGCGATGAGCGCGCTCAAGGTCAACCATCTCCACAAGTCGTTCGGCGGGCTGCGCGTCGCCTCCGATATAAACCTCGCGGTCGAGCCGGGAGAACGGCGGCTGATCATCGGACCGAACGGGGCCGGCAAGACCACCCTGTTCAATCTCATCATGGGGGAGCTCACGCCCGATAGCGGATCGATTCATCTCTTCGACCACGACATCACCGGTGTGCCCAGCCGCCGGCGCGCCCATCTCGGCATGACGCGCACCTATCAGATCATCACGCTCTTCCCGCGCGATAGCATCCAACGCAACGTGACCCTCGCGTTGCTCGGGCTTTCCAGCTTGCGCTGGAATCCGCTCAAGGCGCTGCATCGCCAGACCCACCTTGTCGAGGATGCCCACGCGGCACTCGCGCGCGTGGGCCTCGACCACATCGCTTCCCGGCCGCTCTCCGAGACCTCCTACGGGGAGCGGCGGCGGGTCGAGATCGCAATGGCGCTGGCGCAGAATCCCCGGGTTCTGCTGCTGGACGAGCCGTTCGCCGGACTATCCATCGACGAGCGGCGCGACGTTCACGACCTGCTGCTCGCCATTCCGCGCGATGTGACGATCGTGATGATCGAGCACAATATGGATGTGGCGCTCGACTTTGCCGAGCGCATCACCGTGCTGCATTACGGTAAGATCATTGTGGAAGGCACCCGCGCCGAGGTTGTCGCCGATCCCCGCACCAGGGAGATCTATCTTGGCGACTGACGCGCTCGCGGTGGAGAGGCTCGACGCCTATTACGGCGACAGTCACGTCCTGCACGATGTGTCGTTCTCGCTGCGGGCCGGATCTTTGCTCGGACTTTTGGGCCGCAACGGCGCCGGCAAGACCACCTGCATGTCCGTGATCATCGGTCTGCTCAAGCCGCGGCGGGGCACCATCGCGCTGCACGGCGAGCCGATCAGCGGCCTTGCGCCCGATGTCATTGCGCGCAAGGGAGTGAGCCTCGTGCCGCAGGGGCGGCGTGTCTTTCGCAGCCTCACCGTGCGCGAGAATTTGACGGTGGCGGCACAGTCCCGCCGTAACGGTGACGGCTCCGGCTGGTCGCTCGAACGCGTGTTCGAGCTGTTTCCCCGGCTCAAGGAACGTCATACGCAGTTTGCAGGCTTGCTCTCGGGCGGCGAGCAGCAGATGTTGGCGATCGGGCGCGCGCTCATGGGCAACCCGCGCGTGCTGCTCATGGACGAGCCTTCGGAGGGGCTGGCGCCGCAGCTTGTCGCCGAAGTCAAGCGCACCATCGCGCAGCTCAAGGCGAACGGTCAGTCGATCGTTCTGGTCGAGCAGAACATCAAGCTCACGCTCGATCTTGCCGACGAGATCGTCATCATCAATACCGGCAACGTCGTCTTCCGTGGCGCCGCGAGCGAGATCAGGCTCGACGACGCCATGATATCGCAGCACCTCGGAGTTTTCTGATGATGGAGTGGCGGCAAGTAGGGCGGATTAGCGCGTGTTTGCTGAAATCGAGCCAGCAGGTCCACCTCTCCCCGCAGGGGAGAGGTCGGAATGGGCGCCTCGCGCCCATCCGGGTGAGGGGGCTACTACTCGTAAGCTGATCCCCCTCACCCGGATCGCACAAGCGCGATCCGACCTCTCCCCTCCGGGGAGAGGTACCGCGGGCTGAACCACCGCGTGGTAATCGAGCGTCATCGATACTGGCTCGAGATTGGCGCAGCGTAATCCGCCGCACATCGAGCAAGGCGCAGGAGAGAGAGATCGCATGCCCGAGCAATGGAACAAATACGAGCGCACGGCCGCGCGCAAGCACGGCAAGCCCGGGCGCGAGATGAGGCCTGCGAGCACCACCATCGACATCCATTCCCACGTGGCGGTTCCGCAGGCGGCGGCGTTCGTAAAGCCGCATCTCGATGCCACGACAATCCCGCTCGCTCATTTTGCCGACGCCGCGACGAAGGCATTAAGCCAGAAGCAGGACGAGGATGTCCGTTCCCGTATCACCGGCTACGACCAACGGCTCGCGGACCTCGACGCCATGGGCATCGATCTGCAGCTCGTCCTGCCGCCGCCGAACCAATGCTACTACACCGTGCCGCTCGATGTTGCGGTCAAGGCCGCGCAGATGGTCAACGATGGTCTTGCGCAATACGTCGCCAAGAAGCCCGACCGATTCCTCGCGCTCGGCAGCGTGCCGATGATTGACGGCACGGAAGCGGCGAAGGAGCTCGAGCGCTGCATGAAAACGCTCGGCATGAAGGGAGCGGAAATCCTCACCAACGTGGCCGGACGCGAGCTTTCGGATCCCGCCCATGCGCCATTCTGGCAAAAGGCGGAACAGCTCGGCGCCCTCATCATCATTCATCCCAATGGTTTCACGGATGCAAAACGGCTGACCCGGTTTTATTTCAACAACGTGATCGGCAATCCGCTCGAAACCGCCATCGCGCTGCATTATTTGATCTTCGACGGCGTGCTCGAACGCCATCCCAATCTGAAAATTCTCGCGGTGCACGGAGGCGGCTACCTGCCGGCCTATAGCGGCCGCATCGACCACGCCTGGGGGGCGCGCTCAGACTCGCATGGCGATCTGCCGCAACCACCCACCTCCTATCTCAGGAAGATCTACGTCGACACCGTGGTGTTCACGCCGCATCAGCTGCTCGCGCTGGTGCAGCTCTTCGGCGCCGACCGCGTCATCATGGGAACGGATTATCCCTTCGACATGGCGGAATACGATCCCATCGGCCATGTCGTTTCCATCGGAGAGTTCGACAGCACCAGGATTGCGGCTATCGCCGGCGGCAATGCCAAGCAGCTGCTGGGGCTGTAGTTGCACCCGATATATCATCAATGATATATCATGCCTGGATGGAAGGTCGAGCTTCTGGATGATGTCGTTGCTGCAGAACTGCAGGCGTGGCCGTCAGATCTAAGGGCGTCGCTGACGCGGATCATAGAGCGAATCACGACCCTCGGATTAGAACGAATAGGCGAGCCGCATGTTCGACATCTCAAAGATAAACTCTGGGAAATGCGTCCATCGGGAAGGGGTATAGAAGGGCGTGCCCTTTATGTTGCAGCTTCCGGTCGTCGCGTCGTGATTGTGCTCGCGTTTCTCAAGAAAACACGCAAGACGCCGCATCGGATGATCGACTTGGCACTCAAACGTGCCCGGAGCATACGACTATGACCATTTCGTTCGAGACACTACGACGCCGTTGGATGAAGGATCCAAAGTTTCGGGCTGAATATGAGCGCATCGGGCCAGACATGGAGCTCGCATTTACGCTAGCGGAAGCACGTCGCAAAGCGGGACTCACCCAGGCTGAGCTGGCGGCGCGCATGGGCACATCGCAGGCTGCGGTCGCCCGCATCGAAAGCGGCCGCGGCGCGCCAAAATGGTCCACCATCGAACGCTACGCCCGCGCGGTCGGCGCTCGACCCGTCGTGCGTCTGCTGGAAGCGGCGGAGTGACTGACTAGGTGCGCCATTCGCCCGGGTGGAGTTGGATGGCGTGATCCTCGTTGCGGTCGATATCGGCGGGACCTTCACCGATCTCATCGGGTTCGATGACGCTGCCGGGACGTTCGTGCAGGCGAAAAGCCTGAGCACGCCAAGTCACCTGGTGCAGGGCGTCATCGACTGCATGCGCAAGAGCGGGCTTGCAGCCTCCACCATCGACGAGCTGATCCACGGCTCGACCACGGCTATCAACACGCTGATCGAAAGAACGGGCGCAAAAACCGGCCTGATCGTTACCGCCGGAACGCGTGACGTCTACATCATCGGCCGCGGCAATCGGCCGGAAGCCTACAATCTTTTCTTTCATCGCCACCGGCCGCTGGTCGCGCGCCACCTCACGCGCGAAGTGAGCGAGCGTCTCTTAAGCTCCGGCGCCGTGCACGTCCCACTCGACCGCGACAGCGTGGCCGAGGCTTGCCGCGCGCTTGCGTCCGAGGGGGTTGAAGCGGTCGCCGTCTGCTTTCTTCACTCCTATGCCAATCCGGAGCACGAGCGCATCGCAGGTGAGATGATCCGCGCGCGCATGCCCGCCGTCTACCTTTCACTCTCGCACGACATCCTGCGCGAGTACCGCGAGTTCGAGCGCGTCTCCACCACGGTGGTGAACGCCTATATCGGCCCCAAGGTCGGCGGCTACGTGAACAGTCTGCAATCGAATCTCGACGCGATCGGTTTTCGCGGCGCGCTCTCGATCATGCGCTCGAACGGCGGCGTCATGACGCCTGAATTGGCGACGCAACGGCCCGCGGCGATGATGGAATCAGGACCAGTCGGCGGCATTATCGCTTCGGCGCGGGTCGGACGCGCGCTCGGCTCGCCGAATGTCATCTCCTTCGACATGGGCGGCACGACCGCCAAGGCGAGCCTTGTCCGCGATGGTGAGCCCACCATGGCGCCGGGCTACTACGTCGGCGGCTATGCCAGCGGACATCCGGTGATGCTGCCGATGATCGATGTGGTCGAGGTCGGCGCGGGCGGAGGCTCCATTGCCTGGATCGACGATGTGGGCGCGCTCAAGGTCGGGCCCCAGAGTGCGGGCGCCGATCCCGGCCCGATCTGTTATCGCGGCGGCGGCAGCGAACCCACCATTACCGATGCCAATGTCGTGCTCGGGCGCATCGATCCCGACAATTTTCTGGGCGGAGAGATGCAGCTCGATGCGCAAGCGGCCAGCCGCGGGATCGAGGAGAAAATCGGGCGTCCCTTGCATATGGATACCGTCCAGGCGGCGCAGGCCATCGTCGAAATCGCCATTGCCAAAATGTCGCTCGCGGTGCGGGAAGTCTCGGTCGCGAAGGGCTATGACCCCCGCGACTTTGCGCTTGTTGCCTCCGGCGGGGCAGGCCCCCTGCATGTCAATGCGATTGCACGCGAGCTGCATATTCCCAAAGTCATTGTGCCGCTGTTTCCCTCGCATTTTTCGGCACTGGGCATGTTGCTCGCAGACGAGCGGCACGATTTCATTCGTACCCACTATTGCGATCTGGCAACGCTCGATTTCACCACGCTGCTGCAGATTGCGCATGAGATGGCCGGGGAAGCCAGTACTGCGCTTCGCCATAGCACCTGCGCCGAGCAACAAATCCATCTCGACTTGCGCTATGTCGGGCAGGAATTCACGCTGCAAGTTCCAGTAAGCCTGCAACAACTCAAGGGCGCGGACCGCAAGGCCATCAGGGCCGCATTCGATTCACTCTACGAGCAGCGGTACGCCTACCATTCCTCCGATGAGCCCGTTGAAATGGTCAATATCCGTCTCGTGATTGTCGGCAAGCGCCCGCAGCTGCTGTTTCCCAAGCTCTTCGGGGGCGAAAGCGCGAGAGCGTCGCATCAGCGCAGGGTCTATTTCAGCGATTCGTCCAAGCCGGTTGCCTCCCCGGTCTATCAGCGCGTGGCACTCGCTGCGGGAAGCCGCATTGACGGCCCCGCGCTCATTCAAGAGCACGCAACGACCACCGTCTTGTTCGAGAACGACATCTGCACTGTCGCGACCTCGCGCGAGTTGATCATCACGGTCGGAGACGCGTAATGGCTAAGCTCGATCCGGTCACGCTCGAAGTGATCCGCAATGCACTCCCGGCCGTCGCCAATGAGATGGCGGTCGATCTCCAGCGCACCTCCTACAATATGATGATCTACGAGGTGCGCGATTTCTGCACCGCGCTCGTCAACACGGCGGGCGAATTGATCTGTCAGAATGTCGGCGGGGTGTCGCATTTCGTGGCCGACCTCGGTGTCATCATCACCGACGGCATGCAACGCTACGGCAAGGACGGCTTTGCCCCGGGAGATGTCATCATCACCAATCATCAGGCCGTTGCCGGACAGCATCTCAACAACATTGTCGTATACACGCCCTATTTCTACCGCGGCGAGCTCTTGCTGTTCGCCATGGTGCGCGCGCATTGGATCGATGTCGGCGGGATGAGCACGGGCTTTGGCGCGGGTCCGACGGTGGCCGATCCCTGGATAGAGGGCCTGCAGCTCGATCAGCTCAAGATCTACGAAGCCGGCAAGCTCAATGAAACGCTCTACCGCGTGCTTAAGGACAACATCCGTTTTCCGGAATCCTCGCTGGGCGACATGAAGTCGCAGATGGCCGCGTGCCGGCTCGCCGCGCGACGGATGGATGAGCTGTTCGACAAGTATGGCCGCGACACCGTGCTCACGGCCATCGCGCAGATCTTCGACGAGACCGAGAGCAAGTGCCGCAACGTTGTGTCGAAACTCGCGAACGGCGTCTACGAGGCGAGCGCCGCGCTCGATGACGACCGGGTAACCCTCGGCGAGCCGGTTCCAATCCACGCCAAGGTGATCATCGAGAACGGCGCCATGACGATTGATCTCTCGGCTTGCTCGCAGGAGCGCCGCGCCGCCATCAATTCGCGCACGCTGGCAGGCGCTCGCGTCGCCTACAAGGCGCTCACTGGTCCGCTTGATCCCGTCAACGAAGGCTCCTTTCGCGCGCTCAAGGTGATCATTCCGGAAGGCACGATCATGATGGCGCGTTTTCCCGCCCCGATGGCCAACTGGAGCATGATCGTGCCCATGGTGGTCGATACGATCGTCGCCGCGCTCGCACCCGCCATGCCGGAGCGCGTACCGGCCGGGCATCATGGGCTGCTCGGCGGCGCGGTGGTGTTTTTCGGCATACATCCCACGACCCGCCGGCGGTTCGTGGTGCAAAGCATTGAAGGCGGCGGCTGGGGCGGGCGGCCGTTCGAGGACGGCGAATCCGGGACCGTTTCGGTCTGCCAGGGCGACGTGCGCAACGGCTCGATCGAAGGCATCGAGCTCAAATGCCCGGTCCTGGTGGAGAGCCGCGAGTTGCGCACCGACTCCGGCGGCGCCGGCAAATATCGCGGCGGGCTCGGCATCGATCTGCGCGTGCGCAATCTGGTCGAAGGCAAATGGAATTTCGAGCTGGTGCGCCGCAATCAATGCCCGCCCTGGGGGCTGTGGAATGGCAAGCCTGGCGAGGTAGGGATTTATCTCCTGCGCGAACCGCAGGCCAAGGAATTCCGCGGCATGGGCGGCGCGCATCATCCGGTCCCGATCGGCAGCGAGGTGATCGTGCGCACCGGCGGGGGCGGCGGCTGGGGCGATCCGCTCGACCGCGATCCGGCATCCGTGCGCACGGACGTGCAGGAAGAGTTCGTCTCGCTGCAATCGGCCCAGGAGGACTACGGCGTGGTGCTGCGGGAAGACCTGAGCATCGATCAGAGCGCGACCATCAAATTGAGAAATGAGCTAAGATCGAAAAAACAAAACGCCACGACGGCGTAGTTCAGGCGTGTTCTCTCTGGGAGGGCAATCGCGTATGGCGGTCCGTAGCCGGGCAACGCGCGCAACAGTGGCATGACCGAGGTGGCGATCCGGATCACGCGCGTTACACACCAATTTGGAGAACAAGGCGATGCGCGGTCGGTGCGCGCGCTGCGCGACACTTCCCTCGATATTTCGCGCGGCGAGCTCATTTGCCTGATCGGCCCGAGCGGCTGCGGAAAATCGACATTGCTCAACATCATGGGGGGATTGCTCGCGCCGACAACGGGCAAAGTGGAGGTGTTCGGGAAGGGCGTTGCCGGTCCAATGCCGCGCGACATCGCCTTCGTTTTTCAGGAGAACGCCTTGTTCCCCTGGAACACGGTGATCGAGAACGTCGACCTCGGCATGGTATTCCAGGGGGTGGCTCGCGCGCAGCGTGAGGAGCGGTCGCGCCGGTCGCTCGAAGCGGTCGGGTTGAAGGATTTCGCGCACCACTATCCGGCGCAACTTTCGGGCGGAATGCGCCAGCGCGCCGCGCTCGCGCGCGCGCTCAGCCTCGAAACCGGCATTCTGCTCATGGACGAGCCGTTCGGCGCGCTCGATGAGCAGACGCGGATGATCCTCGGCGAGGATCTTTCGGTGCTGTTGTCACGCACGGACAAAACGATTGTGTTCGTCACGCACAGCCTGGGCGAGGCCACCTTCCTCGCCGACCGCGTCGCCGTCTTCTCCGCCCGGCCTGGAACCGTGAAGGAACTGATTGCGGTGGATGAGCCGCATCCGCGCAAGCCGGGTTTCGTCACGTCGGAAAAATTCACAACCATCAGAAACAGGCTGTACGATCTGCTGCACGATGAAATCAAGAAGAGCATGGCCGAGACCGCACTGACAGGGGGAGCGGACAAGTGAGGCGGGCCGACAAGGAAGGGCAGCTCGCAACCCGCGCCGTCCAGGTGACGTTTCTGCTCGCGCTGATCGGGCTTTGGTATCTCGCCGCGACCCGCTGGCACGTCAGCCCGCTTCTACTGCCCAATCCGGTACCGGTATGGGACGACTTCTGGGACATCCTGCGGACAGGAGAATTTCTCGGTGACCTGCGCGTTACGCTCACCGAGCTTTCGGCCGCGTTTGCGATCTCGGCAAGCTGCGGCGTCATCACAGGCTATTTCATCAGCCGGTCGCAGTATCGCATTCGGGTCCTTGAGCCGCTGTTTGCCGGGATCTATTCCATCCCGATCATCCTCTTTCTGCCGCTTTACATTCTATTCTTCGGGCTCGGCCCCGCTTCGAAGATCGCGCTGGGCGCGACCATCAGCTTCTTTCCCATTGCGCTCAATACCATTGCCGGCTTCGGCTACGTGGATCGCGTGTTCGTGGTTGCGGCGCGCTCCATGGGCGCATCGGATTATCAGATGTTCCGGTATGTGCTTCTGCCGGCGGCGTTGCCGATCATCCTGACCGGCATGCGCATCGGATTTACCGTGGCGCTGCTCTCCATCATCGGCAGCGAGGCCATCGCCTCGCTTGCCGGGCTTGGCCATCGCATCGTTCATCTCGCGGAGGCCATGGAGATGACGCGGATGTTTGCCTACATCGCCTTCGTCGTAGCGATTGCCGCGATCCTCAATACGCTGGTGTCGTCGTTGGAACGGCGCGCAAGGCGCATGCGATGACGGCGACCGCGCTGCCGCGCTGGCTACGGACGCCGTTGATCGCGCGCATCGGCGTAATCGTGATTCTGCTCTGCCTGTGGGAAATCGCGGCGCGCTGGTTGATCGACCCGATGTTTCTGAGCCCGCCTTCGCGCGTCTTCACGTCCCTGCAAACCGTGTTCGAGACCCGCGGCGTGCCGGCCGCGCTGCGGGTGACATTCTCGGAGCTGGGAATAGCATTCGTGCTCTCGGTCGCCATCGGGCTCGCGATCGGGCTTGCCGTCGGGCTTGCGCCGTTCGCGCGCAAGAGCTTCATGCCGATCATCCTGCTGCTCTATGGCACGCCGCAGATCACGATCCTGCCGCTGTTCATTCTCTATTTCGGGATTGGCCCCGCATCCAAGATCGCGTTCGGCGTCAGCCACGGCTTTTTTCCCATCATCGTCACCGTGGTGGCGGGCGTGCAGAATATCAAGCCGATCCTGTTGACCAGCGCGCGCTCCATGGGCGCGAGCCGCTGGCAGATCCTTCGCTACGTCGTCTTTCCCCACATGATCCCGAGCTTCTTTGCCGGCATGCGCCTGGCCATGACGGGCGTGCTTCTGGGTGTGCTGCTGGCAGAGCTTTACGTCTCGACTGCGGGCATCGGCTATTTCACCACGCTGTTCACGCAGACGTTTGATCCGACCCGCCTCCTCGGCCTGATCGCCGTGCTCGCGGCCATGGCCATTGTGCTCAATGAGATCGTTCGGCGGGCCGAGCTGCATTTTGGCCGATGGCACGCCGAGTGAACACGCAAATGGCCGTGCTCGAAATGTTTGCGCGCCAGATCGCACGCCGTGAGCCCGTTGCAGACCGCGCGCGCGAGTTGGTCGAGCTTCACCTCATCGACACGATCGGTGCCTGGATCGCGAGCACGGGGAGCGTGGAGGGCCTGCTGCTTCTGAAATTCCGGGCTGCCATGCGGGAGAGCGCACCACCCGACGGCATTCGCGCTCTCGATCTTTCGACGCGCTGCGCGCTCGCGCGATCAAGCGAGATCGATGATATCCATCTTGCCTCCATGACGACGCCGGGCGGGATTGTCATTCCTGCTGCTCTCACGTTGGCGGCCGCGGCACCCACAACCACCGTCGAGGATCTGACGGCTGCAATTCTCGCAGGTTACGAAGCGATGACTCGCCTCGGCCGCGCCCTGGACGGACCGGGCATTCTTTATCGGGGCATATGGCCGACCTATTTCGCAGCGCCCTTCGCCGTTGCCGCTGTGGCTGGGCGTATTTTCAACCTCGAGGCAAGAGAAACCGCCAATGCGCTCGCGCTTGCTTTGACGCTTTCGGCGCCCGGCGTGGGTGGGCACCATGGCGAGACAACCGCGCGCTGGTTTGCGATGGGGCAAGCCGCGACGAAGGGGCTCACGGCCGCGCTCGCGGCGCAGCGAGGCTTCAGCTCCGATCTCGATCTGTTGGCGGGGAATTTTTTCCCGCAGATATATGGCATCAGTCCGCAAGCAGGCGCGCTCACGGACGGCCTCGGCAAGCAATCAACGCTGACGGAAGTGTCGTTCAAGCCCTGGTGCGCGGCACGCCAAACCATGGCCGCGACCCAGGCGCTCCTGGAAATCATCGAGAGCGGCATACCGCCCCAATCGATCGACAGCATCCGTGCGTTTGTGCTGCCGCCGCACCGCAAGATGATCGATCACGGCGTGCAGGCGGGCGATCGCGCCTCGCATCTCACCAGCGTGCAATATCAGATGGCTGCGGCGGCTCTTGGTGAGCGCCCGCTGGATGCAGTGGGGCCAGAGATGTCGCTGCCGGGGAGATTTACCTCTCCCCGAAGGGGAGAGGTCGGAATGGGCGCGTCTTGCGCGCACATTCCGGGTGAGGGGGTTACAGAACCCGCTGACGCAACCCCTCACCCGGATCGCGCGCAAGCGCGCGATCCGACCTCTCCCTCCGGGAGAGGTGCGCGACCGCACGATGCGTCATCGGGATTTGCACTAGTCCGGGCGTTCATGCAGAAAATTACGGTCGAGACTGACGAAACTCTGCTCGCAGCTTACCCCCGCAGCTGGCCGGCGCGCGTTGCAGTGACTGCCGGCTCCGCCCATTACGAGCGCACGGTCACCGACATTCCGGGCGATCCGGCACGGCCGTTCGATCGCGCAAGAGTGCGTGACAAGTTCATGCGATTCGTTGCGCCCGTGATCGGCAAGGAGAGCACTTCGATCCTCGATGCCTGCTCGGACGCGTTTGCACGTGGCAGCTTTACGGCACTGGTGGAAACGGTTGAACACCTTGGCACGGAGAAACTCACGCGTGCAAAAACGCAATGACTGCCTACTTGGGCAGGAATTCCTCGGTGTACAACATTGCCGGATCGGGCTCGGCCGGAAGGTATTGCAGCTCGACATAGGATTTGGCGAGCGTCGCCAGGGCGGCCGGATTGAACTTTCCGTCGTCGGAAAACATGGGCATCACCTCGTCGTAGACCCGCGCGACCACGTCCTCGTCCTTGTTGGTGACCTCCTTGGCAATCGCCACCGTTTCCGGCTTGTTCGCGCGCATGAAAGCGATGGTTTCGAACCAGCCCTTGAGAAATCCACGCACGGCTTGCGGATCATCGGCAATAATCTTGTTGGTCGCGAATATCACGTGGATATGGAAATCCTTGATATCGGTGAAGCGCAGCAGGATACGGGCGGCGCCGTACTTTTTGAGCTGGAACGCATTGCCCACATCTGTGATCACACCATCGATGTCTCCGCGCTTCATGGCGGCGATCTGCCCGGGCATGGCGCCCATGGGAACGATCTCGATGCCTTTCGGTCCCCAGCCCTGGCGCCGCGCGGTCTCGCTGACCAGGAAATAGGTGAGCGAGCCCGCCGTCGACACGCTGATTTTTTTACCTTTGAGCTCGGCCACGGTTTTGGGCCCGTCCGGGCGCACAATGATCGCAAGCAGAAGCGGCGGCCCCGCCATGGCGGCGACCGCCTTGATCGGCGCACCCTTCACGATGAAGGCCATGGCCGGCCCGGAGCCAAGCCCGAAGTCGAGGCTGTCGGAAGCCATGCCCTGCTGCATGCGCGCGTCGCCGGCAAAGGCCGTGGACTCGATCTCGAGCCCTTGGCGCGAGAAGAACCCCTTGCGCGCTCCGATATCGAGCGGCACGAACGAAAAGGCCTCCGACACCGCCTTGCCCACGCGAATTTTTTCTGCCGCGTACGCACCCTGCATCAAAGTAAGGAATACCGTCGCAGCAATTACAACGAGTGCGAGGGAATACTGTCCGGAATGCGATGAGATTGATGCACAAGCGCGCCGCAAACTCGGTGCGTTCCCCTCCCCCTTGTGGGGAGGGGCTAGGGGTGGGGGTCCTTGTTGGCGAATGCGCCTTGACCAGCAACAGCGACCCCCCTCCCCCAACCCTCCCCCACAAGGGGGGAGGGAGCAGACCCGTCGTGCCGCACCGTTGTGCCTCAACCTCACCAGAATGCGTTTCGTGCATGCAACCATTGCGCTCGATCATGAGAGCTTTCTTTTCAGCAGTCTCTCGGCGTTTCCGACAAAAATTTTCTGCCGGTCGCTCTCGGAGATGTCGAGCTTCCTGATGCTGTCGATCGTCGGCGCGATCGGACCGAGCGGAGTGTCGGTCGCAAACACCACATGCTCGGCGCCGAAGAATTCGAGCCCGCAGCGCACGGCATGTACGCCGCCACCGAACAATGCGGTGTCGCCGTAGAAGTCATGCAAATAGTCGAGGTGGGGCCGTTTGAGCGACGGCAACACCTTCGAATAGTCCTCATCGAGCGTGCGGCTCCCCAGGACCGCCAATCCCGGACCGATCCGCCCGTCGTAAAACGCAATCATGCCGCCGAGATGATGGGTGATGATCTTGAGACCGGGATACCGGTCGAAGAGGCCATTGAACACCAGGCGCACCATGGCAACGGAGGTGTCGTAGGGCCAGCCGAAGCACCACCACATCTCGAACCGCGATTTCGGCTCGCTGGCATAATCAGACATGGCCGAGGTGCGCGCCGGATGCAGCCAGATGGGCGCATCAAGCTCCGCCATGGTAGAGAAGATCGGCTCGAACTTTCCTTCATCCAGCGGATGGCCGGCGATGTTGGTGAAGATCTGCACGCCCGCCGCACCAAGCTCCTTGACCGCGCGCCGTGCCTCTTTGACCGAGCCATCGACATCGGTCATCGAGAGCGCCGCCACGAATGCCGGGAAGCGGTCGGGGTGTCGCGCGCACAGCTCCGCCATGGCGTCATTGCCGATGCGCGCAAGCGCAAGCCCCGTCTCGCCCCCGGCGAAGTCCTCAATCGGCGGGTTCGGCAGCGAGATGATTTCGCGATAATCGCCGAACTGGTCCATCTCGCGAAATCGCTCCTCGAGATCGAACAGCTTTTTCACACCGCGCAATCGCGCCCCGATATTGCCCAGCCGCGGGGCAATGCGGTTCATCTCCTGGAAGAACTTGTCCGGGAAGATGTGACAGTAGATATCGACAATGGTTTGCGCGGCCATGGGATCAGAACTTCACGCGGTCCGCGCCTTTGAGGCCCAGAATCTCGCGCGCCTCCTTGGCGGTCGCGATCTGATAGCCGAGCTCCTCGACCAGACGGCGCATCTTGGCAACCTGCTCGGCATTGCTCTTGGCGAGCTGGCCGCGGCCGATGTAGAGGCTATCCTCCAGGCCCACGCGCACGTTGCCGCCCATCATCACGGCCTGGGTGGCGAACGGGATCTGAACGCGGCCGGCCCCCAGCACCGACCAGTGATAGTCGTCCCCGAACAGCTTGTCGGCGGTGCGCTTCATGAACATGAGATTGTCGATGTCGCTGCCGATGCCGCCGAGAATGCCGAAGATGAGCTGCAGGAAGATCGGCGGCTTGAACATGCCGCGGTCGACGCAGTGCGCGAGATTATAAAGGTGCCCGGTATCGTAGCATTCGTGCTCGAACTTGGTACCGTGCCCCTCCCCCATCAGCTTTGAGATCTTCTCGATATCGCGAAAGGTATTGCGGAAGATGTTCTGATCGGAGGAGAGAAGATACTGCTCCTCCCAATCGTGGTTCCATTTCTTGTAGCGCGCCGCCATGGGGTAGAGCGCAAAGTTCATCGAGCCCATGTTGAGCGAGCACATTTCCGGCGAAAACTCGCTCGCGGCGGCAAGCCGCTCCTCCACCGTCATGATTACGGAGCCGCCGGTCGTGATGTTGATCACGGAGTCGGTTGCCTGCTTGATGCGGGGCAGAAACTGGCGAAACACCGCAGGATCGCCGGTCGGGCGGCCATCCTTGGGATCGCGCGCGTGCAGGTGCAGCACCGCCGCGCCGGCTTCCGCCGCCTCAATCGCCTGGTGGGCAATCTGATCGGGGGTCACCGGCAGCGCCTCCGACATGGTCGGCGTGTGAATGGAGCCGGTGATGGCACAGGTGATGATGACCTTGTTCGATTGCGCAGCCATTGTTTCTCTCTCGGTGGGCAGCCTTCTCTCGTATCATTTTGTGCGAGCATCCGCAGCAAAGCGCAAGCGCCTCTCCAGCGGCAACAAGTGCCAGCCGAACCGCTCGGCCACAAAGCCCCAGATGCCTTTTGGCGCAAACAGCATGGCCGCGATGGCGACAGCGCCGAGCATCAGCAGATAGAGGCTGCCGAGATCGGCAAGCGATCGGCGCAGAACGAAGAACACGAGGGTTCCGATGATGGGGCCTTCGACCCGCCCAATCCCGCCGATCACGGTGATGAAGATAACGAAGGCGGTCCAGTCGTTCACGCTGAATGCCGTGTCGGGCGAGATGCGAAGCTTCTGCAGGAAGATGAGCGCGCCCATCATGGCAGTGCCGAGCGCGGCCGCGACATAGATTGCGAGCTTGACCCGCCAGACATCCACGCCATTCGAGCGCGCGGCGATCTCGTTATCCCGTATTGCCGTGAGCGCGAGCCCGTAGCGGGACCGCAACAGCAACACGATCCCGCCGAGCACCGCGGCCAACAGCGCCAGCGAGAGCCAATAGATCAGGAATTCGCGCCATTGCCGGGTTGCGGCCATGGCGATCACCATTCCTGCTGGAAGGCTGATGCCGGAGCCGCCCCCAAGAGCGGAGAGCTGTGATGCGAGCAGACGGAAAACTTCGGCCACGACCCAGGTGCCGATGGCGAAATAGTGCCCGCGCAGCCGAAACATCAGGCCGGCCACCGGCAGCGCAAGGAGCGCTCCGGCAATCCCCGCGAGCGGCACGGCAATAAGCGGATGAATCCCCGCCACAATGGTCGCCGCAAACAGGACGTAGCCCCCCAGCCCGACATAGGCCTGCTGCCCTACCGATACCAATCCGGCATAGCCCGCCAGCAGATTCCAGAGGCTCGCAAGGACGATATAGCTGAAGATCTCCGAAAGCAGCCGCAGATCGTCACGCCCGGCAAAACCCGGCGCGGCAACCAGCGCAACGAAAGCAATCGCGAAGCCGACGCTGCCTATGCGGCTCGATCGGCTCGCATGCTTTACTGCAAACGGTAAAGCCATGCCTGCTCCCGCAGTTGCGCTCATCCCTGCACCTTCGGAAACAGTCCCTCCGGCCGGACGGCGAGGATCACGAGAAAGGCGAGGTGTCCGGCAAGCACCTGCCAGCCCGGATTGATGTGCGCGCCGATCGCCTGTGCCACGCCAAGGATGATGCCGCCCGCGAACGTCCCCCACATGCTGCCGAGCCCGCCGATGATGACCGCTTCGAATCCGAAGATCAGACGAGCCGGCCCGATCGCGGGATCGAAATTGGTCCGGATGGCGAGGAGGACACCCGCGACGCCAACCACGGCCAGCGACATGGCCATCGCCAAGGCGAAGACATGGCGATTGTCGAGCCCCATGAGCTGGGCGACGGCCGGATCATCCGAGGTGGCGCGAAAGGCGCGTCCCAGCGCGGTCCGGTAGAACAGGACCTGCAGGCCGCTGATGACCGCCACGGCGGCGGCGAACTGGAGGAGCGGCAGAACGCCGATTGAGACACCTTCAATAAGCGGGAAACTTGCAACCTCGATGTCGCCGGCGGCGAGCCGCCGGCTATCCGCGGTGAACAGTTCAAGCAGCCCGTTCTGAATGATGATCGAGAGGCCGAAAGTGACCAGCAGCGGCGGCAGGAGATCATCGCCAAGCGTGCGGTTAAGCAGGCCGCGCTGGAGTCCGTAACCGATGGCGGCCATGACGGGGGCGACAATCACGAGGGCGGTGAGGGGATTAATCCCCAGGCTCTCGGTCGCAAGGAGCGCAATATACGCGGCAAGCACAATGAGATCGCCGTGCGCAATGTTGACCAAACGCATGACGCCGAAAATGAGCGCAAGCCCCGCGGCAAACATGGCGTAGAGGCCGCCGACCAGCACGCCCTGGATGATGACGTTGAGCCACTGCATTTGCCGCTCACGTTCCGAAATACGCGGCGGAGATGGCCGCGCGCGTCAGTGTCGTGGAAAGTCCGGTCAGCGCGACGCGCCCCTCCTGCAGACAGCAGACGCGCTTTGCCGCCTTGAGCGCCTGCACGATGTCCTGCTCGACCACAACGACCGCGGACCCTTCGGCGACGATCGCAGGCAGGCGCGCATAGAGATCGCGAACGACGATGGGCGCGAGACCGAGGCTGATTTCATCGCACAGAAGGAGCTTCGGATTTGACATCAGCGCACGGCCGATTGCCGCCATCTGTTGCTGACCGCCGGAAAGCGCAGTCGCTGGCATACGGCGGCGCTCGGCGAGCGCCGGAAACAGCTCGTACACGCGCGCGAGATTCCAGGGGCCGTGCCGCCGCAACTGGGCGCCGATGAGGAGATTCTCCTCGACCGAGAGCGAAGAAAAAAGCCGGCGCCCTTCGGGGACGAGCGCAATGCCCTGCGCCACCACGGCGTGCGCAGGCCAATCCCCGATCGGCTGCCCCGCAAAAAAGATGGCATCTCGGCGAGAGCGCATGGCGCCTGCGATGGATTTGAGCAAGGTCGACTTGCCTGCTCCATTCGCGCCGATGACGGCGATCACCTCTCCCGCTCCAACATCGAGCGAGACTCCAAATAGCGCCTGGAAATCCTGGTAATAGGCATCGAGTGCGCGCACTGCGAGCAGCGGCTCAGGCATCGGCCGCAATCCCCATATAGATGTCTTGCACCATGGGCGCGCTGATGACGGTGCGGGGATCGCCTTGCGCGATCAGGCTGCCGGCGTGGAGCACCACCAGCCGGTCGACAACGGCAATGAGCGCATGGACGATGTGCTCGATCCAGATCATGGACATGCCGGCACGGCGGATCGCGCGGATCAACTCGATCAGTGTCTGGCACTCGTGCTCGCTGAGTCCGCCGGCAACTTCGTCGAGCAGAAGCACGCGTGGGTTGGTCGCAAGGGCGCGCGCGAGCTCGAGCCGTTTGCGGTCGAGCAGCGTGAGGCTGCCGGCAGTTCTGTTGGCTTTGTCGGCGAGGCCGCATTGCTCGAGCAATTCGACACAGCGCCCATAGACATCGCGCTCGCGGCGCCCGGTGCCGAATGCGGACGCCACCACAAGATTCTCAAACACGCTCATGCCATGGAATGGCTGCGGGATCTGGAACGACCGCGCAATCCCCAGCCGGCAGCGCCGCTCGGGCGCAAGCCGCGTGATGTCGTTGCCTGCGAGCAGGACACGACCGCTGTCGGGCGCAACGGTCCCGCTTGCGATACCGAACAAGGTCGTCTTGCCCGCGCCGTTGGGGCCGATGATGCCCAGCGCCTCGCCTTCCTCGAGCGCGAGATCGATCTCGTGCGCCACCACCACCGCGCCAAACCGCTTCGAGATTTTTTCCAGCGCAAGGACATTCGTCATTTCTGTCATCGCCGGGCCTGACACCGCAAGTCGGGTGTTCCCGACTTGCGCACTCTATCAATTCTCTCGCAGCGAGCCTGTGGCACAAGGGCGGGTTTAAAACCCGCCCCCACAAGCTTCACGACCGCGATGTGCTTCCCGACAACGCTACGACAGAAGCGCCAGCTGCCCTGTCGTGGGAATAGCCGGCGCGGTCTTGTTGGTCGTGATGACGAGCTCGAATTTGTCGGCCTTGCGCTGCCATTGGCCGGCAACGAGCGGCGTCTTGGTCACATTCTTCACCGGCTGCCCCGTCCACTTCACCGGTCCGACAATGGAGCTGTAATCGGTAGTCACGATCGCATTGAGGATTTCCTTCGGCTCCAGCGCCTTGGCGCGCTTGAGCACGTCGATGGCCACTTCGAACAACGCATGCTGAAACCCAATGGGTTGCGTCCACGGCCGCTTGCTGGCGCCGACATAGGCATCGGCGAGCTGTTTTGCGCTTTGACCGGTGAGGCCTGACTTGAACGGGTGGTCGGGCGTCCACCAGATTTCGGTCGTCAACCCGTTGCCCCGCGCGCCGAGCGAATCAATGACCGACGGGAACAGCAGCGCCTTGCCAATGGTGACGACCTTCGGCCGGAAGCCTTGCTGCGCCGCCTGCGACCAGAAGGTCGCGAAGTCGGGCGGGATCATGTTGCCGGTCACGATCTGTGCCCCCACGGCTTTGAACGCCGTGATCTGCGACGTGAAGTCGTTGTTCATGAGCTGATAACGGCCGGGATCGGTGAGCTTGTAGCCGGCCGCAGCCAGCGCAGGCGGAAGCCCGCGTTGCGGATCACCCCAGGCATTCCCGTCGGCGTCGTTGGGAAAGAGGCCGCCCACGATCTTGTTGGTGGAAACCGAATCCCACAGCGCGAGGAAGGCGCCGATCACGTCTTCGAGTCCCCAGAAGAAATGATAGGTCCAGGTGAAACCCTTGGCGGGGTCGCCATTGCGGCCGAAGAAATAGGGCTGCCACGGACAATTGGTGGTAATGCAGGGGACCTCGTTCACCTCCGCCTGATCGGCGACGGGATTGGTCGTGTCGGGCGTGGCCGACGCAACAATGAGATCCACTTTGTCGCCGAGGATGAGCTCGGCGGCGACTTCGGCGGCGCGGCTTCCGCTCGATTGGCTGTCTTTGGTGACGATCTGCACGGGATAGTTGCGGCCGGCGCTCTGCAACCCTGGGGCCAGGATGCCGCGCACCTGTTCGAGAATGAATGCGTCCGCTTCGCCGAAGCCGGCGAGCGGGCCGGTTTTCGGACTGACATGGCCGATCTTGATCACCCGGCTCTGGGCATTCGCCGGGATTAATCGCAACACCGCTGGGGCCGCGAGCGCGCCGACACCGGCGCCGACAATGCGCCGGCGTGAAACATGCCCGGCAGAAGCTTGTGAGGAATCATGCAGCATATGAGCCTCCTTCGGTCGCAACGCGCTTTGAAAGCGACTGTAAATTCAGGCTGTTAGTTAAGCAATCCGGTGCAACGCCTGTCCGCCTCCACAACTCTTGCAGCGCGATTTCGCACGCTCCGGGATTCGCTCTGCCAGCCGTCCCATGATTGCCAAGCCGGTCGCTCGCTGTATGGTGAGTGTATGGCACGACTTATTTCCACCACTGTGCCCTGCATGAAGAGGAGGTGCGCGCTTTGAAGCGTGCTCGCGCCGCTGGCCATTCCGCTTCCGAGCTCGTCCGCAAGGGCCTGCGCGCGGTTGCTTCGCGTTGCTACAAGCATCGACGCCCCCCTTCAACGCTGCTTTTCGAATCGGTTGATACCAAACTCGGAGACGAATTTGAGCTGTTCCAGGATCTTGAACGTTGACTCAGCGGGTTGAAATCGAGGTGCCTCTTGTGTGCGCAGGAGGGGACATTCGTCTGTGTCGGCCCGCTCGATTAGTCGATATGCGGCGCGTTCCGAACCAGCCCACCCATCGCATCGAGCATCCGCTCCCGCCACGCATAAATGGGATCATCTGACGTCAGCAACCGGAAACCGCTGATACTTCGTGCCCACATGAAGCATCCAAACAGAATGTAGTCGGCATAGAGTGGCCTGCCTCCCGATAGATAGGGCTGACCGGCGAGGACGGTCCGAGCGGGGTCCAGGCTTTGGCGGAACCCAATTACCCTGGTGTCGCGGTCGGCGGTCACCTGTTCCAGAGGCATGCCAAACCGCTTCTCCCGACTCTCGCGGAAATAGGTCCGGTCCTTCTCGTGAAGGAGCGCATAAATGTCCGTCAGCACCAGGCGCACGAGCGCACCGTTGACGACTGTGTCGGCCCAGCAATTGATGAAGCGTGTCACCTGCTGAGCCTCCGCGCCACCGAACAAGGAGGGCCGGTCCGAGTAGGTTTCTTCGAGGTACTCCGCGATCGCCCAGGAATCGGATACGATTTTATCACCGTCCAGCAGGACCGGCACCCGGCCCTGGCCAGACATCGCAATGGCGTCCTTTTCGACAAAGCGCCAGGGTATCGTCTCGGCGGTGAGGCCTTTGTGTGCGAGCGCCAGCTTGGTCCGCCAGCAATACGGGCTAAACCGGCGATCCGGCTCGGCGCCGGCGAGATCAAACAGCTTCATTGGATGCGCCTCATCAGGAAGTTACAAGCAGTATCGCAGAATGACGGCGAGCGCGACAAAGACAAGACATAGTAGTCAAAATTGCCGGATCGAGAATTGAAATTAGCCGCCGTCCCGACCGAGTTGGGTCATCCTGAAAAATCCCGGCGAGAGCGAATGCCGTCCACAGCACATCCGATAGCTGACTAGCCCCGATGGTTCCGGCAACTTACGGTTCGTGTCCCACTTCCGGACTCATGCGCCACCGGGCAACAGATGGGTTATAGCCGCTCAACTGCGGAGGTAACGATTGATGCGGCAAGCAGCACGAACCAGCAAACAAATGCCACCTGCCAGTGGTATCAGTGCAAGTGCAGCGACCGCCAACGCACCCCAGGTCATCGAGTTCGGCGCCCCAGTTTCGGTGGTCATCGCCGCTCCAGCGCACCAGAACCAGGCCCAACCGAAGGCGAAAGCGATAAGGAGGCTACCAAAAATAACGCGCATCACAACCCTGCAATCGCCCAGACGCTAAAGCGTCTTCCATTGCAAACCCCGTCGGCTCCAGATCATGGAACTATCAAGATCGACGTACTCTTGACAAAGAGCGCCCGCTCCTCACGTGCTACTGCCGCCGACAAATATCGGAACACAGGGTCACAATAACGGGGTGATGTCATGATCCTAGGGATGTCGATTTCAGCATTTACTCTTTTGCATGTCATTATTTCGCTGATCGCCATCGGAAGTGGGTCTGATTGCGGTCGGCGGAATGTTCGCTTCGCACAGGTTACCTTGCACGACCGCACTGTTTCTACTCACGACCGTCCTGACAAGCGTGACGGGGTTTCTGTTTCCGATCCGTGGCTTCACGCCAGGGTTGGGCGTAGGGATTATTTCCTGTGTAATCTTGATGATCGCGCTGTTTGCATATTATCGCAAGGACCTGACGGGCTCATGGCGCTGGATCTATGTGCTCACCGCGATCGCAGCGCTCTATTTGAATGTTTTTGTTCTCGTCGTGCAAAGCTTCATAAAGGTGGCAGCACTCAACGCGCTGGCGCCGACGCAGTCTGAGCCGCCATTCGTGATTGCACAGGTGACGGTGATGGCGATCTTTATTCTAATCGGGATCATTGCCGCGGTTAAATTTCGGCCGATCACGCCCATCTGATTCATGCCTTTGCTTCGCGCGCCCATGAGGTAATTGCGCCATTCCCCGACCTTCGCGGCGCCAGGCGCCATCGTCGGGTTGCCGCTAAAAGCGGCCGCGTATACCGGCATAGGCGGCAAGCGGCATTCCCGGCAGGAAAGTGCGAGGATCAGTCAAATTGAGGTAGGAGAACGAATCGGTCTGGAAGAAAGTACCAAAGGTATAGTAGCGCTGATTGAACAGATTCCGTACCAGCCCAAAAGCCTCGACATTCTTCGTGACTTGGTATGATGAGTGCAGGTTGACGACCCAATAGGCCGGCACCTTCGGGTTCTGGTTTGCCTGGTCCCCGACCAGATACTGGCTACCGATCATGTTGATGTCCGCTCCAAGCTTCCACGCATTGGTGATCTTGTAGTCGACGCCGGCCTTGGCACGATAGTCCGGCACGGCGGGAATGCGATCCCCGGGAGCGACAAAGATGCGCCCGTTGGCATCGGCATACGGATTGTTCGGTGACGACAATATCAATGGGCTAAGGAAGATGGCCTCGACATAGGTGTAGTTGGCGAACAAATTCCAGCGATCCCATTGATAGGACAGGCCTGCTTCGATCCCTTGGCGCAACGTGTCGCCGCCGTTCTGAAAATATTGATGCCCGGGAAGCGGGCTCGCCACGTTGATGATGTCGTCGGCGTTTCTCGCGTGGAATGACTCCCAAATTCCAGTTTAGCACGCCTCGCTTGGCGTCGCTGCCAATATGCCCGCGCAGGCCGGCCTCATAGGTGTGCGAGACAACCTGCTTCAAAGGCGGATCGCCGACCAGCGCATTGTCGAGCAGACAGGGCCGCATAGGATCGGAGCAGCCGAGCTCCAGCGGGGTCGGTGCTCGATTGGCTTGCGCATAGCCGCCATAGACGGTGACATTCGGGGTGATCTTGAAGGTCGCGCCGATCACCGGGTTGAATTGACTGTACATATGATCGCCGTTAAGACCCTCGTTGTTGCCCAGGGTATCGGTCAAACCGATCTGAGCGACGTTGAAGCGGCCGCCGAAGGTGACGGAGAGCCTCGACGTCAAATCGAAAGTGTCCGTTGCGTAGACCCCGGTATAGAGTGTCTTGGAGAGCACGCCGACGGGGGCGACATCACCGGAAGGCTGGTTGATATAGAATCCGACGCCCTGCACGACCGGCCACTGATCGGCATTGATGGTTCCCAGCTCGCTCGTGGTGTCGAACTGGACGCGGCCGTTGTCGATGCTCGCGCCGATGACGAAGCGATTGTCGTGACCGAGGACTTTGGCCGTGGTCGCCGCCTGGAGCGAGCCTCCGAAGCTGTTGGCCGCGGTCGAGGTACGGTCGATCTCGCCCAAAATGCTGTTGGCCAACACGCCCGCCGCCGGAACCGGCAGGCCGTTGAGCCCAGTCAGATTCACGAGATTGCCGTTGAGATCGGGGAAGCACAGAAAGTCGGGGTCTGGGCAATCCGAATTTTGCGCAGCGGTCCCGTTGCCATCGACGTGGTGCTGCCAAAACCCGCGGTAGTAGGCATTTGCCTGGAATGAAAGAGTGCTGACCGGATTCCAGTTGGCGCTCGCGGTCAGAAAGGCCAGCTGGTTCTGCGTGGTTTGCGGAACGGTATAAACGCTGGCCCAGTTCTGGTTGAGCAGCTGGAGGGGAGTTGCGGCGGCAGCGCCGAACTTGTTGGAGGCGCCAGTGAAGGTGACGTGGAACTCGGTTTGATCGCCGCGCGCGCCGAGATCGCCATAGATGCGACGCAGCTGCGACGGCGAGTAGTCGCGCCAGCCGTTGTCGTTGATGGCATCGGCGGTGAGATAGGCCGACAGGTTTCCGGCCTGCCCTCCGGTCTGCACCGAAGCGGCGCGCCGCCCGAACGAGCCGCCGCGCAGCTCCGAATCGGTGCCCTGGTAGGTAAATCCGTTCTTCATATCGATGGAGAGAGCGCCCCCCAAGGCGTTGAGCCCGTAGACCGGATTGCTGGGCATCATCGTCATGCGATTGATGGCAGTCTCCGGGATGAAATCCCAGTTGACGGTATCGCCAAAAACCTCATTGACGCGCACTCCGTTCTGATAGACGGCGAGACCCTGCGGGGTGCCCACGACAGGCGAGGCGACGAACCCGCGATAGTTGAGGTCGCGCTGGAACTCATTGCCGGTCTGGTCGATGAGCGCAATACCGGGCAGGCTGCGCGAGATTGCATCCAGCAAGTCGGGAGCTTTCGCATGCTCGAAATCGCCGGCCGAAAAAGTCTGGACGTTGGCGGGGACCTTGTCGCGGTCGATCAAGCCGGGATCGACTGGGGCGAGCGCGGCGTCTCGGGACACGGGCGGGGCTGCTCGGGATGCGGGCTCTGCGACAACGCGGCGAGCCGGAGTGGTAGCCGCGGGTGCTGACGTTGTGGCGGCCGGACGCGAGCTGGCAGGCGCCAGGGGAGTGTTGGCGATAATCCGCACTTCCGGAACACTGACGGGATTGCTCTGCGCAAAGATCGCGTCCGGCGCCATGAGCGCGGTAAAGGCAAACGCGCCCAGCAGCCGCCTCGCGCTTGCACCAGACCCCGACGGGCATGCGCGACCAGCCGCGCTACCATCCCCGAACATAACACATATGCCCCATCCGACGCTCGGATTATCGATGCTTGCTTTGCCGGCGTCTGTATTACTTCTTCCAAATCTTATAGGAACATCCGGCATGTGGCCGGGGAGAGACACATTGCCCACGCCCAAGATGGCACGCCATGGCAGCTGCGGATGCCGGTCGCGTAACTGCGTGGGAAGGCGCCGTGCCGCTTCGGAAATGATCTCGAGCGCCCGCGTCACCGCGTAAAAGTAGAGCCGGTTCTCTCGGAATGTTTCCAACGAGAGTTCCGCGACAAATTGTTGCGCAAGTTTCCCGTTGTCACGAATGTCATATAACGCGAGGCGAGTTTGATCAGAAGGCATAAACTGCCTCACGCTCGGCAGACGGCCGAACGAGCGGCTTAAGAGTACTGCGATCAGCTACTTCCACCCGGCCTGGGAACAGGTCGGCCAGGTATTGGGTGATGGCGACACATTCGAACAAGCCGACCGGTGCATCCGGTGCGATCTCGATCAGGATGTCGATGTCACTGTCAGGCCGGTGATCCCCGCGGGCGCGTGAGCCGAACAACGCGACGTGGCTCACGCCTTTTGCGCGCAAGATTGGTTCATTCTCCCGCAACTTAGCAATGATCTCAGGTGTATTCATGATTGTTTTCCATAGCACAAAACGGGCAGGAGCGGCAGGGATCTGCTATGAGACGATCGGCATCAGAATACGCAACTTAGATACGAACCCCTCGTCTGAGGGCGTGCCAGATCTCTTGACGCAACTCCAGGAAAGCCGCGTCAGTCTTGACCGTTTCATCGCGTGGACGGGCAAAGGGAACTAAAACCAGCTTATCAATGTGGGCCGGCCGCGGAGTGACGATCGCGATACGGTCCGCCAAATAAAGTGCTTCTTCGATGCTATGAGTGACGAATAGTACGGTTTTGCGTTCGGTATTCCATATTCGCAACAGCTCGTCCTGAAGTACGTCACGAGTTTGAGTATCCAGGGCGCCGAACGGCTCGTCCATGAGGAGGATCGCGGGCCGTACCGCCAAGGCGCGCGCGAAGCCTACACGCTGCTGCATGCCACCGCTCAACTCATGGGGATATGCGTGCTCGAATCCCTGCAATCCGACCAATTCGATGTAATGCATCGCGAGTTCGCGGCGTTCGCCCGCGCCCATCCGGGCGGTTTCGAGTCCAAATGCGACGTTGCCGAGGGTTGTGCGCCACGGGAACAAGTCGAAGCTCTGGAATACCATAGCGCGGTCCGCGCCGCCTTCTACACCGGTAACGTCCCTGCCATCGATCAGGATAGCTCCGGAGTCCGGTGGAATGAGCCCGTCGGCTATGCGGAGAAAAGTCGATTTTCCACATCCGCTGGGGCCCAGAATTGCAACAAACTCCCGGTCTTCGACCGCCAGCGAGAGGCGATGGCAAACCGGTACGCGCTCGCCTTTGCTCCGGACATAAGTTTTGCTTACCTCACGAGCCTCGAGCTTGACGGACATCAACCAGGGCCCAACTCGCGAAGTGCTTCCGTGACCACCGACGTGTCGGCGGTCTTATCGACATCGACCGTGCCCGCCAGGGCTCCTGCTTCACGATAAATCGGCATCAATTCACGGTATATTACGGGCGAATGATGCATATCGGCGGGCCACGCGCGCACGGTGTCCACGAGCTTGATACGGATTTCGTTTATTCGGTCATCGGACTGGCGCGCCATGGCGGAATCGGTGCCGTACTTCCGGTACGCCGCCGCGAACCAGGGCGCGTCCACATGCGCACGCCGGAAGCTTGCGATGACTGCTTTCATGAGATCGACCGCCGCTCGCCTGTTGTCGGGCTTTGCGAGCCAAGTGGAGCTGACCATCCATGTTTCGCCCAGGAAGTTGTCGAATTCGACCCAGGGTTCAATCAGGATACGGTACTTGCCAGTGGCGACAAGCTCCTGCACCTGATCAAAGTGCAGCGGCACGGCGTCGACACGCCCGGCGATCAGGGCACGCAAGCGCGTCCCGGAACCGCCCATCGAGATCACGTTAACCTTATTGAGGTCGATTCCACGCTTTCGCAATGGTTGGATCAACATGACGTGCGTGAAATCGCCCAGTGAATTGACGGCAACAGTAACGCCTGTTTTTTCAAGATCCTTATCGGTCCGTACCGTGCCGGCATTGGCCACAAAAACGAGGCTCGTGTTCATGAAGCAGTTACCGATGATGCGCAGATCGGCGCCGGCTTCGACCGCACGAAGCGTGCTGATCGCGTCACCGGTCCCCACCTCGGCCGAGCCAGAAAGGACGGCCTGCGTGATCGTTTCAAGACGGCTTATCCGGTCTATCTTCGGCCGCTCGTAACCGAAGCCGGGCAGAACCTCAGTCAAAGCAGCCATGTATGGTACGTGGATGCCAAGCGTGTTCGCGACGATATTGATTTTGAGAGTGCGTTTTTCCTGGGCGTAAATCGGGCGAACGAGCGTCAATGCTCCCAGCCCTGCAGCGGATCTGACAACACCCCTGCGATCGAACTTCATTGTTTATTCCTCCCTATTATGCCGCGATTAAGCGACGTTGCTACTGTCTTTCTGCAAACCGCGACGCGTACCATGGCGCCGTTGCATCGCCGACCGCTTGTAAAATTCGCGAAGCGACCGTGCTGACGATCATCAGCAGCACCAAGTAGGCGAGTAGCGGCGCCACCGAGAGGTCGAGTCCGGTCTGAAAGATCAATCCACCATATCCTGTAATCACGAACATCTCGGCCATGATGATGGCGCGAATGGCGTGAACGAGCCCAAGACGCGCGCCCGTCATCAAGTACGGATAAAGGGCCGGCAGAAGGACCTTTCGGTAAAGCGCCGCCCCGCGCGTCGAGAACGACCGCGCGGCATCTACCATGCGAGTGTCTATTCCGCGGGCGCCGTGATAGGCGGTCAGTAGAACGTAACCGACGGACCCGGTGAACGCGATCCCTACCCGCATTGCCGGACCGGTGCCCAAAACCAGAATGTAGATCGGCACCAATGCTGCAACCGAGGTCACAACAAGCATGCTGACCCAGGGATGGACGAGTGCATCGACGACTCGGCTGCGGCCCATCAAAGCACCTAGCGGCATGCCGATGGCACAAGCCAGCGCAAATCCGATAAACATTTGTGCAAGGGTATGCCCGAGTTCGGGCAATACTCTGCCATCCGCGAGCATCGAAACCAGCAAAGGAAAGACAGTGCTTGGGGGAGCCAACAGCATATCGCCGAGCTCGCGCCCAACGATTTCCCACACGATAAGGGTGACGGCGAAGCCCGCCGCACCCAATGCGACTTCCCGGTGAACGGTCATGCGGCCCCCCGGATCGACCAGGGTATCAACTTCGCTTCCGACGCCTTGACCAATTCCTGCAACAGCAGCCCAAACAGGCTGACCAAGGCGACGACCCCCAACATCGTTGCTGCATCGAACTTGCTCGATGCAGTCTGCATGATCTTGCCGAGATCAACGGCAGCGAAGAACAGCTCTGCAGTGATCATTGCGTTGACGGAGCGCACCACGCCGATGCGCAGCGCCGTAAATACGAATGGTAGGCTGGCAGGCATGTAGACTGACCGCACCCGCCGCCACCCGCAGATGCCGAAGGAACGGGCTACGTTTATTGCAGCCGGGTCGATGTTTCTCGCTCCAGCCGCGATTGTCACAAGCATGTCGAGTACGGACATTGCGACGACCAGGGCCACACGGGCTTCGAAATAAAGTCCGAACCAGATCATGATGAAGGGGACGAAGGCGACCGACGGTATGGAAAAGAGGGCGTCGAGAACCGGGCTGAACATCATCGACACCGTGCGACTCCTGCCGATGAGCAAGCCGACCGGCAACGCAATCGCGAATGCGATCGCAAATCCCAGAGCGAAGTGTTGGAGTGAGCCTGCGAATGCGACCGGGATCATGCCGTTCGCAAAACCTTCGATAAGCTTCACCGCGACCCGGCTAGGCGACGCAAAGACGACCCGGGGGAGGAGGCTGGCGACGAACTCCCAGAGCGCGAGACCGAATAGAAACGACAGCGCATAGAGCGCGTGCGTACCGGGCCATTGCCGGACTGGAAGCCCAGCCCACGCGCGCAAGCGCGGTGCGCCGGCATTCTCCCGTTCCGGTTTGGCCACTGTCATTGCACATGCTCCGAGGTGTCTGATTGTATGCCTTATTGCATGCCGCAAGCGCGTGGTATGCAATGATAAATGCCGACATAAAGCACAGGTCCTTTCATGCGGATAGCTGTCCTGCCTGGCGACGATATCGGCCCGGAAATTACCGACGCGACCATGATCGTGCTCGAAAGAGCGGATCAGGTATTCGGGCTTGGCCTTGAATTCGATTTCCACACGGTGGGCATGGCAGCCCATAAGACTTGCGGGACAACTTTGCCCGCAAGCGCCCTTGATGCTGCTCGAGCAGCTGATGGAGTCCTACTCGGACCGGGAGGGATGACTGCCTATCCTCCGGTAGAGGATGGCGGGATCAATATTCCCGGCACGGTTCGGAAACAGCTGGATTTGTACGCGAATATCAGACCTGCACGCACCCGTCGTGGTGTACCTGGCGCGCGGCCCGGGCTCGATTGTGTGATTGTCCGCGAGAATACCGAAGGTTTCTATGCCGACAGGAACATGTATCTGGGCATCGCAGAGTTCATGCCCACGTCCGAGACAGCGATTTCCATGCGGTTGATTACAAGTCGCGCTTCCAGGCGCATTGCGGAGCGCGCCTTCCGGATCGCTGCATCACGCGGCGGCCACGTGACAGTCGTGGGCAAGCGCCATGTACTCAAGATTACCGATGGTCTATTCGTCAGCGCAGCCGAAGGGGCGGCGCGCGCATATCCGTCAGTTCCGTTACGCGAGATCGACATTGATGCAATGGCAGCTGACCTTTACGCTCATCCACACAAGTACGATACGATCCTGACGTCGAACATGTTCGGCGATATCTTTTCCAATCTGGCAAATTCTTTGGCGGGGAGTTTGGGGTTCGCCTCTGCACTTAATGCAGGAGACAAGCACGCTGTCGCAAATGCTGGCCACGGATCGGCGCCCGATATCGCGGGACGTGGAATTGCCAATCCATCCGGGCTGATTTTGTCTTCTGCGCTGCTGCTTGAATGGCTCGGGGAGCGACACGCCAAAAAAGCCTTCGCCGCAGCCGCGCAGGCAATAAACTCCGCCTTGGATGCGGCAGTCGCCACGCCGGAAGGCCACACCCGCGATTTGGGAGGTACCGCAACGACTTTCAGTTTCGCCCGCCGCGTTGCCGAGGGCTTGGAAACGCACGCATGAGCTGCACAGGCACGATTATCAGATGAGAAGTGAGCGTAGCATCGCGGTGATACAAGCGAAATTCCTGTGCGCAAGCCCTGCGCCCATGCAGCAGGACTGCGCGCGCTTGCAGCGCAAGCTCAATTCATAATTTTCGAGGATGCGCTTTTGTACACGAGTTCTGTTTCTTTGTCAAGAACCTTTTTCATTTTTTGTTGGCGATTTGTTTCGTTGGCTTTGTTGCCCGAATTTCTCGATGGAGACGTTTGACAGAGATTTCTTTGCGCGTTTTCGACTTTTGACGTGCCTGTAAACGCCTGTAACATCAGGCTCCGCCTTGGATGAGCTGTTCTTGAGATGTTGCAGCACCCTTGCCCGCACGGCCGCCTGCTCCTGCGCGCTCCATGCCCGAAAGCCTTCGCCGGACTTGAACCCAAGCTTGCCGGCGGCAACGAGAGCCTCGAGATAAGGGGAAGGACCGGCCCTGCTCTCAATCGCGGGGAGCACGGTGCGGTGAATCGCAAGCGTCAGATCGGTGCCGACGAGATCAGCGTTTTCGAGCGGGCCCAGCACCGCCAGGCGCCGGCCGAAGCTTGCCTTGACGACCGTATCCACGGTTTCCGCATCGCAGATGCCGTGCTCCACGAGCGCGATCGCTTCCCGCCAGAGCGCGTGTTGCAAACGGTTGCCGACAAACCCTGGCACATCTTTTTTTACATGCACCGGCATCTTCCCCGCGGCCTGATGCAACGTCATGGTCCAATCGATGACGGCCTGCGCTGTCCATTGCGTGCCGATCACCTCGACCAGAGGAACGAGGTAAGGCGGATTCCACCAGTGCGTCCCGAGCGCGCGCGTGCGCTCGCGCAGCGGCTCCATGATCTTTGTGATGGGAATGACGGACGTGTTGCTGGCAAAAACGGCGCTCGGCAGCGCGTGGCGCTCAATTTCTGCAAACAGTTTCTGTTTGAGCGGCAGATCTTCCAGCACCGCCTCGACCACGTAATCGGCCTCGCGAACCGCAGCAGCGAGATCGGCGCAGGGATGCACGCGCTCGACGGCGGATTTGTCGTCGCCCAGGTCTCTCAGATTCGTGCGGATCCGCGACGCCGCGCTGGCGAGATTGTCCTCTACGCTATCGTGGATGCGGACATCGTGACCGGCCAGCGCGAACACCTGCGCGATGCCGTGTCCCATGAGACCGGCACCAATGACGGCAATGCGCGCTTTCGCCGGCACGCTCAGCCCGCGGTGTAGCCGCCGTCAGCGTAGAGGATATGGCCGGTGTAGAAATCCGACGCCTTGGAAGCGAGAAACAGGAGCGGACCCGCGAGATCCGCGGGTTCACCAAGCCGGCCTTTTGGCACGCGGGCGAGAAACCCCTTGCGCACCTCGCGTGCCCGATCGGTGTCCTCGAACATCCATTGCGTCAGCGGCGAGCGAAAGACGGTCGGACCGAGCGCATTGACCGTGATGCCGGCCTCGCCCCACTCGCAGCCGAGCGCCTTGGTGATACCGTCAACCGCCGACTTCGACGCGCAGTAGGCGGTGTAACCAGCGGGATGTCCGAGCAGTCCGCGCGCCGATGACATCAGAATAATCTTGCCGCCCTGCCCTTGCTTGAGCATCTGCCGGCCGGTGGCGCGCGCCATCAGCCATGATTGGGTGACATTGGCGTCCATGACGTCGAGGAAATCTTCCTCTTTCTGGTCGACGATCTTCGACACCTTATTCTGACCGGAGGCGACAACGAGGATGTCCACGCGGCCGAACTTCTTGACCGCCGCTTCCACAATGGCATCGCAATTGGCTTGCGAGCTCGGGCGCTTGGCAACGGTTTCGACCTTGGCTGCGAGCCGTTCGCATTCGCTCGCGACTTGCTTGAGCGCCTCGGCGTTGCCGGCAGCGAGGACGACGTTCGCGCCGGCGCCGGCGAGCACCTTTACCGCCAAGGCGCCGAATGCGCCGGTTGCCCCTGTGACAATGGCCGTCTTGCCCCGAATATCGAACAGCAAGAGCGGATTTCGCAGGAGCGCTTCTTCCGACATTGCGTTCACTTCGGCTTCACTTTTGTGGCGTCGATACCGCGACCAGCATGGTCACGACATCATTGCCGCGGTTGATGATCTCGCGGCTTTCGTTCGAGCCGATGAAGCAGGAATTGTTGGCCTTGAGGACCGTCTCCTTGCCGCCGGCGATCAGCGTGAGCTCGCCCGCGAGCACGTAGTAGACTTTTTCGGTGGGGGAGGCATCGGGGCCAGCGCCTCCACCGGGCAGGAAATGCGAGAGCCCGACGGTAAACTGCTTGGGTCCACCGGCATCGAGCCCGAACAGACGCAATGAGCAATAGCCACGATGATTGGGAGCCTCGTAAGGCTTGGCTTCGCTGAGATGTTTGACTTGCATCAGAGCTTCTCTCCCCGTTCGATCCGATAGGAGCCTTTCTGGTCGATGATGGCGACCAGCCGTATGATGCACCCGTCGCCGCGCTCCCAGTTCCAGGGAAACAGCGCGAAGGTGCAGCGGCGGCCGGTAACCTTATCGATATCGCCGCCGACATTCTCGATGCCGAGAATGCCGTTCTTGAACAGGATGCGATGGACCGGCTCCCAGTCCGGAAAATCCTGCTTCCAGTCCCGCCCGCCCGACCATTCCCGGTATTCCTCTGCCAGGTGCGGGTGGAGCGGACCGTTGCGCTGCGGCCCGATCGCGGTGGCAAGAGGATGGTCGTTGGCCTGGGTGTCGTGGCCGACGACCTTCACTTTCTTTTCGACGAACCACTCGCCGGCGGAAGGCACGAAGCCCGGCGCGCGGCAGAAATAGTCCTCGTTGTCCTCGTACATCTTGTGCCAGCCGGTGTTGACGATCACCACGTCACGCGGGCGCACCACGGCACCGGCGGCCTTTTCCAGATCATCGTAAGTGATCAATTCCCACTTCTTCTTTGGGATCGAGATCACGATGCCGGAGCCGAAAAAATGCGGCAGTGGCACCTCGTCGATGAACGGCGTCCCCTGCACCACATGCGCAGGCGCGTCGATATGAGTGGTATTGTGCATGCTGGTCGTAATGCGTTGCGACAGCACGCCTGATTTCGCATGATAATGGATCCGCTCGATACGAACGTCTTCGAAGTAGGGCCAGTTCGGCGACTGATAGCCAAAGCGGTGGGACAGGTTATAAAACTCAAGCCCCATGCTATTGTTGAGGTTCTCTTCGAATGTGACGCCACGGACTTTCCTTGTCACCGCAACCTCTCGCACTGCCGATGTGAGAATGAGCGCAACTTGCCTGCCGCTTTGCTCATTTGATAGGGTTGAACTGCGCTACGGTACAAAAAACGATGGCGAGGAACAACTCGGGTCATGGCAAAAAAGATCGCGGTCGAAGAGCACTGTCTCACCCCGGGCTTGGAAGATTACTGGGCGCCGACAGTCGTGGACTTGCCGGCCAAGCGGCGCGAAGAGTTCTATCGCCGGCTGACCGATTTCGGAGAGACGCGCCTTTCTGCGATGGACAAGGCGGGCGTGGAGCGGAGCGTGATCTCCATCGCAGGTCCCGGCGTCCAGGCGGAACGGGACAGCAAGCGGGCCTGCGCGAAGGCGCGCGAGTTCAAATGATTTTCTTGCACGGGAGATTTCGAAACGTCCTGACCGCTATTGCGGCTTCGCCCATCTGCCCATGCAGGATGCCAAAGCCGCGGCTGACGAGCTCGAACGCGCCATGAGCGAGCTGAAATTTCATGGCGCCATGATCAACGGCCATAGCAACGGCCAGTACCTCGACCATCCATCGCTCGCTCCCTTTTGGGAGCGGGCCGAGGCCCTGGGTGCGCTCATCTATCTGCATCCCGCCGATCCGGTTACTCCGGCGCCCGTCCTTGACGGGCACAAGGGGCTACGCCGCGCGACCTGGGAATGGACATTCGAGACCGGCTCGCATGCGCTGCGCCTGGTGTTTGGGGGCGTCTTCGACCGCTTCCCGCGGGCGAAGCTTGCGCTCGGGCACCTGGGGGAAACCTTGCCGTTCCTGTTGTGGCGCTTCGACAGCCGCGCCGGACCTGACTTCTACGCGGTAAAGCTCGCCAAGCTTCCCTCGCAATACGTCAAGGAAAACATCGTGGTCGCGACCTCGGGGATGTGCTCGGCCGATCCACTGGCTTGCACGCTGAGCGCGCTCGGCCAGGACCGCGTCATGTTTGCAGCGGATTATCCGTTTGAATCGCTCGACGAAGCCGCACATTTCATTGATACCGCGCCAATCGGCGAAGATGTCCGAAACGATATTTGTTTCAACAATGCGGCAAGAATCATGAAGCTGCAATGAGCGACGTCGCGGCATCATCCTCGATCGAAACGATTGTCGCGCGGCTCGAACGCCTGCCGCCATCGGCTTGGCAGGTCAAAACGCGCATCATCGTGGGTGTTGCAACCTTCTTCGACGCCTTCGACGCGCTTGCGATCGCATCGGTTCTGCCGGTGCTTGCCCCGCTTTGGAAGCTTTCGCCCGATCGGATCGGTTTGATGATCTCGGCCGGCTTTCTCGGCCAACTTATCGGCGCGCTGTTGTTCGGGTCGATCGCTGAACGCCATGGGCGCATGACAGCGATGATCTGGTCGATCGCGCTGTTCTCGGTGATGAGTCTCGTTTGCGCGCTCGCCTGGGATTACAACTCGCTGCTCGCCTTTCGAACCATTCAAGGTATCGGGCTTGGCGGCGAAGTGCCGGTTGCCGCGGTGTTCATCAGCGAGCTCGCGAAGGCGCGCGGGCGCGGGCGCTTCGTTCTGCTCTATGAGCTCGTGTTTCCCATCGGACTTGTCGCTGCAAGCCTGGCCGGATTATGGATCGTTCCCCATCTCGGCTGGCAATACATGTTCCTGGTTGGTGCGCTACCGGGCCTGCTTGCATTGATCTTGCGCCGCCTCATTCCGGAGTCTCCGCGCTGGCTTGCCACGCGTGGCCGCTACGCCGAGGCGGAAAGCGCAATGAACCGCATCGAGCAAGCGGTCGAGACGGCAACGGGACAACCGCTCATCCCGGCCAAGCCCTCGATCCCGGTCGTTCAGAAGCCCGCATCGCCCGCGGACTTGTTCGGTCAACTTTATCTGCGGCGCACGCTCGTCGTGTGGGTGATCTGGTTTGCAGCCTATTTCGTGAATTATGGCCTCTCGATCTGGCTGCCGACAGTCTACCGCACGGTGTTCAAGCTCCCCCTCGATCAATCCTTGCGCTATGGATTGATCACGCAAGCCGCCGGCCTGGTTGGGACACTCATTTGCGCGCTCGCCATTGACGGGGTCGGCCGCAGGCCTTGGTTTGCCATCTCCTTCGCGGCGGCCGCAATCGCGCTCGCCGCACTTGCCGCATATCCCGCGCCCACGGCCGAACAAGTGCTGACCTGCATGACGGTCGCGTATTTCTTCATCAGCACGATCAATATCGGCGTCTATCTCTATACGCCCGAGCTCTACCCCACGCGCGTGCGCGCGCTCGGCGTCGGCACGGCCACCGCCTGGTTGCGGTTTGCCTCGATGCTTGGTCCCATCCTGGTTGGAAGGTTGATCCCCTCAGGTCTGCCGGCGGTGTTCGTAGCGTTCGCCGCAGCGGCAGCCATTGCGGCGGTGATTACCGGAGTCTTCGCGGTCGAAACAAAAGGCCGGGTGCTGGAGGAAGCATCGCCATAGCCCCCGAACTGCGGATAGCAAGCCCGTCGCTGCATGAATTTGTAGCGGCGATGTTCGAAGCCGCCGCGCTGTCGCGGCCACTTGCCGATGAATGGGCGTCCTCCCTGATTTGGGCCAATTTGCGCGGGGTGGATTCCCATGGCGTGCTGCGTGTGCCGCGCTATGTCGATCTCCTCAAAACCGGAGCGATCAATCCCAAACCGGAGATGAAGACGGAGCGGCGGGCTGGCGCGATCGTCATGCTCGAAGCCGATCGCGCCCCGGGCGCCATTGCAATGTCGCGCGCCATGGGCGAGGCAATCGGATGCGCGCGCACGACCGGAATCGGCTGGTGCGCTGCGCGCAATATCACGCACGCAGGCGCCGTCGGTTATTTTGCGCTGCAGGCTGCGCGCGCCGGAATGGCAGGCATGGTCATGACCGCGTCGGGGCCGCTGATGGCATATCACGGATCGCGTGTCCCCGGGGTATCGACCAATCCGCTCGCCATTTCGTTCCCGACCGGGAAGAGAGGTCCCTATGTGATCGACATGTCGACATCGACCGTGGCCATGGGCAAGCTGATGAGCGCGCGCGACGCCCGCAAAGAGGTCCCGCTCGGCTGGGGCATCGACGCGCAAGGACGCGATACAATGGACTCGGCAAAGATCGCGACGCTCCTGCCGATGTCGGGGGCGAAAGGGTCGGGCCTTTCCTTCATGATCGAATGCCTGTGCAGCCTGACCGTCCACAACCCCATTATTGCGAACGCGCTCGAAAGCGGCGCTGACTGGGATAACCCATTCCTCAATGGCGCTACGATCGCGATCGACCTCGCAGCTTTTGGCGATGTCAATCGGATCCGCGAAGAGGCAGACCGTCTGGGCGATGCGATTCTCTCGCTTCCGGTCGCGGCAGGTGTCGATCGCATCTTGCTTCCGGGGGAGCGCGGAGACAGCACTTTGCTCGAGCGGGAACGAACCGGCATTCCGCTCCCGCTCGGGACGTGGAACCGCCTGCTCGCAACGGCCAAGACGCTGGGCGTGCGCGCGCCGAAAATCTGAAAAGCCGGCAAATCAAATTTTTACTGTGTCTCCGATTTGTCTGTGGGATGCCGTGCAAATGAGGTGTAGAAGGGTGGGCAAAGGCGCACGCACGTAATATCAGCGCGGACAACCGCGCACGCGCCGTGCCCACGCGGGCAGTGTAAATGGTGCGCACGGCGCGCAAAGGGCGCACCTTTGCGCACCCTACAAACTTTCGGTTGTCCGCCGGAGACCGCATGGCCCTTCCCACCGGCAACCCTGCAACCACGCGCGCCCCAGACAAACTATCGCTGCTGCGCGGTCATCCGCTGTTCCGGCAGCTTTCACCGGCAGTGCTCGAACGGCTGGGCTCGTACATGAAAAGGCGGTCGTTCCCGCGCGGCGCCACGATCTTTGCCAAAGGCGATCCGGGCATCGGGTTGATGGGGGTCCTCAAAGGGGCTGTGAAGATCAGCGTGCCCTCGGCAGATGGACGCGACATCGTGCTCAACATCATTCACGAGAGTGACATCTTCGGCGAGATCGCTCTCCTCGACGGCCACCCCCGTACCGCCGATGCCACGGCGATGACCGATTGCGAGCTGATGGTGATCGAGCGGCGGGAATTTCTTCCATTTCTGCGCAGCGAGCCCGATTTGACTACGCAGATCATTGAAATCCTCTGCGCGCGGCTGCGCCACACCACCGAGCAAGTGCAAGACGTGACGTTCCTCAATCTGCCGGCGCGCCTCGCCAAAGCAGTGCTTCGCCTCGCCGCCGAAGCAGAAAAAGCAACGCCACCGCGGAAGGTTACCATCACCCAACTTGAAATCAGCCAGATCATCGGCAGATCGCGCGAGAGCACGAACAAACAACTGCGGGTCTGGGCGAAGAACGGATGGATACGGCTGGAACGGGGCGCGATCACCGTGGTCCAACCAAACAAGCTTGCGGAACTGGTCACCGAGGGCGCCGAATTTGATGCGTCTTAGCGATTACTGATGAAAATCTGTGCAATCTGGTCTTCGTTTGGGCGGGGCGAAGGGCGCACATGTAGCCCGGGTTGAGCCGAACGAAACCCGGGGACCGCCCTACCCGGTATGGTTTGCCCCGGATTTCGCTGCGCTCAATCCGGGCTACTGGTGACAGGAGTTGGCACGCCCCTTGATTAGCCGCATGGCAGGCGGAGAGCGCACTCATGAAAATTGTCACTGCCATTATCAAGCCGTTCAAGCTCGACGATGTCCGCAACGCTCTGACCGCCATCGGGGTTGAGGGAATGACCATAACGGAGGTGAGGGGGAGCGGACGCCAGAACGGGCACGCAGAAATTTTTCGGGGTAACGAATGTGCGGTGAGCTTGCTGCCCAAGATCAAGATCGAGGTCGCCATTCCGGGACATCTTCTGCAAAAAACCATTGACGCGATTACCACCGCCGCGAGAACGGGCGACATCGGAGATGGAAAAATCTTCGTCACCGATCTCGACAGCGCGACGCGCATTCGCACCGGCGAAATGGACACGGCGGCGGTGTAAGCCAGACTTCGTCCCGTGAATTCATTTGCGCTAGAATTCGCCGTGCAGCCGGCCGGTAAAGAATGAAATCGGCCCGCGATCGGCGTTATATGCCGGATTTTTCATGAACTGATAATCGCCCGAACAGGCCGACCTGCTCGGTGACTGCTTGCTCGACGTTGATGTAGTAGCCGTATTTGGTACGGCCCCGCCGGGTGGCGATGATGCTTCTAAACGATACATCGTTTGGCGGCCGCGGTAAGATGGGAGCCGGGCGAGACGCTGTCTGCTGAAAGGCTCGCCGCTGCATTGCTTGCAGCTGTCCTTTAGAGATTCACATTTTTCTTTCCCAAGACCGTTTCCCGGCCTAATTTCGCCAAGCGTTCCCAGTAATGCGTGCTAGGAAGGAACGCCGGTCATGCGAACAGCGACTAAACCAGAGGCTGCAAAGCGGGTGCAATACGGCGCCTTGCCCTACCGGGTGGGTAACGGCGCGCGTCCCGAGTTCATGCTGGTCACCTCGCGGGAGACGCAGCGCTGGATCATCCCAAAAGGCTGGCCAAAGAAGGGCAAATCGCCGCGCCGCTCGGCCGCGCGCGAGGCGTTCGAGGAGGCGGGCGTCATCGGCGCCATCGGCAAGCGCTCTGTCGGCTCGTTTTCATATGAGAAGCGCCTGCGCAACGGGGCAGTGGTCACCTGTGAAGTTCGCGTGTTCCCCCTTCAGGTGAAGCGCCAGGACAAGGAGTGGCCGGAAAAGGAGGAGCGCAAGATCAAGTGGCTCTCCGCGACCAAAGCCGCGGAGAAGGTCAAGGAGCCGAGGCTGGGCGAAATCATCCGTCGCCTTGCCCGGCAGGTCTGAACACCCTAAAGCGGGATGGCTTTTCTTCGTATCGTCAAAGGGGCGAACGCCCTGAGTGTCGCGTTTCGGCACATGATGCTCGATGCCCGCGGCCTCCGCATCGGCGACTTCGGCCGGGAACTCCCAGGAGGGGGCTACACCGTGCTCGGCGCCACCGCCTCCTGATGCCACAGCAACAGCCGCCGGCGGGCGATGCTCATGCCCTTGACGAGCGCGTAGCCGATCACGGCGATCTCCACGATGCCGGCAAACACGCCGCGCGAATCGGCAAAGCGCGAGGCGGTGTTCATTGCGCCGCCGAGGCCATAGCCGCCCATGAACATTTCCGTGACGATCGCCACGATCAGTGCAATCGGCAGTCCGACCTGCAAGCCGGTGATGATCTGCGGCAGCGCGGCGGGAAGCGCGATCTGCCATAACAGCTCGCGCTCGCTTGCGCCCATATTGCGCGCTGACCAGAGCAGCTCGCGCTCGACGCCGCGGATGCCGATCATGGTTGCGGTCACGACGGGAAAGATCGCCTCGACCGCAACCATTGTGATCTTGGATATGTCGTAGACGCCGAGCCACAGGATGACGACCGGCAGAAAGGCGATTTTCGGCATCGGAAAACCGACCGAGATGATGGGATCGAAAAACCAGTGGGCGAGACCGTTGCGGGAAATCGCCATGCCCAGCCCGATGCCGGCGGTAGCGCCGATCAGAAAGCCCACGATCGCGCGATAGAGCGTCACGCCGGTATTGAGCAGGAGGTCGCCGCTCACAAGATCGCTCCAGATTCGCTCGATGACCGCGCTGAGCGGCGGCAGCATGAATGGCGTCACCGCGCCCGAGCGCGCGAACAGCTCCCAGCCGACCGCCAAGGCGATGATGGAGATCACCCGCGCGATGCCCCAGCCGGCAGACCGCAACATGCGAGACGCGGCGCTTTCTTCGCGCATCGGTTCGGGAATTGTTACAATTGCCATCGCAGCGCCCTGTGCATCAGCATGAGATAGAGTCGGTCAGCGATGAAACCCAGCAAAGCGACCGTGAGCACAACCGCGAACATAGCATCGTAGCTGCCGCTCGCGCCGAGAAAGCCGATCAGATAGCCGAAGCCCTGGCGCGCGGCGATCAGCTCGGAGCTCACCAGCAAAATGAAAGAGAGCGCCAGCGCCGTGCGAGTGCCATTGAGCAGCTCGGGCAACGCACTCGGCACCACCACGTCCCACAGCATGCGCAGGCGAGAGGCGCCCATACTGCGGGCTGACCACACCAGGGCCTGCTCGCTCGATCTCGCGCCGTTGAACGCGCCGATGGTCACCGGCAGCATGCAGCCGAGCAGGATGAGCAGGATCTTCGAGCCGTTGCCGAAGCCAAGCCATAACACCGTGACAGGGATCAGCGCCGACTTCGGCATGGGATAGAACATTTCAACGAGCGGGCTCAGCAGCACGTTCACCGGCCGCCACCATGCCATGAAAATGCCAAGCGCCGCGCCGAGCACGATTGCGAGCAGCAAGCCGGCGCCGGCCCGCCACAATGAGGACGCGCCGTTGGTGATGAGCTCGCCGTCTTTCATCAGATCGATCCATGCCGCCGCGACCGAGGTCAACGGCGGGAGCGCGAGGCTGGACACAAGGCCGGTTCGCGCCGCCGTCTCCCAGGCGACCGCAAGCAGAGCGAGCGGCGCATAGCGCAAAAGAGCCGGAATCATTGCACGCGTTTCTCCTGCGCCTTGATGGCCTCGATGCGCACGAGGTTCCAGATCTCGTCCACCTTCTCGACGAATCCCTTGCTTTTGAAAATGTCGGTATCGTCCTTGTCGAAATTGGTATCCACGATAGCTTTGATGCGCCCCGGACGCGCCGACATCACCGCCACCCGCCCGGCAAGATAAACCGCCTCCTGCACGTCATGGGTCACGAAAATCACGGTTTTCGGTGTGCGGCGCCAGATGCCGAGCAGCTCGGACTGCATGAGGCTGCGGGTCTGCGCATCGAGCGCGCCGAACGGCTCGTCCATGAGCAGAATTTTCGGATCGAACGCCAGCGTTCGAGCCAGGGCGGTGCGCTGGCGCATCCCGCCGGAGAGCTGGGACGGATAGCTGTCCTCGAAGCCGTGCAGCCCGACGAGCTCAATGAATGATTGGGCACGCCTCTCGCGGTCCTCGCGCGGAAGACCCATGCGCTCCAGGCCATAGAGGACATTCGAGCGCACCGTCTTCCAGGGAAATAATGCAAAATGCTGAAACACGATGCCGCGGTCAGGCCCGGGCGCGCCGGCGGGCTTACCGTCGATGAGAATGCGTCCCGTCTCGATCGGAAGAAAGCCGCCGAGCAAATAGAGCAGCGTCGACTTGCCGCAGCCTGAAGGTCCCAGCAGCGCGACGAATTCGCGCGTGCCCACATCCAGCGACACGTCCTCAAGCGCGAGCACCGGCCGACCACTCGGGGGCCGGTAAGTGTGGGTCACGCCCGCGATGACGATCTGCGCCTGCGCCATGTCCTCGTTCCACCTTCTGACGCGAATCCTATGCTGCACCCCTGCGAGAAGCGAGTAGGTCTTCCCTTCGACCAGGAAGGTGTTGGGTCTCGCAAAGCGCTCGACCCGACCTACCGGCTACCGGCTTGCGTCTTGCGCAACAGACACGCATCGTCGTGTGCTGCCGGCGACCCGCAACAATGATCGCGCTTCCCGCAGGCACCGCGGAATTGCGGGGTAGGAGTTGCAGAAGCCGTATTTTAGGCGTGAAACGGCCTTGCTTTTGTCGGCTGCGTTATCGAACCTTAGAACGGGTAGGACCGCTTAGGGGGCGATCATGGTACGCAGTTCCTGCATTTCCGCTTGCATCATTGGGCTTCTGGCCGGCGGCAGCGCACTTGCTCAAAATAGTGATGCATCCGCGTCTCGCGCCGGACGGAGTTCATACACGGTCGATGGACTCGCGCTCGGCGCGCGCTTCGACGCGCAGAGCCCTTCCGCCCGCGGCTATCAATGCAGTCCGAGTGAACTGTTTCCCGAATTCACCCGGTGCCAACGAACACAAAGGCAGCAAAGTACCTGGGGGCGCCGCTCATTCGATTCAATCAGCTCAATTCTGCACGGCGCAGATGGAAAAGCGGTTTATATCAATCACTACGTCGGGCCATGGGTCTTCGATCGCAACGAGATTCAGACCGAGATCAACAGGCTCTCAGGCAGGTTCGGTGAACGCGCGCGCGAAATGCGAATGCCGCAGCGTGAAGGACTCCCGAGCGGGATCATCGCATCGTGGGGCCAGGTTGCGCTGGAGCAACTCGACGCCGACGCGGTTGCAGTGCTTGCATCGGGGCAGAGCCCGCGCAAAGGCTTGCTGATCGACTATTTGGGCGATCTGCGGCGATCGGCGCAGCTCGGGCTCCCGGTCTATAGCATCCATGGCGGAGCAGGCTATCTCTGGGCGGCGAGCGCCGAGCGCGGCGGGCGCGGTCACATCCGATTCCTCACCGTCGATGCTTCTGCATTCACTCCCCTAGCGGAAAAGCCGCAACCCGCAACCGAAGCCAATACGCAAGCCCAAGCATCCGACGCAACGCCGGCGGAGATGCCACCAGCTGCGCCCGCGCTTGCGCCTGCACAACCCGAAAAGGCGAGCGTCGATACCGAAATTGCCAAAGCCGAAGTTGAAAATGCGCCAGTCTCAGAGACCGCAGTCGCCGACACCACTGAGACCCAACAGGTCTCCGCTCCCGAACGAGAGAAGGTCTTGTTTGCGCGGTTAGAAGCACAATTGGCGCGAGCAGAAGCGGCAAACCGGACGCTGGAAACCTGGGCCTATCGTACCGTCGCGGGCCTGGTGCTCCTGCTGATCGCCGCCGCCGTGCTGCTGCGGGCCTGGCGCAGGAAGGCGCGAGCAACAACCGCTCAAGCCCGTAAAACTGTGGCCCAGCCGGCGTCATCTCCCATTGCGGTTGCGCAAGGCATCTCTGCTGGACAAAGCGCACCGGCCCTGGTGCCGCAGGATGCGCCACCGCTGGCCATTGCCGTAGACACGCAAGCAAAGTCAGGGAGTTCACAGGCGCGTGCATCAAACTTACAAACCTGCAGCAGCTGCCAGGGCGAAACCTCGCGCGAAGACAAATTCTGCAGGCACTGTGGAACAGCTGCCGCTGCGCCTTCCACAACCTCCATGCGGCTCTGCTCCTCGTGCCGGGAGGAAATCGGCAGTGCCGATACATTCTGCCGTTATTGTGGCGCAAGCTCGATTGCGGTGGCGTCACCGAGCATGGCTTACAACGGCGAGCGCGCTGACGCCGGCGAGAATGCGGTCAAGGCTGCACTATTCGGAGACGCCAAGCCAGCGTGATTACGTCCCCTCGTTGGGATCGGGATAGAGCTCGCCGATGATTCCGGTCACGCCAGGCCGCGATTGGCCGAGATGATAGCGGCCGTCGCGGTCACGGCACAGCCGGCCGTCCTGGCGCAATAGATCGAGCGCGCAGGCGACCTCGCGGCCATCGTCGCTCCCGATGGCCTCGACGATATCGGCATAGAACATCGGTCCCGTGGCGAGAGCCTGCTCGACGGATTGGAATCGCGCCGCGTGTTTGAATACCCTGGCAGCGCACCGCGTGAGCGGGATCTGGCCGTCGCGGCCGAACGGCTTCGTACAATCAAACCCGGCCTTCGCCCCGGTGCGCCGGCCGTTGAGCGAGGGGTCCATGGTCATCCCCATCATCCCCTGCAACACCACGAGGTCCGCATCGGCCTGGAAGCGGGTCCCCAGCGCCCACTCCACCTGCGCCTCGTTGTGGATGTCGATATCGTCATCGAAGACGTAGATGTGCTTGAGCAGCATGATCCCGCCGAACAGGGCTGAGATCGCCATGCGCGCCTCGCCCACCATGCGCTGTCTGATCGCGACCCGCAGCGTGTTTGCTCCGCCGGAGGCCGAACGCAGATAAACCGCAACCGGCTCGCGCACCGTCGCCTTGAGGATCTTCATGGCCTGCGCCTCGGTGCGCATGGCGAAAATGTTTGCGCTGTCAGTCTGGTCGAGGACGAAAGCCGAGCCATGCAGAAGCGTGTGGTGCAGCACGTCGGAGCGCATGGTCACGGCGCTGCAATGGAAGACCGGATCCATGTGGATCGCGCCGTAATAGCCCATGTATTCGCCGTAGGGGCCTTCCGGCTCCACGTAACCGCGCTCATCGAGATAGCCTTCGAGCGTCATCTCGGCATCCGCTGGCACGCGGATATCATTGGTCAGGCTTTTGACCACGGCTGCCGGCTCGGCGCGAAACGAGGCAACCAACGGCAGCTCGTCGCCGCCCTGGCGCGTCGTGGCCGCAAAAAAGTCGAGCGGGTGAGCGCCAACCGTGAACGTGATCGGCAGCCGTTCGCCGCGGCTGACACAGGCCTGATAGATGCGCTTGAGATCGGAGGGCGCGGTCACGTTCGTTCCAGCTTCATAGCGGTTGCGCAGGCTCAGCCGCCGGCAGCCGACATTGCGCCGGCCTGTGGCCGGGTCGATCGTGTAGTCGATGGCGGAGCTGAGATAGCAGCTGCCGTCACAGGCATGCTGGGGATGAAATGGCAGCCGCGTGAGATCGACGTCTTTGCCCGTGATCACGACGGCATGCACCGGCGCCTCGCTGGAAGGCACTTCCACGACCGGCTGCGGGTTGGCCAAGCGTCTGAAATATTCGTCATAGAGCTTGTCTTCGCTTGTTTCGAAAGCCGCCACCAAACGCCTTCTGTTGCCCGCGGTCTTGGCGACGATTTCGAGCTGCTCCGGCCCCGCCTTCTTGAACAGCAGCGCCTTGTCGGTGCGTTCAATGGCAGCGCTGAGATCGGTCAAGGCCACCGGCTGGTCGTGGATTTCCACCTCTCCCATGTCGATCAGGCACTCGACGAACCGGCGCAACCGGTATTTCTCCATGTCAATGTTATGCATGACTGCTGCTCCTCCCCTCAGCGCGGCGCCAGCGTTCCTCTTAATACCACGGAGTCTAAACAGTACTACCGGTGTTCAGGGCGATGCGCAAAATCTCGGACGTCGTCACCCGCGAATGCGGGTGATCCAGTAAACAGTGTATGTGAAATTTGCGCTGCCGCCCCCAGCGGCTCGGAAATTGATTACTTGGGTGCCCCGCTTTCGCGGGGCATGACAACCGAGGGGGTTCTGCTTTTGCTCGAATAGACCCACCCTCTACAATTCGAACTCCTGGTGCGGCGCCGGCATTTCAACCGTACCGGCACCGAGTTGTGCCGCAAGCTTTTGCATGACCGGCTCTTCACCATGAACGAGGAACGTGCGCCTTGCGGCCGTCTGCTTGTGCCAGGCAATAAGCTCGGCTTGATCTGCGTGACCGGAAAAACCATTGATAGTGTAGATGCGTGCGCGCACCGCAATTTGCTCGCCCAGAACTTCGACTTGCTTGGCCCCATCGATGATGCGGCGCGCGAGCGTGCCCGCAGCGGCGTAGCCGACGAAGACCACGCTCGCTTCCGCACGCCAGAGGTTGTGCTTGAGATGATGCCGTACGCGACCGCCCGTCGCCATTCCCGATCCCGCCATAATGATGGCGCCGCCGGGAATTTTGTTGATCGCGACGGATTGGGCTTGCTCGCGCGTGTAATGCAATCCGGGAAGGTGAAAAGGATCGCGTCCCGTTCGAACCAGGGCGGCGATCTGCGGCTGCAAGTCCTCCAGATGACGCTGCATCACTTCCGTGGCGGAGATCGCCATGGGTGAGTCGAGAAAGACCTGAGTCGATTTCGTCAGCCGGGCTTGGGCGATACCCTCACTAATGAAATAAATCAGCTCCTGCGGGCGCTCCAACGCGAAGGTTGGGACAATGACATTTCCGCCGCGCTTGAAGGTATCGATCACCGCATCATAGAACTCCTCGAGCGAGGCGCCCGCTGGCTTGTGCAGCCGATCGCCGTACGTGCTTTCCATCACGACGTTGACCGCTGCCGGCGGTTGCGCGGGACTGGGGAGGAGCGGGCCTTGCGCTTTGCCGAGATCGCCCGAGAACAGCACGCTTGTTTGCTTGCTGCTTTCCCGCAGCTCCAGCAAAATGCTCGCGGAGCCAAGGATGTGGCCTGCGTTGAGAAACATGGCGCGCACGCCGGCCGTGACCTCCACCGGCTCACCGTAGACCGCCGTGCGTCCAAAACGATCAAGACAATTCAGAGCATCGAGGACGCCATATAGTGGCGCCGGATGCGCATTGGTGGTACCGCGCCGCGCGGCATCATCTCCACGGGAGCGAGTATCCTCCTCCTGCATGTGCGCGGCATCGAGCAGTACCAACCGCGCGAGTTCCCGCGAGGCTGCCGTCGTTATGATCTCACCGCGAAAACCGCGCTTTGCCAGGAGCGGCAGGCGTCCGCAATGATCGAGATGGGCATGGGTCAAGAGCACATAATCGATGCCGGCGGGCTCAAAGCCGAAGGGCTGTGAATTCTCCTCGTCCAGCTCGCGGCTGCCTTGATGCATCCCGCAGTCGATCAGGATTTTCTTGCCCGCGCACTCGATCATATGGCACGAGCCGGTGACGCTGCGGTCGGCTCCGTGAAACGCCAGTTTCAAGATTAAAGTCTCCCGCTGCCCCCCACCCTAACCCTCCCCCGCAATCGGGGGAGGGAAGGGTGGGGAAAGGTCGCGCTCTGGCGCGCATCATCCCGACCCTAACCCTCGCCCGCAAGCGGAGGAGGGAAGGTTGGGGGATGCAAAGGCTCGCCGCTCCTGTCGTGCCAGTGCAGAATGCCGTCCCAAATCTCCTGGGCAGTTTCAGCGAACCAGAATAACTCCCGGTCTTCCGGCTCTATGACGCCTTCCGCAACCAAAAAATCCAGGTTCACGGCACGTTGCCAGTAGCTCTCGCCCACCAGCACGATCGGGATCGGTTTGATCTTGCGCGTTTGCACCAGCGTGAGGACCTCAAACAGCTCGTCGAAGGTGCCATATCCTCCGGGAAAAGCGACGAGCGCCTTGGCGCGCAGTAGAAAATGCAGCTTGCGCATGGCGAAGTAGTGAAAGCTGAAGCACAGGTCCGCAGTAACGTAAGGATTGGGATATTGCTCGTGCGGCAGAGTGATATTGAAACCGACGGATTTCGCTCCGCAATCAAAGGCGCCGCGATTGGCCGCCTCCATGATCCCGGGACCACCGCCGGTCACGATTACTCTGTGCTGCCCGTCAATGTTTTGACCCGTCTCGCTCACCAGACGGCCGAACACGCGCGCGATTTCATAGTAGCGGCTGTTCGCGAGGATACGCTCGGCGACCGCCAAGCGACGTGCGATGTCCTTGTTCTGCGGCTCTGCCGCACGCGCTGAGCTCAACTCGTTGACTTTGCGTTGGGCCGCGGCCGGCTCGCAGATGCGGGTACTTCCAAACACTACGATGGTATCGCGAATATGATGCTCGGCAAGAAGAGTATCGGCTTTGAGAAAATCCATCTGCAGCCGGACACCGCGCATGCTGTCGCGCGCCAGGAAATCGAGATCGGCGTCCGCGCGGCGATAGCTCGGATTTGCGAGAATTGCCTGGACCCGCGCGAGCGCGCCCGGATCCTCTTCCGGGGGTTTCGGACATTGCCAGGGAAGCGGCTCCTCGCGCTTTAGGGGATGAGCGGGCTTTGGAATCCGCGGCCCTTTGCTGTTCGGCTGCTTCGCTTTCATTGTCGTGCCGCGTGTTGGTAGTGATCGCACAGGTGCCTGTGCAGCGCGACGGCGCGCTCATGGTCAAGGGAACGTGCCGGCCTGCGCGCTTTGCCCGCGGCCAGCGCAGCTGCTTGCTCGATCTCATCAAGATCGAGCCCGGTCAGCTGTCCGTCTTTATACCGGACGCTTCCATCGACCATGGCAAGCCGCACATCGCTGCCCTGCACGCGGGCAAGCAGCGCGTCGAGCAGCGGCATGTCGCCATCGAGGTAAGGCGAGCATGTACGTTCGAGCGCAATGGCAACAAGATCGGCACGCGTGCCGACATCGAGGGTGCCTACTTCGGGTGCGAACTGGGCGGCCGCGGCGCCGTTGACGGTGGCCATGGCCAGGAGCTGGTCCGTGGTCGCAGCCGCCTGTCCATTCCAATCAGGCTCACGGGCGAGACAGGCTGCCAGCCGCAGTTCCGAGAGCAGATCCTCGTCATCATCAAGCGCGGCGTTGTCAGTGCCGATCGCGACCCGAACATCGCATGCAAGATAGCGCGCAAGCGGGGCGATGCCGTTGCGCAGGCGCAGGTTGCAGCCGGGATTGCGCACCACGCTGGCACCAGCGCGCGCCAATTCCGCGATATCGGCTTCATTCACCCATACCCCGTGCGCGATCACGGTGCGTTCGTGGAGCGCCCCGAGCTTGCGCAGATGCGCAAAAACGCCCGACGGAAATAGCCGCCCGGCCGCCGCGCGCTGAGCAGGCGATTCAAGCGCATGGAGGTGGAGGCCAAGTCCGTTCTTGTCGGCGTCCCGAGCGAGCGCGGCCATCAGCTCATCCGATACCCACTGCGGTCCTGCCGGGCCGTAGCACAGGCGAATCCGCGGATGTCCGCCGAAGTCCGCGCGCAAGCGCTGCATGAGGGCAATCGTCGCGTCCGCGCCGCCTGCGTAAGCCGCAACGCCCGATTGTGAAAGCCAATCCCTGAGATCAGCCGGGAGCCCCGCCATGAAACAGGGCTCTTCGGGCGGATAGACCACGGCGCCACGATCAAGAGCCCCGACACACATGGTCACGCGCAGGCCGACCTCGTCATAGGCCCGAAGCTGCGCCCGCACTTCGGCTTCGTAATTGCCCGAACCATAGCTGTAGTTGGCATGGATTGTCGTTGTGACGCCTTGGCTGAGCATGCGCGCTGCGGCAAGCCGCGTGACCGCATAGGCATCGAGAACGCCCCGGCCGCGCCGGCTCGCAATCCAGGTCTCGAGGAAATCATCGTGATAGCCGAGCTGAATCTGGCTCAAACCTCGGCCATGCTGGTGCGCGTTGACGAGCCCCGGCATGACAATGCACCCGGGCAGCGCGATGAATTGCGCCCGAGGCCAGCGTTCGCGCAGGACGTTCGGCTCATCGATCTGCACGATGCGCCCCTCCACAATCGCCAAAGCCAATCCCGCGGCGAGGGTTCGCGCCTGCGGCCGCGCCAGCAAGTAGTCCGGTGCGACAATTGTCTTCTTCACGGGATGGACCTCTGCTCCAATCTCATGGCCGCATCAGTATTGTCGAAATCGCCCGCCGAACGCATATACCGGCAAGCCTGGTCACCGTGCGAGAGGATTCCCCATGAGTTCGAGCGGTTGTTTATGCCGTTGCATTATTGGCTTGCGTCCCCCTGGGCACCGCCATCGCACAAGCGCGCGATTATAAGGCGGGCTCCCTCGACATCATTGACCCGTGGTCGCGCGCCACTCCGAAAGGAGCAAGCGTTGCAGCCGGCTACATGAAAATCACCAACACCGGGACGTCGCCGGACCGGCTTGTGAGCGGCACCAGCGATGCCGCTTCGGCGTTCGAAGTTCACGAGATGAAGATGGAAAACGGCGTGGCGAAGATGCGGCTGCTTAAAGAAGGCCTGGAAATCAAACCCGGAGAGACGGTCGAGCTCAAACCCGGCTCGTTCCATGTGATGTTCGTGGGCTTGAAGAAACCCCTTGCTGCCGGCGACCATGTCAACGCGACACTCGTTTTTGAAAAGGCAGGGAAACTCAACGTCGAGTACGACGTGCTTGCGATGGGCGCCACACCCGCAGGGAAGGACTCTATGCCGGGGATGCAGATGCAGGGGCACTAAAGAGTTCCCGCGCGAGGGCGACACGTGGATTGGTCCTGCGATTAGCCGGGCAACTGGAATCCCCCGCTTGCAACAGCTGCGGTTTGGGCGTAGGTGTCAATCGGGAACGGCAGGACAGAAGAGGCCATGCCGAACCCAGATGGCCTGACCTGCACAGGTCAGCACGTGGTAGCAGCAAGCTACCCCAACGGAGGCCCAGCCCGCTCACGTAGCCCTGGGCCTTCTTGATTTGTGCCTTGTTGATATTGAGTTGCGGGCGATCGCTGCGGTGACGCAGTAGGCTTTCCACTCTCCACCAAAGGCGGCGATACAAACGGGCGCCGCCAAGCCGAAAGAGCGGGTGTAACGCCCCGCATCGCCCGTCCTCTTTGCTGGGGTCGATTGAATCTAACGGGAGGCGCTCGCGAGCGCGTTGCTCAGGAACAAGGCGCCTTCCGTGGCGACCAGCTCTCCCGGCTGCAAACCCTCGAGGATTTGGCGGTAGCCGTCGCGTTGTAATCCCGTCTTGACCGTCCTTTTGGTGAAACGCCGGCGGTCGGCAGTCACCCAGGCGATCATGGTGCCGTCGCCTTGTCTCACGACTCCATCAAGTGGAATAGCCGTGGAGCGCACGGGATCACCAGTGCGGATAACGAATGTCGCGAACATCCCGGCGCGTAGCTCATGCTGCGGGTCGGCCACTTCGGAACGAACCCAGACGCGGCGGGTGTTCGGGTCGACCATGGACGAAATGGTGGAAATCTTTGCGTCGAACTCGCGATTTGGAAAGGCGAGCACCTTCACTTTGACTTCCTGGCCGACCTTGAAGGCGGGGCTGTCGATTTCGGGCACGTTCGCGAGCATCCACATGGTGGAGATGTCGGCGAGCGAAAACGGCGCCGGCGGGTTGCCGGGCTGGACATACAGACCGGGAGCGGCATTGCGGGCGGTCACGCGGCCTGAGATCGGGCTTGGCACAACCAGAATGGGATCGGCCAGGCGCTTGGCAATGATTGCGTCGATCTCAGCATCAGCTTTGCCGAACAGGCGCACTGAATCGCGCCCTGCCCGTACATTGCCCTCCGCGGTCTGCTGGTCCGAGATCGCCTGCTCCATGTCCTTTTGGGAAACCGCGCGGGTGGCGTAGAGCGACTTGAGCCGCGCCAGGTTGCGGGTCGTAAACTCAAGCACCCCCGCCGCGGCGATCAAGGTCGATTCGGCCTGCAACAGGTCAGGACTGTTAATGGTGAAGAGGGTCTGGCCCTTTTTGACCTCATCGCCGACCTTCGCAAAGAGCTCGACGATACGGCCCTGATAGGGCGTGAACACCTGCACTGTCATATCCTGATTGAAATCGATGCTCCCGACCGCGGTTTTCTCGATCAGAAATTCGTATTCGCCGACTGGCTCGACCTTAACCGATGCGAGCTGTGAATCGGACAGCTCCACGCTGTCGCCCTCAACGGCAGCGCCAGATCCGCGTCCTGGACCAGCCTCTTGCGCTTTGGCCTGCGTGGCCGCCGTCGCGTCGTCGCGCCCAGGCTGCAACCAGGTGCCGGAATAACGGACGTAGGCAGCGACAATGAGCAGCCCCACCCCGACGGCTGCTCCTGCCAGCATGAATTTTTTTGTCGAAGGTCGCATGTGGTGAAAGCTCAATGCCGCCGCGCGCAACGATGGCCGCGAGGTGGGAGTTCGGTCCACTGTGACAAATCACAGTTGACGCAACGCGACCATTGCCAGTTGTTGCCGGTCGGGCACAAGCAAGCGGAAATACCGTGTGCTCCTTTGGGGACGACCCGGGCAGGCAGTTGTCCATATCACGCGGTTTAAGTCTGGCGAAATCCGCGCTGTGATAAATCACATAAATATTGCGAGATTTATCGCCGTTCTTGGAGGCGCAAATTCAGGCGCCGGCTTTGCCGGTAATTGCGCATTCCGACGGCAGTTCGTTGGGACAAATGTCGGTACGTTTTTACTGCGAAAAAGCACGGTTTTTCAGCGTCTCGAGCGTCAGTTTTCTGTAATCCGATAGGGATCGGTTGTGGCCGCGGAGTGACAGTCAACTGCCGCAAATGATCGTAGTGTCCGGGCCATATCCGGGCGTCAAGTATGTACAAAGTGTGCGGATTACCGCTTCGTGGCGTCGCTGCTTCGCTGGTGGTCTCGACCCTTTTGTCGGGTTGCCTGGCGGTCGGGCCCGACTATGTCGCGCCTGCTCCGCCGCAAGCGGGCCGCTACACCAGGGAACCGCTCTGGGGGACCATATCGGCGCCCGGCGCCACCGGAGGTGCCCAGCACTTCGCCTATGGCCGCGACCTTCCCCACCAGTGGTGGCGGCTGTTTCGATCGCCTGCCCTCAACAAACTTGTCGAAGAAGCATTACGGAACAATCAGAACCTGCAAGCCACCATGTCGACGCTGCGCGCGGCAAAGGAGGTGGTCTACGCGCAGCAGGCGAAGTACTTCCCGACCGCCGCGGCCAATTTCAACGCCTCGCGTCAGCGGACGGCTTCAGACCTGACGCCGGTCCCCGCGAATCCGGCAATAGGCGCATTTGATCTCTACACCGCGCAGGTTCTGGTTTCGTATTCGATGGATGTTTGGGGCCTCAATCGGCGAACGGTGGAGTCGCAACAAGCGCTGGCCGATCAGCAGCGCTTCATGGTGGAGGCCGCCTACCTGACGCTTACGTCGAACGTCGTGGTCGCCGCCATCCAGGAGGCATCACTACGCGCCCAGATCGATGCAACCAGGCAAATTATCGCGCTCAACAGAAAGGCGCTCGAAATCATCCAGCAGCAGTACACGGCGGGTTACATCAGCCAGATCGAGCTGGCCGCACAGCAGGCCGCCCTGGCGCAGGAAGAAGCAACATTGCCGGGGCTGCAAAAACAATTGGCCTTCACCCGTGATCTATTGACGGCGCTGCTCGGCCGTTATCCCGGCGAGGAGCCATTTCAGATTTTCACCCTCGATTCCCTGCAGTTGCCGGAGGACCTGCCCGTGAGCCTGCCCTCCAAGCTCATCGAGCAGCGTCCCGACGTGCGTCTGGCGCAAGAGCAGATGCATGCGGCCAGCGCCCTGGTCGGGGTCGCTACCGCCAACATGCTCCCGAATTTCACCATCAGTGCCAACGGCGGCTACACCGCACTTTCACTCGCCGGTCTTCTGCATCCCTTCAACGCGTTCTGGCTGTTGTCCGGCAACGTGACCCAGACCATCTTTGACGCCGGTAACCTGCTGCATCTGCGCCGCGAAGCCGAGGCCAACTACGACCAGACCGGATGGACCTATCGCTCGGTGCTCATCGGTGCGTTGCAGAACGTCGCTGATACACTGCACGCGCTGCACTACGATGCCGCCGCCCTGAAGGCGTCGCGCGACTTCGAGCGCGCCGCCAAGATCAGCCTCGACAGATCGCGCGAGCAGCTCAACGCCGGAAACGCCAATATCCTCTTCCTGCTTCTGGCGCAGCAGAACTATTTGACGGCGTTGCTCAGTGTCGCGCAGGCGAGGGCCGCCCGGCTGTCCGACACGGCCGCACTGTTTCAAGCCGTGGGTGGTGGCTGGTGGAACCGGATCGAGCCGCCGACCGAGAAAATCCTGGAGGTAGGCACGAATACGGCCTTCACGCTGATCGATCCCCATGTGCTGATCGATCCGCATGGTTTGTACTGACAGCGATGTGATGGAACGACGGGCAGATCACGGCGAGTGGCGTAACGGGGGGTGTCGCATGAGGGAATTTCTACTGCGATCCGCGGTGCTGATGAGCTTCGTCGCAGCAACGGCGGCACCCGCTTCCGAAATCAACGGCGGGGTCATCCCGCCCGACGTCTTCACGGCGCCGCCCGCATTCGCGCCGCCGCGAGCCTACAACTGGACCGGGGTTTATATTGGCCTCAACGCGGGGGGCGGATGGGGCAGCTCGCACTGGGTATCTACCCCCGACGGCGCCAATGGCAATTACCGCCTCTCGGGCGGCCTCCTCGGCGGCACGCTCGGGTACAATCTTCAGGCCGGCAACAGTTCCTTTGTTCTGGGTATGGAGGCCGATCTCGCCTGGTCGAGTATCAGGGGCACGCTCCCGCCAAACATCGTCCCCGAACCGGGCTTTGATCCGAATACGGGCGCCCCGATCCTTACCCCAACCGCTATTTCGTGCGTGCCGAATTGCGAGGTCATCAACCCGTGGCTCGCAACCGCGCGCCTGCGGCTCGGGTATTCGTTCGATTGGATTCTGCCCTACGTGACCGCGGGCGTCGCCATCGGCCGCCTCGAGGCAAATATTGCCGGCATTCCGATGGGCCGACAAAGCTCGAACAATCTCGGCTGGACCGTGGGAGCAGGCGTGGAGATGGTGATCTCCGACCCCTGGACCGCGAAACTCGAGTTCCTGCACGCCGACCTCAACGGGTTCAACTGCGACATGGCTTGCCCCATCCCGAGCCCGGGTCCCGTCGTGAGCAGCGGCGTCTCGATCAACGCCACCGAGAACATCATTCGAGTCGGCCTCAATTACCGGATCTGGAACCACTAGCAGCGGGTCGGGGAGCGGAGAATGAAGAAGCTCATCATCAGGGGCGCCGTTTTGGCGGCCTGCGTGGCTGGTCCTGCGTCCGCCGCGGATCTGCCGATTTCACCGGAATATGCCGAACGTCCACCTATCGTCGGGCTCCTGAACTGGACCGGATTCTATTTGGGCGCGAACCTTGGCTATGCGCGCAGTCCTGGCAACGCAGACGTCACAGCCTGCGTGGTTACGGTCGCGGCCTGCGTGCCGAACGGGGTGCCTATTGTCGCGGGAGTGCCGTTGTTCTCGCTCTCGGAGACCATGAGCGGCGTGATCGGCGGCGTGCAGGCCGGCGCCAACTGGCAGACCGGCAATGCCGTTTTCGGCATCGAGGGCGATTTTCAGGGGACCAGTCAATCAAGTTCGAGCTCCAACGCCGTCGTCGACGTGACTGGAATCGTCGACCCAAATAGGGGCGTCATCAGAGCCGTCGACAGCGATAAGATGAAGTCATTCGGCACTGTGCGCGGACGTGTCGGAATGGCTTCGGATCGCTGGCTGTTCTATGCGACGGGCGGCTGGGCCTATTTCAATTGGACTTCCAATCTCACCATTGGCGGCTTGGGCAGCGCCAATCTTTCCGGTTTTAACGGCGGCGGTACAGCAGGACTCGGCATCGAGGCCCTCATTACAGGGAACTGGACGGTCAGGGCCGAATATCTTTACCTGCAGTCCACCAACATCTCGAACGTGCCGTTCGCGACGCGGCCCGACATCCTGCTGAACACGCGCTTGCGGGAAAACGTGTTTCGCATCGGCGTGAACTACGTCTTCTTTACCGGATCGGTGGGTTGCAGACCTCATGTTTGTTAGTTCGGCGAGCAGGCAAATCATGAGCAGGGCAAGCCGTGCCTGCCTCGCAGTTTTTGCGTTTTTTCTTTGGATGTCCTGCTGTCATGGGGGCGAGGTAGTCTTTTCACCCCGAGACGGCGTATGGACGCTGTTCGACCGGCATGGGGCAGAATACCTGCCGCCGAAATTTCGAAATCATTGTGCTTTCCACAACGGCCGCTTTTATTGCGCCCATCACTGCGGCTCCACCTATGAGTTTTTTTATTGCTCGAGAATTTCGTACGGCTGCTGCCACATCGGGGATGGCTACTGCGACTACCGGGGCTTCCTGCGCTGCCGGCCATAAGGATGTGCCGGAAGGGGCAAATGTTGGACCGGGGTTTCTGAGCAGCCGGAATAAAAAAACCCCGGCGCGGACGCCGGGGCGAAGAACGTTATGTGCGCGATTAAAGATTGGGCACAGTCATCGCAACGCACGCTGTACCCAGGCATGCATGGCAGCCGGAGCCACCTGCCCATTCCAGCGCTGCCACAGGCTCGCGCTCAGCCTCTTGCAGGACTGCACGATTGCGAGCATTGCGGACAGAAGGAAGAAAGCAATCAGAACCACCGCCACGCGACCCTGAGAGCGAAGCCAGCGCGCACCAGTGAGCATGACCTGACTGATGTAAGGCACCGCAATGATCATCGCGCCGCGCACGCGGGGAACGACGCGCTTGATGATTGATGCGCAGATGACCTGAACCAACCTGATCAGAACAAACAAGGCCGGCAGGAAGCCCGCCATCAATGCACCGGGGAAGACACCCGATGATCCGGACTGGCCGGGCATGGCAATGCGCGTGAGTTCCAGCGCCGGCACGATGCTGGCCTGCCAAGTCCCCGCATCGCTGCGCAGTATGATGTTTTCGTAGGAGCTCAGATTCTCGAGGGGACGGCCATTGACCTCGCCGCTTGCCAAAATAGCAAGCACCGTTCCTTCCGGTGAATCCGCTGCTTCGGCCGGGTCGAACCTGCGCAGGTAAGCGCGGTGAACCAAGGTCCCGTCCGGGCGCAACGTCCCGGAATAGACCGCCGCGCCGGTTTCGACATCGGACCCGCTCTGCACATGCGCTCCCGAAACAATCGGCTGCGCTCCTGCAAGGAATGTCTGGGCGGCTTCAATCAAAGGGAACGCGCGTTGGTCGCCCTGCTGCACAGCCGCAATCGCGGCCGTTGCATATGCGCGCAGGAGCTTCGGCCAAGCGGCGCGGAAAAGCCCGTTGGACTCGTAAATCTCGGCCGCCTCGATCCGGCCGTTGATTGCGAACACCGCGCCGACAATATCACCGGGGAGATCGCCCGATTGCGCGAAGGCATCCTGGTACTCCTCCTGAGCCCGCGTGAGCGCCTCGTTGCCCAACGCCAGCGGCAGCCCGGTCGTGGAGGGAGAACGCCGTGCTTCCAACAGGGTGCGTGCGCGTCCGTTCGTTCCGCCTTCTCCGTCCCGCTCGATGCCCGCCGCAGGCTCCAGCGCCTGCCCGAGCGCATCAGAGAGTGCGGCGCGCAGACCATCGATGCTCCACCACACTCCGAGCTGGCGCGCGTATCTAACCGGCTTCGATCCCGCCGAGTCTCCCAACATGCTCAAGCGCGCCATGCGGGAGGGCAGAAGGGCCCCGGATGCAGTGAAAGTCGAGGCATCCTGGCCGGGACGCGCGGTTGACCGGAACGGGTCGACACAGAACACTTCAAGCGGCACCCGCCGGGAGCCGGGGGGCACGATCAGGCCACTCGCGATCACCTGGTCTTGCAGACCGCCAGTGAGCAGATCACCCGACTGGATGAACAGATCACGGTTAGAGAGGTTCTCAACTGCGGGCGGCCCGTTTGGGACATCGTAGACCTTGGCGGCGCCGGTCGATACCGCTTGATCGAGTGTCATCGGCACTGGCCCGCCCGCCGACGCGCCGCGCACGAAATAAATACCGAGATTGTCCCGCACCACCGGGCCGGCAAGCCGGTACGGTGTCACACTACTGGCAACGGCAAGACCTTGGGCTTTTGCCGCGCTGGTGCCGGTGAAGGCGCAAACCGTCAGGGCAGCCGCGGCGATCAGTACGGGGGAGGCAAGGGTGTCAAATCGCATGGCAATGTCTCTCGTACATTTGCCCCCACCGTAGCCGGTTAATATCAGATTTTTGGCTTCGGTAAGGAGACTCCGGGGCGGATATTTGGCTGCGTGATTTTTCTTTGCGTCTGATCCGGCGCTGTCGAAAGAATCAGCATAATGCGACCCCGGTGGACTTGAAATGCGCGCCGAGCACGTCTACATCGGCCGCATGAGCAGTTAGCGCACCTCTTTCGTAGCAAGGTCTCGTCAGTCGGCGGGCTTACCTTGTCTGCGAAAAGGAGCTTGCGCATGCATACCGCTCATCTGCCCTTTGTTATTATTCCCACACACCAGGCTCGCAATGCCTTGGGGGCCTCGCTCGGCAAGGCTGCCGTCCTCGCGTTGCGCGCGATCCTTGCACATTGCAAGAGCCTGGAGGTCGCGCATCAGCAGATTCGCTACGGCAAGCATCATCTCGCGTTTTCCTCCCGCGTGGGCAGCCGCGGCGATCTGATACTCGAAATCGATCTAGGCAATCCCGCTCTCGACAAGCGGATCCTTACCGAGGACGAGTTGCGCCGCGCGGAACAACGATGGCGAGGAAAGCGCAAGGAGCGCGCGAGTGGCACGGCCGCCTAGGCAACCGCCCGCCCTGCGACGTAAACGGCGACGATGTTGCGGCGCGAGGCGCCATATAGAATTTTGGCAAGAACATCCTCGATCGTATCGATCTCGTCGAAGATGCGGATACTGCCTGCGTGGGCCTGCGTGTCTACGATCATGGCGTCGAAAGCATTGCCGGGCATAAACCGGCCGGTCTGTAGACCAAGCGCATCGGCGCCCCCGGCTGTTGCAATGAAAAATGCGGTGCGCCAGTCGATGCGCGCATCCTTGCGTCCGCGCCGTTTGCGGCGGCAGATCGGGATCGACCCCCTCCTCGAGCAAACGCGAACTGGCAATGCACATGCGCAGCGTATCAAACAACGAAGCGCTGGGTCCGGCGGAAATGTCGGTTCCCAACCCTACTCGCAACCCTTTTGCGAGCGCGGCCCGCAATGGAAATACGGCGTTGCTGAAATAGACGTTCGACAAGGGACAGTGGGCGATAGCGCTGCCGCAGCTCTTCACCAAATCCATGTCGCGCGGGGACAATAGCGAGGCGTGCGCAAGAATCGTCCGTTCCGACATCAGGCCAAACCAGTCAAGGCTTTCAGCATCGGACCGGCCGTAACGTTCGAGCGCGTAACGATGCTGCCAATCGCTCTCGGAGCAGTGGGTCTGGAAATGACAGCCTTGCGCGCGACCCATGGCCGCGAGACCTTGTAGCGTCGCCTCGGTACAGCTCGGAATGAATCGCGGCGTCACCACAGGACGCACGAGACCATCGCCGTCGCGGCTTTTTACATATTCGATGAGCGCCTGCGTCCCCGCGAGAGCGGCCTCACTGGATGAGTCGCGATAGTATTCCGGACACGTGTCCGGGTTATCCATGGCAACCTTACCGATGAAGGCGCGTAGACCTCCTTCGAGACAAGCGTCGACCAGGACCCGATTGGCTGCCTGATGAATCGTGCCATACATGACGGCGGTGGTTGTTCCGTTTGCCGCCAGGTCCGGCACGAGCGCGTGATAAGCCTTATGCGCGAAGGCGACGTCGGCGTAGCGGGCCTCAAGCGGGAAGGTGTAGCGCGCGAGCCATTCCTCGAGCGGGCAATTGAGCGCCTTGCCAAGCTGCAGATATTGCGGGGCATGGATGTGAAGATCGACAAAGCCCGGCAGGACATAGCTTCCGGACGGCACCGTCTCGAGTGTGCCGGCAGCAGCAGCTGCGGCATGCATTCGCCGATAAGCGGGACTGTCTCGGCGTTCCACCGCCGAAATCGTGCCTCGCTCATCAACCGTGATCAGCGCGGCTTCGAGAATCTCGACGTTGCCGAGCGAAGGCGCATGGAAGAAGGTGCCCGCGATCACGCGCCCACGCGCCGTTTTCATCAAGTTCTCGCCAAATCTCGCGGTCTGGTGCTCTGAACCATCTCATCTTCGGCGCGGATTGACGAGTGGACGCCGCATCCCTAATTTCCGCCCAATTCCTTGCGAGGATCGATCTGCGCGGCGGCGCGTTGAAGGGAAAATAGCAAATGAAAGTCCGCAACTCCTTGAAATCCCTGCGCGGCAGGCATCGCGCCAATCGTCTGGTCCGCCGCAAAGGGCGCGTCTACGTCATTAACAAGGTCCAGCGGCGCTTTAAGGCGCGCCAAGGATAGGCCTTCACAATGCGCCGAGCACCGCCATGCGCGTTGCTGATGATTGCGGGCTTGTGGGCAGCACCGACGCTGGCGCAGACGGTCAATCCCGAGCCACCCAAGCCCATCGAGCCGCCGAGCGCGCTGCCGCGGGCTCAGCACGGCGACAGGACCAAAAACCTCGACCGGTTGTTTGAGGCGCTCAAAATCGCGCCGGATGACGAAAGTGCCAAATACGTCGAAAATCGCATCTGGGCCATCTGGCTTGCCTCGCCGAGCGATACTGCCAATCTGTTGATGGGGCGTGTGAAGGCTGCGGTCGATGGCCAGGATTATGATCTCGCGATCAAGCTTCTCAACGCGGTTATCGACATCAAACCGGATTTCGTAGAAGCCTGGAACCGCCGCGCCACCGTTTATTACGCCAAGAAAGATTTCGGCCGGGCGCTCGCTGATATCCACCATGTACTCGCACAAGAACCGCGCCATTTCGGCGCGCTCTCGGGATTGGGCATCATCTTGGAGGAATTGGGGGATGATAAGGACGCGCTCGAAGTATTTCGACGTGCGCTTGCGATCCATCCGCACCTGGAGCGCATCCCCGATCTCGTGAAGAAGCTCTCCGACAAGGTCGACGGCCGCGATATCTGAGTCCCGGATATCAGTAATCAGTGATCAGTCATCAGAGGTAGCGCTTCTGATTACTGATTACTGACCACTGATTCCTGATCGCGCACAAACGCGATTCTGCAGCATGTTGGTCGCGCCTGGCGTGCCCAGCGGCACTCCGGCAACGATGATCACCCGTTGTCCGAGCTGGGCGAAGGCATCCCTCGAAGCGAGACGGCAGGCGCGGTTGACCATGTCGTCGAGGTCGCGCGCGTCTTCCGCCAGGATGGAGTGTACGCCCCATGAGAGCGCGAGGCGGCGGCAGGTTGCCAGATTGGGTGAGATCGCCACGACCGGAGATTTAGGGCGCTCGCGCGACACCCGCAGCGCAGTTGCGCCGGAGCTGGTCCAGCAAATAACGGCCGACAATTCGAGCGTCTCTGCGATCTGGCGGGCGGCCGCGGCAATGGCGTCGGCCCCAGTCGCTTCGGGCTCGCTGCGCTGCGCATCAACAATCGTGCGATAGAGCGGGTCGCGCTCCACCTCCTCGGCGATGCGGTTCATGGTGGCGACTGCCTCGACCGGATATTGCCCGGCCGCCGATTCCGCCGACAGCATGATGGCGTCCGCTCCCTCGAAAATCGCGGTCGACACATCAGATACTTCAGCTCGCGTGGGGACCGGGCTGGTGATCATGGATTCCAGCATTTGCGTTGCCACTACGACCGGCTTGCCGGCGCGGCGCGCAGAGCGCGTCATTTGCTTTTGTACGCCCGGTACTTTTTCGAGCGGCATTTCCACGCCGAGATCACCGCGCGCGACCATCAGGGAATCCGCGATATCCATGATTTCGGCGAGCCGGTGCACCGCCTGGGGCTTTTCGATCTTCGCCATCACCGATGCGCGCCCGCGCGTGAGCTTTTTCGCTTCAGCGATGTCCTCGGGCCGCTGAATGAATGAGAGCGCGACCCAGTCGATGCCCGTGTCCAGAGCGGCTTCGAGATCGGAACGGTCCTTGTCCACAAGCGCCGAGAACGGAATAGTCGTCTCGGGCAGGCTCACGCCTTTTCGATCCGAAAGCTTTCCGCCCACTTCAATCCTGGTGACGATACGCTTGTCCGCGACCTCTGTGGCCACCAGACGAATTTTTCCATCGTCCAGCAGCAGCGTATGACCGGGCTCGACGGCGCTAAAGATTTCAGGATGCGGCAGCTCCACTCGCGTCGCATCGCCGGGCGTGGGGTCGGCATCGAGCGCAAACGACGATCCCTTCACGAGCGTTGCCGGGTTTTCGGCAAAACGCCCGATACGCAGCTTCGGTCCCTGCAGGTCGACGAGAATTCCAATCGGGCGATCATGCTCGGCTTCTACGCTGCGGATCGCGGCAACGAGCTCGCGCATGCGCTCGTGGGATGTGTGGCTCATATTGATGCGGAAAACGTCGGCCCCGGCCGCAAACAGGCTTGCAATGACGCTTCGCTCGGAGGAGGCAGGGCCCAGCGTGGCGACGACTTTAGTCCGGCGCAGGCGTCGCATTGTTTCGGCTTCGAGGCGCCGGCGGCGCCATGCTCGGACGAGGCCCTCCCGACGGTGTCTGCAGCATTGGCACCCGCGACTGCAAAGCCTGCATGGGCACCTGGTCCGGCGATTCCGTCAACTGGACGGTCCAGGACGGCTGGTCGCCGGTGTCGACTTCAAAGAAGCCGGTGCGGTCATAACCGCGGGCAAGACAATCTTCGGCGCCGCGGATCGTGAATTCCTTCTCACGCGAGCACATGAACGCCTGGCCGGACCATTCGCCGCCGCGGTCGTAATCAACCGCATAGATATAATAAAAACGCGCCACCAACGAACCGCGGAGCACCATTTCGCAGCTGCGGGCGGCGAGATTCCACCAGCCCTCCGTCGTCCAGCCGTCGTTTTCCTTGTAACCGATCGCAACGCCTACCCGGTTGCTGGTATTGTTACAGAGTCGAAAATCGGCGTGCGCGGGCACTGTGATGAGCATCGAGGCCCCGAAGAAGAATGCAGTTCCGACGATTGCGGGTGCAGTAAGCATGGAAGAGCAGGGTCCAGACCGGCCACCTGCCATTTTGCGCAACCGATGTTCCATGACGCTCACCCCCGCGCTTTCCGCAGGCCCCGATGCATATCTCGTGAGGACGACCGGCTGTCAACGAGGATAGCCCGGAAGTCGTTCACATTGGTCAGAGTGGGCCCTGGGACCAGCAGATCGCCCAGTTTTTCAAAGAATTCCGTCGAATTGTTGTCATTGAGGTGCTGTTGCGGATCAAGGCCAAGCCCTTGCGCCCGCGCCAAGGTCGTCTCGTCGACAAACGCTCCAGCCGGATCGTCGGGGCGCCCGCCGCCGCCGTCCGTGCCGTCCGTATCGCCGGCAAGAGCAGCGATGCCAGGGGCCCCAGCAAGGGCAATGGCGAGTGCCAGGGCATATTCCTGGTTTGGGCCGCCGCGGCCCTTTCCGTGCAGCGTGACCGTCAGCTCACCGCCGGACAGGATGACGGCGCGACGTCCCTGCGCCTTGAGATCGAGCCCAAGCGCCGCGTGAGCGGCAGCGACGCTGCGGGCCTCGCCCTCGACCTCACTCCCCAGGAAGATGCTTTCGTAGCCCACTGCCCGCACCGCCTGTTCGACAATCCGAAACACGTCGGCCGGTCGAGCCGCCAACACGAATGGCGCGCGTGCAAAAATCGGATCACCCGGCTTGGGCGTCTCGTTGGCGCAATCCACAAGTGCCCTCGTCACGGGGTCGGGAAGATCAAGTCCATATTTCGTGACGATCTCGCGGGCGTCGGTGAGCGTGGTTGGGTCAGGCACGGTCGGCCCTGACCCGATCACCGTTGCGTCATCGCCAGGCACATCGGAAATCGCAACCGTCGTCAGCGCAGCGGGGTAGACATGGCGCGCTAATCGTCCGCCCTTGATGCGAGAGAGGTGCTTGCGCACGGTGTTGATCTCGAAAATGGAAGATCCGCAGGCAAGCAAGGCGCGGGTCACCGTTTGTTTTTCCGCAAGCGAGATAGCGGCAGCCGGGGCGGTCCAGTTGGCGGAAGCCCCTCCGGAGATCAGGGCCAGCACGAGATCCTCGCCGTCCGCGCCATCGGCGAGGGCGAGCGTCTCGAGTGTCCCGGCCAGTCCGGCGGCGTCGGGGACCGGATGGCCGGCTTCGACCACACGGACGCGGCGTGTCGGACAAGCATAGCCGCGACGCGTGACCGCAATTCCGCTGACGCGATCGGCTGGAAAGCCACGATCATCGAGGTAGTGCCGCTCGGCGGCTGCCGCCATGGAAGCGGCACCCTTGCCCGCCGCCAATAGCAGCAGACGTCCCCGCGCGGGCGGCGCGGGCAAATGCGCGCGCAGGCAGTTGTCGGGATGTGCCGCCGCAACCGCTCTGTGGAATAACGATTGCAGCAAATTGCGCGCGGATCCGGTCACTTGGCGAACTCAAAAGCTGGAAAGCGCCTGGCCCGATGACTATTGTTATCGCACGGATGTAAGCCAAAAAACCTTCATTCATCTTCGGATCGAAAGGAGAACTGCAAATGGCGCTCGATGAGAAAACCAGGACCGAGCTTGAGGCGGCTGCGTTCCGGCGGCTGCTCGAGCATCTGCGCAAGCGGACCGACGTCCAGAACATCGATCTCATGAATCTCGCAGGTTTTTGCCGCAACTGTCTGTCGAACTGGATGAAGGACGCCGCCGACACGCGTGCGGTGCCCATGTCCAAAGATGAAAGTCGGGAACTGATCTATGGCATGCCCTATGCGGAATGGAAGACCAAGTACCAGAAGGAAGCCTCCAACGATGCGCAGGCCAAATTCGAGCAGGCCGCCCACAAGCATTGATCTCTGCGCCTGTGTACTGCGGGGATGACGTGCCTCCCGGCTTGACCTGCGCGCAGCCAAAACCTCCTGTGCGCGCACACACTCGTGTGAGTCGCGGAGGAGATTTTCAATGCCTGCTGCCGCTGCCGCCAGAGACGAGCAACCTGCAAAGCATTTTGCCAAGGATCATTTGAAAGCGTTCGTGGAGCGAATCGAGCGCCTCGAAGAGGAGAAGAAAGCAATTTCCGACGACGTTCGCGATGTCTATGCGGAGGCGAAAGCGAACGGCTTTGATACCAAAGCATTGCGTGCCGTTGTGCGCTTGCGCAAGCAGGATGCCGAGGAGCGCCGTGAGCAGGAGATGGTGCTTGAAACCTACATGCACGCGCTCGGGATGGTGTAGTGTAGCTTGGGTCGAGTGCTTCACGAGACCCAACATCGACGGTGCAGCAGATAAAGCGTTGGGTCTCGCAAAGGGCTCGACCCAACCGACCTCGGATCAGCGCTTGCCTTGCGGCGTGGCGAATGTGTTTGCGGGAACGAAGGTCACGGCGTTGCCCGCGAACTTCTCGCTTGTTATTCCGGGCTGCGGGTTATCCGTGAAAGCATTCGCGAGCACGGTTGCCGGCTTTTGCAGGTAAGAACCGAGATCGCGGAAGTCGGGTTGGCCAAGCATCGTGGTCTTCATGAAGCTCTGCGCGCTCGGGCTTACAATCATCGCGCGCATCCAGGGATCGTTGAACCGATCACCCACGCGCACCATGCCGCCGATTTTTCTTCCCGGCATTGCGGCAGCTTGTTCATCATTGTTCGGTGCGACATCAGGCAGGACGCGGTCATCGTTGCGCTTGGCAACCGCAGTCGTATCGCCGCGCGCGGCGGTAGTCGCGGGAACAGCCCGCGGCAGGCTGCCCGTCATCGGAACGGCGCGTGCCATCGGAGTAGGCTGCGCGGCATAGGAGAGCGCGTTCGGCAGCGGCGCACTTTGTCCCTGGCCCGGCAACGGCCACGGCGTGCCATTCGCGGTCGCGGCCGATTCGCTCCCGGGCGCAGGCGTGCGCCGCGTTGCGGTAGGGCTGCTGGCGTGCGAGGTGGGGATCCGATCAGTCACTTTACGGGTCGTGGCTTGGGGGCTGATTTGGGCGCCGGACTGTTGGTTGGCCGAGGTCTGAGCAGCGCCGTCGCTGACATCTTTCGCGGTCGCGGTCGCGGACTCGGTAACATTCGTCGCCTGCGCGAAACGAACGGGCTGGAACGTCGCGGATGAGAGCTCATAGCCTGTCGGCGCTGGCGCTTCTTCGTCGGTAGCCACAAGCGCGGGACTTGCTGCCGGCTTGAGGAATGGGATCGAGATCGCCGAGGCCATCGCATATGCCGGCGGCTTCTCCGGTTTGCTCCGGGGCAGCGGCACGACATTGGCATGCGCCACAGCGGCCGGTTTCTCCGCGGCCTTCTCCGGCTTGCCCTGTGGCTTTGCCGCAGGTGCGGGAGGAGCGACCTTGGCTGCGTCGGCCTCCTCGTCGGCGTCGTTGCCGCCGCCGAACAGCCTCGCCAACAGACCCGGCGTTTTGGCCGGCCGTGCAATCTCGCCCTGAGCGAATGCCGTGCCTTTGGGGTCGGACGCAGACTGGCTGCTCAGCGGGCCCTTCGACAGCACGCTTGCAAGTTGCGCTTCCGGCATCCGGGGCCAGTGTCGCACGTTACCGGTATCGAGATGCACGAAGGGCGAGCCTGACGTTGGATAGAAACCGACGCCGCCGCGTTGCGCGCGCAGTCCCGCGGCGCGAAGCGCATCGAGTGGCACCCCCGGAATGTAGAAATCGACCGCCTTGCCGTTCATATGCTGGCTGAACTTGGCCACGCCGCTGGAGTGACGCCGCAGCATGGAATTTGTGGACGGCGAGCGATAGCCGCAGACAACCCAGATTGGCTCCTTCGCGCCAACTTCGCGGTGGACCTCCCACAGGAGATCAATCACATGGGGATCCATCCTGGCCGTCTTGTCCTCGCGCCAGTCACGCAGCACGTTGTCGATCTTGGCGAGCGCGTTATCGTCATAGCGCCCATTCACCTTGTAGGTGACAGTCAGGTCTTCGTTGGTATGGGTGTGATGAAAGGAGATCGTGCGCGTTTCGCCCTCGGCCGTGGCGTTCTGCAGGCTTTGGCAACCGAAAGAAATGAGGATAGCGGCGACGCTGCTGCAGCAACCCAGCCGGGTCAAACGGAAGGGCAACGGCTTTTTGTGCGCGACCAGAACCGTCACGTGCCAACCCGCGTCAAATGCGTCAGGATCCCCGCACCCCACGGCAAAGCACCGCAGGCGGCAAGTTTTCCCACCCCGCGATCTCACGATCGCGAATGAGAACTAACGCAGTGTTAACTAGGGAAGGGTTAACGCGAGGTTTAGCGCCACCCGTCCCCCCCGATAGCTAAACCGTGACAGGCGACTATGGCGAAAACTTGCCGCATTTGTTGCCAGCGCAAAGAATCCTTTAATGGCGCGCGGACGGCAAGCGTGCGGCTGTCGATATCGCAGACACTCATGTATCGGTGCTCTGCGAATTTGAACCGGCCAAACCAAGCGAATCGAGCTTGCGATAGAGTGTTGAACGCCCGATGCGCAGCTTACGCGCGACCTCGGACATCTGACCGCGGTAGTGGCTGATGGCAAAGCGAATGGCGTCGGCTTCGATCTGTTCGAGCGGCCGCACCTCGCCGTTTTCGTCGAGGAGATCGAGGGCATTCACGGACGGAGAGACAAGCGGTGGCGCGCTCCCGCCGTTATGGACGGGCACAACCACGCTGGTGCTCGCAGACTCATGCCGCGAATCCGCCTCCACATCGGCAATGCCGGGAGCGATTTCGGCGCCTTCACGTCCTGTCAGCTGCGCCGCAATCTGCGGGAACTCGGCGAGACCCACAGTATCGGTTTCGGCCAGCACCACGGCCCGGAACAGTGCATTTTCGAGCTGCCGCACGTTGCCGGGCCAATGGTAGGCGCACAGCAGCGACATTGCCTCAGGGCTTAGCCGACTGACACGCTTTCCTTCTTCCGCTGCAAAACGCACCAGAAAATGCCGCGCAAGCTCGGGTACATCTTCACAGTGCTCGCGTAGCGGCGGCACGGTGATCGGAAACACGTGCAGACGATAGAACAGATCCTCGCGGAAGCGTCCTGCTTTGACATCCGCGATGAGGTCGCGGTTGGTGGCCGAGATGAGCCGTACATCGACCTTGATCGGCTTGCGCGCCCCCACCGGCTCAATTTCGCTGTCCTGAATGGCGCGCAACAGTTTTACCTGGGCAGCCGCGGGAAGCTCGCCAACCTCGTCGAGAAAGAGCGTTCCTTCCGAAGCTTCGACGAACTTGCCAACATGGCGTTCCGTCGCGCCAGTAAAGGCCCCCTTCTCGTGGCCGAACAGCAGCGACTCCACGAGATTGTCGGGAATGGCGCCGCAATTGACCGCAACAAACTGTTTTCTCCGCCGCGACCCCGACCCATGTATTGCGCGCGCGATAAGCTCCTTGCCGACGCCGGACTGTCCCTCGAGCAAGACCGCAATCGTCGAGTTTGCCGCTTTCTCGGCCGTGCGCAGCACCGCCTGCATGCGCGGGCTCTTGGTGATTATATCGCCGAAGCCCAGCGTGCCCGAGCGGCTTCGTTTGATCCGCGCAAGCTCATCTTCGAGTGCACTTGCGGCGAGCGCATTGCGCAGCGAAACCTGCAAGCGCTCGGGACCGACCGGCTTGACGACGAAATCCGTCGCGCCTGCGCGCATCGCGGTCACGGCGTTGTCGATGCCGCCATGCGCGGTCTGCACGATTACCGGAATGCTCAGTCCGGCATCCCGCATTTTGGCAAGCACGCCCAGTCCGTCCAGGTCAGGCATGACGAGGTCGAGCACGATCGCATCGATGCGCTGACCCTCGTCGCCGGTTAGAATGGCGAGCGCGCGGTCGCCGCCCTCGGCGAGGACGGCGTCATAGCCGAATTTTCGCACCACATTGTCGAGAAGCCGGCGCTGCACGGGATCGTCGTCGACGATCAGGATACACTCACTCATGACACAACCTCACGCCCACGCGTCCCATGTACCGAATTGGGGCACTGTGGCCGAGTTGGGTTAATGGCTGCTAAATTCGCCAAATCGGATTAGGAGACGGCCCGATGAGACTCGTCCGCAGACAATTCCTGTATCTCGCCGCGGGCGTGGCGCTCGCGCGCGCGGCGCGGGCGCAAGCCTATCCGTCGCGGCCGGTGCGGATCGTTTCCGGCTTCCCGCCGGGAGGGGTCAACGACACCTACGCTCGCCTGATCGGTCAATGGTTGTCGGAGCGGCTTGGCCAGCAGTTCTTCGTCGAGAACAGACCCGGTGCCGGCGGCAACATCGCCGCGGAAGCGGTCGCCAAAGCAGCGGCCGACGGCTATTCGCTCCTCCTCTCCACGTCGGCGGATGCATGGAACGCCACGCTTTATGAGAACCTCAAATTCAATTTCATGCATGACTTCGCGGCCGTGGCGACAATCTCGCGCGCACCGGGAGTGCTCGTCGTGCACCCGTCGGTGCCCGCAACATCCGTTCCGGAGCTGATCGGGAACGCGAAGAATAATCCGGGCAAGATCACGGTCGCATCGGCCGGGATTGGCAGCGCACCTCACATGTATTGGGAGCTGTTCAGAAGCATGAGCGGGGTCGACATGCTGCATGTACCCTACCGCGGCGGCGGCCCTGCGGTGGTCGACCTGCTTGCCGGGCAGGTCGAGGTGTATTTCGGCACGACTGCATCGACCATTGAATATGTCCGGGCCGGAAAGCTGCGCCCGCTCGCAGTGACCACGGCAACGCGCGTTGCGGTGTTGCCTGATGTCCCCGCACTTGCCGAATTCTTGCCCGGCTACGAGGCGAGCCTTTTTGTCGGGATTGCCGCTCCTCGCAACACGGCGCCAGAGATCGTGGGCACGCTAAACCGGGAAATCAATCTTGCCTTATCCGACCCCAGGATAACCCAGCGGATCGCGCAGCTGGGCGACGTTCCGCTGGCGCTCTCGACATCCGAGTTCGAAAAGCTCATCGCTGACGAAACCCAGAAGTGGGCCAACGTGATCCGGACAGCCAACATCCGGGCAGAATGAGCAAGAGCGCACTGCGCGCGCATCACACCCCCACCCTTCCCTCCCCCGCTTGCGGGGGAGGGATAAAGGGTGGGGGTTACGAACGGAAATTCGATTGGAAATCTCATGCCTGCAAAACGACACCCTGCTCGCGCTGCCAAAACCCGCTCGACCGCCGCTGTAGGCAAGCTGCCGGAGTGGAACCTCGCCGACCTTTATCAGGGAATGGATGATCCGCAGATCGCGCGGGATCTCGACCGCTCTGACGTCGAGAGCGTTGCATTCGAAGAGCAGTACAAGGGCAAGCTCAATCTGCTCGCGGCGGCGCCCGGCGCCGGAACGGCACTGGCCGAAGCCGTGAAGCGCTACGAAGCGCTCGATGATCTTATGGGCCGGCTTATCTCCTATGCCGGGCTCATTCACTCAGGCAACAGCATCGATCCGCAACGCGCCAAGTTCTATGTCGACATACAGGAACGAATCACTGCCGATTCCACTCATCTTCTGTTCTTTGTGCTTGAGCTCAACCGGCTCGACGACGCCGTGCTGAATGCCGCCATGGCGGATCCTGCCCTCGGGCATTATCGGCCCTGGATAGAAGATGTCCGCAAGGAAAAGCCCTACCAGCTCGAAGATCGGATCGAGCAACTTTTCCACGAAAAGTCGATGACGGCCTATTCCGCCTGGAACCGGCTGTTTGATGAGACGATCGCGACCCTGCGTTTCAAAGTCGGAGCGAAATCGCTGGCGATCGAACCGACGCTCAATCTCCTGCAGGATCCTAACGAGAAGATGCGCAAGGCGGCCGCGCAGGCGATCGCCCACACATTCAAGGAGAACTTGCGGACGTTCGGTCTGATTATCAACGTTCTCGCCAAGGACAAGGAAATTTCCGATCGTTGGCGTGGCTTTGCCGATGTGGCCGATGCGCGCCACCTCTCCAACCGCGTCGAGCCGGAAGTGGTGGCGGCCCTGGTCAAAGCGGTGCGGGATGCGTATCCGCGCCTGTCGCATCGATACTACGCGCTCAAGGCGCGCTGGTTCGGAAAGAAGCGGCTTGCGCACTGGGACCGCAGCGCACCGCTGCCGAAAGTGCCGACACGGACCATCGGCTGGAACGACGCGAAGGCCACCGTGCTTACCGCTTACGGCGCCTTCTCGCCCGAAATGGCGGCCATTGCGGAACGCTTCTTCGACAACAACTGGATTGATGCCCCCGTGCGTCCAGGCAAGTCGCCCGGCGCGTTTTCACATCCGACTGTGCCGTCCGTGCATCCTTATGTGCTGCTCAATTACCAGGGCAAGCCGCGCGACGTCATGACGCTCGCCCACGAGCTCGGCCATGGCGTGCACCAGGTGCTTGCGGCGCCGAACGGCGCCCTGATGGCGCCGACGCCACTGACGCTCGCCGAGACCGCGAGCGTGTTCGGCGAGATGCTGACGTTTCGCAAACTTCTGGCCAACGCGGAGCGCAAGGAGCGCAAGGCCATGCTCGCCGCCAAGGTCGAGGACATGATCAACACCGTGGTGCGCCAGATCGCGTTCTATAGCTTCGAGCGCAGCTTGCACAGCGAGCGGCGGCAGGGCGAGCTCACGGCCGAGCGGATCAATGCGCTGTGGCTAGACGTTCAACACGAAAGCCTCGGGCCCGCGATCAACATCCGGCCGGGCTATGAGGTGTTCTGGGGCTATATTCCTCATTTCATCCATTCGCCGTTTTATGTCTACGCCTACGCCTTCGGCGATTGCCTCGTGAATTCGCTCTATGCCGTGTACGAACAGGCAAACGAAGGCTTTGCGGATCGTTATCTCGGCATGCTTGCAGCCGGCGGCACCAAGCATCACTCGGAACTGCTCGCCCCCTTCGGCCTCGATGCTCGTGACCCCGCGTTCTGGCAGGGCGGAGTGGGCGTGATCGAGCGAATGATCACCGAATTGGAGGGAATGGATTGAATGTCCTGCCGAAACAGCACTTAGGTACAATGGCTGCAGGTGAGATCAGCGAAGACGATGTCGCGCATTGGATCGAACGCAACATATCCAATCCATCGATCGCACCACCTGAAACCTAAAAGTCATCGCGCGCATGCCTGACCGCGAAGCCAACCGTTTCTCTGCCCGCGCCGCGCGCTATGCCCGCGTCGGAGCGAACATGAGCGGCGTTGCCGCACGGTTCGCGGGATCGCGCCTGTTAGGGCTCGCGCTCGATCGCGGAAAGAGCGCAGCCGAGCTTGCACTGGCATTGGGCGGCCTCAAGGGCCCGATCATGAAAGCCGCGCAGCTTCTGGCCACCATTCCCGACGCGCTGCCGCCGGAATACGCAGCCGAGCTTATGAAGCTTCAGAGCGATGCGCCGCCGATGGGCTGGCCGTTTGTGAAGCGGCGGATGGCGGCCGAGCTCGGGCTCGATTGGCAGAAGAAATTCGCAAGCTTCGAGCACCATCCCGCGGCAGCAGCTTCGCTCGGTCAAGTGCACCGTGCACGGGCGCACGATGGCGGCGAGCTTGCCTGCAAGCTGCAGTACCCGGAAATGCAGTCCGCCGTCGAGGCGGACCTGCGACAGCTGCAATTGATCTTCGCCATTCACAGGCGCATGGACCCGGTGATCGATACGACGGAAATCGCCAAAGAAATCGGCGCGCGATTGCGCGAGGAGCTCGATTACCGCCGCGAGGCCAAGCACGCTGTGCTTTATCGCACGATGCTGTCGGATTTCCCGCAGATCCGGGTGCCGAAGATATGGCCCGAGCTCTCCACCGGCCGGCTGCTCACGCTCGATTGGCTGGAAGGGCGCCGGCTGCTCGATCATAAGGACGACGATCTTACCGCGCGCAATCGCCTCGCAGCCGCCATGTTCAATGCCTGGTGGTGGCCATTCAGCCGCTTCGGCGTGATCCATGGCGACCCTCATCTCGGCAATTATTCCGTATTCAAGACCGCTGGACGAACGGACGGGATCAATCTGCTTGATTACGGCTGCATCCGGATTTTCCCGGCGAAATTCGTGGGCGGCGTGGTCGACCTCTATCACGGGCTGCTCAACGGGAAGGACGACCTCGTTGTGCATGCCTACGAGACCTGGGGCTTCCGGCGGCTTAATCGCGAACTAATTGAAGCTCTCAACATCTGGGCGCGCTTCATTTACGGGCCGCTGCTGGAAGATCGGGTGCGCAGCCTCGCCGATGGCGTAAAGCCCTCCGAGTATGGCCGGCGCGAGGCGTTCCGGGTTCATCAGGCGCTCAAGCAGCGCGGTCCGGTCACTGTGCCGCGGGAGTTTGTCTTCATGGATCGGGCTGCAATCGGTCTCGGTGCTGTGTTCCTCCACCTGCGCGCCGAGCTCAATTTCTATTCTCTGTTCAATCGATCCATCGAGGATTTCTCGCTCGCTCGCGTGGCGAGGCGCCAGAAAGCTGCACTCGCTGCTGCCGGATTGGAGCAGACGGTCTGAGTTCAAGGCGTTCATCAAACCCGCCGTTGCCCTCCCCCCTTAATTGGGCTAATCCGCATCGCGAATTGAGACCGGAGGACCAGATGGCCGAGCACGGACAGGTCGAATATGCGGTTGCGGACGGCAACGACCTGCCCGCGCATGAGGCAATGTATGAGCGTTTTGTTCATCTCGTCCTCGTCGGCGGCGCGCATGTGGTGAACATTCTGCTGGGCTTGGCGATCGGAGCAGTTGCCGGCCACTGGGGCGTCGCATTTGGCATTTTCCTCATTGCGACTCTGGTCGCGGTGCATGGCTTCATGACCGGAGCCAGGGCACCCAGCATCGTCATGGTCATCATTTCGCTGCTCGCGCTGGCGCTCACTGCCGGGAGCGCAAGCCCCGCCTGATAACCGGCGATCAGGAGACGGGCGAATGCGCATTGCTGTCGCGCGTGAGATCGATCCAATCGAAAGTCGCGTCGCGGCGACCGCGGAAACCGTGAAGAAAATGAAAGCGCTCGGCGCCGACGTTGCCGTCGAGCCGGCGGCCGGCGCAAAATCGGGCATTGCGGACGCCGAGTACACGGCCGCCGGCGCAACCGTGACCAAGGATGCGGTCAGAGGCGCCGACGTGGTGCTCAAGGTGCGCCGGCCCAGTGCATCGGAGGTCTCCGGCTATAAGAAAGGCGCCCTCGTGATCGCGATGATGGACCCGTATGGGCAGCATGCCGCCATTGCGGACCTGGCCAAGGCCGGCGTTGTCGCCTTTGCCATGGAGCTGCTGCCGCGCATCACGCGCGCGCAGGTCATGGACGTGCTGTCGAGCCAGGCCAATCTCGCGGGCTACCGCGCCGTCATCGACGCGGCGGCGGAGTATGGCCGCGCCTTGCCCATGATGATGACTGCCGCAGGCACCGTGCCGGCCGCCAGGGTTTTCGTGATGGGCGCAGGAGTTGCGGGCTTGCAGGCCATCGCCACCGCGCGCCGGCTCGGCGCGCTTGTGACCGCGACCGATGTGCGGCCGGCGGCAAAGGAGCAGGTGGAAAGCCTTGGCGCGAAATTTGTCGCCGTCGAGGACGAAGAATTCAAGCAGGCGGAGACCGCTGCTGGTTACGCGAAGGAAATGTCGAAGGAGTATCAGGCCAAGCAAGCGGCGCTGGTTGCCGAGCATATCAAGAAACAGGACATCATCATCACGACGGCTCTGATCCCTGGCCGGACGGCGCCGCGGCTGATCAGCAAGGAGATGGTTGCCTCACTACGGTCCGGCTCGGTCATCGTCGATCTTGCGGTGGAGCGCGGCGGCAATTGCGAGCTTTCCAAGCCCGGCGAAGTCGTCACCGTCAACGAAGTACAGATCATCGGATATTTCAATGTCGCCGGCCGGATCGCCGCTTCAGCCTCGAGCCTCTACGCCCGAAATCTTTTTGCCTTCCTGGAAATTCTGGTCGACAAACAGCATAAGACACTGGCCGTGAATTGGGACGATGAAATCGTCAAAGCAACTGCGCTCACGCGCGACGGCGCGGTAATTCATCCAAGTCTTGCAGCCCAGACCGCTGCCTGAGAGGAAGCCATGCTCATTCCATCAGCTGCCCTCGCCAGCCTTGCTAAATCCAGCGGCGCCGGGGGGGCGGACGTCGTTCTCACCCAGCTCGACATCATTGCGGCGGCGAGCGGCGGCACCATGCACGCCGTGAGCGCCGGCGCGGTCGATCCCTTCGTATTTCGCTTCTCCATCTTCGTGCTGGCGATCTTCGTCGGTTATTTCGTGGTGTGGTCGGTGACCCCCGCCTTGCACACACCGCTGATGTCGGTGACCAACGCGATCTCGTCGGTCATCGTGGTCGGCGCATTGCTGGCCGTTGGCGTCCCCATGCTGGCCAACAACTCCGGGCCGATCTGGGCGCGCGCGCTCGGCTTCGTCGCGCTCGCTTTTGCCGCGGTCAATATCTTCGGCGGTTTCCTGGTGACCCAGCGCATGCTGGGCATGTACCGCAAGAAGGAAGACCGGGGCAGCAAGCGATGAGCGCCGATCTCGTCGGGCTGCTCTATCTCCTCGCCGGCGTACTCTTCATTCTCGCGTTACGGGGGCTGGCGAGCCCGGAAACCAGCCGACGGGGCAATTATCTGGGCATGGCCGGCATGGCCATTGCCATCGCCACCACGCTGGCTTCGCATCCGCCCGATGGCACCGCCGCCTGGGAGTTCGTGCTCATCGGCCTTGCCATCGGCGGCAGCACCGGTGCGGTGATCGCGCGGCGCGTTCCCATGACGGCCATGCCGGAGCTGGTGGCCGCTTTTCATTCGCTCGTAGGCATGGCGGCCGTGCTGGTCGCAGCCGCCGCCCTTTACGCGCCGACCGCCTTCGACATCGGGAATCCTGGCGCCATCGCCAAATCGAGCCTGGTCGAAATGTCGCTCGGACTGGGGATCGGAGCGATCACGTTCACCGGCTCCGTCATCGCGTTTCTCAAGCTATCCGGCCGCATGAGCGGCGCGCCCATCATCCTGCCGGCCCGCCACGCCATCAACGCCGCACTCGCGGTTGCGATCATCGTTTTGATCGTGTGGCTGGTACGCGCCGAGAGTCATCTGGCTTTCTGGCTCCTGACACTCGCGGCATTTTTGTTCGGCGTGCTCATCATTATTCCGATCGGCGGAGCCGATATGCCGGTCGTCATTTCCATGCTCAACTCGTATTCGGGATGGGCGGCGGCCGGCATCGGCTTCACTTTGGGCAATACGGCGCTGATTATCACCGGCGCGCTGGTCGGCTCCTCAGGCGCAATTCTCTCCTACATCATGTGCAGGGGGATGAATCGCAACTTCATCTCGGTCATCCTTGGCGGCTTCGGCGGTGAAGTGGCCGCGGGGACGAGCCACGAGCATCGGCCGGTGAAGCAAGGCTCGGCTGAGGACGCAGCGTTCATTCTCAAGAATGCCGGCAAGGTCATCATCGTGCCGGGTTACGGGATGGCGGTGGCGCAGGCCCAGCATGCACTGCGTGAAATGGCGGACCGGCTCAAGAAGGAGGGGGTTGAGGTAAAATATGCCATTCATCCGGTCGCCGGCCGGATGCCCGGCCACATGAATGTTCTGCTCGCCGAGGCCAATGTTCCCTACGACGAAGTATTCGAGCTCGAAAACATCAACTCGGAATTCCCGCAGGCGGACGTCGCCTTCGTGATCGGGGCCAACGATGTGACCAATCCCGCAGCGGAGGACGATCCCTCCTCGCCGATCTACGGCATGCCGGTGCTCGAAGTGTGGAAGGCAGGCACCGTGATGTTCAGCAAGCGATCGCTCTCGTCGGGATATGCCGGCATCGACAATCCACTGTTCTATCGCGACAACACCATGATGCTGTTCGGTGATGCGAAGAAGATGACGGAACAAGTCGCCAAGGCGCTGTAGGTTTACCGGCTTGCCAGCGATCGCGAGCACCATCGGGCGGCGTTATTGAAGGTGAATCTACCGGCCTAGGCCGGAGTCAGCAGCGATGAGACGTGCGCGGTCGCGAGCAGCGTCGGCGTTGGGTCCGATGTTCATTCGAGAGCAGTCGTAACCGGGGCGAGACGGCACTCACACTTGTGCCAAAGCTGCGGACGTGCGGGTAGGCAGCCTTATGTGCGAGAAGTGCCAGCGGCAAACATTGCCGCACCCTTTCGGGCTAAAGAAAAACGCTACGATCTTGACGTAAATCGCAGGACGATGCGCCGAAATGTCGCGTGTAATTATAAGATCCCACGCAACATTGGCTGCCATAGTTGCAAAACTTTATGCTTTTTTATGAGCTCGCAAGGGCTGTTTGCCGTCCCCTTTCCAACGGCGGGATGAAGACCTGGGAGATATTCGTGCTGGGTTTCAGCCGTTCGCAATTGCTCAATGGAGTGGCCGCAATTGTTGTTGTCGTGAGCATCGTTTCGCTCTTGTTGATGTATTTTTTCCCTGCGCCACCGTCGAAAGTAATAATGGCTACCGCCTTCAAGGGCGCTTCTTTCGAATATTACGGACGGATATATCGGCAAATACTTGCGCGTTCTCACATTGAGCTAGAGCTGCGCGAGACGGCCGGGGCGGTGGAAAACGTTACGCTTCTGGAGGACTCAAAATCCGGCGTTCAAATTGCCTTTGTGACTGGCGGCGTCTCGGACGCGAAACGTGCCCCTAACGTCTTGTCGTTAGGAACCGTCTACAACCAGCCATTTTGGATTTTTTATTCCTCGAATGAGCCGCTTGATCGACTATCGCAGCTTAAAGGTAAACGTATCGCGGTTGGACCGGTAGGAAGCGCTACGAGATATACAGCTGAAAAAATTCTTGGCAGAGGCGGTGTAAATTCTGAAACCGCTACGCTGCTGCCCTTGGGCGGATCGGCCGCAGACAAGGCACTGAATGACGGCGAGGTTGATGTCGTGTGGATCATTGGCGTACCGGAGGCGACGGCTGTCCAATCTTTTCTGCAAAATCCAAAGGTCCGGCTTATGAGCTTCCCAATGGCCGAGGCCTTTACCCGCATTTTCCCTGACCTCATTCGGCTGGTATTGCCGCAAGGTGTGGTCGATATTGACCGAAACATTCCATCCGCTGATGTGCAACTCATCGGAACGACTTCCAAGGTTTTGATTCGCAGCGATCTCCACCCGGAAATTGTTCAACTGCTACTCCAGACAATGAAAGAGGTGCATAATGAATCAGACATTTTCCAACGCAGCGGCGAATACCCTAATAGCACGGACGTCGAGTATCCAGTTGCCCAGACCGCTATCGATTTTTACAAAAACGGTCCTTCGTTTACGCAAAGGCATTTGCCTTTATGGCTATCGGTCCACGTACAAAGAGCGATTGCGCTGCTGGTAACAGGAATAGCAATCGGCTTTCCGCTATTCCGCTTTCTGCCGCAGATTTACAACTGGGTCACGCGCCGGCGTCTGTTCTATTGGTACGACCAACTCAAGGCCCTGGAAGCTTCGTTTGATAGTGGTCTTAGCGACAAACCTTTGATTGAAAAGCAAAGGGAAATCGAGCGCATTGAGGACGCTGTCAGCCACATCCGTTTTCCGCGAGCCTTCTCAGACCAGCTGTATAATTTGCGCAGTCACATCGACATCGTTCGGCGTAAGATCGCGTCCCAGGTAAATGCACCGGGGCCGATGGCGGCTGAATAGCCAAACCGTCCGCTCTGGGTCATTTTTAGCCGAAATCCTCAGGGGAGCCGCAACCCATTTTGCGGCCGGATGACTCTAAAAGCTGACGCAAATTCAACCACAATCACCGCTGATTACTTCATCTGTTGCGCGATCCGCTCGATCGCTGGTTTCCACAGTATCTGCTGATCGCGGATGAACGCCGTCACCTGTTCAGGTGACATCGGCCGCGCAAACGAGCCGCGCTGCGCAAGGGGCCCTTTCACATCGGCCATGTTGAGCGCGGCGCGCAGACCCTCGCTCGTCTTGGCGATGAGCGGCTCCGGTGTCCCGTTCGGAGCTAGCACAGCCTGCCAGCCGGAAGCGATCAAACCAGGTACCGTTTCGGAGATGGTTGGCAGGTCGGAAACGTTCGGTAGACGCTGCGCCGCACCGATCGCAAGGGGAACGAGATTGCCCGATTGAAATGCCGACACCAGGCCAGTGTAGCCTTCGATGATGATGGGAATGCGGCCAGCATAGACATCAGCAATCGCCTGGGCGGAGTTGCCGCTGTACGGCACCATTTGCAGATTGATGCCGGTGCGCAGCTGCAACAGCTCGCCGGTCAGGTGGGTGAGGCGACCCACGCCAGTGACCGCATAGGAAAGTTCGCCCGGCTTTTTCTGCGCGAGAGCGATTAGCTCCTGCAATGTCTTGGTTCCGAGTTTGGGCGACACGGCCACGGCCAGCGGCTGGTCGACCGTGTACCCAACTGCAGCGAAGTCCCGCGGCACCATCAGCGGCAGATTGGGGGCTTTGCCGGGTACGGCAAGGAATACCGACAACGCAGGGGCGTAGAGCGTGTAGCCGTCAGGGGCGGCCTGGGCCGCGATGGTCGCGGAGATGGCGCCGGCAGCGCCGGGCTGATTGACGATCACGACTTGCTGGTTCCAGTGCCGGCTCATGCCATCCGCGATGATGCGAAGGCCCGTGTCGACGGCGCTGCCGGGCGAGGAATCGGAAATCAGGCGTACTGATTGATTCGGATACTCCGCCTGTGCCCAGGCCGAGTTCGCTACCGCTATCGCAAGCACGACAATACGCGTTACCTGAACCCACGATCGCTGCATGTTTATCCTCCACCGCCCCTGCTGCGGGACCCACCACGCCTTCTTCACCTTGTAAGCGTAGACAAAGTGCAGCGAAGCGCAATCCGAAACGCAGAGAGCTCGTGCCGAAGCTCGCGGCGGCGTACAAGGTGTTTGCTGCGGTGGCAAAGCGGACGAGATAGAGCCGTTTGGCTCGGATAAGCCGCAGCTCAGCTAAATGACTGCTGTTCGGTGCCAGCAGCGGCCATGAGCAATTGCAGCAAAGCAGCCCAGACGCGGTAGGGACGCGAGTTACCTCGCGCCCCCCGCACAGAACCGTACGTGCGGCTTTCCCGCATACGGCTCCCACCTCGGGTGTGTGACGGCAAATCGATCGCTTGGCCAGGGATGAAGTATGATCGGTTTTGGAAGCCAGTCGTCCGCCAGCTGCGTCATCCGCGCCCACGTGATCCGCGCCTTCTGACTGCGACGCCGCAGCGTGCGCCGCCAGAGGTCGATCACGTGATGCCGGAACACACCCAGTGCTCGCGCATTGGTGGGCACTGCGTGATAGTTGAAGTAGCCGTTGACCACATACCACAGCCACTTTCCCTGAGCGGGAATTGGCTGATGCATGCGCCGCCACATCTCCTCTTTGAGCCTCTTGAGCTTCGCGCGCATGCGGTCCCGTCGGGTTTTCCGTTTGATCTGGAATTTGCCCGACCGAGTTTTGCCGCAGATGAAGGTGAAGCCCAGGAAGTTGAAGGTCTCCGGTTTGCCGAGCCCGCGCCGCTGGCGGCGTTCCGCCGCAAAGCGTCCGAACTCAATGAGCCGGGTCTTCTCGGGATGCAGTGTCAGCGCAAACTTCTTTAACCGCTCACGCATCTCGTCCAGGAAGCGCCGGGCGTCGCTGTCGTGCTGGAACCCGACGATGAAGTCGTCGGCGTAGCGCACGATGATCATGTCGCCGGTGACCTCACGCTGTCGCCAGCGGTTGGCCCAGAGGTCGAGCACGTAGTGCAGGTAGATGTTGGCCAGGAGCGGCGAGATCACCGCGCCTTGCCCCGTCCCCCGCTCACTGACGGTCACCACCCCGTTTTCCATGACGCCCGCCTTGAGCCATTTGCGGATCAGGCGGATGATGCGCCGGTCGCCAATCCGATGCTCCACGAACCGGATGAGCCATTCCTGGTTCACCGTGTCGAAGAACGATTGGATGTCGGCGTCCAGTATGAAGCTCACCTTCTTGCTGTGGATTCCGACGCAGAGCGCGTCCAGCGCGTCATGCGTGCCGCGCCCTGGCCGGAACCCGTACGATATGCCGAGGAAGTCCTCGTCAAAGATCGCGTTCAGCAGCGCGACCACCGCCCGTTGGACGATCTTGTCCTCCAGGGCCGCGACCGCGAGCGGGCGCTGCCGACCGTCCGGTTTGGGTATGTAGACCCGCCGCGACGGCAGTGCCCGGTACGCTCTCCGATGGACCCGATCGTGCAAGTCCTCGAGATTGCGCTCGAGTTCTGCCTCGTAGTCTGTCCACGTCAATCGATCCACGCCCGGAGCTGCGTCCTCCTTGAGTTCGTAGAACGCCTCTTCGAGCAGCTCGATGGTGATGTGGTGAAAGAGCGCGATGAACCTCTCCTTCTTCCTTTCCCTTGCGACTCTCCGTATGCGGTCCAGCGCCTGTGACACGCTTTCCCGGCTCTGCGCCCGGCACGTGCTTTGCTGGTCCGCATTCCCCTCGGTCCCCGCCCTTGGCTCCCCCGGCTCCGCCGCGCTTGCCCACGCAGATGCTTCCGCCGCGGGCTCGTTCGCTTTGTTCGCCGGCTTCTCAGCTACTATGGCAGGGTCCGACTTCTCGTGTCCGTGCATCATCGGCTACGGCTCCTCGCCTTCCCGATGCGGACCACCGTACTCGGCACACAGCACGCCACGACGACGGCCAAACACGAGACCTCCCAGCTTCCGATGCGATCCCTTTGCACGTGATGTGGCCTTCGACCCCGGCAGGGCGTCAGCACCTCGCGTAGCGGTGCCGCACATGTTGCCTTCGAGCGAATAGAAACTCTCGGCCCCTGCGATATCTGATCTTTCGTGGCTCAATCCCATACCCCATGCAATCGCTGTGTACGCTTCGCGACCACTGTCGCCAGTGGCCACGCAACACTCGCTACCAAGCGGACGCTACCCCTTACTTGGGCCGGACTTGCACCGGCTGGATCGCACCAGCTTGCAGCTGGCGCACCTATTCGATCACCTCATCAGCGCGAATAAAGAACGCTTCGGGAATCCTGAGCCCGAGCGCTTTCGCCGTTTTGACGTTGATGACAAACTCGAACTTGGTCGGTGCTTGAACCGGGAGGTCGGCCGGCTTCTCTCCACGCAGGATACGGTCGATATAGCCCGCCGCTCGCCGGACCGTGTCGACGGTGTCGGGGCCATACGACATTAAGCCGCCGGTTGCCGCAAATTGCCGCAAGCCGTAAATCGCGGGTACCCGATTTCTCTCCGCCAGCGCGATGAAAAGCTTGCGATGGGCCGTCGTGAAGGTCTCCGGCGCTACGATTAGGCCGCTATTAGGCGCTTGCCCGAGCGCAGCCATGGCCGCTTCGACCTCGGCCTCGCTATGCACGAAATTCGTGATCGGTTCGACGCCTAAAGTGGAGGCGGCGGACATTCCAACTCATCGCCAAAGGCGACGCCTCATCCGCGAAATTCGAATGCGTGATCCTGACACAAGAGAGTCGCCAGAATGGCGCTGCCTAAATTTACGCACATTAACGCTTCAACAAGGATTTGCGTTGGGGACGAAAACGGGGGGCACAATGATATCGGGCGACATTGACGCGGAATATCGGCGTTTAGATGCGGCGGACAGGTCAGCGGTTCGTCGCTGGTGGATGGCAAACACCGTGGTGGGAGCAGCAGCACTTGTTGGCCTGATTGTGCTCGTATCCATCTACGAGTCCGGGCGTGCGACTGCTCAGAAACAACCAATAATCGTGCACGCACAAGCGCAGTAAATTTTTGCACTTTGCGAAGCTTGTTCGGCTCATTGAAGATCATTCCGATTGGGGAAAAGGGCAATCGAAATGCTTAATATCTGTATCGCCGTGGGATCGTCATCGGCGTTGGTGTAGCGGCCACCGAATCACGCCCGTGCCGACATTGAGAGGGCTTAAGGTCAGACTCGGCCGTTAAGTAACGCGGACTGCATGTGGAGGCGTCCACTACTCGTGGGCAGCGATTGGTTCCAGCCGTTGAACGGGCGCGGCATCAATTTCCTTGTTGATGGTATGTGAATGATGCCGCTTTTCTGTTGATAGTGCATTTCTGCAACTCACTGTTTCTAATCGCCATACCGCATTGTTGCCGACAGCGGCACATCCCTCGCCGCCTCGTCGCTTCTCGCGTCCGTCTCAGTTTCCGTCTTCTCTGTCGGTTGCGTTTGCTGCGTGAATTCATTCGCGCAATCGAACCACGCAGCCGTTGGAGAGGAAAATGTCAGTCGATTATTTCGAGGTTGTCATGACGCCTGACGGACTGCAATCCATTCCGGTGACCGAAACTCTAAAGCGCGGCCCGGTGCAGGATGAATCCAAACGCCGCGAGCCAGAAGGTCCGCCGGTTAGTGACATGACCATGATTAAAGATAATCTCGCGGAGGCTGCTTCTGGAAGTGACCCCCATCCTGTTCCCATGCGGCTGCTCGCCCCCGATGAGCCTCGTGCGCCGATTGCCATTCTGTCGCCTGCGAAACGTGCTGCCCTGCTTGCCTGCTGGAACGGCGGCTCCCTTCACAAGCGGCACGGCGTGTGGACCTCGCCATCCGCCATTACCAACGACAAGCCCATCTCCGGCGTCACAGTTGCAGACCTTAGGCGTGACGGGATGCTGACAGTGACCGTGCTCGGTAGAAGCGCGTCGGTGCGGCTTACCACGCGCGGAATTTGGTTCGCCCGAACAGTGGCGGCTGAGATAGCCGAGGCTCCCTTGTAGCCGCAATCGGCTATTCCCTGATAATGACTGCTTCGGCCATAACCGGCCGTGAGCAGTTGCAGCAAAGCAAAGCAGTCTCGCTATTCAATCACCTCTTCGGCGCGCGCGAGCAGCATCGGCGGCAGTTCGAGGCCGAGCGCCTTGGCGGTCTTGAGATTGATGACCAGCTCGTACTTGGTCGGCGCCTGCACACCGGAAGATCGGCCGGCTTCCCTTCTGCTACGTGCAGACACCGTCGTCGAATGACCGGCTATTCTCCTCATTTCTTGTCGATCTGATCATACGCCGCCTGCGCGATCGCGCGCAGCCTGTCGCGATCGCCCGGACCGCTCACCACGTAAGCAAGCCCCTGCTCGACCCAGTAGAAACCCGCAAAGCGCTCGCCTTCCCGGTAGCGCAGCGCCGTAGGCGGCGCGTCGGTGCGCGCGTAGTAGATGGTGAAGCGCTCGCCGGAGGCACCCTCATACATGCAGAATGCCGCCGGGCCAAAAGGTCCCGGCAACAGGCGGCCGCCGACCAGCTTAAATCCGCTCGCGTCGAGATCGGGCACGCGCAACTGATAATCGAGACGCTTTGAAAGCCACTGCACCAGATGCGTGCGCTCGTTGCCCGTCACCTCGACCGGATGGCGCACCTCGACCACGTAGATTTTGTGCGCTTCCAGCGCCTGCTGGGTGAAAACATCAAACCGGCTCGGCGCTGCGGCGGAAGCGCCATGCGCCATCCAGCCGGCCACGCCGCCCGCAACAAACGCGCCAAAAATCGCGGCCGCCGCGATCGCGCGCCACGAGCGTGTGCCGCGCGCGAGTTTGTCCAGCTCAAGCCTTGCAGGGACCGGCTGCGACGCCAACGGACCATAGCGCGCGCGAATGGCCTCGGCCTGCGCCTGCCAGCCGCGTACCAGAGCCGCGTCCTCCGGATGCGTCGCCAGCCAGGCTTCGACCGCGGTCACGCGATCAGGCGCCAGCTCGCCATCGACGTAGGCATGCAGCTCATCCTGCGTCACCGGGATTTCTCGCTCGCTCATCGTCGTCGTCCTTGATTATTTGATACGGCGAAGCGCAGGCCGCCCGCCATCGAGATAGGCCTTGATCTGTGTTCGCGCGCGCGCCAGTCGCGACATGACCGTGCCGATCGGTATGCCTTGGACTTCCGCGGTTTCCCGATAGCTGAGCCCTTCGAGCACGACCAAGAGGAGCGTCGCGCGTTGCTCCTCGACCAGCGCGGCGAGCGCCCGCTCGATATCTCGCCCGCCCGATTGCGGATTCTCGGCCGCATCGTGTTCCTCGATCGCCTGTAGCGGGGGACGCCGCGCCAACGCGCGCAGCCGGTTGCGGTTGAGATTAGTGAGAATGGTGTAGAGCCAGCTGCGCATGTCGCCGCCGTGGAATAAATGCTCCGAACGCAGCGCACGCAATAACGTATCCTGCACGAGATCGTCGGCGAGCTCCGCGCTGCGCGTAAGCGCGCGGGCATACCGCCGTAGCGCCGGAAGGGCGGCTGTAATCTCGTTCCGGAAGCTCCCCAACGCTTTGCCCTTCAAATTTACCTCTCGCACAGACTAACAATTGAATGTCACGGGTATTCCGTCCAAAAGGCAGCCTTAAGACGCAGTCGCGGCGGCTTGCTTGAAGACGGCTTACCCCTATGCCATACGAGACGCGGCTGCGCGAGCGAGGTGAATCAATGGCGGAAGCCTCGGGTCTGATGCGCGGGAAGCGTGGCCTTCTCCTGGGTGTGGCCAATAATCGCTCGATCGCCTGGGGCATCGCGAAAGCGTGCCATCGCGAGGGCGCCGAGCTCGCGTTCACGTATCAAGGCGATGCACTGAAAAAGCGCGTGGAGCCGCTCGCGCATGAGGTCGGCGGCCTACTCGCGGGACATTGCGACGTCACCGAAGAAGCCAGCATGAGTGCGGTTTTCGCCGCGATCGAGGCGAACTGGGGCGGGCTCGACTTTCTTGTCCATGCCATCGCTTTTTCCGACAAGGATCAGCTGCAAGGGCGTTACGTCGACACCACGCCGGATAATTTTGCCAAGACCATGCAGGTGAGCTGCTACTCCTTTACTGCGCTTGCCCGGCGTGCAGAGCGGCTGATGCCGAACGGCGGAGCGCTGCTCACGCTCACCTACTACGGCGCCGAGAAATGGATGCCGCATTACAATGTCATGGGTGTTGCCAAGGCTGCATTGGAGGCTTCAGTGCGCTATCTTGCCGCCGATCTGGGCGGCAAAAACATCCGCGTCAACGCGATCTCTTCAGGTCCCATCAGGACATTGGCGGCGGCGGCAATCGGCGATTTCCGCTACATCCTGAAATGGAACGAGTATAACGCGCCGCTCCGGCGCAGCGTGAGCATCGACGAGGTCGGCGATACCGCGGTCTATCTGTTATCCGATCTGTCGCGCGGAGTGACAGGCGAGATCCACCACGTCGATGCCGGTTATCACATCGTCGGCATGAAACATCCCGACGCCCCCGACATCGTGGTGGGAAAGGAGTGAGCGAGTAGCCCGTGCCGCCGCCCGTCATTTACTATGTGCGCCACGGGCTGACGCAGTGGAATGTCGAGCAGCGCCTGCAGGGGCGCAAGGACATCCCGCTCAATGCTCAAGGCCGCGCGCAGGCCTTGCAGTGTGGAGAAATTCTGCGCCAGTTGTTCGATCGGGATGCCGCCGACCCCGCAAGTCTCTTCTATGTCTCAAGTCCACTCATTCGCGCGCGCGAGACAATGCAGCTGATGCGATCGGCGCTTGGGCTCGACCCGTCGCGATACGAAATCGAAGGGCGGCTTGCCGAAATTTCGTTCGGTGAATGGGAGGGTTTGACCTATGGCGAGATCCTGGCGCGCGACCAGGCTCTGCTCGATGCGCGCGAAAGCGATAAATGGGAGTTTCTGCCGCCGCGAGGCGAGAGCTATGCCCAGCTCACGCGCCGGGTCGAGGCATGGTACGTGCGCCAGAATGCCAGTACCGTCGTTGCCGCGCACGGCGGCACGGCGCGTGCCTTGATCGCGCACCTTGCAATCGTGCCGCCCGAGGAGGCGCCGCATTATCCCATCGATCAGGGTGTGGTTTATGTGTTCGCCGAGGATAAAATTGCGCGTTATGCCTAGTTTCGTGCCGCGTTGACAGGCGCGATATCATAGCTACCACACGCGCCACGGCAGAAGCCCATGTCGTTCAATACCTTCGGTCTGCTGTTCCGGGTCACGACCTTTGGCGAGAGCCATGGGCCGGCGATCGGCTGCGTGGTGGACGGCTGCCCGCCGGGAATTGCGCTCACCGAAGCCGATATTCAGCCCTACCTTGACAAGCGCCGTCCGGGCCAGTCGCGTTTCACCAGCCAGCGGCGCGAGCCTGACGAGGTCAAAATCCTCTCCGGTGTTTTCATCGATGAAGCGACTGGCGCGCAGGTGACGACCGGGACACCGATCGCTCTCGTTATCGAAAACGTCGACCAGCGCTCGAAAGACTATTCCGACATCAAGGACAAATACCGTCCCGGGCACGCCGATTACACCTATGAGGTCAAATACGGCATTCGCGATTACCGCGGCGGCGGCCGTCAGTCCGCGCGTGAGACGGCAACGCGGGTTGCCGCGGGCGCAATCGCGCGCAAGATCGTGCCGGGGCTCACGGTGCGCGGCGCGCTTGTTCAGATGGGGAAGCACAAAGTCGACCGTGCGCGCTGGAATTGGGACGCAGTCGAGCACAACGCGTTCTTCTGTCCGGATGCCGAGCAGGCAAGGCTGTTCGCGGGCTACCTTGATGACATCCGCAAAACCGGCTCGTCCGTCGGCGCGGTTATAGAAGTGGTGGCCGAGGGCGTGCCTGCGGGATTGGGGGCGCCGATCTATGGCAAGCTCGATGGCGATCTTGCTGCCGCACTGATGGGCATCAACGCCGTCAAAGGAATCGAGATCGGGGCCGGTTTCGCGGCCGCTGCTTTCACCGGAGAGGAGAACGCCGATGAGATGCGCATGGGCAACGACGGCAAGCCGCTATTTCTGTCGAACCATGCCGGCGGTATTCTCGGCGGCATTTCCACCGGGCAGCCGATCGTGTGCCGGTTCGCGGTCAAGCCGACATCATCGATCCTGACGCCGCGGCGTACCATCGATCGTTATGGCAGCGAAACGGAGATCGTCACCAAGGGCCGGCATGATCCGTGCGTGGGAATTCGAGCCGTGCCCATCGGCGAGGCCATGGTGGCGTGCGTCATCGCCGATCATTATCTGCGCCATCGTGGACAGATGGGCGAGGCGCAGCCCTGGCCATTCAAACGGCCGGGGACATGATGCGCTCGTAAGCATGGCAAGGCTGGATCGTGGTTGAAAAACATAAACCGGTGCTGGACGATTATCAGCGCGTCGAGGCTGCGCTCGCCGCGTTTGCCGCGGGAGAGATGGTGGTCGTCAGCGACGATGACGATCGCGAGAACGAAGGCGATTTGTTCGTTGCAGCGTCCCAGTGCACGCCGGAAAAGATGGCCTTCATCATCCGGCATACTTCGGGGATCGTCTGCGCGCCGCTCGCGGCCGAGCTTGCCAGGCGCCTGCATCTCGATCCCATGGTGGCGGCGAACGATGCGCCGCTTGGCACGGCGTTTACCGTCTCCATCGATTATCGTCATGGGCTGACCACCGGCATTTCGGCGGAGGAGCGCACCAACACCGTGCGCGCCCTGGCCAATGGCAACAGCGGGGCCGGCGATTTCGTGCGGCCGGGCCACGTTTTTCCGCTCATCGCCAAAGACGGCGGCGTGTTAATGCGCTCGGGCCACACCGAGGCTTGCGTCGATCTGTGCCGACTCGCGGGCCTCGCGCCGGTTGGCGTACTGGCGGAATTGATGAACGACGACGGCACCGTGATGCGTGGAGCAGCAGTCTCGAGCTTTGCCGCCCATCACAAGCTCAAGCAGGTTTCCATTGCCGATCTGATCGCCTACCGGCAGACACGCGACAAGCTGGTCAAGCGTATCGGGGAGTTTCCGGTGAAAAGCAGGATCGGCACGCTTGTGGGCTACGCCTATGTGACCCCGTTTGATGCGATCCAGCACATGGCATTCGTTTACGGCCGGCTCGGTGACGGCAAGAACGTGCCGGCGCGGCTGCACCGCGCCGATATCATCCGTGACGTTTTCGGCGGGGCGCAATCCGTTCACGCGGCGTTGGCGCGGTTCAAGCAGGAAGGGCGCGGCGTGATCGTGTTGCTGCGCGACGGCGCGGCCGGAGTGCCGACCCACGCGATTCCGCAGTCCGGCTCGACCGGCTCGGAGGTCGCGCGCTCGCAGCAGTGGCGCGAGGTCGGCCTCGGCGCCCAGATTTTGAAGGACCTTGGTATCAGCTCGATCCGCCTATTGACTTCATCCAAGATGACCTATGTGGGACTTGCCGGCTTTGGCATTGAAATCACGTCGACTGAGCTGATGAAGGAATCGAGCTGGAAAGAAAGCCATGCTTGATTGGGCGGCAGGGCGCGGGACTGATGTTTGACGGAGGCACCATGACCGTACGTGGGTTGCTTTGCGCGCTTGCCGCAGCAGCCGCCGCAGCGCTCATCTGCGCCGGCTCAATGAGCGCAGTTGCGGCGCCGCTTCCGCGCTCCGCCGATGCAAGCCCGAGCGCCATGGCGGTCGACGTCGAGGTCGTGCTCGCGGTGGACGTGTCCTACTCCATGGATCCGGATGAGCAGGCGCTGCAACGCGAGGGATACATCACCGCCATCACGTCACGCGAGTTCATGCAGGCCTTGCGCAGCGGCATGAACGGCAGGATAGCCATCACCTATTTCGAATGGGCCGGTCCGTACGACCAGAAGATCATTGTGCCCTGGCGGCTGATCGACGGGCCGGAAGCAGCCGATGCGGTCGCGAACGAAATCTCGCGTGCGCCGTACCGGCGCGCTTCGCGCACCTCCATTTCAGGCGCGCTCGGCTTCGCAAAGCCGCTGTTCGACGGCAGCGGATTTCGTGGCGTGCGGCGCGTCGTCGACGTGTCCGGGGACGGCGCCAACAACAGCGGCACCCCTGTGACCATGGTGCGCGACGACGTGCTTTCCGCGGGCATCACCATCAACGGCCTGCCCATCATGCTCAAGCGGCCGAACTCGTTCACCATGGATATCGATAACCTCGATATCTACTACGAGGACTGCGTGATCGGCGGTCCCGGCGCGTTCGTGATTCCGATCCGCGAGCGCGAACAGTTCAAGGAAGCGACGCGAACCAAGCTGGTGCTGGAGATTGCGGGCCGCGCACCTGAGCGCCCCGTCGTCCCCGCACAGGCGCGCGCTCCGCGCATTTCCTGCACCATCGGCGAGCAGATGTGGCGCGAGCGGTGGGGGAACTGAGACGGCAGATGTCAGAAGGTAGGGCGGGTTAGGTATCGATTTCGCGTTCCGCGAGATCGATACCTAACCCGCCGTTTCGCTTGTGAAGCGGCCCCAACGCCCTGCCGGCTCGCGCAATGTTGGCGTCTCGTGACGAACTCGACTCCGCCCTACTTTCTCTTCTATCTTCTCTGCAAAAACGCGACCAGCTCCACATGGGCGGAGTAGCGGAACTGATCGACGGGCGTGACACACGTCAGCTGGTAGCCGCCATCAACCAGAATGCGGGCGTCGCGCGCGAAGGTCGCCGGGTTACAGGACACCGCAACAACATGCGGCACGCCTGATGCAGCGATTGCACTCGCTTGCGCCTGGGCGCCCTGGCGGGGCGGGTCGAACAGTACCGCGTCGAACGACTTGAGCTCGTCGAGCGTGAACGGCCGGCGGAAGAGATCGCGCGTCTGGGTTTCTATGGGCTTGAGGCCCGCAGTGGTGTCTGCCGCCCGGCGCAGCGCAGCAACCGCCGCCGCATCATTATCTGCGGCGACAATGCGCGCACGCTCGGCCAGACGCAGCGCAAAGGGTCCTACCCCACAGAACAGATCGGCTATTCTACCTGCGCCTTGGCAATGCGTTTCGACGAGGCCGGCGAGAGCAGCCTCGCCGGCTGCGGTTGCCTGAAGAAAAGCGCCCGGCGGCAACACGACTTGCGCGCGGCCCATCCGCACCATGGGCAAGGCCTGTTGCGCGACGATCTCTCCGTGCCGCGTCAATCGCGCGAGGCCATGGCGTCCCGCGACCTCTGCCAGCTCCTGCATGCGCAGCGGCGAGAGCGGCCCCGATCCACGCAGGTCGATATCGAGGCCGCCTTGCGTCGCGGTCACCTGGATGTCCAGCGGCTTGCGCATGGCCGCGAGCTTTTCGGCTATCGCCCAGGCGGCGGTGATGGCACCGTTGAGGCTTGGCGCCAGAACAGGGCAGCGATCAATTGCGACCACGTGATGGGCTTTGCGCGCGCTAAATCCCACTTCGAGCAGGTCGTGATCGCCGTTGCGGGCGTGAAAAACCGCGCGACGGCGTCCTTCGCCGTGAGCGTCGATCAGATCGTCCATCGGCGGCGCGAGGCCCACGCGTTCAAGCGCCAGCATGACAAGCTCGCGCTTCCAGCCGCGATAGCTCGCGTCTGTCCAATGTTGCAGGGCGCAGCCGCCACAGACACCAAAATGCGGGCAGATCGGCGCACTGCGTTCGGGACTGGCAATGTCTACCTTGACCAGGTGGCGGCGATCGGGATGTCCGGGCCACTGCGCAACTTCGACGGTCTCGTTCGGCAGCGTGTAAGGCACATAGATCGGGCCGGCCGGCGTGTCAGCGATGCCGTCCCCCATGGCTCCCACGCGCGCAATCGCGAGCCGTTCACTCATGGCTCGCGCCGATGAAGAACTCGCGGTTGCCGTCGCCGCCGGTAATCGCAGAAGGAACGACGCCGGCCACCGTCCAGCCGAGCGAGGCGATCAGCGCCGCGATGTCGTTGCACACCGCCCGATGAACATCAGGATTGCGCACGATGCCTTTTTTCAGCGCGCCGCGCCCGGCCTCGAATTGCGGCTTGATCAGGGCCAGCAGGCGAGCCGGGAATTGCGCAAGCGAAACGGCCGCCGGCAGGACGAGCTTGAGCGAGATGAAGCTCACGTCGATGCAGACGAATTGGGGCCGTTCGGCGAGCCCTGCCGGATCCAATTTCCGGATATCGGTTTGCTCCATGAACACGATTTCCGGCCGCGCGCGCAGGCGGGGATGCAACTGATCGCGACCCACATCGACGGCGTAGACGCGGCGCGCACCGCGCGCGAGCAGCACGTCGGTAAAGCCGCCGGTCGACGCACCGAGATCAAGGCACGCGCGGCCGGCAGGATCGAAGCCGAAGTGATCGAGCGCCGCCGCAAGCTTGACTCCGCCGCGCGACACCCAGGGATGCTCCGGCTCGGCGTGCAGAACGGCATCCGCGTCGACTTCGTCCGATGCCTTGGCGACGATCCTGTCATTGGCCGTCACACGGCCCGCGACGATGGCGGCTTGCGCCTTGGCGCGACTTTCGAACAACCCGCGCTCAACCAGCAGACGATCAATGCGCATGCGGTGGGTCACTACAGGGGGACGTATCCCTGCGGCTCGGCCCAGGCAAATTATGCGCGGCCGAGCTTGAGGTCCTCTCCGCGCAGGTTTTGACCGAGCGCGCCGAATGCCTTCGCAACGATGCTTTTGGCGTCGAGACCGGCCTTGGCATACATCGCCGCCGGGGAATCCTGGTCGATGAAGGTGTCGGGCAGCATCATGGATCGCACCTTGAGCCGGTCGAGCACGCCATGCTCTGCCAATGTGTGGAGCACATGCGACCCGAAGCCGCCGATCGCGCCTTCCTCGATGGTGATCAGCACTTCGTGCTCGCGCGCGAGCCGCAGGAGAAGATCGATGTCGAGGGGCTTGGCGAACCGGGCATCCGCGACGGTTGTGGAGAGGCCCATGGCGGCAAGCTCATCGGCTGCATTGAGACATTCGGCAAGCCGGGCGCCGAACGAGAAGAGCGCGATCTTGGCGCCCTCGCGAACCACTCTGCCCTTCCCGATTTCGAGCGGTTTGCCCTCGGCAGGCATTGGCACGCCGATACCTTCGCCGCGCGGATAGCGTAGCGCCGAAGGGCGATCGTCGATCGCGGCCGCGGTTGCGACCATGTGCACGAGCTCTGCCTCATCCGCCGCCGCCATGATCACGAAGCCGGGAAGGCAGCCGAGATAGGCGACGTCGAAGGCCCCCGCATGGGTGGGACCGTCAGCGCCGACAAGACCGGCGCGGTCCATGGCAAAGCGCACGGGCAATTTCTGGATGGCCACATCGTGCACGACCTGATCGTAGGCGCGCTGCAGAAATGTCGAATAAATCGTTGCGAACGGTTTGAAGCCCTCGGTTGCAAGGCCTGCGGCGAAGGTCACGCCATGCTGCTCGGCGATGCCGACATCGAAGCAGCGGGCGGGGAATTCCTTTGCGAACAGATCAAGCCCTGTGCCGGCGGGCATCGCGGCCGTGATGGCGACGATCTTGTTGTCCTTTTTCGCCTCGGCGATGAGCGCCTGCGCGAACACCTTCGTGTAGGCGGGTGCGCTCGCCTTCGATTTGGCCTGGGCGCCGGTCGCCACGTCGAATTTGACGACGCCGTGATACTTGTCGGCTGAATTCTCCGCCGGCGCGTAGCCCTTGCCCTTCTTCGTCACGACATGAACCAGGAAGGGGCCGTTCCTGGCATCGCGCACGTTCTTGAGCACCGGCAGAAGATGATCGATGTTATGCCCGTCGATTGGGCCGACGTAGAAGAAGCCGAGCTCATCGAATAACATGCCGCCGGTCACGAGCCCACGCGCATATTCTTCCATCGCCACGGCGCGCTGCTCGAGGAAGGGCGGAAGGAGCTTCGCTAATCTCTTTACCGCATGGCGCACCGAGCGGTAGGTGCGTCCCGATACGCGCCGCGCGAGATAGGCGGAAAGCGCACCGACCGGCGGCGCAATGGACATGTCATTGTCGTTGAGGATCACGATGAGGCGCGAGTTCATGGCGCCCGCGTTGTTCATGGCCTCATAGGCCATGCCGGCCGACATGGCGCCGTCGCCGATCACGGCGACGACGTTGTTGGATTTGCCCGCGAGGTCGCGCGCGACGGCCATGCCGAGCGAAGCCGAGATCGAGGTTGAGGAATGGGCGGCACCGAAGGGGTCGTACTCGCTTTCGGCGCGCTTGGTGAAGCCCGAGAGGCCGCCGCCCTGGCGCAGCGTGCGGATGCGCTCGCGCCTGCCGGTCAGGATTTTGTGCGGATAAGCCTGATGTCCAACGTCCCACACCAGGCGGTCTTCCGGGGTGTTGAAGACGTAGTGCAAGGCGACCGTGAGCTCGATGACCCCCAATCCGGCGCCGAGATGGCCCCCGGTTGTGGCAACCGCATCAATCGTCTCCTGCCGCAGCTCATCGGCAAGCTGGCGTAGCTGGCGGCGGTCAAGACGGCGAAGGTCGGCGGGGGTTTCGACGCTATCGAGTAGCGGCGTTTTTGAGGGCTGGGACACGTGAGACTCCACAGGATACCCCTACCCGGCTCCGTCTACTTTAGCCAGCGCAGGGAGGGAGGGCAAACCGGGAACAAAGGTAAGCATTCCGACATGCGGTATCTCGCGCGGCGCAATCGCGCAGGAACCCTCGTGCTCTGTGGTAAGTTCTGCTTCTTTGTTCGTCTAATCGTAGATAAGCCATGGGTCTTCAGCTTTACCACAAAAAACGCAAGTTCGATGCGACGCCGGAGCCGCGCGGGCGAGCCGCGCGCACGAAAGGAAATCGATTTGTCATTCAGAAGCACGCGGCGCGTCGACTGCACTATGATTTCAGGCTCGAGCTCGATGGCGTGATGAAGAGCTGGGCGGTCACCCGCGGGCCCAGCCTCGTCCCCGGCGAGAAGCGCCTTGCGGTTGCGACCGAGGATCATCCCATCGAATACAACGCGTTCGAGGGCACCATCCCGCAGGGCGAATATGGCGGCGGCACGGTGATGATCTGGGATCGCGGGCGCTGGTTGCCCGAGGGCGATCCGCACAAGGGTCTGGCCAAGGGCCATCTCGACTTCAGCCTCGAAGGCGAAAAGCTGCGCGGCGGCTGGCATCTCGTGCGCATGAGCCGCAGGCGCGGCGAGAACAAGGACTCCTGGCTCCTGATCAAGGCGCGCGATGAATCCGCGCGCGAGCCGGATCACCCCGACATCCTCGAGGAAAAACCGCTCTCGGTGGTGAGCGGCCGCTCCCTGCCCGAGATCGCGCAAGGCAAGGGGCGAAAGCGCGTCTGGCATTCCAATCGCAGCGCGCAGGACAACGTGAAAGCCGGCGCGATCAAGGGAACCGCCGCACCTCGCGCGCGCGTGGAGGCGAGTGGCAGCAAGAGTGCGCGCGCGCCGCGTGCAACCGCAAGAGCGGCGGGAGGCGCAGGCAAGCCGGGCAAAAAGAAGCGCAAAGCCAAGGAGGATGAGTTGCAGCCGCGTGCGCGGCCGCCCGATTTTTTGCCGCCGTCGCTCGCAACGCTTCGCGAGGTACCGCCCACGGGCGAGGGCTGGGTGCATGAGATCAAGTTCGACGGCTATCGCATTCAGGCGCGGCTCGAGCATGGCAAGGTCAAGCTGCTCACGCGCAAGGGCCTCGACTGGACCGACAAATTTCCCAATATCGCGACCGCCGTGGCGCGGCTGCCGGCGCGTAGCGCGCTCATCGACGGCGAGGCCGTGATCGAGGAAGCAAACGGCGTTTCGAGCTTTTCCGGGTTGCAGGCTGCGCTCAAGGCCGGCGAGCGGGAACGATTCATCTATTACGTTTTCGATCTCTTCCATCGTGACGGGCGCGATCTCACGGGCTTGCCGCTCAGCGAGCGCAAGGCGGAGCTCGCGCGGCTCGTGGGGCGCGACCAGCATGGAGCGATCAGATATAGCGAGCATTTCGAGGAGAGCGGCAAGCTTGTCCTGCAACAGGCGTGCGAGATCGGGCTTGAAGGCATTGTCTCCAAGCGCGCCGAGGCGCCGTATCGCAGCGGCCGGTCTGACATTTTCATCAAGACGAAATGCGCCAATTCGCAGGAATTCGTCGTGGGCGGCTATTCGCCTTCGACCGCCATGGCGAATGCAATCGGGGCGCTGGTCGTTGGATATTATGATGCCGGCCGGCTCATTTATGCGGGCCGCATCGGCACCGGCTTTAGCCACGCGGTTGCGCGCGATCTATGCAAGCGGCTGCATGCAATCGAGATCGACAAATCGCCGTTTGATGAAATTCCCCGAGCAGAAGTGCGCCGCCGCGACATTCATTGGGTCGAGCCGATAACGGTGATCGAGTCGCAATTCCGCGGCTGGACCGCGGACAAACTCGTCCGCCAGGCCGCATTCAAGGGCGTGCGCGAGGATAAGTCGCCGCTCGATGTCGTTCGGGAGATGCCCGTGAAGACAGATGGAAAAAAGCGTGAAACTCATTCCACGCGCGCGCAGGCCGCACGAGCGACATCGCACGCGGCGCGAACAACGCCTCGCTCCGCGCGCGGGGAGAAGTCGCGAGCGAAGCGATCGGGTGAGGGGCGCGTGTCACGGGGTGAGGCAAGAGCCCCTCACCCCAGCCTCCGGATCAAGTCGGGGGCAGGCTCTCGCCCCGCAAGCGCAGTGGGAGGGGGCGCTGCGGCCACGGCCGTGCGCTTCACGCATCCCGATCGCGTCTATTGGGCGGATGCCGGGGTCACCAAGGCGAACCTTGCCGACTTTTACCGTTCGGTGTGGGACTACATGGCTCCGCACCTGATCGATCGCCCGCTTGCGCTGCTGCGCTGCCCGGATGGGACCAAGGGCGAGTGCTTTTTTCAGAAACACGCGTCGGCGGGCCTGGAACAGACGCATCTCAAGACGGTGATCGACAAGAACCGGCGACAGGTGCTCGCGGTCGAGGACCTCGACGGGCTGCTTTCGCTCGTGCAGGCGGGCGTGCTGGAAGTTCACGTGCGCGGCTCGATGATCGAGCACCTGGATATGTGCGATCGCATCGTATTCGACATCGATCCTGGTCCCGGCGTTGACTGGCCCGGCGTGATTGCGGCGGCGCGCGATGTGCGCGAGCGGCTCGCCTCCATCCATCTCGTTTCTTTCGTGAAGCTTTCCGGCGGCAAGGGCCTGCATGTGGTGCTGCCCATCGACGGCGCCGACTGGGACGCCGCGAAGACGTTTGCGCAGGCGGTGACGCTTGCGATGAACGCGGACAGTCCCGATCGTTACGTGGTGAAGATGACGAAGTCGCTGCGCCAGGGCAAAATCTTCATCGATTATTTCCGCAACTCGCTGGAGCAGACCTCGGTCGCCGCCTATTCCACGCGCGCGCGGCCGGGCGCCCCGGTGTCGGCGCCGGTCTCGTGGAAAGAACTCGGCCGCAGCAAGGGCGCGGATCAATATACGGTGCTCAATCTCTCCAAGCGGCTCGCCGGCCGCAAGCAGGACCCGTGGAAGGACATGGGGCGGGTGAAGCAGAATCTTCCGGATCTGCGCGCGTTGCGCAGTAGCCCGGATTGAGCGAAGCGAAATCCGGGCATCCCGCGTTTCGCTGCGCTCAACGCGGGCTACGAACCTACTCCGGCAGCGGGATGAATTCGGTTTCGTCGCCGGGCACGGTGTCGAAGCGGGCGAGCTTCCAGTCGGCCTTGGCCTGCTCGATGCGTTCCTTGCGCGAGGAGACGAAATTCCACCAGATGTGGCGCGGACCGTCCATGGCCGCGCCGCCAAGGAGAACGACGTGCGCCTCGTTCACCGCGGTGACGGTGATGGCATCGCCGGGACGCAATATCAGCAGACGGCCTGCGTCGAAGCGCTCGCCGGCAATCTCGACCTCGCCGGAAACGATGTAGAGCGCGCGCTCCTCGGTATTGGCATCGAACGGGATCGCATCGCCCGCGGCTATCGTCGCATCGGCGAAGAGCGTCTCCCACAAGGTCTCGACCGGGGAGGTTTGGCCAAAAATACTGCCGCTCACGAGGCGCACCGTGGTGCCGTTCTCGCTGATGAGAGGAAGCGCAGCGATGTCGTGGTGCGCAAAGCCCGGCGCGCCTTCCTCCTGCGCAACCGGCAGCGCGACCCAGCACTGGAGCCCATGGATGGGCTCGCCGTCGCGTCGATGCTCGGGGGCGGTGCGCTCGGAATGCACAATCCCGCGCCCGGCCGTCATCCAGTTCACTTCGCCCGGACGAATGGCCGCGGCGCTTCCGAGGCTGTCGCGATGCATGATCTCGCCGTCGAAGAGATAGGTGACGGTCGCAAGCCCGATATGGGGATGCGGCCGCACGTCGATCCCTTGACCGGAACGGAATTCAGCCGGACCGAAATGATCGAGGAAGATGAAGGGTCCGACCATGCGCCGGCGCGCGTGCGGCAGCGCGCGGCGCACGGCGAAATGGCCGAGATCGACGCTGCGCGGCACGACCACGAGATCGATGGCATCGGCCGCCGTTGCGTTGCCGGGCGGAGGATCTTTGCCGGGGAAGAAGCTCATGCGGGATAGTTTCCTATTTCACGTCCAGCGGCTCGGTGCCGATGGGTTTGCCGCTTGAATTGAGCGTGATCTTCTCGACGCGGGCTTCGGCAAGGCGCAACAGCTCCTCGCAGCGGCGCTTGAGCGCTTCGCCGCGCTCGTAGATGAGGACCGACTCTTCGAGCGGCACCTTGCCCTCTTCGAGCCGCTTGACGATGGATTTAAGCTCCTCGATGGCGCGCTCGAACGGAAGCCGCACGACGTCGGCGTGATCGTTGTCTGCCATATCAATTCATCCCTGCATCAGCGCGGCGACGTGGGCGGCGGCGGAATTCGCCAAGCCTTGCAGATCATAGCCGCCTTCGAGCACCGAGACGACGCGGCCCTGTGCATATTTATCAGCCACCTCCATGAGCTTGCGCGTCCCCCATTCGAAATCGGATTCGAGCAGGTTGAGGTTGGCAAGCGGGTCGCGCATATGGGCGTCGAAGCCGGCGGAGATCACGATGAGCTCCGGCGCGAAATCGCGCAGCCGCGGCAGGATCACGCTCTCGAAGGCTTCGCGGAATTTGACCCCGCCGTCGCCCGGGCGCAGCGGCGCGTTCACGATGGTGTCGTGCTCGCCGCGCTCGTTCTTCGCGCCGGTGCCGGGATAAAGCGGCATCTGGTGGGTCGAGCCGTACATCACGGTTGCATCCGACCAGAAGATATCCTGCGAGCCGTTGCCGTGGTGCACGTCGAAATCAACGACGGCGGCGCGGGCGATGCCGTGCTCTTTCTGCGCGTGGCGCGCGGCGATGGCGGCATTGTTGAACAGACAGAACCCCATCGGCCGCGCCGTTTCCGTGTGGTGTCCCGGCGGGCGGATGGCGACGAACGCGTTCCTGGCTTTTCCCGCCATCACCTCATCGACCGCAAAGACCGCGCCGCCGGCGGCGCGCAGTGCGGCCTCGAAGCTGCCGGGTGACATGGACGTGTCGGCATCGAGCTGCGCCAGACCGTTCTGCGGCGTCGCGTCGCGAATGGCGGTGACATAGTTCATGGGATGGCAGAGCGCGATGGTCTCCAGGCTTGCCGCGGGCGCTTCGACGCGCGCGAGATTCTGGAAACGCTCGTCCTCGAGCGCACGCTCGATGGCGCGCAGCCGGTCCGGCCGCTCGGGATGGCCCGCCGGCATGAGGTGATTGAGACAGGCGGAATGCGTGATGAGGAGGGTGGTCATCGGCGAGGCATAGCACGGCCGTCAAAATCCTTCGAACGGCGGAGATATCACTCCAACGCGGCGCCGCAGGCGGTGATGCTGTCGGCGCCGGCCATCACGGTGCGTTCGAGCGCGCCCGCGCGGACGGCGAGGTTGTCGGCAAAGAAGCGCGCAAGCGCGGTGCGGCATTCGGCATCGGCGCCGTTGCCGGCAAGCCGGTTCGCCGCGAGCGCCTCCTGCGCAAGCAGCGCCCCGCCCGCGGTGAGCGCGAACAGGCGCAGATAAGGCGTTGCCACCGCAAGTACATTGTCCCGCTCATTGGAAAGCCGCGCGAGCACCCACTGGGTGGCGCGATCGAGGCAATCCACCGCCTCGCGCAGCCGCACGTCGGTAAACCCGAAACCGGGATTGTTGCTGCGGTCGATCGCGTCGACGATGTGCTTGATTTCGTCGATATAGGTGTTGACCGTCGCGCCGCCGGAGAGCGGGAGCTTGCGGGTGACAAGATCGATCGCCTGAATGCCGTTGGTGCCCTCGTAGATCGGCGCAATGCGCGCGTCACGCAGATGCTGGGCGGCGCCGGTCTCCTCGATGTAGCCCATGCCGCCGTGCACCTGCACGCCAAGCGAAGCGACTTCGCAACCGATGTCGGTCGCGAACGCCTTGGCAATCGGCGTGAGCAGGGAGGCGCGCTCGTGCGCGGCGCGCCGCGCCGCCTCGTCCTTGCCGCGCTCGGCGCGATCGAGCGCGACCGCAGTGGCATAGGCGAGCGAGCGCGCAGCGCGCGTAAGCGCCCGCATGGTCATCAACATGCGCTTGACGTCGGGATGCTCGATAATGGGGCTCGGCTCGGCCGACGCGCCGGCGCGGCCCTGCTTGCGCTCGCGCGCGTAAGCGAGCGCCTGCTGGGTGGCGCGCTCGGCAATGGCGACGCCTTGCAGCCCGACCGACAGCCGCGCCCGGTTCATCATGGTGAACATGCAGGACATGCCGCGGTTTTCCTCGCCGATGAGGAAGCCGGTCGCGCCGCCGCGGTCGCCGTAGACCATGGTGCAGGTGGGCGAGGCGTGGATGCCGAGCTTGTGCTCGATCGAGTGGGCGCGCACGTCGTTGCGTTCGCCGGGCGAGCCGTCTTGTCCCAACAGAAACTTCGGGACCAGAAAGAGCGAGATGCCGGCCGTGCCCGCAGGCGCATCGGGCAACCGCACGAGCACGAAATGAATGATGTTGTCGGTGAGATCGTGCTCGCCGTAGGTGATGAAGATCTTCTGCCCGGTGATGCGGTAGCTCCCGTCGGGAGCGCGCTCGGCGCGGCTGCGCAGTGCGCCCACATCGGAGCCCGCCTGTGGCTCGGTGAGCTGCATGGTCCCCATCCACTCGCCGGAGACGAGCTTGGGGAGGTAGGCGCGCTTGAGTTCGTCGCTGCCGTGGGCGATGAGCGCGTCGACGCCGGCCATGGTCAGGAGCGGGCCGAGGCCGAACGCCATGGCGGCGGAATTCCACATCTCGATGCAGGCGGCGTTGACCGCTTGCGGGAGATCCTGCCCGCCCCATTGCGCGGGCGCCGCGAGGCCGTTCCAACCCGCCTGCCACCAGGCGCGGTAGGCCTCCTTCCAGCCCGGCGGCATGGTGATGGCGCCGTCCTTGAACGGGGTGCCGTGGTGATCGCCCACGCTGTTGAGCGGCGCGATAATGCCGGAAGCGAACTTGCCGGCCTCGGCGATCACCGCCTCGACGGTGTCCTCGGCGAGATCAGCGAAGAGCCCTTCAGCAAGCAGCGCGTCGAGGCCGGCGCTATGCTTGAGCGCAAAGGCGATATCGGCAACGGGGGCCTCGTAGGACATGGATGCACTCCTGATGATACAGGCCGTTACAGGCTGCGGAGAACACAGGGGGCCCGCGTGCGCTCACGCATAAGATGTATACTGTATTAATACAACCATTGATTGATGGTTACGCCGGGACCGAGTTGGCGGGCTCGGGGGCGACGAGGCGGTAGCCGACGCCGAGCTCGGTGAGCAGCATACGCGGCTGGGTCGGGTTCGTTTCGATCTTCTGGCGGATCTTGCGCACGAAGATGCGCAGGTAATGGGTATCGTGGAGGTGCGGCGAGCCCCAGATTTCCTTGAGCAGGAACTGGTGGGTGACCACGTTGCCCGCGTGCTGCGCCAATATCTGAAGGAGCCGGTATTCCTTCGGCGTGAGCATGATGCGCGCGCCCTCGACGGTGACAATGCGGGCCGCAAGATCGATGGCAAGCGGACCGATCTTGACCAGCGGTTCGCCCGCCGAGGCGCGGGCGTAGCGGCGCAGCGCCGCGTGTGCGCGCGCGAGCAACTCCGCCATGCCGAACGGCTTGACCACGTAATCGTCGGCACCATTCTCAAGCAGGCGCACCTTCTCCGCCTCGTTCGAGCGCACCGAGAGCACGATCACCGGCACGGTCGACCAGCCGCGCAGGCGCTCGAGCACTTCCGAGCCGTCCATGTCGGGCAGGCCAAGATCAAGAATGACGATGTCGGGCGGCTTGAGCGTGGCGAGCTTGAGCGCCTCGGTCCCGTTCTCGGCTTCCTCGATGAGAAAGCCGTCGAGCTCGAGGCCGGCGCGCAGAAAGCGCCGGATTTGCACTTCGTCGTCAACGATCAGCGCAAGCGCTTCACTCATCGGGAGCGACCTCCGGCTGGGTGGCTGCAAACGGCAGGTGAATCTCGACCGTCGTGCCGCAATCAGCCCCGGCGCTGACCGCTTCGATCTTGCCGCCGTTTGCGTGCACGAAAGCCTGTGCAATCCACAGGCCAAGCCCCGAGCCCGGCGTGGTGGCGACGTGGCGCCCGCCGCGAAAGAAGCGCTCGTAAATATGCCCGTTCTCCTCGGCGGTGAGGCCCGCGCCGGCGTCGCGCACCGAGAGCACCACGTGACGGCTGTTGCGCTTGGCGCCGAGGATGATCGGCGAACTCGCGGGCGAATATTTCGCCGCATTGTCGAGGACCTGCACGAAGGCCTGCTCGACCAGGACGGCATCGACGTAGATGAGGGGCAGATTGCTCTCCATGTCGAGCTCAACCTTGTGGCTCGCAAGCCGGCGGCGCCGGCGCTCGAGCGCCGAGTTCACGATGTCCTGGGGCTCGATCCACTCCTGGCGCGGCGTGATCTGCTTGCGGCTGACCCGCGTGGCATCGAGCAGGTTCTGGATGTCGTTGTTGAGGCGCTCCGATTCATCGCGCACGACGCTCGCAAGCGAGGTGAGCCGCTCGTCGGCGGCAATGCCCGGCGATTTGCTCAACACGGTGGCCGCGCCCAGGATGGAGGCAAGCGGCGTGCGCAGCTCGTGCGAGACCGAGCCGATCAGCGCCTCGCGCAGGAGCTCGGTTTCCGAACGCATCCGGGCATCGTTGAGGACGCGCGCGACGTCGAGCCGCTCGAGGGTGGCAGCGGCATCCGCGAGCACCTCGTCGACGCGCTGGCGCACCTCCTCGACGTTCTCCGCCGGCACGCTGCCGATGGCGATGACGCCGAAATCGGCGGTCTTCTCCGATACGCGGCGCACGAACCAGATATCGCCGCCGGCGTCCTCGACGGTGCTTGCAGGGCTGCGGCCCGCTTCGATTTCGGCAATGGCGGCGCGCACGCGCTCGCTCAGCAGCGCCTGCTCCGAGGCGCCGCCCTGCGTTGCCAGCGCGCCTGCCCCGAACAGCACGACCTTGCGCTGCACGAGATTGGCGAGGTGCTCCGCGATGGCGTGATAGATGTCGGCGGCGGTCGAGGCGACCGCGAGGCGGCGGGAGAAGGCATAGAGGTTGCCCATTTCCTTCTCGCGTTTGCGGGCAAGCTCGGTCTGCTGCTTCATGGAATTGGCGAGATGGCTGGTGACGACCGCGACCACCATGAACAGGGCGAGATTGACGATCTCGTTCGGCTGGGCGACGAAAAAGCTGTAATAGGGGCTGAAGAAGAAATAGCCGGACCACAGCACGCCCGCGACCGCGGCGACGAGCGCGGGAATGAGGCCGAGGTGCCAGCCCGCGAGCAGGACGGGCAGGAGATAGACCGCCGAGCCGCGGCGGACTTCGAGCGAGAGCGTAAGCGCATAGACAATGAGCGTGGTCGCCCCGACCATGAGGAGCGCGATAATGCTGCCGCGCAGTTCGCGTCGAAGCCGTTCGAGTCGGATTGGGGTTTCTCCTTTCGTGGCGCGCGGGTGTGATGCGCGTACTGATGTAAGCATCACACGACGCAAACATTATGCCGGTGCAACAATATTACGGACCCGCCATGGGGTCATCCCGGCAGGGCCAATCCGGCCCTCTTCCCAACCCTCCTCCATCGGAAGTCGGGCCTGCCTGAGTGCTGGCCGGCGAGCTTACAGGCGGGGTCTCGCGCGCGCCCCGTTGGACGGGTCGCCTGCGCCTGAACTCCTGGTGCCAACCCAGGCAATAAGGGATTCCTTATCGAAATCCCTCGTGTTGATAAGGAATATCTTATTGAAATGCGCGATGATTATAAGATATACCTTATTATATGAAAGACGCCATTCGCCATCTCGACAAGCAATTCGCGGCCTTGCGCCCCTTGGATAATCCCCGTCCACCCAAGGGTTGGCTCCGCGCGATCAGGGATGCGCTCGGAATGACCACCGCGCAGTTTGCCCGGCGCCTCGGCGTTTCACAGCCGCGGATCGTTGAGCTTGAACAGTCAGAAGTCCGCGGCAGCGTCACTCTGCATACGCTCCAACGCGCAGCCGAAGCGCTTGGCTGCCGCCTTGTCTATGCCCTGGTTCCCAAAGAGCCGCTTGCGGATGTCGTTCGCGCGCAAGCGGAACTCCTCGCCGACCGTCAGTCGGCTGCGGTCGAGCACACCATGCTTCTTGAAGATCAGGCCGTCCATGACACCAAGTCTCGGCGTGAATTGCGCCAGCAATTGATTCAAGACTTGTTGCGTCACCCTGCCCGTCTTTGGGATGGAAATGACCGACGCATCCCACGCCGATGATCATGCTACGCCGCTAACACCGGAAGAGCGGAAGGAACTCATTCCGACGCATATCACTCTGCGGAGCGAGCTGAACGAACTCGAACAAAAAAACATTGGCGCAGCAGATCGCTGGGCCTTCAGCCGTCGGCATTATCTTCTCAGGGAGCGATTCCTGCGGAGCCTTCATCGCCGCATGTTCAATCAAGTGTGGCGATGGGCGGGAACGTACCGCGCTTCTGAACGCAATCTCGGCGTCAAGCCCTTTCAGATACGGCCAGACCTTGGACAGGCAATTGATGACGCGCGGTACTGGATCGAACAGAGGACCTACGAGCCCGATGAATTGGCAGTGCGTTTCCATCATCGGCTTGTTTCTATTCATCCCTTTCCGAACGGCAATGGCCGGTGGTCACGGCTGGCGGCGGACTTGCTCATCGTGCAGCAAGGCGGCACTCGATTTAGCTGGGGGAGCGCCAATCTTCAGGCCGAAGGCGATGTGAGACGGGCGTATATCGATGCGCTCCATACGGCTGACAATCACGATCTCGCGCCTCTACTACGTTTCGCGCGATCATGAGTGCTTGGCTTAAATTGTCATTCAGCTGCCAGGCGGCAGCGCATTGTCCTTGACCGCCGTTACCACGCCGTCCTCCATCGTCATTTTGAGATCGATCTTCTGGCCGTCTTTGACGAGGCTTGAGGAAAAGCTCGCTGGCACTAGGCGAGCGATTCCATGAAAGTTGTCATTCCGGGGCGAGGCCGACGAAGGAGGCCGAGAGCCCGGAATCTATAATCCCAGGCCTGTGGTTGTAGGTTCCGGGTTCGCCTCCGCTTCGCTTCGGCGCCCCGGAATGACGGCCGCATGTGACAAGAGGGGCTGAGCGTTCCCATGGAGCCGCGGACTTGATTTAACGTCCATAAAAATGGACACTAACTCATATATTGCCTGGAAGAGTGGACGTTATGCCTGCCCGCGGCGGACCCTCAATACCCCTCCCTGTCGGTCGTGCCCTGCGCAAACTGGGGAGCGATATCCGCGATGCACGCCGCCGCCGCCGCATCCCGACGGCGACAATGGCCGAACGCGCGTCCATCAGCCGCGATACCCTTCACAAGGTCGAAGAAGGCCATCCCGGTGTCGGGATCGGTATCTATGCGACCGTGCTCTTCGTCTTGGGCCTAACCAACCGCATTGGCGAACTGGCCGATGTCCGGCACGACAAAACCGGCCTTGAACTGGAAGAAGAACGCCTTCCCCAGCGCATCCGCCTGCCGTCATCCACGCGCCCCTCCAAGGAGTGAGCGCATGGACCGGGAGGCTTTCGTGTACATGGATTACCCCGGCGGCGCCGTGCTGGTCGGCCGCTTGTGGTCGCGTATCAGAAAAGGCCGGCAAAGCGCCAGCTTCGAATACGACGCGGGATGGCTTGCACGGGCGGATCGTTTCGCGCTCGAACCGGCGCTCATGCTTGCGCCTGGTCCCTATCACACTGGTGCAGACCAACCCATGTTCGGCGCTATTGGCGATTCCGCTCCCGACCGCTGGGGTCGCATGTTGATGCGGCAATCGACCTCGCCTTTGATGTCGCCGATTATTTCGGGCTGAAGGACAAGGAAGCGCGTGCAATCGCAGCAGAAGTTGCCGCCGTCGTGTCCAACTGGAAGCAAGTGGCGCAAGAAACAGGACTACCCCGTGCGGAGATAAATCGAATGGCCTCCGCCTTCGAGCACGACGATTGGAAGAAGGCGCACGCCGCAGCATAATTTCCATGATCCACAGCTCGCACGGCGGCCATTGCTAGCTGTTGGTCAAAACCAGGTACGTAGCGGACTGGCAGGGTGTCAGGCTGTGAAGATTTTAAGAGAGCAGACCGTTCGTGTGGCACCGCCATGGCGCTACTTCGATGAAGTTCGACCACCACGCAATGGTGCAGCAGCGGCACCTCTCCCCGCAGGGGAGAGGTCGGATCGCGCTTGCGCGATCCGGGTGAGGGGGATCAGCTTTACGAGTAGTAGCCCCCTCACCCGGAATGGGCGCGAGGCGCCCATTCCGACCTCTCCCCTGCGGAGAGGTGGACCTGCTGGCTCGATTTCAGCGAAACACGCTCTCGTTCAATTCGGCGCCGGTGCCGCCGCGGTGATCTCGAACGAGGTTGCCTGGATGGCCATGGTGCCGATCAAGGTCGGCACCAGGAGGCGCAGCGGCGCGAGAAAGCGCGTGCCCGTGATCGCGGCGAAGAAAATCTCCATGTCGCGGCGCCCCGCCACGTATTTCATGATCATGCTGTCGGCGCGATGGCCGGCGATCGGCCGCAGGATGACGTTGCAGACGAGCGCGCGGCCGGCATATTCGTTGCCCCGCAGCGTCTCCATTCGCTTGAACGACAGAACGAGATCGTAGCGCCTTCGCCCGTCGAAGATCGCCAGCGTGCGGTTGCAACTCTCCGGCACGAGCGTGCTGTCGCTGCCTTCGTTGGGAAGGAGCAACGCGCTGAGCGGATCGATGACGCCCTGGGCGTGCGCCTGCGTGAGCGGCACGCGATCGGGACCGGGTGGCGGCCCATTGTCCTTGACCGCCGTCACCACGCCGTCCTCCATCGTCATCTTGAGATCGATCTTCTCGCCGTCCTCGACGAGGCTTGAGGAAAAGCTCGTCGGCACGAGCTTCCCGTTCTTGATGTCGCCTGCGGCTTCTGCGCTCCCCTCCCCGCGCAGGAGCACGTTGATGATGTCCACGCTCCCGCCGGTCGCAGCGACCGAATAATGCTCGGCGTCCATCTTGACGGTCCAGGCGCTCTGGCCGACCCGGATGCCGGTCATGGAAATGACGTAGCGCGCTTCGAGCTTCTGCGCGCGGGCGGGCTGCGCCATGGCCGCGAGCAGTGCCAGCGCGGCGGCAAGCACGATGGATTGCGGGATGCGCAATGGGCAGGAGCATCCGCCTGCGCGAGGGCGGGAGCATCCGCCTGCGCAACGATAACGTCTTGCGAACAGGACGAGCCGCCGGGTCAACGCCCGGCAATGACCGTCATCGTGTGCACCCCAGCAAGACATGATCTGTGTTGCCCTTGTACCACCTGATCACACTCGTTAGATAGCTGGCCGGCCGAGGCGCGTCATGCGTCGCTACCATTCCCGGAGAGGTGGCTGAGTGGTTGAAAGCACCGCACTCGAAATTCTATTAGGATCGTCTCAGAGCATCCTGTCTCGTTACAGGATGTTCTGATTCATTTGGGGAATCTCATCAAGCAGTACTGCTTCGTCCGTCCTAATACTGCCTTGTGCTACCGAGTTGGGTAGCAAAATGGTAGCAAGCCGTTCGCATTACGTTCGGCGCCGTGCAATGTTCAGCAGCGTTGTCTAATGGTCACGCGCGATCAGGCAGCCAGGGTGGTGGCAATGATCGACCAGGGCTGGGAGACCGTTCCGCGTACCGTGTCGCCAACGGTGATGGGCGGCCCAGTGCTTATGCGCAAGGGCGACAAGCACATCATGATCCATGCCAATAGCGAGTTGGTCGAACCGACGCCGGAAGAGATCGCCAACTGGTAATACCCTAGTTACGCAACCTGGCGCCGCAGCTCGGCCTTCGCGCTTTCCAGCCTCGCCCATTCGGCCTTCGCCACCCGGATTTTCTCGTTCAGATCATTGAGCACGCCTTGCAGACGAATGGTGTCCCGCTGCAGCTGACCCTCATCCTCGGCGGCTTTGGCCTTTTCCTCAGCCTTGCGCGCCTCGGCGGCCGCGATCTCCTTTTCCACCCCAGCAAGATCTCGCTTGGCCAGGGTAAGCCGAGTATTCGCTTGCGCGGTCAGTTCATCGATGGACGAAACGCTTTCGATCTGGTCGCAGACCTTTAGAAAGCTACGGAGCAGCTTTGCCGCCTGTTTGGCATCGGTGAATTCAGTCATGACGTTGGTTCTCCTTCTGGTTACATCGCCTTCCAATCATCGGATGCGCCATAGTCGTCACCCTCGCCCCAGGACAGGGTTCCACTGTTTCCACCCACGGCATACGCGCCAACTTGGGAGCCGGGGAGCGTTTGATAGGCATCGCGCTCGATGTCGAATTGTTTGACCGGGCTCTCACGCTTCTTTCCGCTGATGATGCTGTCCAGAAGCTGCCCGACCAAACCAATGGCATCGACCTGATCGTCATGCTTGCCTTGCGGGAAGGCGAGCAACTCCGCCCTGAAGTCCGGATACCATTTCGCATGAAGCGGCACGTGCAATCCTCGGAGCGCCATCATTCCCTGCATCGAGCGGGCCCTGGTGGCTTTATCCGCGCGGGTGGGGAATTGGGTTCTGATAAAATAAGCTTTCCGCTCGCGCGCCCTGCGGTCAAGGAACGGGCCAATGCCGGCCGTTATCTGTCCCTTTTCTTCGGCCCAGCCCATCGGTTTGAATTTCAGGACGAGGTCGCACAATGCGTCCACCCAAACATCCGTGGACGTTTTTGCTCTCCAGATGTCGATTAGATAAAGGTCGTCTTCTGGACTTACGCCGATCACGACGTGGCAGGTATAATCTCCTCCATCGGAAGTGGTCGCATAGTCGCTGCCACCGTAAATTCTCATCTCCTCAAGGTCGGGGGCAGCCGTGTAAGGAATTAGCCACTCAGACCGGAAATATTCCCCTGAGACCGGCGAAGGTGTTTGTTGGTAGAGCGCCGACCATTTCTGTGCATCTGAACGCGCCTCGATCACCTGTTCTTCGGTGAACCATTCCGGCCACAGCCTTTCACCGGGCTTTCGCCCGACCGGATCATCCTCCTCGGCAATCATGGGCAAGCGGATAACGCGCCACTTGATGCCGAGCGCGGCGTCTCGCTCGAACACGCGCCCGAGCAAATCAAACTCATTAAAACGCGTCATAATGATAACCCGCTTCGCGTTGGGCTTTAGTCGGGGGACAAAATCGCCCACGTACCACTCCCAACAGTCCTCCTGCACAATGGCACTTTGCGCATCGTCCCAGCGCGCGAAGGGGTCTTCAACAAGTCCGAGATCAGCGCGCTCGCCGGCAACCGCGGTACCAACGCCAACGGCGCGAAATCCGCCGCCCGCCGTAGTCGCCCAATCCGACATGGACGCCGTGTCGCCGGCAATTTCCAAGCCGAGCATGGCCGCGTTCTTCTCAACCAATTCTCGCACCTTGCGGCCAATCTTGCGTTCAGCAAACAGTTGAGTGTGACTGCCACTCAAAATCAGGTGCGATGGATTGCGAGCCAAGTACCAAGAACTGAACAAGTGCGAGACGTAAGTTGTCTTCGCACTGCCTGGCGGAGCACTCACTGCCAGACGGTCAAATTCGCCGCGCTCCAAGGCCTCCAATTCAGAAATAATTAACTGATGATGCGCCGCGGGTTCGAATCCGCAATGCCGACTCCATTCAGTTAAGCTTTTCCGGACCGCCCTGCGCTGTAAAAGGATCGCCAGTAATGCCTTCGCCCTCGCCGGATCCGTTGGCGTTGACGATGGCGATAAGCTCGTCAATGAGTTGATCATCGTTCAGATCTCGGTAAGACCCTTCCTTTGTCATTGCGACGGATTGCTGTGGCTTGCCCCATGCCCGGTCTAAAATGTACGTGGCCGCATGTGCGCGTGCCGCCGGGGTAGTCTTGGTGTTGCGCGCAATCTCGACCAGTATCCGCAGCATTTCTTCCGTGTGCACCTTGGCCGCAGCGGCGACTTCACGCAGTCCCTTCGTAGCGCCATGCGGGTTGCCCGATTGTCCGGGCTGGAACTTGCTGCCAACTTTGTTGCCCTTCTCAAATCCTGCCATCACACGTCCTCATCAAAGATTGCAGCAAAGATTGCTGCCTCGTCGCCGGCAGACGTTTGGAAGGGCATTTCTATCTTGATGTTCTCGCGAAACACGTCGCGAAGCATGGTCCGCTCGCTCTGCCGACAATACTCACCAAAGATCGTCATCGCCTCTGGGCTCAAGTCCTCGACAGTTAGCGGGCTTGAGAATTCGTAGGCATGTTCCGGCAGTGCCATCATGCTCTCCTAAACGAACGGTCCGTCCTGCAGTACCGGATCATCCACTCATCCTGCGTATCGAATGGCTGGCCCGCCGTAATCACAAATTTAACAGCCGGATCAGTGGCAACAGTAAGTCGCGCCGGTATCAACGGCATGTCGCCGGTCTCGCGGTGCATGCCCAAAACCGGCGGCACGTAGCCGATGTGCAGCGGCTCAGTTTGCTCCGGGTCCCAATCGCGGGGCTTCCAGACGTAGCGTTGCTGCTCCTGCATCATCGCCTCGTTGCCGCTTCGAAAATGCTCCGCTCCATCTCCTCGCCGGCGCCACCGGCGTCAAGTTCGTAGCCAAGGTCATCCTCATCAACCCGACGGCCCTGCGCTGCTGCAGGAGCAGATCGCGATCCCGGCATGAACGGTGGCGGGTTATCGCCTCGCCTGCCTTCCGTCAGGCTATGAACCAAGGGCGAGCCCGCCAACGACATGAGGGCTTCGCCAGGATCCTCGGCCTGGAAAATGCTTTGGATTATTTGCTGCGCCATTGGATTTCGATTGTTCTTGAGTGCCGAAACCTCGGCATATGTTTGCTCGAAGTCTCTTCCATATGTTCTATGCGCATGCTCCAAGGCCGCATTGACCCGGTCAAAGTTCTGACCATGGACGGCATTTCGCAGAGCGTCCACCTGTGCGATATGCGCGTCGGTCTTGTCGTCATCAACCGCAATCTGCAGAAACTCGTCACGGCGGCGCTCCCGCTGCTGCCGCATTGCCTCCTGCGCTTCCGGTCCTTGCATTAAGGCCAGCAACTCCTGATCGCGCTGCGCCAGCTCGGCTCTCAGCAACTCATTCTGCCGGATTGCGTCCTGCTCCGCGGCCCAAGCAACCGGCCTGTCAAAACCCGGCGTCTCATGGCCAAAAGCAGTCGTATGAATAAGCTCGCCTTCCGTCAGCGGCCGACCGTCCCAGCCTTCCAGTTGGCTCTGGTCCGCAATGAGATCAGACGGCATGACATCTTCGGGATCGTCATGCCCTAAGGCGTCATCCAGTATCTCGCGCTCGGTTTCCCGAACCAGATCCTGTATCGTGGCGTCGCTGTACGGGTAATCATTCGGCATGGTCGGCTCCATTCGTTTGCGACTTGGTTGGCCGGCCACAAGTGGGCTGCATTATGATGTGAAAAATCGGGTCCCCGCCGTTCGAAGGCAGGACTTTGATGACCTCGTCTATGCGCATCCCAGGAACCGGAACCGCGCTCACATGCACGCTGCCGTCAGGCATCCGCGTACGCTTGTAAATCAATTTCGATTCCTTGCGCGGCGGCTGCCGCTCCTGCTCGACAAACGGCGGCAACTCGGGCGGCTCGCCTTCCGACAACAGCACTGGCTCTGGCTCGAGCACCGCGTCATCCGCAATGCTTGGAGTTCTCCACAACATCAGGCACCTCCACGGCGGTTGCGGGCCATGTAGCCAGCATCAACACCAGGCCCGCCCGTATCACTTTCCGGGTCGGTTGTACGGTCGCCCAACTTGGTCACCGGCGCCCGAGAGAACCATTCAGGCTTCCATGTCGACTTACGGAAAGGATCCTTGGCCTTGAGCGGATGGCGGTAGTCGCGTGCGTTGATTCGAGCATCGATCTCGCCCGCATCAGCAGCGCCATAGTCCCCCTCGGCATTACCGAAACCAGCGCCAGCGCGCTGCTGCTCCGGATCATCGATGTGGGCGGAACCTATGGCGCCAGGATTGCCCACCCCGGTGTCGCTGCTGCCTCTTAACCGCCGCACGGCGCCCGAACTCACAAGGCCAAAGCGCATGGTAAATCTCCTCTGCAAATTGCCTGTAATATATCACTGATATACGCGTGATATGCAAGCAAGTTATGCACAGCCGTGGGGAAGCCCTAGGAACGGCCTTTAGGCTGTCCGGGCCAAGGGGGCGGCGCATTTGACGCATGGGCGGGCTTCCCTGGGCCTCCCCGGCGGGTCTTATGGGCCGCGCTCGATCCCGCTCATGCCGCCAACAACTCTTGCTGCAATATCCCCAGCTCCTTGAAACTCCGCAGGAGCCTGCGGTGCCGGCGCTCAGCGGACATTGTGCCGAGTTCGAGTTGTGCCGATATTGTTGCAAAAGTCCCAAAATACCGGGCGACGATTTTTTCGAAAGAAACGAAGCTAATCTATACTCGCCGATTAATACGGCACCCAGGCCGCCAGCGAAGTCGTCTGTGAGTTTGTCACGAGGACACGAGGTCCCCCACATATTTATCCGAGAATCGCACCGGCGGCCCAGAAAAATTTTGATCAGCAGTGGAAAACGACTTTTGCAACAAAATCTGCCACAACCGGACATTAGGCACAAACTTGCGTGCCAACGCACTCACGTCTGGGCATCGTCCCATCGTCCCAATGGGGACCCCTAGGAAATAAGCTGCTAGATGTATCCACCTTTTCGCCATGGTTCCCGCGCCGGTCGCGGGCCTTGGACTCCCCACCGGCCCTACCTGGGTTGGGAGGCAACCCTTTCAGGCAGCAGATTGGTGCCGTGTAGCGATGCAGGCAGCGCTGTCCAATTTGCCGTGGCGGGCGGTGAGCGGTGAGCGCTCACCTTCAACTGGGCCGAGCGCTCACCTTCATGTTAGCCAAAATTAATACTTGGCTTACTGGCCTACGACGAAGGACCCGGCTGGCGGGAGACCTGGACTTCCGTAAACGACGACACAACCGCTAGTGCCACCGCAAAGCTGGCTGCCTACTGTCGTGGTGTCGCCACCCGGGCCCACTACCGAAGCGGGCGCCACCTGCGGAACCCAGATTGTGTTTCTCACATCATCAGCCGCCACCGAGTGCGAGTTGGAACCCTGCGGGATAGTCTCGACGAGAACGCTGGATTGATCCACCACGCCGAGCACCGCGCAGACCTTCTGCGGCCCGAAAGGCAGGGGCGGGGCGATGACAGGGGTACAAACGGGCGTCTTTGTGTACGATTTACTGGCGCCCAGATAGTACCGGCCATCACCGGAGTTGAACCAGACCTCGTCGGAGCCGGTGATATTTGAGGTATCGGCAAAGGAGTCGGCAAGGGGGGTACTAATCAGCCCCTGGCGGCCGACATTGATGACCTGGGTGGTCGTGTCGAACGGGTTGTTACCCGGGGTGCAGCCCAGCATCAGATTGTTAGTCGGTCCGACCGTGATACCGTTGGGCCCACATCCGCCCGTCGCGGCATTTTTGTTCGCGGGGTGAAGGAAAATCACCCCGGTGTACGTGGTCGGATTGAAGGCGCCCTGCACGCAAAGCACTCCCGGTGTAAATCCCCCGGTGCACTGCGCCGCCGAGATATTGTTCGGATCGGTCACCAGCACACCGCCGTCGCAGGTCACTGGGCCAGCGCCTGCGTCGAAATTGCAACCCGGTGGGTTGTTGGCGATGACCGGGATCGATGTCCAGAAGCGCTCGGTCATCGACTCAAAGGTTGGCTGTTCGATCGAAAGCCCAAACCCAGCAGGCATAATTGCGTTGGAGACCTGAACTTTGATGATTTTGGACACATTGGTGGCAGTGTTGTCACCATTCGCGTTAAACAGCGTCCCGAACGGAGGATCCTCGGCGTTGTTGGCCGCAAACAGCAACGTGCCGTCGGCCGTCAACGCCATTTCATCCACCCGCGTGGAGCCGCCGGTAGAGATTACCTGCACGATGGCATTTGGCCCGGGGATTGCGAGATCGATGACTTTGAGCGTACTGTCGCCGTCACCGGCATAGACCCAGCGGCCATGCGATGTAACGCCATCTGGCCCGGAGATATTGTTGTTGACAGCGTTCGTAGTTGTACAAGTCCCTGGAGGGTTCGGGTTACAGAGCTGACCCGCGAATTTGACCCCGGGTATGATTGCTGGGTCCCCTCCGGTGATAGTCCGTACGAATGCGACGGCGTTCGTGTCGATGACGTCAATGCCGGCATTCGAGCGATCGGCCAGGAGGTACAAGGCTTGAGCCGAATCGACCCAACTAATGTCAAACGATCGTAGCGGATTGCCCGGAATGGTTATCGCGGTCGCGCACTGGGTCTGTGCTGTCCCCCCTTCTGATGTCTGTGTCCCAGGCCCGGTGCACTGCGCGAGCGCGGGGCTGGTCGTCGCCATCGACGCAGCAGCTATGACCGCTGGCGCCACAGTGCTGAGCAAATAGCTGTATAGCTTAGCTTTTCGTGTCATGAAGAAGTCGTCTCCCTGCTGCTCCCCGACGTCCCCACTGACATCGGAGCCAAGATTTGATCTTACCTTGCCTATTTTTTTTCACAAGAAGGCCTTTCTATCGCCACATCTGAGGCGGTTCAGACGCGGTGAAGCCCCCCGAAAATGAAAGAGGCGGCCTCCTGGACCGCCTCTCATCCTTCAGCACAAGGCTCTCCTCAAGCGACTACAAGTCGCCGTCGCCTGAGTACCAGCCGCTGATTGCGCTCCGCAAATCATGTACAAGCGACCAGGACATGATGTTCACGATGCAGGGGGTGTAGGGGGTCGTTTTATGTCGGCTTCGGGTCAAAACGAGACGCCCAATGGAAAGGAAGGTCCCGAATAGCGGACATTGATGAGTGCCCTTCATGATGGCCTCACCCGACGGCGGCGACGGCGCTTGCGCTTTCGAAAGGGCGGCTGATCGTTGCAGGCTGGCTGCACTGAGCAGCGCCCCGACCCGCCAACAGGGCAGCTCCATGGGTCAGGGCTGTTGGAGCCAGCGGGCCGGGACTTGCCACCGGCACCCCCCGTGCAGTTGCACCCGTACAGTCGGGTGCCGATGACCAGATGGCAGCCTAGCACGACTGTTACGCTACCGTCTGGCCTTCCCAGGCCCGGGGACGGCGGCTAGGATTTAAACCCCGGGGAGCGGGTAATTTCCGGTCGGGCAGCGCGGGGCTCGACCTATCGAAAAGCAACCTGCGGTCCCGCTTCTCGGTCTCGTGCCCGCTCAAGGTTGCCGCCCCGCGCATCACACAATCGGCTTGGCTGACTGCGACAACGCTGACAGGCGCGTGCATAGGCCGCACGCGTAAGCCGATAGACGGGGCTAGTCAAACGGCCGTTTGAAATCTAGGACTGGACAGGCCGTAGCGCACGCCAGATCGTGGCCTCGCCGCAGTCGTAGTCGCGGGCCAACTCAGCCATCGTCTCACCAGCAGAATGGCGCTCGGCAATCTTCCTGCGCTGACCGGCATCAAGCACCGAGGGCCGGCCGAACTGAGTGCCCTTGGCCCTGGCACGTTTGATACCCTCCTCGCAACGCTGGCGGATCAGCTTGCGCTCGAACTCGGCCATGCCGCCCATGATTGTGAGAATCAACTCACCGTGCGGCGTCGTGGTATCGAGCCAAGAGTTCTTCCAACGCCTTGATGCAGGCCTCAGAGGCCTTGATGGTGTCGAGCAGACCGAGCAGATCCCGGATTGAGCGGGCCAACCTATCGAGCCTCACAACGATCAGCGTATCGCCGGGCTTCAGTGCCCGGAGAGCCTTGGAAAGCTCGTGGCGGCCATTGGTGGACTTACCGCTCGCCTTCTCGCTGTAGATGCGCTCGCATCCGACGGCCTTCAGAGCCTCGACCTGGCCGTCGAAGTCCTGATCTGTGCTTGAGACGCGGGCGTACCCGATCTTGGCCATGGCAGTAACCCTTTTTGAAGTTCTATATTTCGGAATGTAAATGATGCGATGGAATGCGGTCAAGTAAAATCTCTCACAAAGTGTACTTTTTGGAGGAAACGAGAGGCGGGAAGAAGCCGCTCTGTTGCCTCAGCGGCCGCTCGAACGCGCACCGAGGTTGCTCGCGGGTGCGCCGAAGTGATAGCACCATGCATCCCATTGCTGGCGGGTTACTCGCCCTGTGCCCCAGCACGGCTTGCACCGTTCGCTTGCGCTAAATCGCTCGTTTGGCGGGGCATTGGGCATGCTCTTTAACGCAAACACTCCGGTGCCATCACATCGTGGACAGTTGAACGATTCTTCCGTCGCTTCCGTCATCATCGTCTCTCCTGCTGTGCGCGGTGCCGCCGCGAGCGCTCTCACCCGCCACGCAAGGCGCCGTTGCAGCCGTGTCGGCTGAGACCCCGCTTCCCAAGGACTACCCCGAAGGGCTAGGCTCGCCCTGCCTTTGGCCCCCTATGCCCCTAGCAAAAGGGTCAAGGGTTAGCGCGTCGGCCCTGAGTCCAAGGCAACTCAAGGCCGACGTCGCTCTCAAAGGCATTCGCTCCCCCGATTTATGAGTGCCGCCGCGGCGGAGGCAGGGTTCGGCTCAGCCGGCGCGCGAGTTGTCGGAAAAATTCGGCGGCTGCGACGCGCCTGCTTTGCGCCTGCTCCATCAGCCACGACTGCACCGTCGCAGACATTCGGGAATGTCGAGGTCGGAGTGTTACGGCGTCCATTTATCTGTGCTCCAATGGGGGTGGCTCATTTGAAATCGTTCAGGCTGTCGCCCGGCGGGCCGAGCGCAGGCTTGTTATGTTTGCGGTAGATCGTAATGGTGCCGGTCGGATTCTGTATTGCCGCCGTCATCTCGGTGAGCGCAATTATCGGATGCCCCTGCAGCAGCCAGATGACCCCGGTCTGGTCATAGCGAGATAGCCGGGCAAACGACGGGTGCGGATTCGCAGGGACCGGGAACAGCCCAAACAGGTCCCGGGAGGTCCAGCCGAGCCGCTCGGCCTGCTCGCCCCACGTAGCAAGGAAGCGTTGGCCGTCCTCGACACACTGTTGCCAACGGGCAATAGGAACCAGCTCCGGGCAGTGAGATTCGAGAGCGGCGAACGTACGACAAAAACGATTTAAACGACCAAAGAGGGGTGGCAGGTCGCCCTGGACTGTCACCAGGGGGGCTTTTGTCGTTAATGTCGTTTTTGTCGTAAGCGCCGCGCAGCCTTCAGCTTGTCGGATTATGTCGAGGTACTTACCCATGGCCGCCCCCATCGACTGCGGACCAGACTTCGAGTGGGCGACCTCCTGAGATCCGCTTTTCGAACCGCGCCCGACCTCGGGTGATGAGTAGCGCGAGAGCCGCGCCGATCCGGTCGCCCGATTGATTGCGCCCGAATAAGTCGCGAATGGCTGTCCGGCTCACCCCCTCGGGGCTGTTCTGAATCGCACGCAGGATCTCATCGGCTACGGGATCGCCCAGGCTCGCCCCGAAGATGTGTGCGGCGGATGCCTCGGCGTATTCCCAGACGGCCAACGCCGCCTTGATGTGCGGGAGATCGATGTTGGATGCGCCATCGAGCAGGGCGTAGATCAGCGCCAGCCGTACGGACTGCGCCTCCGCGCGCGATGTCACCGCACCCAATAGTCCAGGCTGGCCCTCCGACAACCGGCCATAGATTGTTTTCCAGGCGTCCCTGGCGGAGCTGGTCCAGCCGACGCGCCCGATGATCGAGGCTGAGGCAATTGCCGCCTTGAGCCGCTCCCCGAGGCTGAAGATCACTTCATCCGCAAGCGCGTCCCCGCCGAACGGCAACATCTTTGATCGCCTAACGAGCAGGAACAAGAATCGATTGCCGAATCCATTTGCCGTATCGGTGCGGGTAAGACGCGCGCGCAGTTCGTCCTCGGTGATGTGACCAATGATCGAAATATGCGCGCCGGTAGCGCACAGCGACGAGCTTCTTGTCAGCGTCGCTAGCTTGCCGCCATCCCAGGCCTTGCGGATCACGCTCGATATCGTGCTTCCATGTCGCTCTGCCACGGCCAACAGACTGGCAAACTCTGGTTCGGTGACCATCAAGCGCTTATCGGAGATGCCGGGATCGATTATTTCCCAAGCGTTGTCTTTTGCATTCCACTTCTTGTGCTCGTCGCGTACCTCGTTAATCAGACCCTCGCCGGATGACAGACCGCTCTTCGCGCGCTCGCTGTACCACCGCTCGTCCGCGATCCTGACGATCTCCGAAATGCGATCCCATGACGTGCCCTTGCGCGCTTTTGCGCTTTCGCCCACGAGAACACCAAATAGGTTTGCACGGTGACGAGTGCCCTCGACCTGATAAAACGGGCAACTGCCGATGATACTGCCCGCGCAGGCGAGAAACTGGATCAGGACCGCAACGGGATCGGACTCACTGTGCGGCTCGATTGTCCGCACCACATCGCCGGCCAGACCATGATAGGCGGCGGCGGCCATCGTGGGCCAAGCTGGCTCAGGGGCCTCCTCTGATGCCGGTGCAGAACGAGCGCTTGCCGTGCTCGCGTGCTGCGTCCTTACAGGCTGCCACCCAGATTGTTGCGCATGATGAAACAGCGTCGCGATGGTGATGCCGTTGCGCTTAAAGCTCTTCCATGTTCGGTCCTGATCGTGCTCGTTATATTTGTTTGATCCCCGCGACCATTGATCCCACAATGCGCGGCCGCCATCGCCCATCTCATCTTTGAGCGCCATCCCGATCTGCAACCAAGTATCGCGGTCATCGGAGCCGATGGCAAAAATCGCATCGCGTACGCGCTCTTCTTCCTCATCGCGCGATTGCCATGATTGCGGCTGGGTGACGGTTTGCTGGCGCACGACTGGCGGGAACGCCGCAACGATTTCGGCGCGTGTATAATGGCGCCCATCTGAGCCAACGATACGCACGAGGGTGGGTATCGCCTTTCGATGCAGAAACCCGGGAACGCGCAGCACGCGCGCGATGTCCTTGGCGTGCTTGTCCGAGCCGTAGCTCTCGACCATTCGGTCCATGACGGAAGCAAAGTGAGCACGCCCTTGCTGGTCCGCCGGCCAGTCATCGGCAACGAGCCAATAGCGATGAAAATGACGAGGCGACGTTTCAATGACCATGGATGGCGCGAGCGGGAACGGGCCATCGTGCGAATTATCATCTTCCTGCCAGACTGCGCGGACGCGGATGATGTTGTCGCTACAGCGACCCCTGCCGTCAGTCTCGTTCACAGTGATGTAGACACCGGCACCATGCGCATGCAGTTGCGCCACTTGCTGCTTGTCTTCGGTCACCCTGGTGAGTTCGGGCTTTGTGACCGGCTTCTTGTCCTGAAAAGTCTGGAACGTGAATCGTTTTGCATTCGGATCAAGTAGCTTGAGGAACAGCCTCGCCTGATCCAATGCAAGCGCCGGCGCGGGCGGTGTGATGGTGCTGGCCAGGGTCATGACTGCACCACGATGTGAACGGCGTCCTGCCGGGCAAGTTGCCGCGCCTCTTCATAGGCATCCCGAATGTTGGTGTGTAACCACCCATACGAACGACGCAGGACAAGCCAACAGCCGTCTTCGTCGCGCATAACGACGATGCCGAATCGCCGCCGGAGGGGAAATGGGACAACCACCGCGCTCATTCCGACCCCCTAGGCGGCAGTGAACGCGTAGCGGCGGTTAACGACCTAAATTTGCCGATGAGGTTGCCGCGAGCATCCCAAGTGACAAACCTGTCGTCGACTTCCTCGACGACGCCAGCCATGTCCCTTCCGTCATACAAATAACGAATGGTCCGGCGTGGATTACGCCGCTCGTGCGGATCCCGGCTCTTATGCTGCCTCGTTACAGGGTCGAGCATCGGCGTCTCTCCCAAAGAGAAGGCGCCGCCCTCGCGAGCGGCGCCGAAGAAGTCTCAGGCGGCTTCGACCGCGACGTCGAACACCGCATCCGGTCCAGTTAGGCGGATGAACGCAATCCGCTCCGCCGGAGTCGCCAACGACCACGCCTTGGCCAACAGCTCTCCCGCCGATGGTTTGCGATCCGCTGCCTCGAGCAACGATCGCTCGCCGTTCTCAACGGGCCCTCGCAGATGCGGCCGACTATAGGTGACGGTTCTGCCCGCTGCCGCGTACGGAATCGACACGCGCGCGAGCAGCGCGGCCTGCGAAATGGTCGGGTTGACCAAGTGCACTTTGCCAGTTGCGAGATCGCCGGCAAGCAGTGCACGCCGACGTGCTGGCAGGTGATTGTGCGCGAGGTAACGGCCAGTAATCGGCCGACTGACGGTTGCACCGGGGAAGGTCAGGGGTATATATGACATGCATGTAGTCCTTTCAGGTTGAGCGACCTGGGGCTTGGCTCTGCCAGCCTTCCGATCCGGGCGGTCGCAATGACCGGATCGAAACGAATAAAGCCCCGGCAGCGAACACTGTCGGGGCTTCGTATTCAGGCGGCGGAATCCTCACCGCGTGTGAGCTGCGCCTCGGCTACCCTGGGTAAACCCAGGATCTTCCCGCCAACCTTGATGGTCGGAATGTCGCCGCGCGCAGCAGCCGCGTAGGAAGCGCTGCGCCCCAGGAGGTAATACCGCTTGCCAAACTTAGGCAGCGGCATCGTCCAGGGCTTTTCGTCGTTTTCGTCCTTCATCTTGAATTCTCCGTCCATGTACCGCTGGCGGTACTTTAGATTGGAGAATTATGACCAACATTTTTCTATTTCAAGGGGTCAAGTACCGCTGGCGTTACTTTTATTTTCGTGCTAGATTTTCCGGAGTAGTGCGGGAGGACATCACAAAATGGCGGGTCAAGAGACACTTATTCAGGTCAAATTCCGCCTCAAACCAGACGTCTTGCGCAAGCTCGAACGCGAGGCAAAGCGGCATGCCCGCTCGGTAAACGACGAGATCGGACGCCGGCTAGAGGATTCTCTCGTCTACGGGCGCGACAAGTGGCGGGAAGACCTCGACAAGTGGCGGGAGGAGCGCCTGAGGCTCCTCACCATACTGGAATCCCATTCCAACCTGACGCCACAGGAAAAAGCGGTGGTGGCCGACTCGGAAGAGAGAGACGCGGAGGACGCCCGGGCAGCCGGGGATTTCCCAGACAAAAACATCGAAGGAGACCAGTCGTGAGGGGACACATTCGCCAGCGATCGCCGGGCCGTTGGGCCGTCGTCGTCGATGCCAAGGATCCCGACTTCAGGTCGGAGGAAGCGCAAATGGCACTCATTCAAGGGGACGAAGCGGGAAGCGCAGATCGAATGCGCTCGACTCATCGGCGAGCACAAGGCCGGCAAGGTCAATCTGGCGCCAAACAAGACGACGGTAGCGGAGTTTCTCGATCGCTGGATTGATCACATGCGGGCGCAACTGACGCCCCGCAGCCACGAGCGCTATAGCGAGCTGGTCACCAAGAACATCGCGCCACTGCTCGGAAGCACCGCGCTCGCCAAGCTGCAGCCAGTGATGATTTCGCAAGCCTATGCCAAGGCGCTCAAGAGTGGCCGGCGCGACGGCAAGGGCGGCTTGTCGGCAAAGACCGTCCTATACATGCATCGCGTGTTGCGTCAGGCGCTCGCACAGGCGGTGCTGTGGGAGCTGCTGGGCCGCAACCCGGCTGATGTCGTCGATCCGCCCAAAGTGGAACGCAAGGAGATGGTCGCCCTCGATGCAGATCCAACGGCTGCTCTTATTGAAGCGGCGCGAGGAACCAGCATGTTCATTCCAGTTCTGCTTGGGGCGCTGTGCGGCTTGCGTCGTGGCGAGATTGCGGCGTTGTACTGGCGAGCCATTGATCTTGAGCGCGGGACGCTGGCTGTAGTCCTCAGCGCCGAGCAGACGAAAGACGCGGTGCGCGAGAAGCCGCCAAAGAACGGCAAGGGCCGCTCGGTAGTTCTGCCTTCGCTGGTTATTGACGAATTGCGCCGATACCGGATCAAACAGGCGGAGCATTTGCTGCGGCTTGGCATACGGCTGACGGATGACCACCACGTCGTCATGCGCGAGGATGGCTTACCGATGCAGCCACGCAGCCTGACGCACGCCGGCCGGAAACTGCTTGATCGACATGGCTTCAAGCGAATGCAGCCCACTCACGGTTATAGGCACAGCCACGCCACCCAACTCTTGAAGGGCGGCATCCACCCGAAGGTCGCACAGGAGCGGCTCGGGCACAGCAGCATTGCCATCACCCTCGACCTCTACAGCCATGTGCTTCCCGGAATGCAGGATGAGGCCGCACAGCGGGTTGATCAGGCGCTTCGGGCTGCCATGGAACGGGCTGGAAAAGCGAAAGGGTAGCAAAGCGGTAGCAAATGGGTTATTTCGTTCTCAACCACGAACGAAAAACCACTTATTTTTCAAGGCTTGGAGAGGTGGCTGAGTGGTTGAAAGCACCGCACTCGAAATGCGGCATACGGGTAACCGTATCGGGGGTTCGAATCCCTCCCTCTCCGCCACGATGTAGTCCAGGGTAGTCCCAGAACGTCTAAAAGTTCCAGAAATATATTTTATTTCCAGTATCTTGCGTCCCGCAGCATTCTCGACGGCCCATTGAAATCCAGAACGGGTAGGGGTATTTTTGGGGGTATCCAAAACCCGAGTGGGGGTATATTTCCCCGTGCCCCTGGAACCCCCGATGGCACGCGATCTTTTGTCAGACGCCAAAGTCCGCCACCTCAAGCCAGGATCAGAGCCTCGCAAGGTCCATGATGGCAGTGGCCTTTATCTGCACATTCACCCCAACGGGTCGCGTTATTGGCGTCTGAAATTCCGCCTTGGCCGCAAAGAACGAGTTTTCGCTATTGGCGTGTATCCCGAGGTGAGTTTCACGGACGCCCGCGAAAAAGCCCTCACGGCGCGGCGGTTGATTAGGGAGGGGGTTGACCCAGTTGCTGAACGACGAAGGTCGCGGGCAAGCAACTCGGCTGAAACCTTTCAGGCCATTGCGGAAGAATGGATCGAATCACACAGCAACGAGTGGTCACCAACGTATGTTGAAGCTGTGCAGTCCGCACTGGCAGCAAATCTCTACCCTCAGATTGGCTGTCTTTCGGTGCGATCCATCGACGTCCCGACCATGCGCAATGCTCTGCTCCTCATGGAAAAGCGTGGGACTTTAGCTGCATTGCGCAAGGTCCGAATGTGGGCATCCGGTGTGTTTCGACATGCCATTGCAACAGGTCGGGCGGAAGGTGATCCCGCCGCTCCTTTGCGAGGTACATTCAAATCTCACAGACCTCGTAATTTTGCGGCTTTGACGAAGCCCGACGAGTTCGGTGAATTGATGCGGCGCATTAGCTCGTATGATGGCAGCATGATTACCCGGTGCGGATTGCTGCTGATGGCTTACACATTTACCCGAACCATAGAGCTTCGCGCGGCGAAATGGTCCGAGTTCGATCTTGATAAATCGACATGGAAGATTCCAGCCGAGCGAATGAAAATGGGAGAAGAGCACATCGTGCCCCTTTCCCATCAGGCTTTGAGGATTATCGACGAATTGAACAACCTCACATTCATGTCAGAATTCTTGTTCCCGAATGAGAAGAACCCCCATAAGCCGATGTCCGAAAACACGCTACTCTATGCACTGTATCGGCTTGGCTATCATAAACGCTCAACCGTTCACGGGTTTCGGTCGTCAGCATCGACCTTGCTAAATGAGGAATTAGACTTCGAGGCAGATGTGATTGAGCGGCAGTTGGCGCATCAAGAAAGAAATAAAGTCCGAGGAGCATATCATCGGGCACAATACCTGCCTAAACGTCGCGAGATGATGCAAGCTTGGGCGGATTTCATCGATGGACTAGCTAACACACATTTGGCACATCCGAAAATCGAGCCTTCTCAATGACCGTAAGCGTGGAGAAGAAACCTGAACAACCCTCGTGGTTGATCGACGATCTCCAATGGCAGGAGATTTCTGAAACATCCAGTGTTACGGTCAGAAGACTTTGACATACTCAATCTAATTGCAGTGATGTCTCGGTACATGCTTCGCCCTTCTCACCTAACCCAACTTCGCGAATTTGCAAAATTTAAAGACTCTAAGTAGTTGATATCGCTTCGTGTGCCCCCCAAAGGTCTTCACTACAGGGGCGCTTACGGCCGTGGTGGCCCGGCGGTGACTTTCGGGGGTGGCTGAGCTGGCAGTTCGAGCCGGAGCTTGTCGAGCAGCAGCTTCTGCTCCGGCTCCGCTTCGGTATAGCGAGTGAGCACGAGCTCACGGCCATCTGTTGTTGGTATGTGTACATCGATCATCTGAATGGCGGCGAACTTCTCCAATACGCTGCGTGGAGTGAGTCCAGGCGCCAGAGCATGCAGGCGCCGGCGTAGCGTGACGTGGAGGCAATAGGCCAGAAAGGCGATGAAGATGTGCGCTTCGACGCGTGGCTCATCTTGGTGGAAGATGGGCCGGATCGCGAGATCGCCCTTGAGGTTCTTGAAGGCTTCTTCGATCGCGACCAATTGCAGATAGTAGCTCCACAGCTGCGCTGGATCGCTCTCGGTAAGATTGGTGCGCAGGAGATATCGGCCCTCGCGCCGACGGGCTTGCCGCAGCTTGTCGCGCTTGAGCCGATAGCTCAACGTCGTGCTACCCTTGGGCACTTTGACGGCCACCAAGCGCCAAGCCGTCGGGGCATGGCTGCGGGCGGCACCAAGCTTCATCAATAGCTCCTCGCGGGTGAGCTTCATGGCGGCGATCTCTGTGAGCCGCTTCCATAGCCACTTGAGCTGGCGTCGACGCATCGCTCGCTCCTTCGCCACGCGATCACGGCTCTGAGCGAAGACGTAGAGCTCGCCATCTTGCGGCAGAAGCTTCAGCTCGACTCCCGGCCGCGCCTGCTGCCATGGCTTGGCAAGCAGGTCTTGCTCCAGGCGGGTCAATCGTCCCTTCGGCGTGCCCACCAAGTATTGCACCGGCGGATCGCAGGCGCGCATCTCGCCCAAAACCTCCTCGGTGGGAACGCCGCGGTCCATCAGCCAGATGCGCCGCGCCTTGCCGTACTGGCGTTCAATCCCCTCGAGAAAGCCGCGCAGCGTTGCGTTATCCCGGGTATTGCCTGGCATCACCTCGTAGGCCAGCGGCAGCCCCTCGGGCGTCACCACCAACGCGATGACCACCTGCACGCAGTCGGGCCGATGGTCGCGCGAGTATCCGTGGCGGCGCTTGTCGTCTTCCGGAAACGGCGGATCGGCCTCAAAATAAGTGCTGGTCAGATCGTACAGCAGCAAGTCAAAGCTGACGTTGAACAAATCGCGCCATCGTCCGACCAAGTGGTCGAACAGCGGTTGCTTGTGTGCAAGCAACCGGTCGTGACAAGCGTAGAGCTTGTGGATCTCCGCCAACGCAAAGTCCGCGCCCAGCAAATCTGCCAGCGCGCTGCGCTCAAACCATTCGCGGTGCAATCGCCATTCGCTGCCCGGTGCCAGCAGCCGGTACGCTGTCAACACGAATAGAACTTGATCCCAGCGCGTCCCCTTGCGGCTGGCCGGCAGCCGCTCTCCCCAGAACCGGTCGAGATGCAGCTCCCGCCACAGCGTCAGTTGCCAGCCAGCATGCGCCCCACTGCCGCGCCCGACACAGCCGCACCTGCGACAGCTTCAGGCGGATGATCGAGCCATCCGGCAGCAGTCCTTCGCAGCGATCCTCGGGAAACAGCGACAGCGTCCGCGGCCGAGCGGCACTCTCGTCAAAGACTTCGATCGATTTGCGCCACGCCAGTTCCTGCGTGTCGTTGATCTCGCCCAGATACAGCACATGCCGCTGCACCACGCGTCCGCAGGCCACGCGTTTATTCTCGACAACGCTGAAGTAGCGGTGCTCCTTCCCATCCTTCTTCCGAATCGTTTGGCGCAAGAACATGCGCCGGAATGAAACCTTCCCTCGCGTCCCGCAAGAGAGTAGGTCTTCACTACACTCGCTTTCGACCAGTCCGCCCCTTGCACATCAAACACTTGACGCGCAAAAATTCTCAAATCCGGCATCGAATCCGCGAAGATGGGCTAAAGGCAAAAAAGAAATACGCAAAGATACGAGAAGAGTTGGAAGCAGTTCGTCAATACGAAAATATTTCTCGGAATCGTCTCATCCAAATAATTAAGAATGATGATATGTTTGATGCAGTCACATCCACATTTGATTTTCTGCAACTAGTATTTGGCCTCTTTAAACAGAGAGCGATAACGCCAGAGTCGATCCGGCATATTCTACAAGTAGAGCTTCAGAATAAAGAGCGCCTGTTGGGCATTTACAGTTTAATGATAGCGAAGCTTGGCGGGGTCGGTAGGAAAGGTGACGATGTTTTATCATTCATCGTACGTTTTCTCAATAATATGTTGTATTTTAGAACAAGTAAGCTCCTCTCTCGTTCAAGCAAAGATATTCGCCTGGTCTCTCTGCTCTATAGTATTGGGACCGATGGTCGCCACGTTGATGCTGCGCGAATTAGTAATACGATCAAAGAATTGAAAAAAAGATGGCATGCTAATTACATAGAAGCACGAACCATCGAATCGGAAAAAATGTTGAGTTCGGCGTGGGATATGCGCGTCGATAAGGACATACTCGCAGTTTTTCTTGCAACTGCATACAAAAGGTAGGCGAAAGCCGCTAGAACTCGCTTCGCGCGTTTCTCAAGTTCCACGTTGCCCGACATTTATTTTGCTGGACCGTCATGACGGTCCAGCAATTGTTTACCCCATGGAACCTAATTCTGTGCTCGCTTTAATGATTGTAGCGTCTTTTCCGATTGTTTGCGGGGCAGCGGACATCGCGCTTTAATGATCTCCTCATCTGTCATTTTTCCGGAAGGCATACTGTGCTGTTGGGCAACTGCCAATCCTGAAGCGAAAACGACCAAACACCCGACTGTCAGCGAAATGTGTCGCAGGGCACCCTCTCCTCAAGTTTTCCAAACGGAACAATAGCACTCCCGTATGCGTCGGCAAACAAGCGTCCTACGCGAGAATGTTTTTGACCAAAGCTGAGTTACGTTATGCGGCCATACGTGAACATGTAATAGCGGCAGTACCATTGGAACCAGTCCCCGCGGATCGTCCGGGTGAATCCAGCCTTTGCTACGCCAAACTGACATGTACGATCCGGCCTCCTATCGCCGCATCCACGGAAGCTGTCATTGTGGAAATATCCGAGTCACACTCGACTGGCCCGGTTCCGGGCCTGCTATCCCGGTCCGCGCTTGTAGCTGCGGTCTATGCACAAAGCACAGGGCGGCATGGACCTCGCATCCAGATGGCCGGTTTTATCTGCGGATCGACGACCACTCGCGGGTGACTGGATATCGGTTCGGAACAAAAACCGCAGATTTTCATGTTTGCGCGACCTGCGGCGCGATTCCAATCGTGACATGCACGATCGAGGGGATTCGATACGCCGTGTTCAACGTAAACACCTTTGACGACATAGATCGGTCGCAAGTCGTCGAGACGGCCACGAGTTTTGAGGGCGAGACAACGCAAAACCGGCTAGCGCGACGGCGGTGCAACTGGACGCCAGAGGCGGCCCGCAGTGAGGATTGAGGTCGCAAATCCACGTCCGTTTTGGTCATTCACGTCGATTGGATCTCAATCCATAACAAGTCCGCAGCACCTTCGATTCCGGCCATAAAGCTAAGTCCAACAAACCGCCGTTGAGTGCCAGGAGCAGACATCAAGGCTCAACGAAACAGGGCCGCTGCCGCGAGGCTGGACGCTCCTCCCCTGGGCCGGTACGCTGGTGCGAAGCCTCATCGAGCTGGAGTAACCAAATGACGCGACTGTTTGTTCGACATAATGTTGCCGATTACAGGACGTGGCGAAAGGCATATGACGATTTTGATGCAGAGCGAAGAAAGCTGGGTGTGACAGCTCATGCTGTTTTTCAATCCATAGACGATCCCAATGATGTGACTGTCTGGCACGACTTCTCAACAGTGGAAAGCGCCAAAAGCTTCGCCTCTAGCGCTCGATTAAAGGAGGTGATGGGGAAGGCCGGAGTCAAAGGTGTGCCCCAAATTTGGTTTGTGAGCGAAGCTCGTTAATTTCCCCTTTTTTATCCGCTCAATGGTCGCTGCTATTCCAAGCTCGGACCAGCTCAGTCCGTAACTGGAATTCTATGCCGGAGGGTCGGGTCAATGCGGCATGCCATCAAATTTCGTGATCGAGGTGAGGTCGTTGACCCATGCCTGCTGCGAGCGAACAAATATCTGTCGGCGTGGCACCAATTGATTTCGTTGGCGCACCGATCCAAGCCGCACGTTGTAGGCTTTTGGCTCATCGCCAACCGACGTTGCATAGAGCGCCGTCCCGCATTGAGGGCAAAAACCTTGCAGGCGGACGTTTCCGCTATCTGCGGTCTTTCGATATTCTGTCGGTTTGCCGGATAGGAGCACGAACGTGCCTGGACGAGTAATAATGACCGCTCGCAACGGAGCGCCGCTCATGGTTTGACAGTCTGTGCAGTTGCAAATGGTCGTCGTTTCGGGATCGCCTTCGGCCTCGAAGGTCACGTAACCGCAGTGACAGCGTCCATCAATTTTCACGATCGTTTCCCTGGAATTCCGCCAATAGGCATGGATGATAGCTGTTCCCCGACCGGGCTGATAGTCGCCTCCGGGTCATGAACAGCCCAAAACGATGCGTCGGGCGAACGCACTCACACTTTGTGCCAACGCCACTGCCAAGATCAACGAGCCCGGCACGTGACCTATATTCTATTTCTGAAAGCTGGCATCGCTCTAAGGCCGACCAAGAATCTATTGGCCAGAGCAGTAAAGCCAGTATACCAAGGATGTATCTCGTTTGCCCAACCGTTCGGCTGCATAGCATCGCGTGTTAGCGTGTTTCTCGTATCGATGAAGCTGAAGTTATTAGTGGGATCGGCGGCAAGGCCCGCAAGCATGTCATGAAATCTATCGATCATCTGGGTGATGACTTGCAATCCAGTATTGTAGTCGTATCCCGCAAAACTGAGCGAAGGCCACAACCAAGCCGATTTCGTACAAATGGGGTGGACGTCATTTGGAATTGCGTAGTCATAGCAATGGCCAATGACTGGTACACCTTTTGCGAAGAGGTCGCGGAAGGCAAATAAGTCCAGGTACGAGGCTTGAACGGAATCGAGCACTCCCTGAAAGCGTCTCAAGTTCAGACCTCCGCCACCGTAATCTACATAAATCGCCAATTGGTCTCCCACCAAATCATCACCTCCGGCAGATATAAGAATTGCATCCGGCAATCCCGTTTCCTCGTTCAGCCATTGGTCGGGATCCTGCAGGACCGACATCATTTGTTCTTGGTTCTCCCACGACAATACCGCGGTCGTTGCCTGGCCGTGCAACGCCTGATTTAAGATTTGCGGCGGCGGACTTCCCATTGAACCGAGCTGCGGCTTTGCAACGATCGCATTGTTCTGAAATGATATGATTTCGTTGTACAATGGGTATTCAAACCAAAAGTCGCCGATGGTTAGAAAATCCAATGGCACTTTTGGGAGTGGAGTTGCCTTGTTAGTCTCCTGGAGCTTCTTTCGCCAACCGAGCGAATGCTTAATGCGGCTGTTGCGGAGCTTGTGCGTCGTGATATTGGCTTCCCGCTCAGCCTTCGAGGCGTCTAATAACTGCGCATAGAGTCGGGTGAGTTTATCCATTTGCTTCCCCTTTCGCTTAAATCAGCCCCTAAACCGGCATCAGCACGCCGATCTGCCGTACCCGCTCGTCGCGCGCCGGGACCGACCACACCGCAGCGCCGAACTCTCGTCGCCTCATGAATCCCCTCATACCGACGACCGCACCCTACTACACCGTTGATTTCGAGTTGCATGGTGCATCCCAGCAATTTTGACTGGCGATTGACAGCTTCGGGTCCAAAACCCGAGATTGCCGCACCGCAACATTGACGGCGCTTTTCCTCAATCGGCGGACATTACAACGCCCTATGCAAGCCCCGGCACAAGTCCCGCCGGAGGGGATGAGAATGACCTTAGTCGTTGTCCGAGTATTTTTCACCCATGCACTTGCGTTTGAATGACTGATACTCGTCGGGCGGTATTTTCAAGTCTGGTATCGAACATCGCATTTAACTCTGTCGCCAAGCACTTCGACATTCGCGTCTGCTGGTGCAGCAACCGCAGCTTTCGGACTTACCGCTTGTTGCAAGTGATGGCCACGAATAAGCTCAGTCAGACCTTGCTCAATCGATTTCTCAAAGTAGGGCTCAATTCCTGTCCCTACAGCCGTAGAAATGATGCGCAAAGCGCAAACCGTAAATGGTTTCGCCATAGGCGCACCCCAAATCATAACCACAGACGGGAAGCTGAATTTTCAGCAAAGAGGTAAAATGAGGGGCCAGTTACGAATGCCGGAGTCGATTGGCATTCTATTTCCGGAGCCTAGATTCTAAGCGCCTTACTCTCGCTTCCCAGCCACGAATCGCTTGTACCAATTCATCTATCTGGATGGTTCGTCCACGGATGCTAATCTCCAACCAATTCCAACTGACAAAACGCAACTAACAAAAAAATTGGTAGCTGTCGTTCTCGGCAACAACAGCCACCAAATAAACCCTCCTCAAAGGTGCATTACTCCGAATGCAAGAATGCCGCCCATGATCACGATGGCAACGAGACTGGTAATAACGCTGCCCATGCCCCAATGCCTCTGCCAAGGATCGTTTGGGTTGCTTATGGTTTCATCGTTAGGGTCTTGGGGTGTCATGCGTACCTCCTAACCTATATTTTGCATGCTCGCCGTAGGACAGCTTTGATCTAGCCTGGATTTCCACGGCACCAGATTCCCCTAACGAAATACGCGGCTAAGGGATTCATCGGACTCAGGATTTTTCTGGGGAGATTAGGCAGAATGGTGCGCTGATAGACATTTTTGCGAGCCGTATATGCCAGACCGGTGTTCAAGACGCAGCTACACCAATTCCGACAGGAATCCCAGAAAGGCCTGTGCCACAGGAGGTTCTCGTAGAGCGGTGCGGCAGGGTAAGTTTCGCTCATCGCAGCCGATGGGTCATGAGAGAATCGCAAAATGCTCTATCAGCGCACCAATCCACATAACGGGTTCGGCAGGCCAGCGACTCAGCCGATTGGCTTGGCGCCGTCTGGCTGTTAGGCGAATTCGTTCCGTGGAAATCCAGGCTAGGACAAATCGCCACCCGGTCCCTACAAACCCCAAAAGTGCATAATATCCTATGGGCATTTCTATATTTCATATATCCGCTTTTCAAAATGGAGGGATTTCCCAATGCCTTCAATAGAATATGCCCGTGTTTCGAGCCTCGATCAGGACTATGACGGTCAGGTGGAACGGCTCAAGGCGGCTGGCTGTGATCGGGTTCTTCAGTCAGTGGCGCGCGCCGAAGACTCCAGCGGGTAGGATGCTCGGGCTGG